>CAVWSP010000038.1:0-81772 GCA_963757835.1 Terriglobia bacterium | reverse complement strand
CTGATCCTTGGCCCGATCGTTATCTTCCGCACGCCTACCGATATTTTTCCGAACATTGACATTCCAGTGGTGAGCATTCTGTGGAACTATGCCGGCCTGAACGCACAGGACTTGTCCAGCCGGATCGTGACCCTGAACGAGCGCGTGCTGACCACGACGGTGGACGACGTCGAGCACAGTGAATCGCAATCGCTGAACGGGATTGCTGTGGTAAAGGTATTCTTCCAGCCTCACGCCAATATCGAAAAGGCGATCGCGCAGATCACCGCAATCTGCCAAACCCAGTTGCGCCAGTTGCCGCCGGGTACGACGCCCCCGCTGATCATTACCTACAACGCCTCGACGGTGCCAATTCTGCAGCTGGCCTTGTCGGGACAAAAACTTTCCGAGCAGCAACTCTTCGACTACGGAGTGAACTTTATCCGCACCCGGCTGGTCACGATTTCGGGTGCTGCCATTCCTTACCCGTACGGCGGCAAGCTGCGGCAGATTCAAGTCGATCTGGACACCAACGCCTTGCAGTCGAAAGGCCTGTCGCCGAGCGATGTGGTGAACGCCATCAGCGCGCAGAACCTTATTTTGCCCTCCGGGACCTCCAAAATCGGACAGTTCGAATATGACGTGGACCTGAATGGCAGCCCTCAAACCGTGGCCGAACTGAATGACCTTCCCATCAAACGCGTGGGCAACACAACCATCTACATTCGCGACGTGGCCTACGTGCGCGATGGATTCCCGCCCCAAACCAACATTGTGCGGGTGGACGGGAAGAGGGCATCGCTGCTTACCATCCAGAAAACCGGGAATGCCTCGACCCTGGACATCATTTCCGGAATCAAGAAGCTGCTGCCGCGAATCCAGGCTCAGCTTCCTCCGGAACTCGAGATCAAGCCCCTGGCGGACCAGTCCGTTTTCGTGCGCGCCTCCATCAACGGAGTATTGCGGGAGGGCCTGATTGCCGCCTGCCTTACCGGACTGATGATTCTGATTTTCCTGGGCAGCTGGCGCAGCACGGTGATCATCGCGGTTTCCATCCCGCTGTCGATTCTCACTTCCATCATCGTCATGAGCGCGCTGGGCGAGACCATCAACATCATGACCCTGGGAGGGCTGGCGCTTGCGGTTGGCATTCTGGTGGACGACGCCACTGTCGAAATTGAGAACATCAACCGGAATATTGCGCAAGGCAAGGAGATTCAAAAGGCGATCCTGGACGGCGCGCAACAGATTGCGGTCCCGGCCTTTGTTTCCACGCTGGCCATCTGCATTGTGTTCGCGCCCATGTTCTTTCTCACCGGCGTGGCCCGCTACCTGTTCGTGCCGCTGGCCGAGGCGGTGGTGTTTGCCATGCTCGCCTCTTACCTGCTGTCCCGGACGCTGGTCCCAACCATGGCTAAATACCTGCTACGCGGCCATGAACAGGAGGCTGGGCACCTGAACACAACCAGTCGTAATCCTCTGATCCGGCTGCAAGTAGCGTTTGAGCTGGCGTTCGAAAGGTTCCGGGACCGCTACCACGAGATGCTGGAGAGCAGCCTGCATCACCGGAGCGCGTTCCTGTGGGGCTTTGCCGCGGTGTGCGTGGGTTCGTGTGTGCTTTTGGCTCCCTGGCTGGGGCGGGATTTTTTTCCGAAAGTGGACGCCGGACAATTCAAGCTGCACCTGCGGGCACGGGCGGGCACGCGAATCGAGGAGACTGCGGGCCTCTGCGACCGGATCGAAGGCTTCATACGCGAAGAGATTCCACCCAGTGAAATTTCGAGCATCATCGACAACATCGGTTTGCCTTACAGCAGCATTAACCTCTCCTATAGCAGTTCAGCACCGACCGGGCCGGCGGATGCCGACATTCTGGTCACGCTGACTCAAGGCCATCGACCGACAGAACAATATGTCCACGACCTGCGCCTGAAGCTGGGGCCACGATTTGCCGGCGTTGATTTTTCGTTTCTTCCCGCCGACATCGTGAGCCAGATTCTGAATTTTGGCCTGCCTTCACCGATTGACATCCAGGTAACCGGATATGACTTGCAGGACAACCGGCGCTTTGCCAACCAGTTGCTGCGCCGCATCCAGATGGTCCCGGGCACGGCAGACCTGCGCATCCAGCAGCCCTTCGATGAACCGCATCTGCACATTAATGTGGATCGAACCAAGGCGCAACTGGCCGGGTTTACCCAGCGCGACATTGCGACCAACCTGCTGATCTCGCTGAGCGGCAGTTTTCAGACCTCCCCGACTTACTGGCTCAATCCCAAGAATGGAGTGAGCTACTCCATTGCAACCCAAACTCCGCAATACCGGCTGGATTCGCTGCAGGGGCTGGAGAACATCCCGATTACCGGCGCTAGCGGCGCAAGTCCGGCAATCCTGGGTTCGCTGGCGTCCATCGAACGGGGCACGGGGATGGCCCTGGTCTCGCACTACGACATACAGCCGGTCATCGATATTTATGGATCGGTGCAGCGGCGTGATCTGGGCGGAGTTGCCGATGACATCAAGAAGATCATCGATGACAGCCGCAAGGAGCTGCCGCACGGCTCCGAAATGGTGGTGCGCGGTCAAGTCCTGACCATGCAATCTTCTTACTCGGGACTGTTTTCCGGCCTGGCATTTGCAATCCTGCTGGTGTATCTGCTGATCGTGGTGAACTTTCAATCCTGGCTGGACCCGTTCATCATCATCTCGGCCCTGCCCGCGGCACTGGCGGGGATCGTGTGGTTGCTGTTCGTTACCGGGACCAGCATCAGTGTGCCGGCGTTGATCGGATCTATCATGTGTATGGGCGTGGCTACCGCCAACAGCATTCTGGTAGTCAGTTTTGCCAAGGAGCAGATGGAGGAGGGCAAGGACGCGCTGACGGCCGCACTGGCGGCGGGATTCACCCGCTTCCGCCCCGTCCTGATGACGGCGCTGGCCATGATCATCGGCATGGTGCCCATGGCCATTGGTCTGGGCGAAGGCGGAGAACAGAATGCGCCCCTGGGCCGGGCGGTGATTGGCGGCTTGATTTTTGCCACGACTGCCACCCTGTTCTTTGTTCCCGTGTTCTTCAGCTTGCTGCATGGACGGCGCGGCGGCGCGGCGGAGAAAAGTGTTGAAGGGAGCGTTTAGTTGAAATCATCGGTTGCATTCATATCCCGGGAGCGCGCATGAAGGTTGAAAATGAAGGTTGAAAATGAGAGCGGCATGTATCGACAGACCGGCGCGGGAGGCGCACGTCCAGAGAAAAATCGACGCTCTCACTGGTGGATTCTGGTGCTTGCAGTGGTGACGGCCGTGCTCGTGGTGATTGCCGGCATTCTTCCCCGCATCCAGGCGCGGACCGCCCTGCGCCGGGAGACCGCGGAAATGGCTGTGCCCACGGTGGCCGTGGTCCGGGCCAAGCGTTCTGCTCCCGCGCAGGAAATCATTCTTCCCGCAAATGTGCAGGCCTTTGCGGATGCTCCCATCTACGCCCGCACCAGCGGTTACCTGAAGCGCTGGTATGTGGACATTGGGAGTCGCGTAAAGCAGGGCCAACTGCTGGCGGAAATTGATACTCCGGAAGTGAACCAGGAGCTTCGGCAAGCTCGCGCCGACCTGGCCACGGCCCAGGCCAATCTCAATCTTTCAAAGATCACGGCCGACCGCTATGAAGGGTTGTTAAAGACTGATTCAGTTTCGAAGCAGGAATCTGATAATGCCGCGGGGGACTATGCGGCCAAGCAGGCCGCGCTGCAATCGTCACAAGCCAATGTGAAGCGCCTGGAAGAGCTGCAATCTTTTCAGAAGATCTACGCTCCTTTTTCCGGTGTCATCACAGCCCGCAATACTGACATTGGAGCCTTGATCAACTCCGGCAGCAGCGGTGGCAATGGAAATGAACTGTTTCACATCGCGCAACCCGACAAGCTGCGGGTTTATGTCAGCGTGCCTCAAGCCTATTCTCAGGCGGCCAAACCGGGTCTTACCGCCGACCTGACGCTGGCGGAGTTCCCCGGACGCCGCTTCGCCGGAAAACTGGTGCACACCGCGAATGCCATCGACCCGGCATCGCGCACCCTGCTGGTCGAGATCGCCGTGGACAATCCGACCGGGCAGCTTTTCACCGGCTCTTATGCGGAAGTGCATCTCAAGTTGCCGACTCCGACGTCCTCGCTGATATTGCCGGTCAATGCGTTGCTCTTCCGCTCCGAGGGATTACGGGTGGCGACGGTGGGCCAAGGTCAGAAGGTAGAACTGAAGTCGATCACCCTGGGCCATGATTTCGGCAACGAGGTCGAAGTGGTAGCCGGCTTGAGTGGAGATGAAAACATAATCGTCAATCCGCCAGATTCGGTTGTCGAAGGTGAGACGGTCAGGATTGGACAGGGGGCACAGTGAGGAAGGCGGGCGTCAGGCGTCGGGCGTCGGACCTCGGACGCCAGGCTTCGGACCTCGGGCGTCGGGCGTCGGACCTCGGGCGTCAGACTTCGGACCTCGTGCCATTCGTCCGACGTCTGAAGTCTGACGTCCGACGCCCGCCTTCCCGCCTTCGGCTTTCTGGTTCTGACGCTCCTGCTCAGTGGGTGCGCGGTGGGCCCGCGTTATGCAAAACCCACCCCACCGGCGCCTCCTGCCTACAAGGAAGTACCTCCAGACTGGAAGACTGCGCAGCCCAGCGATCAGATTGCACGCGGCAGGTGGTGGGAGATTTTCCAGGACCCGCAACTGAACGCGCTGGAAGAGCAGATCAATGTTTCCAATCAGAACCTCAAGGCCGCAGAGGCGCAATTCCAGCAAGCCCGGGCGCTGGTGCGCTTCAACCGGGCGGCTTACTATCCCACGGTGACGGCTGGCGCGTCGGCTACGCGCGAACATCTTTCCGAACATCGTCCGCTGGTTTCGACCTCCACACGAACCGATGCTACGGACCTGGTGATTCCAGTGGATGTGTCCTATGAAGCGGACGTATTTGGACGAGTGCGCCACACGGTGGAAGCGGCGCGCTCGAATGCCCAGGCCAGCGCCGCCGATCTGGAATCGGTGCGGCTGAGCCTGCATGCTGAACTCGCCTTCGACTACTTCCAGATGCGCACGCTGGACGCAGAAGAGCAATTGTTGACGTCGAACGTAACTTCTTTCGAACGGGCTCTGGAACTTACGCAAAACCGGTACAAGGGCGGAGTGGCCTCGGCGGTCGATGTAGCGCAGGCCCAGACCCAGCTGGAAAACACTCGCACTCAGGCCATTGATGTCGAGATTCAGCGCGCGCAGAACGAACATGCGATTGCTACTCTGATCGGACAACCTGCTCCAACTTTCACCGCTCCGGTGGCGGCGTGGAATTCGCCGCCGCCCGCTATCCCGCCCGGACTTCCCTCAGAACTGCTGGAGCGCCGGCCGGACATCGCAGCAGCGGAAAGACGCGTGAGTGCCGCCAACGCCCAGGTGGGTGTGGCCCGGGCGGCTTACTTCCCGATCTTTACTCTGACTGGTTCCGGCGGCTTTGAAAGCACCGCGATCACGACGCTGATTCAGGGGCCGAGCGGGTTCCTGACTGCGGGAGCGGCCGCCGCTGTGACTGCTTTCGACGGAGGCCGGCGCCGCGCCGTCTCCGAAGAGGCCCGCGCCGCCTATGACGGATCCGTGGCAAATTACCGCCAGACCGTCCTCACCGCCTTTCAAGAGGTGGAAGACAATCTGGCCGTGTTGCGTATTCTCAACGATGAGGCCCAGGCCCAACAGGCCGCCGTGACCGCGGCCGAGCACTCGCTCGAGCTTTCCACCAATCGTTACAAAGGCGGCGTGGTCAGCTATCTCGAAGTGACCACGGCGCAAAGCACAGCGCTGGCCGACCAGCGAGCGGCAGTGGATATTTTGCGGCGGCGCATGGCCGCCAGCGTTGCCCTGATCAAGGCCCTGGGTGGAGGATGGAGTTCCGCCAGCCTGCCGTCGGTGAAGGTTGACTCGCGTTCGCAGAACGCAACCGGCCAGTAGAGGACGTTGTACGGTTGCCTGTTCGCGTCTAGTACTAAAGTAATCCCCAATTTACCGGATTGCGCCTCTCTTGCCTGGGAGTGATCATCTATTCGTGTAGGTGAAAATTTGAGGAGGTATGCGCCATGCCTCTGATCCGCAATATTGAGGATCCCAGAGTTGTAATGCAGATCGACGGACTCAACCGTCGCAACCAATTGATTCGCGAACTCGCGATAGCGATTCTCCCCGAGACTCGCGGCTTCGAAAGCGTATTGAGCATCGCGAACCGGGTGTATGACCGCCATTGCTCGCTCCAGGCAAGACGATCGGATCGCGTCAGGTTCGATGGTTCGAGGATGACCGCGCTCAGCGCGTAGGATCGCCCGCACTCGAGCGGGCGGCATGAGAATCGTTGTGACCAGTTTGGTTGTGTTGGCAGATGGGAGGACAGGATGCCCTCCCGACAGCCGGCGGGACGCCGGCGCTACGAACGGCCCGCATTGCGTCGAGGGACGGGCAAAATGTATGCTCTCCCTCCATGGTTCGCACAATTCTCGCTGCTCTCTTCTTCTTATCCACCGTTACTTTTTCTTTGGCCCAGCAGCCGTTTCTTTCGTCGGAACAGTGGGTCAAGTTGCGCGATGAGGCCAGCGGCGCGGCACCCTACGAAAATCTGCGCTACCTGACGCGTTTGCATCGCGTGCCCGCTACCGCGGAATTTGATCAGGCTGCGCAGTTTGTCCTGCAGCGGGCGCACGAGTACGGGCTCGCCGAAGTCCAGAGCGAGCAGTTCCCCATCGACGGAAAGACTTCATACGGCCTGATGCGTTCTTATCTCGGCTGGACGGTCGAAGCCGGACAACTCTGGGAGGTGCGGCCGCAGCATTTGCTGCTGGGCGATTGGGCGACCGACCCGATCCGACTGGCTGACTACAGTCACAGCGCCGATGTGGAAGCCGCGCTGGTGGATGTGGGCGACGGCTCCCATGAGTCCGATTACGTTGGCAAGGATGTGCGCGGAAAGATTGTCCTGGCCGATGGCGTTCTCGCCCGGGTGCAAGCCCTGGCCGTGGCCAAATACGGCGCCGCCGGCATGGTGAGCGACATGCCGAACCAGAGCACGGCGTGGTCCGGCATGGATCGTACCCTGGTGCGTTGGGGCCATCTCGATGCGCGCCAGCCGGCGGGCTTCGCCTTCATGATTTCGCGGGAAACTGCTGAGTCACTGCGGACGCGCCTGCGCGCGGGCGAGCAGCTCGTTCTGCATGCCAAAGTGAAAGCTGAAGTCGGGCCCGGACACTGGACCGTGGTAAGCGGAGTGATTCCCGGGAGCGATCCCACTGCCGGCGAAGTAGTTTACAGCTGTCATCTGGATCATGAGCGGCCGGGAGCCAACGACAACGGCAGCGGCTGCGTGACTATTCTGGAATCAGCCCGCGTGCTGGCGCGACTGATTGCCAGCGGAGCCTTGCCGCGTCCCAAACGCACGCTGCGTTTCGTCTGGGGACCGGAGGTTGAAGGCACCATGGCCTATCTCAGCCGCCATCCCGATATCCGGGCACGGCTGCGCGCCGACATTCATATGGACATGGTCGGCGGCGATCCCTTCAAGAACAAATCCATCCTGCACGTGACCGAGACACCATGGTCGCTGCCCAGTTTTGTGACTGACGTGGGCGCAACTCTGGCGGATGTTATCCGCACCGGAGCAGCCAACTACGCGGGAAGCGGCGACGCCCCGGAGGCAGCGGTCATCGAAACTCGTGCCGGAGAGCAAGGCACACGCAACCAGTTTCTGGCGGATGTGACGCCCTATGCTGCCGGTAGTGACCATGACGACTATGATTCGTCCACCGTCGCCGTCCCCTCACTCTACCTGCGCGACTGGCCCGACATTTACATTCACACCGACCATGACACGCTGCAGCAGATCGATCCCACCAAGCTGCGCCGCGTGGCACTGCTGGGCGCCGCCGCCGGATATGTATATGCCACTCTGGATGTGGAACGATCGCAGGAGCTGCTTCCCTTCTACGCATCGCAGTCTGAAGTACGGCTGGCGCAATTGTTCCAGCATGCACAGCAAGTAGTGGAGGACTCGAAACTGGATGCCGGCGCGGCCTGGTATGAGGCTCGCAACCTGCTGGGCCAGGGCCTGCACCGCGAACTCGCGACATTGTCGTCACTGCTGAAGTTTGCCGGGCTGAACCCGAACCATTCAGCCGAGGAGAAAGCGCTCGCCGATCAGGTATCAACTTTCAATTCCTGGATCGACAGTCAAGCTCACACTCGAGGAGCGCAAGGCGCGGAACCGAAGGCACCATGGGCGGGAGATGCGGCAGCGCAAAAGATCCCGCTTCGCACCGGCGAGTTTGGACCGCTTACTTATCAGAACGACGATGTTCTCAAGGCGCGCCTTGGGCCCGAGCGCCTGGCGAAAGTCAAACTGCTCAACAGCGAGGCGACTCCACTACTTCACGAGCAGGACCTTTCGGAGCTCTACGCCTATGAGATCGTAAATTTCGTCGATGGCAAACGAAACGTGGGAGAGATCCGGGATGCGGTATCAGCCGAGTACGGCCCTCTGCCAGTGAATCTGGTAAGCGATTATCTCGACGCTTGTCGGGAGGCCGGCGTCATTCAGTGGAAATAACAGCAGAATGCAGCCCGAACCTATTTAGCTTCCTCCGGAATCAACTGATAGCTCACGAAGGCCAGATGCTTGCTGTCGGGTGACCAGGAAGGAACGTTGATCGTTCCCTGCCCGCCAAAGAGCTTAGCCAACAGCTTGATTTTCTTGTCGCTCAGCGACATCAGGCGAAGGGTCACATCCTTGTTCTCCGGATGTCCGGTCACGCTGTGGTCGTAGGAAAGAAAGACCATCCACTTTCCGTCGGGCGAGATGTGCGGAAACCAGTTGTTGAATTCGTCCGACGTGACCTGCTCCTGCTGGCTGCCATCGCTGCGCATGCGCCATATCTGCATGCTGCCGCTACGCTCGGAGTTGAAGTAAATGAAATTTCCGTCAGGCGAATATTCTGGACCATCGTCCAGGCCCTTGGCGGTGGTGAGACGCGTCTCCTCTCCTCCGCTGGCAGGAATAGTGTAGATGTCGAATTCGTCGTTGCGCTGGCCCACGAAGGCCAGCGTCTTTCCATCCGGCGACCAGCCATGCCAGTAAGAAGGCGAATTTTTCGTGACCCGCCGGGGAGTTCCGCCGCCAATCGGCACGATATAGACGAGTGAGTTGTGGTCCTCCTGCGACTGGTCGCTAATGGCGAACTGGGTAGCGTCCGGCGAGATTCCGTGATCGTTGTTGCAGCCCGTGGCGAAGCCGGTATCGATGACTTCCGGTTTGTTTCCGCCTACCGGCAGTCGCAGGATATGACCATTGCTGTTGAATATGAAAAACGAACCGTCGCGGCTCCAGTTGGGCGCTTCGAAGTGTTCAGGCGCGATATACGCCACACTCCGGTCGCCGGAATTAGCCGCTACTGTTTCCAGCGTGCTGTACAGCGTTGGCTTGGTCGCGGTGGATGCAGACGTGGTCAATTCAACTTTTGAAAATACGGCCTTTTCAGTGACATCCTTATCGTGGGAACAGACGCCGATTCCGACGTAAAAGTCTCCCTGCAAAGGCACGCGCAGCCAGCCGCCCGCAACCTCGGGCTCGCCTTCAGCAGCGGCCAGTGCCATGTAAACGTAATCGCCGCGCTTTGCGATGCGCAATCTCTTCGGGCCGGACAGGTTCGACTGGATCTCTCGCGTGACCACTCCCTTTTCGTCACGATATTGCAGCGCCGTCATTCCCACACCGTGCAGCGCGACGTCGGCATATACGGAATCGGCGTCGAGGCTCTGCCGCAGCATGAGCACCGCCTTCTTATGCGGATTTCCGGTCGTCGTGGGAAACGAAATGTCGGCAGTCAAAGTGACATCTCCCGACATCTTCTTCCAGACAAACTGAAAGGCATCGGCGGCAAACCACATATTCTCGCCGCTGCCGGTGAGGGTGTAGGTTTGCTTCGAAGCGTCATATTCGACGGAGCCGGGATGCAGGACCGTACCGACATCGGCATGGTCCTCGAATATTCCAACCGGCGCGGCCGGGGGCTTCGCCCACGACTGGTTTGCCTCACTGGCAAATAGAAGGACAACCGCGGTTACAAGGGACGACCATACGATTTGTTTTCGGCGCACGAAAACCTCCGGGCTTCAAGGTGAACGAATATGCGTTCGTCCTACTCGTGAATGTCAGTCAGTGGCTGCCGCCCGCCAGCTCGCGAACGATATCATTGACGAACGATTTGGCGTCTCCAAATAGCATCAGGGTCTTGCCAAGATAATAGAGCGGATTATCAATTCCGGCGAAGCCCGGGCTCATGCTGCGTTTGATCACCATCACCGTGCGCGCCTTGTCCACGTCGAGAATGGGCATGCCGAAGATCGGGCTGGAGGCATCGGTGCGGGCGGCGGGATTGGTGACGTCGTTGGCGCCAATCACCAGGGCAACGTCGGTCTGCGCAAACTCGCCGTTGATATCGTCCATCTCCACCAGCCGGTCGTAGGGAATGTCAGCCTCAGCCAGCAGCACATTCATGTGCCCCGGCATGCGGCCGGCGACGGGATGGATGGCGAAGCGCACGTCCACGCCGCGCTTGCTGAGAGCGTCGTATAGTTCCCGTACCTTATGCTGCGCCTGGGCCACCGCCATTCCGTACCCCGGAATGATCACGACTTTGTTAGCGGCGGCCAGGATCGCGGCGGCTTCTTCCGCTGTCGCGCTGCGCACCGTCTTGGCTTCCTGCCCGGCCACAGCCGCGGGTTGCACCTGGCCGAAGGCCCCGAACAGCACGTTGCCGAAGGAGCGATTCATGGCCTTCGACATGATCACGGAGAGAATAAAACCCGAGGAACCGTCAAGCGCGCCCGCAATAATGAGGAGCTTGCTGTCGAGAACGAATCCCATCGCCGCTGCGGACAGTCCGGCGTACGAGTTCAGTAGGGAGATGACGGTCGGCATGTCCGCCCCGCCGATGGGAACGATCATGAGCACACCGAACAGAAGTGATATCCCCATCATGAGGGGAAATATTTGCCTCGCACCGGGGTGCAGCACGAGGTAGCCTGCGCCAGCCACCGCGACGGCGAGAAACAACAGGTTGACCAGATTTTGGCCCTTATAGGTAAGGGGGCGCTGCGGAAGAATCTCCTGGAGTTTTCCCGCGGCCATCAGGCTGCCGGTGAAGGTCAGCGAGCCGAGGATGACCTCAGCGGAGAGCACGGCCATGGTGAAGCGGGAAATGTCAGGACTGCGAAGATAGAACTCGGCGGTGCCGACCAGGGTGACGCAGAGCGCGCCGAAAGCGTGGCTGAGAGCCGTGCGCTGGGGCACGGCGGTCATCTGCACCAGTCCGAGAGGAATTCCAATGCAGGTGCCAAGCACCAGTGCGATTGCTATCCCGCGGTAATCGACGATGCCGTGCTGCAACAGAGTCCCGCCGATGGCCAGCAGCATTCCGATTTCACCCGCCCAGATACCGCGCCGGGCCGTGCTCGGCGAACTCATCCATTTCAGCGAGAGAATGAAAAGGATGCTGGCAACCAGATAGGTGATTTCGATTTCGGGCTGGGTGACTGGCAGGGTGTTCATGGTTTGGTGGGGCGGCTGCTGTGGAACATCTTGAGCATGCGGTCGGTGATCAGGAAGCCGCCGACGATATTGCTGGTGGCGGCGACGATGGCCAGCATGCCGAGCACGTAGGAAAGTCTGCTCTCGTGCCGGCCCACGAGCACGATGGCGCCCACCACGGCGATGGCGTCAAGGGCATTGGTCAGCGACATCAGTGGTGTATGAAGTAAAGGTGAAACCCGGCGGATGACTTCAAACCCGATGAAGGCCGCCAGCATGAACACGAAGAGGCCGTTGATCAGCGTGGAACTCATTGTTCCTCCACCCCAAAGAAATTCCCTGAATCTAATTTCCGCCCGCAGAAACCAGCGCGGGCTGAGAGAAGAACTCCCGTACCCGTTGGTTGACCACTTCCCCTTCGCGGGTCAGCAAGGTTTCGCGAATGATTTCGTCCTGCAGATCAAGCCGGACCTTGCCATCTTTCACCAGGTGCAGCAGAAATGCGGTGATATTGCGGGCGTACATCTGGCTGGCATGGTAAGGCACTCCGGTGGAAACGTTGATCCTTCCGATGATGGTGACATCGTGGGCGACCACGGTTTCGCCGGCGCGAGTCAGTTCGCAATTCCCCCCGCGCTCCGCCGCCAGATCAACAATCACCGAACCCGGCGCCATGCCTTTTACCATTTCTTCCGTCACCAGCACCGGGGGCTTCTTGCCGGGAATCACGGCCGCGGCGATCACGACATCACTTTCCGCCACCACACGACCCAGAAGCTCGCGCTGCCGCCGATAGAAAGATTCGTCCTGCTGGGTGCCATAGCCGCGCGCATCCTGGGCATCCTTGGCCTCGATGGGGAGCTCGATAAATCTGCCTCCGAGACTCTGCACCTGTTCCTTGGCCGCGGGACGCAGATCATAGGCCATGGCGACCGCGCCCAGCCTGCGCGCGGTGGAGATGGCTTGCAGTCCGGCAACCCCGGCGCCAATCACAAACACGCGCGCCGGCGTGATGGTCCCGGCCGCGGTAGTCAGCATGGGGAAAAATCGGGGAAGAGTCTCAGCCGCGATCAGCACGGCCTTGTAACCGCAGACCGTTCCCATCGAGGACAGCGCGTCCATGCTCTGGGCGCGCGTGGTTCGCGGTATCAGTTCGATGGCGAAAGAAGTAACGCCGGTGGAGGCGATCTGTTGAATAACTTCCAGCGATCCCAGCGGACGCAGAAATCCAACCAATACCTGGCTCGGGCGCAAGAGAGGAAGGTCGGCTGCGCCGGTGGCATCGTTAGAGCCATAGCAAAGAACCTGGACAATAATATCGGCCGCGCCAAACACGCCCGCCCGATCCGGAAGGATCTTTGCGCCCTTTTCGACGTAATGCGCGTCCCGGTAACCGGCTTCAACCCCGGCGCCAGTCTCGACGACAACTTCAAAGCCCGCTTTGGCCAGAGTCGGCACAACCATGGGAACCAGTCCCACACGCCGTTCGCCGGGATAACTTTCTCTCGGGACGCCAACAATCACAATGACATCTTCCTCAAAACTAATGTGAGGATCTGATCAAGCCGCCACCAGAGGGAGCGACAGGTTTGTTTGGGGCGAAGCAAGAATATTGTACAGCTTCCCAGAAGGCGGTATCGACGAGTCAGGCAGTGGGGAGACTGTTCTCGGGGGGGGCAATGACGGACAACGGCACCCAACCGCTACTGGGCGCGTGCGTCTGCTCGGTGTGGCCTTTTGATGAGTTGACAGGAAGAAACTACGCGGCGGTCGGCTCCGCGGCCCGGTCTTCTGCCTCGCGCATCTTCTTATGGAGACGAATCCAGAGTTGTTCCAACTGCAGATCTTCGGTTCGGCGTTCGTAGAGAATCGATGCCGCCTTTATTTCGTAAGGCGTCCACTTTGTAGATGGGCCGGTCGAGTCCATAAAATACCCCCGCTATGATTGGGAAACGACCGCCAGTATATCCGCCGGACCGGCTTCATACAAGCAGTGGCCAAAAGCCTTCGTGCTTCGCGACGAAATTTACCAGATGAGAAATTATTCGCGCGACAAGTTGCGCGTACTGATGCGCCTGGATGCCAGCAAGCTCGACCAGGCAAACAAGAATGTCCATCGCACCGATCGTGACTTCGCCGTGACCTGGGCAAAAATGTACGGCAAGGGTCGCGTCTTCTATACCACGCTGGGACACGTGGAGGAGAATTGGGACAAGCCGGAATTCCAGAAGATGATGATTGAAGCTGTCAAATGGGCGACCGGGATGATTGACGCGGATGTGACTCCACGCCCGGCGCCCGCCCATGAGTGAGATCGCCCAGAGATAATCGAGAAAACATGTCGAGCCATGACAATAGCGCCGCGGCGATCACACGCAGAAGCTTCGCCAGCATGGCAGGGGCTGGACTGCTTGCGGCTGCTTTGCCGATGCAGGCTTCCAACAAGCTCGACATCGGCATTGGCACCTACAGCTATCACAACTTGTCCATGGACGACATGATCGTCCAACTCGACGCCCTTCATGTTTCTGAGATCGAAATGTCCCGGGGCGAGTTCATGCTGATGAACCATCCCGGCGATGATCTATTCCATTCGGCCCGGAGCAAGCTTGATGCCGCCGGCATTCGCTGTGTGTCGTACTACAGCGCGACCATCAGAGATGTGCAGGACGTCGAGAACGCGTTGCGCTTGGCAAAGATTCTGGGCGCCCGCAACGTCACCGGCGACGCCACCGGCGGCATTCTCAACCGCATTGATCAGCGTTTTTCCCAGGCTGGCATGACTTTTGGGATCCACAATCACTACTTCAAAGGCGAAAAATTCGCTTATGAGAGTCCAGAGGATGTCTTGCAGGCCCTGGCGGGACTCTCGACCACGGTCGGCGCCACCGCAGATGTGGGACACTTCGCATCTTGCGGCCATGACACGGTGGACGCTGTCCGAAAACTGGGCGCTCGCTTGAAACTGGTGCATCTCAA
The DNA here is from genome assembly GCA_963757835.1 of Terriglobia bacterium. Classification (GTDB taxonomy): domain Bacteria; phylum Acidobacteriota; class Terriglobia; order Terriglobales; family Acidobacteriaceae; genus JAIQFF01. The sequence goes on along the minus strand of CAVWSP010000038.1, from coordinate 67,218 downwards.
GGATGTCGAGGCTTCGGGCGGCGAAGTCAATGTGTTATTGGGAAAAGGCATCTCCAGGATTCCTGACGTGATGCGAGAATTGCATCGCCAGAATTTCGCCGGCCTGGTCGCAGTCGAGTACGAAAAAGAGGGTGATGTTGACGGCGACATGAAGCAGAACGTGGAACTTGCCCGAAGACTCGCCTAGCGGCTGAGCCAAGAGTCGCGGCTACGTGCCCAATAAGGACAGAAACAAATGTGGAAATTCCTCGTCTTCCTGTTGCTTTCGTCGGGCCTGTGGGCGGAAGAGGCGCATCCCGTCCTGCCCCTGGGTTCGGCCGCACCCAATTTTGAGCTCCCCGGTGTTGACGGGAAGATCCATACTCTTGGCGAGTATTCAGCGAGCCCCATTCTGGTAGTGGTGTTCACCTGCAATCATTGCCCGATTGCGCAGATGTATGAGCGCCGCATCGGACAACTCGCCGCCGACTACAAAGAGCACGGCGTGGCTGTGGTTGCGATCCAGCCCAACGATCCCAAAGCCATCCGGATCGACGAATTGGACTCTTCCGACATCAGCGACAGCCTGGACGAAATGAAAATCCGGGCAGAGTACAAGCACCTGCAATATCCCTATCTTTACGACGGCGAAACTCAAGCCGTCACTCGCGCCTATGGTCCGCAGGCCACGCCGCATGTATTTATTTTCGACCAGGAACGGCGCCTGCGTTACGAAGGACGCATCGACAACAGCTATCGCGCGGAGCTGGTGAAGACACAGGATGCCCGCAACGCAATCGAGGCGCTGCTGGTGCATCGGGAAGTGGCCGTGAAACACACAGGAGTGTTCGGCTGCTCGACCAAATGGCAGGAGAAACAGGCCTCCCGTCTGAATGCTTTGGCCAAGATTGAAGCGCAACCGGTAAAGCTCGATCTGGCTTCGGCTGCGGAGCTCAAGACGCTTCGCGCCAATCCCACGGGCAAGATGTTGCTGGTCAACTTCTGGGCTACCTGGTGCGGTTCCTGCATACACGAGTTTCCTGACTTCGAGGAAACCTATCGCATGTACAGTGTGCGCGATCTGGAACTGGTGACGGTTTCGGCCAACATGCCAGATGAGAAAAACGGGGTGATGAAATTTCTGGAGAAGATGCACGCCACCAGCCGCAACCTTCTGTTCGCATCGGACGATACGGCCGCGCTCCAGGCTGCGTTCGACCCCAAGTGGGAGTCAGCCGTGCCTTATACGGTGCTGCTTGCTCCCGGCGGCAAGGTCCTTTATCAGGAGCAGGGTTCGGTTGACATGCTGGAATTGCGGCGCACCATCCTCGCTAATTTGCCCTCCGACTATGTTGGGTTCAACCAATATTGGTCGGCGGAATGACTGTCGCCGACAGGCCCGACATCTTCAATCACAGGTGCGGCAGGAACCTCGGGCATGCCCTAATTCAGCTTCCGTCCAAGGCTGCATAAGGCTTTCTGCGCAAGGGGTTCCGGCGTCCACGGAATTGTCTTTCTGCCCTGTCAATCGCAAAAACGGCAAAGAACGCAAGGAAACGTAAGTTTCAAAAGCGCCACGGCCGGGCGCGGCGGCGGGACGGAGCGATTGTTTTCCTACGTTTTCGCTTGACTCCTGAGGATGATCGAAAGTAAAAGATAACTATCGCAATGATTTGAAACATTGCACCGCTTCTCTTTAATTCTATCCGGTTCGAACAGGGGATCGACATGCCAGGCTTACGCGTTGAGTTCCGCCGCCTTCAGTTCCTCTTCGGCATCACCCTAACCCTTTCCTTGTTACTTGCTCAGAACGCTATGGGCCAGGCGAGTTACACCTCCCAGGTGCGCGGCAACGTGACGGACCAGACCGGCGCGGTGGTGGTCAATGCCCTGGTGACCATTACCAACGATGGCACCAATGTGTCCACCAGCGTCCACACCGACGACCACGGACTCTATCTCCTGACCGGCCTGCGCCCCAGCACCTACACCATCAAAGCGGAGGCGGCCGGCTTCCGGTCGGCGGAGAGCAAGGACGTGGTGTTGGGGGTTGACCAACAGGCGAGCTTGAACTTCAGCCTGAAGCCCGTCGGCTTCAACATCACGGTGGATGTGACCACAGCGCCTCCCCTGCTCGAAACCGACAGCGCCTCCCTCGGAACGGATGTCAGTAATGAATACGTGCGCGACATTCCGCTGTACAACCGTAGTCTTTTCGGTCTGGTGTTTCTGGCTGGGGGAGTAACCGAGACTACGGGCTCGGGAATCAACGACAACTATCCCTCAGGCACCAACTTTGTGTCGAATGGCCAGCGCAACGCGACCGCGCAGGTCAGCATCGACGGCAGCCCCCTCAGCGCGCCGGAGCAAGGTGAAGGCGGTAACTCCAATGTGTATTACCAGCCTTCGGTGGAGATCGTGCAAGAGTTCAAGCTCCAGAACAACAGCTTCTCGGCAGAGTTCGGCAACAACGGGGGAACCATCGTCAACATCGTGTTGAAGCAGGGCACGAACCAGTTTCACGGCAGCGGATGGTGGTACGGGCAACGGTCGGCATTCGACGCCCGCGATTTTTTCAACAGTGGCGAAAAACCCGATCACGTCCGCGACCAATACGGCTTCGCGGTGGGCGGGCCCATCATCAAGAACCGTACCTTCTTCTTCGTGGATTTCGAAAAAACCCGGCAACGGGATCCGGTCAACATTGAAGGAATTGTGCCCACGGACCTGGAGCGCACCGGGGACTTCTCGCAGAGCCTGGCCAATCTGCCGGATCCGAGTAATCCCGACACGGCCAGCGCGGGAATTTACGATCCCTGCGCGAAGAACACGGATCCGAACTTCGTGTGTCCGCGCGAGCAATTTTCAGACGGGGGAATTCTGAACAAGATTCCCGCAGCCAACATCGATCCCATCGGGCAGGCGATCTTGAATTTGTACCCGCATGCCAATGTGCCGAGTGCGGTCTATCCGGATCCAAACTTCCGTGCGGTGACATTATCGACCTCCCCAGCCTGGCAGTTCGATGTGAAGATCGACCACGAGATCGCCAACAACCATAAGATCGGTGGCCGTTACAGCCGAGCACATAGTGAGAACAGCGTTCCGACCATCGTCGGCAATGGGGACCAGGGCGATGGAGTGATCTACCTGACGACGGTACAGAACGGCAACCTTGAATATAACTGGTCGATCAAACCAACGATGCTCTGGACGAACCGCTTTAGCGTCGATCGGGTACACGCGCCCGGTATCAGCAATCACTATCCGACATTGAGTGATGTGGGTTTGCCGGCAATTTTGGCACAGAACGGACTGGACCGGATCCCCGCCATCAACGTGGGAGACCCTTTCCTCTCCATATTTACCCAGTGCTGCGTGGACACCGCTTTTGCGCACTCTCTCTACAGCTACTCGTCGTCGTTGCAGTGGGTGAAAGGGCGGCATTCGATCACTTTCGGCGGCGAACAGCGACAATTCTTTAACAACTTCTTTCAGCCAGACAATCCCACGGGAATTTTCAACTTCACCCGGGACGTGACCACCCAGAATCCCAATGGCGGCCTGGGAGACAACAATCAGGGCAATCCATTTGCGACCATGCTGGTTGGTTATCCCTCGCCGTCGGACTCCCAACTGCACATCATTCCGGCGGTAGCGGATAAATCGGTCGAGTCGGCCTTTTACGTGCAGGATGACTGGAAGGTCACTCCCAAACTCACTGTGAATCTAGGCCTGCGCTACGAGTGGAGCACACCTTATTCGGAGCGAAACAACCAATTGCAGTTCAGCAATTTTACCGGGGACACGGGGATTGACATTCCAGTGGCTCGAAGTGCTGACCCCGCTTTCGACTTCGGACAAATCGGGCAATTGAAAGGAACGACGGTGTTCGCGAAGTCAGGGTATCGCAACGCCCGTGTGGACCGGAACAACTTTGCTCCGCGCCTGGGCTTCGCGTACCAACTGGCAAGCAACACTGTGTTACGCGGCGGGGCGGGCGTTTACTACGGGTCGAACGTGGCCACCAATTTCCAGTACGCCGGGCCTTCGTTCTCGAAGACCGCGCCGTTGTATTTCACGACCGACAACTATGCGACGCAATATGCGACGCTGGAAAATCCCTTCCCCGCCGGGCTGGCGCCGCCGCAAGGCAGAACCTATGGGAAGCTGGCGAACTGGGGATTCGGCAACAGCAGCGACCTGGACACGGGCGTTGCCCGCAATGCCGAAATCTACCAGTGGAACCTGGGAGTACAGCACCTGTTGCCGGGACAAATCGTGTTCGCGGCGGACTATGTCGCCAACCGCGCCACCCATCTTCCCTGGGCGGGCGCATCAGTTTCCACGCGAGAGCGTAACTTCCTGCCCTCGAGCATTCGCGAGAAGCTGGTGGCGCAACTGAATCCCACGCACGATCCGGACAATACGGCGGTGAGCGACTTTCTCGCCACCCCGGTTCCGAATCCTTTTCAGTGCTTCTTTGTAACCGTGGCATCGCCGGCATCGTACTGTCCAGCTACGCCGATCTTCAACCCCGCCGATGTGGCCGATTCGCTGTACGTGCAGGATCAGATCCCGCAGGGACTTCTGTTGGAGCCGTATCCGCAGTTCGCGGGAGGCTTTTCCGGTCTGCCGCGCCTGATTGCAACCTCGTGGTATCACTCGTTGCAGATTCGATTCCAGAAGCGGGCGAGCCACTACGTCAGCTTCGAGGGGAACTACACTTTCTCGAAGTCAACCGACGATTCCTCGGCGGGACGAAATGCGTGGCTGACGAATCTGGAGTTCGACAATCCCCAACTGCTGGACAATCTGAAGGCCGAGCATGGGATCAGTTCGAACGACGCCACGCATCGGCTGACGACGGCCTTTATCATTGATCTGCCGGTAGGGCGCGGGCGCTGGATTGGCCGCGGCATGGGTGGCGTGGCGGATGCGATCGTCGGCGGCTGGTCGTTGAATACATTCCTGACCATACAGACCGGGCAGCCGATTGCGATCATTGACAGCAACTCCCGGCTGACGGACGGAAACCAACGACCGAACGTGGTGTGCTCGCAGCTGACGACTGGAATCAATTATCACGAGGCGGCCAAGACAGGAGACCCATACCTGAACCAGAGCTGCTTCGCCGATCCGGGGGACAACATTCCGGGCAACGCGCCACGGCATTTTTCGAATTTGCGCGGGGACGGGGTTCGCAACGTGGATCTTTCGCTTTCCAAGGATTTCACCATCCGGGAAGGAAAGCTGCTGCAGGTGCGTGCCGAAATGTTCAATGCGGCAAACCACCAGCGCTTTGCCTTTCCGGATGTGGGATCGGGAGACGGCAGTTTCGGGACCGTGACTTCCACCACCAACAACTATCGCAGGATGCAATTCGGAGCGCGCTTCCAGTTCTAGCGCGGATAGCCCCCGCTTGCGGCGGTTAGGTGGGCGCCCAACCCGTCGGAGTGCCGCGCTGACGTGTGGCTTTCTTTGCGTCCTTCGCGACATTTCCTCTGCGCCCTTTGCGGTTAAAGTGTTTTGAACTCGCTGCACGCTGAAATCAAAATCTTGAACCGCAAAGTTCGCAAAGAAATGCCGCAAAGGCCGCAAAGAGACTTAATCTTTCGAAACCTGCCAAGGAGACTCATCCTGTGCCTGCCCCGTCGCGTTTGGCGAATCGGTTTGGCGTTGTCCTGACTTTCGCGCTTCTCATCCTGCTGGCCGTGTTCGGTCTCTCCCAGCAATTCCCTGCCGGCCAGGATTGGACTCACTACGTGCGCATTGGGGCGTACGGCCTGAAGAGCGACAATGCGGAGCAGATCGTCCGCAACGCCCAGGAAAGCAATGTCTTCGGCATTGAGGTGGACAACGATATTCCCGGGCGCTACGAAAGCTTCGTCAATCCAGAGGAGAAGCTGCGCGCCATCCACGCCGTGGCGGAGAAGGCGCACCAGGCGGGCAATCACGCCTTCGTGTACATCGCCGGCACGGAATGCATCACGGCCAATGCCGACCAGACTCCACACACCATGGCCAAGGAGCATCCCGACTGGCTGCAGCGGAAGATTACCGGCGAGCCCGCAATCTTCGGCGGCGGCACAGCCTTCTGGATCAGAAAAGGCGACGAAGATGTGTGGGTCAGCCCCTACGCGCCGGAGTGGCGCAAGATCTACATGCAGCGGGTGCGGCAGATTGCAGCCACCGGCATTGACGGCATCTACGTTGACATTCCGTACTGGATGACGCATTTCGAAGGCTGGGAAAAGAGCTGGGCCAGTTTTGACGACTATACCGTGGCCGAGTTCAAAAAGCAGACCGGACTGGACGCACGAAAAGAGCTCAAGCTGGGCGACTTTAACGACGCCAACTTCCGAAAGTGGGTGGATTTCCGCATCCAGACATTCACCGATTTCATGCATGAGATCGACGTGAATGCGAAATCGGTGAACCCCCAGATCAAGACCATACCTGAAATCTACCCCGGCATTGAGCAGGAGGCGGTGCGGGTTGGCGCGGATGTGTACAGCCTTTACCCCGTGGTGGACGTGATTGCGCACGAGTACGAATTCGGCAACGGCAATCACATGGCGTCCTCCCGAAATCCGCTGGATTGGTTCGCCTACCAGGTAGGGATGCATTCCTTCCGCGCTTTTGCCCAGGGCAAGGCCACATGGATCCTGAACTACTCGTGGGACGGCGACAAGAAAGTGGACAAGCCCGAATCCATGATGAACCTGGCGATGTCGGAGATCATGGCCGGCGCAAATTTCTGGGACGCTCCCGGCCACTCCATGGCCGGCTCAAACGATCTCGCCACCCGGAAAAAGATCTTCTCCTGGATTGAGGCGCACCAGAAGACTTTCTACCTGCCCCGCAGCCCCATTCATCCAGTTGGAGTCTATTTTTCTCCCGCGACCCGCAACTACTACGCAGACGAGTTCGTTCGCTCTTATCGGGGAATCCTGATTTTACTGATGCAGAAGCACCTGGAGTTTCAAGTGGTGACCCCGCGGACGCTGGATGAGTTTAAAGGCGACACCCTGATTTTGCCCGACGTGCGTATCTTGAGTGATTCCGAGAGAAGCTGGCTGGAGCATTATGTTGGAGCAGGCAAGAAACTGATCGTAACCGGCGCGGACGCAATCCGATTTCCTTCGGCTTCGAACCTCGTCCGAGTTGAACCTTGCCCGGGAAAAGCCTATATGGCTGCGCTCGAAGCCGACTTCGAGCACAGCACGCCCGATTCGCAAGCAGCCTTCCTGAAACAAATAGAAAGTGGGTCGGGGATTCAGATCGAAGCGTCTCCTCAGGTAGCCACTTCCGTGGCCATGGTGGAAGGGAAACCGCACGTCTTCCTGGCGAATTTCGCGGGCTTGCGGGGCGGAGTGAATCCGGTGCAAACCGTGCAGACTGGAATCCGAATTACAGTGTCGTCCGAGAACAACGGCCCGGCGTTCTTTCTGCCTTTCATGGGCGAAGTGCAGAAAGTAGCCGGAGTGCGTCACGACGGCGTTGTTTCCTATACGCTGCCGCCGCTTTCGAAGGGTGCAGTCTTCTGGTACCAGCCACTCTCAGAAGGCGCGAAATAATCGTGGTTCGCGGCATGCGGTAATAATATTGCCGTTACCTTGCAAGGTGCGCATGTCACAGCGAACCTTCAGGCGGCCGTGCTTTCGCGCGAACTCCCGGTTTGACGCTCCAGAAGCGAACGGACCGATGCCAGGGCTGAGATTCCATCCCGCTGGTGCACGGAGTAGGCAATGTAGCCATCCGGCCGCACCAGGGTTATGTCGTGGCCAGGCCGGAATCGCAGCTCAACGATATCCTTAAATGACCCGGCGAGCTCTTCCGCGGCCTGTTTAGTGGATGCGTCCGCTTCGTTATCCAGGAAGAGCAGGAAACGGTTGCGAATGCCGTCGCCGCCCCGCAGAGAATCATCGAAGTATCGCTCTCCGGCTCCTTCAACAATCGGGCTTCCACGATAGGCAATTCCAAGTTCGGAAAGCCTCTTCACAAAAGCGTGCTGAAAAGGGGCAAGACGCGACACCATGGGTATGACGGCATCGCGGAGAGCCTGCGCCAGCCGGCTCGGAGTTCCCATCGCCCTGGTCAGGAAATCCGTGGTCTCGATGACATTCCTGATCACCGGACGGCGTTCGGCGCTATAGCTGCTGAGCAACTCCTCATTGCCATGGCCGTGCAGAACCAGGTCGAGCTTCCAGGCCAGATTCCAAACGTCATGCAGTCCGGTGTTCATCCCCTGCCCGCCAAAAGGACTGTGAATGTGAGCGGCGTCGCCAGCTATGAACATGCGTCCCACGCGCAGTTGCGCCGCCTGGCGGTGATGGATGCGAAAGTAGCTGCTCCAGCGCAAGGCGAGCGCTTGCAGCCCTTTGGGTGCGCGTTCCTCCAGGATCCTTCGCACGAGTTCGAGTGACGGGGCAGCTTCTTCTGTCTTCTCCACGGTCGCTACGATCCGGCGGCGAGTGGCGCTCATAGGGAAAATTGCCACCGGTCCTAATTCACTGGGACAGAGCTGCAGTTGGTCGGCGGGAAGCGACTGGTTGGTTTCAATGTCCGCTAACATGAACGAATCTTCGTACTCTGCTCCCTCAAACGGCAGATTCAGCAGATGTCGGACTGCGCTATGCGCGCCATCGCAGCCGACAACGAACGTCGCTGTGAGATGGATGGTCTCACCCTTCCGGTCGAGCGTTACACTCACGCGGTCGCCCTGCTCTGCCGCCAAAACAAATGTCGTTTCGTACTCGACCGCGCCGCCTTTCAACCGGAGTTGCTCCACCAGCAACCTTTCAGTTACATCCTGGGGAACCATGGCAATAAATGGATAGGGGCTCTCCTCGGGCGCGAAGCGCATGTGGGCCAGGTTGCGGCCATGTGCGATTACGGCAACGGAGGTCACGCGGTTGGCCTCCTCGAGGAAGGGAGCGACGACCCCGGCCATGTCGAATATCTCAAGCGTTCGGGGAAAGATCGCGAGCGCCTTGGAATGTTCCGACTGCCCGGAGCGAGTTTCGACCAGCCGCCATCTCAGGCCGCGGCGAGCGCACTCATTCGCCAGAAACAGTCCGACGGGCCCGGCGCCCACGATCAGAACATCAGTATCGGCCATGAGATCAGGCATGACCTTTCCTCCTTTGTGAAATGCGTTTCATCGGACAGCCGCTCGGCTGCGAGGTACTACAGGGGTACGGATCGCCCGGACACGCCCTCTATGATTAATTAGACGCATCGCAACGCCGGGCGGTTGCGAGAAAGTGAGAAGGGTATTCTGCACCGCAGGTGTTGAAGCTCAGCTGGCGTAGCCCAGCCCAGCCAAGACACCACGCATATAGGCGAAGCTGCTGATCACGCCCGGCATCGGGTCGTCAGGATGAATCTCATATTCGAGATCTACGAAGCCTTTGTATTTTGTGGCGATAAGAGCTTCGAAGATCCTGCGTACCGGCATGATGCCCTCTCCGACCGCGACCTGGCTCTCCTTGTCCTGAAAATTCGCCAGGTCCTTCATGTGCACGTTGAACAACCGCGGGCCAACTTTGCGGATCGCCTGGACTACATCCGTGCCGGCACGGGCCGTGTGTCCGGCATCGATGCAGCACCCCATGCGCGGATCCATATCCTTTACCGCCTGCAATACATCGAGGGGCGAATGCCACAACTTGTCCTCGGGGCCATGATTGTGGATTGCAATGCGGATGTCGTATTCCTTTACGAACTTTTCGATTCGCGGCAGAGTCTCCGGTGCGGGGTCGCCGGCAACAATGACGCCGATTCCCGCCCGCTTGCAGTATTCGAACTTGGCCCGGATGTCCGCATCTTCATCCTTGGTGAAATAGATAGTACCGGCAGCGTGTAGCCTGACGCCCGCGGAAGAATAATCCGCCAGCGCTGCCGCTTCTTCCGAGGGATCGGTCGGAAGATGATCTTTGACGTCCTTGGCGTTCAGGTCGCGGACGTTCAGCTGCTTCATGAAGCCGATAGTCTGCGTGCGAGTGAAGTTGCGGAAGGTGTAACTGGCCAAGCCCAGACGTATCGGCGATGCATGGTCCGCCGGTGGCCGCTCCTCGGCCGGCGCAAAAACGCTGCCGGAAGCGGCAAACGCTGCGACGCCGACCGCGCCGCTGCGAACGAAAGTGCGACGGGAAAACACGTTTTTCATAAGCCTGGCCCTCGCGTCCATAATCATTCAGGGAGGACCCAACCTTTATATATGCGGCGCCCAGCCCTTCTCGTATTCGCGGCCCCACATCTTCATCGCTTCCGGATCGCCCTGGATCCGCCCATCTTTGGTGTCGAGGTGCAACTCCCGGCCCACTTCCCAGGCGATGTTGGAAAGCTGAAGCATCGTAACCGCAACATTGCCGACCGCAATAGGCGCGTTGAGTTTCTCGCCCTTACGGATTCCTGCGATGAAGTTGGTGAAGTGAGCATCGGTCATGGAATCGGCGCCGAGCAGGTCGGTGGACGAGGTTTTACTGCCAGTCTTAAATTCGCTCGTCTTGTTGCCTTTCAAATCGTATATCTCGTAGCCGTCGCGATCGACCAGAACGCTGCCCGTGGTCCCCATGATGGTCGAACCACGATCACGGCCGTAATATTTCATGCCCTCGCAGCTCTTCCCTTCCCAGGTAATCATCTTGTCTTCGTACTCAAAGCTGGTCACCAGCGTGTCGTAGAACTGCCAGTCATCCTTGAAATGGTATCTGCCGCCTGACGCAGTGACCCGCTTCGGATAGTCCACGCCCAGCGCCCAGCGGCAGACATCCACCTCGTGGGTGCCGTTGTTGAGCGCTTCTCCGGTGCCATAGATCCTGAACCAGTGCCAGTTATAGGGCTGCACATTGTCGGTATAAGGAAGCCGCGGCGCCGGGCCTTGCCAGAGGTCCCAATCCAACTGAGGCGGGACCGGCGCTTCCTTACCTGTCCCGATCGACTTTCGCACGTTGCTGTACCAGGCCTTGGCAAAATACGGCCGGCCGATGATGCCCTGGTTAATCTTTTCAATAATCTGGATGGTATGCGGCGAAGAGCGCTGCTGGGTGCCCATCTGCACCAGCTTCCGATATTTCTGCTGGGCCTGTACCAGCAGCGCACCCTCGGCGGGATTGTGGCTGCATGGCTTTTCCAGAAAGACATGCTTTCCGGCCTGCAATCCGGCGATTGCCATCGGCGTATGCCAGTGGTCGGGAGTGGCTATGGTGATGGCATCTACATCTTTCTGCTCGAGAATTCGCCGGAAATCTTTTTCGGACACCGGCGCCTCGCCCATTTCCTGCTGCACGCTCTCGGCGAACTTCTTGAGGATGGTGCTGTCCACATCGCAGACATGCGAGATGCGGGCGGCGCTCCGGTTGGCCTTGAGCGCCGAGAGATGAGCATAGCCGCGCCCGTTAAGGCCGATGACGGCAAAGTTCAGGCGATCGTTGGAGCCGATTATCTGGCCATAGCTTTTCGCCGTGCTTCCCACCGCCAGGCCGGCCGCCCCAACCGCCAGCGCATTGAGAAACTCACGTCGTCTGACCATCTTCATGATTCATGTCCTCATAGGCGGCTTCTGCCGCTCCGTGGCCAACTAGACACGATAACCCGCGATCAGCAGTAGATTCCAGTCTCTGTAATCGAATTCGGATGGCTTATAGACCCTGCGCCACGTCTACGGTAATAAGCTCACTCCGATCCAGGGAGGTGTTCGTCGAATCGTCTTCGAAGGGCTCACCCGGGTCCCACCGGCCGTTGCCGTTCTTGTCTGTAAATTTCTCGCCCCATACGCCAGAATTGGAAATGCCTCCATTCCAATCTGCATTCTGACCAAACGGCGTGATCGCAACCGCAGCAGCTCCAACACGGAACTGCACCTTGTCCGATGCAGCAGCGACCGCCACGAGCCAAAGGCTGCACAGCAGCCCTGCACAGCGAGCCATTTTCGACATTCTGCTTTTCCCGCAAGGCCAAAGGCGAATTTATGACAACCACCGAATTGTACAGCGCCGCGAGTCTGGGGCGTTTTCGTTTGCAGGCTGCGGCGCGACCCCGACGCCTCAACCTACCGAAACAGATCCCTCCCGACAAACATGCAGGATGAACCCCATGGACCCTGAGGCCGCCGGTTCAGCCCACTTGCATCTGTTTCAATAGCTCTCGACTCTGGGTCAGCAGCTCGCGCACCTGCTTTTGCTCCGCTCGGGCCTCGGCAGAATAAACCTATGTTTCCAGCGCGCCCGCCGCGACCGCGCCAGCCCTCCGGCGGTGCGCGGTCCGCTACTTGGACCGCCGTGCATGCGGCATCTTCCATTGGCCATGGCCAGGCCCATTTTGGCTTTGTTTAATTCAGTTCAGCCGACCCAGCTGCTGAAATCAAACAACTTCGTGGCTTTGTTTCGCAAAAAAGCCTAGTTCCTCCTCCCCAAATTGATGTTGAGAGGCGGCGGCACACTTTCGCCTCTGCGCTGCCGTTGCAGGCGCTCCAGTTGGTCCATGGCGCGATAGAGTTGCCGGTCAACGTGAGCTTCGTAGCGCAGGAGGTTGTGCGTTGCGCTCGCGGACGGCAGGCTGAAGCTCCGGGCCGCTGCGTCCAGGGCGAGCCTCTCGCTCTCGACCACATATTCCTTAAGCGCACCCAGCACAAGTTTGCGCCGTTTGTTCGCCAGACCCGGTCAATGAGTGAAATCGCGATTTTTCGCCAACAACTAACCGAGTACGAAGATCGCAGAGCGGTAGTGGATCGCGTCCTGGGCAGGACCTGGACACTTCATGTCGGGCAAGGAGCCGATCCAATAGTCGAGCCGAAGGCGCATTTTTCCTTCGTCATTCAAACTGAAAGGAAACGGCAGCGACTTGCCGGAGTCCAACTCTACAGGTGCCAAAATACTGCCGACATCAGGACCAATTAGCACGACGCTCCACTTGCTATTGTCGTTGCGTTCCACAAAAAACGGAATTGGAGTGGCCACAGTCGTGTGCCCCTCTGGCGAATGTTGACCGAACTCGACGCATACGGTTATCGGTTGGGAGGTATGGTTTTCGAGCGTTGCGCGAATCTGCTCTTTCGGCTGAAAATGCCGTTTGGGAATGACGACTCTCACCTGAGCAGATAGGCTACACCCCAGAAGCAGTAACGCAATCACCCACTTTACGAACGACCTGAGCACGGTAAGAGTATAGGCCATCTACCCGTAAGTATTGATAACAGGCGTTCTCACCAGTTTGCGCCGTTTGTTCGCCAAAATCCGGGTCAATGAGTGAAACGGCGATGTTTCGCCAATTGTGCCTTCACCGAATCCCTTGGACTTCAATGCCGCCAATTTCCTTTGATACGAGAGGGTCCACGTAAAGTTTCGCATTGAGCATGGCCTTCTGACCTTCCTTGACGATCACCTTAGCGGCGATTGGCGTGAATGCTGGGGCTGAGATGAGCACGTCATAGAACCCCGCAGGGACATCTGCCGAATACTGACCGCTGGCATCCGTTACCACTATCACGTCCCTCTTGATGCCGACGTTATCCTTGAGGCCAACGGTACTGCCGCTGGAATCCCAGTGAACCAGCACCCGAGCGTTTGCAATTACCGCATCCTCTGAATCTGTAATTTTTCCAGTGATCGCGGATTGCGAAGCGGCAGATAGCCATGCTAGGCATAGGAATACGATGACAAGCGCACCGATTGATCGACTCATAATGCCTCTTGTACTCAAACCTCGTCGCCACTTTCAAGGTAGTTGATGAAATCAGGCGTTAGCACCAGCTTGCGCCGTTTGTTCGCCTATTTGTCCCAAAACCCGCCCGGTTTGGCCGGGTCAATGAGTGAAATCGCGATTTTTCGCCAACTACCATGTTTAGGCTTCGTGTAGAGTATGGAGTGACGCTCGAAGCCTTGCGACACCGAGCATCATCAGGGCCAACGACCATGCCACGTAGAACAGCACCTTGAAAAAGGGAACTAGTCGGAAGATTCTGCCCCATACCAACACCTCAGGCAGTTGGAGAATTGCGAAGACGAGCACGAATAGACCCCAACCAACAAACAGCAACGCATTCAGCCGACTCTTTGGTCGGATCTGGTCAGACACAGTAGGCTTCGCACGCTTTCGCCCGTCAAACAAGTGCCCCACCCAATACCAAAGTATCGCGACGAGGACGAAATAGAACAATTCCGCCACACTCAACCCCAGCACCTGAAAGTGTCTGTAGGCAGCCGAGCCGGGTTCCGTAAGGTTTAAGGGCACTGTGGGAGCGTTTACTCCGCGCCAAATGTTTCGCAAGTCAATCACAGCTAAGTGAAGTTTGACGAACCGTGGAGGAATACGGTGGCTATCTCCAAGGAGCCATTCCACTCTGTCGGCCCAGAGAGTCAAGAGAGCAGTCGCCGCAGTTTGGCAGACGCACAGCGCAATTGGAAGTTTTCGGCTCACCACGCCCTTCCTCTACATAATAGACACCATTCCATCGATAGAGGGCAGCTTACCTCCAGAGCCTTTCGTAACTATTGAAATCAGGCGTTAGCACAAGCTTGCGCCGTTTGTTCGCCAAAATCCGGGTCAATGAGTGAAATCGCGATTTATCGCCAACTTCCATCGCTCGGCTACAATTCTGCGCTGAGGTTCAGTCGAATGGCAGGTTTTGAGGAGGCGTGGGCGGCTGTAGATCATCCGATAGACGGAGAAGCGGTTTCCCCAGCGTTGCAGCCACTACTTCGACGGGTTTATTCCGATGTTCTGGCCACACCTGCTGATCTGGCCGCGCTGAAAGAAAGCCTTACTGCCCTGCTGGAATATCTGGGCGGCCAAGGGCGAACGAATGCTAATTGCTGGGCGGTCGATATGTTCTTCTGCTCATCCGAAGGCTGGGAGCAGGACTGGACAAACCAACCTTTACCGGACGACTATCACGATGTACTGGCGCTGATGGGTCAAGCACTGCACGATACGGTGAGAACGCCCAAAATCGCTCAGAATTTCGACTGTCTTCCTGAGCAACTGCTAGACCGCGTTCGGCGGCTTACATACCTGCAACCTGGTCAATGAGTGATATGGGGATGTTTCAACAGTTATGCCGGATTCGACTGCCGGTTCGCGTCTAACCATTCACGACGGTTCCATTGGGGGCTTGCGCCGCCAAGTGCTCCGACGCGCAATTGGGGGTCGTCCGTTTGGACTAGTCCGACCAGTCGATTGCCGTTCAGGAGATGGAATCGAGATGCGCTCGCGATGATGTCTAGAACAACCTCTGCTTCGTTCTTTACTCTCTGCATTGGTGCGGAGCCAGCACCAGCCGCATATGCGTCAAACCTTGTCAACACTATCACCGCGCCACGGTTTTCGGTGAGGCGCAAGTCGGCGATGCACTCATCGAGAGCATCAAAATTGTGTCCAAAGTAATCCGGTAATCGCAGCACGCGAGCAAAATCAGAGAACATGCTCTCTTGCGACTTCCATTTTTCGCACGCGAACTCGAACACATCGTAGTCGTGCTTCGCGAACCACTGTCTGTCTTCAATCAAATACTCACGACGCCAGTAGAGCTGGATTCCGCCATCGCGAAGGATTTGCCAATCGAGCCTCTGCCAATTGTCGGGAGTATTGTTGAAGAAAGGCATATCAGGAGCGATGGTAAGCGACTCCAAGGCGAAAGCCAATCGTCCAGCAACATTCCCGCTGATAGTTGACGAAAACAGGCGTTAGCACAAGCTTGCGCCGTCTGTTCGCCTTTTCACAGGTCAACGAGTGTAATCGCGATGTTACGCCAGTTAAGTTCTTGTGGCATGATTTCCAGTGCGAACGTGTCGACTGTAATGGTTGGACCGCTCCTTGAGTCGAAGAGAGCCAACCTTGGCCCATGTGACCGGCTCGCGACGCGACTGGCAACATCCGCTACGATGACAGCATGGTACAGTTCCGTGACCACCAGTTCGAAGACAGTCTGTCAATCCGGAAGGAGCGACGTTGATGAGTAAAAGGCATGAGATTCGTTGCTACGACTACGTCAACCATTCCTACGAGCGTGTCCGCGATGCGTTGATGCAGGACGCACTCTCCGTGTTCCAGTCGGCTACGAAGTCTGCCGATTCCCGGGTGCAATCGATCGCGGCTGAACTGCACGTCGACATTGGCGGTATTGGGGTCACGACCGATATCAAGATTTCCGTCAAAAACGTCGAGGAGAAGGTCTTTGATGCCGTGTGGGCTCCCGCCACCCGGTTGTTGCTCGAATGGGAGGCCGCGACCATGCCGCGCTGGTTCCCGTTCATGAAGGCTGAGCTTTCCATCTATCCACTGACCGCTACCGAAACGCAGTTGGATTTCTTGGGCCTTTACGAACCACCGTTCGGGGCCGTGGGAAAGGCCATGAACGCAATCGTCGGGCACCGCATCGCGGAGGTGTCGGTTCATCGCTTTATTAGCGACGTGGCAGCCTATCTCCGAAAGGCGCTTGAATAGTTAAGTGTAATCGCGATGTTACAACCATAACCCTTTGAGATGATGCAACTCCACCGTGAGTGCGCCGATGGCAACTGGCGAAAAGCACGCCGTAGTCTAAAATGGCAGCGGCGTCAGGAGAGATTCTGTTATGCGAATCATCCCCATATCCCAACAGGAAAGCAGTGAGCTCTTGCAGCGGGTATCGATCGGCAGGCTGGCTTGTTCGTTGAACGATCAACCGTATGTGGTGCCCGTTGCGTTTTCGTACGAGCCTGATTGCATCTACATCTTTTCGACCTTCGGCAAAAAGATTGAGTGGATGCGGCAAAATCCAAAGGTTTGTCTGCAAGCCGATGAGATCAGCAACCGGTCAAACTGGACTAGTGTAGTCGTGACTGGAACCTACTTGGAACTGAATGTGCCGCAATACCACACTACTCAGCGGGAACATGCGCGGGAACGACTGGCGGCGCAGTGCTCTGAATGGTGGCGAATCCCTCTGTCGGAAGCACGTGACAGAGGACTGGTTTCTTCCATAGAGACCGTATTTTTTCGCATCGACATCAAGTCGATCAGCGGACTTCGTGCGATCCCGGAGGCCGAGGAGCCCGTTCATCAGGGAACCGGTCATTGAGGGGCTC
This sequence comes from Terriglobia bacterium, assembly GCA_963757835.1. Classification (GTDB taxonomy): domain Bacteria; phylum Acidobacteriota; class Terriglobia; order Terriglobales; family Acidobacteriaceae; genus JAIQFF01. Next base: position 50,167 of record CAVWSP010000038.1, on the reverse strand, counting down.
TTGGGGGTTACGGTTGTCGTTTTCCGGGGTCACTTTCCTCTCTTTTGGTGCCGCGTGGGATGCTTCAGCAACCTGATTGGGGACGACCGTCTCAGCGCATTCCCCTTCGTCGTAATCACAGACGCGACCAGGATGGGCCTGCTTGCATTTCTGGCAGAATTGAGTAGCCATTTTTTCTACTTCCTCCAACTAGGTCGTATCGAGATGTGATCTGAGTGCGGCAGCGCGATTCCTGCCGCTTTTTCACAACATTGACCCCGAATGTTCAGCCTAAAACAAACAACCGGAGCAGCTCCGCGCCTGCTCCGGTCCGGCCTGTGTGCTGCTCGCCACCGCTTTATGCAGTTAGAGCTTGCACGAAGTGCTCACACAGCGTGGTCTCGACGTTGTACAGCTTGTACGTAATCGAGGTGGTCAGATAGGGTTTCAGAATTTCCTCGACCTTTGGAAACACCTCCCGCCCATAGCGCTCCGCATTCCCTTTCTCCATCCAGAGGGTGACCGCGATCGCCTTTTCATTCTTGGCCTCCGGGAAGAAGGCCCTCATCCTCCAACATCGAAGCCAGAGTCTGCGACTCTTCTTCGTCATTGTCCACAATGAGCACTCGATTGCTTTGGGATGGCATGTCATGGGTTAGGTTGCCACCAAAGGCCCCGGCACTCAGTGATTCGGCTCACCTCCTACTGTGATCGAAGCCACTCTGCCGTCCGAGTGCGCAGACTTCTGCTCTTCCTGAGAAGGGGGACGTATTGACCGGTTTTAACTCAGAGCCGAATCAGGCGTTGTCGTGATAGGATCATCCCCGCTGCTCTCAGAGGTGCGCATGTCCCGACCAAGACGATTGTTGATCCTGCTGGTCGGCCTATTCTCCTTACCCGCCGTCCTTTTGTGGGCAATGCAGAAGCAGACTCAAACAACGTCCCCAATGCGTAATCCCATTGAGGGCGCAGAAATCTATCGCCACTATTGCGCTTCATGTCATGGAGTTGATGGGCGAGGACATGGACCAGCGTCAGTTGCGCTGAAGCACGGGCCTCCGGACTTGACGCGAATCTCGCAAAGAAATGGCGGGACGTTCCCATTCCGGCGGGTGAAGGAAATCATCGAGGGAAATGAGACTGGACCGCTGGCCCACGGAAATCGGGAAATGCCGGTTTGGGGACCAATCTTCCATGAAGTTGATTCGGATATGGACTTGGGTGAGGTAAGAGTGGATGCCGTTACCAAAACCGTAGAGGCGATGCAACAGAAATGAGGCGGCGTGCGATTTTTGCAGGCTGACGCTACGAAAGCTCGCGCTGCTTACAATGGATTTCTCCACTCTCTGGAAAGACGCCGACCCCGACATCCCATCCTGAAAGGAAGCCATACCCTCTGGCTAGAAAAATCCCTTACTAGTCGCTAACTGTTGTTAACAGCGATTACACTCATTGCCCCCCGGACAGGGCTGATCACGGCCTCCAAGAAGGTATTCCTTTTGAGATGGCAACACGGGGAGAATCCTGGCTTTGCAGATCAACTCCCTGCTGGAATTTGAGGTCAGGACTGTCTCCCCATGTGAATTCCCGATTCTCCCCGGCAAGGTCGGCCCGCGTCAAATGAGCCAAACCAGGTTTTACCCCTTTATCAGCGGCGCAACGGACGTGCGATTCCGGACGAGTGGTCGGCAACTGGGAAGCTGACTTCTGATTTACCCGTCATAGGTGTCTTCCGCGGTATTCGTTCTTAGAAGTGCAGGCTCGATCGGGAACGCGGCTAAACTACCGCAGCTTCCCGCGAATCACGGTGATTGAACCGGCTGGTAGTGCGTACACGCCGTCGGGTGCGGCGGGAATAGTGATGTTCTTGTCCTCATCAGGGGTGTTGCAATACTGCACGAGAGCTACAGATCCCATGAAAGGATGGCTGACGTGCTTGGCATCGTCGATGATGAGACGCACCGGATGGGCGGCGTTCAAATCATGGTTGATCAGCATCAACGACCAGTTCCCATCGGGACGTTTGACGACGTACGAGGTAACGACCGTCCGTCCGACAGCGTCCTTCAGGTCCGCCGATGCCGGAAAAATCTTGTTCGCCCCTGCCTCGTGCTGCAACCATTCAAAATTAATAATGTGCGCGGAAGAGTACGGATTATATGCAGGCGTGCCGTACGCGCCACCGCCATCAGCGCCACCCTCGGGATCGAGGATTCCGTGACCAACGGCGCCATTGTTGATTGCAGGACGATAGAACGCTGTGCCGCCCTGTTCAAAGAAAGTGCCAAACGCATCGACTTCCCAGATAGAGCGGCCAGTCACGCCCAGGTAGCCCGGTCCGCTTTGCCCTGCGATGATTCCACTCTCGGAGATAATCAGCGGCACCTCGGTGGGAACGCCATCCTGCCGCCACATGCGCAGCACATGCTTCATAATTCCGGGTTCCAGGTAAAGCGATGCCCAGTCGTTCGGCGGCGTGGATCCGTTGATCATGAATGGATAGTGTTCGAACGACATGAATGCGAGATCCTTCAGATGACCGTGGGCTTTCAGGTAATCGACGAATCGCTCCATCCAGGAAGTGCGGCCCTCCTCGTCCGGCCAGAGCGTGATGTCTTTATCCACGCCTTCAAAAATCGGGCCGCCCAACTTGGCGCTGGGCGTCAACTTGTGGACCGCATCCGCCACTTGAATGTAGATGGCGCCATAATCTTCCGGCGTCATGTGCTTGCCGTCGCACTCTTCCCCGACTTCAATTCCCACCACGGGATAGCCACGCTTGTGAATGTAGGAAACTTCATTCGCGCAATCTTCGGGAGTGTCATAGATCGCCGCGCATGCAACTAGCGCCGCGTGGCCCATGGTCAATCCGCTGGTGAAGAAATTGTCCATGCCGTTGTATTGATCGTGGCCGCCGGTGATCAGATTGTCGGCCTGGTGCCAGGGATCGACCGAAGAAGCGAAAAACGATCCAGCCAGGTCTGCCTCCGAACCGGCGATCACTTCCTGCTCTCCAGCGCCCTGCAGAACCGGCGGGGGCCCAGGTCCGGGCTCTTTGCCGTTCGCCGGATACACGATCGCGTATTTCCCCTCAGCATCGATCGTACCGGCCGACAGCGTCTGCAAGGCGTAGCCGACGCAGTTTCGAATATCCTGCGACCCGTGAGTGTCGCAAGTTCCGGAGGACTTCGACATCAACACGCGGACGAAGCGCGTAGTGACCGGCTCATCGGAAAGCTTTAGACGAACATCCCCGCCATTGCCATTCAGCACCGCGCCCGACGTGAACGCCTTCCACATGCCGTTCGGGCCCATGTCCCAGTCCATCGCATTGTTGTCGCCGACCCAGTACTGCACCACATAAACCACGGCATACGGATTGACCCATTGAATGTGGATCGCATTGACCGCGCGCGCCGTGCCCATATCGATCACCACCCATTGCGGGTGCAGCGTATCGCTCTCGCCCGTGAAGTGGCTGGTCAGGTAAGGATTGCTCTTCCAGTAACTTTGAAAACCAGCAACCAAAGGTAAATCTCCGCTGGTCATAAAATCGCGATGGGGCAGCGAATACGAATAGCCGTAGTGAATCGGTTCGCCTAAATCAGCGCTGCCGACGTAGTAGCCGCTCTTCGTCGCCGGATCGCTCCATGTGCCGTTTTCGTTCCAGTGCCATGCCGACAAGCGCAATTCGCTGTTGTTGCGCATGGTGATGGAACCCCAACCCAGGTTCTTGACCCCCTGAATCACCTCGGGCTTGCTCAAGTTGTCTATTTGCGCCCTGCTCAAATCATCCATCCACGCGCCAGTAGCCGTATCGGGATAGATCGTATTCAGAACGTGCGACGGCGTTACGTCCACGTGGACTGTGGCGACGGAATCAAGCGTGCCAATCGGGGCAACGGAATCCGCCGGGAGCTCCTGCCGAGCATGTCTTGGGTGAGCTGTTTGTGCCTGAGTCGTTTGCGCCTGAGCCGTTTGAGCATGGGCGCACAAAGGAAAGTGCATCGCCATCGCGATCAGCCCGAACGCCGCAACGACAACACACAACCAAACGCGGGACGAAACCCGTGAGTCAGAACCGGAAATCATGATGTTATCGCCCTTTTAAAACGATTAGTTATGGATTATTGCACGTCGAGTTTACACGAACGGTAGGCAACTATTTGGATCGGTGTATGTTGCCGCTCGGCGGCAGGCACGCTCAACCCGCAAGCCCTGTCCTTTGGGATGAGCGGCACCGGGGGGCCGGGCACGTGTGCTCGGATGGCAACGTGGTCAAGGTTTACACGCATGTCGGCATTCTCATACCGCCAAAGACGAAGGCGCTTCCAATAACAAGTCGCGATTTGCCCGACCTCTAATTCTTCCGCTTGCCCGCACGGCTGCCATACCTCTCGCAGATCAGTGTGCATCTTTAGGAATTCCTTCGGGTCTTCTCTTCTTACCACGGCATCGCGGAAAAGTTCCCGGGCGAACAATCCATGTTTGAGCGCATTCATCCGACTTCTTGCCTTACCTTCGCCTGACCGGGGGCCCGTGGAATTGGAAGCGTTCTTCCGGTTGGCCAGGATTTTTCGTTCCGACGACGGCTGTTTGCCTGCATGTTCCGGTGGTGGTGTTGAGAAATTGTGTGAACGTTCTTGTTGAGACATGCGAAGGACCCTCCCAGGATGATGCAAGACATTGGCGGTGACGGCGCATTTCCTACCCCTAGTCGCAGTACTCGCACGCCAATCGGGGATGCCGTGCCCGCTCATTTCTCATTTAGATGCGGCGTTTAGGGGGCGAGGTGTGTTACCAAGAGAGTACAGCCGAGGCTAATCTTGGGGCCCGTCCGGAATTGGCTTATTTATACAGGTCTCACTCACTTACATATATTTGACAAGATTGCTGCCTTTCAATAGCCGTTCAGCTCTCTTCAAAAACTGCCGATCAGTCCAAGGAAGGCACCCCACATTTCTCGACATCTTTGTTCAGCAAACCTCGAGCAAGGAACCGATGCTAGGAATCACGGCGCTAGTTCCTTTCTGCCGACTAGCGAGTCAAAATTCTTTTTTTGAGTTGCACACTTCCCGAATCAGCCCGATCCCACAGCTCAGTGAGCGCCCCGTGCCAGGCACTGCTCTGGGGCTGCCTCGAGTCGTGCATCGTTCCTGGAGAGGAATTCCTGAGCAGTTTTACAACCTGCGTAGGACTGGACCTTTGAGGTCATCACTGGTTAAATCACCATTGGACTTCAACCTTCTTTTGCGCCGCTGAGAAGACGTTGCAAGTAGCGTGTTCCCTCCTTCTCGTAGGCATCCACTCCGATGGTTAGCAGTAGTTCGCAAATTTGAGACATGCTTCGAGCCTCGTGGTCCGCGATTCGCTGCAGGCCTCTTTTGAGCTCACCTGGTATTCGGAATGCCAAGGGTGCGTTCTTCTTCATGATCCAGAGATTGTAAAAAAAAAAGACAACCTTTATCTGATTATCTCGTTGATTGTGTGCCGCCGTATGTATTAGAATGTATGTGATTGTATGTTACATCGTTATTCGCGGACAATCAGGAGATGTCTCATGACAGGTACGCTCCTTCGCAATAATCGGAAATTCGCACGGTTGAGGTGGGGAAAGGAAATCGACCCCACGCTGCTGCAGACTCTCAGAGCCTACACTGAGCGTTTCAAACTTTCGATCAGCAATGGCGATCTCCTTCTCTTGGATCAAGGCTGGTACGTAACGCACACCGGCTTGGTAGGACTCGCCAATCGAAAGCATTGCCACGGGATTGACGTTCAGCCCTCGGTGGAATTCTCCCATCCAAGCTCGTCCCGATGGGCCTTCAGGGCAACCGTATTTAAGTCATCCCGATGCAAAGGCTTCGTCGGCTACGGCGATGCCGATCCCTCTAACGTCTCTGCCCGAGGCCGAACGGGACACCCGGTTCGTAGAGCTGGGGCGGTATCTGTGCGAAGTGCGAGCAGGACAGTACTGGCGGCTGGAGAAGCTGAAGTCCTTTGATGAGTTTCTGGCAAGGCGGTTCCCGGAGTCCAGGCGGAAGGCTTACTACCTCATGTCGATCCATGAACACCTGCCGCCGCAGGCCAGAAAGGAATTGAAGGAGGTGGGATGGACGAAGGGACTGGAGTTGGCGAAAGTCGCCAGGAGGGATGGGCAGGAGTTCGATTGTGCAACCTGGCTGCACAAGGCGCGCTCACTCCCAAAAGATGAGTTCAAGCGGGAGGTCGAGAAGGAACTGACGGGGCGGGAATCGGAACCGTGGGAGATTATCTACTTCAAGCTCTACAAGACCCAGATTCCGGTGGTCGAGCAGGCTATCGAGACGGCGGCTCTTATGCTGGGAACAGACAAGTCACGAGGTTACTGTCTGGAGATGATCTGTGCGGATTTCCTGGCGGGGGCGAACCTCGAAAACGACGACCCAACCGCGCTCCTGCAGTCGATCTCAAGGTTCTTCAAATTCCTGCCCGGCGAGCAACGGCAAGCTTTTCTGCACGAAGTGACCGAAAAGGCTTCGTGAACCGGATCCGTCCCAAGCGACCGCGTCTGCGGCTTGATTCCGAGGCTTACGACAAGCTCAGGAAACAGGTGTTGCTGCGCGATGGCTGGAAATGCCAGATCTGCGGTTCCAGACAAAACCTTCATGTACATCACCAGCAACTACGCAGCCAACAGGGCGACGATGACGACTCGAACCTGATCACTCTTTGCGCCGCCTGCCATCAAGAGCTGCACGGGTAAACTGCAGGCCCTCGTTGTAGAGTCTTCTCCGAACAGAAGGTTTCGAATCTGTTCTACTGTTGCCGATTCCATTGCTTTACGGATCAACCCAGATGACCAGATGGTCGTCGAGCACGGGGGCGAACCACTTGGCCGGTTGCAATGGATGGGCGGAATGTTATTCCTTCGTCCTGTCCTCGTGCTATCGCTGGACACTTCCCGCAACGACGGGGTCAAAACTTGCTGCCGCTGCAGTCGCGTGCGAGTCGAGAAAAATCCGGTGCCACAGTTCGACGGCCAGCAGACCCCAAATGAGTGCCCCGTGATCTGCGACACCCGATTCGTGTTGATCGAGCAGTGTCTCCACACACGCAGGATTGAACAGCTGGCGCCGTTTTACGGTCTCCGTGGATAGGAGATCGCGCACATAGGATCGCGCTTCCTTGCGAAACCAGAGCGAGAAGGGCATCGGGAAACCTTGTTTCTTTCGATTGATGATCTCAGCCGGTAACCATCGTTTGGCAACTTTCCTTAGAAGGAATTTTCGCGTGAGTCGCTTCAGCTTCATCTGAGGAGGAAGCGTTGCAGCGAACTCGACTAGTTTATGGTCCAGCAATGGCACCCGAGCTTCAATGGACGCAGCCATGCTTGTCTTGTCTCCTCGAGCCAGAAGGTCGTCAGGCAACCAAAGGGTTGTATCGACAAATAACATCCGGTTAAGCCAGTGGGTCGCATCCGTCTCGGCAAGTCGCTGACGGAACGGCTGCTCTGAGTATGGGTCAGACAGCTGGCGCAGGAGTTCGCTCGAAAGCAACGAGGACTTCATGGACCGATTGAACAACGGGAACCAGTTAATGAGCCGCGAAAGCTCATCAGGCTGGCACAACGCAAATAGCGCCACCTTGGGCCGGCGCAGGCCCGGCAATTTCTGCAACATGCCGAGTGCGCGCGACTTGATACTCCCGGGGATGAACTGGAAGCATGACGCCAGTTGCTCCCCTGGATATCGCGCATATCCTGCAAACAACTCATCTCCGCCTTCACCGGCCAGCACCATTTTTACATGCCGCGAGGCCAGTTCCGATACCATGTAGTTCGCTATACAGGCGTTATCGGCGATCGGCTGATCCATGTGCCACACAACTTTTTCGGCGAGATTCATCAGATCGTCGGGGCGTACATAGACTTCGTGATGGTCAGTTCCAAAACGTTCCGCAACCAGACGGGCATAGGGCAACTCGCTGAACTTTTCGCTTCCCCCGCCTTCGAAACCAACGGAGAAGGTCTTTACAGGGGTGTTCATCATCTGCTGCATCAATGCCACGATCGTGCTCGAATCGAGACCGCCACTCAGGAAAGCGCCAAAAGGCACGTCACTAACCAAATGGAGGCGCACTGACTCGCGTAGCAGCGCCTCAAGTTCCTCCGCAAACTCTTCCTCTGTTTTGTGTCCAGGTTGACTGTCCGCGAACGAAAGCTGCCAGTACTGGGCAATCCTAATTCCGTTCCGGTCGCAGGTAAGAGTGTGGGCTGGTGGTAATGCGCGGATGGCGCGAAACATGGTTGCGGGCGCGGGAACGTATTTCAGGGACAGGAAGTCGCCTAAGGCGTCCACGTCCAGGCTCGCCTGGACCTCAGGATGCTGCAGAATCGCCTTGATCTCAGAGCCGAATATGAGGCTGCCGTGGTGCTCTGTGTAATACAGCGGTTTAATTCCCAAACGGTCTCGGGCTATGAACAAGCACCGGCGATTGGAATCCCAAATCGCGAAGGTGAACATGCCACGAAGTTCCTTTACGCAGTCCTCTCCTAGCTCCTCGTAAAGGTGAACGATCACCTCGGTATCGCTGCTGGTGGCAATTACATGGCCGTGGGCCCGCAGTCTCTCCTGCAGTTCACGGTAGTTATAAATTTCACCGTTGAAGACGATGGTTAAGGTGCCGTCCTCATTCGAGATCGGCTGTTTGCCGCCGGCCAGGTCGATGATGCTGAGCCTCCGCATTCCGAGTGCGACGCGGCCCTCCAGGAACATGCCCGCGTCATCCGGCCCACGGTGATACAGAGCGGAAAGCATGGACTCCAGAGTTTCGCGCTCAATCGACCTTCGGCCTTCGAATTCATAGAACCCGGCAATACCGCACATACTGGATTAGCCTTTCTTCCCCCGATTGGCAGTCTAGAGACCTGTTTTGGCAGTTGAGATATCTGGTTTGGCAGTTTAGAGATCGGTGGTGCAGGGCTCAGTGCTTGCGGCGGGTTCCACGAAAGGCGGACTCACAGCTCTCGCACTCCTGCCGGCAAAAGCGCCTGCATGCTGATAAGCCGCCATTAGACGCGAGTAATAAAGGTCTTCGCTGCACTTCATCCTGATGGTGGAACGTGCTTCGTTCCCATATTTCAGGCACTGTTCCGGGCTCGCCCACAGATTCGACATTTGTTCGGCCAGCTCTTGAGCGTTGCCGGGCTCGAAGAGCAAGCCAGTTTTGCCGTTATCAATAATCTCGGGAATCGCACCGATGCGCGCCCCGATTATTGGTTTACCCTGCATCATCGCCTCGGCCGCCGACATGGAGAAGCTCTCGAATGACAGCTGGGGACCACTATAAACCGGCATGCCCTGATAGAACTGGTTAACGCCATCGCGATTCAGGTATCCCAGAAATGTCACGTTGGGAGGAGCCATGCGTTCCAGGGCAGCGCGTTCGGGGCCGTCACCCGCGATCCTTACCGGCAGCCCGGAGAGCCTTGCCGCTTGCAGCAAGCTGCCTACCCCTTTTTCCGGGCTGAGGCGGCCGCAGTAACCAATGTAGGTCCCGAGTTCGCTGGCATCGTCTTTCGCCGCGTTGCGCTCGAGGACGACATTATGCAGAACCTCAGTCCGTTCGTCTGGAAAGCCTGCCCGGATCAACCGGTCTTTCAGAAACCGCGACACCGGTAGAAATACGCCCACATGATCGGTAAAGAATCCCATCTTGCGGCTCACGAAGCTGCGCAGCGCGTAAGCTGTGCTTTCGGCATACGATCCTCGACAGTTCTTGAGGATGCCGTTTTGCTCATGCCCCCCGAAACACAGTTCACAAACCTTCCCTTCGCGGAGGTGGTACCAGTCCGGGCAGGTGAGGTAATGGCAATGGACGTGCAGCACCGTCGGCACTCCCATTTGCTTGCAGGTCCTGAATATCGATGGCGACCACTGCGGATACACGCCATGCACGTGGATCACATCCGGGTGCTCGGTGGCAATGATCTTTTTCACTTCGCCGATGGCCGAAAACGAATAGATGCCATTGAGTCCAGCAGAAGCTTTCTTGAGGAAGCTGCCTTCTATTCCGCGACTGCACCGCATCGCAATGCTCACCGCATGGCCGCGCGCCTCAAGCACGGCGGTGGTATTCGCGATCACGGTTTCTTCGCCGCCAAACGCGGCCCGTTGCCGGTTGTAAAGCTGGACAACTTTCACTTCGCCATCTCCTGAGCCACTAAACTACCTCCGCGACCGCAACTCCCCGGCTGTCCACCTCAGAAGGCCGCCGCCGAAGTGCGACCCGCGAGAACACTACCGCCCGGACCACGGCGGTAACGCCATTGGTTGTCACCAGACCAATCGCCGCCCCAATTACGCCATAGGCACTTACCAGCCATATACCGAGAGTGAAGAGTATTGCGATGGCAAGCACGTTTACCGCCAGATCAATCTCCGCGAGTTGAATGGTGAAAAAGTCTCGCGACAATGGGCACTATCTTCAATGTGCTTCCTGCGAACTGATGAGCCTAAGAACATCTGAAAGGTGGTCCTGCATGGTTTTTGTCGAGCACTCATGTTGTATGAACCGTCGTGCGTTTGCGCCCAAGCTAGTGCGTAACTCCTGATTGGCTAGGAGGCGCTTGATACAGCGGGCGAAATCCGCCGCTGTATCCGCAATCAACAGTTCACGTTCGTGCGTGACAGCGATTCCTTCTGCTCCAATCGATGTCGTCACGATCGCACATCCGTTAGCCATCGCATCCAGGACCTTATTCTTGATTCCTGTTCCTGTGCGTAGCGGGCACACAAACACATCGCAAGCCGCATAGAACGGGTTCAGTTGTTCCACAAAACCAGTGGTGGAGACGTTTGGTCCGTTCCGCAGATCGAGCGTGTCTGCCCCGGTGCCCACCACGCGAAATACTGCGTTTGAGTGGGTGTCTAGTACTCTGGATAGAATCTCTTCCTTGAAGAACAATACTGCATCCCGGTTAGCCCACGAGCTCATAGCCCCCGTAAACAACATCGTGGGAGTGCCGAGCTCACCGCGAAGAGATTCCGCATGCACTTCGATCGCGTTCGGGACTGCAACGATAGGGCCAGAAAACCAAGGGCGAAGCCGATCACCATCCTTGTCGGAAATGACAAGAATAGCGTCGACATTACTGCAGGCCGATCGTAAGTGGCGGTCGATTGTGCGAGCCTGCATCGTGTAATACACCCGTTTCAATAGTCCCTTGGTCATTGCTGCGCGTCGAAAGTAGCCGAGTGCCACGTCATCACAAAGATCCCAGATGAGTACTGGCATGTTCCTGACGCACGCCGCGTACTGAGCAATGCACACGTCGCCGAGGAGTACGCCCATGTCATATTGTTCCCGCAACACAATTCTCCGGAGATTCCTGCGCAGAGCTCGTGACGAGTAAAGGATCTGCCCCATCGGCCGCCCCGATAGCACGCTCAGTGCCGCACATAGCTGTTTAGGCCTCGGACGGTGCGGTACGCAAAAGACGTGCCTCAAATTCAGTTCGGTGCGTATGGCTGCCACATCAGGTGTTTCACCATGATTCGCAAGCATGGCCAGGTCGCAATTAAGACGCGCAGCAAAAGCACGAATCAGTTGCGACCGCCGCAGGCTGCCTCCATCCCTGACGGGCCAAGGAGGCTCGTTGGCAATGATCAGTGCTCTATTCATCGACATATTCTGTCGTTTGTGAATGGTGATGTTCTTACTAAGAAAGAACCATGCCAGGGCCGCCTCAATGTGCCCAAGGGCAAGCCGGGCAATAACGACGATTCCACAAAGAGATTGAGCATGCTCATTCAGCTTCCACGGCGACTTGTCGGGCAGAGACGACGTGAAATGCCAGTACCCTGGAGACCGCGCCACTCACGTAGACTGCCGTTAGGGCACATGCAGCACCAAAAGGTCCAAGCCACTTCACGAGCGGGACTCCGCACCCGACGGTCAGCGCCAGAGCGGCAACATTGATCGCAAAATCAAGGTTGGCGCGGCCCAGGACGAACAGGGCACGCGAGTAAGAAAATACCGCCGCATTCGCGGCCATGCCCAGGGCGAGCACTGCCACCACCATTCCGGTGCCAGCATACCTGTGGCCATACAGCAACTGGACAAGAAAACCCCCGCCAAGCACCAACACAATAGAGATAGGCAGAAGTACAGCACCTACGATGGCATTGCACCTGCGCACAGCGCGTCGTAACTCTTCATGACATCCTCCCGAATACGAGTGGGCGATTTTCGGCCCCAGGTAGTTCAACGTACCCTGCAGGATGGGATTACTGCTGGCTGTTACTCCAAGGCAAGCACCCCATACCGCAGTAGAGGGAGCGCCATGAAATGCATTCAGAATCCAGGGATAAACATTCATCGTAAGGGTCCACATGGCCCCGCTTAATAGGATCCACTTGCCGAGTTGCCAGTTGTCGCTGGCTGCACCCAGGACATCGGCTCGGGCGATATCCAGGGTCTCGTGGTTTAAACTCAGCCAGCCCACGACTGCGACCCCGCAGGCCAGTCCGATAGCCCAGTACGAGTGCCTGGCCGATAGATGCCCCGTCCAAGCCAGAAGAGCCAAGCCACCCACTTGGAGCACTGCGACAGTGGCATCAAGCAAGACCACTGCAGTCATTCGTAGGCGTGCGAAGCAGACACGCCGGATAAAATCTCTCGTGGCAATCAGTACGATCACCCAGCCGAGGGCGGCGAGGACCGATGCGAGTGGTTTCGATGCCGTACCGCTGTGCTCCAACACAACTGACGCAATCATCAAGGCGATCGCGAGAATTGCGGAGAGGGCAAGCTGCTGGACGAAAGTTGCGCCTGAGTATCTGCGGAGCGCGTCGGCCTGCAGCCGGGGGCTGTGAATCATGTATGGGGTCGCGAGCAGCGCCGCCTGAATATCGAGGGCGACTAGCACGAGGCTGAAACCAAGAGTGTACAGGCCAAATTCAGAGGCTGTGCAGGTGCGGGCGATTATTATGCCGCTTGTAAAGTTTGCCGCGCTCGCCACGCCCTGGTCGGCGAGCGCTATGATTCCGCGTCCCTTAAAAACACCGACAAAATCGTGGGCATACACCCGGACACTAGCTACTGCTTCGCCGACAGGAGATACAGCTGAGCTCATGGCAATCTTAATCCAGGTCCGTCCACGACGTGGCTTTTAAGAACATAATGTATGTGGCCGACCGGAATCGAGGTCGCGTGTACCTCGTAGTTGTACAAAGATGGCGGCAATGATGATATAGCCGGGGTAGTTCGATACCGGCGCCATGATAGATTCTGTTACTCCATCGACGAGCGGGAACAACAGAAGCATGGCCCAGACTCCCGCGCAATTGTCACCGTGCCAAAACGAACATACGTTCTTGCCCAAGGCAATGACCAACAGGGCCAGAAAGAGGGCCGTGCCGGGTACCCCCTGGTTGAGCCAAAGATCCAGATACATGGAATGCCCTTGGTTCACGGCCCAGTGCAATTCCTCCGAAATATCCGAAATACGAGCGGACGACCAAAACGTCGCATATCCGTACTCCAGCACTGGACGCTCCGAGCCGTACCTGATGCATGTTTTCCAGACTTCAACTCTCCCGGTAAAATCTCCGAGTCCCCTTTCATCCCGCTGTTCCGTAATCTCTGACGCTAACACGGAGCGCAAACCACCAGAACAGACGATCATGGTTCCCACGCCGATAATGGCACACAGCGTCATGCCCACCACCTGTATCAACTTTCCCTTCGTTGCGGCATTTCTCATCAGCACAAGGCCGCCACCCAACGCCGTACAAGCGAGCAGAGAGACCATTGCGGTTCGGGAGTTGGTAAACCAGAGGCCAGTCAAACTCAGACTTCCGGCCATGGCAGCTACCCGGCGATGCTTTCGGCTGGACATTGCGAACCCCAAAGCAGCGATCGCCCCTAGAGCGAGAGTCGTTCCCTGGTGATTTGGGTGCACGGTGCCGCCAAAGCGGAAGCCCGGCTGCAATGGATGAAACGTCCCCCAGAAGAGCTCGCAGCCTATCCCGGCTAGCAAACTCGCACCGCTCCAAACGCCACCAGGGTGAAAATAGAGGCCCTGGTCAGCCGCGAAAACGCAGCCGCCGACACCAGCAAGAAAAACAACAGAGTCAGCCGCCGCAACGTGAGTCCCGGATCCTCACTCCACCAAAAACTGGCGCCCAGCCAGAGCGTCCATGCAAGAAATATCCAACCCAGTGGTTGCTGCCAGCGCAAAGGGTTCCTTGTATGGAAACGGCACCAGATAAGGCCCGACACTCCCAGCAGCACTCCCAGAATTCGATGCAGTATGTCTCCGCTCTGGACTGCCAACGCCATTTCATTCGCGTCGGCGCCGTCCCTCAGTAAGAGCGGGGCGTTCCATACCCCCTGAAAGAGCAAAAGCATAACGACAGTTGACGATACCGAAAACCAACTCCCGTTCCCCAATAGCATGCCCAACCGCGATGGCTGAGTCGGTCTGGCCTCGCGGGCGCCGGATCGGGGTCGAGCTGTGCGTCACTCCTGAATTCATCCGTCTCGCCGTCAATCTGTGGAAGTCATCGGTAGATCGAGGAAATAACCTCTGCTGTCGGTACGAGTCACTGTGAGGCTCGAGCGTTTCTGACGAATCCCTGGAACACAAACCACAGGAAAACTGAATTCGTCACCAAGTAGCGGTGCCATAATCGTGCGGGCTCCTGGAGAAACCGGTGGAACCACTCCAGCCCGCACCGCTGCATCCAGCGTGGTGCCCGCGGAACCAATCCGGCAATGACATCGAAACTTCCTCCCACGCCCTGAGCTACGCAGACTCGAAGCTGCGCCAGATTTCGGTCCACCCACAATTCTTTTTGCGGAGTGCTCATTCCCACCAGCAACAAATCAGCGTCAGCCGCATTGATCTCTTTAATTACAGCTTCCTCATCATCCTGAAAGTAGCCATTGTGAAAACCCGCTACCTTCAAGTCAGGATGCCGTCGTACGAATTCATCGACTGTTTTCGAAATCACCTGCTGCCGCGCGCCGAGAAAAAACACCCGGTAGCCGCGCTCGGCAGATACGGCCACCATCCGCTCCATCAGATCAGTGCCGTTGACGCGTCCGGGAAGAGCTCGGCCCAACAGACGAGAAGCCCACACAACGGGGACCCCATCGGCAAGCAGAAGGTCAGCGCGATCCATGGCTGTACGCAGAGCGGCGTCCTGGTGGTATCTCACAATCTTGGCAGCGTTCACGAAGAGGACGTGCGTTCGCGTCCCCGATTCAATTCTGCCGTTTAATTGCGCGACCGTTTCCTCGAAGGAAAGACGGTCCACCGGGCATCCAGCTACTGAAACGCGCTCCTGAGTTGGCGCAATTGCAGCCGTCATCGGCATCATGCACTCCTCATCAAATACGATTGATCTACGATTTCAAGGCTGGACCTTCGCCTGTTTGACTAGGCTGCCCCTGTCCCTCTGAGGACGGCGGGCATGGTCTTGGCGAGAATCTTGAGGTCGAGCCAGAGAGACCAGTGGTCGACATATTCCATGTCGAGTTCCATCCACTCCTCGAATTGAATGGAACTTCTGCCATTCACCTGCCACAGGCAGGTAATGCCCGGTCGCACACTGAAGCGGCGCCGATGCCAGTCCTGCTCGATACCCTGGTAGTCCCGCACGGGAAGCGGCCGTGGACCTACGAGGCTCATGCCGCCCAGCAGAACGTTGAACAATTGCGGCAATTCGTCGATGCTGGTCCGGCGAAGGAATCTTCCAACCCGAGTGATGCGCGGGTCATCCTTGATCTTGAACACGGGCCCGCTGGCCTCATTCAATCTTTCCAGCTTTGCCAGCAGCTGTTCCGCGTCGGTGACCATGGTTCGAAACTTGTACATGCGAAATCTTCTCTTGTTGAGGCCGATCCGTTCCTGGGCAAAAAAGATCGGCCCGGAGGAGTCCACAAAGATTGCCAGGCCAACGATCACAAAGAGTGGAGCCAGCAGGAGGAGCAAGATCAGCGAGGCCACGATATCCAGTGAACGCTTCACCACAAGGGGCCAGCCCTCGCGGCGGTTGGCATAGGCTGAAATCGCCGCGTCCAGGCCGGGCGCGGGCTGGTCCGGCTGAAGCGGAACCACGTCAAATAGGTCCGGAAGAAACCTGACCAGAACTCCCTGTTCCCTGCACTGAGCCACTATCTCGGAGGCCTTGGGATAGAACGTCTTCATGGGCAGGGCAAGCGCGACTTCATCGATCACCTGCTCGCGCAGGAAACCAGGAAACCGAACAAGGTCGGTCGCAACGGCATATCCCGTGGTAAGAAAGCCCTTGATTCCGGCCCATGGCTCATCTGCGAATCCGACCAGACGGTAACCAAACTCTGGTGCTTCGATGGATCGGGCAAACCGCACCGCTCTCGGGTTCGTCCCGACGATCAGGATCTGGCGCAGGTTGCGCCCCCGCGTTCGGACTTTTTCAAGAAACGCACGCAGCATCAGTCGCGATGAAACGGCCACAGAAGTGCTCAACACCCAAAAGGCAAGGATGAAGAGCGGCGTGACCATCCGAATCCGAAACAACGCCCCCGTTACCGCAATCATCAGGGTTCCGAAAGAAATGGCTTTCAAGACGTCCCTGATCTCACTCCATCGGTCCTCGAGGCGCTTGGATTCATATAGCCCGAACATCAGAAAGCTGACATGCCACCCCAGCAGAAGTAATAAAAGAAGCAGAAAGTTCCCCACCTTTACCCGCATCGAAAGGAAACTGAGAAAAGACACCCTAGCGGTCAGGTTAAACACGGACATTGCGGCCAACGCGAACGAGAAAGCTAACGCCAGCAGATCAAACACCTTGAAGGCCTGCAGGGACACGTGGCGGCGAAAACTGGTCATTCAGCACCCGACATTCCGGTAAGAAAGCTCATATGAAAAGACCTTGACTGTAAAAGGTGAGACTAACGACGAGTGGTTTGTCGCCAGAAGAGTGGTTGCTCGGCAGGTCGGCTTATAACTTGCGGTAGAGCTTCTCAGGGATCGGGTAGGTACGATTATTCAGCACCGTGCCGAGTACGCGCACGTTGGACTCCTCCAATAACTGCTTTGCACGGCGCGCTGCCGCACGCCGGGTTGAATTCGCTTCGAGCACGAGCACGACACCGTCCGCCATTTGACCGAGTAACACTGCGTCTGTGTACAGGCCCACGGGCGAAGCGCTGATGACGACGTGTGCAAACTCAGCGGGAAGGCGAGAGATCCAGGCTTGTACATCATCCAGGGTCGGGCTGACTCCAGGGCTGCAGAATGAATCACCCGAGGCGAGCCAGAGATTGTCGGTGACGCGGCCTGGGGGTCCTTCGCTAGGGCGGGTCGACCCAGAACAGTCGTCAAGGGGAAGCAGATCAAACAGCGGACTGGATGAGGGCACGCGAAGGTTGGCATCCACGACGCATACTTGAGACTTAACCTTCTCCGCCAGAATGCGTCCGATTCGAGCGCATAACAGATTACTGCCTTCGATATTGTCTATGCCACAAAAGACCACCTGGCGGCGGCGGTTGTCTCCGGCACTGTCCGTCACCAAGAAGAGACGCTGGACGAGGCGGAGGATCTCCTCGCGAGTGAAAGATGCCAGGTCGGAAACTGGCGCCTCCCGGTTCGGCGCAATGTGCAAGACCGGCGGCGTCTTCGCGATCGCAGGCACGCGAAAGAGATCCCGATCCTGCTGCATTCGTTCCAGTACATCGAAAGCCTTACTCATAATAATCGCTACCTTGCGTAAGGGACCACAATCCCAACTGTCGTCGTACAAATCCTTGCCTACCCGCGCCGAAGAGGGCAAGCCCCGGCGGTACCCCACAGAATAAGAGTCAGCTAATTTAGGTTGCGCTCCGTGCGTACCTGCCCAGCCATGCCGGAAGGGCGCGCAGGATTGAACTGCGGAATGACAAAACACTTCCATCGGGAGGGGCTGGCGCCTTCATCGTCAGTTCCTGAGGTGAAGACCTGGCCATCCTTTTTGAAAGCGCATTGACGTTCTGGTCATGTGCAACTTCTTCCACGATCTCGGAGTCGATCCTTTTCCGACCCAATGCAAAAGCGATCGACAAGGCGCCAAAACAGATGTTGTTGATATTGCGGGGAATGCCGCCACTCTCCTGTGCTACTAACTCCAGAGCATCAGGAGTAAACAAGGGCTTGCCTTGATAGCCGGCGACACCGAGCCGGTGGCGAACATATTGACCTACTTCGGTGGAGTCAAGCGGGTCCAAAAACTGAGTAATCGAAATTCGCTGGGTCAACTGTAGCATCTCGGGCTTAAGCAGAGTGTCTACAAGCTGGCGCTGGCCGGCGAGAATGATCTGCACGAGCTTGCCCTGAGAGGTTTCGAAGTCTGAGAGCAAACGGATGCTTTCCAGCACCGGTTCGCTCAGGTTCTGGGCTTCGTCAATCACAAATACGAATTGTCTTCCTGCTCTGGCTTCCTGCAAGAGCACTTGATTTAACTGATAGTGCATGGAAGCGAGGTCAGACGCCGGACAAATGCCCAGATCCTGTAACAAGTATCGGATCAGGTCGGAAGAGCTGCAACAGGTCTGAAACAGGAATACGGTCCTGGCCGAGGTCGTACGCAGGCGCTGAAGCAATTGAAACAACAGAGTCGTCTTTCCCATCCCCGGCTCGGCGACAAGAGCCATGAACCCCCTACCCTCTTTCACTCCATACCACATGGAGGCCAAAGTCTCGCGGTACATATGATTCAGATACAGAAAGCGCGTATCCGGCGTCACCCCAAAGGGTTGGTCCAACAGGTTGTAGTACTCGAGAAGCATTAGTTTAGCTGCCGTTCTTTCGGGATTGATGCTAATACAGGGAGATCAAGAAAAAGCGCGACTTCGTCTGGAGTGCGGAGCGAGGAATCTACGAAATCGGAAAGGAACGCAATGCCCACGCTTCCGCAGGTGGCGAGAAAAGTGCAAAGCAAGATGTAGTAGGAGAAAGACCGGGCAGGTAGTATCGGCACAGTCGCAGGCTCGGCAATGGCGACGTTGAGTATCCCCCGTGCATCCAGGGCATCATTGATTCGAGCTTCTTCCTGCTTCCGCAAGTAAAGAAGATAGTTGTCCTCTTCCGTTTTGACGTTGCGCAACAAATCTTGCTGAACTATTGCAGACTCTTGTAGCGAGCGGGCACTCTGACGATACTTGGCCAGAGCCGCCTGGTCGGCGGCTGCCCGAGATTTCAGGCCGCTTAACCCGGTTAGATCTTTTGCAATTTCCGCTTTCACCCACTCGTAAGTGGGATTCTGGTCGGTAGTCTCATCACGAACCGGAGCGTCTTTCTCTGCTGCAATCATGGCCTGTGTTTCGCGAATCTGCTTTTCTACTTCGATAACGAGCGGATATGTCGGTTCGAACTTCGACAAAAGTTCCGATCGCTTCAGCTCCAGGGTTAGCAGAGTGGACTTGATTTGTTGCAGCAGCTGAGGATTGTCGGAAGTTCGGAGTTGGGTGGTGAGACGGGGCGGTACGGATGTCGTTTGCTGCTGTAAAACAGCAATGCGCTGCCGGGTATCCGCAATCGAGGCTTGGGTCTGTGCTAGAGATGCCTCCAAGTCACTGGCCTTTTGCAGGGTGAGATCGCGCTCGTACTGGGCCGACACAATGCCATGTTCGCGAGTAAAATCGTTCAGGCGGTTTTCGGCAGTAGCGAGACCGCGGCGAAGTTGCGCGGTTTCCTGATCAAAGAACGTGAACTCGCCCGATGGCCGGTGCACTGCAAGGTGTTTCTCCAGGTAGAGGCTTCCCAGCGTATTGAGCACCCGGGCCGCTTGATCAGGATCAGACGATTTATAAGTTATCAAGATGATATTTGTCTTGCGCACCGAATCCACTTTCAAACGTTTACCAAGTTCGCGCACAGCTTTGGCAATTTCCACGTCCTCCCTTGGCTTGCCAAAGGCACCCAGCCAGGAACGTTGCATTGTTTGCAGCCCATTTGCAAGCACGACCTT
Organism: Terriglobia bacterium; assembly: GCA_963757835.1. GTDB lineage: Bacteria > Acidobacteriota > Terriglobia > Terriglobales > Acidobacteriaceae > JAIQFF01. The sequence continues at coordinate 30,206 of CAVWSP010000038.1, read as the reverse complement.
CCGCAGGAGGTCTCGGCTGTTCAGAAGTTCGACTTCAGAGTTTAATTCCGATTCCGTGATCTCCTCCGGCATTACCTGCTGCGGAGCATTCGACTGAGAGGTCACCACCGGATCCATGCGTCCATGCCGAACGAGTATTTTCGTCTCGGCTTCGTACGAGGGTGATAGAGCGCCGGACAGGACGATTGCAAGCAAGAGGATAACCACGAAAGACGAGAGCAGAGGCTTTCGCTGGCGAAATAGGACAGCTGTTACGTCACGCAAGCTGATACTGCCGCGACGCTGATCGCCAATTCGGTCCAGGGGGTCTAGCTGCATGGTCATGTTCTGTGATCCGTGACTCGCGTCAGAATTGCGCAGGGCTGAGATATGCGCCCATGCTCGACGTAGGAAGATAGCGCTGCAATTTGGAAATCTTGTTTTGGGGTACGAATACCATGTCCCCCGGCAGGAGATGAGGATCTTCCTGCAGATTGCGCGACCCTAGCATTTGCTTCACGTTAAACACCCTCGCCTCCATCAACTCACTGGACACATGTCGAAACAGCACTACTTGAGAGTGCTTCGCTGCGGTTGTGGTATCCCCGGCGATGGCCAGAGCTTCCACCAGGGTCGTGTCGCTGCGCAATTCATACTTTCCAGGATGTCCAACCTGACCCGCGACGATAAAGAAGGGCTTGTCAAAGTCCTTCAGCGAAACCGTGATGATGGGTTCATGGAGAATGCCCTGATAGGCTCGTCGGATGGCCTCCCTCAGTTCTGGGATGGTCTTGTCCTCCACTTTGATATCGCCTGCGCCGTCAAGGGTGATGAAGCCATCCGGCTGCACTGTAGCGGTTTGGTCGAACTCCGGCGACAACTTGAACTTCACATCGACGACATCGCTTTTTCGCAGTCGGTAACGTTGATCTCGTTGCTGAAACTGCACGTCGGGCGAGCCAGTTTGCGACGGGTCAGCTCGTTGATTTGTGACTGCACTGTCAACCTGCGAGACTTGCCCCGGCAGTAAGCCCGGGAAGACGCACGTCAGCGCAATTGCCGTAACGAGTAGTGCGAAATTGCTACGAGTCATTTCCTGACCTCATTCCTGGGCAGTTGCTATCAGGCGATCACTGGCTGGCATCGATAGCGCTGGCTGCTTCTTCGCGTTTAAGCCGGACTGCCATTCCATTCTCGAATCGGACATCGTGCCGGCGCAACTCCCGATCGGTTCCACATCAAAGTTGTAGACGCTCACGGCGAGGGAGCGTTGAATCAGCTCGATCGAGATCACGAGTTTCGAAGGGGAGTCGCAGCCAACGAGGATGCCTTCCACGCCATCCATTGAGCCTCCTCGGATTCGCACTCGCTGTCCCAGTCGCAGGAACGGGTGAGGAGAGCAACTGACTTTGTGCTCCAGTACTGCCCTGACGTCGCCAATCTCCTTGTCCGGAATGGGAACTGCGCCTTGGCGGTTTCCCACAAACTGGGCAACGCCGCTCGTCTTGAGTACATGCAACTTGGCTGCTGCAGTGTTAGGAATTTGGACGAATACGTAGCCCGGGAAGAGTGGCACATCCACCAGTTTGCGACGGTCACTCCAAGAATGCAATTCACTCACGAGTGGAAGAAAGTTTGTCACACCCGTGTTGGTCAGCGCGGTGGCTACTATCTTTTCATGGCGCGAACGGCTAAATACGGCATACCAGTGGACTTCGTTTGCCAGTCCGTGCTCGCCTTCAACATGCATGCTGTACATAGCTCCGCTCTTTCAGTCCCAATAGGAGACTTACCTATCTGTCGCTCAACAACCCTTCAGTGACAGCAATTAACCAGCGGTCACGCTTTCGATGAAGGGTCCCTCAACCGTCGCGTCTGCAAAATTCCCCGCCACCGCGAATCCGTTGAGTTGATAGCACGTTTCAATCCTGCTCACTCGGCCGATGCAGCGGAGTTTCACAGGGTGAGGTACAAGGTCAAAAGCCGGCAACGCAAACTCAACAACAATCTCTGCGCCCAGTGAGGGACACTTCGCCGCTAGGATAAACATTCCGCTCCGCCCGATGTTTGCGCAGTGGCCAGCATCGTAATGTTCTACGCTGTCGGCCCAGCGGAACAACACGGGTAAGACTATTTGGAATCGGCGGGAGGTTCTCCGCTCTATTGACTGGTCCACTCTCGTCCTGCCCTCTGGCGATGGCTTAACGATACCGTAGCCCCAATAGGGCACAAGTGGGCAATAGTCCAGGGCTAACGGGAGCCGTGCCCTACCAAAAGGACCTACCAGTCACGGGTGATACTAGGGCCCTGCTTGTTCGAGGATAGAGTGGGAAGTCCCTTTGATGGGGACGAGCGACCTCATTTGCGGATTTTTCCACAGGCTGTTTTCCACGTTACTGATTGCGGGGAACCGTTCCGTGTGCAAAAATGCCCGTTCCAGTCAAGTTTTTCGTTTCAGCGGCCCCAGTTTTTGGTTTTCTATCGGTCCTCTTGTGTCAATGAATGTTTCAACCAGCCTGAGAGTCTAATCATGATGCGCTCGGATTCCCCTTCCCGTTCAACCCCGACGACGATGCCGATCCGAATCTTCGTGGCTGATCGGAACCGCATGGGAAGCCAACTTCTGGCGGAATCCTTAGGACGAGACGACCGGTTTGAAGTAGCAGGTATTGCCGCGGTCGCGGACCTTCTTTCCGTAGCGGGACCGTGCAAGGCGGATGTCGCGATTATTAGTGCGGACTCGGATATTGACACGAAAAAGGGGCTGCAGGTGGCTCGCACCCTGAAGGCGCGTCATCCCGAAATTCGTCTTGTGGTCCTGCTCGAGGTGAGCACGCGCGAGGCCGTCATTGCATCATTTCGCTGTGGCGCCACCGGAGTGTTCTGCCGAACCGAGCCCTTGCCTGATCTCGTCAACTGCATCGAGCGTGTAAGCCGGGGGGAAATTTGGGCCAGCCGCAACCATTCCGAGTTCTTACTCGAGGCCTTGAGAAGTGCTCCATCCTGCGAAGGAATTGAAACCGGCAAGATCGACCTCCTTACCCATCGGGAACTGCAGGTAGCCGAGTGTGCCGCTCAAGGGCAGAGCAACAAGCAGATTGCTGATCGCCTCCGCCTTAGCGAACACACCATCAAGAATTACTTGTTTCGTATCTTTGAAAAACTAGGGGTGTCAAACAGATTTGAACTGCTTTTTCTGCTATTCAAGGAGTGCAACACGCAAGAAACCGGTCGTGGCGGGGTACCACTCGGAGCTCAGATTGGGCACCCCATAGAAACCTACCTCAAAGCTGCTGAGGAGGGCTCCGTCGCAGCTCAATTCGTTGTAGGCCTGGCCCACCTTGAGGGCTATTGCATTGAAAAGAACGGTCTTTCTGCGTATTACTGGCTCAGGGTGGCAGAAGCGAGTTCAAGCGAACTCGGACACCGGAGCCGTGCCCTTGTCGAGAAGCTACGGAGCAGTGTGAAAACCGATGAAATTGCGGCTTTGGAACAGAGTGTTGCCATCGCGGTAAAAAACAATAGGCTCTTTGCCGTCAAACGCCCCGCTGAAATCATCAAACGGAGTGCGGATTCGCCCCTGCGGATGTCCCAGGAATTTTCCACCGGCAGTAATTCCAAAGTGGCGTCCTAAACTCGCTGACACCGGCGTACAGGGTTGGTTCCCTGGATTCTGCCCGGTTCGCGAGCTACCGAACGGAGATGCCGATGTCCTCCTTGCTTGCCAAATATGGACCGCCAAGTGTGCGGTTTCCCCTTGCAGCCCGGTTGCAAGCAAGACTTTCCCTTCGGTGATCTCCGTGGTCTCCGTTCCAAGATTGTTCAAGGAATGAGCAATATTGAACAGCATCGTTAAATATGGGCAGATATCGTGGCTTCGCCGCCACTTCGTGATTGAACTGAAAGCTTTTTGCTCATTTCCCTGTTTTGGGCTCTGTCTGACCTCAGTTATCGTTCGAATTTTGCCGATATAAAAAATCCTTAGGTCGGGATCCACGATTGATGATGCCTTCGCAGCCTTCACCAGGTCCGACGCTGACGCCGCCGATCCGCGTTCTGATCGCCGACCGAAATCGGATGGGTAGTCAGCTGCTATCGGAGTCGCTTGGCCATGATCCACGCTTTGAGACCGTTGCTGCCGCGAGCGCAGCGGACCTGTTGCCGATCGTCGCGACCAGACACCCCCATGTGGCTGTCATCAGCGCGGATCTTGATTCTGGGACAAAAAAGGGGCTTCAAGTCGCTAGGAACCTCAATAGCCGTCACCCTTCGATCCATATCGTAATATTGCTCGACACCGGCACTCGGGAATCAGTCATCGCTGCTTTTCGCTGTGGCGCTGTTGGTGTGTTTTGCCGGACTGACCCTCTTCCTGAACTTCCCACTTGTATCGAGCATGTCGGCCGGGGTGAGATTTGGGCCAGCAGGAACCATTCTCAGTTTCTGCTCGAGGCTCTCAGAAGCACTCCATCGTGCGAGGGTATCGAGAGCGGTAAGATCGATCTGCTTACGCATCGGGAACTTCAGGTAGCTGAGTGCGCTGCGCAAGGCCAAAGTAACAAGCAGATCGCCGACCAACTCGGGCTTAGCGAGCACACCATTAAAAACTACTTGTTTCGGATCTTCGACAAGCTCGGCGTCTCAAACCGATTTGAACTACTTTTCTTGTTGTTTAAGGAATGCAACGCCCCTGCAACGGGTCGGGGCGGGGTACCATTCGGAGCTCAGATTGGCCACCCCATAGAAACCTACCTCAAAGCTGCCGAAGAGGGTTCCGTCGCGGCTCAATTTGTGGTTGGGCTGGCACATCTCGAGGGCTACTGCGTTGAAAAGAACGGTCTTTCTGCGTATTACTGGTTCAGGGTGGCAGAAGCGAGTTCAAGCGAACTTGGGCACCGGAGCCGTGCCCTGGTCGAACAGCTCCGGAGCACCGTGAAGACGGACGAAATTGAGGCTCTGGAACGGAACGTAGCAACCGCGGTAAAAAACAATAAGCTCTTTACCAACAAACGCTCTGCTGAATTCATCAGGCGGCGCGCGGAATCACTTCCGCTGCGGAGAGTGATATAGGGTTGTTGGCAAGCGAACACATCTGATGGAGCTGGCGTAGGTGCTCCAGATTTCTATTTTTGCTTTGGAGCTTGCGTATGAAGGACATTTACGAACTTCTAAGACAGAAAGAGCTTGAGATCTCGAGATTAGAAATCGAGGTCGAGGCGTTGCGCATAGTTGCGCCTCTTCTATCAGAAAACCAGGAAGTAAACCATGACGATCCGCTGACTGCGAGCAGTTCGACCACTCCATCGCAACCCACCAGGGTTCCAAAGGCGGTAAACGCCAATCCCCAGCCCGAGCACGCTGCTGAGTGGAAAGAAAAAGTCAAAAGCTGGCCCTAGCCGCCCGACCAACTCTTTTTGGTATGAGCGACAGGATTGACCGGGATCGCCAAACCATCTTTTTTTCATTTGGTTCGATCTTCAACTCCGCCATGGCGTGAACCGCCCCCCTCTTTTTTGCGTAATGTACGTAACGTTGGAGGGCTCCGCTCTGCGGCCTAGATTGGGTTGAATTCGGTACAGCCATCAGGCGGCATTCCGGTTCCCTCCGCCGGACCTGCGCGTCGGCTCTCGGAGAACACCAGAAAGAGGCCCGGATGCCAGTTGGCCCCGAAAGAGAAAAGGCCATGATCTATCTTACGTTGTGGCTGACCACGGGAGGGTACAGGAGCGGAGATTCGGGCCGGGTATCCATTTCGAGGATGGTGACCGAATCGTTTACTTCGATATTGTAGGTTGGACCAGCGCCGAGCGCCGCGGCCTTCATGGCGCCGGAGGCTTCGAACCAGTGCCGGGTTATTCCGATTACCTTGTTATCGGTCTGGATGACGACCGCATGAGTTTCAGCCGGTGTGGCTTTTTTACTGGCGCCGTCGTAACCAGGTTCCTCAACCCACAACGCCAGATAGAAGACCCCGTTTCTTTTTTCTAAAAGCAAGTGGTGCACATTCGACAGCTCGCCGCTTAACTTGACGCCCAATTCCTCTCCGGCAAAGGAAGGCCCGGGGTCGGCCAGCAGGTGAAGCAGGTTCATTAACGCGGAATACGCGGGCTTGGGAGAGAAGTCGAACCGCAACAGACCAAATGCGCTGTCTCCCGCGGAACGCCGGGGCGGAAGATCGACCAATTCATACAGATAGGTTCGGCGGATGCCGTGCAACCACTGCTCCAGAAAGAGCCGCGGCACATACTTCCCCTCGACATCCTCCGGAATTCCCTGCGGCAAGGCCGTGCTGGTCTGATACCCAGTCTCGGTGGTGACGACGGGTTTGCCCGGACAGACCGTGTTCACCGTCGCCAGATTCCACGGGATGCTGCCATAGCCGTTCGATCCCCAACCCGGCGTGCCGGGATTGTGGCCGCCGAAATAATTGTGAAGGTTCGCATAATCGAAGGTACAGAGGCCGCGTAGCTTCCAGGCCGAGTCAGGGCGGGTCAACGATGGGCCAATCACGGGGAAGCGGGAAGTCCGGGCATCAGCTTTGACGACGCGGCTTAGTTGTGAGAGAAACGACGTCAGGGTCGCGGACCAATGTGCATCATGACTCTGGTCATACTCATTGGGAGCTTCGTAGGCCTCGAAGCTGTCCTTCATTCGCTCCGGATAGTCGAGCAACAACTGCGCGCTCTGGGCCGGGGAAGTAATGAACGTTCCCTTGATTCCCAACCTGCCCAACTGATTGTGCCGGTTGTAGTATTCCTTCCAGGCGGTATCGACCAGGCCGTCACGAACATGCCGGACTCCCAAGTCCTTGAGCGCCTGCTGGACCCGCGGGAAGTTCGCATAGGCCGTGTCGTTGAAGTGCAGATGAATGTTAATTCCGACACTATCCACGAACCCGTCGGCGCTGCCGGCCTTCTCGGCCTCGGCAGGCAACGCGACCGCCAGCACCAGCAGCACAGTGACCGGCATCAGCATTCTCCCGCCCCAGGCAGTAAGCGCAGTACAAAGTTGAATGCGATGCAGTCTCATGAGTGCGATACCTGCGCCGAAGCCATCAGGAACTTCCGGAGTTGAGAACCAATACAAGAAGAAGATGGCGGTATCTGAATACTAGTCCAACTCACATCGTAAGCAATCGCCAAACTTTCAATTTGTCGCATTCATGAACCTGTGAATGCACGTCTGAGAAGTACATCTTTCAATTCTCTTTGCCATCTGCTCTGGTTACTCATGTTACTGTCGCAACAATCAGAGACTGATGGCGATCTCAGATTCTGTACAGATTCCAATGTATTGACTTGGAGCAAGGTGACGAACGACCATGCGCGAATACGGACACACATTCATGAGAGATGAGGGCCATAAATATTTTGAATTTCGTTTGTCGACCGGTGCTTGATATTCTCAGCCCACTCGTCACCAGCAAGCAGCGGTCAAGTGGTCCCTGTCGACCCTACTTCTAAAGACGGACGTGGTCGTCCTCCAATCGCGGTCCTTGTCTGACCTCCACCAAAACCAACGCGGGATGCCATTGACTGGCAGAACGCAGTGGGAAAGTTGAATTCAATATTATGCAAACGGGAATTGTTAGGAGCGGCCACGTATTCGATGCAAGGCCGGCCAGCCTGTCTCTGCGCAGTGCGACGGAAGCACTGTTTCGCCAGAAGCACCTTTTCCTGGGTGCAGCGGGGATGGTCATGTTCATGGCCCTCGTGGCGTCCGTCCTGATGCCCAGACAGTATGCCTCCGAGATGAAATTTCTGGTGCAGAATGCCCGCGGAAACGTGGTGGTCACGCCGCAGCGGACCAATCCGCAGAATGTGGTGAGCGAGGTCACCGAAACCGAGGTGAATTCGGAGCTTGAGATCCTGCGCAGCCATGACGTTCTCGACCCGGTGGCCGATCCTGGTTGGATAAAAGTTCCGATGAGTCAACAGACTCCAGCTTCGATCCGCCAGCATGAGGGTTTGGTGGCTGCGTTCGACAGGAAGCTGGAAACCGAGCAGGTGCGCAAGACCAATGTGATTGACGTGAGCTACCGCGCCGGCAGCCCGGAGCAGGCGAGGAATTCCCTGCAACAACTGGCGCAACTCTATCTGGAACAACATCGCAGGATGCAGCGCCCCACCGGAGCGTCCGCCTTTTTTGCCTCGGAAGCGGAGCGCTACCGCAAAGCCTGGGATGATGCCAGCCGCCAACTGGTGGATTTCCAGCAGCAACATCAAATCTATTCGCTGGCGCAACGGGAAGCGGACCTTGAGGGCAAGATCACCAAGGCGCAGGACGACTTACTTACGTCCGATGCCAGCCTGAAAGAAATGGACGCGCGCCTGGCGGAGAGCACGCGCCGGCTGCGCACCATGTCAGCGCGGCAAACGACGCAAAACCGGGCCGGTCCAAATTTGCAGTCCGTGCAGCAACTGACCGCGTTGATCATCGACCTGGAGAACAAGCGCACTGCCCTGTTGACCAACTACAAGCCGGAAGACCGGATGGTTCGCGAGTTGGACCAGCAGATTGCGGCCACCCGGGCAGCATTGAATGACGCGGCGGCCACTAAGCCGCTTGAAGTGACCACCGACATCGATCCCGCCTGGCAGCAGGTGCGAACCGAGTATGCCCAGGGGAACATCAGCCGCCGGGCCGCGGCTGCGCGCCAGGCCGCCGTAGCGGCGCAACTGGGCACGCTGAAAGAGGACCTGGCAGCCATGCAGGACCTCAATGTCCAGTTCAACAACCTGGAGGCGCAGGTCAAGGAGCGCCAGCAGAACTATGAGCTGTACACGGAAAAGCGCGATCAATCTCAGATCGCGGATGCCATGGATGATCGCGGGCTGATGAATGTAGTGGTGGCGGAGCAGCCCACGTTGTCCTACGTTCCCGTTCGTCCCAAACCACTGGTGAACGCCGTGCTGGGAATGGTTACGGCACTATTTCTCGGCCTGTGCGCCGTCTATCTCGCTGAAGCAGGGAGAAACACCGTGGCCACGCCGCGCGAACTGGAAGCAGCTTCGCAGTATCCGGTGCTGGCCACTCTTTCGGTCTCCTCCCCCCAGATAGGCGAAGTGGTGGAGGGGACTGCAGTCGAGACGGAACGTGCCCTCGCTTCCATCATGGTGCGGAGCACTCGTCCGCCGGATATGTTCTCGTATCGATAGATGTATTCAGCAGCAGGCTTTCAAAGGTCCAGCGGATGAGGAGGTAGATGTGAAAGGCATGAATTTAGGCATGGCGTGTGAAGGGTTGTTATCCCGGATCTTTCAACGTCCCCAACCGGATGGCAGGGGAGTCGTGGTGGCGCTTACATCGGCGCATCCGCAAGCCGGGGTGAGCCATATCGCCAACGCGCTTGCGGCCGCGCTGGCGCAGGGCGGCGACGACCACACCATGTTGCTGAACGGAAGATACATGTCGACCGAGGATGCCGGGGAGAACGCAGCCCGATTGTTCAAAGGCGGGACCACGGCAAACTTATGGCAGACCCATCGACCAGATGGCTCCCGCGACAGCTGGCACGGCATCCAGACGCGTTTGGCAATCTATCTGGAAAGGTTGCGCCGCGAATACCGGTACATCCTGATCGATTGCCCCTCCTTGCGCGAAGCGGAGCACGCCGTGGTCCTGGCTCCCCTGGTGGACGGAGTGGTGCTGGTGGTCGAAGCCAACCGGACCCAGAAAGAACAGTTTCTGTACGCGGACAGGGCCATCGAGAACGCCGGTGGGCGGATTCTCGGTCACGTCCTCAACAAGCGGACTTATGTCATACCCGACTGGCTGCATCGCAAGATGGAAGCCTTTGGCGTTTGAGAACGGGCAAGACTGATCGCAGGTGAATTTTATGAAGAGTGCAAGCTGGTTGTTGCTGGTGATGTTTTTAATCGTGAGTTCTGCTCTCGGCCAGGAACTTCGCTCGCGGCCACAATACACGCTGCGTGCCGGAGATGTGGTTGAGCTCCAATACCGTTACACGCCTGAACTTAATCAGACCGTAACCGTGCTGCCCGACGGTTTTGTGAACTTGAACCTGGTGGGCAATGTAAAAGTCAGCGATCTCACTGTGGACCAGGCCCATGACGTGATCGTGCAAAAGGCGAAAGCACGGTTGAATGATCCGGAGCTGAATCTGATCCTCAGGGAATTTCAGCACCCTTACGTGGTGGTCGCCGGCCAGGTCACCACTCCGGGAAAAATCGAGCTTCGCGAGAACACCACCGCTATGCAGGCCATTCTGCTGGCAGGTGGGTTCCTGGCTTCTGCCCAGTCGGGCCAGGTGCTTCTCTTCCGCAAAATTAACAGCGATACGGCTGAGGTCAAAGTGCTCAAGCTCACCAACATTCACAAGACCGCCCAGCTGGAACGCGACGCCCAACTGGAGCCCGGGGACATGCTCCTGGTGCCTCGCAACAAGCTGGAGAAGATCTCCCGGTATATGAAGCTTTTCAACATTGGGGCCTACATCAACCCACTCGACGTGCTTAAGTAATCGCGCTGGCAGAGACGAAAGACTTTTGATGACCTTCGCCAAGACATACCGGGAAAATTCCACGACGGGGCTCTCATGCCTCGAAGGCGGAGTGGAAGATGAGGTTTCTTCCTCCTCACGCCTGAGGGCTGTGGGCGTGACCGGGGATGGCGCGCAGGTTTGCACTTCTGGTTTGGACGCAGGGGTTGTCGATGCGCCGGTGGCCGGCCTCAAGCACCCACGCAAGATGAGCTCGATATTAGCCGTGATCCAGTCAGTCGCAGCCAAGGTCATGATTATCGGGATCAATGCCTTGACCGGCATTATTACCGCCCGCGCGCTGCTCCCGGCGGGCCGCGGCGAGCTGGCGGCGATGATCCTCTGGCCCGTGTTCCTGGCCAGTGCGCTGAGCCTGGGCGTGCCCAGCGCTCTGACTTTCCAACTCAGACGCAATCCCGGGAAGCAGTCGCAGTTGATGGGCGCGGCCCTTCTGCTGGCGGTTCTGAGCGGCGGAACAGCCGCGCTGCTCGGGATGTTGTTCATGCCTGCCTGGATTCCGCAATATCAGCCACGGGTCATTCTCTTTGCGCGCATCTTTCTGCTGAGCGCGCCGCTCACTTCCCTGCTGGTGGTGGGGCGGGCCGCGCTCGAGAGTCGCGGAGATTTTGCAGCGTCAAACAAGCTGCTGATCTGGTCTCCGGCCATGACCCTGCTGTGGTTGGTCGCCCTGCTCGCAACTCATACCATGACGCCCTTCAGCGCGGCCCTGGCATACGTGCCGGTTGGAATCGTTCCCCTGGTATGGATGGCATCACGGCTGGCGAAAATGTTCCGACCGACGCTGGCGTCATTTCGCGAGTCCGCCCGGCATTTGTTTGGTTACGGAATCCGCTCCTATGGCATCGATCTTTGCGGCACGATGGCACTTTATGTGGACCAGGCCCTGGTAGTGCGCCTGCTGGAGCCGAACATGATGGGAACGTATGTGGTGGCGCTGAGTCTCTCCCGCATGCTCAACGCGTTCCACAATTCCGTGGTGATGGTCCTGTTTCCCAAGGCGGTGAGCTGCCTGCCCGAGGAAGTTGCCGAGATGACCAGCCGCGCCATGCGGATGAGTACGGTGCTGGCTACGCTCGCCGGCATTGGCATTGTGGCTCTCGGCCCGCAGGTATTGAGTCTGCTGTACGGAAAAGAATACCGCGGCGCCAACACGGTGCTGCGCATCCTGGTCCTCGAAGTCGTGCTCTCCGGCGCGACCCTGGTGCTATCGCAAGCCTTCATGGCGCTGGGGCGTCCGGGAATCATCACCGCTCTGCAGGTCACGGGACTCGCTCTTACGGTACCCCTGATGTTCCTGTTGATACCGCGCTTCGGCATCGCGGGCGCGGGCGCGGCACTCCTTTGTTCAACCATCGCGCGCCTGATATTTGTTCTGGCCAGCTTTCCCGTTTTTCTCAAAATGCGGGTGCCACACCTTCTGCCCAAGTTTGAGGACGTGCGCTTTGCCGTTGATGCCATGGGAAAAGGCCTCGAGCGTTTTCGGCGGGCGCGGCTGGTGGCGGTCGAGGGGGCAGACTGATGCTAGCCGCGTTGAATATTTTCGTGCCGCACTGTTCGGATCTGCTCACCGACCACCTCCCCCACGGGGACGGATTGATCGCGCACGGCTTCATCACCAGCCTGGCGCGGCGCGGACATCGCCTTCATGTCGCGGCCCAGCGGGTAGAACTGCGTGAAGCCCTGCACCCGAACATCACACCTCTATGTAATCCCTCTCAAGCGGTCGCGGGGTATGCGGTCACGCCTGGAGTACATGTTTCGCGTACGCCGCCTGCTGCGCCATCTGCAGGGATCTCATCACTTTGATTTGGTCCACCAGTTGAATCCGGTTTTCACCGGGGTCAGCCTTGCACTCACCGGATGCGGGCTGCCGCTGGTGCTGGGCACCTATGTGGCGCGGTGGCCGGATGACCCGGATGCCTTGACCGCTGGCGGAAATTGGAAGGGCGCGGGCCGTGACTCGAGGACGCGACCTGATCGCTGCCATGCAGCAACGAAGGGCTGACGCGCTGCTGCTCACCACGCCGGCAGCATGGAACCGGCTGCCGGATCCGGAGGTGGTGCAGGACCGCATCCACCTGATCCCTCATGGTATCGACACTGACCTCTTTTCGCCGCTCGCAGGATGGGAGTCGCCGGAAAGGATGCAGGCCGAACAGCAGAAACCCTCAATCCTGTTTTTGGCGAATGTTCTGAAACGCAAAGGCATTTTCACTTTGGTTGAAGCCTTTCGGTATCGTTGCGTCTGAATTTCCGGGCTGCATTTTGCGAATCGCGGGCAGCGGTTCCGACCTGGCCGAAGTGAGGCGGCGCGTTGCCGGCCTGGACTGTGTGCGCCAGGTGGAATTCCTTGGCCATCAGGAGCGTGCGGGGACGCCCGAGCTTTACCGGAATTGCAGCGTCTATTGTTTGCCCTCGTTTGGCGAACCTTACGGAACCACCGTGGTGGAAGCCATGGGCTGTGCCCGGTCTCTGGTGGTAACTGACTGCGGCGCGCTCCCCCATCTGGTGCACGATCGCGGGGGGAGTGAGAGTGCCGGCGGGAAACCCGGACGCTTTGGCCCAGGCCTTGATCTGGTTGCTGCGACATCCGCAGGAACGCGTGCAGATGGGACGGTACAACCGGGAGCGGGTGGAAAGCGAAATGTCGTGGGACAGCGTGGCGCAAAAGTTGGAGGCGATCTATGACATCACACTCTCGCGGTGGAGACGGCCGCCTCGTCGTGATCTGGCGCCTCTGGCGGTCGGACTGAAAGCGGGGCCGGTCAGCTAAGAGCAAGACTGAAGGCTTGGCCAGCGAAATCACGATCGAAGCATTTGTTACCTGCGAGGAAGAACCAAGGGACACCAAAGATGAATAGTCGAGCGACCAATTCGAACCGGATCCGGGCAGGGCTCGATGGGCTGTGCGCCCTGGCGCTGGCGCTGGCCTCCGCAGTGTATGGGAACATCGCACGCCTCCCTGCCGGCAGCGTGGAACAGTTTCTGGAGCTGCGCGTCACTCTTCTGAATGTGATTTTCGCCGCCCTGTTCGTGCTGGCCTGGATCTCCTGCTGCAGCGCGCTTGGTTTGTATCGGCAGGAAGACCAGAGCGTGCTGCATGCCCTGAAGCGAGCGGTCCAGGTCTGCGCCACCATGACGGCAGTGCTGGGGCTTTATCTCTCCGTTTCGCGCACGGCTGGTCCAACGCTCCGGATTGCGGCCATCTTCTTCACTACCTCCTTGACCTTCGAGGGCCTGCGTCTGATCGGTCAGCGGGTAATTCGTCTGCGCTTTGCGGCGCGCGACCCGCGCGTGGTGGTCATCGTGGGCAGCGGAAGGAAAGCTGGAATCGCGTGGCGCCAGATTCGTACCCGCCACCACTCCACCGTGAAGCTGCTGGGCTTTGTTGACGACCGCGCGGTGGGCGAGATGGCGCCCGACATCGCCGACCGATATCTCGGGAGCATGGACCAGTTGAGCGACATTCTGCTGCGCAACGTGGTGGATGAACTTCTGATCGCGCTGCCCACTCGCTCCTGCTACGACAGCATCGAGCGGGCCATTGCCATCGCGGAGCAGGTTGGAGTCGAGGTTGTGTACATGCAGGACCTGTACGTTACGACGCGCAGACAACGCGCCCTGGATGAGCCTGTGATGTTCACGGAACTGGTTCCGGCGCAAGAGCGGCTCATGACGACGCTGACCATCAAGCGTTTGGTGGATGTGATCGGCTCGGCGATCGGACTGCTGGTCTTGTCGCCCTTGTTTCTGGGGGCGGCCATCGCCATTCGGGCCACCAGCGAAGGTCCGGTCTTTTTTACCCAGGAACGGTACGGCTATCGCCGCCGCAAGTTCCGCATGTACAAGTTCCGCAGCATGGTGGCCAATGCCCCGGAGCTGCTGGCGCAATTGGAAAGTCAGAACGAAGCGGTGGGCCCGATTTTCAAAATCCGGCTCGATCCGCGGATTACCCGCGTGGGCCAGTTCCTGCGCACCACTTCCATTGATGAACTGCCGCAACTGTGGAATGTCCTGATCGGGGATATGTCTCTGGTAGGGCCTCGTCCGATGACGGTTCGCGATGTATCGCTGTTCAGCGAGGCGACCTTGATGCGGCGCTTCAGCGTGAAGCCCGGGATCACGGGACTCTGGCAGGTGAGTGGCCGGAGCGACGCCAGTTTCGATCAGTGGATCAAGTTCGACTTTAACTACATCGACGACTGGTCGCTGGGTTTGGACCTCCGCATCCTGGCACGCACGGTGGGCGTGGTGCTGAAGCGTTCAGGAGCGGCTTAGAACCGACGAACCTTTGTGAAGGATGAAATGAGAATTGCCGTCGTACACGATTATTTTACCCAGCTCGGCGGCGCCGAGAAGGTCGCGGAAGAGTTGTACTGTCTGTTCCCCGAGCCTTCCCTCTTCGCAACTGTGGCCTTGCCCGGTTGCATGCCGCCGCGACTGCGCGAGGTTCCCGTCCAGACTTCGTGGATGCAAAGGCTGCCCCGCATTCAGGATTACTACCGCCTCTACTTTTTTCTTTATCCCTTTGCGGTCAGCTCTCTCGATCTCTCCGCCTATGACCTGGTCGTTTCCAGTTCCTCGGGATACGCCAAGGGGGTGCGCACCTCTCCCCATGCCATACACGTCTGCTACTGCCACACTCCCATGCGCTGGGTGTGGAACTATCAGAGCTACGCCAGCCGCGAATCGTTCGGCCTGGGCCAGCGGACCATCCTCCCCATGTTCATACGAGGTTTGCAACGCTGGGATGAGGCGGCTTCGAGGCAGCCCGATCATTTCGTGGCCAATTCGCGGGCGGTGGCGGAACGGATACGCCGGGTTTATCAGCGTTCGGCGGAAGTGATCCATCCACCGATCGAGACTGATCGATTTCATCTCAGTCACAGTCGCCCCGAGGACTACTACCTGGTGCTCTCGCGCCTGGTGCCTTACAAGCGGATTGATCTGGCGGTGCAGGCCTGCACCCAGCGTGGCAAGAAGTTATTGGTGATCGGAGATGGGCCCGACCGGCAGAGTCTGGAAGCCATGGCGGGGCCGTCGGTGAGTTTTCTGGGCCGGGCGTCGGATGCGGAAGTTGAGTATCACGTGGCGCGGTGCCGCGCGCTCCTCTTTCCGGGAGAAGAAGATTTCGGCATGGCCCCCGTGGAAGTGGCAGCGGCAGGCAGGCCGACCATCGCATATCGTGCCGGCGGCGCTCTCGAGACCATCATCGAAAACGTTACCGGACTCTTCTTCAATCACCAGACTCCGGAATCTCTGGGCGATGCGATTGAGAGCTTCGAGCGGCAGGAATGGTCTCCTACTACTCTCAGGCAGCATGCCAAGAGCCTTCAGCGTGGCAGTATTCCAGGAGCGCTTCCGCTCATTTCTGGAACGCATTGATGCGCCCCTCGGCGCTGAAAACATGACGGCGACTCCGGGGACAGTCGCAACATTAACGGGTGCGCGGGCGTCATGATCGAGACTCGGGCATATCCGGCGATGGGAATCCCTGGTGCGCACGCGAAAGCGTTGCAGCCGGGAGTAGGCACTCGTCGCGGCCTCGTGCGTGATGGTGCTCGCGACCCTGTGGTTTGCCGGCAGTGGCCATCTGTTGCGCCCGGCCGTGCCTGCGGTCGCCACTCTGTTTGGCCTGTTCCTCTACCTGCGCCGTCCTATCCTGTACGTGCAGTATGCGCTTTGGGTCTGGTTTCTGGCGCCGCTGGTTCGACGCATCGTGGATTTGCGCTTCGGGTGGATGGAATCCAACGTGGTCTTGCTGGCGCCGCTTCTGGTATCGGGGATCGCAGGCCTGACCTTGCTTCGAAAACGCGGCCAGGTTGCGGGTGGTATCCCGGCGGCCTTTGTGCTCTGTGGTACTGCCATCTTGTATGGCCTCGTCGTGGGCGCGTTCCTGCGGCCCTCCGCCGAAACTGCTTACTCGTTCCTGAACTGGCTGTGCCCGCTGCTGTTCGGACTACATCTCTACATGAATTGGCCGGAGTATCGGCAATACACGCGAGGCGATCAGCCGAAGCTTTCTGTGGGCAGTCCTGATCATTGGAGTTTACGGTGTCTATCAGTTTCTTGCGCCCTCCGGCGTGGGACTGCTATTGGCTCGAAAATATTCGTGTCGGCTCGCCGGGATCGAGTTTTGGAGCACCCGAACCCCTGATGGTGCGGGTTTGGAGCACCATCAACGCTCCTGGACCGTTTGCCAACACTATGATGGTTGGCCTTCTTCTTCTTTTCGGTGTGCGGTCCCCCTTAAAGCTTCCTGCGGCGGTGGCCGGCTACGTGTCATTTCTTCTGTCGGCGGTCCGCTCCGCCTGGTTGGGTTGGGTGGTTGGTCTTTTCTGGATACTAAAAGGCGCCACTTCCCGCGTGATGGTTCGAATCGTCTTGTCCCTGGTGCTTTTGCTGGTCTGTATGTTGCCTGTAGTCACGCAGCCACACCTGGCGACGCTGATCGGGGCCAGGCTTGAAACCTTCACCGATTTGGGGCATGACACCAGCTTCGGAGCGCGCGCAAAGATGTATCGCCTCCTGACCGGAGACGCCCTCTCAGACCCTTTCGGACAGGGGCTCAACAATCTGGAAGTCGCCCACGGCATGGCGATTGACAGCGGGGTCCTCACCCTCATCTTCTCCATGGGATGGTTGGGCAGCGCGCTCTTCTGCGCGGGAATGCTCTCTCTGTTCCTGCAGAAGGGGCGCTCGCTGGAGAAGAGTGACGAGTTCCTTAACGTGGCAAGGGCGGCCATGATCGCAGTGCTTGCCCAGTCTGTCGGAGGGAATGTGTTTGTCAGCATCAGCGGCGTGCTGCTGTGGATGTTGGCCGGAATGTACCTCGCAGCTCATCAATATCATAACTGTGCGTCGCTGGGTCTCGATCGAACGATACTCTCCGGCAATTTAGAACTTCTTCAGCCCGCACTGCAGGAAAGGTAGACAAATAAATATGAAGACAGCTAAGACGATCAGCACGGGTGAAAACGTTGAGCAGTATGAATCTGCGGTAAGTGTCGGGGATCTGAGCGATTACGGCTCGGCGGACCTGCCAGAGGCATGGTTCGATGGGCAAACCAAGTCGCCTGTCCGGGGCAGGCCTCGCGTGCTCATTCTGCCCAACGTCGCTTCCTGGATCGTGGGGCAGATGGCGATGCATATCGCGCGCCGCTTTCAGGACGACTATGAGTTCTGGTTCCTTACCGACAAGATGATCCGCTTGCGGCCTGACCTGGTGCAGACCCTGATTCCGCAACTCGACTTTATTTTTCCGCTGACCGATAAGAGTTATAAGCTGCTGCGCGCGGCGGCCGGGCCCATGACGCTTCCGCCATCCATATTCTGGCTGCATCACGTAACCAGCTGGAATCCCTCGATGCTGGCGGCAGCCCGGGATGCGGACGAGTTGATTGCCTGCACGGCGGAATGGAAATCGCAAATTGAAAAGGAATGCCCGGGACTGGCCATCACGGTCGTTCCCCACGGGGTGGATGCGGACTTCTTCCACAAAGTGCCGCGCCAGCGGGCCCGCTTTGGCATGCCCGACGATGCGTTCGTAATTGGTTTCATCGGCAACAAGACCAGCAACTACGATGATGGCCGAAAGGGATTGGACACCCTGGAAATCGTGGCTCGCGAAGCGCGCAAGAGTATTCCGAACCTGCACGTATGCTTCCTCGGCCTGGGATGGGATGAAGAAGTTCGCGAGTTTCAGCAACAGGGCATATCGGCCAACTACACCGGATTCATTCCGCAGAGTTGGCTGCCCGCGTTCTATTCGAGCATCGATGTCCATCTGGTCACTTCGCGCATCGAAGGCGGCCCGGTGACGGTCCTGGAAGCGATGGCTTGTGAGACCCCGGTGGTGACTACTCGGGTGGGCCTGGTGCCGCACACCATTGTGGACGGCAAGAACGGTTTTTCCGCCGACATTGGAGACATAGATTCCCTGGTCCGGCAACTGGGCGATCTGGCCCGCTCGAGTGATTTGTGCCGGGAAATCGGCGGCTCGGCAAGATCATCGGTGTATCCGCACTTGTCGTGGGACGAAACTCTGGGCCAGCTGGAAGAACCTCTCGCCCGCATGAAAGCACGTTCCACTCGCGCCGCCCGGGGCGCGTCGTCGCCGGTCAGCCGGAAGACCGCCTTGCAGCTGGCGGGCGCAGTCCACACCATGGACGGACTTCTGTGGGGATTCATGAGCTGGTGGCAAGGGCTCCTGTCTCCAGCAGTGGCCGCGCGCATGGTCGAGGCCTGCTGGGAAGGCTACGGCGCGGCTGATGTATTGCGCGGTTTTGGGCTGATCACGCGCTCATCGTTTCGCCGGTCCTCATTGCAGAAGAAACTCGCGGACTGAAAGCAACGGGGCATTTATGGAGACCATCGTCCAAAACGAACGCGTTCTCCGGCGGCTTGCACTGGGCAACAACTGGTCAGTGTCGTCATCATTAACTACAACTACGGCCGCTATCTGCGGCAGTGCATCGAGAGTGCCCTGGCGCAGGACTATGAGACCGATGGAAGTGATTGTGGTGGATGACGGCTCGACCGATGAATCCCGCGACTGTAATCGAATCTTACTCCCGAGCGGATGGTCGCATCGTTCAAACCGAACGGCGGCGTCATTTCTGCCACCAATCACGGCTTTCAGCTGAGCCACGGATCAGTAGTGATCTTCGTTGATGCGGACGACTACCTGTTGCCGGGTGCCGTACCTGCCCACGCTCATGCGCTCCGGGATACTGCAGTCGTCAGATCGCAAGCCTATATGACCGTGCCGCATAGAAACGGCTTTCCGACGAGAATTCCCGGCATGCGTTCGGCAGAAGGTGACCTGCGCGATCTAGTTCTGCGAAAGGGGGCCGGGGGCGTATGTCTCCTGTCCGAACTCGGGCAATGCTTGGTCCCGTGTCTTTCTGGAACGCGTCTTCCCTCTGCCAGAAAGATTTACGGGACTGGCCCAAGACACCATGCTCATGGACGCGGCTCCGCTCTTCGGGAAAATTGCGGCCCTCGATATGGCCGGAGCCGCCTACCGACTGCATGGAACGAACTACACCGCACAATTTGCTGAAATGACCCTGGAGAACACGCGAAAGGTCGTTGTCCGTCACCATGAGTCGCGCCGCGTGGCTCGAAGAAATCGCGACCTCATTGGGCTACGTGGCTCAGGTCGCCGGGTGGAAGGCTTCGAATTGGAGGCTGCTTACCTTGGACGACATGATAAAGCGCACCTCAGGTGTCCGGAGAGCGGCTCAGCATCGCCGACCATCTAAAGGCTGTTCTTGGCGCCCGGTGCAATCCAGTGAAACGGGCCATGTTAGCCTGCGCCATCCTCTGCATACGCCTGGCGCCGCTGACTCTATCGCTCTACATCGCCGGCCGCATCATCAAACTGAGATTCATGTGAGGTCATGTCTTTGTCATCTACAGGGTTCGATCTTCGGTTGCTGCACCATGGGGCGTCTCATTACAGAGTTTCGGTGGAGTTGCATGAACCCGGAATTATCGAGGAAGAATTGAGTGAACTGGCAAAGTCCGCGGAGTCTCTGCCCTTGCCCGGCGCCCGTGTATTGTTCCTGGACCATACTGCGGCGATGAGCGGCGGAGAAATTGCGCTCTTCAACCTGCTGCGATTTCTCGACCCGGAGAAGGTCACGCCCGTGGTCGTGCTCGGAGCCGAGGGACCGCTGGCGGAAAAATTACGCGCCATCGCTGACACTCACGTGTTGCCCTTGTCTCCGCGTGTGGCCGCTCAAAAAAAGGACAAGCTTGGAATCGGGACCCTGTTCCAGGTCCGGGAGGTGTTCGCCGCGCTGGCTTACATCTGGCGGCTGGCGGCTTTCATTCGCCGGCAGAAAATCCGACTGGTCCACACCAACTCTTTGAAAGCCGACGTGATCGGGGGTCTCGCGGCACGATTGTCGCGCTGTCCGGTGGTCTGGCACGTTCGTGACCGCATCGAGGACGATTATCTTCCCCGGCCAGTGGTCCGAATATTCCGGCTGTTATCGCGGGTGATCCCGAACTACGTGATCGCAAACTCGCGTGCGACGCTGCGGACCCTTCACCTGGGGAAGGGGTCGCGCGGCACCTCGATTCCCTCCGGCATTGAACTGAACGGCAAGACTGCCGTGGTGCACGACGGCGCTACTACAGCCGTGCCCACCGGCAGAAACGGCCTGCGTTCGCAGCGCCGGGTCGGCCTGGTGGGACGCATTTCTCCCTGGAAAGGCCAGGACATTTTCATCCAGGCAGCGGCGCTGGTGAACCGGCGTTTTCCGAATACCCGTTTTCTTATCATCGGAGCGGCCTTGTTCGGCGAAGATCAGTACGAGCAGGAGGTCCGGCGCTTGCCGGGTCAACTCGGAATCGAAGACATCGTGGAATTTACCGGCTTCCGCAGCGACGTCAAGCGCGCCATCGCGGAG
The DNA here is from genome assembly GCA_963757835.1 of Terriglobia bacterium. Classification (GTDB taxonomy): domain Bacteria; phylum Acidobacteriota; class Terriglobia; order Terriglobales; family Acidobacteriaceae; genus JAIQFF01. The sequence goes on along the minus strand of CAVWSP010000038.1, from coordinate 9,284 downwards.
CTGGACCTGGTGGTGCATGCCTCCACCAAGGGAGAGCCCTTCGGCCAGGTCATCATTGAAGGCATGGCGGCTGGAAAACCTGTAGTCGCCACCAATGGCGGAGGTGTTCCCGAGATTGTCGAAGACGGCCGCACAGGAATCCTGGTCCCGATGGGCGATGTGAAGGCCATGGCCGAAGCCATTTCCCAGATTCTTTCCGACCCGGTAGAAGCAAGAGCGATGGGTATTCGGGCACGACAAAGAATAGCTGACCACTTCACCCTGCAGCAGACCGCTCGACGAGTAGAAGCGGTCTATGAGGAAGTATTGCGCTGACGCAGCAGGAACGAAGCAAAGCGGACACCACGGTGCAGGTATTCACCCGCTGAGTCGCTGCGCTGGGCCGCCCTCCGCCTCCTAACCTGAAAGCGGGAACTCCGGCGTCTCCAGAGAGTATTGGATCGCCTCTTCCAGGCTCATGGCGGACCCTTCCGCCCACGCGCGCTTTCCTTGCGCTTCATCGAGCGATTTCCAGGCCGACAGCAGCGTCTGCTCGAGCTTGTTTTGTTCCGCTTGATGCAGAGGAGCGCTGATCAACTGGCGTAAGTGGGCTGCGGCCGGCGGCCAGCTTCAAGGCACGTTCGGCATGTCCTTGCGCCAGGGCCAGGCAAGCGGAGCCTTCCAGCGCGCCTGCGATACCGCGCCGGTGCCCCAAACCCGCAAAAATCTCCAGGGCTTCACTGCATGCGGCGTGTGCCGCCTGATGATTTCCCTGCTCGCAATCGATGTATGCCAGATCCGTCAGTGACCGCGCGGAACCCCACGGATCCCCGGTTTCCCGGAAGACGGAGAGCGCACGTTGATACAATCCGCGAGCGGCCGCCAGGTCGTCCCGCGCGCGCGCTATGTCGCCCTGCTGGCTGATACACCAGGCCGCGCCGGTACGATCACCCAGTTCCTCGAAAATTCCGACCGCCTCGCGCAGGGCCCATTCAGAGCGTGGATAATCGCCCCGAACCTTAACCACGTTAGCCAGGTTGTGAAGACAGCGCGCGATTGCCCGACGGTCCGAGAGCATCCGCCAGCAGGCCAGGCTGCGCTCAAAATTTCTCTGGGCCGTAAGATAGTCACCCCGGTCTCGCGCCACCACTCCCAAAGCATTCAACGATGCGGCGATGCCCGACTCATCATCCAGGTCTTCATAAAGAGAGAGGCTCTGCTCCAGAGCCTGCTGGGCCGCCGGATAATCGCCCTGAGCGGTGGCTAATGCGGCCAGAAAAACCGAGATCCTGGCCCGTTCTCTTGCGTGCTCAGCGCCGGCCAGGCGCAGAACCGTTTCCAGCCGGGCACGGCCCTCGGTCAGGTGTTCGCGCATGTCCCAGAATCGAAACAGCCCCACGCATAGACGCAACCCCCAGTCCAGGTCCCGGGTCTGAAAGAGCCAGTCGAGAGCGAAGCGCAAGTTATCGATCTCCACATCGCATTGCGACAGCCAGCCGGCCCGGTCCGCGGAACTCAGTTCCGGATTGCCTTCCTCGGCCAGGACCAGGCAGTAGGCGGCATGTGCCCGCCGCGCCGCGGATTCCTCGCCGCTATCGATGAGGCGTTCGAGAGCATACTCGCGAATCGTCTCCAACATCGCGAAGCGCGGCTGGGCTTCGGCCCGGTCCACCCGCTGAACCAGGTTCTTGTCCACCAGGGATGTCAATCCCTCGAAGAGATCGATACCCAGGTCACGACTGGTGTTGCAGACCGCTTCCGCCGCCTCCAGAGTGCATCCTCCAAGAAACACGGAAAGCCGCCGGAAGAGTTTCCGCTCGGCCTCATTCAGGAGATCGTGACTCCAGTCAATAGTCTTGCGCAGGGTTTGTTGCCGCTCCGGCAGGTCAAGCGCGCCGCCAGTCAATAATTGCAGGCGGCTTTGCAGCCGCTCCAGTATGGCGCTGGGCGGAAGGAGCCTGGTTCGGGCAGCCGCCAGTTCAATCGCCAGCGGCAGTCCATCCAGCCGTGAACAGATTCCCTGGACCGCGCTTTCATTTTCTGAAGTAACGGCAAAATCGGGCCAGACCGCAGCCGCGCGTTGCAGAAACAACTCGATGGCGGAACTCTGCGCCAGCGGTGCCAAGGGGAATTCCTGTTCTCCGTAAATACGCAGGCGGGAGCGGCTGGTGACCACTATCTTGAGAGACGGACATGCTTCCAACGTTTCGGCCACTACGCTCGCAGCCGGGAGGACCTGTTCGAAGTTGTCGAGCAAGAGCAAAAATGCTCCTGCGTGCCGCAACTGATCGCTGATCATTTGCGGGAGGGTGCGGCTGGCGACTCGCTGGATTTGAAGCGCGCCCGCGAGGGCCGTCACCACCAGGTCGGGGTCAGTAATGGACGCCAGACTGACAAACTGCACACCGCCCGTGAAGCGCTCTGCAATCGCCGTGGCGAGGGCCACCGCCAGGCGGGTTTTTCCCGCACCCCCCGGACCCGTGATGCTCAACAGGCGAACGCTCCCTCGGAGTATCAAGTCCGCGGCTTCGGCCACCTGTTGCTCCCGCCCCACGAGCGAAGTACGCGGGACCGGCAGATCGTGACGTCTTCCGGCGATCTTTGCCGAAAGCAACTCACGTTCATTGGCCAGGTTGAAGGAGTCACGAACCGGCACGCGATCCGTTCCCGTGGGAATCTGGATCACCTCCGCCGTAAAGAGGTATCCGCGACGCGGGACAGTCTTAAGCAAGCGCTGGCTGCGATCATCCAGGGCGCGACGCAACTCGAGGGTGCACTGCACCAGCGAATCCTCGGTCACGAATGCGTCAGGCCAGACCGCCTGCATCAATTCCTGTTTGCCAATGAGCCGTCCCGGATGTTCCAGGAGATACCTGAGGGTTTCATACACCTTCGGACGAAGCTTGATCTCTTCTCCCGCCTTGAATACACAACCCCTAGCGACATCCAGCGTGAACTCGCCGAATTGATATTTCAGAGGCGTGGTCTCCAAGTGGGCTCCGGTTTCAGCAAAGTAAGGCAGCGCGTGCATCCTGAATTTCGGCTTTTCTTTGGCGTTGTTTCGTTACTTTCCGTCCTGACGACTTGCTATCCTGCTCTGGCTAGGCGAGGTTCAGCACTCCCGTGCGCACCTTCCTTGAGCGCTGGGCTGGAAGAAGCTCTGCAAAGCGGATTCTAGCAAAGGGCCAGTTGCCGAGGAAGACAGGCTGGCAGCGCTGGAGGCTGACCGCCTCAGAAGAAGGAGATAAATCCAATGAGTACAGCACAGGTTCCGGCTCTTGACATGAACAAACTGAATGCCTTTATCGGTCAATTCGTGACTGATCTTGGCGCGGCGGTCCATAGCGGCATGGTCGTCATTGGGGAGAAGTTAGGCCTTTACAAGGCTCTCGCCGGGGAACCCATGACGCCTGCACAACTTGCCGCGAAGACAAAGACCGACGAGCGCTATGTGCGCGAATGGCTGGCGTCCCAGGCTGCAGGAGGCTACGTCACCTATAACGATCAGACCGGCAAATTCAGCTTAAGCGAGGAACAGGCTTTCACGCTGGCCAAAGAAGATAGCCCTGCCTACCTCCCCGGAGCATTTGAACTGGCCCTGGGCTCGCTCGCGGCGGTCCCGCGCATAGTAGAATCCTTCCGCACCGGCGACGGCATGGGTTGGGGCGAGCACGCGGAAGGGGTTTTCCATGGCTGCGAGAAGTTCTTTCGTCCCGGATATGCCGCCAATCTCGTGAGCTCATGGATTCCAGCCTTGAACGGTGTCAAAGAGAAGCTGGAGGCGGGGGCGCGGGTAGCCGACGTGGGATGCGGCCAGGGCGCTTCCACAATCTTGATGGCAAAAGCATTCCCCAACTCAAGGTTTTTCGGCTTCGACTATCACGACAAATCGATTGAGACGGCGCGCGAGTCCGCCAGACGGGCGGGCGTCGCCGACCGGGTCACTTTCGAGGTATCGAAGGCCAAAGAGTTTCCCGGCAAGGGCTACGACTTTGTGGCTGTCTTCGATTGCCTGCACGATATGGGCGATCCCATCGGGGCAGCCGCGCACGTCCGGCAGTCCCTGGCCAAGGACGGCACGTGGATGATCGTCGAGCCTTTTGCCAACGACCAGTTGAAGGACAACCTGAATCCCGTCGGTCGGGTTTACTACTCGTTTTCAACGCTGCTGTGCACGCCTTGTTCACGCTCACAGGAAGTTGGACTATGCCTGGGAGCGCAGGCGGGCGAGGCGAGAATTCGCGACGTTGTGACCTCGGCCGGATTCAACCGCTTCCGGCGGGCCACGGAAACGCCGTTCAACATCGTTTACGAAGCTCGTCCGTAACTTGAGCAAGCCAGGTCGTGCGATGGTGACGCTCCCACTGGGAGTGGCCCTCGCACGGCCGCAGGCCTTAGGACCTGGTGGCATCACCGGGCGGGACATCCCGGGACGTAAGTAATATGTCCCGAAAAATCTGACTTCAGCAGGAAGTGCGACATGAATTCAGCTCCTGACACAACTGTTTCGAGAGAGCCCTCGGGCAGCAATGGCGACTCTAATCATGCGGCCTCCTCGCCGCGGCCGGTGAAACCGGTGCTTACCGAAGAGATGCTGGCGCGATTTGCCTCGCGCGCCGCCGCCTACGACCGGGAGAACCGCTTCATCGACGAAGATTTCGAGGATCTCCGGGCGGCGAAATATCTCCTGCTGCCGCTGCCCTCTGAATTCGGCGGCGCGGGCATGACCCTGGCGGAGGTTTGCCGGGAGCAACGCCGGCTGGCGTATCATGCCCCGGCCACTGCCCTGGCCGTAAACATGCATCTTTACTGGCTCGGCGTTGCCGCTGATCTCTGGCGTCGCGGAGATGCCTCGCTGGAATGGATCCTGCGGGAGGCAGCGGCGGGCGAGATCTTCGCGGCCGGCCATGCGGAGAGCGGCAACGATATCCCGGTTCTGCTCTCCACCACGAACGCAGAGCGCGTCGAGGGCGGCTACCGGTTTACCGGGCATAAGCATTTCGGCAGCCTGACGCCGGTATGGACCCGCTTTGGCTTGCACGGAATGGATACCAGCAACCCCGACCAGCCAAAGATCGTTCACGCCTTCATGCCTCGCGATACTTCGGGATACAAATCAAGGAAACCTGGGACGTTCTGGGCATGCGCGCGACCCGCAGCGATGACACCGTTCTGGAGAATGTGTTTATTCCGGACCGGTACATTGTCCGGGTTGTGCCTCCGGGCGGCGCGGGAATCGACTCCTTCGTCCTCGCGGTCTTTGCCTGGGCGCTGATGGGCTTTGGAAATGTTTACTACGGACTGGCCAGACGCGCGCTCGACCAGAGCATTGCGTCGGTGAAAAGCAAGGGCTCGCTGGCGCTCACGCGTTCGATGGCATACCACCCGGAGATCCAGCATGCCATTGCCGAAATGGTCATCGAGCTGGAATCAATCGGACCGCATCTGGAGCGCGTCGCCGAGGACTGGTCGAACGGCGTGGATCACGGCGCCGCTTGGCCGGCAAAAATCTTTGCCGCCAAATACCGCGCGGTCGAAGGCTCCTGGCGGGTCGTGGACCTGGGCTGGACGTGGCGGGCGGCCAGGGATCTTTCGCTCGGCAGGTTACGAGCGCTTGATTCGCGATGCCCGGCTGGGCCGAATCCATCCCGCTAATTCCTTCCTGGCGCATGAAGTGGTTGCGAAAACCGCGCTGGGCATCAGCCTGGATGAACAACCCCGCTGGGGCTAGCAGATTGTACTCTGGCCCCTAAACCCATGGTGCACAAGCCCACCACCATAACGGCGGCGACACCATCGCTACCCATCAGCGGCGCGCGCTTCTTACCCGCGGTTCTCCGCCGGCAGCGCAACGGCAAAAACCAGAGACGCCAGGTAGACCAGAATTCCCAGAACAATGAAGGATGCGCCGACAAAAGCGAACAATACGAACGACAGTGGACTAAACCACATGAGGCTGGCAATTTCCGCCAGCAAGCCCACAATGATCAGACTGCTCGAGACCTTCAAGAACCGCTGTATTCCAATCGCCCGGTTTTTCATTGGCCCGGCCTCCACATCTTTACATTACCCAGCTGGGTTACGTTGTGGACCATATCGTGGCAGCCGCTTGACAAACACGACATCTGATTCGTTTTGAGGGAATCCATCATCGCGATGTGCACCGGGTTTTCCTCGAAGTTGCGGGCGCCCGCGTGGCAGTGCAGGCACTGCAGGTTGCTATAGCCGCCGGGTATATGGATTGTCTTAGGGGGCGTGCTCACATACTGCATGTAGAGTCGCGTTATGCCCTGGAGTTTGTCCTTCAAAGGACCATAAATGGTGTAGTCGGCGTGGCAGGTGTAACAGGCTTGTCCGCGGGCACGCGGTGGTTCTGAAAGTGCTGGGCAGGAATATAGCTGGGATCGTCCACGTACAGACTTTTCCCGTAGTTTTCCATGCTGTGGCAGGAAATGCAGAATCTGGTCTGTTCGGACCGTTGCATATGGGTGGACATTCCCCCCCCGATACATAGCGCGGGGAGAACGCATAAGGCCACAAAGGCCAGAATTTTTCCGCGTTGCTCCCGTGGTAATCGAGGGATACACGAGAAAGACAGCGGTGAGCACGATCGTCAGCGCGATCAAGGCTACGAGAATACCCGTCGGGCCAAACACAAGATCCTCCTGGCTACGCCTTCGCTCGAAGCGGCTGGCCGCAGCATGGCGGCGGATGGTCAGCCGTGTCGTTACTTCTTGGCCAACTCCCGGATATAAGCGGTGAGGTCCTTGATCTGCTCCGGCTTCAGGCTTTTCTTGTAACCCGGCATCTTTTCTTTGCCGTCGGCGATGATCGTCGTCAGTTCGTCATCACTCATCTTCTGTACTTCTGGCGAAGTGAAGTCCCGCACTCCGAACTTCTTTCCCACAGGCGTGTCGCCCTTTCCATCGGCGCCGTGGCAGGCTGCACATTTTGCTTTGTATAGACTCGCTCCATCTTGGGCAACCAGCAACGTATTCCATTGGGTAATGATCGCCATCGCGACCATAGCGAATAGAACCCGCCGCACTCCAGTCTTCATGCTAGCCATTACTCCTCCTGAGAATCCGCGCCCCCGGTTTCAGTTTGAACCTAGAAGGCGTACCGCATCGAAAGCGTGACCAGGTTACCCCGGAAATTCCGCGGTGCAAACAAGTCCTGCGCTACCGGACTCTGGTCTTCATGATAGCCGTAGTAGCCCCAATACGCCTTGCCTGTCCACCGCTTGGCGAAAGCGTAGTCAAACCCGCCGTAGGGCCGGTGATAGTTCGAGTCGAGCGGTCCGGAGGGTGCGTTGGGGTTAAGGAAAAGAGCGCTGCCCGTAGTGCTGGTCAACGTTGTTAGCCGAGATGGGTGGTAAGCCGCCGGATGGGCTTCCACATCACATCGAAATATCCGTAGTGCGACTTGTTGGTGTAGATCGAAGGGTCTTCGCTCAGGACCGTCGAACCCGGACACTTGGCTATGCCCGCAGGTGCCGTGCTGCTCACGAAGCAGACCAGGATCTCGGAGTAATCATCACTGTAGTCGTATCCAAGTTCCAGGGAGATGCGCTCGCTGGGCTCGAACGTCGCGCTCCATCCGTAGAGCCGGTTATGCTGCAGATTGTTGACTTCGGAGACGTTGTTGCGTTTCTCAAGAATATTGATGGAGCCGCTCAAATTCGCCCAGCTGGTCAGCTTGTAGGTGGTGCGCGCTCGATACTCTTGCCATTGCCGCGGACTGATGCGGGTGAAGGAATTGTCGGCGCCGGCCCTTCCAGTATCGAAATTGACTCGCCAGGCGTCCACCGGCCGCGCCCAGAAACCAAAAAGGCCGGAATGTTCGTTGATCAGGACTTCGCCGGTGTCAGTCTCGATCGGGGTGGGCGTCCGGAAGGTAAAGGAGCCGTCTCCATTGTCGGTGCATCCGTCGGGCAGAAGGCCAGCCACCAGCGCGCAGTCCCCACGGTTGGCATTGGAAGGGTAGAAAATCTCGTTGACCTGTTCGAAATCCGAGTCAGCGATAGCGCGGTGGCGGAAGCGGTAACCCGGCCGCGCCCCGAATCTGCGGGTGAAGTCATATTCCAGCTGGAACAGGTTGGTCTTCTCGTCCTGCTTCAGAAGCAGGCCCGAGATTGACCGCGAAATGTCAGCCCCTGAAGAGGAGCTATGAGCCGGCGTGCCAGGGACAGCGTCGCCGGGAACCGGACAGGTAACAGGCGGCGTAAAGCCAGGAGTAAAGACGTTGGCCGCGGTCGCAAGATCGGGGCTGAAAAACTGGCAGCTTGAGGAGTCAAACTGGCCCGGATTGCGGAAGCTGGAGAAGGTGAACGTATCCGAGACCCGGAACCTGTCGGTCACGTGCCAGGTGGCACCGAAGTCCACAGTCGCGGCTACATGACGCACGAAGGCGGGCAAACACACTGTTGTTTCTCGGACCCGGTGCGGCTCTCTCGTCCCGTGAACAGTTCCTGATACCCGCCGACGTTCATATCGCCGCCGGTGTAGCTGACCCGGCCGGAGAGATCCACGGTCTTGAAGTAGTTCGACTGTAAGCTGAGCTGCTCGGTCGGCATGTTGGTTCGCACCCGACCGTTCCGCAAGCATCTAAGATAACCGTTACATATAGGGTTGATGCCTCCGGTCACCAGAAATGTTCCCGCGCAGGGCTGGTTGGCCCTATTGTTGAGCGAAACCCCAATATCCACGGTACTCCATTGTCCAGTTGGAAATTCCGGTTCTGGTCACTGAATCCGGTGTCGCCCTTGTAGTAGCTCAAGATCTGGTCATAGCTGATGCTGGTCTTGGGCAGGAACCTGAAATCCACACCCAGCCGGTAAGCATTGACCGTATTTCTCCAATCCTGGAACAAGAGAGCTTCGGTCCCCTGATGCAGGCTGCTTAAGCTGGGGCCGTCATTCACGTTTCGGGAGTAACCCAGGCGGAAACGTATTTTCGACTGGGGCGGCGGCGTCAGATTGTAGTCGCCCAGGCGGCGCCGGGTATTGAACAGGTGCGGCGAGGACCTGATGATGGGATTGAAGCCAGCCGGCGCATTGGCAAATGTGCTCACCGGGTTTAGCGGGTTGGCCTGCAACAGATAGTCCCAGACGTTCTGGTCGCGCCGGAACATGGCGTTGAACTCGTACCATTTATTCTTGCCGATGCGCAGACGAGAGACGTTGTTGGGATCGCCCCCATACCCGAAATTGCTCAGGGAGAGGCGGTCGAACAGCAGGCCGTTGTGGTCGAGCGATCTCATCTCTAGCGTCATATCCAGCAGGCGAGGGCCCTGTTGCAGATTCA
>CAVWSP010000037.1:0-13624 GCA_963757835.1 Terriglobia bacterium | reverse complement strand
GCAGAGTTTTCTTTCATTTTGAGAGCGCAAACCGCAGCTTCGACGCTGCGGCTTCGCCCAAGAACACCTTCGCGATGCACGATTTGAGAGCGGTTCCCTGTGAGGCCTGTTGACCCAAATCCTTCGTTGACAAGCGGGTTGGTTTGCCGCACACTCGGCCTTTAGTGTTGCCAGCGTTAGCTGGACGGGCCGCCACGGCGGCGGCTAACAACAGGTTGTAAAAAATGGCTCCTCTCCCTCCCCTTACCCCAAATCCTCCCGAGCCTACGGGATCGCGAGTTTCTGTGCGAACTCGGTCGGAGGTCTCCGAGGAAACCATTCGGCAGTCGGACGCGGCCCTGATTTTCGTCAAGCTGCGCAAGATGATCGCCTCCGACACTCAGTCAACGGACGCCATCCTGGGCACCATCGCGGTAGCGGCTCATTCCCTGACCGGCGCCACCGGGGCGGCCATCGCCATGCCCCGGGACGGCGCCGTGGTCTGCGTGGGCAGAAGCGGCGAAACCGCGCCCGAGCTGGGCGACCGGCTCAACGTGGATTCCGGCATCTCCGGCGAATGCCTGCGTACCGGCGTGAGCCTGCGCTGCGATGACGCCAGCCGGGATTTTCACGTCGATGCCGAAGTGTGCCGCCAGATGGGGCTGCAATCCATCGCGGTGGTGCCGTTGCGCGGGCAGCATGGCAGGGTGGGCGTGCTGGAGGCGTTCTCGACCGAAGCCTATGCCTTCGTCGAAGACAAGATGGAGCTCCTGGAGCGGCTGGCGGGATTGGCCGAAGCGGCCTGGGCGCGGGGAGCGGTCACGGAAGCGCAGGGCACGGCAACAGATCTGGTGCAGCCGGAGGAGCTGGTCGAGGCCGCAAGCCTGGGCGAGGCCCTGGACATAGGCGAAGCCCCAGCCCTGGTTGAAACTCCGACGGAACTGGCTGCTCCGGTCCCAACTGTGGTCCCGCTGGCCCAGGTGCGTGAAGTTTTCGCCAGCGCGAAAATCAAGGATGCCATCTCCCGGAAAACGTGGCGTTTCGCGGCGATCATCGCCGCGGCTGTCATCGGGCTAACGCTGCTTTCGGTTTATGGCTGGAGAGCATGGTACAGGGCCAGCGTTGCCTCCCGGAGCACGAAGACGGCCAGCACCCAGGTGACTCCATCCGTCACTGCGAGTGCGGCGACTGGGGCGGGATTCTCCGGGACCCCTGACGTGGTGTATCCGGAAGCGCGACCCGGTAAACTCTCTCGACCACATTCCGCTGTAGTCGCAGCGGAAGTTGAGATTCCCGATGAAGTGGTTCGCCGGCAACTCGGGGGGACGACTCCGGTGGCTGATCGCCGCGCAGCGAGTACAGAGACTCCATCCGCTGCCCTTGCGAAGAGCCCGGACATTCCGGTGGTCGCAGCTTCGAGTACCGCCCCGGGCGATCAGGCTTCGGTAGCTCAGGGTTCGGTAATCAGTCAGGCGATTCAGGCACCGCCGGTCATGCCCACGCTGAACGTTCCCATCTCGCAGGGCACGTCCGGAGGCGCATTGCTGCACAAGGTGCAGCCTGTCTATCCTGCGGAAGCGCGGCGCCAGCATTTGGCCGGCAGTGTGGTGATCGATGCGGTCGTAAATGTTGAAGGCCAGGTGGGCGACTTGAAGCTAGTGAGCGGACATCCGCTGCTGTCGGCGGCCGCGATGGATGCAGTCCGCGAATGGCGGTACAGCCCCTACCTGCTGAACGGCAAGCCCATTCCTAGGCAGACCAGGATCACCATCAGCTTTATCGCACCGGAGTAAATTTCAAAGCGTGGAAATCAGGTGAGGTTTAACGCCCGGCGCACCGAGCCGCGCTCTTGCTGGATTTTTTCCTGCAGCAGGGTGATGGCATAGATCAGCTGCTCGGGACGCGGCGGACAGCCCGGAACATACACATCGACGGGAATCACCTGGTTCACACTCTGCACCAGGGCGTAGTTGTTGAACACCCCGCCGGAAGTGGCGCAGGCTCCCATCGAAATCACCCACTTGGGCTCGGGCATCTGCTCCCAAAGCTGCCGGATGACCGGCGCCATTTTATTGGAAACGCGGCCGGCGATGATGATGAGATCGGACTGGCGGGGTGAGGGGCGAAATACTTCGGCGCCAAAGCGGGCAATATCAAAGCGGGATGCGCCCATCGACATCATTTCGATGGCGCAACAGGCCAGGCCGAAAGTCAGCGGCCAGATGGAATTCTTGCGCATCCAGTTGACCGCCGAATCGAGCGTAGTCAGCACAACGCCTTCCGGGGTTGGGTTCCCGAAGGTGAGTTCCTTGACTACCTTCTTGCCGTTCTCGGTGGTGGTGTAAGGGCCGAAGCTGAGTCCGTCTGCCATGACAGCTTTATTGTAAACCAGGCAGGTGACGGAGGTAAGGCGCGCGGGCCTTCAGCTGATTCATTGACCATCCCAACGTTAACTGGTTCAGACTTGAATGCCTCAGGTCTTGCAGGCATTCCGTCCTCTGTGGTAATTGATCACGTCGCAGAACGTGTTACTGGGGCAAGGCGCGGTAGGACGGAAAGGAAGCGTCATGAACGGCAACTTACTGAATTCGTCGGCAATCATCGCCGTCTTCGCAATTCCGAGCACGGTGATCTGGTCATATCTTGCTTTTGGACTGGTTCTCGCCATCGGGCTGGTCACGATCTTTCTTCGCGGCGATTGGCAAAAGGCGCGAGGATGGGACAAGCTGATCTTGTTCGGGCCGCTTTTCTACGCAGCGCCACTCGCGGCTTTCGGCACTGAGCACTTCACCCTGACCAAGGCCGTCGCGTCGATCGTGCCGCGGTGGATGCCGTGGCATCTGTTTTGGGCGTACTTCGTAGGCGCGTGCTTTATCGCAGCCGCGCTCAGTCTGGTGACGAAGATCCAGGCGCCTCTCGCGGCGCGTTTGCTGGCCTTGACGTTTTTCCTTTTCGTAGTGCTGATGGACGCCCCAGGCTGGGCACACAATGTGCGGGACCGGTTTGGTCTGACGCTGATGCTGCGGGAGCTCTCCTTCAGCGGCGGCGCCCTGGCGCTGGCCGCCAGCCTGGCCGAGCCGGGGCGTGAGCGCGGCCAACGCTTCCTGGCAACCATCGCTCGCTACTTCATTGCCATTCCCGTGCTGTTTTACAGCTTCGAGCAATTCATGCACGCCGATCACGTTCCCGCCGTTCCGCTGGAACGGCTGACTCCGCCGTGGATCTTCGGACACGCAATTTGGACGTATCTGGTCGCCGTGGTTTACGCAGTAGCGGGTATCCCGTTGCTTGTCGGCAAGAAGACCCGCGCCGCAGCCACGTCGATCGGCCTGACCGTGCTCTTCGTGGAGTTAGTGGTGTACGTGCCGATCGCAGTGGTGGAGCGCGCCAACCTGGAAGGACTCAATTACATGGCGGATACACTGATGTATTGCGGCGCCATCCTTCTGCTCGCGGGCGCCATGCCACGTGAAGCGGAGCAGCGGGAATCCCCGGCCGATTAGTGGACCCCTGAAACCCGCTCAAAGCAGCAGGCGAGTTCATTTTGACCGCGAAGCTTGGGCTAGATCGCGGAGCCGGTCACGGCCTGAGGTCGCGCAAGGCCTTTGCGGTGGACCCTCCGCCCGTATTCTTTTGTCTTTTGTCTTTGCCGATTGGAGTGAACCCTTTCTCTGCTACGCTTTGTTTTCATATTTCACACTGATCGACAGCATAAAATCACAAATTATCCGTCTTGCGTCGATCTGGGGGAATCGGCTATGAAGCGTGTTCTTCTGTCGTGGAGCAGCGGCAAAGATAGTGCGTGGAGTTTACATGTTCTTCGTCAGCGTGCAGAGTATGAAGTCGCCGGACTGCTGACCACGTTCAACGAGGCTGCCGGCCGGGTTGCTATGCACGCCGTCCGCCGTGAACTGGTCGAACAGCAAGCCTCGGCAGCAGGGTTGCCGCTTTGGGCTGTCCCTTTGCCCTGGCCTTGTTCCAACGAGCAGTATGAGTTGCTTATGGCCGAAACCTGCGGCAAAGCGGTCGCGGCTGGAATCGAAGGGATCGCATTTGGCGACCTCTTTCTCGAAGACGTGCGCACGTACCGTGAAAAGCAGATGAGAAACACTGGACTACTGCCAATATTTCCCCTGTGGGGGCAGCCCACTCGGGACTTGGCAAGGCAGATGATCGCCTCTGGCGTGCGGGCGAAACTGACCTGTGTGGACACGCTGAAACTCGACCCTTCGTTTGCCGGGCACGAGTTTGATGAGAACTTGTTGTCTGCTCTTCCTGACGGAGTCGATCCATGCGGTGAGAAAGGGGAGTTTCACTCATTTGTATATGCAGGGCCCATGCTGAGCATCGACATTCCTGTTTCGGTCGGCGAGAGCGTCGTGCGCGATCAATTTGTGTTTGCCGATCTAAACCCCGCCACGGTTGCTAAGCCTTTGTCCCAATAGCTTTCGCAAAGCTGTATTGCAGTTGTTCTCCAGCCGCTTCAGATCCCGTAATTACAGCCGGGACCAAGCCCGTCAGAAGGTGAGGCGCGTGGGTCCGTAAGAGTACACTCGGATCGGGCCGCTTAGCTCCCTGGTGCACGATCCAGAATCGTCTCCGTCGCCGCATCCCAAAACTGCTTTTTGCCCGACCAGTAAGCCTCCGCCGCCATCATGCAGGCGACGGAGTGGGCGAATCCGTCCTGCACGGTGCAATTCGGCTGCTGCCGCGAGCGCATGCATTCGAACCAGTTGGCCATGTGCCCCAGCGACAGGTCATCAATGCCCATGGGCGGAAGCTTGGTTTCGCCCGGGAGAAGAACGTATTTCGCGGTTCTCGCCTGGTCGATGTCGGCGTTGTCCTCGTGGTTCCCTTTCTCCTCGACCAATTGATATCGTGGACTGCCCTCGCCTCCGAGGTTGATCAGGGTGGCTTTTTTGCCCATATAGCGGGTGAAGCCTGGAGAGTCGTTGCCGAAGCTGGTTGAGTAGCTCACGAGGAAACCCTTGGGATATTCCAGCAAGGCTTGAAACGTATCGGCATTCTCGCGGCCATCGTGCCAGGCAAAAATGCCGCCGTGAGCCACCACCGAACGGGGAAAGCTGTCGTTCATGAACCAATGGACGAGGTCGGAAGCGTGGCTCATCCATTGATCGGGAATGCCGCTGGAAAATTCCTTGTACAAGCGGAATTCGCAATAGACTTGCGGATCAAATGGGCGATAGGGCTTGGTGAGCAGCCATTTCCGCCAATCCGTATCCTGTTCCCGCAGCAGCTTCGTTTCCGCGCGTCCACGCCACCGGGGACCGTGGTAATTCCAGACGATTTCCACCTTGCTTACTTCTCCGAGAACCCCGGTCTGCACCAATTCGCGAGCGGCCCTGGGATACGGTTCGCTGCGATGCTGCGTACCGACTTGCACAATCCGGTTCAATTTCATGGCTGCATCGCGGGCCGCCTTGGCCTCTGCCAGCACGTTGCCCATCGGCTTTTCGACGTAGGCGTCTTTGCCGGCCTCTACCGCCATCTTCAGGATGGGCGAGTGGGAGTGCTCGGGTGTGGAGATAATCACCGCGTCAACGTCTTTCAAGGCGAGTACATCTTCCAGATACTGATACCCGCGTGGCGCACGGCCGTAATACTTTGCATTGACCGCGACCGCCTTTTCGCGGTTCAGCCGCCACAGATCACAGACCGCGGTAGTCTCCACGTTGTGGCTGGTCTTCAGCTGGGACACAATCCAGTCCAGGTCCCGGCCCCGGCTTCCGTTGCCGATGTGGCACACCGAAATACGGTCGTTGGCGCCCAGGATCCTGTCGTACGACAGCGCTGTCTTAACAAATGCCGCGCCTCCGCCCAGCAGGGCTGCGGACTTCGCCAGAAATCTTCTCCGATCGATGGTCTGGTCCAGATCGCTCATGTTGTCCCCCATGTGAATCGGATGAAATGCACCGCTGCGGCGCCCCAATTATGCCAGAGACACTGGCGGGACCGGGCGATTGTGTGAGGGTCTTTGAAGAGTATGCTAGAAAGCAAATCTGGGCGGCTCAAACTTCTAGTCTCGAGGAGGAGACTCGTGCCTTCGCTGCCCGACAATGGAATGGTCCATCTCAACAGCCCTTACTCGGTGGCAGAAACGATCACCCGGCTGGAAGCCTTGCTAAAGGCCCAGGGTCTAACTGAATTTTGCCGCATCGACCACAGCGGAGAAGCCGAAAAAGTTGGCTTCACGATGCCGCCCACGCAAGTGATCATCTTCGGCAGCCCCAAAGGTGGAACGCCGCTGATGATCGCCTCCCCCACGCTGGCCATTGATCTGCCTCTGAAGGCGTTGATCTGGCAGGACGCCGCCGGCCAAGTCCGGGTCTCCTACAACAGCCCGGAATATCTTAAGCAGAGGCACAATATCCCCGACGACCTGCTGAGGAATATTGCCGGCATCGGGGCCCTGCTGCAAAAAGTTGTAGGATAGAAGCCCACAATATTTTTTTATCCCAATAGGAGAAAGTTCATGGCCGAATCGAAATCTGCTGACAACCAACGAGAAATTTCCCGCGAACGTCTTGCTGACCTCTTGAACGAAGACCTTTCCCGCGAGTACCAGGCCATCATCGGTTACGTGGTGTACTCGCAGGTGCTCAAGGGCGCCGAATTCATGAACATCGCCGACCAGCTGGCCATCCATGCCAAGCAGGAACTGGATCACGCCCTGATCATCTCCCGCCAGATTGACTACCTGGGCAAAATGCCCACAGTGAATCCGCTGCCGGTCAAGACGTCGGACGACGCGAAAGAGATGCTGCGCTTCGATCTGGCCAACGAAAATGACACCATACGGAATTACCGCGAGCGCATCGGGCAATGTGAAGCTCTGGGAGAGTTCGCGCTGGCGGAGCAGATTCGCCAGATCCTGGTGGATGAACAGGACCATCAGATTGATCTGGCCACCGCGCTGGGGGAAGAAGTCCCGGACGTCAGAGCAAGAGGAAAGGCCCGCCGCAAGTAAAGTGTGGGTCGGACACTCTTGTCCCACGCCTTTGAAGTTGGTTTTGAGGTTCCTTATTGTATTGTGGTTTTGAACCTGCTTTTGAATTTGTTCAGGCCCTGACAATCAAAGTCAAAAGCGTCGGACGGGAGTGTCCGACCCACACCATCTAGGCGGAAAGGCCGCTGCGCAGCCCGGCGCTCAGGCGCGCCAGTTGCTGGCGGTCTTCGAATTTGTCGGAAAGAAATTCTACTCCGTACAAATAGACGCTGCGGTTGCGGACCTTCCCGCGGACTCGCACCGATTCGTCGGTGTGAGGATTCTTGAACTCGACCTTGATTTGGGTTCCTACCGGCAGGTTGGCGGCGGCAAACAGACACAGCCCGCCTTCACTGAAGTGAACGCCGCGGGCATCCACGATTGCGCTTTCGGCGGAATGATTCACCGGGGCATGGTCCAGCTGAACGCGCACCGAGGCGTCAAACGGATAACGTTCCCAGCGGCGGCGATTGACTTGTTGCTCCATCCTCATCCCGACTTCCAGAATTTTGTTGGCTAGCGGAGTTTCTCGATTGAAAACACCGCGGTCCCTGTGGTTCGCCTGTCTCGAAAGTAGTGCAGTGCGGTGATTCGTGAAAGTTACGCAGGTACAAGGCGGGATGTGCCGCGGTAACACGCAAGCAAAGGTGCGATGATTTTGGTTTGCCCTGACGGGAGACTGCTCTAGATCCCCTTGCGTGGATCTACGGGCCACTTCTTCACTTTTCAGCAAGGCCGAGGACCTGGCAAACCGTCCTGGCGATCATTTGCTCTTCGTTCGTACGAATGACGCGGACCACAACCCGGCTGGACGCCGAGGAAATCACGTCCGCGTTCGCCGCATTCTGTTTTTGTTCAACTTCGATTCCGAGGAATCCTAACCCATCGCAAATCCGGGCGCGGACCGCTGCTGCATTCTCTCCGATGCCGCCGGAGAACACCAATGTTTCGACTCCGCCCAACGCCGCCGCAAATGAACCAACCCATTTCTTGACCTGGTAACAGAACAGAGAGACCGCTTCAGCCGCGCGCACGTCTTCCGTCTCGTGTTTTAGCAAGTCACGCATGTCGGAGCTGGTTTCGGATATGCCGAGCAACCCGGACCGGAAATTGACCATGTCGTTGAATTGCCTGGCGCTCATTTTTTCAGTGCGGGCCAGATACCAGACCAGTCCGGGATCGAGATCCCCGGTGCGGGTGCTCATGGGCACGCCGGCGGCCGGGGTAAAACTCATGCTGGTATCGACGGGTTTGCCGTTACGCACCGCCGCCAGGCTGGCTCCATTGCCCAGGTGGGCGAGGATGACCCGGCCTCGCGCCACCTCCGGTCCAGCCAGGCGCGCCAACTCTTCCATCAGAAACTCGTATGACAGCCCGTGAAACCCGTACCGTCGTACGCCCTGCGCCTCGTAACGGCGAGGAATTGGCAGCATTTGCGCTTCGCGCGGAAGATCATGGTGAAAAGCGGTGTCGAAACATGCCACCTGCGGCAGCTCCGGAAATCGGCGATGAAACGCCTCGGTCAACTGGATCTCTTCTGGCATATGCTCGGGATCGAAGGGACTGAGGTGCCTCAATTCGGTAATCATTTCCGCGGTAATTCGTTGCGGCTTGTAATACTTCGGCCCGCCATGCACTACGCGATGTCCCACGGCAGCCAACGGGTCGCGCCCGCGACGTTGTTCGATCCAGTCCATCAGAACGCCCACCGCCGATGTGTGATCGGGCGCCTGCACTGAGCGCAAGCAATTGTCCGCCGGGTCCGGGCCCTTCACCCGGAAGGTGGCCTCTGGCAGTCCAATCCGCTCAATAGCGCCATCCAGAATCAGTTGCAGGGGATCCCCGGCCTCGAACAGGGCGAATTTGATGCTCGACGAGCCTCCATTAATAGTCAGAATGCGTGGCTTCGCCGGTTTCACGGACGACTCGCCTGCTTCAGCGCCATTTGTTCACTTGACTTCATTTAGCTATCGCTGAACAGACCTGCGCGTGGATGTCCCTTGGCCAGCGGCGGAGGAGTGCTCGCCTCGCTGAAATCAGCCGTCCAGTGCCAGTCCCTAATCTCCGGCATGTCTTCCAGGTGTTGTCGAATGTAGTCGTGGTGCTCGTACAGCTTGCGATTGAACCTGTCCACTATGTCGGAAACCTCTGAGCGCAGCCTCGAGACATACTTCAGGGCATCGATCGCAAGATGAAAACGGCTCATCTTGTTCAGCACTACCATGTCGAACGGAGTGGTGGTCGTGCCCTGATCCATAAAGCCGCGCACATGGAAGCGGCTTTCATTGGAGCGTCCATGAACCATGGTGTGAATGAGCCAGCGATTGTTGTGGAAGGCGAAGATGACAGGAGCATCTCTGGTGAATAGAGCGTCAAAGGACATGTTATCCATGCCATGCGGGTGATCATCCGGGCTCATCAAAATGCTCAGGTCCACCACATTGACCACCCGCACCTTGATGCCGGGAACATATTTCTGCAGAAGCCACGCGGCCGCGCAGGTTTCGATAGTTGGTACATCGCCTGCGCAGGCCAATACAACGTCCGGCTCGCCGCCTCCGTCGTTGGTGGCAAACTTCCAGGTCGATGCCCCCCGTGAGCAATGCTCGAGAGCTTCGTCCATGTTTAGCCATTGAAGCTGAGGCTGCTTTCCGCAGGTAACGATGTTGACGTAGTTGCGGCTCCGCAGGCAATGGTCGAAGACGCTCAGCAGGCAATTGCTGTCGGGCGGATAGTAAACGCGGATGGTTTCACTCCGGCGTGCCAGCGCGTTGTCCACAAATCCGGTCGCCTGATGGCTGAAACCGTTGTGATCGTTTCGCCAAGCATGACTTGTCAGTAGAACATTTAAGGATGCAAGCGGCCTACGCCAGGGAAAATCGCGGCATTGCTCCAGCCACTTGGCATGTTGTGTCAACATCGAATCCACGACCTGCGCGAAAGCCTCGTAGGAGGACCACATGCCATGCCGCCCGGTCAGCAAGTACCCTTCAAGCCATCCCTGGCAACAATGCTCGCTCAATACCTCCATGACGCGCCCATCGGGGCTCAGTTCGTCATCGATCGAAACTGTCTCCGCCATAAAGCAACGCTTTGTCGCTTCGAGGACGGAGTTCAAGCGATTGGAGTTTGTCTCATCCGGACAGAACATGCGAAAGTTTGTTGGATTGAGTTTGAAGATGTCTCTGAAAAACTCTCCAAGCTTTCGTGGAGCTTCCGCGACTACTTGGCCCGGCCCAGGGATCTCCAGCGCATAACCTGTAAAGTCCGGTATATCGAGCGCAGTCAGCAATCGTCCGCCGTTCACATGAGGATTCCCTCCCATGCGGCGATTGCCGGCTGGCGCGAGTTCCGCCAGCTCGGCCATGAATTTGCCCTTTTCATCGAAAAGTTCCTGCGCCTTGTAGCTTCTCATCCAGGCCTCAAGAATCTTGAGATGTTCCGGGTTCGCCCGGACCGTGGCGAGCGGGACCTGGTGAGCACGGAAGGTGCCTTCAATCGGGATTCCATCCACTTCTTTCGGGCAGGTCCATCCCTTGGGCGTGCGCAGGACGATCATGGGCCAGATGGGCTGCTTCTTGAACCCGTCGTGGCGCGCCTCCTGCTGAATGGCTCGAATCTCGGCATAGCAATCGTCCAGCGTCCCGGCCAGCAATTGATGCACGACTTCAGGATCGTCGCCTTCGACGAAATAGGGCTTGTAACCGCGTCCCATGTAGAGGGCTTTTAAGTCTTCGTCGCTGGTTCGTGCCTGGACGGTCGGACCGGAAATCTTGTAACCGTTCAGGTGCAGAATCGGAAGGACAGCACCGTCGCGCACTGGATTTAAAAAGTTGACCGACTTCCAGCTTCCTTCAAGCGGACAAGTCTCGGATTCTCCGTCACCGATGACGCAGGCAACTATCAGATCGGGATTATCGAAAGCTGCGCCGAAAGCGTGGACCATCGAATAGCCAAGCTCCCCGCCTTCGTGCATGGAATTCGGGACGTGCGGTCCACAATGGCTGGGCACGCCGCCCGGAGTCGAGAACTTTCGGAACAGAAGCCGCAGGCCGTTCTCATCCGGCGTGATCTCCGGATGGACTTCGGTATAAGTGCCTTCCAGATAGGAGCAGGCGTTGAGTGACGGGCCGCCGTGCCCCGGACCGGCAATATAAATGATATTTGCGTCATGCTCTTTGATCAGCCGATTCAGATGTATGTAAATGAGGTTTTGCCCCGGTGAAGTCCCCCAGTGCCCGAGCAGTCTTGGCTTGATCTGTTCGGCCTTGAGCGGCTCTCGCAACAGGGGGTTTTCAAAAAGATAGATCTGGCCGATGCAAAGATAATTCGCGGCTCGCCAATAGCGATTCATCTTGTCGAGCATATCGGGCGAAAGCGGCCCCTTGGATTGCGGCCCTCTTGTCGGCTCCTGGCCGTTGGCGGCGACCGCAGTGGACAAAGCTGCGTCGAAGATAAACTCCGTAGGTTTGCCGGCCTGATGCCGGCCCAGGTCCCCTGAGGTCCGGGCCTTATCCTGGTCCCCGTGAATTGCTCGTTCCTTAGTAGGCATCTTAATTGTCCCTCTCTACTTCCCTGCCGGGCCGCCCGGATCGTCGCCGCCGAGCGTGCCCTGCGCGGCGATCCTGCCGGCCAGTGAGGGCTTCCCCTTGAGAATCCACTCGAAGCCAACCGCGACCAGGGCCCCAATAACTGGCCCCACGAGATAGATCCAAGTGGTCTGGAGGTTGCCGCGCATCACATCCGGCGCCAGCGAGCGGACCGGGTTCATCGAGGAGCCGGTAATTGGCGCCGCCCAAAGCCCTGCCAGGGCAACGTACCCGCCCACGGCGACAGCGCCGTTCGTGCCAACGTTTCGGGCGCCGTACGCCGTGCCCAGGATCGTGTTCACCAGCCCGGCCGTCAGCACCACTTCCATCGCCAGCGCTTTCCCGCTGGTCACACCATGACCCGGCAGCGTCGCGCCGAGCGCGCCCACCGTCCCAAACATGGCCCGAAGGAAAGCAGCCGCGCCGAGGCCTCCGATCACCTGCCCGACCACATAGCCTGGAACTCTCTGCCAGGGGAAATCACGCCGCACCGCGAATGCCAGCGTGACCGCCGGATTCAAATGGGCTCCGCTCACTTCACCCATAAAATAAATAATCGCCATTACCATGAGTCCCGGCGCGACCACGATCATGCCCAGGCTGACCCTGCCCCCGCTCATGGCGGCCACGACACCACCACCGGCGGCGACCAGCACCAGCAGAAACGTGCCCCAGGTTTCGGCGAACACACGTCGCCACTCAAAAGAGGTGTTGAAGAAGTCGAGCGCCGATTGCTTTTGGATCACGGGTTGCTGCGCTGCGTCCGCCCGCTCCCGCCTGCTCGCTTCCATTTTCCACCTTCTGTGCACTACTGTGCCAGCGTAGCGGTTACGACCCCAAACGCTTTCGCTGTTTTTCGTACGAAAGGTTCAGAAATATTTTAACGATCCGCGGTCCATTGCGAAAGAGGTGGCGCTCCAGGTCAACGATCGACCGGTATAGTCGTCCACATTGGTTCGCGCTTCAGCGCCTGCGGTGAGCTTTCCTCGGCCTCGAAGACTTTTTCCGCAACCTTGCCTAGGGATTGAGCACGACTTTACCGAACATCCGGCTCTGCTCCAGGTATTCGTGGGCGGCGCGAATTTCTTTCAGGGGAAAGACGCGATCGACAATCGGCAGCAAACGTCCGGCGAAGACATGGCCCAGCACTTCGCGCAACTCCGCCATCGTTCCCATGTAGGACCCCAGAAGCGAGAGCTGGCGGGAAAACAGGAAACGCAAATCGATGCTGGCCGCGAATCCGGTGGTGGCGCCGCAGGTGACCAGCGTACCGCCGGGCTTGAGACACTTCACACTTTCCTCCCAGGTGGCGGAGCCCACGTGCTCGATGACGATGTCCACGCCTTCCTTGCTGGTGATTTTGCGGACCTCTTCGGAAATCTTCTGCTGGTAATGATTGATGCCGTAGTCCGCGCCCAGGGCCCGGGCCTTCTCCAGTTTCGTCTCGTCGCCCGCAGTGGTAATCACGCGGGCGTGAAATAATTTCGCAATCTGGATGGCGGCAATGCCCACGCCGGAACTCGCGCCCAGCACCAGCACAGTCTGTCCCGGACGAATGTGGGCCCGCCCCACCAGCATGTGCCATGCGGTGGTGAACACCAGCGGCAGGCTGGCGGCCTGGTTGAAGTCCAGGCTGTCAGGAATCGGGATGATGTTCACGGCAGGCACAGCGATCAGCTCACAATTCCCGCCGTCCACACGGTTGCCCAGCACGGTAAACTCCGGACACAGGTTCTGAAGTCCGGCGGCGCAGCTGGCGCAGTGATTGCAGAAATGCATCGGCGACAGCAACACCCTCTGGCCCGGCTTGAAGCCGGTGACGTATTCGCCCACCTCGGCAATCTCGCCGGCGATGTCCGCCCCCAGAATGTGGGGCAAGGTCACCCCGGCAGGCCTTTGCGGATCCAAAGATCGATGTGATTCAGGGCGCAGGCTTTTACGCGGACCAGAACCTGATCCTGCCGCGGCTTGGGATCGGGAATGTCTTCGTAACGCAGAACTTCAGGACCACCGAATTCATGGATGCGGACAGCTTTCATGGCTCCTCCGA
>CAVWSP010000036.1:0-29896 GCA_963757835.1 Terriglobia bacterium | reverse complement strand
AACAAAGGGCGGCTTTTGGCCGCCCTTGCTGAGGTCTGAAGTCCGAGGTCTGACGCCCCCTCTACGCTGGCGCCGGCCTTTCGCCGCTTTTGGCGCGTCCCGGCTGCAGGTCGGGCTTGATTACCTGCTGTACGCCATCCTCGGGCTTGGGCGGCGGGACGACCTTCGGCAGCTCCTGGCCGTCGATGATCATCTTGATCTGGGCTGCGTCCAGCACTTCGCGCTCGATCAGGGCCAGTGCGATCCTGACCAGCACGTCGCGGTTGGAATGGAGCAGGTCCTTGGCGGAGTCGTAACCGCGCTTCACCAGCTTCTGTACCTCGGCGTCGATCTTGACCGCCGTGGCCTCGCTGTAATCACGATGCTGGGCAATCTCTCGGCCCAGGAAGATCTGCTCTTCCTTCTTGCCGAAGGTAAGCGGGCCCAGGTCGCTCATGCCCCACTCGCATACCATCTTGCGCGCCAGTTCGGTGGCGCGTTCAATATCGTTGCCGGCGCCGGTGCTCATCGAATCCAGGAACATCTCCTCCGCCAGACGGCCGCCCATCAGGATGGCAATCGAGGTTTCGAGATAGTTCTTGTAGTAGTTGTGCCGGTCGTCGATGGGCAATTGCATGGTGACGCCGAGCGCCATTCCGCGAGGAATGATGGTTACCTTGTGCAACGGATCGGAATGAGGCAGCAGGGCCGCCACCAGCGCATGGCCGGCTTCGTGATAGGCGGTGTTCTTCTTCTCCTCATCCGAGAGCAGCATGGACTTGCGTTCCACGCCCATGAGGACTTTGTCTTTGGCTAGTTCGAAGTCGTACATGAGGACGGCTTTGCGGTTCTGCCGCGCCGCCGCCAGGGCTGCTTCGTTCACCATGTTGGCCAGGTCTGCGCCGGAGAAGCCGGGTGTGCCGCGGCCCAACACGAAAAGGTCCACATCGTCGGCCAAAGGAATCTTGCGGGTGTGCACGCGCAGAATTTCTTCGCGGCCGCGCACATCGGGACGGCTGACAACTACCCGCCGGTCGAAGCGTCCGGGGCGAAGCAGAGCCGGATCCAGCACATCGGGCCGGTTGGTGGCGGCCATCAGAATCACACCTTCGTTGGACTCGAAACCGTCCATCTCCACCAGCAACTGATTCAGTGTCTGCTCGCGCTCGTCGTGACCGCCGCCCAGGCCGGCGCCGCGATGGCGTCCGACGGCGTCGATCTCGTCAATAAAGATGATGCAGGGAGCGTTTTTCTTGCCCTGCTCGAACAGGTCGCGGACCCGGCTGGCGCCCACGCCGACGAACATTTCCACGAAGTCGGAGCCGGAGATGGAGAAGAACGGAACGTTGGCTTCACCGGCAACCGCCCGGGCCAGCAGGGTCTTGCCCGTTCCCGGAGGTCCAACCAGCAGCACGCCCTTGGGGATGCGTCCGCCCAGCTTCTGGAATTTCTGTGCCTCGCGCAGGAACTCGATGATCTCTTTCAGTTCTTCCTTGGCTTCGTCAACCCCGGCAACGTCCTTGAACGTGACTTTTTTCTGCTGCATGGAGAGCAGGCGGGCGCGGCTCTTGCCAAAGGACAACGCCTTGTTGCCGCCGGTCTGCATCTGCCGGATCATGAAGAACCAGAGGGCCGCGAGCAGGATCAGCGGGGCCCAGGTTCCCAGCAACTGGAGCGGCCAGCTGCCGCTGGTGATGTCGCGGATATTCATGCTGACGCCCTTGTCGCGCAGCGTCTTGATCATGTCGGGATAGTTGGACGGGGCGGTGGTATGAAAGGCGGAATTATCGTTGCGGTAGGTGCCCCGGACTTCCTGACCGTTGATGGTGACCTCTTTCACATTGCCCTGGTCCACATCGGTCAGAAATTGCGAGAAACTTACCGACTTATCTTTTTGCCCCGCGTTTCCGGCCTTCATTACCTGCCAGAGCAGGAAGGCCGAAAGCACGATCACCAACCAGAAAACCACTGTTTTGACTGTAGAATTCACCTAAAGACTCCTGATAAAAACGCACGCCAACACGAACCGTGGCGGCACATGATTAGATGCCAAGCCGCAGGCTTTGGATTGGACAAGTTGCCAGAACCATATTCTAACCGTTTCAGGGGAAAAAAGGTCGGCCTTCTGCCAATGACTTAAGTCATAGGCTCGGCTCAGCTTGCAGCGCCAATATAGGGGAGATTCCGGTTGGTCTGCTCGGGGGAGCCTAAACCGTAACCCACCAGAAAGGCCTCATCCACCAGAAAGCCGAAATAATCGGGCTGTAGCTGCACCCGGCGGGCGGATTGCCGGTCCAGCAAAGTGGCAAGTTTGACCGAGGCCGCGCCCCGCGCCTTCAGATCGCTCATCAGAAATTCGGTGGTGATCCCGGAGTGCACCAGGCCTTCCACGACCAGCAAATTCTGCCCGCGAATATCGGGTTCGTGGCTGAAGAAAATCTCCAGGACCCCGCCCGAGCCGTCCTTTTCGTGCAGTTGATACTTGGGCTTGATGAACTGGCAGATCACCGGAACTTCCAGCGCCCGCACCAGGTCGGCCATGAAGATGAAGCCATTCTCCAGCAGGGCCAGCAGGTGGATGGACTGGCCGCGATAGTCGTCGGAAATCTGCCGTCCCATTTCCCGCACCCGTTTCTGTATCTGTTCGGCGGGAATCACGGTGCGCGGCAGGCCCGGCCTTGCGAACTCATTCATGCTTCGGTCCTCCAAGACTGGCCAACTCTCGAATTACCAGGGCCCCCTGTGTGCCATCCGGCGGACGCAGTCGGGCCGGCGTGGGAAAGCCGCGCACCCACACAATTTCCTGTCCGCTCACTCCTACCGGCCAAAGCCTGCGCTCGGGGCCGGTCACCTTCCGCTCCTGCAGCAGTTCTTTGATCTTCTTCGGGGCCTTGCTGTGGGCCGGCCAGTAGCGGTCACCCGCGCGCCAGTTGCGCACGGTCAACTCTTTCTGCAGCAAGACCGGATCAAGCATGTGGTCGGGATTATAACCCGAGGTCGCGTTCCCCGACACCAACGCTGCTTCAAACCGTGTAGCGATTTCAGGAACTTCGACAGCGCCCGGCACCGGCAAGGTGTACCGATACTCTGAACTCGCGGCCGCAGCCGCTCCGGGAGAATCGAATTGCAGCCTGCCTTTGGTCAGGGAAAGAACCCAGCCCTGGGGCAACATGGCGGCCCGGGCGCCGGTGCGGCTCAGTTCGAGAATCTCTTCCACGTGCCGGAACTCGAGCCGCAAATCCAGCGACTCTGCTGCCACTCGCACCACCCGCCGCCGCAAGGCGAGAGGCAACGCCGCCAGTCCGACAGGTTCGAGAGTCCGGCGCTCGGCTTGCCAGATTTCGGGCAGGACGCGGTCAACTTCTTTCTTCCAGTACTCTTCCTCGGAGCGCGCGATGTCGGCAGTCTCTGCCAGGGTTTCACGTACGGACGGGTTCAGAGTGCGCTCGAGCCGCGGCACAATCCCATGGCGTACCCGGTTTCGCGCGTGACGCAGATCACGGTTGCTCGAGTCCTCGCGCCACGCCTGCCCGATTTTTGCAAGAAAATCTTCCAGCAGCCTTCGCCGGGTCTGCAGCAACGGACGGACCACTGAGAACTGGGAACCTTTAACTTGCAACTGGGGATAAATCCCAGCCAGTCCGCGGGTCCCAGCTCCGCGAACAATTCTAAGTAAAACAGTTTCGGCCTGATCGTCCAGAGTGTGCCCGGTAGCTACGCGGTTCAGCTTCTGCTCCTCGAACAGGCGGCGGAAATACCGGTAACGAAGCTGGCGAGCTGCAGCCTCAATGCTGAGGCGCTGCTTTCGAGCCTGGGCCGCGACATCGCCACTGCTGACGTGCAACTCCAGCTGGTGCCGGTGGGCCAGTTGCGTCACGAACTGCTCGTCATCCTCGGCTTCAACTCCGCGCAGCTTGTGATTGAAGTGGACGACAGAAAGCACCACACCGAGTTCCGGCCGCAACTCCAGCATGACGCGCAGCAGCGCGACCGAATCAGCCCCGCCCGAGACGGCGACACCTACGCGGTCGCCAGGGTGGAGAAGATTCTGGCGGTGGATGTAGTCGAGAACGCCCTGAACCACCTTTTCCACGCTTCCATCCTACATCCGCGCGGATGGCCGCTATCTCTGGAAGCAAGTCTAAACGGACGCGCTTACCTCGTGGCGGGCCGACTGAAGTTCGAATCATTCCATCATGCGGTTCAGTTCCGCATAGGGGATGGCGCCTTCCAGAGTGGAGTAGGTTCCCGCAAGCTTGAGTTCTTCGGCCATGCGGCGCAGCAGACCCAGCGCTGCCCGCATCGGGCCCGAGCCCAGGCTGACCCGGGCCACACCCAGCTTATGAAGTTCCGGCACCGGGGGGACTCCCGGGCCGGCCAGGATGTTGACCGGACACTGCAAGTCTTTCACCAGGCGTGCGATGGTTTCCGGGTCGCGCACGCCGGGCACGAACACGCAGTCCGCGCCGGCGTCACGAAACGCCGACAGCCGTCGAAGAGCCTCGTCGTAACGCTTTTCCGGCGGCCCAATCTCGAGCAGGTAAACGTCCGTGCGGGCATTCAGAACGACGGGCAATTCCCGCACCGCCTTCACTCTCTCGACCTGCAGCGCGAGCTCCAGCAGCGGTTGCTGCGGGTCGCCGGTGGCATCCTCCAGATTCATCCCCACCGCGCCGGCGGCCAGGACCTCCTGCGCCGTGCGGGCGGCATCTTCGGGACGATTGCCGTATCCTGCCTCGACATCGGCCGTGACCGGAACCGAGACTGCGGTGGCAATGCGCCGAACCGCTTCCAGCATCTCTTTTCGCGAAATGCGCTGGCCATCGGGATAGCCCAGGCTGAAGGCGACACCGGCGCTGCTGGTGGCGATTGCTCCGAAGCCGGCCTGCTGAATCACACGCGCGCTGGCCACATCCCAAACATTGGGCAGCAGTAGCAGCCGGCCGCGATGCATGGCCCGGAACTCTTCGGTCTTTCCCTGCGCTACGGGCATGGCTGAGAACCGACAACTAAAAACTAGCCACTGGACTTTTTCATCTTTTCCATCTTTTCGAGAAACCTTCCCACGTTGATCACGGCCCGGCCCACGGTGCCCCGGCCGATCTCCTGGGTTTCATCCTGAGCGGTCACCCGAAGCGTATAAAATTTCCCGTCGAAGGATTCCAGAACTCCTTCCGCCCGAATCTTGGCCCCGATTCCGCTGGCGGCGCGGTGCTCGACGTTGATCGCCGTCCCGACTGTAATCTCGTCGTCCTCGCAAAAGGGCTGCAGGGCCTGGAAACAGGCAATCTCCATCAACCGGACCATGTCGGGCGTGGAATATACGGGAGGAAGATTAGGGTTATGGGCCGCCAGGGTGTGCTTCAATTCGACGGTTTGCTCGACTTCGCCCCGCGCCCCGATAGGGATTGCTTTCGCCATAATTCAAGATGTCCTGTTCAAGCCTGAAGAGCACTATAAGGGTGCCCCCACGTCCCCCGCAACTTCTAGCGCCTCCGACCCGCCGGCACTAAAAAGGCGAAGGATGCCGGCCCTGCCCGTCAGACTGTGACGGACATCACAGCATCCCTCTGGGCTTTCGCGTAATGTGAACCCGAAGAGCTGGAGAGAAATTGTTTCCGCCAAAGCGCATGCCCCGGATCGCCATCGCGATGTCCGCATGCCGCGCCCTGCTTCTGTTCGCCTCACTTTCGGCCGCCGCCCAGGCTGGTCCGCCGGAGGTACTCGGGTTTTCTCCCGCCAGCGGTCCCGAAGGCACACGGGTGGAAGTCACCGGCAGGAATCTGGTGAAGATTTCCGCGGTGTCGTTTGGCGGAACGGAGACGGTCTTCGAACCCATCTCCCCGGAGAAGGTGGTCGTGATCGTTCCCCACCGTGTCCCCAGTTCAAACATCGTGGTGATCACGCCCCAGGGACGCGGGACCAGCCCGTCCGTCTTTGTGATTGCGAACGATCCCCGCATCCCGGACGAAGTCAGTTACAAGGCTGGATACGTGAATCCGGTGCCCGCACCTGCCGATTTCGATTCCGCCCGGCTCTGGGGCATCGTGATCGCCGACACGCGAGTGCCGGGCCACGAATCGGCCCAGGTTGAGGTTGCCTGGACCAGGCTGACCTGCCAGATCGATGGCCGCGAGGTCGTCCTCAATGACGACCGGGGCCAGGTGCGCGGCGGGCTCTACCAGCGCCATCCCTGGTTTGCCAGCGACGCCCATGAGCCCATTCCGCTGGCTTACGATTTACAGAATCATTCGGTGATACTGGCAGTCGGCCGGCGCGGCGACCGGGTTTGGCACTTCTGGAGCCCATCTGCACGCGCCGCACTGCCGGTCGGCAAGCGCGCGGGCTGTACCGTCCGGGCCCGGGTGCTGATTTCTCCCGGAACTCTGCTGCAAATGGGGATGGATTACTGGCGTTCCCCGACGATCCCCTACGGCTCTGGTGGAAACAATCACGAGGCCGGCGCCAGCCATTGGTATTTTCCCTCGCCCCAGTGGCAGGAAGCCACGTTCACCGATATCGGCGGCCCGCAATTCTAGCTTGCTCATGGACGCCGTCCTCTATTCCGTTCAGTTGAGCAGACCTTGCTAGAATGAGGCCTGCCCATGGCGCCCTTCACCGAACAATTCGATGTCGTCGTAGTCGGCGCCGGACACGCCGGCTGCGAAGCCGCCGTGGCCGCAGCCCGCATGGGCCTGAAGACGGCGCTCTACACCCTCAACGTCGATCTCATCGCCCAGATGTCCTGCAATCCTGCCATCGGCGGCATTGCCAAGGGGCACCTGGTCCGCGAGGTGGACGCCCTGGGCGGCATCATGGGCGAGATCACGGACGCGGTCGGCATCCAGTTCCGCCTGCTCAACACTTCCCGCGGCCCGGCGGTCTGGTCGCCGCGCGCCCAGTGCGACAAGCAAGCCTACCGCCTCAAAATGCGCGACGTCCTGGAATCGCAGCCCAACCTGAAAATCAAGCAGGCGGAAGTCGCGGATTTGATCATGGAGCAGTCGTTGGCCGTTGGCCCTTGGTCGTTGGCGAATGCCCCAACTGAGAACCGGGAACTGCCAACTGAAAACTGGTCTTCCGAATCCCAAGCCGGTAGCGCAACAGTGGCCAACGACCAACGACCAACGGCCAACGACGGCGAGCGCCAGCGAGTCATCGGAATCCGCCTTCGCGACGGGCGCAGCGTCGGCGCGGCCGCCGTCATCATCACGACTGGCACCTTTCTCAACGGCCTGATCCACTGCGGCGAACAGCAGTATCCCGCGGGTCGCTCCGGCGAGCCGGCCGCGGTGCTGCTGGGCGAAGCCCTGAAGCAACTCGGCCTGCGCGGTTGCCGGCTCAAGACCGGAACGCCGCCCCGCCTCGACGGACGCACCATCGACTGGTCGAAGTTTCAGCTTCAACCCGGCGACGCCGATCCCACTCCGTTCAGCTTTCGCACTCGGCGCGTGGCCCATCACGACTCGCAGGTCCCCTGCTACATTGCCTGGACCACGCCGGAGACGCATCGCATTATCCGCGAGAACGTCCACCGCTCCCCGATGTACAGCGGACAAATACACTCCGTGGGGCCGCGCTACTGCCCTTCGATTGAAGACAAAATCGTCAAGTTTCCCGACAAGATAACGCACCAGCTGTTTCTTGAGCCCGAGGGCCTGAACACGCACGAGATTTACGTCAACGGCATGAGCACGTCGCTGCCGGTTGAAGTGCAGATGGAGATCCTGAAGTCGATCCCCGGCCTCGAGAATGCGGACATGCTGCGTCCCGGCTACGCCATCGAATACGACGCCATTGATCCAACCGAACTGGAGCGTACGCTCGAAACCAAGAAAATTGCCGGGCTTTTTCTAGGCGGCCAGATCAACGGCACCAGCGGCTACGAAGAAGCCGCATGCCAGGGCCTGATGGCCGGCATCAATGCGGCGCTGCAAGTCAGGAACGAGCCGCCCCTGGTGCTCGATCGCAGCGAGGCCTATACCGCGATCCTGATCGACGACCTGATTTCGAAGGGCACCAACGAGCCTTACCGCATGTTTACGTCGCGGGCCGAGTTCCGCCTGCACCTGCGCATCGACAACGCCGACCGCCGCCTGACTCCGCACGGCCGCCGCGTAGGCCTGATTTCAGATGCCGCCTGGAGTGATTTCGAGGCCAAGCAGCAGCGCCACGAAAGCATGAAGCAGTTGCTGGAAAAGACCAGACTGACAACAGAAATGCTGGAGAAAATCACCCGAGACCACGTAGGGGCGGACGCCCTCGTCCGCCCAGCCGAGCCAAGCTCGGCAAGCACCAACGACTGGAATTCCGCCGTCGGCGAAAGCCTGGCGCAGTTGCTCAAGCGCCCGGAAATCACAATTGAACGCCTGCTCCCGGTTCTACGCGATCTCGCTCCAGAGTTTTTTGCAGAAGAAATCCGTGAAAATCCGCGCCAATCCGTGGCCGGCATTTCTTCGGCAACGCGCAACGAGCTGAAGTCGGTCGAGACGGAAATCAAGTATGCCGGCTATCTGCTGCAACAACAGCGCGCCATCGAGCGCCTCAAGAAAGCCGAGCAGCACACCATTCCGCAATGGTTCGACTATGGTTCCGTCAGTGGCCTCTCCCGCGAGATACAGGAAACGCTGGTCAGAGTCCGTCCCCGCACTCTCGGGCATGCTTCGCGTATTCCCGGCGTCACTCCGGCGGCGGTTTCGCTGGTGCACATTTTTATTGAAATCCAGTCCAAACGGCGCGAACAGGCCGCGGTCATATAAATCCCAGTTTTCGGACGGGAAGTCTTCCTCAGTGTCCTCCGCGTCCTCTGTGGTTAAATGTTGATTCAAGAATGACGACGGAAACCACAGCCGCGGGCGTCAGCTGCTATACACGAATGGAAAGTCCGATCGGGCCATTACTGCTCGTTGCCGACACCTCCGGCCTGCGGCGCATCGATTTTGTTAACGGAAGAGATCCAGCTTCATCCGATCCCCCCGGGCGTGAAAACACAGAATGCCTGGACGAAACCATTCGCCAGCTGCGGGCATACTTCGCCGGAGACCTGGAAACCTTCGACCTGCCTCTGGCGCCCCAGGGCACGCCGTTCCAGCTTTCGGTATGGAATCGCCTGTGCGAAATTCCTTACGGAGAAACCATCTCCTATGGCGAACTGGCCCGCCGGGTCGGCAATCCCAACGCCTCGCGCGCGGTGGGCCTGGCTAACGGCTCGAATCCGATTCCTATTGTGGTCCCGTGCCATCGCGTGATCGGCAGTAACGGCAAACTCACCGGCTACGGCGGCGGACTGCCCATCAAGGAAAAACTGCTGGCCCTGGAACGGCGCCAGTTGCGCCTGCTGTAACCAGGGGGGCCTTCTTGCCCCTAGTGTCCTTGGCGGTTGAAGCTTTTAACCCGTACCGCCAACCCCGTCAGTTACCATAGAATAGGCAAACGAAATCGCAGGAGAGCTGCATCTAAATAACTATGACTACCCACTACACCGTGTTCGCCCTGGCCTTCCTGCTGGTGGCTTCCCTGGCTTCGGCCCAGAACGTTGACCCGGCACTCCGGCCGCCCAAAGGGGCCCAGGTCGCCCTGGTGGTTTTTGAGGACCTGCAATGTCCCGACTGCCGCCGCGCCGCTCCCCTGGTCGAAGAGGCTGCCCGCACCTACAAGATCCCCGTCGTCCGCCACGATTTCCCGCTGCCCATGCACAACTGGTCTTACGACGCCGCTGTCATTGCCAAATATTTCGATACCCAATCGAAGGAACTGGGCAACGAGTTTCGCGACTACATCTTCCAGCATCAGCCGGAGATTACGCCGCCGACCCTGCGCGGTTTTGCTGAGAAGTTCGCCACCGAACACAAAGTGGAACTCCCCTTCGTGGTCGATCCGCAAGGCAAGCTCGCCGCAGCCATCAACCAGGACAAGAACACGGGCCAGCGCGTCGGCATCAATCACACGCCGACAATCTATGTGGTCAGCAACAAGACGCAGGGCAAGCCCTTCGTCGAAGTGGTGGACCGCACCCAGCTTTTCCAGTTGATTGACGCAATGAAGAATGAGTAGCGGGAAAATTCAGGCCACGGATTCACGCGGATTTTCACGGATTTAGAACCTTAAGGGTTTATCCGTGAAAATCCGCGTAGATCCGTGGCCGAATTTTCTAACCCACCTGCCACACCGTGTCCAGCACGCTGCCATCCACCCACTTGACCACCGCAACCGGACGCTCGCCGAGCTTTGGCCGCGCCGGCTGGCCGCCGCAGATGCCTTCCACTTCCGCCTTGATGTCCTGAATTGGCCGGATGGGCAGGCTCGATCCTTTCATTGCATCGAGCAAATCCTGGCGTCGCGGATTGATCGCAATGCCGCGTTCGGTCACGACCACGTCAATCAACTCGCCCGGGCCGGTCAGCGTAGTCACTTGATCGACGATCACCGGAATACGATCGCGGAAGGATGGCACGGCGAGGATGGTGCATCCCGCCTCGAGGCAGTTCTGCCAGCCGCCGATGCCGTGCAGCAGCCTGCCATCGGAATGGGTCACCACATTGCCGTTGAAGTTCACATCCACTTCGGTCGCGCCCAGCACGACCGCATCCAGCATCGACGCGAACGATCCCTTGCCGTGATAGTTGTAGGACGTAAACGGAGAAGTCGCCACATGCCGGGGATCGCTGGCGATGGACTTCACCGCATCGAGATCGAAAGTCTGCCCGTCGAGAATGTAATCCGTCAATCCCTCCTGCAACAGTTCCACCAGGTAGCGGGTCGATCCGCCACGAACGAAGCGCGCTTTCACGCCGGCCTCTTTCATCATGCGGCGCAGGTAGTCCACAAACGCAAGCGCAATACCGCCCGCCCCTGCCTGGAAGGAAAATCCGTTCCGCATGATGCCGGCGTCGCGCAGGAAGCGCGCCACGTACTCCGCCACCCGCAGCCGGTCGGGCGAACGCGTGATCTGGGTGGTGCCCGAAACAATCTTCGCCGGATCGCCAATGGAATCGACCTCTACAACATAATCGACATTGTTGCCCTGAATCTGCCAGGGAATGCACGGGAAGGGCACCAGATTATCGGTGACGACGATCACGTCGTCGGCGTAGATCGAATCGGCCAGCGCGAAGCCCAGCGACCCGCACGCCGACTTGCCATGCGATCCATCGGCGTTGCCGAAGGCATCCGCAGCGGGCGCAGCGATCACCGCGATGTCAATGTGTACTTCGCCATCCTGGATGGCCTGCCAGCGGCCGCCGTGCGAGCGCAGAACGCCCAGCCCTCGCATCTTGCCCTGGGTGCAGTAGTCGCCCAGAGGTCCGTTCATCGAACCTTCGATGTGATGGATCACACCCGACTGCATCAATTCGATAGCGGATTTCTGCGAGGGAAACGACGCGCTGGGAAACCAGAGCAGGTCCTTGACGCCAATTTTTGCCGCAGCTTCCAGCATCATGAGCGCAACCTGGTCGCCATCCCGCAGATGATGATGGTTCGAAATCACCATGCCATCCCGCAGCCCGCACTTGCGCAATGCAGTCTCTAGATCGGGAACGCGCTTGTCGCCAGAGTCGGGATAATCCTTGCTCGACCGCACCGGAGGGGCCGCCTTGCGGCCGCGCGGCTGGTACTTGGCCACGCCCAGGTAAGGAATCTGGGGCTTGCCATTGACCATGGCCGGCACCATGCGTCCCGCGGCGTTCTGCACCAGCTCGACTCGATCCGTCATTCCGCTCCCTTGGAAAAGCAACCCCGATAACCACCAAGGACACGAAGGATCACGAAAGAATTCCTTCGTGTACCTTCGTGTCCTTGGTGGTTAAAGCTCTTTGGGACGCCATCCCTAAGCCTTCCCCACTCGCTTCGCCAGTTCCACAAGTTTCTGCGCCCGCTGCACCACGGGCGGATCAATCATCTTCGATCCCAGGCTGACCACTCCCAGCCCGCGCTGCTGTGCCTCGTCGAAGGCCGCCACAATCTTCTCTGCTTTCTCGATCTCGGCGAGCGAGGGGGCGAAGGCCTCATGAATCACCGGAATCTGTCCGGGATGAATGCAGCCCATGCCTTCAAATCCCAATGCGCGCGAGCTCTGCGCCCAGAGACACAGCCCGTCCATGTCGCCCACATCGCCAAAAACGGAATCGATAGCCTGCACGCCCAGCGCCCTCGCCGCATTCACCAGACGCGAACGGGCGTATAGCGATTCGCGGCCTTCCGCTGTCTTGACCACGCCCAGATCGGCAGTGTAGTCCTCGAGCCCGATGGTGAGCGCAACCACGTTCTTGCTGGCCTGCCCGATGGCTGACGCGTTCTCAATACCGAGAGCGGACTCCAGAATCGGCATCAGCCAGATGGGACGCGTGATGCCGTATCGTCCCTTGAGTTCTCCGATCATGCGGTCGGTTTCCGCGATCTGCTCGGGAAGCTCCGCCTTGGGGAGCAGCACCAGGTCCGGCGATTCAGGAACAATCTCCGCCAGGTCCTCCAGTCCCATGGGCAATTGATTGATGCGCACCATGCGCTCGCATCTGCCGAAATCCACCGCCCGCAGCGTATTACGGACCAGAATGCGCGCCGCATCCTTTTCCGCGTGATGAACGGAATCCTCAAGGTCGAGAATGATGGCGTCGGGCCCGTGCAAGACCGCGTTGATGAAATATTTGGGCTCGGAGCCGGGAAGATATAGACGTGACCGGCGCAAGCGATCGCGCGGCGACGGCTCCGGCAGCGCGACCTTCTCCGGCGAAGCCTTGCGTCCCAAACCGAGTCCGGCCCGGCGCGCCGCGGTCTCGATTCGCGCGGAAATCACAAACGGAAGCGCGCCCTCATCGCGGATTTCGACCCGGGCATTCCTGATGCCAAGCACATCGAATACCTGCCGGGCCTGCGTCAGAATCGAGTCGCCATAGTAGGGCGCGACCCGGGACTGCATCGTGATCTCGAGGCCGCCGCTGTCCCGCGCCTCGATGGCCACATGCACATCCGAGCGCACGCCTTTTCCGCAATGTCCGGCTTCGCCGGTCCCCACCGATTTTTCAGCCGAATCCGTCATCAGGTAGCCCACGTAGGGACGGACGCCCTCGTCCGCCCAGCGGAGCAAAGCTCCGCAGTTCTCTCCGGCCGAAAACCTGGTCGAGATTTGCTCGACTGGACAGCAATTCTTGTTACTAAAACCTCACCGTAGCGCCGGCGTCCCGCCGGCTGTCGCGAGGGCCTGCCCTCGCCATCCCTACTTCAGCTTCGCCAGAATCGCGTCGCCCATCTGCACCGTGCTAGCCGCGCCTTGCCCAATCGATTTCGCGCCGCCAGGAATTCGCATCATGTCGTAAGTCCGCACTTTGCCTTCCTGCACCACCTCGGCAATCGCTTTACGAATACGCTCCGCTTTCGCGCCTTCTCCAATGTGGTCAAGCATCATGGCGGCGGAAAGAATCATGGCGATCGGATTCACAATCGGAGGGTTCAGCTCGGCATACTTGGGGGCTGACCCGTGAGTCGGCTCAAATACCGCAACCTCGTCGCCGATATTGCCGGAAGCGGCAAAGCCCAGCCCACCCACAAGTCCGGCGAATGCGTCGGACAAGATATCGCCAAACAGGTTCGAGGCGACGATCACGTTGTACTCTTCCGGATTCTTGTTCAGCCACATCAACTGCGCATCAATATTGGTGGACCAGAGCGCGATTCCGGGATAGCCCTTGGCTACTTCCTTGGCCGTCTCTTCCATCATCCCTGAAGTTTCGCGCACCACGTTCGGCTTCTCGCAAATGGTCACGCCCTTGAAGCCGCGCTTCTTCGCATACTCAAACGCGGCGGTGACAATGCGCCGCGCCGCTGCCCGCGTGATGATGCGCACGCTCACCGCAATGTCAGGCCCGGGCACGCTGTTGAATGCCTTGAAGCGGGGATGCGTATTCAGCGCGGCACGCACGTTCTCGGGAGGGTTCGTCCACTCCACGCCCACATACATGCCCTCGGTTCCCTGGCGAAACACGGTGGTGTCAACCTTGGGCTCGTCGAACCCGCCATCGGTGCGCTTGCGAATGTAGTTCAGCGGGTTGCCGATGAATCCGATGCAGGGCCGCATGCAGATATCCAGATTGAACTTCTGCCGCATGGTGACGATCGGGCTGTAATAAACCAGGCCCTTGCCGCGCAGCTCCGCCTTCAGCTCGGCCTGCGCCTCCTTGTTGGGTTTCGAAGTGATAGCTCCGAACAATCCGAGCTTGTGCTTCTGGAGCAACTCAATCGTCCGATCGGGCAGCGCGTTGCCTTCGTTGCACCAGATGTCCCATCCGATGTCGGCGTGAATGTATTCGGCGTCGAAGCCGACCGCCTTTAGAACCCGCAACGCCTCGGGCAGAACCTGGTTGCCGATTCCATCGCCCGGCATCGTCACTACTGTATGTTTCGCCATCCTCGAAATTCTCCTAGTGTCATCCTGAGCGCAGCATTGAGTTTCGCTCGCGAAACGCAATGCGGAGTCGAAGGACCCCTACCGCTGAAAACAACCTGGCCTGAGACCCGATTGATTGTCTGACTCGGCACTGCTGGCGGGCGTTGGCGCCCGCCCCACATGTAAACAGCCCTACCCCAACTCCAGCCGCTTGACCACCAGATTCTCCAGAGAAATTCCTCGTGCCCTCATGTCCTCTGTGGTTAATCGGCCCTAGCCCAGCCCCAGCCGCTTCGCTACCAGGTTCTCCACGCCCTGCGCGATCACCAGCGATTGCGGCACGCTGCCCAGCGCCGGAAACGCGAATTTCTCTCCGCGCCAGGTGATCAGCCCGGAAGTGAAATCAATATCAATCTCGTCCCCGGGAATGATTGTCTTTTCTTTGGCGCTGATTTCCTTGGCAAACTGTTCGCGCAGCCGCTTCACCAGCTCCGGAACTTCCACGCACAGGAATCCGTTGTTATAGGCGTTGCGCAAATAGGTTTGCGAGAAACTGGCCGCAATCACCAGCGGAATCCCTTTCGCCTTCAGACAGGTGACTGCCTGCTCGCGGCTCGACCCGGTGCCGAAATTGAAGCCGCTCGCCACCACGTCGCCGGCCCGCGTCGCGTCGGGCAAATTGCGGATCGTAATTTTCCATCACCACTTTCGCCATGGTTTCCGGGGTGACATCGTCGCGGTAAGTGTAGTCCTTCCCGTAAATCGCGTCGGTGTTGACGTTGTCTTGCGGCAAAAACAACAGCCGTCCCCGCACCCGTTCGGGAAAGCCGGGCAGAATCTCGACTTTCTCGGCGGCCGCGCCCGAGGGAAATTCCTTGTAATCGCGCGCTGGATTGCGGTCCGCCATTTTGGAGTGTCCACGGATGTAGCCAGCCACGGCGGAAGCAGCCACTACCTCCGGGCTGGCGAGATAGCATTTCGCGTCGCGCGATCCCATGCGGCCTTTGAAATTCCGGTTGGTAGCGGAAATCCCGACTTCGCCCGGCTCCAGCAGCCCGACGCCCAGGCCAATGCACGGCCCGCAACCCGCCGGCAAAGGGTTCGCGCCGGCATCGAGCAGGGTTTGCCAGATGCCCCGCCGCTCCGCTTCCTCCTGCACCCACTTGCTGGCCGCGCCCAGATACAACTTCACTCCGGGCGCCACCTTCTTGCCCTGCAGCACCGTGGCCGCGGCGGCCAGGTCTTCAATTCGCGAATTCACGCAGGAAAGCAGATAAGCCTTCTGGATCGGAATCCTCTGTTTTTCGATCTCGGCCAGCGAGGCCATGATCTGCACCGTGTCCGGTCCGGAAACGTGCGGAGTCACCTGCGACAGGTCGAGCACAATGCGGGCGGCATAGACCGCATCCGGATCGGGCCGCGGCGGATTCTCCGACCAGTTCGCGATGTCGCGGTCGCTGAAGCGCTCGACGCCCAGCGCCGCCAGTCGCTGCTTCACCGCTTGCAGATACTTGATGGTGACCCCATCCACCGGGAACCATCCCACTAGCGGGCCCCACTCGGTGGACATGTTGGAAATGGAAAAGCGGGCGTCCATGGAAAGGCTGGCCACGCCCGGCCCGCTGAATTCGACAGCCGAATTCAGAACTTCATCGTGGTTATAAAGTCCGCACAACGTAATGATGACGTCTTTCCCGGTAGCGCCGGCCGGCAGCGCGCCTTCGAGCACCACCTGGATGGAGCGCGGAATCTGCCACCAGAAATCCCCAGTCGCCCACGCCGCGGCGGCGTCAGTGCGCACGATCGGCGTGCCCACCGCCCCCAGCGCGCCGTACATATTCGAGTGCGAGTCCGAAGCCACCACGAAAGATCCGGGCACAACGTATCCGCGTTCCACCATGATCTGATGGCCAATGCCCGAGCCCGCAGGATAGAAATCCACGCCGTGATATTTGGCGAAGCCCTCGATGGCCTCGTACTTGTGCAGGTTCGAATCTTCCCGGTTCTGGATGTCGTGATCCAGGGCAAAGACCAGCTGTTTGGGATTCTGGACCTTCTTCGCGCCGATGGTCTGGAATTTCTTCATCACCGCCGAAGTGTTGTCGTGCGTCATCACGCGATGCGGGCGGATAGCGACGAAGTCCCCGGTGCGCAGCGGCCGCTTCGGACCTTCGGCCAGATGCGCCTGCGCGATTTTTTCAACGATGGTCTGACCCATAAAGACTCCATGCTCGTGTGGGACCGGGTCTCCGACCCGGTCAGGCCGAGCCAGGCTCGGCTGTTTTGAATGCTCCACGCCGCCAGCGGCCAAGAACGTATTCCTCGCTCCGCGAGGAATGGGAATCAATGCCGGACCGCTTGTGGCACGGCTGAAGCCGTGCCCTTCCACAGCGCCTCCTCACGGCGCTTCCTGACTCTTATGAGGCGAAAGCTCGCTCGCTATCGCCGCTTCTTCGCCTTCTTCCCCGCTGTCTTCGGCGATGCCTTCTTCCTCACATCCGCCTTCATCAGCGCCATCAGCTTGCTCACCGACCCGATTTTCTCCAGGTTCCAGATCGCGTCCTTCAGCTTTTTCTGTGCCCCTTCTGACAGTACACCTTCCGCCAGCGCCGCGAACTTCTCCTCGACTTCCGCATCAGAGAGCGGGTTTCGCGGATCGCCCTTGGGATAATCGAGTTGCTTGGTAAATGTCCGCCCATCAGTGGTGGTGAGGTTCACGATCACGCGCTGCAGCGCGGGGAAGACTCTCTCGATCTCGGGATCGGCCACCACCTCAACCTTTTTCAGCTGCGCCCGGATAGTCGGGTCCATGATCTTCTTCATCTCGAACTGTACCGGCGTGACCTGCCGCTCGGCAATCGCCGCCGCGATCACGTAGGGCAGCGAGTGGTCGGCGGTCTCTTTCGACTGGGGATCGTACTTGCTGGGATCGGAAAGAATATCCGCCGCCCGCGCCAGCGACCGTATTTGCACCTTCTCCACCTGCTCCGGCTTGAGATCGTTCGCCTTGACGATATCGAGTACTGCGGAAATCGGCGTGTGGGTCAACGCTTCAGTGGGGAATGCTTTCATGCCGCATTGCGTGATGCGCCACGATTCGCCCAGCCCGTCGGTCAGCAGATTCAACTTCCACGCAGGGCCGAAGCAGTGAGTCAGGCCTTCCTTGCCGTCCACCACATGTTCAGGTCCCGTGTAACCCTTCTCGGCCAGGAGCGCGGCCAGTACTCCGCTTTGCGTGGCCATGGGATCGACCGTGTTCTTCATCATGGTCAGCTTTCCTGCGGTGACTGCACCCAGGGTCGCATGACGGCTGGCCGAAATCCCGATGGCATGCTGGATCTGCTCCCATCCCAGATGGAGGACGCGGCCCGCCACGATGGGCGAGACGAACGCCGTCAGCGTGGCGTGATGCCAGCCGCGTTCGCGGATGCCGGGAAAAGCCGCCTCGCAAAAGCGCATCTCAAACTCGTGTCCGAGGACCAGCCCGACGATCAACTCCTTGCCATCACTCTTCGCCCGCTCACAGCCGGCCAGCGCTGCCGGAAAAATGTCGGAGGGATGCGACGGGTCCTGCTTCCAGTAAATGTCGTTGTAGTCCATGCAGCGGATCATTAGTCCATTGGCCAGCGAAGCTGAAACCGGATCGATGCGCTTGCCGGTGCCGATCACGGTGGCGGGACCGTTCCCGGCAATTTCGTCGAGCACAGCCAGCGCGATCTTCACATCGTGCTGCTGGTATCCGCCCAGCGCACAGCCGACCGAATCCAACAGAAAGCGCTTGGCCTGGTACACCGCTTCCTGCGAGAGCTGCGGATAGCTCAGCCCCGCAGCCCAGCGCGACATGCCGGCGGTAATCGTTTCTCTGGCGACTGCTGGTTTGGTAGCCAACGAAAAGTCTCCTATTTCAACTTGATGTTTTTAGGGTTCTTGAAAGGCATGAAGGCCATGAAGTCTGCGTGATGCACGATGTAGGCCTCGGTGCTGCGCTTCACCAGATCGCCCTCCGCGGCGTGGGCGGCGATGATGTGGCAGACCGCGTCGGGGACGCCGCATTCCAGCGCCAGCGCGACTCCGGTAAAGGGATGGCGCAAGGCTTCTCCACGCTCGCTCTGCCGGCTCTTGCCGTCTGTCCCCAGTTCGTATTCCAGCAATTTGCCTACGTCGGCGAGTATGGCGCCCGCGATCACCGTATCCATGTGGATGGGCAGCGCGCGCCCCATGAATTGCTGCATGGCTTCAGCGCTCTGCCGCGCGATGTGCACCACGCAGCGCTTGTGTTCCATGAAAGTGATGGGACAATCGGGCACCAGCAGGGTGAAGGGAATCGCATTCAGGTCGTCGGGCTTCAGCGGGCTCCGCTCCAGGGCCTTGACCCAGGTCTGAGTCACCTGGCTGCGCAGCTGCTTGTCTTCGATCCATTGGATCTCCGGCCAAAGCCTGGCGACGGCATCTTGCATTTCTTACGGCCTCCACAAAACCATTTAGCTTACCGTGACGGAGCGGCAAGAGTCGAGTGCAGGGAGTACCTTGGGAGCACTACGTTCCATCGTACTGGCCTTCCGGGCGTTTTAAGCGGTCCTTACGGTGGTAAAGTGCCATCTAAGACTGCTATGAAACTGAGGGTCGCGGGATCGGCAATCTTGTGCCTGGCTCTGCTGGGATCGTCCAGCGCCCAGCAGGGTGCGGCTACCGGCGAGCCCATTGTGATATCGACTGCTCCCCTGCCCAAAGCGTTTCTGCGCCGGCCCTATCACTTCAAGCTGGAAGCGCAAGGCGGCATCACTCCTTTAACCTGGGAAGTGACCGCCGGGACCCCACCCACGGGTATCGAACTGGCCCCCGACGGCACTCTGAGCGGCATCCCCACCGAAGTGGACAGCTTTCGCTTCATCGTCACCGTCACCGATAGCGGCAAACCTGCGGCGCAAAAGAAAAAAGAATTCATCCTGCCCGCAGTGGCCCCGCTGGTGGTCGAATGGAGCAGAAAGCCCAAAGTGACGGGCCACCGGCTGGAAGCCGCCATCCGGGTATCCAATCAGACCGGGGACGACTTCGATTTCACCGTGATTGCTCTGGCAGTCAACGAATATGGCCGCGCCACCGCCGT
This sequence comes from Terriglobia bacterium, assembly GCA_963757835.1. GTDB lineage: Bacteria > Acidobacteriota > Terriglobia > Terriglobales > Acidobacteriaceae > JAIQFF01. The sequence goes on along the minus strand of CAVWSP010000036.1, from coordinate 10,430 downwards.
CGGCTATCAGCACTTCACCCTGAACAAAGACACCGACGAGTTTGAAATTCCATTCGCGGAGAACCTGCCGCGGGGAGCTTACGACGTGCATGTGGATGCGGTCGGCGAAGTGGCTGCGACCAACTCTATCTTTCGCGCCCGGCTGGCGCCGGCAGAAAAGCTGCAGGTAGTACAGGGACCGTGAGAGTAAAAAGCTTCGGGCAAAAAATAAGAGCCCCGAGGTGATGTTACGCCCATTCGTCTCGGCCAGTAGCTCGCTTTAGACCCTCACCGACCTGCTCTCGCAGCTACCCTTGCGGGCTGCCGCGCGCGATCATGCTTGGGCTCCGGGCTTACCGCCAACCGGACAAACCTGCCTAACGCCTCGGGACTCTATCCTGCCTCCGACATATCTTCTTGTTCGCCTCGACCAGCGCTTTGCTATAGACCCTCGCCCGCCTTCCCTCCGTCATCTTGCGATGCAGAGAGTGACTTGGCTTGAGCCCCGGACGCCGCACCAACCGGGAAAACTTCAGAAGCTGTCAAAGAACGAGTTTGTTTTTACTCCTTCTAATTTTAGAGTCAATAAAAAAGGCGTGGTTTTATCTGCCGCAAAATCAACCGGGTGCAGGCCATCCACAGCCGCCTGCAGCGTTCCTGGTGCAGGGCGCGGGCCGCACAGCCTGATTTTCCCCAATCAGCCGTGATTTTCGAAGTGCGCTGCTGGCACGCCAGCCAAACCTGATTGTGAAAATCCTCCCAAAGCCTTACTGGTAGCGGATTCCGTCCATGCAATAAATTTATCGCAGCTCCGTAACCAACCCGGATAGACTGCAAAACAAGCTGAGAACTATCATCTGGGAACTGACAACTGGTCTTGATCGGCAGCCATGAGTACTCCCAACGACTTTACCAATGCCGCCGCATCCGCAAAGTTTCTGCTTTCGCAGACCCCTCTGCGCCCGAAGATCGGTCTGGTGCTGGGTTCCGGTCTGGGTGGTTTCGCCGACGAACTGGCGGACGCCACGCGCATTCCCTACGCCAACATTCCATTCTTTCCGCGCTCGACCGCCGTGGGTCACGCCGGACAGATGGTGATCGGCAAGGCCGCCGGCGTCCCCGTGGCCGCCATGCAGGGCCGGGTGCACTTGTATGAAGGCTATTCCGCCAGCGAAGTCGCCTTCCCCATGCGGGTGTTTGACTGTATGAACATCCGCGCCGTGATTCTTACCAACGCAGCCGGCGGCATCAATCGGGAGTACCAGCAGGGCGCACTGGTGGTGCTCACCGACCACATCAATCTGCAGGGACAGAATCCGCTGGCCGGCCCGAATGATGATCGCTTCGGCCCGCGCTTCCCGGACATGACGCAGGCCTACTGGAAGCCCTATCGGGAGATCGCCCTGCAGGCATCGCAGAAGGCGGGCAAGACGCTCTATCAGGGAGTTTATGCCGCGTTGCTGGGGCCAAATTATGAGACTCCGGCGGAGATCCGTTACCTGCGGACGATCGGAGCCGATCTGGTGGGGATGTCCACGGTCCTCGAAGTAATCGCCGCGCGCCACATGGGGATAAAAGTTCTGGCGATCTCCTGCGTGACCAATATGGCGGCTGGAATTCTCGACCAGGTCATCAACCACGAAGAAGTACTCGAAACCGGCGAGAGGGTGAAAGCTGACTTCGTTGCATTACTGCGGGCGGTGCTGCCCGAAATGGCGAAAGACGTCGAGGGATCGCCATCTCCGTAATCAACTGTGGGATCAAGTGTGGCGCGGGCGCCCCCGCCCGCGTGCTCTTCGCCGTTAGTTTCTTGCGCGCGGAAAGAAAATCGAAACCGGCGGCTTGATTGAGTATGCAGCAGCAAAGCTGCCCTGATTTACCGCCAGCGCCAGGTGCCCCCGGGAATCGATATACAGCAGTGGCTTTTTCAAAGCCACGTCGCTGAACGTCCTCACAAAAGGAATATTCATCTCGGTCTTGCCCAGGGTGACGGGCACACTCTGTCCGTGGCGGTAACCCAGCTTGAGAAAATCTTCGCCGCTGATGTTGGTCACCAGGTTGCCGAAGGGGCCGTCGGTGGCGATCACTTCGCCGGTCAGTCCATGCTGGTCGAGTCGGGACGCGACCAGATCGAGCCGGACCAACTGGGTTACCGCCACTTCCGGCCCGACGCGCGTCCAGTCTTCGCCGTGGGCCAGGTGCGCGCCCACCGGCGAAAAAATGTCCCGCCCATGGAACGTGGACGACAAGGCGGCGCCGATCATCCAGTCGCGGTTCGTGATTTCGCGCACCGCTTCAATTCCATCGCGGTCCTCGACCAGCGTCATCAGCCCATTGTCGGGCAGCACAAAATACTGACCTCGCTTCGACTTCACTACCACCGCTTTCCGCGCGCTGCCAACCCCCGGGTCGATGACCACCACGAACACCGTGCCTGCGGGAAAGTAGGGAGTCGCTCCGTACAGGAAACGTGCGCCGTCGAGGATGGAGAACGGCGTGACCTGGTGAGTCAGGTCCACGATGCGCAACTCGGGCGCAATGGAATACATCACGCCCTTGCAGAGTGCCACCGAATCATCCACCACCCCGAAGTCGGTCATAAAGACCACGGTGGGCGGGGCTTTCGGCGGTGACGCCTGCGCATGGCCGGAAGCCACTCCGCTGACGGCGAGCAGCAATGCCGCCACAGCAATCCACATTTCCTGCATGCATGCTTTGGAAGTGCGCATCGTCGAATTCTTTGGGACGTAAAAGCGGCCCATTGTAATCGATTGTGGCTGGCTGCCAAAAGCTACCCAGGGCGCGATAGGGAGTCGTTTGGAGACCACGAAGGGCACGAAGGTACAGGAAGGAGCCATGGAAAAACAAGCCTTCGTGATACTTCGTGTCCTTGGTGGTTTATGCCCTTGCCGGGTCATATCACGAAACCGACCCGCCATCCGGGGCGCTTTGACCTTCCCACCCGGCCCCGAGCGTCTATAATCTCCAAGCCAAATATTTCATCAGCCTTCACGGGAGGTATGCATGTCCTCAGCCATTCCGGAAAAATATCGTGATCTGTTCAGCAAGCGCGCCTTCGCCAGTCTGGGAACCTTGATGCCCGATGGTCGTCCCCAGGTGACGCCGGTGTGGTGCGACCTGGAGGGCGACCTGGTCATTTTCAATTCTGCCAAGGGCCGCCAAAAAGATCGCAACGTGCGCCGCGATCCGCGCGTGGCCCTGGCCATCGTCGATCCGGAAAATCCCTACCGCTATCTGGAAATCCGCGGCCGCGTGGTCGAAATCACCGAGGAGGGCGCCGACGAGCACATCGACAAGATGGCCAAAAAGTATCTGGGCGTGGACAAGTATCCCTACCGCCAGGCCACCGAGACCCGCGTGATCTACAAGATCCAGCCCGAACACACCACCATGATGGGGTGAGAATGACGGGCTGAGAATAAATGAGTTGACAATGACCGAGGGCGGGACGCCCTCGGGACAGCCGGCGCGCCGCCGCCGCTCCCTAAGGACCTTCATGCCAATTGCACCGACTGAAACCGCCGCCCTCGATCTCACCTGGGTACGCTCGCAATTTCCTTCGCTTTCGCAGACCGTGGCCGGCCACCCGGCGGTCTTTCTCGATGGCCCCGGCGGGACCCAGGTCCCGCAGCGCGTGATCGATGCCATCAGCGAATATTTGAAAAACTCAAACGCCAACACCTGCGGCGCTTATGCCACCAGCCGGCGCACCGACAGCGTCATTGCCGAAGCCCGTGCTGCCATGGCCGATTTTTTTGGTTGCGACCCGGATGAGGTCGTCTTCGGCCCCAACATGACCACGCTGACCTTCGCCATCAGCCGCTCCATCGGCCGCGAACTCGGCCCAGGCGACGAAATTCTCCTCACCCATCTCGATCACGACGCTAACGTCTCGCCCTGGCGGGCGCTGGAGGAACGAGGCGTGACCATCCGCTTCGTGGACGTCAACTCGGAAGACTGCACCCTCAACATGGCTGACCTGGCGCAAAAGCTCAATAGCCGCACCCGGGTGGTAGCGGTTGGTTATGCCTCGAATGCAGTGGGCACCATCAATGACGTGAGAGAAATTGTCCGCCTGGCCCATCAGAAAGGCGCGCTGGCATATATTGACGCCGTCCACTACGCGCCCCATGGTCCGATTGATGTCCGCGCCCTCGATTGCGATTTCCTGGCGTGTTCAAGCTACAAGTTCTTTGGCCCGCACATGGGGATTCTCTACGGCAAGCGCGAACACTTGCAACGCCTGCAACCCTACAAAGTGCGCGCCAATACCAATGCCGTTCCCAACCGCTGGGAATGGGGCACCCTGAATCATGAATGCATCGCCGGGATCGCCGCCTGTGTGGAATATCTGGCCGATCTGGGACGCCAGGCGGAGCCTTCGGTATCCACTCGCCGCGCCGCGCTGGTGGCGGCATACCGTGCCATCCAGCAGCACGAGCACGAATTGGCGGAAACTCTGATTCGGGGATTGCTGGCTCTTCCAGGGCTAAAGTTTTACGGCATCAGCGACCTCGCGAAGCTTGACTGCCGATGTCCCACAGTCGCGGTGCGCATCGCGGGCCACACTCCGCTCGAACTGGCCACCAAATTAGGCGAGCGCGGCATCTTTACCTGGGACGGCAACTACTACGCCCTGAATCTGACCGAGCGGCTTGACGTGGAAAAAGATGGCGGCTTCCTGCGCATCGGGCTGGCGCACTACAACACCGCTGCCGAAGTGGAAAGGCTGTTGCTGGCGTTGCGCGAAATTGCCGCATAGCGCCGGAACCCAGCTTTCCTCAGTGTCCTCCGAGTCCTCCGTGGTTGAGAGCGCTTCTCCGTGTCCTCTGCGGTTAACGCTCTTCGCGCCTGAGTTCAATCACCTGATCGCCCTTCCCGATCAACGCCAGGGCTGCCATCCCGATAAATAATCCATGCTCGACCACGCCCGGTATCCTCTCCAGTTCGCGGGCCAATGCCGGCGGATCCGGAATCTGGCCAAAATTGCAGTCGAGGATGTGATTGCCCTCGTCGGTGATGAACTTGCGGCCCGACGAATCCGCGCGCACTTTGACTGCAGCTCCCAGCGCGGCAATTTTTTTCGTCACCAGGGCTTCGGCGAACTTGATGACCTCCACCGGGACGGGAAATTTTCCCAGCATCGGGACCTGTTTGGTGGAATCGGCGATGACCACAAATTTCCGAGTCGCCGACGCCACAATTTTTTCCCGCAGCAGCGCCCCGCCGCCCCCCTTGATCAGACTGAGCTGCGGATCGACTTCATCCGCCCCATCGATGGTGACGTCGATTTCCTGAACTTCATCCAGCGTAGTGAGCGGGATGGCCAGGCTGGCCGCCAGTTCCTGGGTGCGAATCGAAGTGGGTATGCCGCGAATCTTCAGCCCGGCCTGCACTCGCTCGCCCAGAAAGCGCACCGCGAAGGTGGCGGTTGATCCCGTTCCCAGGCCGACGATATCGCCATCGCGCACGAAGCGCAGGCTGGCGCGCGCAGCGGCTTCCTTTTCCTGGTCATTCGCCATACGAGACCGATACTTTACCGCGTTCCGGGTTCAGGCACCAACACGCGCCAGAATTCATAGACCACGAAGGACACGAAGGTCCACGAAGTAAGATCAAAATGGGTTTGCTTCGTGTACCTTTGTGTCCTTCGTGGTTTATGCCTTTGTGCTGGTCGCGCCGCTACCGGCCAGCCAGTTGCGCGGATGGCCGAAACGCCGGGTGGCATAACCGCTGCCTTGAAAATCTTGATCGATATTCGCGAGCGCCCTCGATTCCATGTTTCGGCTTGTGGAAAATTTTCGAATGTGATGTGCACGGTGCCATTGATCAGCATCCAGGTGCGGGCCATATGCCCGCTCCAGCAGCGTCTCTTCGCGCATTCCCTCATCTCCCGACCTGCGCAGGAATTTCCTTCGGAGAATTTCAGATTTGCACCGAACTTGGGGATTGACCGCGCCACCGATCGCGCGTAGATTCTTTTTCACCTTCACAGAAAATCCAGCCAGAGAAACTGCGTTTTGCAGACAACCAAAATTCCAGTAGTCTTCCCTCCCCCAAGGGTGGAATAACGTGAGGAAAGCAGAAGTCGAATGGCAGGTCTATCGCACGCGATTTTTGATCCGCGCCCGGCAGCTTACCGCTTCCCTGGAGTTCCGGGATGCGCTCGGACGTGAACATCGCGGGCAAAAAGGCGACTACCTGGTGGAATCCTCCGACGGCACGCTGAGAATCGCGCCCCGGGAAATTTTTGAGGATGTTTACGTAACCATGGGCGCCGACGTCGAAAAGTGGCCCCTGCTGAACCGGCGGAATTTTCCCATTTCGGAGTTGAAGCGCCGGAGCTCAGCCCGAGCCGAGATGATGGCGTGAGCGGCACTCGAAGTTTGGGCTGCGACCGGGGCCGCGGAAACATTCGCTACGACTGTAAATCCGGGTGGCACAACTCCATCGTGCCAGCGAATTTTTTGCCCGGGTCACACCCGAAACTCAGCCTTGTGGAAAATCTCCGGGAAGGGGGCAGCATCCCACTTGCTAAGACTGAGATACAATATATAGGGATACCCTCTTGACAGCCCCAACATACGGGCGTACTGTTTGCATCCCATAAGGCTTTGAACGGCTTCGAAATGAAGCCGTGGCGAGGCTGGGCAATAGTAAGAAAACAAAGGGTCGGTCGAGGTTGAGGTGACTTCGGGCGCTCCTGCCAAATAAGTAAAGATGTCCCCCGTTCTTGGGCGGGTTGCTGGTGCGGTGGCCGCTCCCTCGTTTCTGTTTGATGCTGTTGCTGAACTCCTCCCGAGGGAGCGACGACAGTTGACAAGTCAGGCTGTGGAAAATGCCTCGAAGCGAGGGCTGGCAGCCCCTTTCTCTTCCAGGCCAGAAATTGAGGTTGCAATGGAAGTTCTGGAACGCATGGTCAGTGAGTCGTTTGCTCGCTACGGAGTTGAGCCCGCGTTTGACTATCGCCGCGTGCAATGGTCCCGTTGGTTTCGTTGTGCGGACAGTTTGAGCGTGGCGCTGGTCTGCAGCAAGCCCGGAGTCTTCGCCCTGGGAGAAGAAATCGTCGCCCCGGCCAGCGGAGGCAAGCGCATGCTCGCCCTGTTCCAGATCTCCGAAACTGGCGACCTGGGGATGGCCCTCGGCTGCCTGTTCCTGCCCGGCACTCCGCAACGCGAGCGTCTGGCCGCAGGCCGTTGCTTCGCGCGCTATGCCGTGATCGACGATGCGACTCAGCGTCATGCCGCCTATGCCGAATTGCAACGCTGGCTCTCCGAAAGCGCCGAACTGGGAACAGAGAACCAGAAACTGACAACTGGTTTTTAAAGCAGCCGCATTTGCGCGATACTAAAAATTAAAAGTTGATCAAGCTTCGAAGCTACAGACTCCACAGGAAAGAAGAGAAAGCAATGGCAGAGGTAAAAGCAGGAGCCCCCACCGCCGAGACCACGCCAGTTCCCAGCACGACCCCGGTAAACGCCGCCACCAGGAAGGCCCCAGGCCTCAGCTTTCGCCGCTTTTTTACCAAGGCCGGCGTCTCTCCCTACGACGAAATCGAATGGGAGAAGCGCACTGCTCTGATCACCGACGCCAAGGGCAACGCCATCTTTGAACAGAAAGATGTTGAAGTTCCCAAGGATTGGTCGGTGACTGCCACCAACATTGTGGCCAGCAAGTATCTGCATGGCACGCTCGGCACGCCCGAGCGCGAGAGTGGTGTCCGCGCCCTGGTGACGCGTGTGGCCGAGACCATCCGCGACTGGGGTTTGTCGCAAGGCTATTTCAAGACGCCGGATGACGGCGCCACGTTCCACGACGAGCTGTCGCACATCCTGCTGCGCCAGTACGCTGCCTTTAACTCGCCAGTATGGTTCAACGTAGGCTGCGATCGCATCGAGCCTGATTCCGACGCCCAGAACTGGCACTGGAATCCCGCCAGCGCGCGCATCGAGTTTGGCGTCACCGGCTACAAGACGCCGCAGTGCTCCGCCTGCTTCATCAATTCGGTGAAAGACTCGCTCGATTCCATTCTGACTCTGGCCAAGACCGAAGGCATGCTCTTCAAGTGGGGATCAGGCACCGGCACCAATCTTTCGTCGCTGCGGTCTTCGACTGAGGGCTTGAGCGGCGGCGGCACCGCCAGCGGTCCGCTCAGCTTCATGAAAGGCTTTGATGCCTTCGCCGGCGTAATCAAGTCTGGCGGCAAGACTCGTCGCGCCGCCAAGATGGTCATCCTCAACATCGACCATCCCGATATCGTCGATTTCATCGAGTGCAAATCGAAAGAAGAAGCCAAGGCGCACGCCCTGATCGCCTCCGGATACGACGGCTCGTCGCCCGACTCGGATGCCTACTCGTCCATCTTCTTCCAGAACGCCAACAACTCGGTTCGCGTGACCGATGATTTCATGTACTCCGTCCTGCGCGACAACGGCTTCACCACCCGCGCCGTTCGCGACGGACGCCCCATGCAGAACTTTAAAGCCAAAGACCTGCTTTTCCAGATCTCCGACGCCACCTGGCGCTGCGGCGACCCCGGCATGCAGTACGACACCACGGTCAACCGCTGGCACACTTCGAAAAACACCGCCCGCATCAACGCCAGCAACCCGTGCTCGGAGTACATGTTCCTCGACGATTCCGCCTGCAACCTGGCCAGCCTGAACCTGCTGAAGTTCGCCCCCAACGGCACCTTCGACGTGGAAGCCTATCGCCACTCCGTCGATGTGCTCATCACCGCGCAGGAAATCCTGGTCGACAACGCCGGCTACCCGACGGAGATGATCGCGAAGAATTCGCACGACTACCGTCCGCTAGGCCTGGGCTACGCAAACCTGGGCGCTCTGCTGATGGCCGCCGGCCTCCCCTACGACTCCGACGCCGGCCGCGACTACGCCGCCTGCGTCACAGCAATCATGTGCGGCGAAGCATATCTGCAATCGTCCCGCATCGCCGAATCCTGCCCAGCGTTAGTTCCAGCCACCGAGCCGACGCAGCGAGGTTTAGCTGAAACAAATCTAGGCACAAACGTCATGCCCGGAGGAGCCTGCCCCGGCTGGTACATCAACCGCGAGCCATTCCTCGACGTGATCCGCATGCACCGCGCCAGCGTCAACAACATCAATAAGACAAACGTGCCAACAACACTCTACGAGTCCAGCAAAGACTGCTGGGACGAAGCCCTGGCCCACGGCGAAAAACACGGCTACCGCAACTCCCAAGTAACAGTTCTAGCTCCAACAGGAACAATAGGTTTCATGATGGATTGCGATACTACTGGCATTGAGCCGGATTTGGCTTTGGTTAAGTACAAGAAGTTGGTGGGTGGGGGGATGATCAAGATTGTGAATAATACTGTGCCTACGGCTTTGTTTAAGCTGGGGTACGACCATGAGGAAGCGGACAAGATTGTTTCTTACATTGACGCTACCGGGACCATTGAAGGGGCGCCTGATATCAAGGATGAGCATCTTGCTGTGTTTGACTGCTCGTTCAAGCCGGCCAAGGGGACGCGGTCGATCCATTACATGGGGCATCTGAAAATGATGGCGGCGGCGCAACCTTTTATTTCCGGCGCCATCTCTAAGACAGTGAACCTGCCGGAGAATGCCTCCGTGGAAGACATCATGGAGTGCTACCTCCAGGCATGGAAGCTGGGGTTGAAGGCTGTGGCCGTTTATCGTGATGGATGCAAGAAGTCGCAACCGCTGAGCGCCTCCGGCACCACGACGGCGCTCTCGAAGAAAGGCGATGCTGCGGCCGCGTTGTCCGCGCAGCACCTTGAGGAAGAAGATCTCAACGCTCCGCCGCGCGCCGTCCGGCACAAGCTGCAGGAAGAGCGCGCCTCCATCACCCACAAATTCAAGGTGGGCGACCACGAGGGCTACATCACGGTCGGGCTTTATCCCGACGGCAGCCCGGGCGAGCTCTTCATCACCATGGCCAAGGAAGGCTCCACGGTCAGCGGCCTGATGGACAGCTTCGCTCTGGCCGTCTCCATCGCGCTGCAACATGGCGTGCCGCTGAAACTGTTCTGCGAAAAGTTTGCCCACACCCGCTTCGAGCCCAGCGGCTGGACCGGCAATGCCGACATCGGCTACGCCAAGTCGATCATGGACTACATCTTCCGCTGGCTGCAGTTGCGCTTCCTCACCGGCCAGCAGGGCATGCTGTTCGAGAATCTCAGACTGCGGACGCCGGGCGCCGGACCTCAGCCGTCAGGCGCAGACGATGTGACCGGCTCGGCTGCTTCCGACCAGAGGTCCGAAGTCCGAGGTCCGACGCCGGGCTCAGTCCACGCCGCCGACGCTCTCGCCGGACTCATCGACCTGGGCGACGCCCCCACCTGCAGCTTCTGCGGATCCATCATGACGCGCAATGGAAGCTGCTACCGGTGCGGGAGTTGCGGGAGTACGAGCGGGTGCAGCTAG
>CAVWSP010000035.1:0-11818 GCA_963757835.1 Terriglobia bacterium | reverse complement strand
GGCGCTTCGCTTCGCCGCCGGTCGCGCGGGTGACATAAAGATCGTTACTCACTCCGGCCACCGTGGAGCGGATGAAGGCGAGCTGGGAGCCGTCTGGAGAGAACGCGGGCTCATGATCAAGCGAACCTCCCGGCGGCGAGGTCACCGGGCGGATGCTGTAGTCCGACAGTGACAGCAACGAGACCCAGGAGCGAGGCTGATCGGCAGCCCGGGCCTCGGGAAAGGCCAGAAACTTGCCGTCGGGCGACCAGGCCAGCCCCGATCCCATGGGATTCGGCCCCTGGTAAACATGGTGTTCGGTGCCGCCCAGCGCGGGCACGATAACGATGGAAGCTGTTTTATCGGAGTAGCGGATGAAGGCGATTTGCCGGCCATCCGGCGACCAGGCCGGGCAGCAATCGCCGGGATCGCTGGTGAGGCGGAGAGATTTTCCACCCCCCACCAGCGTGGTGTAAACGCCGGTATTGTGCGCGCCATCGCTGTCCCGAAACGCAACCTGATTGCCGTCGGGAGAGAAGGCTGGCGTGACCTGAAATCCCCGCAGTCCCACCAGCGGGACCACTTCCATTGAAGGCAGGGGCTTTTCGGCGGTCTTCCGGTAATAAGCCCAGAGCCCAACCGCACCCAGCAGAACAAGGAGTGGAACGCCTGCCAGCCACAGTGATCTCGGCTGCCGCTGAACCAGGGGTACTGGAACGGCATGGGGCCCGGAATCGGAGACTGGTGGTAGCGCCGCCGGTGCGTCATCGATTCGGGCATCCAGGCTGCCTATGAATCGATACCCCCGCTTGGCTACGGTTTCGATGAGGCGCGGTTTTTCGGCCGAATCGCGGAGCGCCTGGCGCAGCCGGGCGACGGCGCTGTTCAGGCCATGATCGAAGTCAACAAATGTGTCCGCGGGCCACAGGTTCTGGCGCAACTCGTCCCGCGTGACCACTTCCCCGGATCGCTCCAGCAGCAGAGACAAAACACGCAGGGGTTGTTCTTGTAGCTTGACCAGCCGGCCTTCCTTTCGCAATTCACCCGCCCGCAGATCAACTTCAAAGATATCGAACCGCACCAAAGCTGAAGACAACCCAGGATCTTGCATTCGGTCACCGTTCTACTTGGACGAGCAGCCATCACCGTTGTTAGTGACTGCGCGCCGAAATTCCTCCGCGCAGCGCGTGATCTTTCGAGAAGGTCTGTTGTTTTGAGGAACTTGTCCCGTTACCCACTGGTGTGGCAGGGGTGTGTGCCATTGCATTGCCGGCGCGCGTACTTGCGTTGAGAGTTGGGACGCCGCGGAAAACGAAATAGCGGTGAACGGTTTCCCGCCGGCAGACGTAGTGCGGATGAAAAAAGGACAAAGAACCCAGGGGGCATGGTGATGAACTCGCGAGTGCTGTTGTCATTTACGTTGCTGGCAGTGGTTTGGTTCGGCGCTTTGGCACAGATTGCGCACGGCCAGACCGGCGGCACGACGGGGCTGAGCGGAGAATCGGGACAAGCCGACCTCTTTGCACTGAAGCAAAAAGCCTTGAGCGGAGACGCGAAGGCGGAATACCTGGTGGGCCAGGCTTATATGACCGGCACCCAGGTTGCCCAGGATTATCAGGAAGCGGCGCGATGGTATCAGCAAGCTGCTGCCCAAGGTTCTGCCGACGCCGAATTTGGATTGGGTTTTCTGTACGAACACGGAAAAGGGGTTGGGCAGGATTTCCGCCAGGCGGTGACATTTTATGCCGCCGCCGCCAACCAGGGCCACGCCATGGCGGAAAACAACCTCGGGTCACTGTTCGAGCATGGGCAGGGGGTACGCAAGGAATCTGGTCGTGAGGCCGCGCGCTGGTATCGCCTGGCCGCAGACCACGGCGAGGTCACCGCCCAGTGCAATCTGGCGTCGCTATACTTTCGCGGCCACGGCGTGGCGAAAGACTACACCCAGGCAGCGACCTGGTTCCGGGCGGCGGCCGAACGCGGCTATGCTCCGGCGCAGGACAATCTGGCATGGATGTACTACAGCGGAGCCGGCGTGGCCCTCGACTATTCCGCAGCGGCCAGGTGGACACAGAAGTCTGCCGAGCAGGGTTATGCTCCGGCGCAAGTCGATTTTGGTTATCTCTACGAGCAGGGGAAGGGTGTTCCGCTGGACTACGTCAGGGCCTACAAGTGGTACAAGCTGGCTGCGGCGGGAGGCGATGACCGGGGACTGAACAGAATGAAAAGCCTGGCTCGATTGATGACGCAAAAACAGATCAGCGAAGCCACCGACCGCGCAGCCCACTTTCCCGGGACCCGAAATCGCCGGCAGAAAACACAAGCACCACAAACAGTATCCGAAGCTCATTCAAGGAGCGATGAGACCACATGAACGACGTCTCAACGCAGCTGCAACGACTTCAGCATCTGCTCGAACGTGGGACGCAACCCTTCAAAGTCCTTGTCGGGGGCAATCGACACGATATACAGGAGGCTGCCGTCCCGGCGCATGACCGCAACCAGCCAGTCCCGCTCTTGCTTGGGCTGTCCACTCTGGTCATGCAGGGGAGAATTCCCGATCAAATCCACGGACTTCCCCGCCACTCCATTCACCCGGATAGTTCTCATCATGCCCGATCTCCCGCAGATCAGGGTTGGACTGGCGCAGCGAAGCCAGCAGATCGTGTGCGGCCTGATCGAGGCTCACATTCGCGTCCTCGGGCTGGTAGGTGTTGATCATCACACCGTAGGCGACGGCGTTCTGTGACACTCCGCTCAGGCGGAGCGATAGTCACCGCCGAGTTCTGGTCGCCGTACACCTGCCAGTTTTCAGGATAGGAAATCGCAAAATCACGGTGGCTGAAATTACGCAGGCTGGGGCTGGGCTGCGCGCTGCCGGGTGATGCACTCATGGCCGTGGTCTGGCGCGCCGCAATCTGCTGCGCCGTAAACGGCTTCATGCCGGCCACCCGCTGTTTAATATCGCGGAACTCGGCGCTGTCGCTGCGATAGCTGCTCTTGCGCGGCAGCGTGGCCACCTCTTTTGCCACGGCCTGGGCGCGATTTCCAGGATCGGGATGGTCGCTGAAGAACTGCGGGCCGCGCGCGCCTCCTCCCTCCTGGAGCTTGTTAAAGAAATCCGCCATGGCGCGAGGATTGAAGCCGCTGTCGTACATGATGTCGGTGCCCAGCAGGTCAGCTTCAGATTCCGCCTTCCGCGAGTTCTTCAAAAAGTAGGAGCCCACTCCGAACGAAAGGCCCATCTGCGCCATCTGCGACAGCGCGCCCTGCCCCATCACCCCGCCCAGAATGGCCAGGGGTAGCTGTGCCGCCATCTGCTTGCTGGCGGCGCGCGTGCCATGGCGCTGTACCACGTGCGAAATCTCGTGCGCCATCACGCCCGCCAGTTCAGCCTCGTTGTCCGCGGCCTGGATGGTCCCCAGGTTCACGAACACAGGGCCGCCGGGAAGAGCGAAGGCGTTGATCTCTTTCTGGTTCACCACGTGGAAGGTGTATGGCCATTTTTCCCCGGGAGCATGCGCCGCCAGCTGCTGCCCCAGCCGCTGCACGTAAACCGACACCGGGTCCGAGTCGGGAAGGATCGGCAGTTGTTTGCTGACCTGGGCTGCGGACTGCTGCCCGGCCTGCACTTCCTCCTGCGCGGAAAACATGTTGAAGCCATGCGAGGGTTCGACCCGGGCTTGAAGTGGCTGGATCTGCGCGACCCCAAAAGCCAGCAGCACCACCAGGCAGCGCACGACGACCAAGTTGCTCCTCATAATTCCTATCTTAGATGCAGGATCGATACCACGGCGATCCAACGGGTTGCGTAGGCCCAGATGTCCTCATCTGGGCGGATGAGCGAAGCTCATCTTTGAATTATCTTCTGGGTTGGTTTCGAAGCCGGCTTGCGGAGCTTCGCTCCGCTGGGCAGGTGAGGACACCTGCCCCTACGCAATCAAAGTCCACGCAAAACCTAAGGGCGCCAGTTTGCCTGGCGCCCTTAGGTTGTTTTAATTCGACGATTGCAGAACTACTTGCCGTCCAGTGTGCCGGTGGCGCCGAACTCGCGCCGGGCCACGGTGCGAGCCGGACGAGCCATGGGAAGCGCTCCGGCAGCCGCGCCCTGGCGCTCCAGCAACATGGGCACCATGGCGTTCTCGGCTTCCTTGACGAACATCAGCGTGCCTTCGGGACTCATGTCGATGCGAATAAAGTCCCCCAGCTTGATCTGTCCGGTGGCAACCAGGTTGGCCAGCTGGAAGACGATGTGCCGCTCGATGGCGCGCTTGAGGTGCCGCGCGCCGTATTTCGGATCGGTCCCCTCGTGCAGCAGGAAGCTTTTCACCTTGGGCGTGCAACTGAAGACGAACTGGTTGACCGCCGATGCCATCAGGATGCGTTGCTGCACCATGCCCAGTTCGATTTCCAGAATCTGCTGGAGGTGTTCGGAGCGCAGCGTCCTGAAGACCACCGACTTGTCGATACGGTTCATGAATTCCGGGCTGAACTTTCGCCGGGCCGCATCCACCGCGGTGCGGTTGATCTTGTCGTCGAAGGCCTGGTCCACTTGCAGGGCCTTGCGCGAGAAACCCAGTCCGCCATCGACCATGTTGCTCATCTCTCCTGCCCCCAGGTTCGAGGTCATGATGATGATGCATTGCGAAAGATCAACGCGGCGGTTGTCGCCCAGGGTCAAGGTCGCTTTGTCCAGAATGCCGAGCAGCAACTGCCAGAGCGAGTCGGAGGCCTTTTCGATTTCGTCGAACAGCAGAATCGAAAGTTTGAGGGTCTCGGTATGCCACTGGTTCAGAGCTTCCTGCGTGAGCAGGGGATGGGTTTCGCGATGGCCGAGGTATCCCGGAGGCGAGCCGATCAGTTTGGCGATTTCATGCGAGTGCTGAAATTCAGCGCAATCGATCTTGATGCAGGCGCGGGCGTCGCCGAACAGCGCTTCCGCCATGGCTTCGACCACCCGGGTTTTGCCCGAGCCGGTGGGCCCGAGAAACAGAAGGTTGCCGACCGGACGCCCCGGAGGATTCAGGCCCGCCAGGAACATCTGGTAGATTTCGACCACTTTCTCGACGGCCTGGTCCTGACCGACGATTCTGCGGCGAAGGGCGCTTTCAAACTCCCGGGCATCATTGGAGCGACGAGTGGGGTCTAACGTTGTGTTGACGACGGTTTTCATATAGGGTCTGGCCCTGCTTTTCCTTTTCTGGCCCCTTGGTACTTCCTGAAAGAGCGGGTCCGCCGTCTCGTAATGAGAGCGACAAATTCTGTCACCCTCCACCTTCGGCAATACGATTACTGCAAACGACTCTCCATCCCGAGCGAACCACTCATTTCCAATTGTCTGTATGGTTTAGATGCGGAAAGGGGGCAAAGGGCACGCGGTTACTCCGCACCGGCGGTAGGGTAAAGGGAAATACTTTGCCACTTACCTGGAAGTTCCTTGGCGTGCCCGGTGTCTGGACCTCGCCCACACTGGACCGACGTTATCTGGTTACCGGCTTTGACCGACGCTAGCATCCGTGGAAACAGCCGCTTTTCACGGAGATCACTTTGCGTCCATCGGGCCCCACATCAATCGCTGCCATCCTGTTCCTTTCCTTAAATTTGGCCGTCCTGGCGATGGTTTCGCCGGCTTTCGCCCAGACCAAGAAGCCCAAATTGTTGCGGACCTCGCGGCCCTCAACTCCTCTTGTGCCCAAGGCACCGGAGCCGTCCCTGACCGCAGTGGCGCCGCCGGGCAGCGCCTTGTATGTAGCCAAGCGGGGCGACAGCATTCCGCTGGTGGCCCGGCATTATCTGTCGCAGACTTCGTATCTGACCTCGAGCGAACTGAGCGAGGCCATTCGCGCCGCCAACGCCGATTTCAAAGGCACCTTTCTCAAGGCGGGCCAGCCGGTGATCATTCCCGGACTGCTGCCCATGCCGATCGTCGAAAAGTCTGTCCCGGTGTCGCGTGATTATGAAGTTCGAGCTGTGTATCTGACCGGCATCATGGCTGCCAGTGACCGCGGGATTCGCATCGTCCGCCACTGGCGTGAAGTGGGCGGCAACGCCGTAGTGTTCGATATCAAGGACAGTGATGGAAGCGTGACCATTCCCTTCGATCATCCCCTGCTGGGAGCTCACCGCAGCGCCTTCCATGATCTGCCGAAATTCATCCACTTCCTGCATTCGCAGAACATGCACGCCATCGCGCGCATTGCCATGTTCCGCGACCAGCGGCTGGTGGAGACCCATCCCGAACTCGCGGTGAAGTCGCAGCGTACCGGCCAGCCGTGGCGGGAGAACGGAAAGTTGGTCTGGACCGATCCTTCCCAGCCTAAAGTGCAGGAGTATGACATCGCGCTGGCGAAGAAAGCGGCCGAGGCCGGCGCCGACGAAATCCAGTTTGATTATGTGCGTTTTCCCGCCGAAGGCGACCAGAAAGATGCCAGCTTTGTCTTCCAGACCGAGCATCCCGACTGGCATCGTTCGGACGTGATTGCCGACTTCCTGAAACATGCCTACGCCGAACTTCATCCCACCGGCGCGCTCTTGTCGCTCGATGTGTTCGGGATCATGGCCTGGCAGCGCCCGGTCGATCTGGGACATACCGGGCAGGACATTGTGCGCATGGCCAAGTACTGCGACGTGCTTTCGCCGATGATCTACCCGTCACACTTCTTCGGCATGGACGGCATTGCGCGTCCCGGCGATGCGCCCGAGCACTTCATCGGCGTTTCCATGGAACGTTTCGAGAAGATCACCAAGGGCAGCGGCGTGGTCATCCGCCCCTGGCTGCAGGCTTTCCGCTGGAGAACCAGGACCTATTCACCGCAATACATTGAAACCCAGGTGCTG
Source organism: Terriglobia bacterium (assembly GCA_963757835.1). GTDB lineage: Bacteria > Acidobacteriota > Terriglobia > Terriglobales > Acidobacteriaceae > JAIQFF01. The sequence continues at coordinate 5,002 of CAVWSP010000035.1, read as the reverse complement.
ACCGCAAAGAACAAAGGCGGCATCGGCTTCCTGTTCTGGAATGCCGCCAACGACTACAGTAAGCCCTACGCCGCGATGCCGGAGATGATTGCGGCCAAGGGCAAGTATTTCCGCGGCGATGAACACCCCGGGACCGTGCAGGCGAGCTTGAACGCCAAGTAAAATTGAACTGATCCGAGGCTACCGACGTCGGGAGGAATGGCAGCCCGCGCTGCCGATCCTCCTCGAGTCACTTGTTCGAAACCCAAGTTGCCGGCCTAACCTCAGAGAAGGTCACCAACCGACGTGTTTAGGTCGACACGCGTTCCGATGAGCTGTCCCTTGATTCCGACGAGTAGATTCCCTGCCTGATCGAATTGCTCAATGCTGAATGTCCCCCGGAAGGCCCTCCCATCGAATCCCAGATAGAGATCTTGGCGGATGTTTGCAAAGCCCTGCGGATTGTTTGGATCGGTACTTGGGTCCCAGCTGATGCCGAAGTGATTAAGCCTATAATGCCGGAATCCAACCCTCTTCCATACCCCCAGGCAGATGCTTCCTGTGGTTGGATTACGCGACGAACTCGTGATTTCCGTGCCATCGCTGTGCCACTGAGAAAGTGCGTTGTCCACGAGAACGCCGTCCGGCGGAAGTCCGGGGCCAATGTTGCCTTTGGCGATAAAGCTGACGTGCCACATTCCCACCATCGGATCGTCGTTATCGCGATCGGAAACCCGCAGGAGCGAGGCTCTGCCAGAGTCAACTTCCCCATTCCAGGATTGAGGTGAAAGATGCGTGCTGCCTTTGCCCTGGAAAGGGTCTGCACATCCGGCGGATGCCATCGGAACCATGACTGCTGCAAAGAGAACTATCCCAAGAACTCTTGTCATCTGCTTGAACATCGATTGCATGTAATTCTCCTTCTTGAGTACTGAATGTTCGGGCCAGGGCATCCTGTGCTGGACTCTCCAGTCGCACAATGGATGGGGGATAAAGCCTGGGTAAAGAGTGGGTGAACCCGTAAGTGGTTGAGCCATCACACCGTTCAGCCGGACCGTTGCCGCTGATGGTATAGTCGGTCCCTGCTTTTGAGGCTTGCTGTGCCTCTATCTTGCTACAAGTTCGGCGAGTTCGAGCTCGACTCCGCACGCTTTGAGCTGCGGCGCGACGGCCGAGTCCTGAGGCTTGAACGCATTCCCATGGAGTTGCTAATCCTGCTGGCGGAAAAGGATGGCAACGTGGTCAGCCGGCAGGAAATTGTCGAGCGCCTGTGGGGCAAGGATGTCTTTCTCGACACCGAGCATGGCATCAACACCGCCATGCGCAAGATCCGGCAGGCCCTCAGGGATGATCCCGATCGGCCGCGATTCGTTCAGACCGTTACCGGCAAAGGATACCGCTTCGTCGCCGGACAGACTGGAAATGGCCGCTTGCTGGAGTCTTCGCCGGAAATAAAGGTCCGAGCGGCAGCCGCTGTCACGATTCAGGACTCGCCTTCCCCGGTTGCCGCGGCCAAACCTCGCGCTTGGCGGCTGCCACTGATTGCGGCGCTGGTGCTATGCCTGTTAGTTGGGGCCCTGCTGGGATTTAATGTAGGCGGAATTCGGGACCGTTTCTTAGCCAGCGGTCCGCCGCCCCAGATTAAAGCCATCGCGGTGCTTCCTCTGGCGAATCTTTCTGGGGACCCTTCTCAGGAGTATTTCGCCGACGGCATGACCGACGAACTCATTACAGCGCTCGCCAAGGATCGTTCTTTGAGAGTCGTATCGCGAACTTCCGCGATGCGATACAAAGGGGCGGCGCGCCCGCTGGCCGATATTGCGCGCGAGCTGGGAGTGGATGGTATTGTGGAAGGCTCGATCGTTCGATCGCCGACCCGGGTGCATATGACTCTGCAACTGATTCGTGTGTCGAGCGATACCCACCTGTGGGCAGAAAGCTACGATCGAGAGCTCAGCGGGGCATTCTCTCTGGCCGGAGAAATGGCTCAGGCGATCTTTCAACAACTGAAGAGCATTCCCATATCGCCCTTGCCGGTTCGCTACGTTAGCGCAGGGGCGCATGACGCTTTCCTGCGGGGACGATATGAATGGTTCTCCTACCACGCTCTGGAGAGCGCAAGATTCTTTCGGAAGGCGATCGAAATCCAGCCCGACTACGCCGCCGCCTGGAGCGGTCTGGCGAATGCCTACGAGGCCGGGGCGGTGCTAGGCGAGTTAAGGCCTCAGGAGGCGGGCCCGCAGGCGGAGACAGCCGCCGCGCGGGCGATAGAACTCGATGAGAACTCGCCGGATGCGCACCACGCAAAAGCGGCCCTCTTTTTGTTCTATCGCTGGGACTTCGCCCGCGCTGACCGGGAGTCGGCTCGCGCCCTCGAACTGGAGCCGAACTTTGCCGAGGCCCATCATCTGCGGAGCTACGTCCTGAACGCCTTGAATCGCACTGAAGAAGCTTTACAGGAACAGAGAAAGGCCACGGAACTCGATCCTTTTGGACGGCCGTGGGCTCTCGGGGTGGAACTGTGGCGGTTGCGACGATTTGACGAGGCCGCCGAAGAGGCGCGGATTCGGCTTGCGGCGCGCCCCAATGACGCTAGCGCACACGACCTTCTTTCGGACATCTACAGATTGCAAAGAAAGAACAAGGAGTCGGTCCAGGAGCTCGAGCAAAGTCTCATCTCGGGCGGCGCTCCGGCCGGCGCCACCGCCGTGCGGCAGGCGTATGAAAGTGGAGGGTTCAAGGCGGTGCAGGAGTTAGATCTGGTCAGCCTTAAGAAAAAGGCCGCCAAACAATATATTCCGCCGATTTCATTGGCTTACGTCTATGCCCGGTTAGGCATGAAAGAAGAAACCATCCGCTACCTTCAACTGGCCTATGAAGAGCATTCGCCGAAGCTGATTTTCTTGCAATATGAACCGGACCTCGATTTCCTGCATTCCGATGAGCGCTACCGTGAGATCGTTCGAAAAGTCGGTCTTCCGCCTACGTTTTGAACTCTGATGAGGGAATTATGCTCCCGGAGTCGGGGGATGGGCAGCCCGATCTTTTCTGCGCACCGTGGCGTTGATCGCTGGCTTGCCGTCAGAATATGGACACCGCGCAAAATCCCCAACCTAAGCTGAAGATTACCTGTGTAACCGCCTGTGCTCCCTAATGCGCGATAGGCGGTCCTCGCCCCTCGGTTATAATCCTCGTAGCCTGTAAGGAGTATTCATGGCGATCCAAAAGACCGAAAAAATCTGGCACAACGGCAAGCTCATCCCTTGGGACAAGGCCACCCTGCACGTGATGTCGCACGTGGTCCACTACGGTTCCTCGGTATTTGAGGGCGTCCGCTGTTACGCCCTGCCCGCCGGCCCCGCTATCTTTCGCGCCAAAGAACACATGCAGCGCCTGCTGGATTCGGCCAAAATTTATCGCATTGACGTGGACTTCACCGTGGAAGAACTGGTCGAAGGCATGGCCGAGGTGGTGAAGAACAACGGAGTCTGGCCCTGTTACATCCGTCCCATTGTCCTGCGCGGCTACGGCGAGGCCGGGGTCAACCCGTTCAACTCGCCGACTGAGGTTTACATCTGCAACTATCCTTGGGGAAAATATCTTTCATCGGATTCCGGCGAAGGCGCGGACGTCTGCATCTCCTCCTGGACCCGCATTGCGCCCAACACCCTGCCCGCGATGGCCAAGTCAGCCGCCAATTACATGAACTCGCAACTGATCAAGATGGAAGCCATCGTCAACGGCTATGTCGAAGGCATTGCGCTCGACGCCAACGGCTACGTGAGCGAAGGCTCGGGAGAAAATGTCTTCGTGGTGCGCAACGGCGTGCTGAATACGGCCCCGCTGGGCAATTCGGTCCTGCCCGGAATCACCCGCGAATCCGTGTTGCAGATTGCCCGCGACCTTGGCATTCCCGTGACTGAGCAGGGCATTCCGCGCGAGCTGCTCTACATCGCGGACGAAGTATTTTTCACTGGCACCGCCGCCGAGGTCACGCCCATTCGCTCCGTGGACAAGATCAGCGTGAACAAGGGCGCGGTCGGTCCTATCACCAAGGCCATCCAGAAAGAGTTCTACGCCATCGTCAAGGGAGAAAAGCCAGACAAGTATAAATGGCTTACTACGGTAGCAGTGGGCAGCAAGCAGCCGGTAGGAGTATAGCAAGAACCCACGTAGGCCCAGACGCCCTCGTCCGGGGCGGGCGAGCGAAGCTCGCCAGAGGTTTACGGGATTTCCAGTCCCTTTGCCGAAACCAGGTAGTCGGGCCTTGCCCGGCAGAGCGGGCGAGGGCGCCCGCCCTTACGCAAGCGAGTGCCTCATCTTCCGCACCAGATCACGTCAATGGGGTATTTCTCGAAAACACGGTCCGACGTAAGTACCGTCATTTCCTCGGCCATGGCCTGAGCGATGATCATGCGGTCGAAGGGGTCGAAGTGGTGTAACGGCAGATCGCAGACCCGAAGGCTGTGATCCTGATTTATGGGAAGCGATCGAATGCCCTGCTCAGACAATCGCTTGGGAACATAGTGGCCGGGAGCCTCAGGAAGTTTAAACTTGCCTAACTTGCTCTTGATTGCGATTTCCCATGAACTGGCCGCGGAGAGATAAACTTCCTCCTCCGAACTGGCGAGGATCTTTAGCCCCGCCGCTCCAATCGTTTGCGACGGACCGACGCTCCATAGCCACACCATCGTGTCCAGCAGATACCTCATTTGCGCTTCCTGCGAGGTTTTCCTGTCAACTCATGCAAAGTGCCCCCGTAGAACGCTTTCAGCAGATCATCGGGCAGCGGGGCGTCGAAATCGTCCGCAATCCAGATGCGGCCTTCGTCCATCCCCAAAGGGCGAGTCTTGCCTCTCTTCGGCTCGACGGCCACTAGTCGCGCCACCGGCACACCCGCACGGGCGATGACAACTTCTTCCCCCGCTGCTACACGCTGCAAAAGGCGCGAGAAATGCGTCTTGGCCTCATGAATGTTGACTTCCACCCGGCGATACTAGACTAAGTCCGTGGACTAAGTCAA
>CAVWSP010000034.1:0-356342 GCA_963757835.1 Terriglobia bacterium | reverse complement strand
GTCAGAACCTCTTTTTCTACACACGAATATAGCAGTCATCTGGGACTTCGATACGACACTTATTCCCGGCTATATGCAGGAGCCACTCTTCCGGCGTTTCGAGATTGATAGTGCTCAATTTTGGAAAGAAGTCAATGCTCTGCCTCAGTTCTATCGCGCACATGGCGTGACGCGCGCGTCGAGTGACACCCTGTACCTGAACCACATCCTGAGCTACGTACGAGCCGGTCGCCTCGGTGCGCTGAGCAACAAGGCCCTCACGGAACTGGGGGCTGAGATCAAATTCTACCCAGGGTTGCCGGATTTCTTTCCCGCGCTTAAAGAAAAGATTGCCAGCCATCCTAAATTTTCCAAACACCAGATTACTGTCGAGCACTACGTGGTGAGCACCGGTCTACGGGCGATGATCGTGGGGAGCAAGATTTTTCCGTACATTGACGACGTGTGGGCCTGCGAGTTTGCGGAGGCATCGGCTCCGCCTAACTACCTTTTAGAAGCGAAATCGCTGTTTGGTGAGAAAGAAGGAGTCATCTCGGAGGTCGCATACGCCTTGGATCATACTTCGAAGACCCGCGCTATCTTTGAGATCAACAAGGGGACCAACAAGCTCTCGGACATCGGGGCGAACGACAACATCGAGCACGGTATGCGGCGGGTTCCCTTCCAAAACATGGTCTACGTCGCCGATGGCCCGAGCGATATACCTTGTTTCTCTCTTTTGAACCAATACGGCGGGCGGACCTATGCCGTCTATCAGGCCGGGTCAGAAAAAGAATTTCAGAAAGCCTACGATCTGCAGAAGCAGCGGCGAGTTGAGGCTTTCGGTGAGGCTGACTATGTGGACGGTTCGCAAACCGCGATGTGGGTAACTCACGCCGTAACTGACATTGCCGAAAGGATCGTTCGGGATAGGAACAGGGCGCTGGGAGATGGGCTCGGGAAGCCGCCAGGCCACGTGTTGGAGGCCGACGAAGTTAAAGCGGCAGTGACGCCCAAGAAAACCGCCAATGGGGTCAAGTTGGACACGGCGAAGGTCCCGACGGATACGATGCATAGCGCCGGACCGATCAATTCTTGGCCCTAAATTAGTGTCGATCAGTATCTTCCCTATTCATCTTATTCCATAGGGGGCGGAATTGCCGGGTGCCCCACACATCGCCCACCTTGCGATGTGTGGGTCTTGCGCCGCTGGAAACATGATCGACACAATTGAGCTACTACTCTCCGTCAGATTGCGAGGAAGACCCACTCATCCGCAAAGAACGCGAATAAGTAGGGCACCCGGCCGCCCCATCATCACAAAGAGGCTGCCCCATCCTTTTCGCGCACTTTGCGAAAAGGGTGGATGACGGAAATCATAGGGGACGAGGGTGGGCCAGCCCGCCAATGGTCGACTGACTAAATCGCCCTTCAGGGGAGCGGAGGAAGTGGTTTGTCGTATGGTGGGAACTTCGCAGGACGCATCTCGGTTTGGATCGCAAGATTCGGCTTCTCTGAATCTAACGGAGCAGTGTTTCGGTCATGGTAATAGGAGAGCCATTGACCAAGCAGCGGACTGTCCGATGCGACGTAGCAAAGTGGTTGGTCTTTCACCGCAACGAGATAATTCGTCGGCGGGCCAACCGTCGGCTCATCCTGCGATGCCAGCATCGCTTCATGTACGTGAAAAATGGTTCTGGCAAGCCCGAATGACAGGTTTTGACCGCGTTTGTTCAACTCATTCATCGCTAGAGTCGAGCCCGAGCCAATGGCGTGGACACCGGGACTCGATTCTGATTGCATGGGCCTCATCCTCTTAGTGCAGAAAAACATCGTGTTTTCTCCAATGAAACCGCCCACAATTGTGGAGACATTCAAGGGATTGTTCCTGATCGTTCGCATTCCGAAGGCTTCAACTGACTCGTCAAATTCAGCCGGAGGCAAGAACTTGTCATGCCATTCCGCCAAGGTTATGCCCAGCTCCGCTCTAAGAGCGTGATCAATCTTCGGTCTGTGGACTTGCCAACGTGCCTCGTCGATCGCCGCCATCACATCCTCTCTGTAGGGAAGGTGATCTTTGGTCGGAAGTGTCTCGAACTGCTGAACCAGGCGACCAACAAATTCATGGCACTCTGATACAGAACCTGCTATCAAAGCTACACAATTGTAAGGAGGCAACGGATATTGTTTACCAGCTTGGTCGTTGGGAGTCGGTCCAGAGGTTCCATGCGTCACTCGCGTGTCTGCACTAAGAATGACGGACGGCCCTGTCAGGGTCAGAGCACCAATACAAATAGTCATCGCGATAACCCCTACGGCCTCACCCCCAACTGCCAAAACAAAAACGAATAAACATCCGTCCCATCTTCAATCTGCTTGGTAATCGGCTTGCCCTGGCCGTGCCCGGCTTTGCTGTCGATGCGCAGCAGAATCGGACGCTCCTTGCTCTTCCCGTTGGCGGCTTCGGCCTGCATCAGCGCGGCCATTTTTTTCGCGTGCATGGGATCGACGCGGCTGTCGCTGTCTGCGGTCATGAACATGATGGCCGGATATTCCGTGCCCGGCTTTACGTGCTGGTAGGGCGAGTAGGCGTAGAGCCAGTCGAATTGTTTGGGGTCGTCGGCTGAGCCGTACTCCGGGACCCAGAATTTCGCGATCAGGAAATTCTGGTAGCGCAGCATGTCGAGCAGCGGGACCTGGCAGACCACCACGCGAAACAGGTCAGGACGCTGCGTGATCATCGCGCCCATCAGCAGGCCGCCATTCGATCCGCCCTGGATGGCGAGGTGCTCTTTGTCGGTGATCTTGTCCGAGATCAGAAATTCGGCGGCGGCGATGAAGTCGTCGAAAACATTCTGCTTTTTGTCCAGCATGCCGGCGCGATGCCAGTCTTCGCCGAATTCCGATCCGCCGCGCAGGTTGGCCACCGCGTAAACCCCGCCATGCTCCAGCCAGAGATAGCGCGCGCCGGAAAAGCTCGGCGTCAGGCTTACGTTGAAGCCGCCGTAGCCGGTGAGCAGCGTCGGGTTCTTGCCGTCGAGTTTGATTCCCTTTTTGTGGAAGACGAACATCGGCACCCGGGTGCCGTCCTTCGAGTGGAACCAGAGCTGCTTCACTTCATACCCGGAGGGATCGATGCCGGGCGTGGCTACCTTGTCCCACAGCGAAGTTTTGCGCGAAGCCAGCTCCACCTGGTACACCGACGGCGGCACGGTGAACGACTGGAATCCGAAGAAAACTTCCTTGCGGTTCCATTTGCCGCCCAGCCCTTCGATCGAGCCGATGCCCGGTAGTTCGATGTCGCCCAGCGCCTTGCCCTCGAGATCGAAGAGCTTGAGCTCGGAGCTGGCGTTTTTCTCGTACTGCGCGATGATCTTTCCGTCCACGATTCCGGCGCCCTTCAGGATGCCGTCCGACGCGGGAATGATTTCCTTCCAGTTGGCGCGGGCGGGATTGGCCGCGTCCACCACGAACAGGCGGAAGTGGGGCGCGTCCTCGTTGGTGGTGATGTAAAGCTTGCCCCGGAAGATCTCGCCGCTGTACTGGAAATCCTTGCCGCTGGTGAGTTCCACCGGAGGCGTGCCGGCTTTCAGGTCCTGAAGAAAAAGCTGGTTCTTGCCGGCAGAGCCTTCATAAGAAGTCAGCAGCAGCCAGCGATCATCGTCGTCGGGAAGCTGCGAAACCAGTATCTCTTCCTTCTTGCGCCCCTCGCCCCAGATCAGGGGATCCTTGGCAGGATCGCGTGCCGAGCTGGTGATAAAAGATGTGCAGATAGTAAACTTCGTCGCCCTCGGGCACGTCACCTTTCTTGGGATTGCGTCCGTAGTAGAAACCGGAGTTGTCTTTCTTCCACGCCACCTGGGCGATGCGGGCCTGCGGAATGGTGTCGGGCAGCAGCTTGCCGGTGGCAGTCTCAATCACGTAGAGGGTGCTGTTTTCCGAGCCGCTGGCCGAGGTGCCATAGGCCACGTACTTGCCGTCGTCAGAAGGGAACCACCAGTCGAGAGCGACCGTGCCGTCGGCGGACATTTTATTGGCGTCCACCAGCGCCCGGTCTTTTCCGCTAAGACCTTCCCGCACCAGCAGGACAGGCTGGTTCTGCGTGCCCTCGCGCCGGGTATAAAAGAAGTAGGGCCCGCCAATCTGCGGCGTCCCGATCGTGCCAATAGAAAGCAGCTGGGTGAGCCGCTCATGAATGCGGTCCCGGCCGGGCAGCGGATCAAGCAGGCTGCGGGTGTAAGCCATCTCCTCCCGCACATACTCCTGCGAGTCCGGACTGCTGGCATCCTCCAGCCAGCGGTAGGGATCGGCGATCTTGTGCCCATGGATAGTGTCGACGACCGTATCCACCTTGGCCTTGGGCGGCCCCGCGGGCGGAGTCGTACTGGGAGCGGAGCTGTCCCCCGCCCACGCCACCCCAGCCATCAGAGACAAACCAGCAGCAATCCAGAGCAAACGAAAACCTCCTGGCATAAATGCACCTCGCAATATGTGCAGCAACGCAGCCCCTGCAACTAGGGTATCAAAAACCGCACCGGTGAGTTTTGAGCCAGCCGAAGTGGATGTTAATATGAATACCGACGCGCCTACCATGGTGCGTCCCGCAACACTCCTCAGTAGCTCAATGGCAGAGCACCCGGCTGTTAACCGGGGGGTTGTAGGTTCGAGTCCTACCTGAGGAGCCATTTTTTTCTCTCCGGAAACTCCAAAATAATCTGGGTGACTGAGCTGGCAAATCATGGCTGCTCTGGGGGCGAATTCGGCGCCAAAGCGTCTCGGAGAAGCTGCTTTTTGTCGGACATCTTCCGGCCTGATTCATCAGATTTTCACGTTGTTGTAACCATCCCGTAACAATGTGGAAGTAAAAGTGACGTTACTCAAGTATTACGGACTTAACGGGGTCCAGGCCCTTCGCGTCCAGCCTTGGTGTGTTCGTTACGACATGAATTCTCGGTACGGCGGAAAACGCCTGTATTGCTGCGGTACAAACTCATTCTGTGGGACCTCTGCAAGGGCAAGAGGTAAAAGGAGAAATGAATGAAGTCCGTTCTCAGATGGTGCGTGGTTCCGCTGTTGGCGGGGACGCTGTTGGCGCAAACTGCGACTAAACCCAGAACGCGAAAAGCCAAGCCGGCTGAACCGGCGGTGACGGCTCAGGATGTGCAGTCGCTGCGCGATGCCATCGCTGCGCAACAGCAGCAGATTGAACAATTACGGCAGGAAGTTCAACAAAAAGATCAGGCCTGGCAGCAGGCGCAGCAGCAGTTGCAGCAGACCCAGTCTGCCGCCGTCGAGGCCCAGCAAAAAGCGGCTGCCGCCGAGAGCGCGAGCAGCGAACAGAAGGCAGCGGTCAGCAAGCTTTCGTCGGATATGAGCGACGTGCAAACCACCTTGACGAACACCGCCGCCAATACCCAGGAGGAGCAGAAGTCATTCGCAGCTCTGGAGAGCGCGGTAGGACACCTCAAGCTCAGCGGCGATCTGCGTCTGCGCTTTGAGCCTTTCTTTGGCGGCGGCGCTGCGAATGCGACCACGCCTGAGGCCCGCTTTCGGGAACGCTACCGCTTGCGCTTCAATGTAGCCAGCAAGATCACCAATGATTTTGCCGTGGGTTTCTCCATTGCCTCCGGCGACCTGGGTGATCCCATTTCCACGAACTCGACGGAGACCGGCTTTTTCACTCGCAAGCCCCTGGCCATCGACAAGGCTTTCGGAGTTTACAATCCTCACTATTTCAAGCCCTTCACCTTGACCGTCGGCAAGTTCGGATACACGTGGCAACGCACCGAATTGACCTGGGACAATGACCTGAACCCGGAAGGTGGGAGTGCGGCAGTGGCCTGGGACTGGAAGAGCGGCATTGTTAATCACTTCGCCGTGATCGCCATCGGCTCTCCAATGTTTGAAGTGGGTGGCGGGCCAGATACCTACATGGAGGGCGGTCAGGTGCAGGCGGGCTTTACGCTGCTGCCCAGAGTGAAGTTAGGAGCCAACCTCGCGTACTACGATTTTCATAACACCGATACCATTGCTCAGAACCAGACCGGCGGTAACGGGTTCGCAGACAACGGGGCGGTGACCGCGGGGGGAGGCACGTTTGGCTTCGGCGGATCGAGCGACACCAACAATTTCGGAGTCATCGCCGGGAAACGCGTTTTTGCCTCGCAGTTCGGTATCGTGGACGCTATCGCCCGCCTGGACTTCGACACCGGCGTCAAACGATGGCCCGTCTATGCCTTGTTTGACTACGTCCAGAATACAAAAGCCTGCAGCAACCTCGGGGTTTTCACCGCCGCTGCCGTGGCGCTTCCCACCTGCGATTCACGCCAGCGTCATGGCTACTGGGGAGAGTTCAAGGTCGGCCAGACCAAGAACAAGGGCGACCTCATGCTGGGCTATACTTTCGCTCGCGTCGAGCGGGATGCGGTGCTCTCCGCGTTCAACTTCAGCGACTTGAGGCAGCCCACCAACGTGATCGAGCACCGCGTGGAGGCCCTCTATCAGGCCTATCCGCACGTGCAACTGGGCGTCACGGGTCTGATTGGCCGTCAAATCGTGACCGCGCAGAGTCCGACGGAGGAGCGCTGGCTCAAACGCTGGCAGTTCGACACCATCTTCAGCTTCTAAACGGCTAAAGATTGGAATTGGGCCGGGGCATTCACTTGCTCCGGCCTTTTTTTTCTTGTCAGGCGAGGACCACGGAGCCGGCCTGCTGCGGCAGGTTGCAAAGTTGAGGTTGCTGAATCGTCGTGAACCTCCGGATGTTCTCCCGAAGGAACCTTCTGCCAATCAGCTGCCTAGACCCAAACCCCCGTCGTGGGGGTCAGATTGGAAACCATGAACCACGAAGGGCACGAAGGTACACGAAGGAAACCCCGGAAAACAGCCTTCGTGATACTTCGTGCCCTTGGTGGTTCATGCACTTGCCGTGTCATATCACGAAACTGACCCAAGTCCCAGCTGCAAGCCTTCCCAACCCGGCAGCGTGCTATGATTTCCGGCCCAGTGTTGCTGTGGATCTTCCTTCTTGAGTACGCGATAGTTGAAGAGAAGCGCTGGCTGAGTTTGATCCTGGCGGAGCACGGAATCGCATGAACCGCATCGATCTCACGGATCGGCACGCCATTGTTACCGGGGGAGCGCAGGGCATCGGCCTGGCGGTCGCGCGGCGTTTTCTGTCCTCGGGTGCTTCGGTGACGCTTTGGGACCGCGACGGAGAGTTGCTCGCCTCCGCGGTGAGGGAACTCGGCGCTCTTGGCGCCGTCGATGGCGTGATTGCAGATGTAACTCAGGCCGAAAGCATTGCCGCCGCGGCTGCCTCGACCGCGGAAAAGTTTGGCAGGATCGATATTCTGGTGGCCAATGCGGGGATTTCAGGTCCCGACCTGAAGTGCTGGGAGTATCCCGTGGAGGTCTGGAAGCAGATTGTCGATGTGGATCTCACGGGAGTATTTCTGTGCTGCCGCGCGGTCGTACCTTTCATGCTGCAACGGAAATATGGGCGGATCGTGAATGTGGCGTCGATTGCGGGCAAGGAAGGAAATCCCAACGCTTCGGCCTACAGTGCGGCCAAGGCCGGCGTCATCGCCCTGACCAAGTCGTTAGGCAAGGAATTGGCCGACCAGAACATCGCCGTAAACTGCATCACGCCGGCAGCGGCCCGCACCCGAATCTTCGAGCAGATTTCGCAGGAGCATATCGACTACATGCTGTCCAAGATTCCACGGGGACGCTTTCTTGATGTCGATGAGATCGCGGCCATGGTGGCCTGGCTGGTCTCGGAAGAGAACTCTTTCACGACCGGGGCGGTATTTGATCTGAGCGGTGGGCGCGCGACTTATTAGCGACTGCGAGAGGGAACGGAAATGACAGAGGTCCGGCCAGCGGAATACGCCTCCTACCCCAGCCTGCGCGGGCGCGTGGTGGTGGTGACCGGCGGGGCCAGTGGTATTGGCGAGAAAATCGTTCAGCACTTTGCCCAGCAGGGCGCGCGTGTGGTTTTCCTGGATATCCAGAATGATGCGGGAATAGAACTGGCGAAGAAGGTCGGCGCCTCGAGCGAGGCGGAGCCTTACTTTCTGCAGTGCGATCTCACCGACATTGATGCCTTGCGGGTGTGCATGGAAAAGACCATTGCAAAATTCCAGACGGTGGACGTGCTGGTCAACAACGCGGCCAACGATACCCGCCAAGGCGTGGAGGCGGTGACCCCGGAGTTTTGGGACCAGTCGATCGCGGTCAATCTCAAGCACCAGTTTTTTGCCAGCCAGGCAGTCATCCCGGTAATGAAAAAAGCAGGCCGCGGCTCCATCATCAATATGAGCTCAATCAGCTGGATGGTCCCGTCGGTTGGGATGCCCGTATATATCACGGCCAAGGCTGCGATTGTTGGACTCACGCGCACCCTGGCGCATGAACTCGGCGCAGACAACATTCGCGTCAACTGTGTTCTTCCCGGCGCGATTTTTACCGAGCGCCAGAAACGCTTGTGGTTCACGGAAGCTTACAAGAATGAGATCTTGAAGAGCCAGGCCCTGAAACGGATGATCTCGCCCGAAGAAGTTGCCCGGCTGGTGCTTTTTCTGGCGGCCGATGACAGCGGCGCGATCACCGGTCAAAGTTATGTGATCGACGGCGGATGGGTGTAAATTTCTTCCGTCCGACCAGGCACGCGGTTTGAAACCGCAAAGCGGCAGTGAAAATGTGTCGGAAATCCTGGTAGCGGGAGGCAGACATGAAAGAGGAGAGACGGCCTGTTGCTGAATCGACATTGAAACCCATCAGCCGGCGCAGCCTGTTGCAAGGCGCCTCCGCGGCCACGGTGGTGGGGATGATTGGGAGCAGTGCCCTCGCTCAGGCGGGCAAGAGCGAAAAGCCAGCTGCAGCAGCCTCCGGTGCGTCCGGCAAAGGCAAAGCTTTTCCCGAGAAGTTTCTGTGGGGCTGCGCGACCGCCGGACATCAGGTCGAGGGCAACAACACCAGCAGCGACCTGTGGCTGATCGAGCACCTGCCGGAAAGCATTTTCAAAGAACCTTCGGGCGATGCCTGCGACCACTACCACCTTTATCCGCAGGACATCAGCATGCTGGCCGATCTGGGGTTTAACACCTATCGTTTTTCCCTGGAGTGGGCGCGCATCGAACCGGAAGAAGGTTGTTTTTCCAACGCCGAACTGGAACATTACCGGCGCATGCTGGTCGCCTGCCGCGAGCATAACCTGACCACGCTGCTGACCTATTCACACTTCAGCATGCCGCGATGGTTTGCCTACAAGGGAGGATGGCAGAACCCTGCTGCTCCCGACCTTTACGCCCGCTTCTGCGAAAAAGCCACAAAGCACCTGGGCGATCTGGTGGATTACGCGTCCACCTTCAATGAACCTGACATTCCGCAACTGCTGAACTGGATCAATTTGCCAGGGCCGGCGGGAGGGAGCTTGACCGATATGTTCCACGGCGGGCTGGTGCGAGTCCGCAAGCAGCTCAATGCCCCGGAATTTGCCAGCTTCTTTCTCGGTGACCAAAAGAAAGTGCGCGATGGGCTGTTGGCGGCGCACCACAAAGGCAGAGCGGCGATGAAATCGGTGAGGGGCGACATGCCAGTGGGCTTCAACCTGGCCATGTCGGCCGATCAGCCCGCGCCCCAGGAAAGTCACCTGGCCGAAAAGCGCGCCGATGTCTATGGCCCCTGGCTGGAAGTCGCGAAGCAATGCGATTATCTCGGTGTACAGACTTATTCGCGGTCGATCGTGGGGAAAAAGGATTTGCCTCCTCCCCCAGGCGCTGAGCTTACGCAGGTAGGCTGGGAGTTCTATCCGGAGTGCGTTGAAGAAGTGGTGCGTTACGCAAGCAAGGAAACAGGCGTGCCGCTCATGGTCACGGAAAACGGCATTGCCACCCTCGACGACCGCCGCCGCGTGGAATACGTGCAACGCGCTCTCGCCGGCCTGAAGCGGGCCATTGACGACGACGTGGATGTGCGCGGCTATGTGGCCTGGTCGCTGCTGGATAACTTCGAGTGGATGTCCGGCTTCGAGCCCAAGTTCGGAATTGTGGCGGTCGATCGGGCCACGCAACGGAGAACCATCAAGCCCAGTGGCGCCATGCTGGGCAACATTGCGCGCACCAATTCGCTGTAAAAAGGGGAGGTTTGTGTCCTCCTGCATTGTCCGCCGCGATTATCCGGTGTTGTGCAGGCCGGCCGCGATCCCGTTAATCGTAGCGCCCAGCGCGTAGTCCACTCCGTCCACACTTCCGCCGGCACGCTTGCGGCGCAGGAGTTCGACCTGCACCAGGCTCATGGGGTCCACGTAGGGATTGCGCAAGCGAATCGAGCGCGCCAGCACGGGGTTGCCCTTCAGCAGTTCCGCCTGGTCGGTGACGCTCAGCAGCATCCGGCGAGTTCGTTCAAATTCTTCTACCAGCATGGCCCACACTCGCTCCCGCAGGTCCACGTCGGGAACAAGTTCCGCATAAAGACGTGCGATGGTCAGATCGGCTTTGGACATGGCCAGTTCCACATTGCGGATCAAGTCGGAAAAGAGCGGGAAAGCTTCGCATCATCTCGCAGAGTAAAGATTCGTTCGCGGAGTCTTTAAGCGCGAAGCGCTCCAGCGCATGCCCGACGCCGAACCATGCGGGGACGGCGTGGCGGCTCTGCATCCAGCCAAAGACCCAGGGTATGGCGCGGAGATCGTCCAGGCGGCGGCCCTGGCCCCGGCGTGGCGGACGCGAGCCGATGCGCGCGTGCTCCAGTTCGTTCACCGGCGTGGCCAGTTCGAAGTACTCGATCACCTCGGAGTTCTCGGCGACGTTGTTGCGGTAAAAGGCGAAGGCATCGGCAGACATCTCTTCCATGGCCGGCGCCCAGCGCTGGTCGGCCCCGGGCGCGGGTCCCCGGGTGCGGGTGAGGGCCTCCAGGCAGGATGCGATCATGATTTCGAGGTTCCACTCCGCCAGCACGGGATCGGCATATTTCCAGTTGAGCACTTCGCCCTGCTCGGTGATGCGAATCTCGCCGGAAAAATCTCCCACCGGCTGGGCGAGTATCGCGGTGTGAGTGGGGCCGCCGCCTCGTCCGACCGTGCCGCCCCGGCCATGAAAGAGGCGAAGCTTCACGTTGCATTCACGGGCCACGCCATGCAGGTCACGATGCGCCTTGTACAACTCCCAGATGCTGGTCAGCATGCCGCCATCTTTGTTGGAATCGGAATAGCCCAGCATGACCTCCTGCCAGCGTCCCCAGGAATCGAGAGGCGCCTGGTAGTCGGGGGAGCGCCAGATCCGTTCCATCACCGAAGCGGACGCGCGCAGGTCTTCAATCGACTCGAAAAGCGGTACCGGCATCAGCCCGGGATCATCTCCGGAGGCCGCCACTTGCACGCCGCAGGCGGCGGCCAGTTTCGTGACCGCGAAGACGTCAGCTTCGGATTGCGCTCCGCTGATGATGTAGCTGCGGATGGCGCACGCGGGATAGTCCTTCTTTAACTTGGCGATCTCGCGCAAGGTGTCGAGAACATCCTGGGTTGGGGCGGAGAGCTTGTTAGCTTCCAACTCGGCCAGTGCCTGGGTGTGCAGGCGCGCATGCTGGCGGACGTCGAGAGTCGAAAGATGAAATCCGAAGGCGCGCACCTGGCGCAGAAGGGGATCGATCACCAACTCGGCCAGCCGCTGGCCGCGGTTTGCCGCCAGGCTCTCGCGAATCAGCGAAAGGTCGCTTTCGAATGTTTTTGCAGACGTGTAGGACTTTGCCTCAAGCCCTTCGCGGCTATGCCGCAAACGAATCACCATCAGGTTGAGCAGCCGGCGATAAAGTTCTGAGCGTGAAATCCGCGACTGGCGCGCGTATTCATCGCCCATCTGCCCGCTGTACTCCGCCAGCCGCGCCTGGACCGAATCTGAAACGGTTACCTGGCGGGTGGATGCGCTGAGTTGGTCGGCGGCGCGCTCCAGTTCCGCGATGTAGTGCCCGATGATCACATTTCGCGCCCGCTGCAATGCCTCCCGAGTAGAGCTGGGCGTGACGAACGGGTTTCCGTCGCGGTCGCCGCCGATCCAGGAACCAAAGAAGAGCAGATCGGGCACTTCGTAGCCCTGCAAATCGGTTTTCTGCGAATCAGTGTCCTGCGAATCAATTTCGTAAACCGCGCGCAGGGAATCGACTACTTCGTCATACAGGTGGGGCAAGGCAGCGAACAGCGAAAAAGGATAGTGATCGAGGCCCATGCGAATCTCGTCAGTCACCAGGGGCTTCTCCAGGCGCACTTCATCGGTCTGCCACAAGGAAGTCACCTCCCCGAAGATCCGCGCTTCGAATCGTCCGGCGTCGGCTTCGGTCAGGGGCAGGCGATCCAGTCGTTCCAGTTGCTTGCCGATGCGGCGCCGTTTGAGCAGCACGGTCCGGCGTGCGACTTCGGTGGGATGGGCGGTGAAAACGGGGACGACCTTTATCTTGCGCAAGACTTCCAGCGCCTGGGTGGCATCGATGCCGGCAGCCCGCATGCGTTTGAAAGTGCCGCGGAACGAGCCCTCCAGCGGAGGCTGCTCAGGATGGAGCTTGGCGGCACGGCGGCGGCGTTTGCGATGGTTGGTTTCGGCGAGGTTGGCCAACTCAAAATAAATCGCGAAGGCCTTCGTGACCCGATGGGCCTCATCGATGGTGAGGCGGGCGATGATGTTTCGGGCCTGGTTGAGCAGAGGGTCCTGAAAATCCGTTGACGCGGTGTGACGGCGCGGCTGCTCGCGATGCTGAATGAAAATGCGCCGCAACTCTTCGACCACGCCGAGCAACGACTCTCCCGCCTGCTCGACCAGCACGCGCCCCAGCAAGGTGCCGAGCAGGCGCACGTCGCGGCGGAGTGGAAGGTCCTTGACGGGATTGGTGGTGCCGGCGGTCAGCTCGTCAAGCCGGCTGCGCTGGTCGTCAGCATTCCAAAGCGGGCGCTCACCCATATCCAATCATAATTGATAGAGGCGGAATTGCGCTCAGTCGCGTGGGCTGAGTCGTTCCAGGATTTCCCCGGGCTCCGGCCGCTGGGTATAGTCCTCGTCGGCGGAGGCATAGAGAATTGTTTGGTCGCGATCGACAACGAAGGTGGCGGGGATGGGCAACTCCCAACTATCGTCGCCATTGGCAAAAGGCAGATTGACGAAAGCGCGGCGGTAGATGGCCTGCTGGTCGTCGGGCACACGATAAACCAGCCCCAACTGCCTCGCCACCCGGTTGCCGGCATCGCTGAGCAGCGGAAAGCGCAACTTGTGCTGGTCCACCATGAAGAACGACTGTTGCACCGTTTGGGGAGAAATCGCAACCAGCGAGGCTCCCGCCTCTTCGATCTGAGGCAGCAGCAGGTTCATGGCTTCCAGTTGTCCGACGCAAAACGGGCACCAGCGTCCGCGGAAAAAGCAAAGCACAAGACGGCCTTTGCTGAAGAGCTGCACGGATGAAACCGGCTTGCCGTTGTGATCGTTGAGCTCGAAAGTTGGAGCCCTGGAGCCGACCCCGAGGACATTCTCCGAGATCCGATTTTCCTTGAGTTCACTGATAACGCGAGTGTGGACAGCCTGAATGGCCGACGGAACGTACCTGGTAATGAGTTCTTTACGCTCGGCGAGTGTATCGCGCAGCGGTCGAGAGTCGCTGCCGGGTGCGGATTCTTCCAGGGACCGCCACTTCATGAGTCGGGCCTCGGACTTCGGACTTCGGACCTTGGACCTCGGACTTCAACCTAAATAGTGATGTGTAGTAGCCGGCTTTTGAATCGGCCGAGGTCTGACGTCCGAGGCCCGACGTCCCCTCTACATTCCCGGCATTTTCATTCCGGCCATCCGGCGGGCGAAGCTGGGCTTGCCGATCTGCTTGAACATTTTTCGCATCTGGGCGTACTGGCGCAGCAGGTTGTTGACTTCCTGCACGCTGGTGCCGGAGCCGCGAGCGATGCGTTTGCGCCGGCTGCCGTTCATTACTTCATGGTGCAGACGCTCGTGCTGGGTCATCGAATTGATGATCGCTTCCACCCGGCCGAGCTGTTTTTCGTCCACTTTATCGGCGTGCTTCTGTATTCCGGCGAAGGGGCCAACGCTGGGCAGCATGCCCATCAGGCTCTGGATCGATCCCATTTTCTTCAGCTGCCGCAGCTGATCGCGAAAGTCTTCCAGCGAAAAGCCGTCGCCGGTGAGGGCCCGGCTGGCCATTTCCTCCGCCTTCTTCTTGTCAACATTCTGTTCCGCTTTTTCGATCAGCGAGAGAATGTCGCCCATGCCCAGAATGCGGGAGACGATGCGGTCGGGATGGAAGGGCTCAAGCGCATCGTACTTTTCACCCACGCCGATGAACTTGATGGGCTGTCCGGTCACCTGTCGAATCGAAAGCGCAGCGCCGCCGCGAGCGTCGCCGTCCATTTTGGTGAGGACGACGCCGGTGAGCGAAAGCTTTTTATGGAACTCGTCGGCGGAGTTGACCGCGTCCTGCCCGGTCATGGCGTCGGCCACGAAGAGGATTTCCTGCGGGTTGAGCAGGCGCTTGAGCGACTGCATCTCGTCCATCAACTGATCGTCGATGTGCAGGCGGCCGGCGGTGTCAACGATCAGCACATCCGAACCAGTGTTGATGGCCTCGCGGCGCGCTTCCTTGGCCAGACGCTCGACGGTAGCGGTATTGGCCTCGCCCACTTCACCTTCGTAGATGTTGGCCTTGATCGCCTGCGGCAACGACTTTAAGTTGTTCGCGGGCCGCGGGGCGATACACGTCAACCGAAACCAGCAGCGGACGATGCCCGCCCTGCTTGAACCAGTTCGCCAGCTTGCCGGAGGTAGTGGTCTTGCCCGAACCCTGCAGGCCGGCCATGAGCACCACGGTCGGCGGCTGTGAGGCGAACTTTACCTTGGCCGTGTCGTGGCCCAGGATTTCGATCAATTCATCGCGCAGAATCTTGATGACCTGTTCGGCGGGTGAGAGCGCGGTCGCCACCGACTGGCCGATCGCCTTCTCCTGAATGTGATCGATAAGCTGTTTGACGACCTTGAAGTTGACATCGGCCTCGAGCAGCGCCAGCCGGATCGCGCGCAGCGCCTCCTGCATGTTTTCTTCGTTGAGGGTGGCCTCACCCCGCAGGGTCTTGAAGGCGCGCTGAAGCTTCTCTGAAAGATTCTCAAACATAGACGATACCTATTCTATCAGCGCCAGGTGGACACCCGGCCGCACTTCATACAGCCCTGTCATCCTGAGCGAGTGTGGCGGTTCGTTCGCGAACCGGCACGGGAGTCGAAGGACCCCTGACGCCACGATGAACTGTGAGTCCTGGGTTTGAAGGCTGGGACCTCCGCCCAAACTCGCCGGGGTTTTTGTACACGGTAGGGGTCTTTCGACTCCGAGAACGGACTCGCAAGCGAGTCCGTTCGCTCCGCTCAAGATGACAGATTGTTTAGCTGGTGGTCCGGCCAAACACTTCCTTCGCCGCGATCACGGTATTGCAGTGGATCGTGACCGTATCTTCCACTGCGCGCGCGTAGCCGCCTGCGTAGGTAACCATCACGGGAATGTTCCGCGCCCTGGCCACACGAAAGACCAACTCATCCCGCCGTTTTAATCCCTCGATGGTCAGAGCGAGGCCACCCAGTTGGTCTTCACGATAGGGGTCCGCGCCGGCGATGTAGCAGATCAGTTCGGGCTCGAACTGGCGCAGGCCGGAACTGAGCGCGTTGTCGAGCCACGCCAGGTAATCGTCGTCTTCCATGCCATCGGGCAGGTCCACGTCGATCGAGGACGGAGGCTTCGACGCGGGATAGTTATTGTGCTGGTGGAGAGAGATGGTGAAGACTTGGCCCGCGTGGGCGTGGCGCATCTTTCCCGGCGAGGCCGTGTCGAGAGTGGCAGCGGAAGTGGAAGGCAGCGGCTCGCTGGGAGTACGTGTGCCGGCAAAGATGGCGGCGGTGCCGTTGCCGTGGTGAACGTCGCAGTCCACCGTCATGGCAGTGCGAATCCGTTCGTCACGCTGCATGCGGCGGATCGCCACCGCCACATCGTGGATCATGCAAAAGCCTTCCCCGTGGTCGGGGAAGGCATGGTGAAAGCCGCCGCCGATGTTGATGGCAACTCTATCTTGGAGGGCGTGCTCGGCCGCCAGAATCGATCCGCCCGCCGCCAGCCAAAACGCGCGCACCAGTTCAGGTGAGTAGGGTATCTCCATCTCCTGCACTTCACGCGGAGAAAGCGTCCCGGTTTTGAGCTTGTGCACATACTGCGGAGTGTGGACCAGCAGGATGTCCTGGTCCGACGCGGGTTGGGGAGTCACGAAATCAGCCGGCTCGGCAGCTCTTGTTTCCAGCAACCGGTCGTGGATGCGGCGATATTTTTCGGCGGGGAAGACGTGAGCGCCGATGGGCAGGAAATAGTCTTCGCTATACACCAGCTTGAAGGGAAGCATAAGAGCAGTTGTCGGTTGTCAGTTGCAAGTTCTCTGATGATGCGACTATCGTTTCCTGCCCGGCGGTACTACCAGGTGCCGCCGCACGGGCACGATCGCGCCTTTGGCTGGATCGGCCGCCGCCGTGGCCCGCGACAGCACTTCTTCCTGGATGTACTTCACGAAGTCATGAATCTGGACCTGCATTTCTTCCATGCGCTCGCGCATCTGGAGAATGATGGCGATGCCGCTGATGTTTACGCCCAGGTCCCGGGCGAGTGAGAGGATGAACTCCAGGCGCTGCAGGTCTTCGTCGGTATAGAGGCGAGTGTTGCCCTCGGTACGCGACGGCTTGAGCAGGCCCTCGCGTTCGTACAGGCGCAAAGTCTGGGGATGGATGCCGTACATCTCCGCCACCGAGGAGATCATGTAGGCACCCTTGGATTTGCGCTTGGTCATCTCTATTACTCTACCCCAAAAGACAAGCGCCACGGATCACCACGATCTTCACGAACAAGTCCGTGAATATTCGTGCCGATCCATGGCTGAGTCTGGACTACGCTACCGGCTCGGGCTTCTCCGGGGCTGCGCTCCACCCCGCCGGCTTCAGGGTCACGTTCACGAAATAAGCTGCGATGCCGGCCACGATGAGGAGGATCCCGAAGGCGAAGGCGCTCATCCCCAGAACGCGTGCGTTCTCGGCTCGGACAACCGAGAAGCCCAGCAGCAGCATGGGCGCCACTCCCACCGCCACCGCTCCGAACATTCCTCCCGGGACCCGGAAGGGGCGGGGAAGTTCGGGCTCGCGGATGCGCAGGACGATCAGCGCCACAAACTCCAGGCTGAGGCTGACGCCGTAGAGCAGAATATCGATGATGATCAGGCGCTCAAAGCCCAGTCCCAGGCACATCGCCCATCCCGTGGCGCAAACCAGAATGGTGACCCAGGGGGCCCGCGAGCGCGGGTGCAGTTTGCCGAAGACCTTGGGCAGCATCCCGTCCTGCGCCATGGCCAGGGGCAGGCGAGAGTAGCTCATGACCAGGGCGCTAAACATGCCAAAGCCGCTGATCATGCCCCCGAGGGCGAGGCCAACCCGCAGCAGCGGGCCACCCATCAGGCCGGCAATGTCCGCCCACGCACCGGTTTCCCATGCGCTCGACGAGAGCCCGGTCATCCACATGGCCGCAACCGGGACGATATAACTCAATGCCACGATCACCACCGCAGCCAGCATGGCCCGGGGATAGGTGCGCTGCGGACGTTCCACCTCGGTCGCGATGGTCGAGGCGTTGTCCCAGCCCATGTAATTCCACATGCAGATAATCAGGCCGCCCAGGATATCAACGGTCGAGGTCGTGGGCGTGGTTACGGTATGGGCAAGGGCCCCGAACTTGAAGGGAGCAATCGCCACGATAAGAATGAAGGGCGCCGACAGCGCGAAGAAAAGCCAGAGGGAAGTCGTGGATACCACCCGAACTCCCGCAATGTTCAACAGAGCGCACGCAATTACTACCGCCAGCCCAACCATCACGCCGCGATGCCCTTCCGCGAACCAGGGGAACAGGCGGTCAAGGTAAAGCACAAAGAGCGTGGGATAAATCGCCATGTCAAAGATCGAGGCCACCAGCGACAGCCAGGCTTCCTGGAATCCCCAGAAGTTGCCCATGGCGCGGCGCACCCAGGCGTAGTAGCCGCCCTCGAAGGGCAGGGCGCTCGAAAGCTCGCCGATCATGAAGGCGGTGGGCAGGCTCCATAGAATCGGAGTCAGCAGCAGGATGAGGATGGCCTTGCCGTATCCGGCGCCGTGCACGATGTCTTCCGTGCCATAGGTGCCGCCCGACACCATAAAGAAGGTGGCGGCCACCAGGGGCCAGAGCGTGAGAGATTTCTTCCGGCTGGGGACGACGGAGGGGGACTGGAGATTCTGACGCGGGGCGCTAGCTGTTGCCAATTTCGACGGCTTCCTCCCGGGGCGATGCTTGCGCTTTCAGAATTCGGCTGGATGCAAGTTCGCAGCCGTGAGCATACGGGAAATTAGATGCACTGTAAAAATAATTTTCGAAGTATTTTTTGCGGGATGGCACTGAGGTAATGGCCGGTCGTCAGTCGTCAGTCTTCAGTCGTCAGCCAATCGGCCTGCAGTGGAATCTGACGACTGAAGACTGACGACCGACGACTGTTTCAGATGTTCTTCCAGAGTTCGGCTCGCGGATCTTCCGGGTTGAGCTTGGCCAGTTCGCGCAGGATTTCCTTGGAGCGTTCGTCCCGGGGCATGGGAACGGTGAGCTTGATTTCGACGATCTCGTCGCCGCGAGTACCCTCCTTGATCGCAGAGGGCACGCCTTTTTCGCGCAGGCGCAGCTTCTGTCCGGACTGCGTCCCCGGCGGAATCTTGAGCAGAGTGCGGCCGTCGATGGTGGGGACTTCAATCTTGGCGCCCAGGGCCGCCTCGGTGGCGGTGACTGGTACGGTGATACGGATGTCATCGCCCTCGCGATGGAAGACGGGGTGGTCGGCGGTCCGGATGATCACGTAGAGATCGCCCGCTGGGCCGCCATGGGCTCCGGCGTTGCCCTTACCGGCCAGGCGGATGCGCTGGCCATCGCGGGTGCCGGCCTTAATGCGGACTTCGAGCGGCTCGGTGCGTTCGACCGTGCCCTCCCCGTGGCAATTCGGGCAGGCGGAGATGTTCTTTCCGGTTCCGTGACATCGGGGGCAGGGAACGTTGAATTTCATCCGTCCGCCGGTTTGTGTGACCTGGCCCTTGCCACCGCATTCCGGGCAGGTGCCGCCGGCCTCGACAAAGCCCTGGCCGTGGCACTGGTGGCAGGCATCGCGCCGGGTAATATTCAGGCGCATGACGCCTCCGCGGATGGCGGTCCAGAAGGGCACGTTGACCTGGTATTCGAGGTCGGAGCCGGGCTCGGGACCTTCCTGAGCAGCTCCGCCTCGTCCACCGAAGATGCCGGAGAAAATATCGCGGAAGCTGCCGGTTCCGGTGGTACTGGCTTTTCTCCCCCGGGCGTTTTCGAACATGTCGGTGAAGTCGAAGCCGCCAAAATCAACGTTGGCGCCCTGTCCGCCGCCTCCCGCCTGGGCACCCGGAAAGCCGGGGCCAGGGCCGGCCGCACCGCCTCCCGCCCGGGCATAAGCCTCGGCCGTCGCGGCATCAATATTGTCGGAGTAAAAGCCGACCTGATCGTAAATTTTCCGTTTTTTAGGATCGCTCAGGACTTCGTTGGCTTCGGAGAGCGTCTTGAACTTCTCTTCCGCAGCCTTGTCCCCGGGATTGACGTCAGGATGATACTTGCGGGCAAGCTTGCGGAAGGCCTTGCGGATATCGTCCGCCGAGGCGGACTTCTTCACGCCAAGGATTTCGTAATAGTCTTTCTTGGGGGTGGCCATTCTTGCTTATGTGCAGCTCAAGATCCTGCAATGACACTTCAGTTCTGAATGTTATGACGGTTTTTTCCCAGGATGCCGAAGCGCTCGTAGGCCGGCGAGTCCACGTACACGGGGATGCGCTGCACTCCCGTCAGCGTGGGCGCCAGGACGTACCAGTAGGCTTCGTCTTCCGCGAAATTTAGAAAATAATCCTGACCATTCACTTCAAATTGCAATTTGTCTTCTCCCTGAAACCCGTAGAGCCAAAACTTGTAGCGCCGGCGTCTCGCCGGCTGTCGTGGGGGCGTCCCCGCCCCCACCCCGAGGGCAAGATGCCCTCGGGACAGCCGCCGGGACGGCGGCGCTACGAAAATTCGCGGGCGCGTCGCCCGCGCTACACAAGAACAAACCCAGCCGAGCTGCGCTCGGCCTGGACGGGTCAGAGACCCGTCCCCACACAGGGCTTGCTGACAGCTGAAAGCTGAAAGCTTACTTCTTGTCTTCCACGTCCACGTACTCGGCGTCGATTACGCCTTCGTCTTTCTTGGGCTGACCGTTCCCGCCCGGCTCAGGTCCTGCGCCTGCATCCGGAGTTGGGCCGGCGCCTGGGGCTGACGACTGCGCCGCTTTGTACATCTGCTCGGCCAGCTTGTGCGAAGCCTGGGTCAAGGTTTCGCGAGCCTTGTCCATGGCTGCCTTTTCGTTCGATTCCAGCGCCTTCTTGGCGTCGGCAATCGCGTTTTCGACATCGCCACGCTCCGAGCCGGAGATCTTGTCCCCCTGTTCGCGCAGCATCTTCTCCACGCTGTACACCATGGAGTCGAGCTGGTTCTTGGAGTCGATCTCCTCGCGCTTGGCTTTGTCCTCAGCCGAATGCGCATCGGCCTCTTTCGCCATGCGCTCGACTTCGTCCTTGCTCAGGCCGGAAGACGACGTAATCGTGATCTTCTGGTCCTTGCCCGTGGCCGTGTCTTTCGCGGTCACGTTCAGGATGCCGTTGGCATCGATGTCGAACGTCACCTCAATCTGAGGCACGCCACGCGGTGCCGGTGGAATCCCGGTCAGGTGGAACTTGCCCAGAGTGCGGTTCTGCGCCGCCAGCGGACGCTCGCCCTGCAGCACGTGCACTTCAACCGAAGTCTGACTGTCGGCCGCGGTCGAGAACGTTTCCGTCTTTTTGGTCGGAATCGTCGTGTTGCGCGGAATCATCGGAGTGGCCACGCCGCCCAGCGTTTCAATCGCCAGCGACAGCGGAGTCACGTCCAGCAACAGCAGGTCTTTGACTTCGCCCTTGAGCACTCCGCCCTGAATGCCCGCGCCGATCGCGACAACTTCATCCGGGTTGACGCCCTTGTGGCCTTCCTTGCCGAAGAGGTCCTTTACCAGCTGTTGGATGCGCGGCATGCGGGTCTGTCCGCCGACCAGCACGACTTCGTTGATCTTGCTGGCATCCACGCCGGCATCTTTCATGCACTGCTTGCAGGGACCGACGGAGCGCTGAATGATGTCCTCAACCATCGATTCCAACTTGGCCCGGGTCATCTTCTTGACGAGGTGCTTTGGCCCGCCGGCGTCGGCGGTGATGAAGGGCAGGTTGATCTCGGTCTCCATGGTGGTGGAAAGTTCGATCTTGGCCCGCTCCGCCGCGTCACGCAGACGCTGCAGCGCCATCTCGTTGCCCTTGCCACGCAGGTCGAGGCCTTCGTCCTTCTTGAATTCGTCAATGAGCCAGTCCACGATGCGCTGGTCGAGGTTGTCGCCGCCGAGGTGGGTGTCACCGTTGGTGGCTTTGACTTCGATCACGCCTTCGCCGACTTCGAGAATCGAAATGTCGAAGGTGCCGCCGCCGAAATCGTACACGGCGATGGTTTCATCCTTCTTCTTGTCGAGACCGTAGGCGAGCGCAGCCGCCGTGGGCTCGTTGATGATGCGCTTCACTTCGAGGCCGGCAATCTGGCCGGCATCTTTCGTGGCCTGGCGTTGGGCGTCGTTGAAGTACGCCGGGACGGTGATGACCGCCTCAGTGACTTTCTCGCCGAGATAGTCTTCCGCCGCCTTCTTCAGCTTCTGCAGAATCATGGCGGAAACCTGGGGAGGCGTGTACTCCTTGCCTTGCGCCAGCACCGCCACGTGGTCGCCCGACTGCACCACCTTGTAGGGCACCATCTTGATTTCTTCGGTCACTTCGTCGAAGCGGCGTCCCATAAAGCGCTTGATCGAGTAAACCGTGTTTTCCGGATTGGTGATGGCCTGGCGTTTTGCCACCTGCCCCACCAGCCGCTCGCCGGTCTTGGTAAAACCGACGACCGAGGGCGTAGTGCGCCCTCCTTCTTCATTGGGGATAACCTTGGGTTCGCCACCCTCCATGACAGCGACGCAGGAGTTGGTGGTTCCGAGGTCAATACCGATAATCTTGGCCATGTTCTGACCCTCCTTGAACTATAAGTACTTCTTAATCAGTGGATTAAGTATTGCAATGTCCGCCATGATAAGACTTGAGTGGATCGTTGTCAATGTTTAGATGCGCTAAATTGTCGTCCGGATACAGGCTATTTCGAAAGGTGGGAATGGCCGGAAATCCGCAAAGAAACACAGTTCCCGCCATTAATCGTACTTCTCGTACAGAATCGACTTGCGATCCCAGCCCAGGGCTTTCAGCAGCTCGCGGTTAGCCTTGATCATCTTGTCCAGGCCGCAGATATAGGCATGCATGTCGCTGCGGCCGCGGACGATTCCCGTTATGTGTTCCTGGACATATCCGCGCAGACCCTGCCATGACGGGTCGCCACGGCTGAGTGTCGGAAGATAGTGAAAGTTCGAATGGCGGGCGGCGAGACTCAGGAATTCATCGTGGTAGTAGATGTCTCCTTCGGTCCGGTTGCCGAACAACAGCCAAAGCTGTTTGTCCTGATGGCGGACGGGATCGGCCAGCAGCCAGTGCAGCATGGAGCGAAAGGGCGCGATGCCGGTGCCGGTGGCGATAAAAAGCGTATCGCGCAGCGGCGGACGCAGGATGAAATCGCCGAACGGGCCCTGGCAGCTAATCTCTTCACCCTCTTTCATATCGCAAAGAAAATTGGACATGAAGCCGTCCTGCACGCGGTTCAGGCAGAGCGCGAAGCGATTGTCGTCCCCCGGTGGGGAAGCGATGGAATAGGCGCGCGTGATTTCTTCCCCGTCGGGCTTGCTGGTCTTGAATGACAGCCATTGGCCAGCCACGAAACCAAAGCGCGGAACAGAGGCAACTTCGAAATCGAGGTGCCTGGTCTGGGTTGAGAGCGAAACTGCGCGAACCAGACGAACCGCGAAAGTTTGAAAGGGAGACATCAGCCGTTTAGATGATCGTGGAAGGCACTTGGACGCGGGTTCGATGTGGAGGACGGGCGTCCTCGCCCGTCTTCCATTCGACCCTTCTAATTCAGGAAATAAGTACGATAGAGGGTGTCGCGCTGGGCGGGCCTGAATCCGGCGTCGCGAATGATGCGGCGCAGCTCTTCTTCCGTGGTGCAGTTGGTCACGCCGGCGGCGCGCACGACATTTTCTTCGAGCATGACCGATCCCACGTCGTTGCCGCCAAAACGCAGTCCCATCTGGCAGACTTTCAACCCCTGGGTCACCCAGCTCGATTGCACATTGAGGAAGTTCGAAAGGTACAGCCGGGAAATCGCCAGGACTTTCAGGTATTCGACGGCCGTGGCCTCGTCCCAGTGGCGGCCGCCGAGCGCGGTGTTGTGAGGCTGGAAGCTCCAGGGGATGAATGCAGTAAAACCGCCGGTCTCTTCCTGTAATTCGTAAAGCCGCTGAAAGTGGTTGACGCGATTTTCGATGTTCTCGCCCACTCCAAACATCATGGTAGCAGTGGTGCGCATGCCCAACTGGTGCGCGGTGCGATGCACGTTGATCCAGTCTTCGGTCAGGCATTTGAGACGGGCGATCTTGTAGCGGACCTCATCGTCGAGAATTTCGGCGCCACCGCCGGGGATGGAATCGAGCCCGGCATCGCGCAGGCGAATGATGGTGTCGCGAATGCTCAGTTCGCTGTACTCGGCGATGGCGATCACTTCCGAAGCCGAGTAGCAGTGCAGATGGACCATGGGAAAACGCTGCTTGATGCCGCTCAGCATTTTCTCGTGCCAGTCAATCTTGAGGTCGGGATGCAGGCCGCCCTGCATCAGGACGCCGGTACCGCCCAGTTCCACGGTTTCGCGAATCTTGTCGTAGATGGTATCGAACTCGAGTATGTATCCCTCTTTGGCGGCGGGCCCCTTCAGCGGCCGGTAGAAAGCGCAGAAGGTGCAATACTCGGTGCAGAAATTCGTGTAGTTAATGTTGCGGTCGATGACGTAAGTGGCCACGCCTTCGGGATGCAGGCGGTGGCGCACCGCGTCCGCTTCCATGCCAATGCCAATAAGATCGTCGGAGCGGAAGAGGTCGAGGGCTTGCTGTTTGGTCAGGGACATGGCTTCGAACCGCTGTTGAGATTCTAACGGACTCGCGCGCTGATGCAAAATTTGTCATCCCGAGCGCAGTCGAGGGACCCCTATTGGGCCGCATACCAACTAGTTCATAAGTGTCCGCTCGATTCCGGTGGGATAGGGGTCCTTCGACTCCGCGAGCTGTTTCGCAAGCGAAACAGCTCGCTGCGCTCAGGATGCACCTAGGCCAACGCCATCCTGCGCTTATACCGGTAGTACTGGACCAGGGAAAAAATCCCGCCCGCCACTGCCAGTCCGATGAGCGTAAACAGTGCCGGCCTGTAGTATTGCGAGAAGAACCTGACAATGTGGCGGCCATACATCGCTCCCAGGCCGGCAAGAATGGTGAAACGAATTCCGCGACCCAGGGCCAGCGCGGCCACAAATTTCTTGCGGGAATATTGCATGGCGCCCGCAGCCAGCAGAAAAGGCACAATTGGGAAAGGCGGCGGCAGCAGGGCCGGCACGGCGACGGCAAAAAATCCCCAGCGTTCAAAGCGCTTGAAGATCTTGTTGGCCCTGCGCTTCGAAAGCCTGCGTTCAAAGGCCCCTTTTCCTCCCTTGCGGGCGAGTCCGTAGGTGATGTACCCGCCGATGACCGCGCCCACCGTGGCCATGAACGCGTAGTACCACCACAAACGACGCTGATGGGCGGCCAGGAAAATGGTCAGCACATCCATGCTTCCCGGCAAGGGCACGAGCGAGTTGTCCGCCAGCGCCAGCAGGACCAAACCTACGCCGCCCAGGTGGCGGAGCCGGTTCCACACTGTCACTGCGATCAAGAAGTGAATCTGGCTAGGCATTTCGACCTGAGGGACAACTCTTCAGATGCGGGTGGCGCGCCGAGACAAGATGAGATCTAGGTGGCTGCAATTTTGGCCACATCGAGAAAGCGCAACGCCGGCGCCGCCGGCAACGCGCCGCATTCGCTGGCATAGGCATAAAAGAGGCGCAAGCCTTCCAGGCACGCAGGATCGAGATCATAGTAGATGTTTTCCGTCAGATATGTCCTGATCTCGCTTTCGCTTAAACCCAGGCGTGGCGCCCATTCGCGAGCGATCTGGGCGAGATTTTCCGGCTGCAGGCCGTGGTCGCGCGAATCCTGGAACACACCCGCCAGATCAAGGGCCGCGGGTGCATCCTTCAACGCCGATTGCCGCACCGCCCAAAAGGCGAACACAAAAGGCTTCCCGGTCAGGCGAATCCATTCTTCGGCCAGATCGTAGGTAAGGTATCGCGAACGATCGATCTGCAAGGCGGGATCGCCAATCACCAGGGCCGCGTCGTGCGCCTCCATCATCCTTTCTATGTTCGGCTCCATGGGCGTAAACGTCTTTCCCCGTCCCCACCACCTGGCGAACAGAACTTTGGTCAGCGCTACCGACGTGAGGGAGGAAGTGTCGAGGGCAATCGACCCGATCTGGTTCAACGGGACCTTGCTGACCAGAAGGATAGAGCGCACCGGCCGGCGTGAAGCGATGGCGACCCCGGGCAGGATGGCAAGCCCTGGAATACTGGCGTAGGCGGCGGCGGGGATAATGCCTATATCTGCTGATCCCGTAGCCAGATCGACCGCGCACTGCGATGGCACGGTGTAGGAAATATCGAAGGCGGTGGCCGCGTCTCCATGCTCGAAATCCCACATCAGGGGGGCGGTATTAAGGTAGGAAATCGCGGAAATACGAAGACGTCTCATGCGGCCGATGTTCAATTTTAACAGAGGAGTGTGTCGTGTGACCTTGACATCGTTTTTCGCGGATGTAAGAGTCCGCGAGTCAGACGATGTGGAGGTGGTACCGTGCCCGAAGCCCTGGCTGTTTGTCCCCGACCCAGCGAAGGTCTTGCCCTGCATTGGCTGGCCCTTGCCCTCACCCCGCGCCTGGGCCCTACCCGGGCGCGCCGGCTGGTCGAGCATTTCGGTGGTGTGCAGAACATTTTCAAGGCCTCGCTGACCGAACTCGAGGCCACTGGCATCCAGACTGCTTCGGCGCAATCCCTGGGCACCGGCCAGTCGATGGAACTGGCGCATGACGAAATGGGACGCGTCGCCGCCGCCGCGGTTTCTGTCGTCTGCCTGGACGATTCGCCCTACCCGGCGCAGCTGAAACAGATCTACGATCCGCCGCTGGTCCTTTATGTAAGGGGAAATGTGGATGCGATCACGCAGCCTGGAATTGCGGTCGTAGGCACCCGCCATCCCACTCCTTACGGGCTCGGAATGGCGGAGCGGCTGGCCTGCGATCTGGCCGCCCGCGGCCTGGTCATCTTCAGCGGCCTGGCTCGCGGGGTGGACGCGGCCGCGCATCGCGGCGCCATCAACGCCAAGGGAAAAACGGTGGCCGTCTTCGGCACCGGCGTGGACATTATCTATCCCAAGGAGAATACCCGGATCACGGAGCAGATGCTGGCGGCGGGAGGCGCGCTGATCTCCGAATTTCCCATGAACACATTTGCCGCGCCGCAAAACTTTCCCATCCGCAATCGCATCATCAGCGGTATTTCGATCGGTGTGCTGGTTGTGGAAGCCGCGGAATACAGCGGCACCAGGATCACATCACGCTGCGCCCTGGAGCAGAATCGCGAGGTTTTTGCCGTGCCTGGAAACGTCACCAATAAGAATTCCTGGGGGCCTAACACCCTGATCAAGCAGGGCGCCAAGCTTACCGCGACGTGGGAAGATGTGTGGGAAGAACTCCCTCCGGCAGTACGACTTGCGCTGACTCCCGCCACCGGCGATGAATCGAAGGCCGGCCAGACTGCATCTCTATTCGGGGAAACCGAGCTGCCTCCCCACGAACGGAAGATCCTGAAGCTCCTGAAAGCGGACGAGGCTACCCACATCGACGAAATTGTGGAGTTGCTGGAACTGCAGATGTCGTCATCCGAAATCTTCGCCGCATTGTTCGAGCTGGAGCTGGCAGGCAAGGTCAAGCAGATGCCGGGGAAGAATTTTGTAAAAAGCTTTTAGCTGTTAGCTCTTAGCTTTTAGCCCGACGCCTGATCGGACGCCTTTGTGGAGGCCACATGAGAAATTATAAGGACCTTGTGGTTTGGGAGAAGGCACACAATTTGACACTGGCGATTTACCGTGGCACCCACGGCTTTCCAAAAGAAGAACGATTTGGTTTGACCAGTCAGATTCGGCGTTCGTCAGCTTCGATCGCGGCGAATCTCGCCGAGGGTTGTGGCCGACGATCGGACGGCGAGATGGCGCGCTTCATCCAGATTTCAATGGGCTCAGGGGCCGAGCTCTCTTATCACTTACTTCTTGCGCGAGACTTGGATTTTTTAAAGAATGCGGAATATTCAAAGCTGAATTCCGATCTGGAGGAAGTCATGAGAATGTTATCTGCGCTATCGCAAAAAATCAGAAATGCATTGGCAGCTTGAGGTCCAAGCTAAAGGCTAAAAGCTAACAGCTGATAGCTTTTTCCCCCGCATTCATGCTAGCTTCAAAACCAGTAACCACCATCAGAGGACAAATTGTCTAAAGGTTTAGTGATTATCGAATCGCCCGGCAAGGCGAAAGCCATTCAGAAGTATCTGGGCAAGGGCTACGTTGTCGAAGCATCGTTTGGGCACGTCAAGGACCTGCCCAAGAGCACGCTGGGCGTCGATATCGAGAACGAATTCGAGACGGAGTACATCGTCATTCCCGGTAAGGAGAAGGTCCTGGCCAAGCTGAAGAAGCTGGCCTTGTCCGCGGACAACATCTACCTGGCGCCTGACCCGGACCGCGAAGGTGAAGCCATCGCGTGGCACCTGGCCCAGGAACTGGGCGACGGGAACAAAAAGAAGAAAAAGAAGAAGAAGGATGGCGACGAGCCTGATCGCATCCGCCGCGTCACCTTCAACGAGATCACCAAGCGTGCCGTACAGGAAGCCTTCGAACATCCCCGCGACATCGATCAGAACCTGGTGGATGCGCAGCAGGCGCGGCGTGTGCTCGACCGCCTGGTGGGCTACCAGGTTTCACCTCTGTTGTGGGATAAAGTCCGGCGCGGACTGTCGGCCGGTCGCGTCCAGACCGTCGCATTGCGGCTCATTGTCGAACGCGAGAGGGAAATCAAGGCCTTCCAGAAGGTTGAATATTGGACCATCGATGCCCATCTGGCCGGACCCAAGCCGCCGGCATTCGATGCCCGGTTCGTGGGCAAGGGTGAAGAGAAGGTCGAAGTAAACAACGGCGAGGACGCGGAGAAAATCCGCGCCGCTCTGGAAAAGGCCGACTGGCTGGTCCGCACCGTCGATCGCAAAGAACGGCGGCGCAACGCCACTCCACCCTTCACCACCAGCAAACTGCAGCAGGACTCTTCGCGCAAGCTGCGCTTCAGCGTGAAGCGCACCATGATGATCGCGCAACGTCTGTATGAGGGTGTGGAACTGGGCGAGGAAGGCTCGGTCGGTCTCATTACTTATATGCGTACCGATTCCACCCGCGTTTCCAACGAAGCGCTGGCGGAGGTGCGCGAATACATCACGGCGCAATATGGCAAGGAATACCTGCCCGAGTCGGCGAACGTCTATAAAGAGAAGAAGGCGGCGCAGGCGGCGCACGAAGCCATCCGTCCCACTTCGGCGATGCGCCATCCCGACCAGATCAAGCAATACCTGAAAGAAGATGAGTTCAAGGTTTACAAGCTGATCTGGCAGCGTTTTGTGGCTTCTCAGATCACGCCCGCGGTCTTTGACCAGACCACGGTGGATATCGACGCCAAATCCGGCGCCGAGACTTTCTGGTTCCGCGTGACCGGCTCGGTGCTCAAGTTCGACGGCTTCCTGAAGGTTTATGAAGAAGCGAAGGACGTCAAGGACGAGGAAGAAGAAGAGCTCAAGCACAAGCTGCCGCCGCTCGAACCCGGGCAAAAGCTTACTCTCCGCGAACTGAAGCCGGAGCAGCACTTCACCGAACCTCCACCCCGCTACAACGAAGCTTCGCTGGTGAAAGAACTGGAAGAGCGCGGCATTGGGCGGCCTTCCACGTACTCCGCCATCCTCAGCACCATTCAGGAACGGCAGTACGTGCAGAAGCTGGGAGGCAAGTTCTCGCCCACCGAGATCGGCCTCGTGGTCACCGATCTGCTGGTGGAAAATTTCCGCGATATTTTTGACGTGCAGTACACCGCCCGCCTGGAGGAGGAGCTCGACGAGATTGAAGAGGGCAAGGAAACATGGATCAATGCCCTCACGGAATTCTACAAGCGCTTCGCCAAGGACCTCCGCTACGCCGAAAAGCACATGGAGAACATCAAGCGGATGGAGAAGCCCACCGACGAGAAGTGCGAGCGTTGCGGCTCTCCGCTGGTGATCAAGTGGGGCAAGCACGGGTCGTTCTACGCCTGCAGCTCATACGACAAGGAGAATCCCGACAGCTGTACCTTCACCAAGGAAAATCCGATCAACCTGCCCGACCTGGATTCGGCCGACATCCAGGAGACCACGCAGGAGGAATATTGCGAGAACTGCGGCCGGGTGATGGTATTGAAACGCGGGCGCTTCGGCCAGTTCATGGCCTGCACCGGTTATCCCGATTGCAAGACCACGCGCCGCCTCGATCAGGGCAAGAAAGTTCCCGACATTCCGATCGATGAACTCTGTCCCAAGTGCGGGCGCAACATGATGATCCGCCATGGACGGTTTGGCGAGTTCACCGCCTGCAGCGGCTATCCCGAATGCAAATATGTGAAGCAGAATTACATCGGGGTGAAGTGCCCGCTGTGCAAAGAGGGCGACCTGGTGGAAAAGAAGGCGCGCAAGGGCAACACATTCTATGGCTGCGGAAATTATCCCAAGTGCAAGTTCACCTCCGCGGGCAAACCTCTGGCGGAAAAATGTCCGAGCTGCGGCAGCGAATACCTGGTAGAGAAAATGCTGAAAGCGGGTCCGGTAATCGCGTGCCCCAATAAAGAGTGTGACTTTGAGCGCGAAATACCCGCAGAAGCCGCCTCCGGGGCCGCATCCACAATCTGACGCAGGGTGCGCCGTGCAGGCCCGGTATCTTACGAAATGTTTGGAGGAGTGAATGGCGAAAGCGACTGCTGCTGATGCGCAACTGATTCTGAAACTCTACGATCTACGCCGCGAAGCTGAGCTGCGCAAGGCACGTCACTGGTGGGTAGTGACGTTCTCGCCTCAGTCCGCGGACGACTTCATGAAAATCTCAGGCGCGTTCGGGACACCCGAAAACAACTGGCTGCGCCAGGTACTGGGCTACTGGGGCATGGCATCGTCACTGGTGCACCACGGAGCCTTGAACCGCGAGTTGTTCCTCGAACCCAGCTTTTGCGGGGAGATGGTCCTCATTTACGCCAAGGCGAAGCCGTTTCTGAAAGAGTTGCGAGAGAAGATGAAGAACCCGGAATTGCTCATGGGCATCGAATCGCTGGTCATGAGCACGAAGAAAAGCCGTGAGTTCGTAAAGCGCATGGAAGCCAATCTGGCCGCCCGGCGCAAAACCGCGGTCGAAACCGCAAAAGCCGGCTAGTCCGCAATTTTCCGCAAAATGTCATCCTGAGCGAGTTCGCCTGTTCGCGTTGCGAAGAAGCGGAGGAGTCGAAGGACCCCTGCCGTAACGTTGCCGCCGGCAGTGATTGTTCTTGCCGTCGTAACTCTGCACGCCGCGTATTGTAGAGAATTTTGGCCACTTTAGATCAACCGCCACGCGCATCGGTTGGGCAGGGATCCTTCGACTCCGCAGCTGCTTCGCCAGGCGAAGCAGCCACTACGCTCAGGATGACAGGTGGTTAGAGCCAGGGGCCAGCAGCTAGAAGCGTCCTTTACCAGAAGCAGTCTTTAAGCGATGTATTCCCGAATGTACTCGTCGCGGGTTTTCGCCAGTTCATCGATATCGCCGTCAAAAATTACTTTTCCGTCGCGCAGAATCAAAAATGCCAGCGGCACTTCGCAATGGACGCCCTTAGGCAAGGGCAGCATCTTGTTGGCCGTGCGATCAAAGTAGTGTGTGGCCATGACGAAGGCATCCTGCAGGCGATGCGTGACCATCAGCGAGCTGGTCTTGTACACGTCCCGCTGCTTCACGATCAACTCCACGATGGTGGTGGAGGTCACCGGATCCAGCCCGCCCGTAGGCGAATCGTAGAGCAGAATCTCAGGCCGGGTCACGATGGCGCGGGCAATGGCCACGCGGCGGCGCATTCCGCCCGAAAGTTCCGACGGAAACATATCGACCGTCCGCTCCAACTCGACGAAACTCAGGGCCTCGCGTACCCGCCGCTCGATCTCCTCTTCGGAAATCTGAGCCTCTTCCATCAGGCGGAAGGCGACATTCTCCCGCACCGTGCGCGAATCAAAGAGCGCGCTCTCCTGAAACACCATGCCAATCTGCCGCCGCAGGTCGAAGAGCGCGTTTTCGCTCATCTCCGTCACATCCTGGCCGAGAACATAGATGCGGCCGGAGTCCGGTTTCATCAATCCCAGCGCCAGCTTGAGAATCGTGCTTTTTCCGGAGCCGGCGACGCCAAAAATGGCCTTGGTTTCTCCGTGCGGCAGGCGGAAAGAGATGTCGTCCAGCACCACCTTGTCATCAAATGCAAGATTCACATTCTCGAAACGGATGGCTTCGCTGCCCTGCTGCCGGGCGGCGGGGGCGGGCATGTCGAGCGGAAGCGTGGGCGCTGACATCGTCTACCGGTATCCCAACAGAGTGATGAGAAGCTTCGTGACAAAGAAATCCGTGACCAGAATCATCACCGAGGCTACGACCACGGCCTGGGTGGTGGAGCGTCCCACACCCTGCGTGCCGCCGCGGGTTGACATCCCGAAATAGCAGCCCACGGTCGAGATCACGAATCCGAAGAGCACCGGCTTGATAAGACCTGAGGTAAGGTCGCGCCAGACCAGCGACTGCCAGGCCGAGGTCCAGTATTGCCGCGAGTCCAGTCCCAGCATCAGGCTCGAGACCATATTTCCACCCACCAGGCCGAGCAGGTCGGAAATGATGGTCAGGAAAAACAGCATCACCACGGTGGCCACCACCCGGGGCGTGACCAGCTTTTTCGTAGGATCGGTGCCCAGGGCGCGCATGGCATCGATCTGCTCGGTCACGGTCATCGAGCCCAGTTCGCTGGCCATTCCGGAAGAATTCCGGCCGGCAACCATGAGTCCGGTGATGACCGGCCCCAGTTCGGTGACCATGCCGACCGATACCAGTTGGGCGATAAGAGTAAGGGAGCCGAAGCGCGACAGCGTGCTGGCGCTGTTCAGGGCGAGCACCGCGCCGGTGAAGCCGCCGGTCAGGATCACGATGGGCAGGGAACCCACGCCGATCAGGTCGGCCTGCTGAATCATGTCGGTGACGTACAAGGGCCGCCGGAAAAGATTGGCCAGCGACTGCCCGGTGAGCAAGGCATAGTCCTGAAGCGCCTTGATCTTGTCCTTGGCGAATTCAGTGGGCGATATGAGTGGGACCTGTAAATCCCCGGCTGCCATGCGGTGTGGCCTCTATCACAGGAACTATAGCAGAAGGCGGACTTCGGACGTCAGACTTCGGACCTCAGCCGGCGGACGTCGGCTCTCGCGTGTGACTTCGACCAACCTACTGGATCCAGAGTTCTTCCATTTCCTGAGAAGAATACGAGTATACCTCCGCAGTTTTGTGACAGTGTATTGCTTCAGAGTCGGGATAGGCGGTCTCTGCCCCGGCTACTGGGCGAACGACGTAGATTTCTCCGCAGCCTTTGCACCTGAAAGACCAGGCGAGTTCCTGTTCAACCTTGTCGTGGAGAAAAATCATCTAGATTTCGTTGATTGGCTGAGGTCCGAAGTCCGAGGTCTGACGCCCGAGGTCCGACTACTCCCTGACCTTCTTCTTGATCTCAATACTCAGACGCTTGATTTTCTGGTTCAGGGTGGAGAGCGGCACATGGAAGCGTTCGGCGGCTTCGGTCTGGTTCCAGTTACATTTCTCCAGCATGTCGAGGATGATGTGGCGTTCGCAATCTTCGACGATGTCGAACAGAGAGGCGTCGCCGCGATGTTCCATCAGTGGAACCGGAGTGCCGCGGCCCACGATCTGGTCGGGCAGAAGCTCGGGACCCACATCCGGAGTGGAGGAGAGCACCACCGCCCGCTCGATCACGTTTTCCAGTTCTCGAACGTTGCCCGGCCAGGAATAGGAGAGCAGGGGACGAAGTCCTTCGGGCGTCATTCTTCGCCGCGGACGCTCGTTTTCTTCCGAGTACCGGGAGAGGAAGAAATCCACCAGCATCGGGATGTCCTCCCGCCTCTGTCGCAGCGGCGGAAGATCGACCGTGATCACGTTCAGGCGATAGAAGAGGTCATCGCGGAAGCGGCCTTCGCGCACCAGTTGTTTCAGGTCCACGTTGGTCGCCGCAATGATGCGCACGTCCGCCTGGATTTCATGGACTCCGCCCAGGTGCATGAATTTACGGTCTTGCAGCACGCGCAGGATTTTGCTCTGCGTGTCCATGCTCATGGTGCCGATTTCGTCGAGGAACAACGTTCCCCGGTCGGCGATCTCGAAGAGGCCTTTTTTGGACGCGATGGCGCTGGTGAACGCGCCCTTGACGTGTCCGAAGAGGGTGGACTCCAGCAGGTCGGGTGGCATCGAGCCGGTATTGACCGGAACAAAGGCGCGGTCGCGGCGCGGCGAGTTCAAGTGAATGGCTTTGGCGATGAGCTCTTTGCCGGTCCCACTTTCTCCCTGCAAGAGGATGGTGGAGCGGCTGGGGGCCACCTGCGCCACCAGGTCGAAAATCTTCAGCATGGGCTCGCTCTTGCCCACGATGTTTTCAAAGTTGTAGCGCTGCTTCAGGGCGCGCTTGAGCTGGATGTTTTCTTCTTCCGCCCGATGGCGGGCCACCACGGCACGAATGTCGGCCAACAGTTTTTCGTTGTCCCAGGGTTTTTGGACGAAGTTGGTGGCGCCAGCCTGCATCGCCTTCACCGCATTTTCCACCGTCCCGTAGGCGGTGATCATGATGACCGCCAGCTGCGGATTGTGACCGTGAAGTTCTGCCAGCAGATCGATGCCGTTCCGGTCAGGCAGCGCCAGATCGAGCAGGACGAGGTCGTAGGCCCGGTCGCCGATCCGGGTGAGACCTTCGTCGGCCGTGGCCGCCGACTGCACTTCGTAGCCTTCCATCTCCAGCAAGGTTTCGAGCGACTCGCGAATGGCTGCTTCGTCGTCGATGATCAGCACGGAACCTACCGACGACGAGCCTTCGCCCAGGTTGTGGCGCGGGATGGTGGCCAGCTCAGACATTGACGGCCTTCCTGGTGAGCGGGAAATCCAGGTAGAAGGTTGTGCCTCGCCCGGGATGGCTCTCCACCCGAATCTTCCCGGCATGCTCCTGAATGATTCCGTAGGTCACGGAGAGGCCCAGGCCGGTGCCTTTGCCCTGGCCTTCGCGCGGCGCGGCCTTGGTGGTGAAGAAGGGGTCGTAGATACGCTGGATGTGCTCCTGCGCGATGCCGCTGCCGGTATCGGAGACGACCACGCTTACCCCGTCCCCGTTGGAAGTGGCCACGCGGAGCGTTCCACCTTCGGGCATGGCGTCGCGGGCGTTCAGGAACAGGTTCAGGAAG
Source organism: Terriglobia bacterium (assembly GCA_963757835.1). Taxonomy (GTDB): domain Bacteria; phylum Acidobacteriota; class Terriglobia; order Terriglobales; family Acidobacteriaceae; genus JAIQFF01. The sequence goes on along the minus strand of CAVWSP010000034.1, from coordinate 321,536 downwards.
ACCTGCTGCAAGCGTCCCGGGTTCCCGCTGATCAATGGCAGGTGGCCGGCCAGTTCGTCTTCCACCCTGATCTTGGTGATCTTGAACTGGTGCTCCAGCAGCGCCATGGTGTCGGCGATGATCTTATTGACATTCACTTCGGTAAATTCCGTGCCGCTGGTGCGGGAGAAATTCAGCAGGTTGTTTACGATCTCCGAGGCCCGGAAGGTTTGCCGCGTAATCTTCTCGAGCAACCCGCCCTTCTGCGGATCGTCCTGCAACTGCTTCGACAGCATCTGGGCGTAGGAGGAAATAACGGCCAGCGGAGTATTGACTTCGTGCGCCACCCCGGCCGCCAGCAAGCCGATCGAGGAGAGCTTGTCGGCCTGGGAGAGTTGCGATTCCAGACCCACGCGTTCGGTGATGTCGTCCACGATGATCAGGCGCCCGATCACGTTGAACTTCCGGGTGACCAGGGGCGCGATGGCAACGTTCACAGTGCGGCTTTCACCTGTCGGCGTGGCCAGGCGAAACTTGTACAGGTTGTTGATGCCGGGGTTCTGGCGCACGCGGTAGAACTCTTCCACAAACTCCGCGGGAAATACTTCGCTCAAGGGCCGGGTCAGCGCCTGCCAGCGGGGCAGGGCGTACATCACTTCCATCTGCGAGTTCCAGGACTCGATGCGGTCGGCCAGGTCAACCGCCATGACGCCCACATTGATCGACTCCACGATGTTTTCGTTGAAGTCCTTCAGCCGTTCGTACTCGGCGACCTTCTGTTCGAGCGATGCGTACAGGCGCGCGTTCTGGATGGCGATGCCGATGTAACCGGCGAGTGTCTCCAGCAGTTCAACGTCTTCGCTGGTGAGGAAGTCGCCTTCCACTGTTTTGCCGAGGCCGAGGAATGCGATCGTTTTTTGCTGGGCGCGGCAGGGAATGTAGTAGTTCATGTCCAGCCGGGCGATGGTCTGCTGCGCGCTGGCCGTCTCGCGCGGCACCTGGTGCACGTTTTCGAGGAAAAGGTGTCCGGCGGCAGTCTCCGGCCGGGGGGCGCTGAGGAAGTTCAAATCCAGACCGCTGGTCTGGCTCATGCCGAAAGATTTGGCCAGCACAAACTGTGGCGGCTCGCCGGCGGAGAGGAAAATCGCCATGCGGTCCACCAGCAGGGTGCGCGACAGGCGATCGACCACCGAACTCAACATCATGTCGAGATCGGTTTCCGCGCTGAGCTCGCGGCCAAATTCGATCAGGGTCTTGCGGTAGTCGTAACGGGTGCGGTAGAAGAACTGGTCAATCCGCTCCTGGATCCACTTGCGTACCGGGTCGAACAGCAGGGCCGTGACCACCATGGCCAGGATCAGGCCGACCGGTCCCGAACTCGGCACCTGCATGTGCACCAGTTCGGCGACTCCTGCTACCACGGCGAAGTACACTCCTACGATCGCAGCCGCCGCCAGGGTGTACACCATGCCGCGTTTGAAAATCAGGTCAACGTCCATCAGGCGGTAGCGGAAGATGGCATATCCGAACGTCAAGGGCAGCAGACCCAGCGACAATACGGACATCTTCATCGGCGAAAATGGTGGGCCGATCAGGTAAGGAATCGCATAGAACAGAGTGAAGGGCGCGATCGCAAGAATGGTGCCGCGCGTGACCCACTTCAACTGCTGTCTCAGGATCGGCGTGCTGGCCCGGCGGTAGCTGTTCCACAGCACTGCAGCGGCGATCACGAAGAACAGCGCCAGATAGCCCGTCTGCACCCGCTCGAGGTTCCAGCGCATCTGCTCGCTCGCCCGCAGCATGGTGAGCGCCAGGACCTGGATTCCGAGAAGCAGCATTCCGGGTACGTAAATTGCGGGAACGATCCAGCGATGCTTGCGGACAAAGTCGCGCTTTTCGGGGAACGTCAAAACGAAGTGCAGGAACAATGCCGGCTGCAGCAGCCAGGCAGTAACGTTGCCCCCGAGGATCGTCCAGTCAAAGCCGTTCAGCTTCCCGGTGAAATGGAAGGCGTAAAGGATGAACGAGACCAGGCAGAAGATATAGAAATGCGTGGAACTGGGCGCGGTCCAGCGCCGCAGCAAGACGTACAGCCCAATGCCCAGATAGATCAGGCCGATGAAACGAAGCCAGTTGTTCGGAGAACGATCAGCGGGGACCAGGATGACGGTGGTATCCAGGGACACTGATTGCCGAACCAGGGAATAAGTCGCCTTAGACCACGCGCCTACGCGGTACACTTGCCGCACCCGGGCTGGGGTGTCCTTGATGTCGTGCTGGTTGATGGCGGTCAGGCGGTCGCCAACCCGAATGCCGGCCTTGTCTCCCGGGCCGCTCGGTTCCACTCGTTTGGCCACGACGCCGCCGTCGTTTCCGGTCTGTTCCATCCACCAGACGCCGTCGGAGGGAATCTGGAAGTCGGCTTCCTTCTGGAAATTAATCCAGGCAAGGATGACCGCAGCCGTGGTCAGAAGGATCAGCAGACCGGCTGTAAAGCGGATTTGGAAGTCCCGGTTCATCGACCGCAACGGCTCCTGGATGAGGGCGGGGGAAAGACCCGATTGATGGTTCAGCACGTCGGGTGCCACGGCAGGGCGCAAGGGAGAACCTCTAACTCGCTTCAAGCAAAAGACTTCACCGATTATAGAAGCCGGAGCGGAGTAAAGCTATGTTTTTTGGAATCCTTCTGTGGGGTTTGGTAACCCTATGAATAGCAGAAGCTTAATGAGTACAGGTGGGGCCGGGACTTTGACCCGGCCAAGCCGGGCGAAGCTCGAAAGCTCGCAGACAGGAACTCAATAGTTCAGCACTCCGGGCTACGAAGTCTTGATTGTGACCTCGACGCAGTCGAGGCGAGAACCCACATTACACACCGGGTTGGAACTTGAATGTGATCCCCGAACACAGCATTGGTGACAGAGCCCACTCATTCGCGTTGGTTGCGAATGTGTCGACGATGCGTACGTCAACTCACTCATGGATTGCGATCCCTGGAACCAATAGTTCAGCACCGGGCCACAGAGTTTTGATTGTGAACCTCGACGTCAGTCCAGTCGAGGTGAGAAACCCACACATCGCAGAGTGCGCGATGGGTGGGGCACCCCGCAAGGACGGGGCACCGGCTTTCAGTCCTGAGGTAAACTCGTCCACTGAAGGTGGGCCACTCGCCAATCCCGGTCGAGGAGCGCTGGTTCGTCCTGGATGGCCACCGCATGCGCTACCTGTGCGCCGGCTCTGGGCCGCCATTGCTTTTGTTGCATGGATTGCTGGGATACTCCTTCTCCTGGCGATTCGCCCTGCCCCTTCTGGCGGAGAGGGCGACGGTGTATGCGGTCGATATGCCGGGTGTGGGCTTTTCCGACCGGCCTCCCAACGCTGGTGGCAGTCTCCGGGCCAACGCCGAGCGCCTGCTGCGTTTCATGGATGGTGTGGGCATCGGGTCCTGCGATTTGCTGGGGACGTCCCACGGCGGCGCGGTCGCGATGATGGCCGCCGCCCTGGCGCCGGAACGGGTGCGAAGACTCATTCTGGTTGCTCCGGTGAATCCCTGGTCGGCCCACGGGCGGAGGCTGGCGCCCTTTCTGAGCAGCGCGCCGGTTTCGTGGTTGCTCCTGCGCCTCGAACCGTGCCTGGGAATTGTGCACGATACTCTGCTGCGCCGGCTTTACGGAGATCCGCGGCGCATCAGTCCGGGTACGCTGGCCGGCTATTCTGAACCTTTCAGAATTCCCGGAACCCTCAACTACGGCCTGGGTGTGGTGCGGTCGTGGAACCGCGACCTTGAGGAATTGGAATCGCTGCTCCCCCGCATTGCGGACATCCCCACCCTGCTGATCTGGGGCAGCAAGGATTCGGCGGTGAGCCCGGCCTCGGCGGAGGAACTGCGGCAGCACTTCAGTGATTGTCGGCTCGAGATCTTTGACGGCGTCGGCCATCTGCCCTACGAGGAGGTTCCCGATATGTTCAACTCATCCGTAGTTGCATTTCTGGCGGGAAGTGGCTCCGTTTGAAATTTCCCCTTACCCACAGGCGTCATCCTGAATGGCCTTCAGGCCGTGAGGGATCTGGAGTGAAGCAGACACACCCTTTGCTCCTGCGTTGCCGGCTATGCACGCCGGATCCTTCGGGACTGAAGTCCCTCAGGATGACGCCGCTGGAAGGGGAGAGTGTCGAATTGAGCCACTACTTCTGGCGAAAGATCTTGCGCCCGCCGGCTGACATATTTCCGCCACCACTTGCGGCACACCTGATACCTTGAGGAAAGAAACACAGAGAGTTCATTTGCCTTGAAATCCAGCATCAAGCGAATCCTGGTCCTGATCGTAGGTTGGAGTTTTATCCTGCTGGGAATCCTGGGCCTGTTTCTCCCCATTCTGCAGGGAGTGCTGTTCCTGCTGATCGGGCTGATTATTCTGTCGTCGGAATACGTGTGGGCCCACCGGCTGCTGACCCGGCTGCGAGAGCGTTTTCCCAGGCTGGGGCGAGTGGCGGACCAGGCCACCGCCAAGGCGACGGCATGGTTACGGCGGATTTCCGGCCAACCCAATCCAGATTGATGAGCGAGCGGGGCGGTGCTAGCCTCGAAGCAGCGAATCTCATCCATGGCTGACCCCGTAATATCGGCTGTGCCGGCCTCTACCCCCGGCGCTCGTTCGCGCAGCCGGTTCCTGCGCTTCGAAATCCCCGAAGTCTGGATGCGTTTTTTGCTGGCCCTGCTGGGACTGGTGCTGGCTTTCGCAGCCGCCCTTTTTTCCACCGTGGCGCGTGAATCGGGCAGCCTCTGGGTCACGGTGGTCCTGGCTTCGATCGCGCTGGTCCTGGCGGTCGTAGTGGGGCTGACCACGGTGCCGTATCTGGCGCGCCGGGTGGCTGGCAGCCGGGTCCGCGATGCCTTCAACTACGACGTGACCGGGGTGGGAATCATCTACGTGGTGAGTGTCCTGCTGATCGGGGTTGCGGCGCTGAACACCGGCAACAACCTGCTTTACGTGATTGTGGCGGCGATGCTGGCGGCTATCCTGGTATCGGGCGTGGCCTCGGCGATCGTGTTGCGCGAGCTGGAACTGGATGTTCATCTGCCCGAGCAGGTTTTCGCCGGGCGTTCCACACTGGGGAAGATGGTGGTAAGGAACCGCCGGCGCTGGCTGCCTTCATTTTCCATCTGCGTGGTTCCGCTCAGGCAGAAGCATTCGAAGCAATGGCAGTGGGTGCCCACCACCTTTGGCTTTCCCCCCGGGCAGCCGGCCGCCAAACAGTGGGTGATACTGCCCGACCGCCAGTTACGCCGGGTTGCCGGTGGCGCTTCCGCCCCGCCCGGCATCTTTACCGAGTCGGCATATTTTCCCTACATTCCGCCGGCCTCGGAAGTCGCGGCCGAACTGGAACTCTGCTTCCCCCGCCGCGGACGCTATCAGCAGAACAGCTTTGGTCTGGCCACCCGCTTTCCCTTTGCCTTCCTCACCAAGACGCGGCGCGTGGCTTTGGCCCGCGAGATACTGGTGTACCCGGCGGTTGAGCAGACCGACGAATTTTTTGAAGTGCTCCCCCTGATCACCGGCGAATTTGAAACTTTTGCCCGAGGCCGCGGCGACGACCTTTATCTCATTCGCGAGTACATGCCGGAGGATTCAGCCCGCCACGTGGACTGGAAGGCAACCGCAAAATCCGGATCGCTGAAAGTGCGCGAGTTCAGCCGCGAGGACGATCGCAGGCTCCGACTGGTTTTCGACAATCCCGCTCCCGGGTCGGTTTCCGAGCAGGCCTACGAAAATGCAGTGACGGCTGCCGCCTCGTTGGGTTGGCACTTCTCCGAGAGTAATGCCGAGTTGTCGTTCCTGGCGCAGGGCTGCAAAGCTGGAGCTGGCATTCATGAATTCCTCGCATATCTGGCTACGGTCGATCCCGTGGCCGCGCCGTCGCTGCTCGACAGCCTGGAAGTTTCCGGCGAATATAATGTGATTCTCACCACTCGTCCGCACGGTAGCATTCCTTCAAATCTTTGGGCCTGCTCCTACTTTATTTTCATCGGGACCCGGAACTGATTTCTGCTCGCCGACGCAACGAGGCGGCGGCGATCTCTCGTCTTCCTTCCTCCTTCTTCAACCCTGTCATCTTGAGCGCAGGGAACGGACTCGCTTGCGAGTCCGTTCCCGGAGTCGAAAGACCTGCTGTTTGCCGGCGGCGGCAGATGTCCCAGGCACAGGGCGCCGATTGCACCGGCTGAAAGCAGGTCCCTCGACTTCGCTCGGGATGACAGGCAGTGGAGGGGAACAAAGAATCTGGCCCGCAGCAGCAAAAGCCCGATATCTTAGTGCAGCCGCAGAGCCGGGGGCTGCATCCCAAGTAGGGAAGAGATAGACGCCGCTTTGCCTGGCCCGCTGAAACTTCAAAGAGGTGAAGACGAAATGAACCGCAAATATCTCCAGCTGCTGACTCTAGTGCTGGCGCTTGCGCCGCTCGCGGCGCTGGCGCAGAGGTCTCTCGAGATTCCTTCCGGGACTTCTATCCGGGTCCGCATGATTGACAACCTCAGCAGCGAGCAGACCCAGATGGGAGATACCTTCCGGGGCACGCTGGACGAGCCGATCGAGGTGAACGGACGGACACTCTATCCCAAGGGTGCGGACGTCATCGGCCGCGTCACGGATGTGCATGCCACCGGCCGGCTCACTGAACCGGGCGAACTCGACCTGGTGCTGAACACGGTGAGCTCGGGAACGGTGGCGGAATCGATTCACGTCGAGCCGCTGGTCATCAAGGGCGAATCGCATTCCAAGAGCAACGTGACCAAGATCGGCGGCGGAGCAGCGTTGGGCGCGGTAATCGGCGCCATCGCCGGCGGAGGCAAAGGCGCAGCCATCGGAACTCTGGCGGGCGGAGCGGCCGGCACCGGCGCGGCCGCGGCCACCGGCAAGAAGCCGGCAATCGTCGAGTCGGAAGCTGTGCTCACGTTTGTTACCTCCTCAGCTTCGGCGCCTGCGACTCCGCCGCCTGCCATGCCGACCCCTAACGAAGCAGTGACGACGCCTCCGCCACCTGCCGCCTCCGATTCCGCTCCCACCATAACTTCGGACCCGGCGTCCGGAGCAGATGACAGCGCGCAGTTGTTCACCCTGCGCGATCGCCGGACCATACGAAGCTGCGTCACCGAACATGCCGCCGACCTTCCGGTTGGCGCCACCCAGCGTCCGGAACTGCCCTCGGGGTCAGAACGACAGATCCACCGCGGGGGGAGCTTGCCTTCCGAGGTTCAGAGCCAGGCCCAGTCGCTGCCTTTGGTCTGTGAAGAGCAGCTGCCCAAATTACCCAGCGACCTCGAACGGGTTGTGTATGCCGGGCGGGTGTTATTGATCGACAGCAAGGGCCAGGTCCTGGACATGTTCTATCTCGATCAGAATCAATAGTCTGATGCCTGCGTCCGAGTGTGGGCCGGACACTCTTGTCCGACGCTTTTGACCTTTGGTCTTGACGGAAAAACCAAGCTAAGACCAAACCTAAGGTCAAAGTCAAAGGCGTCGGATAGGAGTGTCCGACCCACACTGGAGGTTATTCCGGTAACCATTACTGGCGATTACCTTGGTACATTGACCATCTGAGCCAAACTGCTAAGGTTACGTATAAGAGAAGTCTAATCGCAATAACTCCGTCAACCGTGGCGCCCCCGGCTGGCAGAAAACTGGTTGATGACTTTCGATCACCAAACCGCGCTCTGGATCGCCCACCCCATACTGCAACTGGGGGTGGGGATTGTGATGTGGCGGCACAAGCTGCATCGGCTCTTTCCTGTCTTCTTCGCCTACATCTGCTTCCAGATTTTCGCGTTCGGTGTTTTGTTTCCGATGTCGTCGCAGTGGGTAAACGCCAGCTACCAGCTGTTTTTCTACTCCTACTGGTCATGCGCTGCGATTAACCTCGTTCTGGGGTTCATGGTCATCTACGAAATCTTCCTGGATGTGTTCCGTCCTTATTACACCCTGAAAGATCTCGGATCGGTGCTGTTCAAGTGGGCCGCCCTGGTGATGTCGCTGGTGGCCTTCGTGGTTGCGGCCTCGAGTCCGACCGGGGACCAGGGGCCGATTGTTCAGGCGGTGATCACCGTCACGCGTTGCGTACGCGTGGCTCAGGTTGGACTGATTTTGTTTCTACTGGTTTTTTCCCGTTATCTCGGCGTGTCCTGGAAGCAACATAGTTTCGGACTTTCGCTGGGCCTGGGTTTATCCGCGGGAGTTGAACTGGGTACTCTGGCGTTCCACGTGAGCGGGCATGCCTCCGAGGTGGCGGTCCACATGGTTAATCTCGTGGGCTATAACATTTCCATCCTGGTCTGGTTGGGCTACGCCCTGGTCAAGAGTCCGGAGCGGGCGCCGGGCGCGGAATTGTTGGCCCCGAATCGCTGGGAGAAAAGCCTTACTGCCATTCAGGGCCCGGCGCAGGCTGATTCCTTGATACCGATGTTTGAAAGCATGGTCGATCGCGCCTTTTCCCGCACTCAGACAGATTATTCGACCAAGGAAGCCACGAGCGATACGGCAGTGCAGCCCGCCCTCAGCACTCGAAGCGGTATCCACTCCCTTCCGTCGCCCAGCCGTCGGGTTCACTAAACGTTTCACCGAGTGACGATTTCGTTTCACCCTGCCTGCCAGAGCGTCCGTCATTCTCAAGCATAGCCTCACCTGATACTTGAACAAGAGGCGCGATCCAGCACAAGGGACGGTATGCCAAGCCTTGCAAGGCTGCGTCCCCGCCGCCGTTTCCGGGTCGCTGTCTGAGCCCGATCGCCCCTCCCGAAGTGTGACTCGCGGGCATGGCGAAGCGCTGTTTGGAGAAAAGACTAGACGCGCGGTCGCTCTTCTGTATAATGCCGCCACCGTGAGGTTTCCTCCCAGGAGCCTCGCAGCGTAAGGAGAACACCATGAAACGTGCGGTCAGGATGTTGATCCTGATGGTAGGTTTGGCTTGCACGTACGTGGCAATCGCGACCCCGATACTCAATGCAGAACTGGGCCCGATGCCACTGTGCAATCCAGCCAATCCCAATTGCTCGAAACGCTAGGCAAGTGGGACTTGGAAGTGGCTGTTAACTAGCCGCGCAAGTGGCTGTGGACCTGACCGGGCTGACCAATTGCGAAATCGCATGGTCGGCCCTCTTTTTTTGTCCGCGCGACCCGGTGGCCGGTTAACTCTTCAGCGCGATACCGAGGGTGCGGCGCAATTGTTCCGGGTCCGTGATCGGAGGCTGACAGCTGAATGCGGAACAGATCACGGCCGCTGACTTTCCCTCATTGAGCAGGGGCAGCTGCGAGAGCGTTTCCGCCAGGGCCGGTGGCAGATTCTGCGGAACCACTTTACTGACCACCAGCTTGAGCACCGTTTTGTTAAATGCAAAGAGGCCGTCCGCAATGGCGCTGAGCTGCTCGGCTGCGCTGTCTTCTCCGATGACCGCGATCTGGGTGTGCGGACAGGAGAGATGGACGGCGGCAATACCATAAGTCGCGGCAAAGATTCCGAATTTGCCGGCGAGTCCGGCCAGCAGCTCCATCGTCTGTTCCGCTTGCTCCCGATAACTGTTCTGGTTGGTGAAAGCGTGCAGCCGAAGCAAGGCGATGGCAGCCGCGGAATTTCCCGCGGGCGTGGGTGAATCCTGAAACGGTTTGCGCCGCGTCCCCAGCACTCCCAAAACTTTCCCCGGACCACCGGCCGCAGCGTCGAAAAATCCGCCGGATACTGGGTCAAAGAACCGCTCCACCATCTTGTCCACGACGCGCTGAGCGAAGTGGAAATAGCTGAGGTCCGCGGTGGCCTCGTAAGCATCGAGACACGCGATGGCGGTGAAGGCATAATCGTCCAGCAGTCCCGGGACGAGGCGCCGTTCTGCGGCAGGATCGGAATAGGCGATCACGTGCTGCAGACCCTGCTCCGCCTGCCACGCTTCGGCGAGGGCCCGGTCCAGTGAACGGAGCGCGAAGTGTCTGGCCTCATCGAGCTTTAACACCCTGGCGGCTTCCAGGTAGGCCGAGACACAGAGTGAGTTCCAGCCCACGTAAACCGTTTTGTCCACGTAAGGCGTCGGGCGCTTGAGCCGTGCGGCATACATTTTTTGCCGGGCAGATTCCAATATCTCCTCGACGCGCTCCGCGGTCAGACCCAGACGCTTGCCGATTTCGTCGAGCGAAGCCCGGATGTACAGGACATTCTTTTCCGGATTGTGGTGCATCTCTCCGACTTCGTTGATGTCGTAGCGCAATCCCGCAACCGCCGCTTCTTCTTCGGTCAGGACAGCCTGCATCTCGGCCCGCGTCCAGGTGAAATAGTCGCCGTCATCGTCCATCGAGTAATCGGCATCCTGGGAGGCGTAAAACCCGCCATGGTCGCGGTCGCTGAGCCACTCGTCCATCCAGCGGACGATGTCGCGGGCCACCGCGGCGAAAAACTCCGAGCCGGTCACCTGGTAGGCGTGGACGTAGTTCTTCAGCAATTCAGAATTGTCGTAGCACATCTTCTCGAAGTGCGGAACGATCCAGTGCTCGTCCACCGAATAGCGATGAAAGCCACCGGCGAGCTGGTCATAGACGCCGCCGCGGGCCATCTTCTCCAAGGTGGAAACGAATACCTCGCGCAGATTCTCCTTCCCCGAGCGCGCGTACTGGTCGATCACAAGATCGAGGACGGCGGGATGGGGAAACTTGGGCGCGCTTCCGAAGCCGCCATTCTGCGAGTCATACATCTTCACCGCCGCTTCCACGATCTCGTCGATCACCTTGGGCGAGAACTCGCCGCTGCCGCCCGCGAAAGACTCAGCCCGAGAGATTGCGATTTCCACCATCTGCGCCTGGTCCACCACTTCTGTATTTTTCTGGTGATAGGCGTCCGCGATGGACTGCAACACGCGCTTGAAACTGGGACGGCCGTAGTTGTCGTTGGGCGGGAAGTAGGTGCCGCCGTAAAAGGGCTTGCCGTCAGGGGTGAGAAAGGCGGTCAGAGGCCAGCCTCCCTGCCCGCTGATGGCGCTCACCGCGACCTGGTAACGGCTGTCAATGTCGGGACGTTCGTCGCGATCCACCTTCACCGCCACGAAGCGTTCATTCACGATCCGCGCCACTTCCGGATCGTCGTACGATTCGCGGTCCATGACGTGACACCAATGGCACCAGACCGCGCCAATGTCGAGCAGGATGGGTTTGTTTTCCCGATGCGCCGTGGCAAACGCCTCCTCGCCCCACTCGTTCCACTGGATAGGCTGGTGCATGGCGGAACGCAAGTAAGCGGAAGATGCCTTGGAGAGCGAGTTCAGGGTCTGGGTGGTCATATTCCCAGTCTAAATGCTTTCGGAAGCGGCGGGCGCGGGAATGCGAATCGCAAAAATGCAGGCTTGAGATTTGAGGGGAGTTCGTGAATTGTGCACGATGAAACCAGCCTTTATCACGGGTCAATCAGGAGCCGATTTCAGCGGATTTACCACCCTAACCGCTCCGTACTTCTGCCCTGCTGCCAGGTCCTCGGAATACAAGATCGCTGCACCTGAGCTCTCGGCTGCTTGCAGAATCAGAGCGTCCCAAAAAGACGTTTGGTAGCGCAGCTCAATCTCAAGCGCGTGCAGGACCGATGCCGGATCATTGATCACGATCTCCCAGCTTAAGTAGTCCTGGATGATCCGACGTATTTCTTCCACTGGGAGCGCACGGGCAATCTTGCGCCGAAGGTTGATGCAAAGTTCCTGCAGCACCTGGGTGCTCAACACGCCTTCCCCGGACGTCCACAGTCGCTCCACCAGTTGGCGGGCGCGTTCGTGCTTCAAACCCGCGGAGCGGTCATGCGCGTAGAGCAAGATGTTGGTATCCACGAAATATTTATCGGGCATGGTTCATCGTGTCATCGCTCGTGAAGCTCGTCACGGGAACGGGGGGGCGTCCACTGCAAGTCAAGCCCCTCGCGCAGCCGAGCCAAGGCGCGCTTTCGTGCGCGATCATAAGTCTTGCGGTCGCGAACTAGTTGTTCGAGGCGGCCAGCCAGCAGAGCGCTGATCGATGTGCCCTCTTCCGCCGCCAGCACCCGAATCTCGCGCAGCAGAGCCGCGTCCAGCTTTAGCGTAATATTAGCCTTCAATTGGAGGCACGTAAATGTGTGCAGCACTATTCTACGTGCTTATCGAGTGGGAGTCAAATCAAGCAGCGTCATCGTCCCCCGGCGGGCATCCCGCTCGCCGAGCCGAGGGCGAGACGCCCTCGGGACAGCCGGCAAGATGCCGGGCGCTACTTCCAGATTCATGTCGAAAGCTGGCGTGCAATCGAGCCATACAAATCCAGCGCTTCGTGGAGCTGCTTCTTCTCGACGTATTCGCCGTCGGTGTGAGCTACGTGAATCGATCCCGGACCGACGAGCAGAGGTTGTCCCCAATTGCCGAGCGCTGGAATATCGGTGGTGAAGGCGGCGACCATGGTGGGAAGACCGTTCAGAGTGCGCAGGCGGACAAAGGGAATTTCCAGCACGAACTCCACTCGCGCCACATTGCCGACCGCCGCAACGATCTCCTGCTTCAATTGCTCTGACGACCCCACCAGGCGGTAAAGCAGTTGGGCGCGGGCTTTGTCCGGGACAACATTGGGGGCGCGACCGCCCTCGATCACGCCGATATTAAGGGTGCATGGGCCGATGCCCTCTTCCGCCGGCAGCTTCATCGCCCGCAGTCGTTGCAGGGCAAGCAGCAGCTTGTCAATCGCAGACTCGCCCAGTTCCGGATAGGCCGAATGCGCCATGCGTCCTTCCGCGATTACCTCTACCCGCAACGCGCCTTTCGATGCGATTGCGATCTGGTTCTCGGTGGGCTCGCCATTCACCAGAAATTTCGAGCCGGGAGGGTTCTGGTTCGCCATTTTGGCGCCCAGGCTGTCGCGCTCTTCGCCCACCAGGAAGAGCAGCCCCACATGAATGCCATCCTGACGCAACCGTTCCGCAGCTTCCACCTGGGTCGCAATGATGCCCTTGGCATCGCAGGAGCCTCGTCCATACACCCGCGTAGCATCTTCGGACGAAGGAATAAATGGCGGGACTGTATCCATGTGAGTGGAGAACACAACCTTGGGCCGCGGCTGGCCAGAGGAGACGGCAAAGACATTGCAGCGCGCCCCTTCCACCGGAATCTTCTCTGCCTGAAAGCCTCGCCGCAGCAATTCGCGGTGCAGGAAATCTCCTACCGGCCCCTCATTTCCGGTGATGGACTCGATGTCCACGAGTTGACGGGTGAAGGCGGCGACATCCATGCGCGACAGGATACCTTAGTCGCGAGCGGCGAGCATACTCTGCGTCCTCCGTGATTGAAAACCGCAAACAACCACGGAGGACACCGAGGACACGGAGCCGGTCTGTAAGTGGGAGTGGACGCGTGGGAAAAGCCGCAATCCAGCGTTTGTTCATGCGATGACTACTCTGTGTCCTTCGTGGTTGAAAACTCGCAAACAACCACGGAGGACACAGAGGACGCGGAGGAAGTTCAGTTCGCTGCTATGCTTTACTGAGTCCCATGGAGACGCAAGCCGGTACAATCCGCTCCCTGTTTCTGGAAGGTCCTGCCGGACGACTGGAAGCCCTGCTCAATGCCGGAGCTTCCAATGCCGCTTACGCCGCGGTCGTCTGCCATCCCCATCCCCTCTTTGGCGGGACGCTGCACAATAAGGTGGTCTTTCATGCCATGAAGGCGTTGAACAGTTTCGGTTTTCCCGTGTTGCGCTTCAATTTTCGCGGGGCTGGTCTGAGCGTGGGTGAACACGACCACGGAAATGGTGAAGTGGAAGATGTTCGGGCAGCTCTGGACTGGCTTGACCAGGAGTTCCACCTGCCCCTGATCTTCGCCGGCTTCTCCTTCGGCGCGGCAGTGGGCTTGCGGGCCGCTTGTCCGGATGCACGGGTAAAGGCCGCTATCGGCTTGGGCCTGCCGGTCTCGCCGATTGATGATCGCACCTATGACTTCAGCTTTCTTCAGAGCTGCGCCAAGCCGAAATTATTTGTCAGCGGCAACCGCGATCAGTTCGGGACCCCTTCTCAGCTGGAAGCCCTGGTGCACGGGATTGCGGGACCGAAGAAGTTGATCTTGATCGCGGGCGGCGATCATTTTTTTGAAGGACGCCTGCACGAGTTGCGCGCTGCCATCGAGCAGTGGGTGGGAGAAGCAGTGAACTTGTGACCTGCGCGGGCGAGACGCCCCCCGGGACAGCCGGCGCTACATACATATGCCTTCATCGGCCACCGATCGCGAGAAGCTTGCCCTGGACATGCGCGTCACGGCGCGTCATTTGTTTGAGCACGCGCTCGGCGAAGCCAGCATCGACCGGGCATTTCAGCGCCACGTGGATTGCGATCGTGGAGTGCTCCGCATTTGCGAAGACCTGCATGACCTGGATTCTTATAGCCGCGTGCTCGTGATCTCCATCGGCAAAGCCGCGCATGCCATGGTGAATTCGCTTGAAATGCAGGCCGGCAATCGCTTCCAGGGCATCGTGGCCAGTTCGGTCGATCCGGCTTCCCAGGTTCGGGGTTTCCGCTACTATCGCGGAGGCCATCCTACGCCGAACCAGGAATCCATCCGGGCGGCGGAAGCCATGCTGAAGTCGCTCAACGCCCAGAATGCGGCGTCGCTGGTGATTTTCATGCTGAGCGGCGGAGGCTCCTCGATCGCAGAAAAGCCCATCGACGATGAAATCTCGCTGCCGGACCTGATCGCTACGTATCGCGTGCTGGTGCTCTCCGGCGCGCCCATAGCCGAGATCAATACCGTCCGCAAGCATCTGTCCGCGGTCAAGGGCGGAAGGATGGCCGTGGCGGCGTCCGGGGCGCAGCAGGTGTCGCTGCTGGTCTCTGACGTCCCCGACAACACTCCCGATGCCCTGGCTTCGGGTCCCACCATGCCCGATTCGACCAGCGTCGCCGACTGTTACAGCCTGGTTGAAAAGTACGGCATGCTGGAACGCTTTCCCGCTTCCGTGCGCGAGTTGTTTCAACGCCATGCGATCGAGGAGACTCCCAAGTCCGATGACGTTGCCTTCCACCGTTCACGCTGGTGGCCGTTGCTGTCGAACGCTTCACTACTGGAGGCGGCGGAAGTTGAGGCGCAGCGTCATGGCTTCAAAGTTGAGATCGACAACCGCTGCGACGATTGGGAGTACGATCGCGCGGCGGAGTATCTTCTCGAACGCTTGCGGGGGTTGCGCCAGAAGTCTGAACGCGCCTGCCTGATTTCAGGGGGAGAAGTTACGGTAAAGGTTGAAAACGGCGGCACTGGCGGACGGAACCAGCAGTTTGCCCTGGCCTGTGCGGTGAGAATTTCCGGTCAGGCCATTACCGTGCTCAGCGCCGGCACCGACGGCATTGACGGCAACAGTCCGGCCGCGGGAGCCATCGC
The DNA here is from genome assembly GCA_963757835.1 of Terriglobia bacterium. Taxonomy (GTDB): domain Bacteria; phylum Acidobacteriota; class Terriglobia; order Terriglobales; family Acidobacteriaceae; genus JAIQFF01. The sequence goes on along the minus strand of CAVWSP010000034.1, from coordinate 306,166 downwards.
GGACGGCACCACACTCGAACGCGCCAGGGCCCGTGGACTGGACGCTGGTGCATACCAGGCTGCATTCAATGCGTATCCATTTTTTGAGTCGTTAGGCGATGCAATCGTGACCGGACCCACCGGAAACAATCTGCGCGACCTGAGAATTCTCCTGGCGTACTAACCCAGTGTGTGTGTGGGTCGGACACTCTTGTCCGACGCCGTTGGGGTTGGGGTTGGTGTAGGTCCTGGTCCTGTTTTGTTTCCTCACAGCTTTGACTTTCCAAAATCCAAGTCAAAGGCGTCGGACAAGAGTGTCCGACCCACACACATACTCAGAAGAATCTGGTTACGCCCTCTTCCAGCACGAACACGCGGTCTTCGATGCCTGCCGCCTTGGCTTCTTTCTCCAGCAGTTGCAAGGGTTCGTCCATCGGTTCCTGGGAGAGCTGAAAGGTGCCGTAATGCATGGGTACCATCCAGCGGGCATTCAGGTCAAAAAAGGCACGCATGGCATCCGCTGGGCTGGTGTGAACGTTGCGGAAGGCAGGCGGATTGTAGGCGCCGATCGGCAACAACGCCAATTCCGGACCCAGGCGTTGCCCAATCTCGCGGAAGCCGGCGAAATAAGCCGTGTCGCCGGCGTGATAGATCGAGTGCTTGTGGTCGCGCAGCACGTAGCCGCCGTATCCGCGGTGTGAGTCCTCGATCACCCGGGCTCCCCAGTGGCGCGAGGGCACATGGGTGACGGTCAAATCGCGATGACGGTAGCTGTTCCACCAGTCCAGTTCCACGACGTTCTCAAAGCCCAGGTCGGAAACCAGGTCGAAGACATGATGCGGCACCAGAATGGTTGGCGCCACCCCGCGGCGGCGTTTGGTTTGCTGCACGATGGCCCGCAGCGACGGCCGGTGCAGGTGGTCGAAGTGGGCGTGGGTCACCAGCACCAGGTCAATGGCGGGCAGGTCGCGTACCTTCAGGCCCGGCTGACGCAGACGCTTGAGGATGAAGAGCCAGCGCGCAAAGTTGGGATCGATGACAACATTCTGGTTGCCGACCTGCAGGAAGAAACTTGAATGACCGATGAAGGTCACTCCCATCTCGCCGTTGGTCACCAGCTTCGGTTTGTGGGTATGGCCGGTGCGGGGAGTGACTGCGGACCTTCGCACCAGGCCGCCGAACTGCCGGGCGCGGTTGCGGAGAGCGCGATTCTTCAGAGTGCTTTTTAACATCTGGCCTGGCTGTGGTCGCGACGCACTGAAACCGCCTCCTCACCTGCATTCTTCGCAAGGAGCAAAAGGAGACCGGCATCCACGCCCATTCTAGAACAAATACACGCGGGAATGCCTTGACCCTGATTGCCGCCGTCAGTTCTAATCGCTGCTGGGAATTCATATCCTCAGGAGAGAGTCAGAATGCGTGTTGCCTTCTTGGGTTTGGGAATCATGGGACGGCCGATGGCGGCCAACCTGGTCAAGGCAGGTCATGAAGTTTCGGTCTGGAGCCGCACCGCCGGCAAGGGAGTAGAAGGCGCGCGCAGCGCAAGTTCGCCTGCCGATGCCGCGAAGGGCGCGGAAGTGGTCTGGATGTGCGTTTCCGATACGCACGCGGTGGAGAGCGTCCTGTTCGGGCCCCAGGGAGTGGAAGAGTCACTGGCCGAAGGCATGACCATTGTTGACTCCAGCACCATTTCGCCCTCGGCGACCCGCAAGTTCGCCGAACGGGTAGCGGCGCGGGGAGTGCGTTACGTGGACGCGCCCATGACCGGATCGAAGGTCGCAGCCGAGGCCGGCAGCCTCATTTTTATCGTCGGCGGGGACGAAGCGGTGATCGAGTCGCTGAAGCCGCTATTTGCCGCCATGGGCAAAGTATTTTTCCGCCTGGGCGAAACCGGCATGGGACAGTCTGCCAAGCTGGTGATGAACCTGCAAATCGCCCTCATCTACGAAGGCTTTGCCGAAGGCCTCACCCTGGCCACCAAGCTGGGAGTGGATGTCGAGAAACTGATGCCGGTGATCCAGGCATCCATGATTCGCTCCGGCGTGGTGGACTACAAAGCGCCTTTTGTCCTCAAGCGCGATTTCACCCCCAATTTTCCGCTGCGCCTTATGCACAAAGACATCCGCCTGACCCTGGAGGCGGCGAAAGAAGTCCGGGTAAAACTGCCTGCCCTTGAGACCGTGGAAGAGATCTACGAAATGGCCAGCGAGGATGGAAATCAGGATCTCGACTACGCCGCCACCCTGACTCTGCTCGAGAAGTGGGCCGGGGTTGAGGTCAAGGGCGCGTCCGCCTGAAAGCGAGACTGTGGTAGTGTGGCCGCGGGCGACCCGCCTGCGGCCACACTGTCCCAATCTCTGGCGCCCCGGATTAACGGGCTAGTACCTCGGTAATACCCCAACGTCTGCTATTACAGAAGTCTTACACGCGTCGATATCTGTCCCTGCTACCGTAAGTAGTGGAAGCTCAATACCGGGTACAGGGAAAGAATATGGCCATCGACCTCCAAGTGCTGGATCGGAAAGCAGCGGCAGACGACGAAATCAATTGGGTAACCGCGATCTTTATGGGCCTGTTCCATGTGGGCGCCATCGCGGCATTGTTCTTCTTTACCTGGAAGGCTTTTCTGCTCTCGATGTTCCTGTGGTGGGTATCCGGAAGTCTGGGCATCGGCATGGGCTACCACCGGTTGCTCACCCATCGCGGATACAAGACGCCGAAGTGGGTCGAGTACGTGTTAACCACCTGCGCCACGCTGGCGCTTGAGGGTGGACCGATTTTCTGGGTGGCCACGCACCGCATCCATCACCAGCATTCCGATCAGGAAGGCGATCCGCATTCGCCGCGCGACGGCAAATGGTGGGCGCACATGGGCTGGATCCTCACCGGCAAGTCGATGCATCATGACACGACTACGCTGGCGCGTTACGTTCCCGATCTTGCCAAGGACAGATTTCACGTCTGGATCACGAAGTATCACTACGTGCCGATGATCGTCCTCGGCGTCGTGTTGTACGCCATCGGCGGCCTTCCGTTCCTGCTGTGGGGAGTTTTCTTCCGCACCGTGATCGGGCTGCACACCACATGGCTGGTCAATTCGGCGACGCATAGCTGGGGCTCGCGGCGTTTTGTCACTCGCGACCTTTCCACCAACAGCTGGTGGGTGGCCTTGCTGACTTTTGGTGAAGGCTGGCACAACAATCATCACGCGCACCCGGTTTCCGCCCGTCACGGCTTGAGGTGGTACGAGATTGATTTCAACTGGTACGGCATCTGGGCGCTGACCAAGCTGGGTCTGGCGGGCCAGGTTTACCGGGTAAAGCTCTCCGAACTGCGCCGCCAGGAAGAAGAGCAGGGAGCACCGGCGGAAGCACGAGCCGAAATGGTGTCGGCGTAACGTTGTGTAAATGGAGGACAGGCGTCCCGCCTGTCCAGCCGGGAGGGACGTCCGGCCTCCACTTCCTCGATGGTGTGGGTCGGACACTCCCTTCGACTTCGCTCAGGGCAGGCTCTGTCCGACGCCTTTGACTTTGATTTTTTAGGCATTCACATGACTGGCCCCGGCCAGCACCTGATCGCTGATCGAACAGCAAACCAAGACCCAACACCAACACCAACAGCGTCGGACAGGAGTGTCCGACCCACACATACCCGCTTCGCGGGGTAGAATCCTTGCCATGCCCATCAGCAGCCGGCGCAGGGCCATCGCTTTTTTCGTCGTGCTGGGCGTTTGCCTGGTGCTGCTGGCGGTGGGGCTGAATGTCGGCTGGATCATTCTCAACTGGCGTGAAGGCGTCCTGCTCTTCCTGGGCGTAATTTTCTTCGCCCTCCTGATCGCCGGGATGATCGTGAATACCAGCTTCCTGGTGCGCGAGATTCGCCGCAACGAACAGCATGACAGCTTCATCAATGCCGTTACCCATGAACTGAAGACGCCCATCGCTTCCATCCGGCTTTACCTCCAGACCTTGCAGCATCGCGACGTGGACGAAGCCCAGCGCCGCGAGTTCTATCGCCTCATGCTGGACGATACCGATCGCCTGATGGGCACGGTCAACCAGGTGCTCAAGGCCGGAGAAGCCGGACACAAGAAGCAGGACCGGCGCGTTCCGGTGGACTTCAGCGGCCTGGTTCGGGAGTGCGTGGACGTGGCTCGCAGCAGCCATCACCTGGCCCCTGAGTCTCTGCGCTATGAGCAATCGGTCAACCACGGTCCTGCCGCGGGCGTCCTGGGAGACTCGGAGGAGCTGCGCGCTGCGGTTTCGAACCTGCTGGACAATGCGGTCAAGTATTCCGGCGAGCACGTGGAAATTATGGTGCGCCTGGACACACCGGATGAGAAACGTGTGAACTTGAGTGTCCGCGACCGCGGCGTGGGGATCAAGGCCGAAGAGCTGAAGCGCATCTTCAAACGCTTTTACCGCGTCTCCAACCGCTCGCTGAGTCACGTGAAGGGAACTGGCCTCGGTCTTTTCATCGTGCGGGCCATTGCCCGCAAGCACGGGGGCCGAGTCTTTGCCGAGAGTGAAGGCGAAGGGCGGGGCACCACGATAGTTCTGGAACTGCCCCGGGTGAGTTTGTAAGTGTGGGCTTTGCAGGTGTGGGTTGTATGTGTGGGTCGGACACTCTTGCGCTCCGACGCCTTTGACTTTGAAGTGCTGGGTTTGCAGCAAGAAAAAAGTAAGAAGAACAAAAGCAAAATCAAAGGCGTCGGACAGGAGTGTCCGACCCACACAATCAATGGATTCGCATGAGTCACGTTCTGATTGTTGAAGACGAAGCCCATCTGGCCAAAGGCCTGCAGTACAACCTGGAGGCCGAGGGGCACTCGGTGGCCGTCGTGGGCGATGGCGAGCGGGCGCTCGATCTGCTTCTGGGGAAATCGGCCGCGCCTGCCGCTTTCGATGCCGTGGTGCTCGACGTCATGCTTCCGGGCAAGGATGGTTTCACCGTGGCGGCGGAATTGCGGGCGGCCAAGCAATACGTCCCGGTGCTGATGCTTACCGCGCGCGGCCGTCCCGAAGACGTGCTCAAGGGCTTTGCCTCGGGGGCCGACGATTATCTTCCCAAACCCTTCGAACTTCCCATCCTGTTGGCCCGGCTGCAGGGACTGCTGCGGCGCCGGGAGTGGATGCAGCAGAGTGTGGCGCCCAATGCTCCAGCCACGGAGAAAGCGGAGTACCAGGCATTCTCGTTCCATGGCCGCACGATAGACTTCGGAAAACTGGAGTTGCGGGTGAACGGACACACCATCCAGTTGACTCTGATGGAAGCGGAACTGCTCCGCCATCTCATTCAGAGCGAGGGCCGGGTGGTCTCCCGCAAATCGATTCTCGAAGAAGTATGGGGATTACACGAAGACACCGATACTCGCGCCATCGACAATTTCATCGTTCGCCTGCGCCGCTATATTGAAGACAATCCATCCCAACCGCACCATCTGCTCACGGTTCGCGGCGTGGGCTATCGCTTCGTCGCGGAGCCGGAAAAGACGTGAAAGCAGGCCTCAAGCCCTACTCGCGGCGGCGGAGATTTGAAATGAGATTTTCCCTGTGACCGAGGGCAATTCCATCCACCCGATCCAGAACAAAAGCGTAAAGCGCGAAGGCCAATACAGCCGGCAGCCATAGGATCAGCAGTTCGACCCAGGAATTCTCATAGGTACGGGAAACCCAGAGCATCAGGGCGCCGGCTCCGAACAGAATGCCGCGAACCCCAAAACTCGCCAGCACGGTGGTCAACGAGGCCCTTTGCCGGCCAAAGACCCCAGCTTCAATTCTGGTAGGGGAATAGATCGAAAACAAGTTTCCGGCGGCGAGGTCGATGGGCACAACAAACAGAATGCCGGCCAGGGTTGCCATGGTCATGCCCAGCGATGGCATCCGGTAGAGCAAACAGGTTCCCAGCCACACCAATCCAACTTCCAGCGCAAAGACGGCGGCGTGGGCCAGGTTCTTGCCCATCACGATTTGCCGGAAACGGACTGGCGAAGCGAAGAAGAACTGGGTGCCGCCGCCATCCGCTCCAAAATTGTTGTAGGAAAGATTGGTCAGCAACAACAGTGAGTAGGCAGCTCCCAGGGGGAAGGTGAGTTCCGGCGTCCGTGCCAACAGGCCTTCGTTCTTGCCGGAACTGCGGAAGACGGCCAGCATGAACAGGGGCACAATCAGAGTGAAGAGCATGGGCCCGCTGCGACTGAGATAACGCAACTCTTTTTCGAAGACGGCGACGACCGGGCCGGGCACTCCGGGTAGATTCCAGCCGGGGCGCGGCGCAGGAAGTCCAGGCAAGGCTTTGCGTCGCGTCGATTCGCTGAAGCTGGCGCCGCGATATTCGGCGCGCAAGCGGAAATTCAGGAGCCAGAGGAATGCGATCCCATAAGACAGCAGCAGCACAAAGGGGACCACGCTGGTTGCTGGCTGGTTCTTTATAGTTCCCGCGATGGCAGCGGCGGCCAGGCCGGGAGGCAGCGGCCGCTGCGCGTTGCTGAGTTTCTGCCCCATAACACTTCGTTTTGGTGTGGAGCGATGTTCGTACGCGGTGATCAAAGGCCCGATCAGCTGAAAACTCAGGACAAAGAGAAAGAAGATGACGCCCAGGATCTCTCGCGTCCGTCGCTGGGCCAGCCAGCGCTCCAGCCAGGCGAAGAGCATGCGAGCCAGAACGATGTTCATGAAAGCGAAAGTGAGAAGCACGATGGTCGCCCAGGGAAGCAGGCCCGGCCTGGCAATGCCGATGCCGACGTCGATTCCAATCAGCCACAGGGTGGCCACCGCCGTCGCCGGGTCCAGCGATCCGTAGGCCAGCCGGATCAGAAAGTACGATGGGTAGCTCAGCGGGAAGCGCAGAAGATTCGACGACTCTACATTCTGGGTGAAGGCAGTCGCCATCAAGGGAAAAAGTTGCCAGAAGAGAAATACAGGCCATAGCAGAGTGCCCAGCCACTCCGCATTTCCATGCGAGATCAGGAACCAGGCTGCTCCGCCCAGCCCGATAGCGCCGCCGATGCCGCCGGCCAGAAAGGCCAGGCTGATTAAGATGCGTGATGCCAGCTCCAGCCGCCCGCGAAAAGTGCGCAGCGAGTTGACAAAGACCCGCCAGCGCAAATCGGCGACCGCCGCCAGTTGCTGGCGCGCTTGCGGAGGCGGATTCAGAGTGTGGGACGTCATCGCTCTGTCATCCTCGCTCAACCTGAAAATGGAGGACGGGCGTCCCGCCCGTCATGCATCGGCCCTAACCTAACCACGACAATTCCTGTCCATTGCTGCGCGATCCGCCCACGGTAAGCAGGAAGATCTGCTCCAGGGTCAGCTTCTCGCCCGCCGAGCGGCCAGCCGCCAGTGGGAGGTCTGCGGCCCGTGCTTCCACGCCCGCCCGCAGTTCCTCTACCGAACCCTGCGCCACCAGCCGCCCGCGATGAATGATGCCGACATGAGTACAAAGCCGTTCCACGATTTCCAGCACGTGCGAGGTGAGGAAGATGGTTGCGCCGCGCGCAATCATGCGTTGCAGCATGGTTTTCAGGGTGCCGGCGGCGATGGCGTCCACGCCTTCAAACGGCTCATCCAGAAACAGGACCTTGGGTCCGTGGATTACGGCAGCGGCCATCGCCAGCTTTTTCTGCATGCCATGCGAGTAGTCGGTCACCAGCGCCTTGGGCTGGTCGGTGAGCTGCATGAAGGCCAGAAGTTCGGCCGCGCGTTTGGCTGCCGTCTCGCGGTCCAGGCCATACATGCGGCCGACGAAATTCAAATATTCCGAGCCGGTGAGCCGGCCAAAGAGCGCCATGCCTTCCGGCACCACCCCGATTTGCCGTTTCACCTCCACCATGTTGGTCACCAGGTCGAGGCCGAGAATCTCGATTCGCCCCGAGGTGGGCGCAAGCAAGCCGGTCAGCATCTTGATGGTGGTGGATTTTCCCGCGCCATTCGGTCCGAGAAAACCGAAGAACTGTCCCGGAGCCACCCTGAGGTTTACGTCCTCGACGGCAACCAGGTCGCCGAAACGCCGGGTCAGGTTTTCAGTACAGATGGTGGGAGCAACCATGAAGGCTTCGACTCTAGCACAACGGAAGTCCGTTGGAAGGTGCGCCAGGACCGTGGAAGCGCGGCGCTTCCAGCGCCACGGTAAGGTCTTGTCATGAGGGGCCTCCAGCCCCTGTGGCATTGCATGCGATAGCACCGGGCCTGAAGGCCCCGCTTTCTTGCGCTGGTTACGCAGGACTGGAAGGCCTGCGCTTCCACGTCATCAGCAGGGCCGTGATCTCTCTACTTTCGCGCAGCTGGCCGATGGTCGTTGCATCCTCATCCCCAACCTTTCCATTCGATTTGTCGATTCCTGTAATCCGCGCTTGGACAAAAACCATGGCCGTACTAGACTAAGCGGCTGAAATTCCCGGGCCTTTCCAACTCAGTGCAGGAAGATGCGATGGGGCAAGTCTGTTTTGGTTTCAGGAGGCAGTTATGGGCTCTCGCTGGTTGCTGCTGCTCCTTTTCTCATTGACTCCCAGCGCGTTGCTGGCACAGTCGTCGTCACCCCCGCAGCCTCCGCAATCCCAGTCCGCGGCTGCAGCCGGCGAGCCGTCGGTGCAGAACCTGCTCGACCGCATCCAGCAGCTGGAGAACCGGATCACTCAACTGGAAGAGCGTGATCGCCAGAAAGAGGCTGCGCTGACACCCGCGCCGGCCCCGACCAGCCCCGCTGAAACGCCTGCTCCGGAGGTCGCCACGACCCCTCCTCCCGCGCCCGGCCCGTCCGCAATGCACGATGAGCACGCCAGCATGAGCGAAATCCGCGACACCGAACGCCGCTTTCCTTCGCTGCAAATCAGGGGATTCGGCGATGTTGATTTCGCGGCCACCGATGAGAAAGGCTCGATCAGCGGATTCAAACTCGGGCAACTGGTCCTGCATCTGGCTTCGCCGTTGTCGGAAAAGGTCAGCTACTTTGGAGAAGTCAGTTTCACTGCCCAACCCGGCACTTATGACTTGAGCGTGGAACGCAGCATCATTCGCTACGACTACAACGACTACTTTAAGATTTCGTTCGGCAAATACCACACTCCGATTGGTTACTGGAACACTGCCTTCCACCACGGCGCCTGGCTGCAGACCACCATCGATCGCCCGGAAATGGTGAAGTTTGGCGGCACGTTTATTCCCGTGCATTTCGTAGGCATACAAGCGGAAGGAAATATTCCCTCCGGCGGATTGGGTCTGGGCTACAACGTGGGATTGGGCAACGGGCGCTCTTCTATCCTGAGCAAGTCGGGCGACAGCGGCGATTCCAATGACAACCGGTCGTGGGTGGCCAATGTGTATGCCCGGCCCTCGCGGTTTTACGGTCTTCAGGTGGGAGCCTCGGTGTACCGCGACAAGCTCACGCCGCAGCCGGGCCAGAATTTCGGCGAATGGATTACCGCCGCCGATGTGGTCTGGACCAAGGAAAAGCCGGAATTCCTGGCCGAGTACGCCAACGTTCATCACCGCGACGAGCTGACCACCAACACCTGGGACAGCCAGTCATTCTATGTTCAACTGGCCTACCGCCTACCCTGGCAGCAAAGCAAATGGAAGCCTTATTATCGATACGAGTATATTCACAAGCCCGAGGACGATCCGACATTGCTGAACGTGCTGGATCTGACCGGTTCGACGCTCGGGGTCAGGTACGACATCACCAACTATGCGGCTTTTAAGGGCGAGTATCGGAACAGTCGCCATGGCGTGAACGAGCCCCGGGTCAACGGGGCCTTTTTCCAGACTGCGTTTACCTTCTGATACCCACATGACATCACATTGGAAATTCGTCTCTCGAGCCTTTGTTCTAAGCTGCCTGTGCCTGGCACTTCTGCAGCCGCTGGCAGCTCAGCGCCACGACGTTGACGTCGCCGTCGTGGTGCACCCCGATACCCCGATCAGCAATCTCAGCCTGGCCGAGGTGCGCAAGGTTTTTCTCGGCGACCGCCAGTACTGGACAACCAATGTTCCGGTGGTGCTGATGATTCGCGCTCCCGTGGCGCGGGAGCGGGACGTGGTGTTGAAGATCATCTACCAGATGTCGGAATCGCAATTCAAACAGTATTGGATTGCGAAAATTTTCCGGGCAGAGTCGGCCACAGCTCCCAAAGTCGTCTATTCGAATGACATGGCCAACCAGTTGGTCACTGCCATTCCAGGCTCCATCGCGTTCATCGACAGTAAGGATGTGAAGCCCGGATCGAAGGTAGTGCGCGTGGATGGCCGTTTGCCGGGAGAGCCCGGCTATCCGCTGCGCTGAGTGTAGGCGTTTCGCTGGAAGCGCCTTGTGGGATGGCTTTTGTGGAATGGGACGACGTCAGTTGTGCCGGAGTGGGAGGGCACGACGTGAGCCGTGGCGGAGTGAAAAGAGCACGACGTCAGTCGTGCCGAAAAAGCTGCGGCGAAATGGGCTTTAGCCCCTGGGGTTTCGCTGGTCCCACGTGAAACGCCGTACGACCGGCATCCCGATTGAACCCGGACAGCGAACCTCAGGCGCTAGAGCGCAAATCAGGACGCAGAGCTCGGCGGCACGACTGAAGTCGTGCCCTTCCCAAAACCTCGCACCTTGAGTTTTCCGGCAGACTCCAAATCGTGTCTTCCCAAGACCTCCCAGACTGAAGGGTTTCCCGCAGGCCGTAAACCCTGGTGTTCCTCGATGCCGCCGCCAACTCACCGCGGCAATGCGAGCTGCTGCAAAATCTTCTGGAATCTGGGGTCGGAACGGAATTCGTCGAAGGCAGGTTCGACCTTCACGTACGTGAGGTTGCTGTCGCGGTCGCGATAAGCCTGCTCGAGTGCGGCCAGCACCTGATTTTTGTCTCCCAGCCGGGCATAGATCTGGGCCATGTTGTAGGACGAAACGTAACCGTGCTTGGATACTTCCTTCAGGCCCTCCAGCGAACTCTTCAGTATGCCGGGATAGCCGGAGGCGCTGAAGTCCTCGCCGAGGGATGCCGCCAGATCGGGACTGCCGGAAAGCGTCAGCACCTTCTGCCGTTCCGCAACCGCCTCCTTGAACATGCCGTTCTGCGCGTATGCGGCTTCGATGGCATGCTGGGCGGGAACGAATTTCGGGTCCATATCCAGCGTCTTCGCGAGCTGCCGCGCCGCCTCGTCATACTGCCGCGTAAAGTAGAGCAGGCGGCCCAGGCTGGTGTTGGTGAGGAGTGACAACGGATCCAGTTCCTGCGCCTTCTTCAGTTCGATCCGGGCTTCATCGAAGCGGCCCATCCGGCTCAGAAAATCTCCATACCACTGGTGGCCGGAAGGATTGTTGGGATTCAACTGAATCGCCCGTTTGAACTCGGATTCGGCCCCTGACCAGTCCCAGTCATAACTCTCCCGCACCAGCCCCAGCGAGATGTGCGCCTCGGGCAGGGCGTCATCCAGTTTCACCGCCTGCATGGCGGCAGACTTGGCGTTTTGCCAGACCTGTTGCGGCGGCGTGTATCCGGACTCGCCCAGAAAGTTATAGGTGTCGGCCAGGCCGGCATAGGCCTGGGCATATTGCGGATCTTTCTCGACGGCCTGATTGAAATAGTCGGTGGCTTTTCGGAAACCACTTTCCGTCCACTTGTTCCAGTAAAAAAGACCCTGCAGGTAGAGCTGGTAAGCTTCGGGGTTTTCGGTATCGTGTTTGGCCACCTCGCTGACCTCATCGGCTCCAACGATGCGGGGGCGGAGGTTGTCGTAGATTTCCTTGGCAATGTCGCCCTGAACCACAATCAGATCGGAAACCTTGCGATTGAACTGGTCGCCCCAAAGTTCCGCGCCATCGGCCACGTTCACCAGGTCAGCCTGGATCAGGAGGGTGTCTCCGCGCTGCGTGACCCTGCCCATGAGCACCGCGTCCACGTTGAGTTCCTTGCCGACCTTCTGGGCGTTGACGTCGCGGCCCTTATAGCTGAAGACCGTGCTGCGGGCCATCACCCGCAATTCCGGGACGCGTGAAAGGCTGCTGATAATTCCTTCGGTCACGCCGTCGGCCAGGTATTCAATGTTGGGGTCCGCGCCCACATTTACGAAGGGCAGGACGGCGATGGCATGAATATGATCTCCGCCGCCCAGCAACCGGTCGCGCCAGCGGTGCGGAAGCAAGACCGCAAGCAGCAGCAGGAGGAAAACCACTGCGGCTGCGATGATCGCGGGTTTGCGCCATGGGACGCTCGGTCCCTTCGGTGCGGTGACGGTGGGAACTCCGGAGGACTCGGTATCTCGTTTGACCCGCTTGAGGTCGGCCTGAAGTTCGGCGGCGGACTGGTAGCGTAACTTACGGTCTTTTTCCAGCAGCTTGGCCGCGATCCAGCCCAGGTCCGGAATCAGTTCCGGATTTACCCGCGAGGCTGACAGCGGGGTGCGGTTGAGGATGGCCTCGAACACCACCGCGGTCGTTCCGCCCCCGAAGGCGAGGCGTCCGGTCGCCATTTCATACAGCACAGCGCCCAGCGAAAAGAGATCACTGCGGCGGTCCAGTTCCTCGCCGCGGGCCTGCTCCGGCGACATATAGGCCACCGTGCCCAGCGCCACTCCGGTGCTGGTCAGGTGTTCGATCCCGCTCATGGTGGGCATGGCGGCGGGGCCGACATCCGGGGATGCCTGGCGCGCCGTCGGCACCAGTTTGGCCAAACCGAAATCCAGCACCTTGGCCTGCCCGCGCTTGGTCAAAAAGATATTCGCCGGCTTCAGGTCCCGATGAATAATCCCGGAGTCATGGGCGGCCTCGAGCGCGTCGGCAATCTGGATTGTAACTTCCAGGATTTGGGCGCCGGGCAGGGGTTTGTCCGCGATCACGTGCTTCAACGGCTGCCCCTCGAGCAGTTCCATCACGATGAAGGGCTGCCCTTCGAACTGGTCAATCTCGTGGATGATGCAGATGTTGGGATGATTGAGGCCGGAGGCAGCCCGGGCTTCCCGCTGGAAGCGCTCCAGGGCCATGGGGTCGCGGACCAGTTCAGGCGGGAGAAATTTCAGGGCGATGCTTCTGCCCAAACGCAGGTCCAGGGCGCGATAGACAACTCCCATACCGCCGCCACCCAGTTTCTCTTCGATCCGGTAGTGAGAAATAGTCTGGCCCAGCATAGGGATTTCCGCGCCGATGGCTCATGGTAGGCCGCACCTAAGAGCAAGTCAACGCGGCTGGTTGTTGGTTATTGGTCGTTGCTTCGGGGTCGTTGGTCCTTGATCCTTGGTCGTTGGCCGCATCGGCTGGCACTGAAATGGAAGCAGTGTGGTTGACGTAAGGTAGCGCCGCCGTCCCGGCGGCTGTCCGGCGGGCGTCCCGCCCGCCGGCGAGGGCAAGATGCCCTCGCGACAGCCGGCAAGATGCCGGCGCTACGGTTAGAGTTCTTCCTAAGAGAATTCCGCGTTTGCAGGGGATCGTGAATGGCCAACGACCAGTCCTGGGGCTACTGCCGCGACGCTGACGCGCCCGCCGCCAGTTCGCGCAGCACGCTCAGAAATCCCGCGGCGGCCTGCTCGTCGCTGAGCGCTTCCAGCGGAACCGTTGCGGCAATGTGGGGCGATTCGGAACGGAAGCGCACGCTGATCAGGTTGTGTCCGCGCGCCGTCATCAGGGTGTTGACCACCGGGGAGAGTTCCTGGGTCCAGCGGCTGCGGGTGGTGAGAATGACAGGCCCGGGATGAGACACTGACCAATCGCGGGGCTGGGACGAGAGGTGGCTGTGGCGCTGGGACAACCAACGATGATGGAACACATCCAGGTGGAAGGCGGGAGCGCAATCCAGGTCCGCTTCAAAAGTAAGAGTTTCCTTCTGCCTGTGCCAGATGCTGACAAACCACTTGAAGGGGATAGGCCGGGGCCGCAGGCGGATGGTCACGCGGGCGTTATCGAACCAGTGCGCGGAGAATCCGAAGCGGGCGTGAAGCTGGGTCACGCTGAGCCAGCGCGCGTCCAGCATCTGACCTTTGCTGGAACACGCCGCCTCCACCCAGTGCAGGGCTGCGGCGCCCTTGCGCCGGTTGTAACGGGCAAAATAGAAAAACCACACCCCGAGCAGGACCAACGCACTCAGCGCGTCTATGAGGATCAAGCGTCCCACAAGGCCTCAATGCGAATATTACGACTTGTGACGCAAGTACCGCAACAGGTTCCTCGTCCCCCGGATGCGGTCCACCCTAAACCGTGCTGAATCAGGCGCAGGCCCAAGCGAAGCTGGCTTCGCGATTACAATCGACCTGTGGAATTTGCACTGCGAGACTTCCGGCACGAGGAATTCGAGACCCTGTGGCGCATTGACCAGCAGTGTTTTGCCCCGGGGATTTCCTACAGTCGCCTGGAACTGGCTACTTATCTGGGGCGGCCGGGCGCCTTTGTCCTGGTGGCAGACTCCTCCGAAGTCGATACAATCAGCGAATCTTCGAGCCAAGCCCAGGCTTCAAGGACAACTGTGGGATTTATCGTGGCCGAGGCCGGGCGCCGCGGCCACGGCCACATAATCACCATCGATGTGCTGGGCCCCGCCCGGCGAGCCGGGATCGGATCGCAGTTGCTGCACGCCGTCGAGGAGCGCTTGCGTGCCGCGGGTTGTCATTCTGTAATACTCGAAACCGCGGTGGACAACACGGAGGCCCTGTCCTTTTACAAGCGGCATCGCTACAACGTCACCAAGACCCTGCCACGGTATTATGCGAATGGCATGGACGCCTTCGTGATGAAGAAAGATTTGCTTTCGCCGGCGTAGCCAGCTAACTTGCCCCGGTGGGTCAACTCAGAATGAAAATTGCGATTCAGGGAGAGGCGGGTTCGTTCAGCCAGGAAGCCGCTCGGCGCATGGTTCCGGGCTGCGACATCGTTTCCTGCGCGCGCTCCGTCGAGGTCTTTGACCGGGTGCAGCGGGGTTCGGTGGCGGCGGCCGTGATCCCGATCGAGAATTCACTGGCGGGATCGGTGACCGAACACTTTGATCTCTTGCTGGCGCGCCAGGTTTTCATCGAAAAAGAATTTCTTTTGCGCATTGTGCATAACCTGATCGCGCCGCCCGGAGTGAAACGCGCCGAGTTGCGCCGGGCGTTCTCGCATCCGGTTGCGCTGGAGCAGTGCCGCGATTTCTTCGCCAAAAATCCGCGGATCCAGCCCACTCCGTTCTATGACACGGCTGGCAGCGTCAAGCACGTGATCGAAACCGGATTACGCGATGCCGCCGGAATCGCGGGGGCACAGGCCGCGAAAGCCTACAAGGGCCACATTCTCGCGGCCGGCATTGAAGACGACAAGCGCAACTTTACGAGGTTTTTCCTGGTCCGCAAGGCGCGGCGCATTCTGCCCGGCGCCAACAAGACCTCGATTGCCTTCAGCGTTAAAAACATTGCCGGGGCGTTGTTCAAGGCGCTGGCCGTGTTCGCGCTGCGCGACATCAGCCTGACCAAGATCGAGTCGCGTCCCTTGCGCGGGCGGCCCTGGGAGTATGTGTTCTACGCCGACTTTCTCCGCGGAGACGATGAATCCGCGCGCAATGCACTGCGTCATCTGGGTGAGGTGGCTGACCTGGTCAAGGTGCTGGGAATCTATCCAGCGGCCTGATGGTGTGGGTCGGACACTCTTGTCCGACGCCTTTGATCTTGATCTTGCTTTTGATCTTGTTGATGTTTAATTGTTGCGCTAAGAAAAGTCCAAGTCCAAGTCAAAGGCGTCGGACAGGAGTGTCCGACCCACACAGGCCCCCCCACAAAGCCGAGCCGCGCATGTGCCGTTTCGGGCGTCCAATGGTCACTAATCGGTCTCAGCACCTTTGATTGGGTACAAACTCCTCGCTTAGGGTTTAGTATTCAATTACTTTCAAGTGAATAGCGGGGCCTGCATCCTTCTGGGCCTGTATGTCATCAAAACTTGAGCACAAGACACTCAAGGTGAAATATGGCAGAAAAGACGCGCACTGAGCGCAATACCAAGCCAAAAGAGGAAGAAACCGGGATTCTGCCGATCCTGCCGGTTCGGGATACGGTACTTTTCCCTCACGCCGTGCTGCCCCTGACCGTAGGCCGGGAGAGCTCGGTTCAGCTTATTAATTCACTGGGCGAAGACAAGACCATCGTGGTGGTGGCGCAGCGCGAAGCCCGCGTCGATGCCCCCCAGGCCAGTGATCTCTATACGGTGGGAACCCTTGCCGTGGTCCACAAAGTAGTAAAGATGCCCAACCAGAGCCTGTTTGTTTTTGCCGAGGGCCTGGAACGGGTGCGGCTAACAGAATTCGCGCAGCTGACGCCCTTCATGCGGGGCCGTGTGGATTCGGTGCCGGAGTCCATTCCACCCAAGAGCTCCGAAGTGGAGGCGCTGCAGAGGAACGTTCTTACTTTGTTCCAGCAGATCGTTGCCGGCTCGCCGACTTTGTCGGATGAACTTTCCACCGTGGCCATGAACATTGACGAGCCGGGCCGCCTGGTGGATTTCATCGCCTCCTCGCTGCCTTCGCTCTCGACCGCCGACAAGCAAGACACGCTCGAAACCACCGACGTCCGGGTGCGCCTGGAGAAGATCAACCAGCACCTGGCGAAAGAGCTCGAAGTGCAGCAGCTGCGCAACAAGATCCAGTCCGAAGTGCAGGACCGGGTGCAGCAGACGCAGCGCGAGTATTACCTGCGCGAGCAGATGAAAGCCATCCAGAAAGAACTGGGCGAGCAGGACGAAGGCGCGCGCGACACGGAAGACCTCAAGCAGAAAATTGACAACGCCGGCATGCCCGATGAAGTCAAGAAAGAGGCCCTGAAGGAATTGGGCCGCTTGTCCCGCATGTCGCCGATGGCGGCGGATTATTCCGTCACCCGCAACTATGTGGAATGGCTGGCGGCGCTGCCCTGGGCCAAGACCTCGGGTGGCGAAGTCGATATTTTGAAAGCCAAGGAAATTCTCGACACCGATCACTATGACCTGAAGAAGGTCAAGGACCGGATCCTGGATTATCTTTCCGTGCGGCGCCTGAAGCCTGGGATGAAAGGTCCCATTCTCTGCTTCGTCGGGCCTCCCGGCGTGGGCAAGACCTCGCTGGGCAAGTCGATTGCACGCGCGCTGGGAAGAAAATTCGTCCGCATCTCGCTGGGCGGGGTGCACGATGAGGCCGAGATTCGCGGCCACCGGCGCACTTACATCGGAGCGTTGCCGGGACAAATCATCCAGGGCATCCGCCGGGCTGAGACCAAAGACCCCGTCTTCATGCTCGACGAAATCGACAAGGTCGGACGTGACTTCCGCGGCGATCCTGCTTCCGCGTTGCTCGAAGCTTTGGATCCCGAGCAGAACTCAACCTTCCGGGACAATTACCTGGATGTGACCTTCGATCTTTCGAAGGTGCTGTTCATCACCACCGCGAACATGCTCGATCCCATCGCCGAGCCCTTGCGCGACCGCATGGAGATCATCGAACTGCAGGGTTACACCGAAGAAGAAAAGGTCCACATCGCTTTTCAATACCTGATCCCGAGGCAGATTGAAGAAAACGGTGTGACCGCGGAGCAGATTGAATTTCCGGAAGAAGGTGTGGCCTACATCATCCGGCACTACACGCGGGAAGCCGGAGTACGCAATCTCGAGCGCAACATCGGCACCATCTGCCGCAAGCAGGCGCGGCGGCTGGCGGAAGGCAAGACTGACAAGCTGATCGTGACCAAGGAAGTCGTCCTGGAATTCCTGGGCGGAATCAAGGTCCGCAGCGAAGGCGAAATTGCCGAACGCACCAAACGCGCCGGCGTAGTTGTGGGACTGGCCTGGACCCCTTCCGGCGGCGACGTGCTGTTCGTCGAAGCCAACACCATGAAGGGCAAAGGCGGCTTCACCATGACCGGCCAGATCGGCCAGGTGATGCAGGAATCCATGCAGGCAGCCCTGACCTGGGTGCGATCGAATGCGGCCGTACTCGGCATTCAGGAGAATTTCTTCGCCGAGCACGATATTCATATTCACGTGCCCGCGGGAGCGATTCCGAAGGATGGTCCGTCAGCGGGAGTGACCATGGTGACCGCTCTGGTGTCATTGCTCAGCGGCCGCCCGGTGCGTCCGCTCACCGCAATGACCGGCGAAATCACGCTGAGTGGAGACGTTCTGCCGATCGGAGGCGTCAAGGAGAAGGTGCTGGCGGCCAAGCGCGCCGGCGTCCATGACGTGATTCTGCCGGCTGAGAACAAGACCAACGTGGAAGAAGATCTGACCCCGGAGCAACTGGAGAACATTCGCGTTCACTACGTGAAGACCATTCTCGAGGTTCTGGAGTTGGCGCTGCCGACGACGCAAAGCGAGGAGAAGCAGGACGAAGAGGAGCGGGAAAAAGTCCTCAGCGCCCAAGGCGCCTCATAAGTAATAGCAAATAAAGGCTTTAACATCATCCAATGCCAGCTTTCCTGCCATCCGGAGAGCTGGCATTTTCTTGTTCCAATTAACTCCTTATTTATCAGGACGATGGTACATGTTCAACCGTATAAAACTAATCCGGACCGGGGGTGTTTAATCATTATGGAAGCGGTGCCGTTCCGGCCGCAGCGAGGAACAATATGCCAAAGACGATGACATACCGGAGGTGGTTAGTCGGAGTTGTCCTGGCGGGCGTATTGCTGATGCTGCAGACTCCCGTCACAGCGCGGGCGCAAGATCAGGATGATGACCAGGACCCGCCCAGCCGCGTGGCGCGGCTGAACTATGCACAAGGGTCGGTTACCTTTCAGCCGGGCGGAGAAGGCGACTGGGTGGCCGCCGTTCCCAACCGTCCGCTGACCAGTGGCGACAATCTTTGGACCGACGAAGGCGCGCGCGCCGAACTGCATGTGGGCTCGACCGCGATACGCCTGGCGCCGGAAACCAGCATGACCGTGCTCGATCTCGATGATCGCACCATGCAGCTCCGCTTGTCGGAAGGGACGCTGATGCTGCGAGTGCGCCATCTCGATGACGGAGATCTGGTCGAAGTGGACACACCCAACCTGGCTTTCAATCTGCAACGCACCGGCGAATACCGGATCGATGTGGACAGCGCCGGGAACGTGACTAACGTGAGCGTGTGGACTGGACGCGGCGAAGTCACGGGCGGCGGATATTCCTACACCGTGGTGGCTGGCCAGTCGGCGCGTTTCTCCGGCACCGACCAGCTGGACTATGACATCGCGCAACTGCCGGGCGCCGATGATTTCGACAATTGGGCGTTTCAGCGCGACCATCGCGAAGACGGCGCTGAATCAGCCAATTATGTTTCGCCGGAGATGACCGGCTACGAAGACCTGGATGACTACGGCCACTGGCAGTATGTCGCCGGCTACGGAACGGTTTGGGTCCCGTCGAGTGTGGCTTCCGACTGGGCGCCGTATCGCGACGGCCATTGGGCCTACATCAGTCCCTGGGGATGGACCTGGGTGGACGACGAACCCTGGGGCTTCGCGCCCTTCCACTATGGACGCTGGGCTTATGCCGAAAACCGCTGGTGCTGGGTGCCGGGGCCGGTAGCGGTCCGGCCGGTGTATGCGCCTGCCCTGGTGGCGTTTGTCGGAGGAGTGAGTATCTCGGTTGGCGGAGGCCCGGGTGTGGGCTGGTTCCCGCTGGCTCCGGGCGAAGTCTATATGCCTTATTACCGGGGCAGCCGCGGGTACGTGGAGCGCGTCAACGTAACCAACACCGTGGTGAACGTCACGCGGGTGACGAACGTTTACAACGTGTACAACTCGAACCCGCGCAATGTCACCAGCATCACTTACGCCAATCAGCGGGTGAACAATGGTGTGACTCTGGTTTCGCGCGACACGTTCGTCAATGCGCGTCCAGTATCGCGCAACCTGGGACGCTTTGACGCGCGGCAGATGGCGGATGCGCGAGTCGAGCGCGACGTGCAGGTGCAACCGGTCAGGGCCAGCGTATTGGGCTCGGGTGCTCCGGCACGCTTCAAGCCGCCGCAGGCGATTGTGAACCGCCGGGTGGTTGCGACCCAAAAGCCGGCGCCGCCCCGGCAGCCTTTCGGGCAGGGGCAGGCAGTGAATGTACGCACCGAGCAGCCCAACGCGCGGCCGCAGCCACTGACTCCTCAAGGAAACGAACGTCCGGTGGCGCGTCCGCAACAGCCGGTAAGTCCGGTTGAAGCGGAGCGAGCCACACGGGCCGACGTTCCCCGTCCCGAGGCGCGTCCGCAGCGGCCGATTGCTGCTCCGCGAGTGGCCGAACCCGCGCGTCCGGAAGAGCCTGTGGCCGCACGTCCGACGCAAGGCGCGGTCAACCAGAACGACAACGGCCGGGGCGCGCAAGGCTGGTCGCATCCGCAGGCCAAGCCCGCACCACCGGTACAGCAACGAAGCGCCGCCCAGGCGCGGGACGATGAGAATAAATTCCGCAACTGGCAGCAGCAGCGTCCGCAGGCCGCGCCAGCGCAGAATCGCGCCCCGCAGGCGCATCCGCAGGAGCAGCGCCAGCCCCAGCGGCAGCAGGATAACCGGCCGAAGCCGCAGAAGTAATTTGTCCTTAGTGAAATGCCAGTCTCCTGACCGGGGGCTGGCATTTTTTTTGACCTCCCAACAAATCACCGCCTGCACGATAGACTACTGGGAACCGGGAGCTTGAACCGGGAACTGATTTCCTATGCAAATCCGTGTTTTATTTTTCGGCGTTCTCAAAGACCTTGCCGGCAAGGCGAGCGACTCTCTCAGCCTTCCCGAAAATGCCACGCTCGGGGATGTTCTCAGTCACTACGAGCAGATCATTCCCCGGCTGAAGGACACGGCAGCGTCGCTCGCCATGTCGGTGAATCAGGAATACGCCGGGCCCTCCACCCGGCTGAGGGCAGGCGACGAAGTCGCGCTTCTGCCGCCGGTGAGCGGGGGGTCGGAAAGCCGCCGGCACGCGTCCATCGTTCGCGAGCCCATCAACACAAGCGACGTTCTGAAAGAGATCAAGCGTCCCGAAGACGGCGCTGCCGCAGTGTTCGAGGGCATAGTTCGCAACCAGACTCGCGGCCGCCGCACCCTCTACCTGGACTACGAGGCCTATGAAGAAATGGCGCTCAAGCAGATGGAGGAGCTGGCGGGACGGGCTCTGGCCGAATTCAAGATTCGCGATGTCGCCCTGGTTCACCGCCTGGGACGCCTGGAAATCGGCGAGGCCAGCGTGCTGATCGTGGTGGCCTCCGCCCATCGCGCGGCCGCATTTGATGCCTGCAGATGGCTGATCGATACGCTCAAACGCACGGTGCCGATCTGGAAGAAGGAGCACTTCGAAGATGGCGCGGTCTGGGCCGACGGCGAGGCTTTCCCGGATGAGATTGCCGGCCCCCAAGGCACCCATTCCGGGAGGCGTGCATCTAAGTGACCAGCCGGTTTGGCTGTGTTCTCCGCGGAGTCTGTCTGCGATTGGTGGCAGGGACGCCGCACAGCGGCGCCAGGAGCGCACAGGCAAGTGATTTAAACCTCCAGATGAAACAGGTAGTGACTGCAGGTCTTCTGCTGGCGTTGTGCCTCGTCTCCGTGGCCCAGGAGTCCGATACTACTTTCAAGGTTGACGTCAAGCTGGTGAACGTATTCGTGACTGTCACGGACGATCACGGGGCGCCGATTGCATCGCTCAAAAAAGACAATTTCCAGTTGAAGGAAGACGACCGGGAGCAGAAGATCGCAGTCTTCGACAAGGAATCGGCCTTGCCGCTTTCGATTGTGCTGGCCATCGACACCAGCCTCAGTACACGCAAAGACCTTCCCCTGGAGCTGGCCTCAGCCCGTCGCTTTGCCCACGCCATCCTGCGTCCGGTGGACGCGCTGTCGCTCTACCAGTTCAGCGAGACGGTGAGTGAATTGACCTCCTTCACCTCCGACCTCAAGGTGATCGACCGCGGCATTGACCGGATTCGCCTGGGTTCAGCCACGGCCCTGTACGATGCGCTGTTTCTGGGTTCGCAGGCGCTGGAGCCCAGGGTGGGGCGCAAAGTGATGGTGGTCATCACTGATGGCGGCGATACCATGAGCAAGGTGGACTACCAGGAGGCGGTGCGGGCCGCCGAGACCGCGGAAGCGATTCTCTACAGCATCATCGTGGTGCCGATCGAGGCCAGCGCGGGACGCGACACTGGAGGCGAGCATGCCCTGATCCAGCTTTCCGCGGACACGGGCGGCAAGTATTTCTATGCGTCATCGTTGTCGCAGCTTGACGAGGCCTTTCGCCAGATCAGCGATGAACTGCGCACTCAGTACCTGCTGGCGTACTATCCATCGCAGCGCCTCTCTGATTCGGATTTCCGTCATATCCAGGTAACGGTGGCGGGATTGCCCGCAGAGTCTGGTTTCAAAGTGCGTCACCGCACGGGATATTACACGTCCAAGTCGCATTAGATGTGACGTGTGGGTCGGACACTCCTGTCCGACGCTTTTGAAGTTGGTTTTGACTCGGCAACTGGTGAATGAAGAAGCCAGCTTTGGTTTGTGAATGTAGAGTTTAAGTCAAAGGCGTCGGACAGGAGTGTCCGACCCACACCAGTCCAGGTCAAAGACGGCGGGCGAGGGCGCCCGCCACACACACGCTGGGGCGGTTGACGGGACAAATTCTGTTGTGAAAGTCTTGTAAGATTGCTGTTTCCAAGGAAGGTAAGCCAGACGAATGTCGAATACTGGTTGTGCCGGTTCCGTCTTCAGGCGGTCAGGTCTGTGGGCGGGAGCGATCGCGGTCCTGCTCGTGCTTTCGTCGTTGGCCTACGCCCAGGAGTCCACCGGAAATGTCTCCGGAACGATCACCGGGCCTCGAGGCGCGTCGATCAGCGGAGCTGACCTTAGCATCACCAATAAAATTACGGGACAATCCTCCCACACCACGACCAGCCCGGCCGGCACCTACGCCATCCGCGACCTGCCTCCAGGGGAATACGTCTTGCGCGTGGAGGCCAAAGGATTTCAGACCGCCGACCTTCTGATCAGAATTCAGCCTTCGGGGGCGGCAACCGGCGACGTCAGGCTGCTGCGCGTGGTCGCTCCTTCGGCCAAACTGGTGGACACCGAGTCTGCGGAAGTTCGGGGCGCGGTCAATACCGCGCAGATGGAGCAGGTTCCCACCGACCGGCAGTTTCTGGATCTGACCCCGCTCGAACCGGGAGTGCAATTGCTCGACGGCGCGGTGCTGGCGCCCTCCAAGAGCGGACTCACCTCCACCTCCGTGGTCGGTCGCAATGGCCGCACCACGAGGATGCAAGTGGATGGCCTGGACATCACCGACGAAGTGGTGGGCGCTACCACCAGGAATGTTCCGGTGGACGCTGTCCAGGAGGTCGAAGTCGGGCAATCGCTGCTTCCGCTTTCTTCCGGCCTGGCTTCGGCGGGCATTGTGAACGTCATAACCAAGTCCGGCGGGGATGATCTGCACGGCCAGCTCTTTGGCAACTTCCGCAACCAGGCCGCCGGCAACGCCGATTTTCCCGGAGGCCAGCACAACTCATACTCGCGCGAAGTTTTCGGCGGCGATGTCGGTGGCGCATGGCAGAAAGACAAGCTCTTCTATTTTCTCTCGGGAGAATATTTCAAGCAGGACCTGTATGCCCCGGCCATCTTCAATGCGCCCTTCGATGTTCTGGATGGAAGTTATAAAGCTCCCTTCCACGAGACCGAAGTGGCGGCCCGCCTCGATTACAAACTCTCCGCCCAGTCGCGGGCGTTTTACCGTTTCACCTACGACAATGGCAGCGACGTGAATGCGTTCGGCGGCAGCAACTACCAGGCGCTAAAGAGTGGCGACACCACGTATGGCAATGGGCTCGGTTTCGATTTCACCCGCGGACCGTATCTCCATAGCATTCGCTTCGCCTACGATCGCTACTCCAACAAGATCGATGACGCGGTGGCGGGAGCCAATATTCTCAACCCCGCGCAGGGACTCAGCCTGAATTTCACGGGCGGCTCCGGATTCGCCAGCGGTCCCAACCCGGAGGCCCCGCAGCAGACCAAGCAAGCCAACCTGCAGGCCCGCTACGACGGCACCCGGACCTGGCAACGGCATACGTTTCGCTTCGGGGTGGCGGTGAACAAGATCGACACGCTGATCTCCGCCAATCTTTTTGGTCTGGCTCCGCAGGTGGGTTCGGACACAGGCGCAGATGCCGTGCTGTTTGCGTCCACCGGGCCTTTTGCGGGAGGCGCCGGCAATCCCCTGAACTATCCCGTGAAGAGCATCACGCTGGGGAACGGTTTCAGTTGCTTCAGCGAAAAGTCAGCCTTCGGTTCGTCCTGCGGCGGCTTCAGCGACACGCGCATGCAGGCGTACCTGGGGGACAGCTGGAAGATACTTCCCAACCTGACCGCGACTATCGGAGTGCAGTACGTTCGTGATACCGGACGCAGCGATTCCGATTTGCCCGCGATTCCGTGCTCGGCGGTCGCCGCTTCTTACGGAAGCCAGGCACCTTGCAGCGACGGCGATCTGCTGACTCATTTTGGAGGCAACTCGGGGCTCGGCGGAAGGGTGCGCCAACCCAACCTGAACTTCGCGCCGCAGCTTGGCCTGGCCTGGGACCCGGGGAAGAGTGGACGGACCGTCGTCCGCGCCGGGATCGGCATGTACTACGACAACAATGTATTCAGCAACCTGGTGGCGGATCGCGTGGCCCGGCTGGCGAACGGGCAGTTCAATGCCCAGGCCAATGATCCATGCGCCAGTCACGGCGTGGTTATTTTTCCCGGCAACATTGCTCAGACCGCGGCCGGACTGTGCGGGCAGCCCATCGGAAATGTAGCGACCGCCATTGCGGATTTGCAGACCGCATTCCAGGCCGCCAACGCCGCGCTTACTTCGAGCTCTCCTAATCCCAGCTTCCTGGGACAGGCGCTGAATAGCCAGCAAGGCCTGCTGGCACCCAACTACCAGACTCCGCGCTCCGTGCAGATGAACATCGGCTTGCAGAAACAGTTCTGGCAGACCACGTTGTTCAGCGTGGACTATGTGCGCAACGTGGGCACGCATTATCTGGTCGGGTATGACACCAACCATGTGGGGGATGCGTCGCACCTGAACACGAATGCAGCGTTGAATGCGATCAATAACACGCTGGCAGGGAACCCGCTGAGCGCGGCTTGCGCGCCCGCCGGGAGCGCCGGCGCCAGTTCGCAGACGGCGGTCAACTGCTACCTGGCCGCGGTGCCGGGCGCCAGCATAGCCGATTTCGCCGGCAACGGGCTGGACTCCGGCGGTCAATTCCTGGCCGGAGCCCCCGCATCCTTGTTCGGCTTGACGCCGGACACCGGCGCGGCCTTTGCCGGAATCAATCCGCTGGTGGGACGCAACACCATGTTCTTCCCCGCGGGCCGCTCGCTCTACAGCGGCGTGCAAGTTGCGCTGCGCACTCACGTCACCAATCCGGTGCGTGGAGTGATAGGCGGGACCTTGCAGGCTGCATATACTCACTCCAGTTTCCGCAGCAACATTGCGGGAGGGCTGGGCGACCAGGACCTGCTGCCCCTGGCCGCGGATTTCAATCACCCGACCTCGTACTTCGGCTCCGCATCGCAGGACCGCAAGCACCAGTTTTCCCTGGGCTCCGTCCTGGACCTGCCTCGCGGCGTTCGTCTGGGTTTGATGGCGCAGCTGGCTTCGCCTTTGCCACAGACCCTCTTTCTCCCTGCCAGTGGTGGAGTAGGAGGAGAAATTTTCCGTACCGACGTGGGCGGCGACGGCTCCTTCGGCGGGCAGAGCCAGACCGGTTCCGATGCCTATGGCGATATTCTGCCGGGAACCAACATCGGGGCATTTGGACGCGCGGTCACGGCCAGCAAGCTGAACACGGTCATCCAGAACTACAACGCCAATTTCGGCGACCGGCTGACTCCCGCGGGCCTGGCGCTGGTCAATGCCGGTTTGCTTTCGCGCTCGCAATTGCTGCAACTGGGTGCGGATTCGCCCTCTGTCGCAACCGCTCCCGCGGGAAACGTAAGCCTGGGCTGGATGCGCACTCTGGACTTGACCCTGGCCCGGCCCTTCAAGGTCGGAGACCGATTTGTTCTGGAGCCCAGCGTGTCGGCTTTTAACGTGCTCAATTTCGCCAACTTCGATGGTCCCGGCAATCGTCTGAGCGGAGCTCTGAACGGTACGCTGGGTTCAGTGAACGGTACTGTGGCTTCGGAACGGGCGACCAGTCGCATCGGTCCTGGGTCGGGCGTGTTTTCGCTGGGTGCGCCGCGCCAGTTCCAGTTCGGGGTGAGGTTTACTTTCTAGCAACAGGGGTTCGGTTGGTGCCTCTTGGACCCTTTAAAGTCCAGGTCAGAGTCGTCGGGGTAGTGGTTCAGTTTTGTGATATGCCACGGCAAAAGCACAAGCCACGAAGGACACGAAGGATCACGAAGGCCTGGTTGTCCAGGGTTTCCTTCGTGTACCTTCGTTTCTGGTTCATGGTTTCCAAACGGACCCACTACCGGCGTCGGACAGGAGTGTCCGACCCACACTGGCAGCGTGTAAGATATCGGCTATGCCTTTTCAAGGACAAGGATCGCCCGGCCCTTCCCGCAAGGGAAGGCCCGCCCCGCCCGAGCAGACTTCGGAGGAGGCCGCATACCTGAAGTTATTGGGAGAGAAACAGAAGCCGGTCAGCATCAAGCTGGCGGATGGCGAAGTGGTCCGCGGCTGGATTGAATACTACGACAAGAATATGGTCAGGCTGACCCGCGAAGACCAGCCCAACCTGTTTATCTTCAAGCACGAGATCATGTACATCGCGGAGGATGGCACCAAGCGCAAGTAAGACCGGCAATTTCCTTTGCGGTCTTTGCGGAATTTCTTTGCGTCCTTTGCGGTTACGCTTTTGAATTGGGTCGGGAAAATCTTTACCGCAAAGATCGCACAGACGGTCCGCTAAGGGCGCAAAGAAAAACCAGAACGTCATCGCATGGCTCAATCGAATCACACTGACTTTGTTTCCGGGATGGCTGAGATTGCCCGCGAGGCGGGCGCTTTGCTGATGGGATACTTCCGGCAGCATGTGAAGGTCGAGTACAAAGGCGATGCGGACCTGGTCACGGTGGCCGACCGCACTTCCGAGGTCCTGATCAGGGAGCGGATCAAGGCGCGTTGGCCGGCCCACGATATTCTCGGTGAAGAGCAGGGCCTGGTCGATACCGGCAGCGACTATCGCTGGTTTGTTGACCCGCTCGACGGCACCACCAACTTCGCCCACGGGTTTCCGGTGTTCTGCGTTTCACTGGGACTGCAGCACAAGGACCGGCTGATTGCCGGCGTGGTTTACGATCCCACGCGCGACGAGTTGTTCGCGGCTGAACATGGCGGTGGCGCTTACCTGAACCAGCAGAGGATCCAGGTTTCGAAGATAGCCAAATTATCCGAATGTCTGGTGGCCACCGGTTTTCCCAGCCACAAGCGGCACAAGAACCCGAATATCCACTTCTATCACCAGATCACGTTGCGCACGCACGGCGTGCGGCGTGCGGGTTCGGCGGCGCTCGACCTGTGCTGCGTGGCCAGCGGCCGCTTCGATGGCTTCTGGGAGTTCAACCTCAACCCCTGGGACACGGCCGCGGGTGTGTTGATCGTCGAAGAAGCCGGCGGTAAGGTGACGGATTTCAAAGGCGGCCCCTTCCAGCTCAATAGCCGTGAGACCCTGGCGTCGAACGGTTTGTTGCACCCCGCGCTGCTCCACGAATTTGCGGAAATTTTCGCTGGGCGCGGACTGGAACCCCTGCCCGAAGTTGGAGAATATCGAAAATGATTCCGGGCGGGCGCCGCGTCGCGCAGGAAAAGTCATAGTGATAAAGATGGTTGAGAGATCGGATATGAATCGGAAGGTGGCGATTATCGTTGTTGTATTCGCCGTCGCTGCGTCCTGCCGGGTTGCATCTGCGGCGGACAAGCCGGCCGCGGTTGACTCTGCCTACCAGCAGTCATTCGAGAAGTGGAAGGGCGAGCTGGTCGAAGATCTCAGAGAGGAATGGTTGCCACTGGCCGGGCTCTTCTGGCTCAAGCCGGGCGAAAACAGCTTTGGCACGGACCCGAGCAATGCCATCGTTTTTCCCAAAGGTCCGGCGCACGCTGGATCATTCACTTTGCGAGGCAAGGTTGTGACTGCGACCTTCGCTCCCGCCTCTGGTGCGGTCATTGCAGGCAAGCCCGCCACCACGGCCGAGCTTCAGCCGGATACGGCAGACGATCCCACCGTGGTCGAGCTGGGAAACTTGCGGCTGCATGCGATCATTCGCGGCGAGCGAGTCGGAATCCGACTGAAAGATCTGGACAGCGACGCGGTTCGTCAATTCCGCGGAGCCCAATTCTTTCCCCTGGACTTGTCGTATCGCGTGACTGCGACCTTTCTGCCTTCCGACGGCAAAGAGACGGTCGAGGTTCCCAACGTGCTGGGCGATGTCTCTCCGACACCGATCGCCGGGACTGCTGTTTTCAAGCTCAATGGCCAGGAGTTGAGGCTCACGGACCTGGGCGGCGACGCCGCCAAGGGTCTGTTCTTCGTCTTCAGCGATCCCACCAGCAAGACTGATACGTATCCCGGCGGCCGATTTCTGAAGACTGACCCCGTGACTAATGGCACAGTCGTGCTCGACTTCAATCGCGCCTACAATCCGCCGTGCGCGGTCACGCCCTACGCTACGTGTCCGCTCGCCCCTAAGGAAAACCGGTTGAGCGTGGCCATTCCCGCAGGCGAAGAGTACGACCACAAACACGGCCACCACTAGGCCAACCGGCGCCGCACGCAGTACAAGACTTTAACCACAAAGGACACGAAGGTTCACGAAGGAATTCCTTAGTGGAGCTTCGTGTCCTTCGTGGTTAAAGTCTTACACAGCGTTTTTCCGCCACTACTACCGAGGCCCGGGCGGTAAAATAGAGATGTGATCACCTCGCTTCTGGATCGCAAGATCGACAAACGTCCCGACAAAGTCCGCCTGCAGGGGCGAATTCTTTTCCTTACCGAAGACCCCGAACTGATCAGGCGCCAGCTGGCCGGCGAGGACCTGGCCTGGGACAGCAGGAATCCTGCCAACAATCCCAAGCTGCGTGACGACATTTCGACCGATGAAATCACACCCGCACATTACTGCTTCTATTTCGATGAAACCCTGGGCGAGATCCCGTATCTCGGCCTGAAATGCGGCGACGTGCTGCCCATCGGAAGGAACGACGTGAAGCGGGGCGGCTTCGTGTGCGCCGTCAGCGGCAAGCGGAGGGGCAAGGGTTCCAGCCGGGAGCAGTCGCCTTACGCCGAGATGTGCGCGGGAATCCGGTTGGTGATCGCAGAAAACATCGAGCGCATCTACAAACAGAATTGCCAGAACCTGGGCCTGCTGACCTCGACCAACTTCTCGCTGATTGACAAAGTCCGGGCGGGCGAGGAAATCCCGCTCACGGAATTTACCGCCGGTGAAGATGAGATCACCCGGCAGGTGATCGAATACGGCGGCCTGTTTCCCTTCAATGTGGCCCGCCTGCAAAAGAAAGTTTTCCTCCCGCCCATCCAGACGGCGAAACGCCCCATGACGCTGGCAGAAAAAATCTTCGCCCGTCATATGCTGGATTCCCACAATGATGGGGGGATGGGCATCCCCGCCCGTCCGGCGGAGCAAAGCTCCGCTCCCCAGGTCGCAGGTGCCGTGAAGCCCGGCGACACCGGCTTCGCCCGCGCCGATCTGCGCTTCAGTCATGAATATGTCACACCCATGGCGGCCATTTTCTTCGAGCGCTACGTGGGCAAGGACGCCAAGGTCAACGATCCCTCCAGCATTCTGTTCTTCCGCGATCACTTGACCTTTCTCGACGAGGTGATCTCGGAAGAAAAAAAGAAACTCGGCCTGCTCGACCTGGCCACTCAACTCAAACTGAAGCAGCAGGACTTCGCCGTCCGGCAGGGAATCAAGCTGCATGGTGAGTTGAAAGACCGCAAGGGTTCGGAAGGAATCTGCCACTCCATCGTGCTGGAGAGCTACGCCCTGCCGGGACAACTCAACATCGGCTCCGATTCGCACACCCCGCATGTCGGAGCGATCGGATGCGTGGCCTTCGGCATCGGCACCACCGACGTCTTCAACTCATGGATTACGAAAGACGTGCGGGTCAAGGTGCCGGAATCGGTGAAGATCACCATTCGCGGCAGGAAGCATCCCAATGTGACTGCCAAGGATTTTATTCTGAAGATTCTCAGCCTCGATTACGTGCGCAGCGGCAAGGCCCTGGCCAAAGTGATGGAGTACGCGGGCGAAGCCATCGAAGAACTAAGCGTGGACGAACGCGCCACCATGACCAACATGGCAGCGGAAATCGGCGGCTTTACCGGCATCGTCGCGCCCGACCGGAAAGCGGTTGATTTCCTGGTGGAGCGCCGCGGCATGGAGCGCAAGAAAGCCGAGTCGATGATCGAAGGCCTGTACAGCGATCCCGGCGCCGAGTACGCGCACACCATCGAACTCGATGCCGCCGAGATCACGCCCATGGTGGCGACTCCCGGCGATCCCGGCAACGGAAAATACGTTCGCGAACTGAATACGCCGGTCCCGATTGAGTTGGCCTACGGCGGCACCTGCACCGCAGGCAAAAACGAAGACATGGATATGTATGCCCGGGTGCTGGCCGATGCGCTGAAGCGGGGCAAGCGCGTGGCCGACTCGGTAAAATTTTATATTCAGTTCGGATCCCAGGAGACGCGCGATTACTGCATTCGCAAAGGCTACCTGGAGATTTTTCAGAGCGCAGGCGCACACGTGATCGAGCCGAGCTGTGGCGCCTGCATCAATGCCGGGCCGGGCGTGACCACGCGTCCGGAGCAGGTGGTGATCAGCGCGCAGAACCGCAACTTTCCGGGCCGCAGCGGACCCGGGCAGATGTACCTGGCCAGCCCGCTCACCGTGGCGGCGAGCGCGGTCGCCGGATATATTGTCGAGTACGAGCCCAGTTCGGAGCGGGAGTTGGCGGCGGCGCGCCGCTAACGTCCCAACCCCGATCCAGTGTCATCCTGAGCGCAGACGGTTCATTCGCTCGCGAATGAACCTTCGGAGTCGAAGGACCCCTGCCATCACGAATGTCGTCGGCTGAAGTTTTCCGATTCGGCCAACCAGTGAATTGCCGAGCTGCGCTCGGCCGGGGCGGGTCAGGGGACCCACCCCTACGTGGGTTTTGGTGGGGCGAAAACTGTGGTGCCGGGCAGAGGTTTCCTGCATCTATAGGACATCCAAGTCTTCGGAAGTCTAGAATTACCTCCATTACCAAAGCTGGGACTGAATCATGGCGAAGCCAATCTTATTGAGCGTGGACGACGACTCTGATGTGTTGCGGTCGATCGAGCGCGATTTGCGCTCGAAATACGGCGCGGAATACCGGGTGATTGGAAGCGATTCTCCCGAAGGGGCGCTCGACCTGCTGAAGCAGTTGAAGGTGCGGAATGACAGCGTGGCCCTGCTGCTGGCCGACCAGCGCATGCCGCGCATGGACGGCGTGGAGTTTCTGCAGCAGGGAATGCGGATTTTTCCCAAGGCGAAGCGGGCGCTGTTGACCGCCTACGCCGACATGAGTGCCGCCATCAGCGCCATCAACCAGGCCAACATCAATTATTTTTTCCTGAAACCGTGGGACCCTCCGACCGAGCATCTGTATCCCCAGCTCGACGACATGCTGGATGACTGGCAGGCTTCCTATCGTCCCGCTTACGAAGGAATTCGGGTACTGGGCACGCGCTGGTCGCCGCGGTCGTACGATCTACGCGACTTCCTGGCCCGTAATCACGTTCCGTACCAGTGGATCGACGTGGAGATTTCCGCCCACGATCCGGAGACCAAGCGGCTGCTGGAGGCCCTGGGCCCGGAAGCAGCTGAGCTTCCGGTTGTGCTTTTTCCGGACGGAACCAAGCTTCTGGAGAGCCTTCCAGCGGATGTTGCAAAGAAGGTGGGATTGCGGACGCGGGCGCAGACGAATTTTTATGATCTCGCGATTGTCGGCGGAGGCCCGGCGGGCCTGGCGGCCGCGGTGTATGGCGCCTCCGAGGGTTTGCACACCGTGATGATCGAGCGGGAGGCGCCCGGCGGCCAGGCGGGAATGAGTTCCCGCATCGAGAACTATCTGGGATTTCCGGCGGGGCTCAGCGGGAATGATCTTGCGCGCCGCGCCGTTGTGCAGGCGCAACGCTTTGGAGTGGAAATCCTGTCCCCGCTGGAAGCCGTCAACGCTCGTACGGAAGGAAGTTACCGGATCCTCAAACTGGCGGACGGCAACGAAATCTCGTGCCACGCCCTCATGATTTCGACCGGAGTGCAGTGGCGCAAACTGGAGGCGGAGGGCATCGCCCGCCTGCAGGGCGCGGGCATTTACTACGGCGGCGGCGCCACCGAAGCTCTGTCCTGCGAAGGCGAGATTGTTTACGTTGTGGGCGGCGCAAATTCCGCGGGCCAGGCGGCCATGAACTTCGCCAAGTATGCCGAGCGCGTGGTCATTCTGGTGCGCGGGGAATCGCTGGCCAGCACCATGTCGCAGTATCTGATCGACCAGATCAAGGAGACTCCCAACATACAAATCTGGGCGCACGCCAGCGTGGTCGAGGCGCACGGCTCAACCCATCTGGAAGAGATTTCAGTGCAGTGCTCGGACACCAACAAAATCGAGCGCGTGGCGGCCAGCTCGATGTTTATCTTTATTGGGGCGCTGCCGCGCACCGATTGGCTGGCGGACCTGATCGAGCGCGATGAGCGCGGTTTCATACTGACCGGCCCCGACCTGATACGCGACGGGCAACGCCCCAAAGGCTGGGGGCTGGAGCGAGACCCCTTTCTGCTGGAGACGAACGTGCCCGGCATCTTCGCGGTGGGCGATGTGCGCCACGGTTCGGTCAAAAGAGTTGCATCCGGAGTAGGCGAGGGATCGGTGGCGGTGCAGTTTATTCATCAGTACTTAAGCAAGGTGTAGAGCGAATGGTCGAAAAATCAGAACTGCTGCGCGTCCCGGCGTTTGAGGGCCTGCCCGACGATCAACTGGATTGGTTCATCAGCCAGGTGCAGGAGATAAAGCTGAATCCGGGAGAGGTGTATTTGCAACTGGGAGATCTCGCGGACTCGATGGTGGTGATCCTCGAAGGGCAACTTCAGGCGCGCGGCGACATCAACGGCGAAACCTTCGTAATCCAGTACGCGGCCGGCGACGTCACCGGGGTGCTGCCTTTTTCCAGAATGAAGAAATCGGTGGTGACCGGGCGGGCGCTCACAGAAGGGCGCATCCTGAAATTTTCCTCGGCGCATTTTCCTGAACTGATACAGAAAATGCCGGTGTTGACCCAGCGACTGGTGGGCGTCATGGCCGACCGGATCCGCGAGGTCACCCGAGTGGAGCAACAGCGCGACCGGTTGGCTGGCTTAGGCAAGCTATCCGCAGGCCTGGCCCATGAACTCAATAATCCCGCCTCGGCCGCCAAACGCGCGACCAGCCTGTTGCGCGAAGCGCTGGAGCGCATCAAGAGCGCAGTCCAGGAACTGGGAAAGCATGAGCTTACGGCTGCCCAGAAATCAGAAATCGAGAAGCTCGAAGCATCGTTCCTGCAGCCGAACGAAAATCCACTCGATACGCTGGCCATGAGTGACCTGGAAGATCAGATCGATTCCCTGTTGCGCAGTCACGGACAAAACGACCTTTGGCAACTGGCATCCGATCTGGCGCACCGGGGTGTGAAGCCGGAGGTGCTGGAGTCGTTGTTTGCGACTCTGGACGCGGATGTTGCCCGCGCCGCGCTGGTGCGGATCGCGGCCTCGGTTGAGATTGCGAATCTATTGAATGAAATCGAGAGCAGTACGTCGCGTATTTCCGACCTGGTGCGGGCGGTCAAGGAATACACCTACATGGACCAGACCTCCGCGCAGAATGTGGATATCGTCAAAGGCCTGGAGAACACGCTTACCATTCTTCATCACAAACTCAAGCGCGGGGTGACGGTGCGGCGCGAGTATAACAAGGTCCCGCTGCTGGTGAATTCATTCGGCAGCGAACTCAATCAGATCTGGACCAACCTCATCGACAACGCGATTGATGCCATGGGCGGAAAAGGTGAGCTTACGGTTCGCACCTACCGTGATGACACCTGCGTGGTGGTCGAGATCGGCGATAATGGTCCCGGCATTTCGCCGGAGGTGAAGGCGCACATCTTCGAACCTTTTTTTACCACCAAAGCAGTGGGAGAGGGAACCGGGCTGGGGCTCGATACGGTGTTGCGAATCGTAAAGAAGCATCGCGGCACGATCCAGGTGACTTCAAAGCCGGGAGAGACGCGCTTTCAGGTATTTCTGCCGCTGGTCGAAGCTCCAGTCTAGGAGCGCATCTCAGGCGTGACCGGCGTCGGCTTCGCGCAGATCGAGTTCATGCTCCAATTTCCGCAGGGTCTCGTCGTTGATGCGGCCCTGGTTGCGCAAACGGACCGCGGTTTGCCGTTCCAGCCGAAGCAGGTCTCGGGAAATACGGGACAAAGGTTCGTGCTGTTCGGGAGTTTCGCTGTCTTCCTTTCCGGTGACGTCGGAAAGACGGTGGCGATAATGGCCGGTGAGGTCCTCATAGATGGCGTTGAATTCACCTCCATCTTTCTGACGCGATTCATCCAGGTACGCGAGCGCGGCCTCGAGTATTTCCGTTCGCGCGCTTTCCTCCTCCAGGTTCGAGCCCGGGGGGTCGGCGATGCCCAGAAGACGGACCAGCCAGGGAAGCGTCAGTCCCTGCAGCACCAGGGTCACGAGAATCACGCAGAAGGCCAGAAAGATGATGAGGTTGCGCTGGGGAAACGGGCTGCCGTCCGCGAGGGCTTGAGGTAGCGCGATGGCGGCCGCGAGCGCGATCACGCCGCGCATGCCGGTCCAGCCCAGGACCAGGATGCCCTGGGCGGTTGGGCATTTCAGCTTCTGATGCAGCAGGCGGGTGCGAGTCCAGTAGGCGACATAGGCCCCGGGAAACACCCAAACGACCCGCAACCCAATCACCAGCGCGCTGAACAGGGCGCCGTACAGAAAGAGAGTGCGGTGGCTGTATTGGTGAATTCCGGCCAGGACGTAGGGCAGTTGCAGTCCGATCAACACAAAGACGACACCATTGAGGATGAAGTCGAGGGCCCCCCACACCGCCCAGGCCTGCAGCCGCACTTGCGGAGAGAAAAAGCTGGAACTTCTGCGGCTGAGATAAAGTCCGCAGACCACTACCGCGAGCACCCCGGAAGCACGCAGTCGGTCCGCGGTCAGGTAGGCGGCGTAGGGAACCAATATGCTGATGGCGATTTCGATGGGGCCATCGTCGATACGACGTTCGATCCAGTTCACGATCCAGCCCGTGATCAGGCCTACGCTCACGCCGGCAACGATAAGGTATGCCAGCCGAGCAATGCCGCCGGCGACGGTAGGAGTTTCGTTGCGCAGCACGATGGCGATGCCGAATTCCAAAGCCAGGAGGCCAGTGGCGTCGTTCACCAGGCTCTCGCCCTCGATCAGGTCGGTAATTCTCCTGGGAATACCGACGCGCTCGGCAATGGAAGTGGCGGCGATGGCATCGGTCGGGGCGACGACCGCGCCCAGGACCAGCCCGAGTTTCCAGTCGAAGCCGGAAAACAGCCACTGCGCGCTCTCCGCCACTCCGATAACAGTAAAGATGACCAGGCCGAAAGCCAGAAGCAGAATGCTGACCAGGTTGAAAGAGAACTCCCGCCAAGAGGTGACCCAGGCGGCGGAATAGAGAAGAGGCGGAAGAATGACGAAGAAGATGAGGTCAGGGTTCAGCGTGATTCTTGGAATTCCGGGAACGAAGCCCAGCAGCCCTCCCGCAATCACGAGCACGATGGGGTAGGGGACCTGAAGCTTCCGGGCGAGCGCTCCGAAAGCCACTACGAAAAGCAACAGCAACAGAAAGACCAGTTCCACTGCCTGGACGTTGCCGGTCACCATCGTTCCCGAATCTCCGTAGCGGGCCAGTTGCCTCCGGCAAGTATAAGTCAGCCGGGTTCGTGTAGCGCGTGGGCCCTCGCCCGTGGCTTTTGGTCGCGGTGGTATGGCTGACGGGGTACTGTGGAAGTTACTCGCTGTGGCGAATCCGGGGCTGCTGAAAATTCTCCCTTTGCTTTGGTACGCTGCGAATCTGGTGAAACAAGTCAGAAAGAACCAGTTTGTAGTTTCCAGTTCTCGGTTCTCAGTGGGCGGGCTGGCCTCAGTGGGGGGACTCTGCTAGCCTGAATTCCTCACCTTCAGCGATACCGCCATGAAGCGATCACGTAAGGAGAAGTCGGCAGCGAGCAAGCAGGCGATCGACACCGCACTGCGCGCCTGCCTGATTGCCAAGGACGCCGCCTTCAATGCCCGCGATTACATCGTGACCGGCTCGCAAATCGCCTTTCTGGCAGTCCGACAATGCGAAAAGGAACTGGACCAGATCGAACGGCAGGTCGATGATGCGACCCCCGGCGCCGTCACCCAGGTGCCCGAAGCGGAGGCGCGAGAACTCCTCGCCTGCCTGAAGTTCACCATCGATCTCGAGCGGGTTGGCGACTTGATCTGGTCGGTGGTACGGCGGATTCACGGTTTGCCCGCGCCGCTAAACTCGAAAGAGTCGGCGTTTTTGATCGAGATGGCCCAGGTCCTGCAGGAAATGCTGGTGCGGGTCCATCAGGGATTTGTGGGCCGCGATCTGGGACTGGCTGAATCGGTGATCAAGATGGACTACGACATGGATCAAGTCTGTCATTCTGTGTTCCGCCAGTACCTGGAAAAGGGAGCCGGCCGCAGGAGCTACGAGGTAACCAACCTGCTGTTCATGGCGCAGGCGTTTGAACGCGCCGGCGATCACACCAAGAATCTGGCGGAAGAGCTCTTTCATCTGGTGCAGGGTCACAGCGTCCGCCACATCAAGAAATCCCGCTGAGTCCGTGCAGGTGCGGTGACTCAGGAGGTTTTGCTAAGATCTTTGCTAAGATCAGTGGCCGAGGGGGATTCATGGCAAATGTGAGGGGGTTGGAGTCTGTAGTCTCGCAACTGAAAGTGGAACGAACGAGCCTGGTCGATCAACTAAGACATGTTGATGCCGCTCTTTCGGTCCTGGGCAAGCTGGATAACGGACGTTCTTACGCCAAGCCGCGGCGGAGGCGGCTCTCGGTGGCGGCGCGCCGCAAGATCGCGGCCGCCCAGAGGGCACGTTGGGCCAAGGTGAGGCAGATGAAGAAGGCAGCGTAGGAACAGACTCGCAACGAACACAGTGCCCGCCGGGGAAATCTGGCGGGCATTTTTGTGCACAGAACCGCGACCAGGTCTCAGCGACCAGGTGGAGCGACAGAAGTCATGTCTTGATTCTGGGCGTGCAGCCCAGATTTCTGCCTAGGAACTGGGCAGGGCGGCAGCCGCCGTTCCCGGCCATACCGGATTGAGGGTGGTGCGAATCACGTCCATCAATTCGTTGTTGTCGGCGGGCTTTTGCAGAAAAGCGCAGGCCCCCGCCTTTAATGTGCGTTCCCGATTGTACTGGGGATCGCGCGCGGTCAAGACGATGACTGGGATAGAGGCCAGAGTGGCGCTCTGCTGCAACCGATCCAGCACCACAAAGCCGTCGCCCGCAGGCAGGCCAATGTCGAGAATGATGAGGTCCGGACGCTCTTTCTGGGCCATGGCAATCGCCGAGAAGCCATCGGTAGCGTAGGCGGTTTCGAATTGGCTGGCGCGCAAGCGCAGGTTTAGACCTCGTCGCAGGTCGGGATCATCGTCAACGATCAGGATCTTCGGTTTGTCCATTAGTGGTTCTCCTTTGTTGGGTAGTTGCTAGATTCCGTTTTTGCCTTCGCAAAAGATGCTGGTTTGTCTCCTTAGTTCGAGGGCCGGGTGCGCTGCAAGGCCGCCATCGTGATCGCTGTAATACCATCGGCAACTTCCTGCACCAGCTTATCCACAGGTTCCGCGCTATCCGTCGCAGGCAGCTTCAATCCGACCGAGGAAAGTGTGAAAGTGCAATTGGCCCGCAAACGGTCGGAGCGCTCCAATTGCTCACGGATACGCCTCTCGACGATGGTGGCGCCATGGGCGTCGGCTGAAACCACAATCATCATGGTTTCCACCGGGCCAAGGTTATCCAGGGCGGGCAGGATTGCGTCCTTGTCGCCGAGGATGCAGGGTTCCAGCAGCTGCAGGCAATGCTGGCGAATCTCCTTCAGGGTGGCGGCGAACTTGGGCAAGGGTGTGAGCTCCAGAGTGATCAGGGAAAGATGCTCTCGCAAGCGGCCCAACTGGGTGATGACGGGGGCGATAAATTTTGCCAGGGAAAACAAAGGCAGCGCAAAAGTAAAAGTACTACCGTGCGACAGCTGGCTTTCAACCCAAATCTTCCCGCCATGCAACCGGACCAGTTCTTTCGCGATGTAGAGTCCCAGCCCCAGTCCTTTGCGGCTGTCATCGACCGAATTAGGGTCCTGATACAGGCGCTCGAAGATCAGGGCTTTCGCTTCCGGGCTGATGCCGCGGCCGGTGTCAGCGACCGCTATGTGGACGAAGTCGGGATCGTTTTCGGTAAGGTAAGCCTTGATCATGACCGATCCCTCGGGGGGGGTAAATTTGATCGCATTTTCCAGCAGATTGGCCAGCACCTGGAGGACCCGGTTGGAGTCGGCGTAGATGAAGGGAATCCTGGTGTCAACCGCAGCCTCCAGGCCGATTGACTTGGCCTGGGCGGTGCTTTGCAGCATCGCGACCGCCTGCCGGATGACCTCGCCGATAAGCACACACTGCGGCTGGATCGCGATCTTTCCGGACTCTGCCCGGGTGGCCTCCAGCAAGTCGGTGATCATGGCCCGCAGCTGAATCACGCTGCGGAACACCGTTTCCAGGTGCTCACGCTGCTCGGGAACCACCTTGCCCGCCAGGCCATCGAGGATCAGCGAGACGAATTGATGAATACAGGTCAGGGGAGTCCGCAACTCGTGCGACACGTGGGAAAGGAATTCATTTTTGAATTGGAGTTGCTGACGCCGGCTCATGTCGAGAGAGGTCAGCAAGGCCTGGCGTTCAATCGCATAACGCATGGCGCGGGCCAGTTGCCTGCTGTCGAAGCTGCCTTTGACCAGGTAGTCCTGGACCCCTTCGTGGACGGCGTTGACTGCGATTTCTTCGTCATCCAGGCCAGACAGGACGACGATCGGGACGCCGGCCGCGGCCTCGAGCACACGGCGGTAAGTTTCCGCGCCATGACTGTCGGGCAGGTTCAGGTCGAGCAGCACCATGGTGGGAGTTTCCGCCACCAGCGAAGCCAGTCCGGCGGAGAGGCGCGTGGCACAGGAGACTGCAATATTAGAATCGGCCTCTACCAGACGGAGGCGCACCAGGTCCGCGTCTCCTGGGTTGTCCTCAATCAGCAGGATATGGGCGTGTCCGTTCTTCATGGTTCCCCCTCGCGTGGCAGGCAGGCGCATCCGATCCAGAATTCGTTCAGGAGCTTCACTGCCAAGACCCATTCGCCCAGGGTGGGCGGCTTGCTGACGTAACTGTTGGCACCCAGTTCATAGCTGCGCTCGATGTCCTTTGCAGCTTGTGACGAACTGAAAATCACGACTGGTATCCGGCGGAAGGCGGGTTTCGATTTCATCTCGGCCAGTACCGAGCGTCCGTCCCGGCGGGGCAAATTCAGGTCCAGCAGAACCAGGTGGGGACGGCTGGCGTCGGCATGTTTTCCCTCCCGGTGAAGATAGGCCATGGCCTCGATCCCGTCGCAGACCGTACTGACGTGGGTCCGCCACGGGCTTTGCGCCAGGGCGTCGATGGTCAAGTCCAGATCGGCGGGATTGTCATCCACCAGTAAAATTTCTGCCATCGTTGACATCATGCCGGGTCGCGACCTTCTGCAGGTTTTTCAGCCGGCCAGGTGAAATTGAAAATTGTGCCGCCGCCCTCCCGGGGCAGGGCCAGGATCCTGCCGCCGTGCCGTTCGACGATCTTCTTGCTGATGGCCAGGCCAATGCCGTTGCCGGGATATTCGGCGCGGGTGTGCAGGCGGCTGAAAATGATGAAGACGCTCTCGGTGTACTCAGCGGAAATGCCGATCCCGTTGTCGGCCACGGCGAAGATCCATTCGGTTCCCACTTTCGTCGCTGAGACCTGAATGGCGGGGGTCTGCGGGCCCCTGAATTTCAGAGCATTTCCGATGAGGTGCTGAAGCACCTGTTGCAGTTGCGAGTCTCGGGCCATGAGCGTGGGCAAAGGCCCATGAGTGACCACTGCTCCACTCTCCACGATGTCGGCCCTCAGGTTCTCCACGACCCGTTCCAGGATTTCGTTGCAGTCCGTGCTCTTGAGCGCTGCCTCCTGTCGCCCTACCCGCGAATAAGCCAGCAAGTCCTGGATCAGGCTCTGCATACGGACGGCGCCATCCACGGCGTAATGGATATATTTGTCGGCTTGCTCATCGAGTTTGCCGCGGTAACGGTCCGCCAGAAGCTGGGTGTAGGCCGCCACCATTCGTAAAGGTTCCTGCAAGTCATGGGAGGCCACGTAGGCAAACTGTTCCAGGTCGGCATTGGAGCGGGCCAACTCTTCCACTTTCTCGGCCAGGGATTCCTGGGCCCGTTTGCGTTCTTCACGCGCGCTTTTCTCCTTCAGCGCGCCCCGGAGTGCCATCGGCAAGCGGGCCAGCGAATCTTTCA
Source organism: Terriglobia bacterium (assembly GCA_963757835.1). Taxonomy (GTDB): domain Bacteria; phylum Acidobacteriota; class Terriglobia; order Terriglobales; family Acidobacteriaceae; genus JAIQFF01. The sequence continues at coordinate 265,599 of CAVWSP010000034.1, read as the reverse complement.
GCACGTAGTCGGTCACGCCTTGCTTGATGCACTCAACCGCGGTGACATCTCCCAGAGCGCCCGAGACCAGAATCAGGGGGATGTCGAGACCTTCTTCACGCAGGATCTCCAGCGCATCCGTGCCCCGCCACTGCCCCAGGTTGTAGTCGGCCAGAACCACGTCGGGACAGATCGCTCGAACGCGTTGGCGGAATTCGTCGGCCGTTCCAGCCGCGTCGCTGGTAATCTCGAATTCACCGTTTTTCAGCTCGCGCAGGATCAGGTCGCGGTCTGCAGGATTGTCTTCCACCAGCAAGACCCGGATCTGGGGTTTGGTGGCATTCGAGGGCTCGCGCTCGCGGACGGTCCCGGTAGCGGTTGTGTTCATCTCGATCCCTCCCCCAGGAATGGGTTGGCCTCATGGAAGGCGGGGTGCTGGTTGATCACCATCCAGTACAGACCCAAGGTTTTCACCGTCTCCCGGAATTTTTCGAAGTCCACCGGCTTCTGGATATAGCTGTTCGCCCCCAGTTCGTAGCTGCGCAACAGGTCCAGTTCTTCGCGGGAAGAAGTCAGGACAACCACGGGAATGGCCTTGGTCCGCTGGTCTCCCTTGAGCTGTTTAAGGACCTCGATGCCATCCACCTTGGGCAATTTCAAATCGAGCAGGACCAGCTTGGGTGGGTGCTCTAAGGAGCGTGCAGAAAAGGGGCCACGACAAAAAAGAAAGTCCAGACCTTCTTCTCCGTCTCTGGCGACGAAGATATTGTTGGCCAGGTGTTCGCGTCGCAGCGCATGGATGGCGAGTTCGGCGTCGTCCCCGCTGTCTTCCACCAGCAGAATGTCGGTTTGATTTGGTTCCATAGTCAGGCTCCTGTTCCCATACTCTCTGTTGCTGGCGCGGGGCGCTGCAAGTCGCCCAGGGTGAAATAGAAGGTCGCACCCTTGTCCAGTTCCGCCTCGGCCCAGATCTTGCCCTGGTGCTTCTTTATGATTCGCTGCGCCGTGGCCAGGCCCACGCCGGTGCCTTCGAAGTCTTCGGAGCGGTGCAGACGCTGGAAGACGCCAAAGAGTTTGTCGGCATACTTCATGCTGAAGCCGACCCCGTTGTCCCGGACGAAGACGACCGATTCCCCATCGATCTGCATGCGTCCAATCTCAATGACGGCAGGCGAGCGCGGCCGCGAGTATTTGAGGGCGTTCGAGATGAGGTTTTGGAACACCTGTTTGAGCAGCGTTGGGTCGCACTCAATAAAGGGCAGGTCGCCGATTTTCCATTCCACCTGGCGACCCTCGATTTCCGGCTGCAGCATACCGATCACTTCCGTCACAATGGAATTCAATCCGGCCACTCGCAGACTGAGGGCCTGACGGCCGACCCGGGCCAGAGTCAACAACTCATCGACCAGTTGACCCATTTTCCGGGTTCCTTCCTGGATCCGGTACAGGTAACGCTGGGCCTCGGCATTAAGGAGGGGGTGGCACTCTTCCATCAGAATCCCGGAAAAGCCCGCGATGTGCCGCAGCGGAGCCCGCAAGTCATGGGCCACGCTGTAGGTGAAAGACTCCAGTTCCAGGTTGGCCTCTTTCAGCTGGGCGGTACGCTCGGCCACCCGGGACTCGAGTGCTGAATTCAACTGATTGATTTCGCGCTCGGAGTTGCGCTTTTGGGTGATATCGCGGAATGCGACTACGCCGCCGTGCACGGTGCCATGCTTGTCTTTCAAGGGCCCGGCGTTAGCTTCGATCCAAATGCCCTCGGCCATTTCCGGATTGCGCACAAACATCTGAGCGCTGCTGGTCTCCCCGCGGATGGCGCGAGCCAGCGGGTTCTGGTCAGAGGGGAAGGGAGTCACCATGTCGTCCTGAAACAGACCGTAATGTTCCGACCATTGCTGGCTTTCAAGGTTGGCGGCGCCCAGACCGACAATCTTCTGCGCGGCTGGGTTCCAGATGATGAATTTCCCCTGCCCGTCGACGGCGACCAGGCCCTCGGCCATACTGTCGAGCACGGATTGCAGCATGAGGCTCTGCGCCTCCAGAGCCTGCTGCGAGACCATCAGTTCGCCGGATTGCCGGGCCAGGTCCCGGGCTTGTACCGCCAGCTTTTCCTCCGCCTGCTTGTGCTTGGTGATGTCATGCAAGACCTTGGAAAAACCACGCAGTGTTCCGCTTTGGTCGTAGATGGGAAGAATGACCACCTGGGCCCAGAAGGTGGAGCCGTCTTTACGAAGCCGCACTCCCTGACCTTCGAAGCGGCCTTTGGACAGAGCCTCCTGCAGCGCCTGGTCGGGGGTGCCGCCGGCGCGTTGTTCCGGTGGATAGAAAACGGAAATGGGCTTACCCAGAATTTCATCCCGGCTATAGCCCTCGATGCGGGCCGCTCCGACGTTCCAGCTGGCAACCTTGCCCTCGGGATCCACCATGTAAACCGCGTAGTCCGTGACGCCATCGAGCAGCATGCGCTGCATTTCTTCGTTGGCCCGCAGCGCCGCCTGAGTTTGCACGCGCTCGGTGATGTCTCTCAGGATGATGGTGAACAGTTTTTTTCTACCGGTGACGATCTGCGAGATGGAAGCCTCGATCTGAAATTCCTTGCCGCTCGCCCGCACCGCCCACAGCGGGTTCATCGCGCCCATGGCCCGGTTGGTGCCCTCCCCTTCGCCGAGGTTGCTGACGTGCTCGCCATGGGCCGCCTGGAAACGCTGCGGGATGAAGCGCGCAATAGGTTGTCCGAGTGCTTCGGCGGCGGGGCAGCCGAACAATTGCTCGGCGGCGGAGTTGAACAGAAGGATGTGCCGGTCACTGTCAACCGTGATAATGGCGTCCATGGCGGACCCGAGAATTCCGGACAGACGGTCCTGGGTCTCCTGCAGGGCCGCGGTGCGCTGATCTACGCGTTGTTCCAGTTCGGCATTCAGAAGGTTGAGTTGTGCCCGCACCCCCGCCTTGGCATCCATCTCGCCCTGAATGGCGAAGCCCGACCAGGCCATGAAGATCATCCCTGCCAGCGTGCCCGAGATGGTGATGAGGCCATTCAGACGGCGTGCCGCGTCGGTCTTCTGGGTACGCTGCCGCAGTAAGGTAGTCTGTTCGGTTTGGATTGTCCGGGCGGTGCTCTGCATCGCATCCATGAGCCTTTCCGACTGCAGAACGGCACTGTCTTCAAGAATGGTCTGGGTCTGCAGTCGGCGGGCCACCATTCCGTCAGCGAGAGCAATAGCGGCGCTGATCCGGGGCTCGAGTAAATCGATTCGCTGCTGCTGGCCGGCATTGTCTGCCGTGAGTTGACGCAGGGAGTCGACTCCTTGTGTGGCCGCTTTCCGGGTGGCTCGATAGTGGGCCAACAACACCGGGTTCCCCGACAGCGCAAACGCCCGGCTGCTGTTTTCCGTCTCGACGATATTTCCCAGGGTGGATTGAAGCGCCTGCATCACGGCATGGGTTTGGGTCACACGATCGCTTTCGGTTGCCGCCAACCGTCCGCTCCGCCAGGAGAGAAAACCCATGAAACCGACGAAGAACACAGCCAGAGCAGCACCCGCCATCATGCGGTGGCGAAATGGGGCATCGAGTTGCGCATCCTCGAGACGCTTGCGTGCAGCGATCTGCGCCTCCAGGCTGCGATTCCGCTCCTGTAGACCCATCAGATCATGAATCCCAATCGCCTGCGGCAGAAGCGGGATGAGCAGGATCAGGGTGATGACAGAAATAGCCGCGGTAACTGCCTTAATGACTCCAGCAAGCAGGTACGATGCGTGCCAGACGTTCCAGATTTCCATCAGGTGGGTGGTGCCACAGGCCAGAATGAAGCCGCCGAACATCCAGAAAATCCAGTTGAAGGGCAGGTCGCGGCGTTTGTGAATGAAGTAGATGAGAACAACGGGAATGCCGTAGTAAGAAAGCGTGATCAGCCCATCCGACGCTACGTTCAGCCAGACCAGCCACGGGTCCCACAGGTAGCAGTAGCCGTGAGGCATGAAGTCGGCAGGCACCAGATGATTAAAGAATTCCAACAATTCCATCTCCTGCATGTCCATTAACCGAACCAGGACTCACGTACTGACTTCCGTCATGCCGCCAGATGGAGGTGCTGGACGAGCTGACCGTTGCGCCATTGACCATGGCCAAACCTGCGCCGGGTTCTTTCCTCATGCAGCTCGATGCTTTCGCTGCCGGATGGCATGGCGAACCATGAGCCATGGGCGCAAGATGGCACAAAATATTCATCTATTGCACTCATCGACCGATCAGGGGCCGGCTTTACGCCGGAAGCTGTGGGAATCTAGCCGAAGGGCCAACGGCCTTCCGCTCGGGATGCGGCCCACGCCACCTTTTGGCGATGTCCTTTGGGTTGTCGCCCGGAAAGCGATTGCACTTCGCCGCATCGCCTATCCGGCGGTAAAGAAAGGCTGCGTCCTGCCGAAGATACAGACAGCTGTACTTGCGGCCCGCAGGAATGGATGCCTAATGAAACCGATGCCGGCCCACGAGAGTGGGCAGGAAAAGACACAGACCGCTTTCCCGGTCCGGGCGCCCACTCGAAATGGGAATGCTTCGGAAAAAGTATTGTGGGGCAAAGACGAAGCGATCAAACGATTGGGCGGAGATGAAGAACTATTTCGGGAGTTGTGCGAAATCTTTCTGCAGGAGTCTCCCAAGTTGCTGCAAAAGCTGGGAGAGGCCATCGACAAGTCCGATGCGGAGGCGGTGATGCGCGCAGCCCACAGTCTCAAAGGTGAACTCGGTTATCTGGGGGCTGTAGAGGCGTTGCAAGCCGCCCAGGCGCTGGAGGACATGGGGCACGAGAAGAATCTGTCGGAGGCGGCGGACGTGTGCGCATCGTTGAAGATGCATTTGGCTGCTCTTCATCTTGCGATGAAGACCTCGGCGAGGACAACGCTGTGAGAATTCTGCAACCGGATGCGGGCCCGGAGCAGAGCTCCGAACCAGAGTCAGGGTCCACCAGGCAAGATGAAGTGCTGATCGCGGAAGATGATCCCATGTTCCGCCGGATCCTTGAGAGTTGGTTGCAGAAGTGGAATTATCGCGTGACCGCCTTGAAGAACGGCGTGGATGCGTGGAGCATCCTGCAACAGAAGGACGCTCCGCAGATGGTGATTCTGGACTGGATGATGCCCGGCCTGGACGGCATCGAGCTATGCCGCAGAATTCGCGCCCAGAAGTCGGGTCGCTACAAGTATGTGCTGCTGCTGACCGCCAAAGACAGCAAGGAGGACGTAGTCGCGGGCCTGGAGGCAGGGGCTGATGACTACCTGACCAAGCCATTTGACGTAAACGAGCTGCGGGCCCGGGTGCGCGCCGGCCAGCGGGTACTGCGACTGCAGGACGCGTTGCTCAAAGTTCAGACCGAACTGCAATTCGAAACCGCGCATGACCACCTGACTGGTCTGTGGAACCGCAGGGCGATCATGGGCCTGATGCGCCGGGAAACCCAGCGCGCCACGCGCCAGGGCCATCCCCTGGGACTCATGATGGTGGACCTCGACCACTTCAAACTCATCAACGACACGTACGGACATCAGGCCGGAGACACGGTGTTGCGCGAGGTGGCGCGTCGCATGCTGGCTTCGGTGAGAAATTATGATTACGTGGGCCGCTACGGCGGCGAAGAGTTTCTGATCGTGCTGGCCGACTGCGCGCCTTCTGCCCTGGCCGCCACTGCGGAACGGATTCGGGCCTGCGTCTGGGGAAATCCGATTGAAACCGAGGCCGGACCCATTCCGGTTACGGTCAGCATCGGATTGGCGACCGGAGATGCGACCGCCGCCGCACTCAGGGAGGAAGACCTGTTACGCGCGGCCGATACCGCGCTCTATCACGCCAAAACCAGCGGCCGGAACAGGGTGGAGCACGCCCCTGAAATTCAGAAGGCAAGCCAGGCGCACGCAGGCAGGCAGCAGTAGCCCGGGTTCCTGATGTCTCCTACCCATACTTTGTCCCGCGAGCCTTGTGGGCCCATTCAGCGACGGTATTTTCCCATCCACTCGGCCTGGCCCAGCGCAAGATTCGGCAGGGCCTGTTCAACCTCCTGCCGGCTCGCGCCCGGTTTGAGATCGAGCTTTCCCTTGAGGGCGTAGAGTTTGAAAAAGTAACGATGAGGTTTACCGGGCGGAGGACAGGGGCCGTTGTAACCGATCTTGCGGAAGTCGTTGCGGCCCTGGCGCTCGCCTCCGGGGAGTTCATCGATCTTGTTCACACCCTCGGCCAGGCCGGTGGTGGCGGCGGGCACGTCGTACAGCACCCAGTGGGTCCAGGTGCCGGCGGGCGCGTCAGGATCGTCGGCGATGAGAGTGAAGCTCTGGGTTCCGGGCGGCGGGTCGGTCCACGAAAGTTCGGGAGACACATCGGCGCCGTCGCAGGTGAATTTTCTGGGAATGTCGCCGCCGTTGGGAAAAGCTGTACTGGAGATTGCAAAAGCCATCGGCTTGCTCCCAGGTTGCAATGCAACGCTAGCCATGTATTTCCAGAATTTACACGGATCAGATCTTTTTTTCTATTGCCTTAACTCTTGCAGCTTATCCGCGCGAATCCGTGGCTGCGATTCCTACTGGGTCGAGATGGTGAAGTTTACCGTAATGCGGGCCTCGGTTTCGACCGCCTCACCGGATTGCAAATAGGGCCGGAAGCGCCATTGCTTTACCGCTTCGCGGGCCGCGGTGGAGAGAATGGTGGGTCCGCTGAGAACGTGCAGGTCCTGAATATTCCCGTCGCGCCCGATCAGAGCTTCGAGTACGACGGCGCCCTGGACCTTCATCTGCTTGGCCAGAAGGGGATAGTTCGGTTCGACCGGCCGGGAAAGAATCTGGGCGGCGCCGGGAGAGAGATGGACCCGTCCGGTGGCGTCGGCCAAGCCGGTGGTATCCCCAGCATTGGGGACAGAAGACGTTGAGGAAGAAGGCGCGGGAGCGGAGGAGAAAGGCGCCCTGGGTTGCAGGTCCACTCGCACCGAAGCGCTACTGGCAGCAATGGTGCGGTGCTCATCCCCGGCCACGACTTCAACTTCGAGCGGAGGAAGTACGGCGCGGCTCATGACCACCGGAGCCAAAGCGGGCGCGGGGCCCGGATCGACGGCGGCCGGCGGCGGGGTGCGCGGCTTCGACTTCGGTCGCGCGTGGACGGCGGTCGGGGTGCTTGCGGTTGCCGTTTCGGATGGCGTTTTCACATCAGGCGCAGGCTCTTCAACGGGCTCCGCTTCCGATTGCACCTGCGGAACCGGTGCCGGTGGAAACCAGAAGTCGCGGTCCTTTATCAGAACCAGAATCAATGCGGCGAGCAGCAGGGCCAGCGCGATAAGCATCTGCCGGCGCTGTTTTTGTTCGGAATCATCCCCCACCGAAGACGTAACTTCCCTTACTTGTAGTTGGTCGTCCTGCAACAACGGCATGGCGCAGAGCCCTCCCGCCCGCAGGGGAAGACGGGCCGTGGTGCCTAGTATGCCTCGAAAATTCGCTCGAATCCAGCGAAACTAACGACTGGGGCACGACCGTTTCATGAGGGGAGCGGGGCCTCAGAATCGCCCCAGAGAGGCGGCAGATGGTCAAGGAAATGAAAGACTTAGGCGGACAGGGGAATAGCGGTTCGCGCGCTCTGGCTGGCCGGGGCCGCCCAGACACAAAAACGCCCGGCTCGCAGCGACGCGGCCGGGCGTCTGGTTATTTTCCTTACGCGGACTTTTTCAGGTCAGTGGGGAATGTGAGAATCTTTCCCCGTTGCTCCGCGGGGACCCACTTTACCTTAGGCTTGAAGCGCGTCGGAATGTAGAACTCAATCACCTGCGCCATATTCACCCTCCGATCCACTGCAGTTCACCCATTGTGTTCGGCATCACCATGCCAGGTGTCCTGCTCAGTTATTTATTTAGATGCTGACGGCTGCAGGAAGAGTCAGGCGGAGCGGTAAAAATGGCGCGCAACTTTTGCCGGGTGAACGGGTTTTACGTGCCGCCCAATGACGAACATCAACGCAAATCGCGTAGGGGCAGATGTCCTCGTCTGCCCGGTGGAGCAAAGCTCCGCTATTGTTTTCGCTCTCGGCAAGAGCGGTCGAGCTGCGCTCGACTGGGCAGATGAGGACATCTGCCCCTACGCGATTTCTGGTGGAACTCAGCAGGCGAGTTGGTCGCGTTTCAGTTTTAGCCCGTTTAGATTGCCGAGGACGGTCACGGCAATGGATTCGGTCTGAAAGAATTCGTTGGCCAACTCGGTCAACTGCTCGACAGTCACATTCTCGATGCGTTCAATCAGTTCGTCGAGGCTGTAGAAGTGGTCGAAGTACATTTCCTGGCGGGCCAGGTTTGACATGCGCGCGCTCGAGGACTCGAGCGAAAGCATCAGGCTGCCTTTCAGCTGGTCCTTGGAGCGGCGCAATTCATCCGCGGGAACAGCTTCCACCTTGAGCTTGCGGAACTCGGAGACCACCGACTGCACAACTTTTCCGGCAGACTCGCGCGACGTTCCGGCATAAACCGAGAGGCATCCGGTATCGCGGTAGGGGGACAAATCGCTGTAGATGGCGTAGGCCAGGCCCTGGCGTTCGCGGATATTCTGGAACAGCCGCGAGCTCATGCCGCCTCCCAGCAACGTATTCAATATGTAGGAAGCATGCCGGTTCTCATGGGCAATAGGATGAGAAGGCACGCCCACGCAAATCTGCACCTGCTCCAGGGATTTCTTGTTGCGCATGATGATGCGAGGCGCAATGGTGGGCGGAGAACCGTGGAAGCCGTTTTTCACCGGCTTCATGTGCCCGAAGTGTTTGGCCACCAGCTCCACGAATTGTTCGTGCTTGAGATGGCCGGCGGCGGAGATGATCATGTTGCCGGGCGCAAAACGTTGCTGGTAAAAATCGAGCACCGGGTCGCGCTCGAATTTCGTGACCGTGTCTTTCGTCCCCAGGATGGGTTTGCCCAGGGGGTGGTCCTTCCAGAAATTCTGGGTGAAGATTTCGTGGACCAGGTAGTCGGGATTGTCCTCGTCCATCTTTATTTCTTCGAGGATGACGCCGCGCTCGCGGCCGATGTCGTTGGCATCGAAGACCGGGTTCAGGACAAGGTCGCTCAACACATCCATGGCGACGGGAAGATGTTCGTCGAGCACCTTAATGTTAAAACCGATACATTCCTTGGCGGTAAAGGCGTCCATGTTGCCGCCGATGGAGTCCACCTGGCGGGCGATTTCTTCCGCGCTGCGGTTCTTGGAGCCCTTGAACACCATGTGTTCGATAAAGTGTGAAATACCATTCCACTGCAGATCTTCGTCGCGGGAACCGGTCTTGATCCAGATCCCGACCGAGGCAGAGCGAATGTGCTCCATCTCCTCGGTGATGAGAATCAGCCCGTTGGCCAGGACCTCGCGACGTATGTTCCGGACTTCCTGCACCATGCAAGTATTGTTGCACACCCTGGCGGGTTGCGGCTAATGCGTGTTTATTGTTGTAGAATCAATGGTTTATATCGATTTTGTTAATCGTATGCGTAAGCCACCCTGGCTGGGCCCGGAGGCGCCGCATCCTCTACAATCGGGATGGGACGAAGGTTGGGTTGCCGGAGGGCTGCGGTTTGGTTGTCCTAAGGCAAGACCTTTTACCGCAAAGGTCGCAAAGACAGCCGCCAAGGACGCAAAGGTAGGGTGTTCGAGATCAGGTCGTGGATCAAGTCACTGAAAAATCGCTTTTGGGGCTCCAGCTTACCGAACTGGCGTCGCTGGTGGAGGAGTTCGGACAGCCTCCTTACCGTGCCCGCCAGCTTTTTGAAGGCCTTTATCGTCAGCGAGCTGAAAGTGCCGAGCAGATTTCAACCCTGCCCCAGGACTTTCGACAGAGCCTGTCAGAGAAGGGAATTTCCGTCGGCCTTCCCCGGGTGGAGAAGAAATTTGTTTCGAGCGACGGAACCGTGCGCTACCTGGTGGCCTGCGGCGACGGACAGAGCGTGGAAACGGTCTGGATGCCGGAGGGAGACGGAGGGGAGGCGGGCGACGGCAGCGAGGCCGGCAACCAAACCGAAACAGCGGGCCGCGCCTGGGAACGCGCAACCATTTGCGTTTCCAGCCAGGTGGGCTGCGCGGTGGATTGCCAATTCTGCCTCACCGCCCTGCTGGGAATAAAGCGAAACCTCACCGCCGGAGAGATCGTGGGACAGGTGTGCGCCGTGCTGAACGATCAAAGGGTTTCTTTGCCTCTGCACCGCATCAACCTGGTTTTTATGGGGATGGGCGAGCCCTTCCTGAACTACGGAAACTTCATGAAGGCGGTCCATCTTCTGGTGGAGGGAGTGGGTATTACTGAATCGCGCATGACGGTATCCACGGCGGGGATCGTGCCTGCCATCTACGATTTTGGATTGGAGCCGGTGCGTCCGAAAATCGCGATCTCGCTCAATGCCTCGAATGACGAATTGCGGACCCGCCTGATGCCGATCAATCGCAAGTGGAACCTGGAAAAGCTGATGGCCGCGGCCCGCGAATTTCCGCTGCGCAACCGGGAAAAGCTGACCTTCGAATATGTGCTGCTGGACGGAGTCAACGACTCCGCCGAGAATGCGCGCGAGGTGGTGGAACTGGTTCGCGGCCTGCGGGCGAAGCTGAATCTGATCGCGCTGAATCCCGGACCCGGAATCGATTTCCGGACCCCGGCCCAGGAGCGGGTGCTGCAGTTCCAGAATATTTTGCGGGACGCCGGTGTGCCCGCGTTCGTGCGCCGTCCTCGCGGCCGCGATATCTACGCGGCCTGCGGACAGTTGAAGCGGACCGTGGAACTGTCCTAGTGTTTGTAGCGCCGGCGTCTCGCCGGCTGTCCGGCGGGCGTCCCGCCCGCCGCTGGAGGGGCATTCACCGAAATTGCATTCAGATGGGGCGGCGGGACGCCCCGACAGCCGGCGGGACGCCGGCGCTACGAAAGGCCGCCGCTACGGAGGGCCGAGGTTAGGCGTGGGCCTTTGCGGCGGCGGGGAGAAGGCGATCGACGGCGGCGAACAGATCGCGGGTGTTGATCGGCTTCGAGACGTAGTCGTCCATGCCGGCGGCCAGACAGCGTTCACGGTCGCCCACCATGGCGTGAGCGGTCATGGCGATGATGGGAATGTGGTCGGTCCCGGATTTTTCATGATCGCGAATTCTGGCCGTGGCTTCAAATCCGTCCATTTCCGGCATCTGCACGTCCATGAGAATGAGGTCGAAGCGCTCTTCCCGCCAGGCGTCCAGCGCCTTTTTCCCCGACTCGGCGACGACCACGCTGTGACCTCTTTTCTCCAAAAGGCGCAGCGCGACTCTTTGGTTCACCAGATTATCCTCGGCCAGCAGAATCCTGAAATGCCGCCGTTCAGCTGCAGGCGGAAGCGGAGTGGGCGGATCGGCGGACAGTGGCGTGCTGGCGCGGAGCCCGAAGGGCAGGTTGAAATGGAAGACACTGCCCTGACCAGGCTGGCTTTCCACCCAGATGCTGCCTCCCATTAAAGCGATCAGGCGGGCGGAGATGGACAAGCCGAGTCCAGTGCCGCCGTAGCGCCGCGTGGTCGAGTTGTCTGACTGGGTGAACGCATCGAAGATCAGCTTCTGTTTTTCCAGTGGGATGCCGATGCCAGTGTCGGTCACGCTGAAGTGAAAGGCGGCCTGGTTCGCGGTATCGGGCTCCATGGCAACCCGCACCGTGACTCCGCCCTTGGCAGTGAACTTCAAGGCGTTTCCCACCAGATTGATCAGGATCTGCCGCAGCCGGGAAGGATCTCCCACCAGAGTATCCGGCAGATCGAGTGGAATGTGGCAGGCGAACTTCAAACCCTTCTGCCGCGCCCGGACGCGGAGCATGCTGGTGACCTCTCCCAGAGTATTGCGCAGGCTGAAATCGACGCTTTCGATTTCCAGCTTTCCGGCCTCAATCTTGGAAAAGTCCAGGATGTCGTTGATCAGCGAAAGCAGAGAATCGGCGGAGATCTTCACCATGCCAAGATACTCACGCTGTTCGGGGCTGAGTTCGGTGCCGAGCGCGAGTTCCGTCATTCCGATGATGCCATTCATGGGAGTGCGTATTTCATGGCTCATGTTGGCCAGAAATTCGCTCTTGGCGCGATTGGCGGCCTCGGCGGCCTCCTTGGCTGCAGACAATTCCGTTACCATGCGGCTCAAGGATGCCGCGTGTTGACGCTCGGCTTGCGAGGCCCTGACTTGTTCTGAAACGTCGGTGTAGAGTCCCAGCGCTCCCTGGCGGATGCCGTTCACCATCAGCGGAACCGCGTGCAGGTCAAGATCGAGCACCTTGCCGTCCAGGCGCCGACGCTGCACGGTTCCGTGAAATGCCCGTCCGGCGTGGACCTCCCTGGACACTGCCGTGCTTTCCTTTGCGGTGGTGAAAACTTCGTCGATATGCCTGCCCGTGGGGTCGTGGAGGAATAACTTTTGGAAAGCGGGATTGGTCAACTCCACCTTGTGATCGCGGTCCAGGACGATGATTCCGATGGGACTGTTCTCGATGAGCGAATTGAGATAACTGGTCCGTTCCTGGAGTTGAGCGCTGACCCGCTGTCGTTCGGTTACAACCGCTCCCAGGATCAGACCGATGGCGGAAACGACCAGCATGAAGAAGGTGATCTTGATGAGCGACAGGGGCGGCGGCGGAAACGAATTCATCGCAATCACAACCCCGAAATTCAGCACGATCAGTCCGGTGGCGGCCCGCCTGATGCCCTGGCGCATGGCGATCCAGATAATCGGAATGAAACTCAAATAGTAGAGTTCGAGCGCCGCCCACCTGGGCCCAAAGATGATGAAAGGCACAAGCAGGGTCGCGCAGGCCTGGCCGATTATTTCTAACCTGAAGGCCATGCTGAGTGGCTCGGTCGGAGAGGGCGCGACCCGTGGTGGGCTCCCATACTTGCGGCCAAATAATTTCCGGCGAATGACGGGAAACACATAGATGAGAAGAAAGGGCGCAACCCCGAAGCGTCCGATGCAGTCGCCGGAAAACCATGCCAGGACGGCGGGTCCAAAGTCGTTCAATGAAAGTGTACCGTCGAGGGTCAGACCGCTAATCCCCAAAATGCTGCCTGCGAATCCTGCCACGGAGGTGACTAATAGGTAGCGCAGTACATCGCGCTGGCGACGCAGACCGAGATCAATCCGCAGGGGACCGCGCAGCACCCAAGCCGCTGCCAGACAGCAGGCATTGGTGCCAGTTGTGCTGAGAAGTTCGCTGAAGGACCAGAGGGGCTGGTGATAAAAGAGGGCGCTGGCAAGGGTGTCTGTAAAACATCCCAGAAAAAAATACCAGGGACTGATCGCCAGCATCAGCGCCAGCGACAAGGCAGTAGCCGGATACCACACCACCGAACCCAGCCGGGCGAGGAGGATCACTTCGGGCCGGCTCAGCAGGAGACTGATCGGTATGAAACAGGCGCAGAGTAATATGTGACGGAAGATGAGATGCTTTCGAGGCACGGAGGAGATCTCGGCGGGCACGCTGGGTGTCACCTCTTTTCCCCGGGAAAGCAGGGAAAAGGGTCGGACGCCGGCGGCTCAGATAGAGTGCCGCTTCCGGGCGGGAGCGGAAGGCGGGGCCTCCCGTGGGAGGCGGCCCGGAGCACAAAGGCCTGCTGGTGCCGCTCTGGCCAGGGCAGGAGAGTTGACATGCCTGAACCATCGGCAAAGACCGGGAATTAGTTAGGCTTCAAAATAGCACGTAGGCCCGGACGTCCTCGTCCGGGCAGGCGAGCGGAGCTCGTCTCGGTTTTTCGGATGGCGCCAATCAAACCCTGCCCGGCGCTGCCCGGCCGCGCGGGCGAGGGCACCCGCCCCTACGCGTGAGGCGCGGCGACGGCTGGCTTCCCGAGACGCCGGCGGTACCTATTTTGCGTTTTCCAGGTCTTGCGCGGCTGAGTCAATGAGGGCGGCTTCGTCCTCGAGTGCGGTGGCGGCGCGCGCGATCTGCGCGTCGGCCTCTTTCCACTTTTTTTGCTCGATGGCTTCGCGGACGCCGGGAATGGTTTTGACGCCGTATCCGGTGTAGGCGCCGGGTGCGTAAATCAGGTGCTCGAACCAGGGACGGCGCGGTAGTCCTTCCGGAGACGTGAGCTTGCGCTCGCTCTGCATCAGCCTCTGGTTGAGGGCCTGCAATTCAGCCGGGCTCACTCTGAGTTCGCCGTTGCTGCTGACTCTCTCCAGAGCCTTCTGGTAACGCTCCGCGCTGTGAGTCAATGCATCCGACGCGTTCTGCAGAGGCGCGAAGTTCAGATGCGGCGGCACCTCCTCGGCCGGAGGCGGCACCGAGGTCTTCTTGGGATCGGCGACGGCGGCAAAGACTCCTTCTTCAAGCTCTTTATTGCGCTCAATCGCGTCGTCCTGTTTGGTCTGCAGAAGCTTTTGCAGTTCGTCGAGGTAAGTATGGATGGTGTCGGCCAGGCCGGTGAAATCATAGGGCAGCAACTCGGCGTCGGCGAGTCGCATGACCGCGGTGCCTGCGGTCTGCGAGAGGGCGCGTCCATAGCTGAAGTCGGTGTCGGAGAAATGGGTGTACCAGTAGAAGTCGTCGTAGATGGAGTGGTAAATGCCGCCACCGTCTTCGTCGCCATAGGCCAGATCCAGGGATGCGATGCCGAGATGGTCGAGAAAGACGGTCCAATCCGATCCCGAGCCCAGAGCATTGATGCGCAGGTCGGCCCGGTCGCGGGCTTCCTTGCGCTCCTCGGGAGTCTTGCCATCGGCAATGGCCTTGAGTTGGTCGCGCTTCCAGACCGGAATCTTTTTTTCGGGATCCTGAATGTCCCGGGCCACGCCGTTGATGAAGCTTTCCAGGGAATGTGATCCGCCCATGGAGAGATAACCGCGGCCATTGCCGTCGCTGTTGATGTAGGCCACGGCATGGCGGCGAAGTTCGTCGGCATGAGCTTCCCCCCACTCGGTCGAACCGAGTAGCGCCGGTTCCTCGCCATCCCACACGCAATAAATAATGGTGCGTTTCGGTTTCCAGCCCTGCTTGAGCAACGTGGCGAGGCCGCGTGCTTCCTCCATGAGAGCGACCGTGCCCGAGATGGGGTCTTCGGCGCCGTTGACCCAGGCGTCATGATGATTTCCGCGCACGATCCACTCGTCTGGGTTGGTGGAGCCGGGGATTTTTACGATGACGTCGTAAAGCGGCTTGATGTCCCAATTGGATTGCACTTTGAGGTGGACTTTGGCGGCTCCGGGGCCAACGTGATAAGTCTGCGGCAGGGAACCGCGCCAGGCTTCGGGGACGACTTCCCCCTTGAGTGCGGCCAGCAGCGGTTGCGCGTCGGCGTAGGAAATGGGCAACACGGGAATTGTGGTGATGGTCTTTACATCTTTCAGGTCGAGCCGCTTTGCGTCTTTGGTGGCACCGACGCCGGGCGTGAGCGGATCGCCGGGATAGAGCGGCATGTCCATCACGCTGCCACGCTGCACGCCGTCGCGAGGACGCCAGGCGCCGTTGGGGAAAACGTCGCCTTGCGTGTAACCGTCGTCTGCGGGATCGGAATAGATGAGGCATCCGACCGCGCCATGCTCGGCCGCGACCTTGGGTTTGATGCCGCGCCAGGAATTTCCATAGCGCGCGATGGCAATCGCTCCCTTTACTGAGACGCCCATGCGCGCCAGTTGCTCGTAGTCATCCGGAGTGCCGTAGTTGACGTAAACCAACGGTGCGGTGACGTCGCCGTCGGCCGAGTAGGCGTTGTAAGTGGGAAGCTGTTCCGCCTGCTGGTTGGACGTTGGATCGACGGCCAGCGCCGGTTCCTGCAGTCTGGCGGTGAATTTCGTGGGCTCGAGCAGTTCGACGACGCGCACCTTCGGCGTGGGAAACAGCACGTAGAAATTTTCGATGCTGGCGTCCAGGCCCCACTCCTTGAATTTGGCCAGCATCCATTCGGCGTTGTCCTTGTCGTAAGGCGAGCCGACGTGGTGGGGACGGGCGGAGAGGCGCTGCATGTAGTCGCGCTGGTTCTGCGGTTCGGGGATGGCCCGGAACTTCGCTTCCCAATCGCGCTGGACCCGGGAGGTAGCCGCGGAATAGCCGTGCAGAGGCTGTTCGGTGTCGGA
This sequence comes from Terriglobia bacterium, assembly GCA_963757835.1. GTDB lineage: Bacteria > Acidobacteriota > Terriglobia > Terriglobales > Acidobacteriaceae > JAIQFF01. The sequence goes on along the minus strand of CAVWSP010000034.1, from coordinate 249,559 downwards.
TGATGCGGCGAGAAGCAGGAAACAGCAAAGAGCTAGCAGGCAGAGCCGGGCGCCAGAGCGCATTCATTTTCTCCGTGTTGGTGATTTCTGTGAACTTGGCATTATAGATTCAGGGCGGCGTTGATAGTGGAATGATCCTCACTAATTCTTTGTCCTCCTGAGCGAAGCAACAGCTTCGCAACGCGAAGCAGTTGCGCAGTCGAAGGGCCCCCTATGGTCGGATGAGGTCGCGGGCGAATAGGGCTCCCTCGACTTGCTCTCACCGCGCGAGCGCGGCTCGAGGCGGCGCTCGGGATGACAGTTTGTACTTTACAGACGGTCTTGCTGCCGCAGCACGAGCGAGGACGCTCGCGCCCACATTCGGCTTGGCAGATTACGAATGGTCGGAGTAGGCTTTCTGTCCTATGCGGATTCTCGGTGCTCGGATTTTATTGCGAAGTGGAATATTCGCGTGTTTGCTGCTGGCGAATTTCGCAGCCGCTGCCAGCTTTACTCTCGAGCAGGTGATGAGCTCGCCGTTTCCGACGAACCTGGTGGCGGCGTCGCACAGCCCCAGAGTCGCCTGGGTATTCGACGCGAAAGGCGTGCGCAATGTCTGGGTGGCAGACGCGCCCGATTTCGGAGCCCGGCAAATCACGCATTATGACAGCGATGACGGTGTGCCGATTGCGAGCCTGCGCATTACGGCGGATGGCCGGACCCTGGTGTACGTGCGCGGCAGCGAGAGCAACGAGAACGGGCGTGTGGCCGATCCCACGAACGGTGTCTGGCCCCGCAAGCAGCAGGTGTGGGCCATCGATGTAGAGGGCGGCGCACCCCGCTTGCTGGGGGAGATGGGCTGCGGGGAAGAGGATTGCGAAGACGTGCAGCTTTCCCCCGACGGACAATTTGCGGTGTGGGCGGCGCGCAAGCAATTGTGGATTGCGCCGGTTTCCGGAGCCACGGCAGCGCATCAGCTCACCGACCTTCGCGGCGACAATTCGACTCCGAAATGGTCTCCCGATGGCCGCCAGATTGCGCTGGTCAGCGCGCGTGGCGATCACAGCTTCATCGCAATTTACGATTTCGGACGCGACCAGGTCCGCTATCTTTCTCCCAGCGCGGACCGCGACAGCATGCCGCGCTGGTCGCCGGATGGCCGGCACATTGCTTTCGTGCGCCGGCCCGGCATTCAAGAGAAGATACCGTTGATTCCGGTCCGTCAGGAGCCCTGGGCGATCTGGGTGGCGGATGCTACCTCTGCCGAAGCCAAGGAAATCTGGCACAGCGGAAAAGAAGACAACGATTCTTTCCCGGCAGAGACCGCTGACAAGTCATTCTATTTCGCCGACAACGACAAGCTGCTCTTCGCCTCCGAACAGGATGGCTGGAACCATTTGTATTCGATCGCGGCATCGGGAGGTCCGGCGACGCTGCTCACTCCGGGTTCGTTTGAGGTGGAAGATGTCGCGCTGGCCAACGACCGGCGTTCTGTGATTTTCTCCTCGAACCAGGACGACGTTGACCGTCGCCATCTCTGGCGAGTCGATCTGTCGGGAGGAAAGCCGCAATCACTAACCCGGGGCGAAACCATGGAGTGGAGCCCGGTCGAAACCGGGACCGGTGGCCAAGTGGTCTGTCTTGGATCGAGCGCCACAGTTCCGGCCATGCCATTTCATCTGGGAGCAAAAGGCCGCGAAATGATGGCGCGACAGGCACTGCCCGGCGATTTCCCGTCAAGCCAGTTAGTCACGCCCAAACAGGTGATCTTCAAAAGCGAAGATGGTCTGGAGATTCACGGCCAGCTATTTATTCCAGCGGGACGGAGCCAGCCTGGACCCGCGCTGATCTTCACACACGGCGGCCCGGTGCGGCAGATGATGCTGGGCTTCCATTACATGTACTACTACCACAACGCATACGCCATGAATCAGTATCTGGCGAGCCGCGGCTATGTCGTGCTTTCAGTGAATTATCGGTTGGGCATTATGTATGGCCGGGCCTTTCGGGAAGCGCCCAATAGCAGCTGGCGGGGAGCGGCGGAATATAAGGATGTCGTGGCCGGCGCGAAGTATCTGCAGAGCCTGCCTGCGGTGGACGCAAAAAAGATCGGGCTCTGGGGCGGTTCGTACGGGGGATTTCTCACCGCGATGGGGCTGGCCCGTAATTCCGATCTCTTCGCGGCCGGAGTGGATATGCATGGAGTGCACGATTGGTCGGTGTTCCTGCCTCATTGGGAGAACCACCCGGGAGCTCCGGATGAGAAAGAAGCCGCGAAGCTGGCGTTTGAATCATCTCCGGATGCGGCGGTATCAACCTGGAAATCTCCGGTGCTGCTGATTCACGGGGATGACGACCGCAACGTTCCGTTTGGTCAGACAGTGGACCTGGCGCAGAGGTTGCGGGCACAACATGTCCAATTCGAGGAGTTGATTTTTCCCGACGAAATCCACGATTTCCTGATGTGGAAGAGCTGGATCAGAGCCTACGGGGCGACGGCGGATTTTTTTGATAGGAATTTGAAAGCGAATGGTCGAGGGCAGTGATTTTCGTCCGGAGTTTCAACCAGTGTGGGTCGGACACTCTTGTCCGACGCTTTTGACTTTGACCATCCGAACCAGACCAAATCAAAATCAAATTCAAAGGCGTCGGACAAGCGTGTCCGAGCCACACTTTCGCAAGTAGTGCTTGCTCTTCTTCGCTTCCAGCCAATAATATCGGGGACATCGACTAAGAGAGTCGTATTCGATTGCCATTCCAAGCGCTGCGACATCGGTTTCTGTGGCGGCAAAGAGCTCCCATCGACCGCGGCGAAATACGCCGCACTGAGCGATGGCTGGCCACCGCTCGCGTTTTCCTTGCCATCTCCGCCCTGGTCGCGATCCGGATGGACCCGGCGGGGGCCCGCTACTCCTTTTGGGCCTACGGACTACTGGCCTTCTATATTGCCCAGGGCGTGATCGTCATATTGCTGCTGCGGCGGCGTGAGGAATCGACCATGTCATTCCGCCGGCTGGTGCATGCGGCGGACATCGTCTGGCCGGCATTGATGTCGATTTTTGCCACCGGCGTGGCCAACCCGTTTTTTCTGTTCTTTGTTTTCGTACTGGCTGCAGCTGCCTATCGCTGGGGTGTGTGGGAGACGGTGGCCACCGCCGCGTCGGAAATTTCCTTGTTGTGGCTGGAGAGCCTCGCCTTTCAACTGGGCTTTTTCAGTGGCGTGGATAATGTGCTTTCACGTTATCACCTGCCGCAGCTGGGGGCGCGGGCAGAGGATTTCGAGCCCAAGCGCCTTTTCATGCTCTCGATTTACCTGCTGGTGATGGGGCTGCTCCTGGGATACCTGGCCGAGCAACAGAAGCGGCTGCGTTCGGAAAAGGCGGTGATCGCGCGCATTCTGGGCAAGGTGCGAGTCGAGGCCGGTCTCAGCGGCACGCTGCAGGAGATCGTGGGCGAATTACTGGTGATGTACGGCGCGGAAAGGGCCCTGATCGCATCGCAGGAGGCCACCGGCCATCGTATTTATGTGGGTGAAATGCTGCTGCGAAACGGGGAGGCTTCCTTTTTTCGCTGGCTCGATCCTCTGCCCTCCGACCGGGAGACGTATCTGTTCGAGTATTCGGCGGAAACATCTTTCGCCTGGCGCAACGGCCAGAAGAAAAACGAGAGCTACGCCCTGCTGGGGCTGGACCATTCGGGGCAGAGGCTCTCCAGTTCGTCCCCGGCAATTCTGGACCTGCTGGCGGGCCAGCGAGAGTTCGATAAGCTGATGATGGTTTCCTTCGTATTCGGAAAGGAATGGTGGGGGCGGATTTTTTTCCTGGAGCCCGGGTTGACGGGAGAAATTACGGAAGAGCTGCGCTTCCTGCAGGAATTGGTGCGGCAGATTGGACCAGCGGTGTACAACGTTTATCTGCTGCGGCGTTTGCGCCTGCGTGCGGGGGCGCTGGAACGGGCCCGCTTCGCCCGCGAGCTGCATGACGGCGCCGTGCAATCACTGATCGCGGTGGAAATGCAGGTGGATGTGCTGCGGCGCCAGTCCGCCACCCGCTCGGAGATCGTGCCCGAGGAACTGGGCCGAATTCAGGGACTGTTGCGCGAAGAGGTCCTGAAACTCAGGGAACTGATGCAGCAGATGAAGTCGCTGGATGTAGATTCCAGAAAGCTGATCGCCTTCCTGGGGGACACGGTGGAGAGATTTCAGCGGGAAACCGGGATCACGGCGCGCTTCTCCTCCGATCTGGAGGAGCCGGACATGCCCCAGCCGCTATGCCGCGAGTTGAGCCGCATCGTGCAGGAAGGACTGGTCAACGTGCGCAAACACAGCCAGGCCCGCAGCGCGCGGGTCCGGTTGAGCGCGAGAAACGGGCAGTGGACGCTGTTGATCGAAGACGACGGCCGGGGATTTCCCTTCGCGGGGCGGCTTACGCAGGCGGAATTGGATGCGCAGGGCAAAGGGCCGCTGGTGATCAAGGAACGGGTCCGTGTCATTGCAGGCGAACTCGCGATAGAATCAAATCCGGGACAGGGATCGCGTCTGGAAATCACGGTACCGCAAAAGCCGGAAGCGGCGTATGGACAATAATCGAAGAGCCCAGCCAATACGTATTGTGATCGCCGACGATCATCCCATCTTTCGCGACGGTCTGCGCCGCCTGCTGGAGGCGGAAACCGACCTCAAGGTCATCGGAGAAGCCTGCGACGGAACCGAAGCGGTCAAAATGGCCCGCCAGTTGAAGCCCGACATCATGCTTCTTGATCTCGCCATGCCGCGCATGCCGGGACTGGAGGCGTTGCGCGAAATGAGCACCGGCCCGGCCCACACCGTCCGCGTGATTCTTCTGACCGCCGCCGCCGAGAAAAAGCAGATTGTCGAAGCTTTGCAACTGGGGGCCCGGGGTGTGGTGTTGAAAGATTCCGCCACCCAGCTGTTGCTGAAAAGTATCCACACCGTGATGTCCGGGGAGTACTGGGTGGGGCGGGAGAGCGTTTCGAACCTGGTGCAGTATCTGAGGAACCTGGTGCAGTCCTCGGGAGAAGAGGCAAAGCAGAAGAAATTCGGACTTACCCCCAGGGAACTGGAAATTGTCTCCGCCGTGGTGGCCGGATACTCCAACAAGGAAATCGCGGAATACTTTAAGATCAGCGAAGATACGGTGAAGCATCATCTCAGCAATATCTTCGACAAACTGGGAGTTTCGACCCGCCTGGAATTGGCCCTTTTCGCGGTAAACCAGGACCTGCCGCTCAAAACGATCGCCTAACGACATAGCACTTTGGTGCTATATGTTTCCACATTTGGGCTATTGGCAGTGAGGCATGGCCGCGGTTACCCTAATGGCAGAGTAAAGCTCTGAGTGGAGCGCCTGCTGGAGTTCAGGCCGGGCGTGTACTCAGAACGGGAAAAATTCAGCAAGCCGACAGGTGGTCCAAGGAGGGCGCCGATGGCAACGTGGCTGCAAAATATCTGGAACGACGATCAAGGACAGGACGTCGCCGAATACGCCGTGATGCTGGCGGTGATTCTGGTGATCGTGGTGGGTACCATCCGGTTGATCGGTTCCAACGCCAATAACGTGTTTTCTTCGGTCGGAAGCGCGATTCAGTAGGCTCGAATCCCGGGTTGGTCCCCAGCCTCCAACCGGGTTCAGGTTTCAGGGATCTCTTACTCCTCTCGCTGACTCCTATCGTCCAAGCAGCTTTCCCCACTGGGCCGGCACAACAGTTTTGTGTGGGTTGGACACTCTTGTCCGACTGTTGTTGACGTTGATCTGTTTTGGGGAGGGTGTGCACCCAGGAAGGTCAAAGGCCAAAGAGAAGGTCAAAGGCAAAGACGGAAAGTCAAAAGCAAAAAAGGAAAGTCAAAGGCGTCGGACAGGAGTGTCCGACCCACACAGTCAGACCCCACACATTCACCCGTAACTAGGCTAACTGAAAGACGATGTGGACCAAGGCGGTGTAGTCGGCGGGTTGCCCGTCCCGTTTGGCGGGCTTGAAGCGAATCTGTTCGGCGGCGTGAGATGCAGCCTCGTCCAGGCCGTGGCCCAGTCCCCGTACTACGCGCACGATGCGCAGTTTGCCTGAGGCCTCGAAAACGACTTCGAGCACAACCTCTCCCTCGATTCGCAGGTTTCTGGCTTCCGCCGTGTAGGTGGGAGTGGGCTTGAAAATGACTTCCGCAGGCACTGTCTTGCCGGCGGCATCGTCGGTTTGCCGGGGACGAAGTTGAGCCACGGTGACGGCTTGGGTATCGCCGAAGCCGCTCTTCTGTACTCCATTGCCCCGCGAAGAGTTTACTTTCCCGCTGCCATCTCCGGTCGCGATTCCATTGCCGAATCCCGTGCTGGCCACGACACCGCGAACCCCCTTGGCGCCTCCGGTACCGTTACCGTAGCCAGGTCCGACGGGCAGATCAAAGGAACCTGCGGCGGCGATGTTCACCGGTTTACCGCTACTCTCACGCGCGGGCACGCCATTCGGATCCCCAAATCCTCCGGTCTGGACGTTCTTGGGGGCGGCTGCGATTGTGGGCAGGGCCGAACTGCCGGTCGAGAACACCTGGGTCTTCACCAACTGCCGTGGAATAACAGGGGCGGCTGGGGGAAGAGACACCGGCTTGCTGGCTTCGATCTCCACTTTGGGCGCAACCGGTATTTCTTCCGGAGAGACCTTGGCGCGTACCTCGGGCGGGGGCACGCGCAGCACCTCAACCGGTGGAGTTTCAACGCGCGCGACTTGCGGGGGCGGAATTTCCCGCACCGGCGCCGGTTCGTGGTTGACCACCGGCGGCGTTTCCACCAGGCGAATGAAATGGTAGTCGTGGATGGGGGCCTCAAGCACCGCCAGGTTCAATACCGTGGCCCAAGCCAATATAAACAGAGCGAGCCCTTGCAGGCCCATGGTGAGGACGAACTCTTTCCAGGGTGGCCGCCGCTCGGGAAGCAAAGAAAACGGAGTATTTTGGGACATCTCTGACATAATGCACGCCCGGCGGGGGCCCATCTACTAATAGTGTTGATGAAGGGCAGTCGCTGAAAGGCTGCCCTGCTTCTATCTAAATTCTATCGCACCTGAAACTACCCCGATGATGTGATCCTGAATAGCGTTTTCGGGGGCCTCGCCGTTAAACCGTGCACGAAGATAGCCACTTCCGGCTTGGAAAACGTCACACCGCGTTAGTTCTACATCTGATTGTCTTTGCGAAGGAACAGGGTACCAAAGCGCAAACGAGAGGTCTGCAAAAGTTTTCCACAGTAGTGACGGGTAGGTGTCATTACGGGAAAAGGGCAGTTATCAGTTCTCGGTTATCAGTTGCCAGAACCGCCCTGTACCAATGAGCAGGGCTAGCAGCGCACGATTTTCGGGCTGTCGATCCCCTTGGTGGCATTGCGGGTGTCAACCACCAACTGAGAGTCGCGCACGATGCGTTTGTAATCGTACTCCGAGTGATCGGTGACGATTAGGACGCAGTCGTATTGGCCGAGATTGTCCAGTGGCGTGCAGGTCATCTGGAGATCGTACTTGCGGCCTTTTCCAACCGTGGGGAAAAATGGGTCGTTGTAACTGACCGCCGCTCCCTGCGCCTGCAGGAGTTCGATAATGGTCAGGGCCGGAGATTCGCGCAAATCGTCAATGTCCTTTTTGTAGGCCACTCCCAGGATCAGGACCTTGGCGCCATTGAGAGCCTTTTTATGCTGATTGAGTGCCTTGCCCACGTGTTCGAGCACCTGATAAGGCATGCCGATGTTGATCTCGCCGGCGAGCTCGATGAAGCGGGTGCGGAAATCCCATTCCTTGGCCTTCCATGAAAGGTAAAAAGGGTCGATGGGGATACAGTGCCCGCCCAGACCGGGACCGGGGTAGAAGGGCTGAAAGCCAAAGGGTTTGGTGGCAGCGGCGTCGATGACTTCCCAGATATCCAGTCCCATGCGCAGCGAGAGCATCTTCAATTCGTTGACCAGGGCAATATTCACGCAGCGGTAAATATTCTCCAGCAGCTTGGTCATTTCGGCGGCCGCCGGGGTGGATACGCGCACCACGCGGTTAAAGATGGTGCCGTAGAGCGCAGCCGCCATCTCGGTGGCTTGCGGATCGAGGCCGCCCACGACCTTCGGAATGTCCCGTCGCGCCACGGTGGTGTTGCCCGGGTCTTCGCGCTCGGGTGAAAAGGCCACGTAGATTTCCTGTCCGTTCGAGGAGTCCTTGCGGGCAGCTTTCAAGCCGCGCTTGTTTCCTTTTTCCAGGATCGGGACCATGACTTCTTCAGTGGTGCCGGGATAGGTGGTGCTTTCGAGGACCACCAGTTGACCGGCGCGCAGGTGCGGCGCAATGGCCTTGGCCGTGTCTGTGATGTAGCTGAGGTCAGGCTCGTGATACTCGTTGAGGGGCGTGGGAACGCAGATGATGATGGCATCCATCTCTTCCAGGCGGGCGTAGTCCGAGGTGGCCTCGAAGCCCTGGGAGCGGGCATGCTGAATCTCGCTGGCCAGGATGCGGACAATGTAAGTTCCGCCTTGGGCGAGGGTCGTAATCTTGCGCTGATCAATATCGAAGCCCGTCACCCGCAGCTTCTGCCCGGTAAACAGCAGGGCGAGGGGCAGACCGACGTAGCCCAGACCGATAATGGCGACCTTCGCCTGACGTTGTTCAATCCTGGCTTTCAGTTCAGAAACAGCGGTGGTGGCTACTGGAGAAGTTGTCATTTGGGATATGGGGTTTTCGCTTCAGAATCTTAACATGCTGATGACGCCGTCCCCGACTGAGGACACCCTAGGTTTTCAGATTTGGCGTCCGGCGTTGAGAGATTTCGGCGAATTTCGGTTACGGGGGTAACTGATAAGAGTCTGGCGGGAGAAGCGGCGGGGAGCATTCCGGGAAGGACCGTTTTTGGAAAAAGTCCTCATGCCTGAAACCGCAATGTGATTGACGCCCACCGGGCAGGCGCTTAGGATAAGGGCAAGAATCGTCCTTGATCGGAGTCGTGCATGAGTGTCTCCAGGCTGAGCAAAATTGCCTGCTGGGCTATGGTTGGGGTTGTCCCCGCGTCCCTATGGGCGGCGGATTCCTCCCCGGCCATGTTGTATGCCAAGGGAACGGCGTGGATTAACGGCAGCACGGTGCCGCGCACTTCCGCAGTGTTTCCCGGCGATATGGTCCAGACCCGATCGGATTCCATGGCGAGCATCAACGCTTCCGGTTCGAGCGTGGTAGTTTTGGCGGATTCGCTGGTCAAGTTCGAGGGGCCGGCGGTCGGGCTCGAACATGGCGCCTTGACCGTGGCCACGTCCAGGGGGTTGGGCACCCACGCCGGCGATGTGACTGTGATTCCGGTATCGAACAGTTGGACGCAATTCGAAGTGAAGCAGGCTTCGGATGGCACCGTCCAGGTGGTGGCGCAAAAGGGTGATGTGAGCGTGAACGACGGGTCAACCACCTCCACCCTTGCCCAGGGACAGCAGATGACGGTGGACAACGCCGTCGAAAAGAAAAAGAAGAAGCGGCGAAAAGGCGGCGGCGCCATCCCGGCGAGCGGCGGAGCTGCTCTGGATTCTCCTTACGTAATTTACGGAGGAGCGGCTGCGGTGGGTGGACTTTTGACCTGGGTGCTGCTGCAGGACAGCAATCCGGTCAGTTCGGTTGCGCCCTAACTCTTCGCTTGCCAGCTTACTTTCAGATTGGTTCTCGCACTCCTTCCCGTGGGTCGGGCCCGGAATAATCAGGGCCCGGAATTTCCTCTACCCGGCTGACCCGATGTACGGACTTCCGCCGGCTCTTGCCGAATCTCGATTCCATGGCAGCCACCACACAGAACACGTAGAACAAGCTGGCATTGGCGGGAACTTGCAGGTTGAAGTCCACCAGACTGTGGACCAGGATTCCGGTGACGGCAAGCAGTGCGGCCAATCCCACGGCGCCGTTGGTGTCTTCGGACCAGTGTTGCAGCTTGCGCCCCGCGTTGCGAAACAGGGTCCATAGAAACCAGAGCATGGTCGCGAATCCCAGTCCTCCCATCTCGACCAGCAATTGCAGGTAGTCATTGTGGGCTTCATTGATAAAAAAATTGGTGTGAAAACTGCGGAATTGCGGATAGACATCGGGGAACACGCCCAGTCCCCAGCCCGAGATGGGCTTGCGGGCAAACATGCGGAGCGCGTCCCGATCAATATCCAGGCGAGTGCCGCCGGAGAGCTCGGTCCGGGTTTCAGCATGCAGGGTGGCCAACCGCTGGGCGAGTTCGCTTCCGCCCAGCCAAAGCACAAGTCCAACTCCGATCATCAGGAAAGGCAGCAGGGCCCACGTCGGAGTGCGACTCTTCTGGCCCCAGATGACCACGGCGGCCAGCACGCCGAGCTGCACCAGGAAGGCCAGCATGCCGCCGCGCGATCCGGAGAGAAAAATTGTGCTGGCCATCAGAGCGGCCGCGATGCCCGCCATGGTTTTGCGGGAACCGCGGGCGCCGCGGGTAAGGACAAAAACCAGCGGGATAGGCACCAGCATTTCCATCAGCCCGGCATAGTGATTGTGGTTTACATAAGGGCCGTAGATCCAGCCGCCTGTGCGAGGCGTTCGCAGCCAGTACAGTCTGGTGGTTGCGGACAGACCCTGCAACAGAGCGAAGGAAGCCACGATAGAGCCGTACACGGAGAAGGTCGTCGCGAGCGCCCGGACCTGAGCGGTCCGGCGCAAGAGCTGGACTACGAGGAAGCAGAGAATGCCGTACGCGCAGTAGAGCAGGGCCGCGGAAAAAGTTTCATAGCGGTATGCGGTTCGATCGGTCACCAGCTGCAGGCCGATCAGGAAAGCGAACAACAGCATCGGTGCAAACAGCGGGTTCGCGGACAGCGCGAGTTCGCCGGATGCGACGTGGCGAATGATCCACAGCACCAGCAACAGCGCGGCTCCAGCCTCCAATATGAAAATGGACCAGGGTTCAACTGCGCCAAAGGCCAAAGGGCCGAAGAGTAACAGGCCGAACACCCCATAGAAGACCACGCGGTCGGTTGCCGAGGCGCGGACCGGCTGAAGCGCAGCGTCGGTGACGGGCGCAGTCAGCATTGGAACAACTCGAAGGCGCGAAGTCTCATGGCTCCTGTTCCTGTCCTGCTGCTACGAGCCGGACCGTGTCAATCCACAACTTGCCCCGAATCGGCATCCCCGGAGGATCACGCTGGATGCGGAGCAACAATAGGGTAGTAGCCGGCCCGGTGGTGAAGGTGCCGCTGATTTCTTTCCAGAAGTCAGCGTTTTTTAATTCGTCGCTGGCGAAGTAGGTGGTCGCGGTGTAGAGATCCTGAACGGCAAAGCGAGGTCCGCCGGCGCCCTGTATGTCGCTGGCTTTGAAGTAAGCCGAGAAATCATACCCGGTGGAGGGCTGGACCGGCACCAGTTGCCCGATGCCCGCGTCGTCGATTTTCTGGGCGTCGAAAGTGATCAGCAGCGAGCGATGTCCCCCGTGCGACTGGGTGGGGTCGAGGGCGAGTGAAACTTCTTTGGACTGGTGATACTGCCAACCGAATCCGCCATTCAATACGTTCAGGCTGAAGTCTCCGTTGACGACGAGGTTCTCCGGCGAAGGCTGGTAGGCGGACAGTCCGCAGAGAGTGGCGGACTGCTGCCACACTAAACGCGCCTGATCGACTTCATGCTGTGCCACCAGGTAACGAATGTAGTTGAACGCCAGGGCAGGGGGAAGAGGCTGGCGAAGCTGAGCCAGTTGGGTCCAGACTCTGGCCGCTGCCGCAGTCTCCTTCTGGGAGACCAGGAGATCCAAAAAGACCGAGTAAACTGCCGGCGTCGGCGGTACCACGTCGCGCAGCAGAGCGTCGACCTCAGGCTTCACTCGCCAGCACAACTTCAAGGCCGCAGCGGACATGACGGGATCGCTCTCCATGACCACGCGAAATTCCCGTAAGGCCTTGTCGGTTTCGCCCTCAACCAGATAGAAGTTGCCCGCCTCCCAGGCAAGATCGGGCGTGGTGGGGTCGGCGACCAGGCCGCGTTCCAGGGCCGCTTTCTGCTCCTCCGTGTTGTCCAGTAATTGATAGGCTCCCGCCAGATCGAACCAGTAACGCGCCTGATGTGGATCGAGGGCAACGGCTGCGCGATAGGCCTCGAGCGCAGCCGCTGGAGAACGCTGGACCAGAAAAAGGTAGCGTCCCAGGCGATGGCGATAGTCCGCGTTGCCCGGCTGCCATCGCACCGCCCGCTGCAAATCGGCAAGGTCGGGGCGGTTGGAGAAAAAAGCTCCGCCGAAGGCGCGGCCCGCGAACCATAAGTATCCCGCCAGAAACAAGAGGGACGCCAGCACCAGGGAAGTTTTCCGGGCGGCGCTGTCAAGGGGTATTCGCATCCTGGCGTTTACAGGGTCCGTGATTACGGGAATAGCGCCGACGCACGATCGATGGCTACGTTATGCGCCGCTCGAAGTGGCCCTTGAAACCGAATCCTCGTCGTCCCTGGGTTCGTCGTCTTCCTGATAGTAACGGTGGCCGTATTTTCCCTGGTATTCGTAATAGTAGTAGTAGTCGGGCGAAGAGAGATCGACCGCGTTCAGCAGCACGCCCGAGACCCGGGCGTTGACTTGCATCAGCAGGTCTCGCGACCTGCGAAGCGCCTGCTTAGTGGTTTGTCCGGAGCGAATCACCAGCACGACCGCATCGGCGCGGGTGGACATGACGACGGCGTCGGTTACCGAGAGGGTGGGCGGTGTATCCACGACGATGTGGTCGTATTGTTCCCGCAGCTCAGCCAGGATGTCCTTCATGTTGGAGGAGGCCAGTAGTTCGGCGGGGTTGGGTGGCGGCGTGCCCGCGGTGAGCACGAAGAGCGTCGGCAGGATACTGGAGCGCACCACCGCCTGTTGCAGGGTGGCGTTGCCGGTCAGCACATTGCTGAGACCGGTCTTGGGACCCATGCCCAGGGTTTTATGAATGCTGGGACGGCGCAGGTCGGCATCGATCAGAAGGACCCGCGTGCCTTTCTGTGCAAGCACGATCGCAGTATTGATGCTGGTGGTAGTTTTTCCTTCCTGCGGAAGGGCGCTGGTGATCAGGATGACTTTCGGAGGTCCTCCCAACGAGGTCAGCAAAAGAGAGGTGCGTAAAGCGCGATAAGATTCCGCCATCTGGGACTGAGGCCGGGATTGGGTCACCAATTCCACGGCCTCGCGGGAAGAGGCTACGGTGAGACGTTTGGCCGCGGCCTCAATGCCACCCTTCGAGCCCATGGGAATCATGCCCAGAGAAGGCAAGGCGGAGATGGCCTGGGCCTGCTCCGGAGTGCGCACGGTGTTGTCGATGCCTTCCAGCAAAAATGCCAGCCCGATTCCGGTCGAAAGGCCGAGGGCCAAGGCGAAAACAAGATTTCTCGGGACGTTCGGCTCGGAGGGGTAGGTGGGCACCCGGGCCTTGTCCACACTACGGATGTTGTTGGACCTGAGCCCGGCTGTGACTCCGGCTTCCTTCAGTTTTTCCATCAGGCCTTCGTAGAGGGTGCGATAGCTCTCCACGTCGCGCTTCAACAGGCTGTACTCGATGGCGCTCTCATTCAGCTTGTTGGCTTCCTGTTTCTGGTTGTCCAGGGCCTGGCGCAGCATACTTTCGTGCTGCTGGGAAGCGAGGTAGCCGCTGCGCACCCGCGAGACCACCTTGATCATCTCAGTCTGAAGCTGAGCGTCCACTTCCTTCAACTGATTATTGAGCTGCACCACCTTGGGATAGGCATTGCCGAACTGGGTGCTGAGCTGGGCCACCTGAATCTTGAGGTCGGCCTGCTGCTCGCGCATCTTCTCCATCAGCCCGGAGGCCCCGCCACTGCCGCCGCTGCCGGCTGCGCTGACTGCCGCCGCCGCAGCGGTATCCGGGTCGCTCGACTGCACCAGGCGGTAGATCGATTCCTTCTGCATGCGGTCTGATTCCGCGGCGGTCAGCTCCTTGTTGAGCTCATCCAGTTTGGAGGTGGTGATATTTTGCTTTTCGTCAATCCCCAGGATCTCGTGTTGTTTCTGGTAGAGGACCAGTTTTTCCTGCGAGGTCTGGACCTTCATCTCCAGGTCCACCAGCTGCTTCGACAACCAGTCGGAGGCCTGCATGGTGGACTCAAAGCGGGTCTTGAAGTTCTGCTCGATATAAGTTGTGATCAGGGTATTTACGACGTTGGCAGCCAGAGTCTTGTCCGGGCTGCGATAGTGGATTTCGATGATCCTGGTGTTGGGAATCAGTGAGACGCGAAGACCTCCCTTGAATCCGGCGAGCAGGGCGGTGGTCTTTTCCGAGTCCGGCTGCAGCGCGTCGGTGGTGAGGCTCAGGGTGTTTGAAGGGGCCTCCGGAGTGCCGCCGAATTCGGGCTGCTTGTCGAGGTTCAATTGCTTGATTACCTGCAGGGCCAGCAGGTCGCTTCGAAGGATCCTGACTTCGGTATCGAGATCGGTGGGATCGTAGTATTCCGAGGCGCCGCCGTTGGATGAATCCTTCAGATTCAGAATGGCGGGATCTGTCTTGTTGATGGCGATGCTTCCGTAGGCATCGTAAATGCGCGTGCTGCGCATGGTAGCCAGCGCTACCATCCCAAAAATAATCACGACACAGCTGCCCACCAGCCACTTTCGCTTGATCAGAACCCGAAGGTATTCGCGAAGGGCGGAATCCTGCCCGGGTAACGTGAGGTAAGGAGAGGGTCCCAGCTGACGATTGAACTCGATGGGATGATCAACCTGAACTTCACGCAGAACCTGGCCGTTGACCGGAATCAAGGGACCCGAGTCCATCTACTCTCCCAGAAAAATTTTGAGTCGCTGGTAGGCACATTCTAGCACTGGCGGCGAAGCGCTCTCGACCTTAAATTTGGGGTGAGTTCTGATTTGGTTCCGACGCTCGGGTGTGGATCAGTCTGGACTTGCACTTCTGGTCGTGCCGGGCGAAACCCGTGAACCACGAAGGACGCGAAGGTACACGAAGGAAGGCATTGTTATGCCTTCGTGATACTTCGTGTCCTTTGTGGTTCATCCTTTTTGGGTGGGAGCGTGAAATTTTCCGACGAGGCGCCCGGGCAATAACGGTGTGCTCCCAATCTCCGCTATAATCCGGAGACACTCAAAGAGGGGCTGTGAAGGATGAACTGGCAGGAGCAGGTGGTCCTGGTCACGGGCGGGACGGGGTCGTTCGGAAAGAAGTTCGCCGAGGTGATGCTGCGTGACTACCATCCGCAAAAGCTGATCATCTTCAGCCGCGACGAACTCAAACAGCATGACATGCGTGCGGCGGGCTTCGATCATCCCAGCCTGCGCTACTTCATCGGGGACGTGCGCGACCCGCAGCGCCTGCAGCGCGCCCTTTCCGGAGTCTCGATCGTGGTGCACGCGGCCGCGCTCAAACAGGTGCCGGCCTGCGAATACAACCCGTTTGAAGCGGTGCAGACCAACATCATGGGCGGCCGCAACGTGATCGACGCGGCCATCGACCGGGGCGTGCATCGGGTGCTGGCCTTGAGCACGGACAAAGCGGTAAATCCCATCAACCTTTACGGCGCCACCAAGCTTTGCGCCGAAAAAATGTTTGTGCAGGCCAACGCCTACGCCGGGGGCCAGGACACGCGCTTCAGTTGCGCCCGCTACGGCAACGTGGTGGGCAGCCGGGGCAGCGTGATCCCGGTGTTCATGGAACAACGCAAGCGAGGCAAGATCACGCTGACCGATTCCCGCATGACCCGCTTCTGGCTGACGCTGGAGCATGGCGTGCGCTTCGTGGTGAGCGCGATCGAGCAGATGCACGGCGGAGAAATCTTCGTTCCCAAAATCCCCAGCATGCGGCTGACCGACATGGCCGAGACCATTGCCCCCGGATGTGAGGTCGAGTGCATCGGCATCCGCCCGGGGGAAAAACTGCACGAAGTATTGGTCTCCGAGGATGAAGCCCGGAACACGGTCGAGCTCGACGATATGTACATCATCCAGCCGGCACATCCCTGGTGGAGCGGGCAGAACTGGAAGAATGCCCAACCGCTGCCCGATGGATTTCGCTACGGCAGCGATTCCAACGCCCACTGGCTGACCGCGGAAGAGTTGCGGGGGCTGATCGAGGGAGACACTCCGGCGGAGAAGCTGCGCGTGGTGCCGGCCAAGCGGGCGCGGGCCTGAACCGCGGTGGGTGAACAGAGATGACTGTGACTCCAGCGAGCCGCGACCTGCTGGCCATGCATGGTGGGCCGCCCGTAAGAAAGACGTTGCTGCCGTACGGCCACCAGTCGGTTGACGAAGGCGATATTCAGGCGGTGGTGGCGACGCTGCGATCTGACTGGCTGACCACCGGACCCAAAATTGCTGAGTTTGAAGAGGCCTTTGCGGCCCGTAGCGGCGCCAGGCATGCGGTGAGTTTCAGTTCCGGGACGGCTGCCCTGCATGGAGCTGTTTTCACCGCCGGATTGAAAGCCGGGGACGAGGCCATCACTTCGCCGTTGACCTTCGTGGCCACAGCGAACTGTGTGCTCTATCAGGAAGGCGTCCCTATGTTTGCCGACGTCTCGCCCGATACCCTGAATCTTGATCCGGAACAGGCAGCGGCCCGCGTTAGCCCTCGCACCCGCGCCATTCTGCCCGTGGACTATGCCGGCCATCCTGCCGATCTCTCCCCCATTCTCGATCTCGCTGAGCGTCACGGACTGGTGGTGATCGAGGACGCCAGCCACGCTCTGGGCGCCGAGTACAAGGGCCGCAGCGTGGGTAGCGTGGCGCACATGACGGTCTTCAGTTTTCATCCGGTGAAGCACATCACTACGGGTGAAGGCGGCATGGTCACCACCGACAACCCGAAGTTCGCCGAGACCCTGCGCCGCTTTCGCAACCACGGCATCACCAGCGAGGCGCGCCAGCGCCAGTCCGCGGGGCAGTGGTATTACGAAATGGAGCTCCTGGGTTTCAATTACCGGCTGACCGACATCGCCTGTTCCCTGGGCATTCAGCAGCTGAAAAAGCTGGAAGCGAACCTGGCGCGGCGCCGGCAAATCGCGGCGCGTTATGGGGCGGCGTTTCGCGAAATCGCCGAAGTGATTGCTCCCGTGGTTCGCCATGACGCCAATCCAGCCTGGCACCTGTATCCGATCCGGCTGGATGGAACGAAACTGAAGGCCGACCGAAGCCAGGTCTTCACCGCCTTGCGGGCGGAGAACATCGGGGTCAACGTGCATTACATTCCGGTGCACCGCCATCCCTACTACCGCG
Organism: Terriglobia bacterium; assembly: GCA_963757835.1. Taxonomy (GTDB): domain Bacteria; phylum Acidobacteriota; class Terriglobia; order Terriglobales; family Acidobacteriaceae; genus JAIQFF01. The sequence continues at coordinate 232,368 of CAVWSP010000034.1, read as the reverse complement.
AGCGCTTCGGTTACCGGGGCGGCGAATATCCGGTGGCGGAGGATGCCTACGAGCGGCTGATCAGTCTGCCCATGTTCCACGGCATGAGCGATGAGGATGTGGAAGACGTGATTCGCGCGGTCGAGAAAGTGATCTCCCATTTCCGCGATGGGAGTTGAGCGAGGGCAGAGTGCGAGAGCGATGAAGACAGCACAGGCGGAACATTGGCAAGGCGATTTCGGCCGGGCGTACACCGACCGAAATTCCCTGACGCCGCAGGAACTCGATGTGCTGTATCGCAAGAACTACGGCACAGGCAGGGCAGAACTCAACCAGCGTTTTCTGGCGGACGTACCCCGGAACGCCCGCATCCTCGAAGTAGGCTGCAACGAAGGGAACCAGCTGTGTGCGCTGCGCGAAATGGGATTCGAGCACCTCTACGGGATCGAGATCCAGGACTACGCCCTGCGCAAGGCGCGCGCCCGTTTGCGGAACGCCCAACTGGCGCTGGCGACAGCCTTTGAAATTCCCTACCCGGACGGCTTTTTTGATCTTGTGTTTACCTCGGGGGTGCTGATTCATATCGCGCCCGCCGACCTTCCCAAAGCTCTGGGGGAAATCCATCGCTGCTCCAGAAAATTTATCTGGGGATTCGAATACTATGCACCGCGGCCGACGGAGGTTCGTTACCGGGGTCATCAGTCGCTGCTGTGGAAAGCGGACTTTGCCGGGCTCTACCTCGACCTGTTCGATGATCTCGATCCGCTACGGGTGGAGCGGATACCTTATCTGGGGGATACGAACGTTGATTCGATGTTCTTGCTATCCCGCAGGCAGAGCGGGGTCGCGCCCGCGGCGGACCCAGGGCGAATATGAATATAGTGGCCATCATCCAGGCCCGCATGGGCAGCAGCAGGCTGCCGGGCAAGGTATTGCTGGAACTTGAAGGAGAAACGGTCCTGGGTCGAGTGGTCCGACGGCTGCGGCGGTCTCGTCAGATTGCGAAAGTTATTGTGGCTACGACCACTGAACCTGCGGATGAAGTGATCGTCGCGGAATGTGATCGCCTCCAGGTGTTGTGCTTTCGTGGCTCGGAGCGGGACGTCCTGGACCGCTACTATCAGGCGGCGCATGCGAACGCCGCGGAGGCTGTGGTGCGCGTTACTTCAGACTGTCCCTTGATTGATCCGGAGCTGGTCGATAAGACGGTTGAAGTGTTCAGGGACGAGCACGCTGACTATGCCAGCAATGTTTTTCCCCGCACTTATCCCCGCGGACTCGATACCGAGGTTTTCACCTTTGACGCCCTCGATCGTGCCTGGCGAGAGGGCCGCGAACCGCACCAGCGGGAGCATGTGACTCCATATTTGTACGAGCATCCGCAGATCTTCAAGCTGGCTTCGCTCAGTGGCGCAGTGGACTACAGCCGCTATCGCTGGACCCTGGACACGCGCGAAGACCTGGAGCTCCTGCGCGCGATCTATTCGCGCTTCGACGGCGGTGACGATTTCTCCTGGCAAGAGGTCCTGAGCCTGATGGAACGCGAGCCTGAACTGGCCGAACTTAACTCGCAGGTTCTGCAGAAAACAGTTCGCCAGCACTGATGCCGAACGGAACTCTCATCCTTCGCGCCGATGCCAGTATTGCCATGGGCACAGGCCATGTCATGCGCTGTCTGGCGCTGGCCCAAGCCTGGCAAGACCAGGCCCGGCAGGAGCAGGGCTGGGCAATGCATTTTTGCCATGGCAGAGACGACGGTCGGCCAGCGAAGAACGCCTCCGCGCCGAAAAGTTTGAAGTCGCTAACGGTGGCCGCAATCCCGGGCTCTCTGCAGGATGCGGCCCAGGTGGTGAAACTCGCGCGTGCGCGTAATTCCAATTGGATCGTGGTGGATGGCTACCAGTTCGAGGTTGAGTATCAGCGCCGCCTGAAGGCTGCGGGACTGAAAGTTCTGGTGGTGGATGACACCGGGCACGCGGGCGCATATGTTGCCGATCTGGTGCTGGACCAGAACGCGCATGCCACAAAAGATTTCTATCAACAACGGGAATCCTATTCTCAACTCCTGCTTGGGCCCCGCTATGCGCTGCTGCGTCGCGAATTCAGGCCCTGGCGGGAGTGGAAGCGGGAAATCGCTCCTGTTGCTCGCAAAGTCCTGCTCACCGTTGGCGGCAGCGACCCGGACAACGTCTCGATCCGCATCATTCGTGGGTTGGGGTTGCTCGCGGAAAACAATCTGGAAACCACTATCGTGGCCGGCGGCGCCAATCCGCACATTGATTCTCTGGAAGAGGAGATCGGGCGCATGGGAGGCAGGTTCCGTTTGGTGAGAGACACTTTCGACATGCCAAGATTGATGGCCGACGCCGATGTCGCAATCTCGGCTGCGGGCATTACCTGCTGGGAGCTGTGCCTGCTCGGGCTGCCGGCGGTGCTGATCGATGTGGCGGAAAACCAGACGCCGGTGGCGCACGAACTGGAGCGTCGAGGGGTCGCGATTTATGCCGGCAGAAGCCAGCAGGTCACGCCGGAAGACATTGCAGCGCGGCTGAGACTGCTTCTCGCTGTCCCGGAACGGCGGGCCGCGATGTCAGAGCGAGGCCGGAGACTGGTGGATGGTGGCGGAGCCGAACGCGTGGTTTCGGCCATGCAGCCGTTGATCTTGCACCTGCGGCCGGCAGAGCGGAAAGACTGCCGGCTGTTGTGGGAGTGGGCGAATGATCCTGTTACGCGGGCGGCGGCATTTTCCACCGAGGCCGATTCCGTGGGAACACCATCAGGCATGGTTCGAGGACAAGATGGAAGATCCCAATTGTCTCCTCCTGATCGGAGAGAACTCGGAAGGCAGGCCGGTGGGTCAAATACGATTGGATGTACGATCTGAGCGGGAGGGCGAGATTGACGTCAGCGTGTCGCCGGATGCGCGCGGATCCGGACGTGGGGAGCCGCCTGATCGATCTGGGAGTGCGTGAGGCCTTTGCCCGAACGGATGCAGAATGCCTGCATGCCTTCATTCGCCGGGAGAATGAGATGTCGGTACGGGCCTTCGAGCGGGCCCACTTTCTGAAGGTGGGGGAGGATGTTGTAAAGTTGCAACCAGCCCTGCACTATTGTCGTTCGAAAAATTCCAGGCCGATTTAAGGGGATCACCCGGTTATGTCGTCACGAGCCACGCGTCCCGAATTGCTGGAACAGAGAATCGCGGAAAACCGGGCGTCACAGGAAATCGACCTGCCCACGTGGATTTTCGAGCGCCTCGCGGTGCGCCCGGAGGACCAGGTTCTGGAACTCTGTTGCGGCACCGGCGGTCAGACCCTGCACTTTCTCGAGTTCCTGGGAGAGTCTGGAAGCATTCTGGGTTTGGATGTTTCGAGTGACGCCTTGAAAACCCTGGCCAGCCGGGTTGGGGTCGAGCAGCAGCGAAAGCTCAGGCTGGTGGAGGGCAAGCTGGACAACCTGGACGGTGTCCTCGAGAAATCGTCCGCCTTCGACTTGATCTTCTGTGGGTACGGCCTCTACTACAGCTCGAATGTGGTGGGGACGCTGAACCAGGCCCGGAGTTGGCTGAAGCCCGGGGGCAGGATCGCAATCGTCGGCCCTTTTGGGCCGAACAATAAGCCCCTGTTTGACCTGGTACGGCAAAGCGGAATTTCGCTTCCTGACCCGGTTGTATATTCCAGCGAGCGCTTCATGCTGGAGACGGTTTTGCCCTGGGGCGTGGCAAATTTCGAATCGGTATCGATCAACACCATGGTCAACCCGGTGCGGTGGACGGCCCCGGAGAAGGTGCTGAACTACTGGCAGAGCACGACCTTCTACGAACCCCGAAGGCGGATGGAGTTCGAGCGCCTGCTGCAACAGCACTTCCAGACTCACACGGAATTTGTGAACGAGAAATGGGTGATGATGCTGGAGATGACGCATGCCCGTGCATAAGCAGGTCCTGGTGGTGGCCGCGCATCCCGATGACGAGGTGCTGGGCTGCGGCGGAACCATGGCACGGCTGGCGCACGAGGGATGCGCGGTGCACATTGCGATCCTGGGCGAGGGCATCACCTCGCGGCACGGGCAACGAGACCAGGCAGACGCGAAGGACTTGCCGCGGCTGCATCAGCGGGCACGGGAAGCGGGCGCAAAGGTGGGGGCCAAAGACGTGGTTCTTTTCAAGTTGCCCGATAACCGGCTGGACACGGTGCCTTTGCTCGATCTGGTGAAGCTGGTGGAGGACCTGATCGAGAAGCTACAGCCGGAAGTGATCTATACCCACCACGCGGGTGATCTTAATGTGGACCACGGGCTGGTGCATCGGGCGGTGCTCACGGCGACCCGGCCACTGCCTAGCCAGAGCGTCCGCGAAATTTATGCCTTTGAGGTCCCCTCTTCCACGGAATGGGCCTTTCAGCAATTGCAGCCAGTCTTCCGGCCCAATGTTTTTGTGGACATCAGCCGCACGCTCGAAGCCAAGATCGCGGGGCTGGCATGTTACGACAGCGAAACCCGCAAGTTTCCCCATCCCCGCTCACCGGAGGCGCTACGCGCAATTGCGGCGCGTTGGGGCACGGTGGCGGGATGCCAGGCCGCAGAAGCTTTTGAGTTGGTGCGCTCGCTGCGGTTGGAAGGTCACGGGGTATGAGCCCGCATATTCAGATCGGCGAACACCGTGTGGGCGCCGGCTATCCTGTTTATGTGGTCGCTGAGCTTTCCGCCAATCACAACCAAAATTTTGATCAGGCGGTGAAGATTATTGAGGCGTCCAGGCAAGCGGGCGCGGACGCGGTCAAGCTGCAGACCTACACGGCTGACACCATCACCATCGCATGCGACCGCGAGCCCTTCCGCATCGCCGGAGGCACGCTCTGGGATGGGCGTACGCTTTATGAACTGTATCGCGAGGCCTATACGCCATGGGAGTGGCAGCCCAAGCTCAAGCAAGTGGCCAACGATCTCGGAATGGATCTCTTTTCGACTCCCTTCGACGACAGCGCCGTGGATTTCCTGGAGCAGATAAATGTTCCGGCGCACAAGCTGGCTTCCTTTGAATTGGTGGACATTGGGCTCATCCAGAAAATGGCGAGGACGGGCAAACCGATGATCATGTCCACCGGCATGGCTACGGTCGAGGAGATTGAGGAGGCAGTGCAGGCGGCGCGGCAGGCGGGCGCAACCCAGATTGCGCTGTTGAAGTGTACGAGCGCGTATCCGGCCACAGCCGACGACATGAATCTGCGGACAATTCCCGAATTGGCCAGGCGCTTCGCGGTTCCCGCCGGGCTGTCGGACCACACCTTTGGAAGCGCGGTGCCGGTGGCGGCGGTGACGCTGGGCGCCTGTATCATCGAGAAGCACATCACTCTCTCCCGATCGATGAAAGGTCCAGACAGCGCATTTTCCCTGGAGCCGCAGGAGTTCAAGGCGATGGTGGAGGCGATACGCACAACCGAACGGGCCCTGGGCGCGGTGCACTTCGGGGCCAGCGCGCAGGAAGCCAGCAGCCTGGTCTTCAGGAGGTCGCTTTTTGTGGTGCAGGACCTGCAGCGGGGGGAAGAGTTCACAGACCGGAATGTCCGCTCCATCCGGCCGGCCCACGGACTGCATACCCGCCATCTTCCACAAGTACTGGGGAAGCGCGCTGCGCGGGACATTTCCCGCGGCACGCCACTGGGTTGGGACCTAGTCGAGAATCAATGAGAGTCGTCAGTCCGCTCCTGAAACACGCGGTGTTTCCCGGCCTGGCGAAGCTGGGCTACCTTCGCCGCTGCAAGGGAGCGGGGCTGGCGATTGTCACGTATCACGGAATCACTCCCAAAGGCTACAAGATGATCGATCCCGATCTCGATGGCAGCCTGGTGAGCGCGGATTCATTTCGCCGGCAGCTCCGCCTGCTGACCAATCACTACAACGTGATTTCTCCGCAGCAGTTTCTGGACTGGTGTGAGGCGAAACAGGATTTGCCTCCCCGCTCCGTACTGCTGACCTGCGATGACGACCTGCGAAATACGCTGACGGAAATGGTGCCGATTCTTCAGGAGCACGGTCTCTCCTGCCTGTTCTTCGTTACCGGCGCTTCGCTCGGAGCGTTGCCGGTCATGCTGTGGTACGAGCAGCTCTACCTGATGTTGCTCGCCGCCCGGGGAAATATAGTCCTGGATCTGGGCGACGGCTTTCAGGCGCGATCGCGGACTTTGCCGGAGAAGCGACAAGTGTGGTGGAGCCTGGTCAGACATCTGTCGCGCTTCGACGCCGCGGAGCGGCAGAAGCTGCTGGACGAAGTGCAGGCCCAACTTCAGGTGAGTGACGATTGGAGCAGTGAGATACTCACCGGCCCCTGGCGCGGCCGGTTCCTGATGCTGAACGCCGCCGAAGTGCGGTCGCTGGCAGACGCGGGGATGGGAGTGGGGGCGCATACCCTGACCCACCCGCTGCTGTCGCAACTTCCGGCCGAGGCGGCGTGGACTGAGATTGCCGAGAGCCGCGCCCGGCTGGAGCAGGCAATCGGCAGGCCGGTGTGGGCGTTGGCCTATCCCTTCGGGGACGAGGCTTCAGCCACCGAGCGGGAACGGGAAATGGCAGAGCGCGCGGGCTTCCGCTGCGCCTTTCTCAATGTAGGGGGTGGCTTCGGCGCTCCCCTGCCGCGGTTTGCCCTGCCCCGGGTCCACATTACTGGTGAAATGATGCTGGGAGAATTCGAGGCCCACGTTTCCGGTTTTTACCGGTCATTGCGGCAGCGTTTTCTGGCTCCCGCCTGAGGAGCAGCAGAATCTTCATGCCATTGCGAGCCCAATCCGCGCGGGTGGAAACGAAAGCGGCCAATCTCCACGCCTATCGCGACCCGCAGGTGGTTTCGCACTATGCGGCGCTGGAGTATCTGACGGCGTGCGAGCGTGTTCTGTTTGATACCTACATAAAGCCGGGCATGGCGATTCTCGACATCGGAGTCGGCGGCGGGCGGACCGCGCCATATCTTTCCGAGAAAGCTGCCCGCTATGTGGGAGTGGATTATTCGGAAGAGATGGTTCAATCCTGCCGGCGCAAGTTCCCGGAGTTGGATTTCCTGGTGTCAGATGCCTCGGAACTCTCGGGATTTTCCGATGCCTCTTTTGATGCGATCGTCATTGCCTTCAACGGGCTGGACTGCGTTTCTCCCGAGGAACGGCGCTGGCAGTGTCTGCGGGAATGCGGACGCCTGCTCCGGGCCGGGGGAGTGTTGATCTTTTCATCGCACAATCCGCGGTCAATTCTGGTGCGGCCGGGGTGGGACCGGGGGCGGCTGCGCGCATTTGCCGGAAGACTGGTTTCAGAGCGGAGCGTTTTCTTTCCCGCAACGCTGTGGGCACTCACGGCGGTAAAGTCCGGGCATTCATGCTTGCGCGCCGTCGCCGAATCTGGCGGGCGGATGCTCAGGCGCGTGCCCAAGCCAGCATTTTGGCGGGGCGAAGGCTACCTCTTCGATCCCGCTCACGGAGGTTGGATGACGCACTGCTGGACGCCGGGTAGGGTGCAAAGGGAGTTGGCCCGGTTTGATTTTCGCCAGATCGCGGTTCTGGGCGATGACTATCCCAGACGCAGCGGCGAGTTGGTTACGGACTGGTACTACTACGTCTTCGCCAGGGAAGGCGCGGCGGGTGAGCTTTGCGCCTGAGCATCCTGCACGAGATTCCGCCAGACCAGCGACTCCGCGAGCGGTGGAATGGCCTGGTGCGCCAGATGGATCGCGCGGAAGTTTTCTACACATGGGAGTGGGCGACGGCCGTGGATCGCGCCTATCATTCGTCGTTGAAACCTCTGCTGCTGTTGGGCTATGAGGGAGATACGCTGGCCGGAGTCGCGGCCCTGGCCACCGACCAGTCAGGAAAGCAGATTTCTTTTCTGGCCGGAAACACCGCCGACTATTGCGATTTCATCTGCCTTCCCCAGTATCGGCCTGAGTTCGTGGAAAGCGTGTTCGGAGAGCTGGCCAGGCTCCATGCGCCGGTATTGCGGCTGGCGAACCTCCCGGCCGATTCGGCGACGACGCTGACCCTGAAGGGAGCAGCGGAAAAGCACGGATACCTCGTATTTTCGCGTCCGGCATACCGCTGTGCCCAGATCAGGTTGGGCGCGGCGGCGGAGCGGCAACGGTTAAAAGAGTCCGTGGTCAAACGGAAAGCATTTCGTTCCTACGTCAAGGGCCTGGAGAAAACGGGGGCGGTCACCGTCGATCATTTGACCGAGTGGAATGGAATCCACGCCGACCTGCCGCGCTTCATGGAAGCTCATGTGGCCCGCTTTCGCGCCGGGGGCCGGGCCAGCAACCTGGCCAGCGCGGAGCGGCAGAACTTTCTTACCGCGCTGGCCGAGTTGCTTTCGGAAGCGGGCTGGCTGGTCCTGACCCGCCTGCTGGCCGGCGACCAGCCGGTGGCCTGGAATTACGGATTCCAGTTTGCCGGAAGCTGGTTCTATTACCAGCCGACCTTTGACGCCAGATGGCGGCAGTTCTCTCCCGGCTTCTGCCTGCTTACAAAAATGGTGGAGCAGGCTTGCGACAATCCGGAGATACATCTTTTAGACATGGGGCTGGGCGAGGAAGGTTACAAGGAGCGCTTCGCCGGCGCGTACCGTCAAACTTTGCACGCGACTGTTACGGATTCGCGCGCGGTGCGTCTGCGGGAAAGGGTGCGCTATCACGCGGCGGCGGCGGTGAAATCCTCTCCCCGGCTGGAACATTGGGTGCGCCGGCTGGTCGGTCGTGCTTCCGCGGAAAGCGTAAAGCAATGAGAGTGCTTTTGCTCCATCCCGATGACCCAATTCCCCGAGCGCAATCCGGCAGGGGGTGTGACCTGGTGGTAGATCTCGGACGCGCGCCGGCCGAGACCTACGAGAGATGGAGCAAGCAGACGAGGGCGCGCGTCGTCAGCTTGCACGATTTTTCCAGCAATCGGGAAGACCTGCACCGCATCCGGGAGTTGTTGCAACTCGGAACTGGCCGGATGGTGGATGCGTCGGGAATCGACTGGTGGGACGTGCTGTCGCTGCTGATCGAGCCTGATCTTCGCCAGCTGATTCTGATCGGCCGCCTGGCGCGGGAATTGAAGGGCGAGTGCGAGCTGTCTGCCAGCCGGTCCAGCACGGCAGCTACGGCGCTGCAGGCCTTGACGGGAGCGAAACAGCTCAAGCTCGAAGCTGGATTCCATCCCATCACACGATGGGTGCAGCACTATCGCGATGTTTTTGCTCAGATGGACAGGGCGCAGATCAGCCAGGTGGTTCAGGACAAATTCGATCGTGAACACAGGATGCGGCGGCGCCTCGCCCCCGGGCGCCGAGCTCCCGGAAATGCGGTGGTGCTCCTGCCCTCCGCTTACGTCAACGTTTCGCGCACCGCTGTTTCCTACGCGGCGCTGCTGCCGGGTGAAAGTTTTCTCCTGGTTTATGCCAGAAATAGCGCCCGATTGAAGTCTGTGCCGTCGAATGTTTCCACCACCTCCCTGGATCCATATTTCGTCACCGCCGGTTCGGGTGAGGTCGCGGCTCTGGCCAAGGCATGGGAGTTGCTAAAAGAAGGGTTGATCGCGGGTGCGGCAGAATACTCGGCCGCAGATGCGACAGGAGTTCTCGACCGGATTCCGGGGTTGTTGAGGTGGGGAATTGCAGTACGCGACGCCTGGAAGCAGGTATTTGAATCGGGAACCATCATCGGATGTCTGTGCGCCGATGACAGTAATCCCTATACTCGACTTCCCCTGATTCTCGCCCGGAACCGTGGAATTCCAACCCTGGCTTGCCATCATGGAGCGATGGATTCGAAGATGGCGGTGAAGGCGCCATACGCCGACATTTATCTGGCGAAGGGCGAAATCGAGCGCGATTACCTGCTGCGGACGTGCGGCGTGCCTGCGGAAAAAGTCGTGCTGGGCGGACAGGGATTGCCATCTCGCCCCGACACGGCGAATCCGGCGGCCCTGCCAGGCGAAGCCTGGCTGGTATTTTTTACCGAACCCTATCAGGCCTCGGGATGGCGCATTGAAGAGGTGTACCGCGATCTCTTGCCGAAATTATGGTCGCTGTCCCAGGCGTGCAAGCTCAAACTCGTCTTCAAGGTTCATCCCTTTGAAAGCATCAGAGGCCACCGGCGCGTGCTGAGAAAGTATCTGCCCGAGCACGAAGCGCGGATCGGAGTGATCGCGGGAGCGCCCTCGCCCGAATTATGGAGAAATATCCGCTTCGCTCTGACCGTGCAATCCACGGTGGCGATGCAGTGCGCCGCCGAGGGGATACCGGTGTTCCTGTGTTCCTGGTTGCGGGACACAACCTCGGGATACCTCGAGCAGTTCGCCAGATTTGGCATCGGCCAGGTTCTGGAATCGGCGGCTGAGTTGAGTGAAATTCCCCGCTTGCTTGAGATGAAGGGCAGGAGTATCGAACTGCGACCCAACCTGTGGCAGACGATGGATCCCGCGCAACTGCGGGATTTGCTCTTTCGTACCACTTCGTTGTCGGAGCCGATCAAAGCCCGGGCGTAATCGCATCCATGTCATTGCCCGCTAAAACGCCGTCCGCCGACGCCGTCCTGCAACTTGAACCCAGGACGGAGGATGCCCCGAGCTTTCGCCAGCAGATGGGACACATCTCGCGCCATTCGGCGGTGTTCTTTGCGGGAACCATCTTCACCACAGCCGCGGGATACCTTTTCAAGATCTACCTGGCCCGGGTGTTGGGCGCGGAGGCCCTCGGCATTTATGCCCTGGGCATGACGATCGTGGGCCTGCTGGGAATTTTCAACGCTCTCGGCCTGCCTTATTCCGCGGTACGCTTTGTGGCGTCCTATACGGCCACCGGCAAGTTCGATTTGCTGCGGGGGTTTCTGGTTCGCAGCATCGCGCTGCTGCTTTTTTTCAATCTTCTGCTGGGCGGAGCGGTGCTGCTGATCGGGCCGTGGGTGGCGGTCCACATCTATCACACCCCCGCGTTGAACCGGTACCTGGGCCTGTTCGCGCTGATCATGATCTTCGGCGCTTTGACTGGCTTCCTGGGCCAGGTGTTGACGGGCTACAAAGACGTGGCCCGCCGCACTGTGATCACCAGTTTTATCGGCAATCCGCTCACTATGGTTTTCACTCTGGGGCTGGTCGCGGCGGGCCTCGGTCTCTGGGGATACATCTTTGCCCAGGCGGCGAGCGCGTTTGTGGTGATAGTCCTGCTGGGTTTCGCGGTCTGGAAGCTGACGCCCAGGGCGGCGCGGGCATTCTCCGGCAGGCTGGCGTCGATCGAGAAGGATGTGATTTCGTTCTCGGCGGTCGTATTCGCCATGGACTCTCTGGGCTTCGTCATGTCACAAGCCGACAAAATCCTGATTGGCTTCTATCTTAACGCGCGAGAACTGGGAATCTATGCCATGGCGGCTGCAATGGTGGCGTTCGTTCCTACCGTCCTCCAATCGGTGAACCAGATATTCTCTCCCACCATCGCGGACCTTCACGCGCGTGGCCAGGGCGAGCTGTTGGGCCGCCTGTTCCAGATCCTTACCAAGTGGATTCTTGGGCTCACGCTTCCTCTCGGATGTGTCATCATCGTGTTCGCGCGCGAGCTGATGCGGATTTTTGGCCCCGATTTTGAAGCGGGCTGGCCCATCCTGATAATCGGCACCCTGGGACAGCTGATTAACTGTGGCGTCGGCTCGGTGGGATATCTGCTGCTCATGTCCGGGCAGCAGCGCCGTCTGATACGAATCCAGGCCGTCATGGCGGCAGTGATGGTGGGCTTGAGTCTGCTGCTGATTCCGAGGTGGGGCCTGACCGGCGCTGCACTCGCCGCCGCGGTTACTAATGCCGTCAGCAATGTATGGTATCTGCACGAGGTCCGGAGCAAACTCGGATTGTTTCCCTACAACCGCGGCTATTTTCGCCTGCTGCCGCCGTTGGGCGGTAGTTTGTGCATGCTGCTGCTCCTGCGGTTCGCCCTGGGTGGATTGCCGCCATGGATGACGCTGGCAATCGATCTGGTGGCGTCGTACCTGGCTTTTGTTGTGATCGCACTGGCGGTTGGTCTGGACGAGGATGACCGCCTGATTGCCCGGGTGCTATGGTCGCGAGTGCGGGGCATGGTGGGCGTCGGAGTAAACGCTTGATGCCGAACAGTCTGCGTGATGTGCAGTTGCCCGCCGACCTCTGCGATGAGGCGGAGCGGCGTTTCGCGGCTCAATATGGCAGCCTCGAGCAGTTCCTTACATTTCTCTTACGCGAACTGCTGCGCGACGACGCTACAAAAATGGATGAAGCCGAGCAGAGTGTAATTGAAAAGAGACTGCGCGACCTGGGCTATATCTGAAGCCCCAGACAGTTTTCATAGGGAATCCAGGGGGGATAGTGGGAGAGGTTTACTCGCTGGAAAAGCTGCAAAAGCTGGCGCAGGATCGACTTCATCCCTCGATCACCAATCCCAATTATCTGGTGCTGCGCAGACGGGCGCAGTTGATTTCAAACTGGATGGACCAGATCCCGGGGAAGGACTTGCGGGTGCTGGATATCGGAGGACGGTATCAACCCTATCGCCCGCTGCTGCAGGAGAGAGTCAGGCAATATGTGGCAATCGATGTTGTGGGGACTGAACTGGTGAATGTAATAGGAAGGGGCGAGTCATTGCCTTTCCGTGCAAATACTTTTGACCTGGTGATTGCTACGCAGGTATTTGAGTACGTGCCCAGGCCGCATCTCGCTGCGGAGCAGGTGCATGATGTTCTGAAGCCGGGAGGCGTATTTTTGATGAGCGTTGCGGCGGTCAGTCCTCGTTTTGTGGAAGATGAACACTGGCGCTACATGCGCTCCGGAGTGCGCTCGATTCTTGCGCCCTTCTCCCAGGTGGAGATTGTTCCGGAGGTATTCAGCCTGGGCGGATTTTGCCGGCTGATCAACACCGCTCTCAATATTTTCGCCAGGTACGAAATTGTGCGACGATTTCTGCAGGTGACCGTCTTTCCGTTGGTTAATATTGCGGGGTTGGGCCTGGAGAAGTTGTCCCTGAGCACGAACGACCAGATGGCTGGGAATTATTGTGCTTGGGCCCGGAAATAAAGTCGGCCGCGCGCCACGCCCCGCACCAGATGAATCGATACGTTCACAGAACACGCAGGCGGCCGGTCCCACTGGGATGCTCAAATTCATTGACAAGCTGAGAGCCTGGCGCACGAAGCCCAAGGTCCGCGACCTCCGCTTCTCGCGCCCCCTGGTTCTCCTGCAGAGCGATGATTGGGGGCGCGTGGGGGTGCGCGACCGCGAAGGTTACGAGCAGCTCCGGGCCAGCGGAATCCACCTGGGTGAAAATCCCTACGACTATTACTCACTCGAAACTGCCGACGATGTAATGGCCCTGCGCGACATGCTCAAGCGGCATCGCGATGCCACCGGGCGTCCGGCCTGCATGGTGATGAATTTTCTTTTGGCTAACCTGGACTTTCAGAAGATCACGGAGACCGGATTTCAAGATATTCCCCTGTTACCGTTGAGCCAGGGCTTGCCCGGCGCCTGGAAACGGCCGGGACTTTTTGAAGCTTACCGGCAGGGCATTTCGGACGATGTGTTCTATCCCGCGCTGCATGGGTTGACCCATTTCTGTCGCCCGGCAGTGGAGCGCGCGCTATCCGGGCATGGAGAGCGCAACGACCTGCTGCACACTCTGTGGAAGGCGGAGACGCCTTACATTTACTGGCGCATGCCCTGGATCGGTTACGAGTATTGCAATCCGGAAAAACCACAGGCTGGATTTCTGGAGGGTAATGTCCAGGAAAATCTGATTGCCGATGCGGCGCGGGAATTCCAGAATTTCTTCGGTACGGCTCCGATGTCGGCGTGCGCTCCCGGATATCGGGCGAACGAGGACACGCGGCAGGCATGGTCACGGTGCGGCCTCCGGGTGGCACAGAACGGCAGCGGCGGCGCGCTGCCTCCCCACATGGACGATTGCGGGATGCTGAACCTGCACCGCACCATCGATGTTGAGCCCTTCGAGCGCGGGCTCTCTCTGGAAAAATACATGCAGCTGGCGGAACGCTGCTTCGAACGCGGCATCCCGGCGATTATTTCCACTCATTCCATCAATTTCCATTCTTCGTTGAAAGATTTTCGTGGTCCTGCCTTGCGCGTGCTGGATGAATTTCTAGGCGCTCTGGAAGTGAAACATCCCAACTTGCTTTACGTGCATGACATGGACGTGTACGAACTGGTCAGCCGGGGGAAGTTCAAAGGTCCGCGCGGACCGGTTTCGGTCGAGGTCAAGCAAGGCAACGGCAGGTCGAAATACGCCGCGCTGGGGGCAAGTTAGCATGAAGTCCCCGCGATCGTTGGTCTTGATCACGGTGGATTGCTTCCGGGCCGATCATGCCGGGTTTCTTGGCTACCCGCGCCCCACCACGCCTTTCCTCGACTCCTTCGCTAGCGGGTGTCTGAAATTTTCTAACGCGATCGTGGCCGGCGCTCCGACCTATTTCTCGTTTCCTGCCGTGATGGCTTCCCGTTATCCACTTGGCTTGGGGCGAGACATAGTTGGCCTGGCTCCTGGAGAACCGACGATCGCCACTGTGTTGAACGATGCGGGGCGCGCGACGGCGGCCTTTCTTGCGGCCAATCCTTATCTGTCGCCGCGCTTCGGGTACCATGCCGGGTTCAGCGTGTTCAGAGATTTTCTGGATTCCGACACCGCGCCCGCGACCGAAATATCTGATCGCAGGAATCCCGGGGCGGTGAGCCGATGGAACCAGCGTCTGGCAAAAGTTTCGCACGCGCTGGGGCCGGTGGGCTCGCTCTACGACGAACTCTACTTTCAGTACTGCCAGCGAGTGGCATCCTGCGCCGGCACTGTCGCTCGACCAGTTGCGGCGGTTTCCCGCAGCCGATGTGATGGTTGACCATGCGCGTGACTGGCTGACCGGCATCAAAGGCCAGCCCTTCTTTCTCTGGCTGCATCTCATGGACCCGCATTCGCCGTACTACCCGCGACGCGAGGCGCTTGCAATGATGCAGCAGGATTCGCTGGATGCCTCACGGGCGCGCTACCTGAATTCGTACTGGAACCGCGGCGATCTGGGAGCGTCGCGGTTACGGCGGCATAGTAATGAAGTCATCGCTCTCTACGACGCCGGGATTCGGTGGGTTGACGCGCAGGTGGCGCGCCTGGTGGAGACGCTGCGAGGCTTGGGCGTGTGGGAAAACTGCGTCATGGCTCTCACCGCCGATCACGGCGAGGAATTCCTCGACCATGGCGGTCGTTACCATCCGCCGTCGAGAGTCTCGGAAGAATTGGTGCGGGTTCCTTTATTGCTGCGTGCGCCCGGACTCTCCGCCGGAAGTGTAAATGCTCCGTTCAGCCTGCTGCATCTGGCGCCCACTTTGCTGGATCTCGCCGAGGTTCCCGCCCCCGGCAGCTTCCGGGGACGCAGCCATGCCGCGCTGCTCGATGCGGGGGGAAGCGGTGAGAATGATGCGGTCATCGAATCCATTTCCGGATGCAAGAACCCTTTTGTAGTGGAGGACCGCCTGCAGCCGCGTCTGCTGGCCGTGCGCGAGGCGCGGTACAAGATGGTGCTCGATTTCCATTCGGCCCAGGAGCAGGAACAGTTGTACGACCTGGATGCGGACCCCGGTGAAGAGCGTCCGCTGCCGCCGGGAGCGCAGAAAGCGGTTCGCCGCCGGCTGCTGGACCGGGCCCGGCAGCATATCGAGGATTCGGTGCAATCGCGGGACACCGCGTACCGCGTGGCCGCGCGCTTGCGCGATCTTCGATTGGATATGTCGAATGGCCACATCGGCTAAAATAGGCCAGCCCCACTGTCCGGATTTCCCGTTTCACATGACTGCATTGCGCCTGGAGAGGTGCGGTCGCAGGTCAGGTCGCCTATGAACCCTGTGCGAATCCTCGTGGACAGCCTGGCTGACCAGGGTCTTACCAACGCCCAGATGACCAATGCGCGCGAGATCATCCGGCGCCTGGATCCCGACCACTTTCATGTGAGCGTTTTCTGTGAAGGCCACCCTGATCGCGCCCTGGAGCAGCGTCCCAATACCAGGCTGGTTCGATTGCCGCCGCGGCGGCGTACAGTCAGGATCTTCCGCGAATTCGTTCTGGGGCGTCATGAAATCCTGTTCTACGTGAAGTCGTCTCCGGCCAGCAGGCTCTACATGGGATTACGAAAACGCTGGCAGGACAGCCGCATTACCGTCGGGAGCGTCGAGTCGCAATCGGACTTGCGGAATGAGCCTACCATCACGCCGGAGGCGGTCGATCTCTGGGAACGGACGGTGCTGCGTTGCGACTACCTGTTCAGCAACGCCGGGTCGGTGAGGCGAAGCTTGCAGCGCGAGTACAACCTGCCCAGCGAGATCGTGCCTACGGGCGTGGATACCTCGTTTTTCACGCCGGCATGGGAGCGTCCTGCCAACCCCCGTCCTATAGTTCTGTTTGTCGGATCGCTGCGGCCTTTCAAGCAGCCGCAATTGCTGCTCGAGGCTGCTGCCCGTTTTCCCGGAGCGGATTTTCTCCTGGTGGGGGAAGGCCTGATGGGGAGCGAGTTGAAAGAGCGGATCGAGCGCGAGCGGCTCGG
Organism: Terriglobia bacterium; assembly: GCA_963757835.1. Taxonomy (GTDB): domain Bacteria; phylum Acidobacteriota; class Terriglobia; order Terriglobales; family Acidobacteriaceae; genus JAIQFF01. The sequence continues at coordinate 215,822 of CAVWSP010000034.1, read as the reverse complement.
GAACGTCAGGCTGGCCGGCTTGCTGCAGGCGGAAGAATTGAAGCAGCAATATCAGCTGGCCGATATTTTTCTGTTTCCATCCACATGGGAAGGGTCTCCGAAGGTCTTGCTGGAGGCCGCAGCGTGCGGCCTGCCCGTGATTGCGCGAAATAACTATCAGCCAGAAACTGTCGTGGATGGGGAGACCGGCTATCTGTGCGCTTCGGATGATGAACTGTTTGGCCGGCTGGGAGAGATGATTGTGTCGCCCGAACAGCGGCGAAAATTTGGAGAAGCAGGCCGCAGGCACAGCGAGAAGTTCGATTGGGGACCCATCGCCCGGCGCTGGCAAGAAGTGTTTCTTGATCTGATGTCGCGGAAGACAGCGGCCCGCGCCGCATGACGGCTGCCGGTTCCAGTGTCGCGGAAGTGCTCACGCCGAAGCAACCTCTCCATGTTCTGACTTTGACCCCGTTCTATCCCGTCAGCGGAGACGACGGACAGGGCTGCTTTGTGGCGGAACCGCTGGCGGAGCTTGCCCGGCTGGGAGCGGCAAACACGGTCCGAGCGGCGCGGCCGTTTTACCGGGGCGGTCCAACCGCCAGCGACGCCTTGGTGCCGGCACGGTGGGTGCGCTTTTTTTCCCTTCCGGGCGGATGGGGACTGTCAACTTCGGGCGCTTTTCTGTTTGCCAGATTGCTGGCTGAAGTCCGGCGCCTGCATGCCTCGCATCCCGTGCACGTGATCCATGCCCATTCCGCTTTGCCCTGTGGCCACGCCGCCCTGCTGCTCAGCCGGGAGCTGAAAATACCCTTCGTGGTGACGGTGCATGGTCTCGATGCCTTTTCCAGCCGACAGGTTGAAGGCCGGGCCGGGGAGTGGTGTGCTCGCGTGTCGCGATCTGTGTATCGCTCGGCATGCTCGGTGATTTGCGTCAGCGAAAAAGTTCGCGATCAGGTGGTCGAGGGCGCCGGTCCGCGGGTGAACTCCACGGTCATCTATAACGGGGTTGACCCGGAAATGTTTTCTCCGTCGGAGAGTGAACCGGACGAGGGCGTGATTCTCAGCGTGGGGAATCTCATCCCGGTAAAGGGCCACGAACTGCTGCTGCAAGCTTTTGCCGCGGTCCAGAATCGATTTCCGAAAGTCGTACTGGAGGTGATCGGCGATGGGCCGGAGCGCTCTCATCTTCAGCAACAGGCTGAGAAGTCAGGCATCGCTGGCCAGGTTCGCTTTCAGGGACGGCAGAGCCGCCGCCAGGTCGCCGACGCCATGCGGCGGGCCACAGTTTTTGCGTTGCCCAGCAGTTACGAAGGCCTGGGATGCGTTTATCTGGAGGCAATGTCAGCGGGGAAGCCCGTGATCGCCTGCCGGGGCCAGGGGATTGAAGAAGTGATTCAGCCGGGAGTCAACGGATGCCTGGTCGCTGCCGGCGATCTGCAGGAATTAACGAATACTCTCGCCCGGATTTTGCAGCAGGCTGACCTTCGGCGAAGCATGGGGCAGGCCGCGCGTCAGACCATCCTGCAGGGATACACCTTGGGCCACCAGGCAGCGCGATTGTTCCGCCTCTACCAGGAGTGCCGGGCATGAGGCGGCGGCTGGTCGTCCTGACCGAGATCATTGCGCCCTACCGCATTCCCGTATTCAATGCCCTCGCCCAGCGTGAAGAGATAGACCTGCATGTGATCTTTCTCGCGGAAAGCGATCCCAAATTGCGCGACTGGCTGGTCTATAAGGATGAGATTCGCTTTTCTTACCAGGTGCTTCCATCCTGGCGGTGGAAATTTGCCGGGCACAACCTGCTGCTCAACCGCGGCTTAAAGAAGGGACTGCAGGGCGCTGCCCCGGATGCCATCCTGTGTGGGGGTTACAATTATCTGGCCTCGTGGCAGGCCTTACAGTGGGCGCGCCAGCGTCGAATCCCATTCATTTTGTGGGTCGAAAGCACGGAGCGGGACATTCGCAGCCGTAACCGGGTGATCGAATTCCTGAAAAGGAAATTCATGAAAGGCTGCAGCGCGTTCGTTGTACCCGGGAAGTCCTCGTTGCAGTACGTTATGAATTATGGGGTGCTCGAGAGCGACATCTTTACCGCGCCCAATGCGGTCGATACGGACCTCTTTGCCCAACGGGCGGCGGTGGTTCGTCAGGAGGCTGCAAGACACCGCCAGGCCCTGCAACTGCCGCCGCGATTTTTCCTGTTCGTGGGCAGAGTGGTACCGGAAAAAGGAGTCTTTGATCTGCTTGAGGCGTATGGCAAACTGACTCCTGAATTGCGCAAAGTCGTCAGTCTGGTTTTAGTGGGAGAGGGAAGCGCTCGCGGGGAAGTGACCCGTCGGGCGATGCAGATTGCGCCCGGAGAGGTCGCGATGCGCCGGCTTTGTCCACCGCGATCAGCTCGCCGAGCTACTATGCATTGGCCGACAGTCTTTGTTTTCCCGTCGCATTCGGATCCATGGGGACTGGTGGTGAATGAAGCCATGGCCTGCGGTCTGCCGGTGATCTCGAGCGACGCCGCAGGGTGTGTTGAGGACCTGATCGAGGATCAACTGGAATGGCCGCGTAGTTCGTCGAGGTGACGTGGTCCAGTTGGCGTCGGCCATGGAAGAACTGGGACGGGATTCGGAGCTGCGTATGCAGATGGGAAATCATAGCCGGGAGCGTATCCTGAGATTATTCGCCCGCTGCCTGTGCCGCCGGTATCGCCGAGGCGGCGCAATCGGTGGGAAGGCGTGGCCATGAATAAGCGCTTTTCAAAATTTGTTGTGCCCGGCTGTAGTTCTGGTCGTCAGCCTTGCTGGCGGCTGGTCGCGGCGCTATACCGTCCGGCATACCTCAGCAGCGCCTACTATCTGGGAGGACTGATTTTCCTGCAGGGTCTTCTGGCGGCGATCTGGAAGTACCAGGAGCGATTCTTTCCCGTTCTGGTGGTGGCTTTTCTGTGGGCGGGCATGTCAGTTCCGTTCAGCACGGTATGGACGGCCGGGCGCTGGGCGGTCCTGGCCCTGGGTGCAATTGTGGGCTTCGCGCTCTACATCCGGAGCGAACATCCCCGTTTTTCCACCTTCCATTTGGTGGCCACGTTTACCGTCCTGGCTGCGCTGGTCTCCGCTGCTGTGTCTTCATTTCCCATGTTGTCGTTCATGAAGGCTCTGAGCTTGCTATTACTTTTTCTCTACGCGTCCACCGGCGCCCGCCTTGCGCTGGGCGGTCGGGAAGAGAAATTCTTCCCCCGATTGCTGTTTGTGCGTGGAGATGGTGGTGTACGCCTCGGCAGTTTGTTACCTGGTCTTGCGGAAGCCCATCTACGGCAACCCCAATTCTTTGGGCGCCATCATGGGCGTGGTGGCCGTCCCTTTGCTCTTTTGGGGACTGTTGACGGTAGAAGGAAAGACGAGGCAACGGCGCGCCATTTTCGTCTTCATGTTGAGCGTTGGCCTCCTTTTCTACAGCCAGGCGCGGGCGGGAATGTTAGCGGCCGTGATCACCTGTTTCGTGACTTGCGTGGCTTTGCGGCGTTACCGGCTGCTGATTCAAGGAACTGTCGCGTTCTGTGTGCATCGCGGTCGTCTCTCGGTTGCTTTGGCCCCTTCCCAGGAGAGTGAGGACATGCCCCTTCGCCGGGAAGGCTCCTCGCTGGCGGCGAGTTTTTCTTTACAAGGGTCACGAGAGCGAGGGCCTGATGGGCTCGCGCCTGACCCCATGGGATGAAACTGTCTCCGTCATCCGGCAGCATCCCTGGTTCGGAAGTGGGTTCGGGACTCGGGTCAACAGCTCCGACGACGACGTCGCGATGGGTGAGTACTCGACCGTCACTGCGGCCACCCGCGAACATGGAAACAGTTACCTGGCCATCCTGGAGGGCGTCGGCTTGCTGGGCGTCCTTCCCTTCTACACGCTCGTAGTGATGCTGGCTTTGAAAGTCGGTGGCGTTTTTGCCTGGCTTCGCCGCACCGCAAACGTGGGTCACTACGTAGTCCCCGTCGCCATGGTGTTGACTGCCGGCCTGGTGCATGCCGGCTTCGAAGACTGGCTCTTTGCGGTGGGCTACTATCTCAGCGTCTTTTTCTGGGTGCTGGCGTTTTCCTTTCTGGACATTCTGCCGGCGGCCGCGCCCGCGGCGGTTTATCGTCCCATCACGGACTTCGGCTTCGCGACCCTGGGACCAAACGCAAACATCGCTGCGACCGAGCGATGATGCATTTGTTCCTCAGCGGTTTGTCGGCCAGCGCCGGCGGCGGACTTACCTATCTGCGCAACGTTCTTCCGCATCTTTCCGCCCGCCCGGGAGTGCAGGTCACCGCCGCCGTGGGCCCGCAGTTGCGGCGGGAGCTTGCTGGTTTGCCCCGAGTCTCACTTCCTGAGATCAATCTTCCCGCGGGAGCGCTGCGGCGCTTCTGGCAGGAGCAAACGACGCTATCGACAACGATCCGGCAAAGTGGAGCCGAAGTGCTGGTTTCCGTTGGCAACTTTGCCCTGCGTAGGTCGCCGGTGCCCCAGGTACTGCTTTCACGAAATTCGCTCTACACTTCCACGGATTTTCTGCGGGATGTCCGCCGGCGCGGCGAGTATGGCCTGTGGCTTGATACCCGGATCAAAGGCAGCCTGGCTCGACGCTCCATAGCGTGGGCGGATGCGACAGTCGCTCCCACCGAGGCCTTTGCGCAGGAGTTGCGGCAATGGACCGGGCACAATGTAGTGTCCATCCATCACGGTTTCGACCCCGAGGCTTTTTTCCGCGACCAGACGCCCCTGGCCGTCGGACATCCGGCAGAAGCTTGAGCAGGACAAAGACGCGCTGCGCCTGCTCTATGTCAGCCACTACAACTACTACCGGAATTTCGAGACTCTGCTGCGCGCGCTCCCCGGGCTGCGCGAGCGCCTGGGCGGCCGAAAGCTCAGACTCTTTCTCACTTGCCGGCTGCGTTCCGAAGACAATCCTGGAAGTTATCGTGCCCGGGCAGCTGCGGACCTGGTCAAACAACTCGGGATCGGAGACCTCGTGGTGGAGTTGGGCGCGGTCCCTTACTCGCGGCTGCACCAGGTATATCGCGAGTGCAACCTGTACGTTGCGCCGGCCTACGCCGAGTCATTTGCGCATCCCCTGGTGGAGGCCATGGCGAGCGGGTTGCCGGTCGTGGCTGCCGATTCGCTGGTGCATCGCGAAATTTGCCAGGACGCCGCGCTTTACTTTCCGCGTTTTTCTCCCGAGGCACTGGGCAAACGAGTCTGCCAGATTCAGGATTCTGCCGGGCTGTCGAAGACCCTTTCGGAGCGGGGACGGGAGAGGTCGCGCGCCTTCTCCTGGAACAAGCATGTCGATCAGCTGTTGGATTTAGCAGCGAACCTTCTTGCTACAATTGACCCCATTCGGAGAAGAAGCGCCCGGGCGTGATTTTCCGGGCCGAGGTTGAACTTGCTTCATCAACGCTACAAGGACCTGTATTTCCTGCTGATTGCCAAAGCAACGTGGCCGAATTACTGGATGAAAAGGCTGCGGCATGCGGGGCGAACGGCAAACGGGCACCGCCTCGACCTCCACCTGGGATGCGGCCGCAAATATCTCCCCGGCTTCGTCAACATCGACGCCAACCCGATGCAGAAGACTGACATGTGGCTGGACATTCGCTGCGGCCTGCCCTTCGCCAGCGCTTCCGTCGATTCCATCTACTCCACGCATATGATCGAACATCTTTATCCTGACGAACTCGACCTTTTGTTGCGTGAGTGCGCGCGCGTGCTCAAGGCCGGGGGCGGGATGAGAATCATCGTGCCCAGTTTGTCCAATGCCATCCTCGCCTTCCAGCAGAACCGGCATGACTGGTTCTACGACAATTTTCCGCGTCATTTCGATTCCCTGGGCGGGCGCTTCTCCAATTTCGTTTTCTGCGACGGGCAGCACCGGACGGCGTTTGATTTCAGCTATCTCGATGAAGTCCTGCGCAAGGCCGGGTTTGGTGACGTGGTGGAATCTGCGGAAGGGCAGAGCCGGCTTTACGGGGAGACGGTGCCGGCCTTCGAACCCGGCGACGCCGCTGCGGGCTTGCCGCACTCGGTTTATGTGGAGGCATTCAAGTAGGGAAATCGCTGCCATGTGCGGGCATCATTTTTACCCTCGGGGCGGTTCGCCTCGTCTATCCCTTCTGGGTACCAAAGCTCACGTCGGCGCGGGACGGTACACTCATTTTCGTTTCGCGAAAAATTCGTTGGCGGCGATCTGAGTCTCTTCGTGACTCTGCTCTTTGAGCTGTTGGTTGATTCCCCACTCGTGGCCGAAAGGATCGACGATCTTTCCGTAACGTCCACCCCAAAACATGTCCTGCACGGGCAGGCTCACGCGGGCCCCAGCAGCTACTGCACGCTCCACAACCCGGTCAGCTTCGTCAACCAGTAAAGTGATACGCACGCCTGTGCCTCCGAGGGTCTCTGGCGACTTGCAAGTTCCACCCTCGCTCGCGGGAAACTCGTCGCAGACGAAGAACTTGTGTCCGTCCAGGGTCAATTCGCCGTGTATGAGCTTCTCGCTGTCCGGTTTCATCATTCGGTGGACTTCCTCAGCCCCAAAAACACTCTTATAGAAATCGAGCGCAGCGGGTCCGTTATGCACGATCAATTCGGGAATGAACTGGTCCTCTCGATGCATGGTTTCCTCCGATAGACGGTCATCCGCAAGAGTTTACATGAATCTTTTCAGAACCAATTTTGCGTGACTGGCGTATTAGTTGATATCAAGCGACAGAGGCGGGGGCCCGAACCCGGTTAGCGAACACTCCTGTCGGACCGATCGCTGCCAGCACTGTTTATTTTCTTCTAGCCACCACGATCAACGAGGTCCCGATGGGAAGTCTGTGTCCACCGGTGAGCCATGGGGTTTCAAGCTTCAACAGCGCCGAGAGCAATCCGTTCATTGCCGGGACCACGCGAAATTCTCTCAGCGTCAGGGCCTTTGCGTCGTCGGCGCCTGGCCGCCGCTTCCATGAACTCGTCTTCCGAAACAGCCAGACGAGGGGAAAGAGGCAGCTCATAAACTGGCTCAGGAATTCCACCTCGAACCCTGCTTCGACCAGCCGATTGCGAATCTCTCGCGAGGAGTAGCGGCGGCAGTGGCGGGCCGCTTCGTCAAAATAACTCCATAGGTATTGGTGCGCCGGGACGGTCAGCATGAGCCTGCCCCCCGGTGCCAGCGCCTCCCGCAGCGCACGCAACGTCTCCAGGTCTTCCGGGACGTGCTCGAGAACGTCAAACATGCCGATCAAGTGGAACGGCTTTCCGAAAGGGCAGTGGCGCACATCGCCTTGCACCAGCGGGCCGGCGGATCGTTGCTGAGCGAAGCGCAAGCCATCAAACCAAAGTTCCAGGCCGACCACCGTGCCGTCGGGGCAGGCCTGGCGCAGGGCCCTGAGCACGTTTCCGGTGCCGCATCCCACTTCGAGGACGCGGTATCCGGGAGCGAGTTCAGAAACCAGCTTCCTGCTCATCCTGGAAATCAGATGATTGCGCGCCTGAAACCAGAAATGGCGGTCCTCGATCCGGGCCAGTTGCTGGAAGAAAGCTGGATCGTATCCGCCGGAAGATTCAGGCCGGGTCGGGTGGGGTGAATTCAACTCCTCGACAGGTTCGAGGCTGCTCATGAGGCAATTGCGGTCTTTCGGGTCATTACTCCAAACTCGGTCACCGCAGACACGACGCGCGCCTGATCGTCCTCCGACAAATCGTTGTAGAAGGGCAGGCGCAGCACGCGTTCACTCATGTTCTCGCTAACCGGACAATCCCCAGGCTGGGCCCCAAATTTGCGTCCCATGTCCGAAAGATGCAAGGGCACATAATGAAAGACGCTCAGAATGCCCTGGGACTTCAGGTGCGAGATCAGCGCCTGGCGTTCTGCCGGCGAATTCATGATCAGGTAGAACATGTGATACGACTGCTCACACTCTGAGGGGACCGCCGGTAACCTGACACCCGTGTCCTGCGCCCAATAATTCAAATGCTGCCAATAAAATTCCCAGACCCGCTTGCGCTTGGCCTGAATCTCCGCCCGGGCCTCCAGTTGGGCGTACAGAAAGGCCGCCAGCAGGTCCGACGGCAGATAGCTGGAGCCGAGATCCACCCAGGTATATTTGTCGACTTGACCTTGAAGAAACTGATTGCGGTTGGTTCCTTTTTCGCGAAGAATCATGGCCCGCTCCATGAGTTCGGGATCGTTCACCACCAGGGCCCCGCCCTCGCCGCAGGTGACATTCTTGGTTTCGTGGAAACTCTGCGTGCCCAGGCATCCGAAAGTTCCGGTGTATCGGCCCTTGTAGCGGGCAAAGAGTCCGTGCGCATTGTCCTCCACGATCCGCACCCCATGGCGGCGTGCCACGGCTGAAATTGCATCCATCTCACAAGCTACGCCGGCGTAGTGCACGGGAACAATCGCCCGGGTTCGAGGGGTGATCAAAGCTTCCAGCTGAGTTTCGTCCAGGTTCAGAGTGTCAGAGCGTATGTCTGCGAACACAATATGCGCACCGCGCAGTGCAAAAGCGTTCGCGGTCGAGACAAAAGTGAAAGAAGGGACAATGACTTCATCGCCGGGCCCGCACTCGAGCAAAAGGGCCGCCAGTTCCAGGGCGTGAGTGCAAGATGTAGTCAAGAGGACTTTGGGAACCTGCAACTCCTGCTCCAGCAGGGCGTGACACTTGTGAGTGAAGGGACCGTCACCGGAGGCGTGACCGTAAGCAATGGCCTCCCCGATGTACTTGTACTCGTTTCCGGCGAGACAAGGCCGGTTGAATGGGATGGCGTGGCTCATAGTTTGCGGAACACAAAAAGCTTCTGAGTGCCATAGTCGCCCGCGGCGGGAAGCGCGGAGAACCATCGATTCCATTGCGCGCCGGGATCCGCCACGTTCAGCGGCGCCTTCGTGGCCGCGGCCAACAAAGGCTTCAAGACGCGAGTACCGACATAGTAGGTGCTGGCAAAATTGGAAAGCTCGACGAGCCGCATCTCACCTGCCACGGCCGAGATCACCTGGTCCTCGTCCAGGTACTGATTGAATGGCGGCATCGGGATCGGATCCAGGCCCCACTCGCCGCGGAAGTCGTTGAGCCGCCTCCAGCCCTGCAGAGTGGCTTCGGAAAGCAGCAGGGTTCCTCCCGGCTTCAGCACCCGTGTGCACTCGCGCAAGCCCTGGATCTGGCGCTCCCATGTTCCCAGATTGATCAGTACCCTGATGACGACCACCTTGTCGTAGGCTTCGGATGGCTCTTTCAGTTGAGTGATGTCGCCTTCCTCGAATTCGGCCGAGCCCGCCAGTTTGTCCATCATGCCGGCAGCGCGCAAGCGCGCCTGCTCGATCATCTTGGGAACGTAGTCCAGGCCGCGCAACTGGACCCGCCGGGCGCACGCCAATTGCAGCGAGGAATAACCGTTGGCACAACCCGCATCAAGAACACGGTCGCCATCGTCCAGGCGTTTGGCGATTTCCTGAATTTCCATCTCGATGACTGGGTGGTCGGACCAAGAGGCGGCGGATGCCTGCCCATGTTGGTGCGCCTGCCGGGTCCAGAAATCGTAAACCTCCGCCTGGGTGAACTTCGTGGTCATCGGGAAGAACCACCTGCCCGGAGGCTCTCTACCTTCGGGTTTGCGTCGCCCAATCGAACCACATAGGGTGGCTTCTGCAAGCTTCGAAAATGCATGCGCGCCAGGTACTCTCCGATAATTCCCAAGGCAAATAACTGAGCTCCCGAGAACAGGGCGACGATCGAAGCCAGAAATGGAAATCCGGGGACAGGATTCCCGTAGGTGAAGTATCGAAGCAGGACGTAACCCAGCACGCAAAAACCAAAGAAAGTAAACGCGAAGCCCACCAGGCTGGCGAGCTGGAGCGGCAGGGTGGTGAAGCCGGTCATCATATTCATCGCGTGCGTGACCAGCTTGCGGAAGGTGTAGCCGGATGGACCCAGTTTTCGGGGTGCGTGAACCACCGGCACCGCGGAGAACCGGTTCGTCCCCCAGGTCAGCAGAACGTCGATGGACACGAACGATCCCTCGTAGTGATTGAACGCATTCGCCACCTCGGCGCGAAAGGCGCGAAAGGCAGAGACCTGGCGGGCAATCTTCGCTCCCATGGCATTCTGTAAGGCCATCTTCGTTGCTACCGAAGCCAGGTCCCGCAAGAGGCCGTGCTCTTCGTTCTCGGGTGTGCCATAGACAACATCGAAACCCTGGGCCAGGAGCGCCAGCAATTTCGGGATTTCCTCGGGAGGGTGCTGCAAGTCGTCATCGAGGGTGACGATCACGTCGTATTGCGCTGCCCGAATGCCGCACAAGAGCGCATTGTGCTGGCCGTAGTTGCGCATCAGGTTGATGGGATGAATCCTGGAATTTCGCTCTGCCATCTGGCAGATCACGTCCCAGCTCCGGTCCGGGCTGCTGTCGTTGACCAGCACCAGTTCGTAAGCTGATGTAATTCTGCTGAGAACAATCTCGAGGCGCTGCACCAATTCGGGCAGGATGGCTTCACTGCGGTACACCGGCACGACCACCGAGAGCCCGCTGGGTCGCGAGTCGATGCTGTGAATCATGGCTGCCATCTCTTGGTAGGGAGCGCGTCGGGATACATCGCATCGATAAAAGACATGATTCAGGACGGATGAATGCGCGTCCGATTCGAACCTTGGAGGTTGAAAGTGTGGCGATTCTACATGTTTGCGAAGCGCAGGAGCAAGGGGGGAACCGGCCGAATGGACGTATTGATCGCCGTGCCGGGTTCCCTGCGAACTTTGCAGCGCCTTCGGAAAACTTCGGCGGTGACAAGACCTGAGCGCCGGAAGCCTGGTCAAAATCTTAAATCGCTAAGGCCGCAAAGACGGGCGCCAAGGCCGCAAAAATCTGGTATCAGAAGACTGGGATTGCGCTCTTCGAAAATGCAACGGAGCGGTGTGCTATTTTGATCACGGGGAGGGATTTTGAGCGACAGTCCACCAGCGTCCTTCAACCGACGCATGACGACAGTCGTGATTCTTCTCATCGTCCTCGCCATCTACAGTTATCCCTACCTGGCAACCACCAGAACGCTGCAGTCACGCCAAGCCCCATTCGCCTTCGCCGCCGATCTTAGTCTTTACCTGAATCTTGGCCAGTTGGGTTCCGCTCAGGTTCAGCCGGCCGTAAATCCTTACTACGGCACTCTGATGCAGAAGGGCCTGTTTGGTTATCTCACATTCGATCTGGCTTTCAGAGTTTTTGGCTGGCTGGAGAACATTGTCGGCCACAACCTCTGGTGGAGTGTACTGATCTGGAACTGGATTTGGTGGGTGGGCATCTTTGCCGGGGCCCTGTGGCTTTTTCGGTTGGCGCTGCCCGAGGAAACGTCATCGGTATTGTGGCTCGGGATAAGCCTGCTCTTCTTTTTCAACTTCGGGGTGTTCAAATCGCTGCTGGTTGCCTGGCTGCATCTTCCATCCCTAAGCGGATTTGAAGCTTTGAGTCTGCCCTACATTCGCGTATTTTTCCCGCAAATTCCGGTTGCGCTGTTGCTTCTTTATCTCGCGCTTCAGATGCGCGTGCTGCGCTCATCGAAATGGTACGAGTGGGCCGGGCTGGGGGCCCTGCAGGCGATTGCGCTTGCCATGTTTCCATATGCCACGCTGGTGATGGCGGGAACCACTTTCGTGGTCCTGCTAGGTTGCTTTTCTTCGGCACTCCCCGGGGTCCGGCTCAAGGCGATCATTCCTTATGGTGTGGCCTGCGCCGCCATCGACTGCATGTTTCTGCTGCACCGGATGATGCGGGGGACACAGGATTCCCAGCTTTCCTTTGTCAGGTTCCGTCCTTCCCACCTCTTCGATCTGACCGGGGGCTCGGTGATTTTGCTTCTCCTGCTGGGTCTTCTCACCCTGGTTCTCAGGCCAGTCGGGTCGCGCGAGGCCAAGTGGACGATCGTGGGCCTGGGTTCCTCCAACGCGTTACTGATGCTGGCCGACGTTGTCGCGGCGCCTTCACTGTTGATGTCCTCTCACGGCGGCTACTTCCTGCATTGCACGGTCACGCTGCAGATCACTTATCTCCTCTCCGGGATGTGGATGAGGTTGGAGCGCTTCCGCCCGTGGATGAGAGCTGCGTGCCTTACCGCAATTTTTCTGGTGACGGTCAACGGCGGGTTGCTCGCCTTTGGCAATTACAGGTCGTTTCTGCCGCAAAACCGGGAGATCAGTGAACTGGCGCAAGCGCTCGGTTCGGTGCAGATCGATGAGCGAGAGCTGATTATTGCCCGTGCCGACACCGTGGACGACCTGTGCTCCTGGGTACCCTTGTTGAATCGCGCGACCGTGCTATTTTGCCGCAGCGCGCAATACGAGCTGTCCGATTCAGAGCGGCGTGGTTTTCATCGCTTGCGGCAGGCGTTTTATCTCTACTTTACCGGCAAGGACACTCGCTGGGTGGATCGAGTCATAAGCGATCCGGCGGCCCTTACGGCACAGGACCGGCTGGCATTCGCCGGCGAAATCAATCCATCCGACAAGGAGACTCTGGTTACCGGGAAACGGGAGATCGCGGCGGAGTTGATTCCGCGGCTGGCAGAGGTTGAAGGGCGGCAGGGTCGCGCGCGGGATTTCTTTCGCCCCTACGCCCGCGTTCTGGTGGTCGATCATGCGACGCATCCAAATTTCGAGAAGGAACGATTATTGGAATATCTTTCGATTGACTCGGAGCAAAAGCTCGGAGACTTTGTACTGTTGTGGTGCCGACCCAACCCCGGGCATGGGCAACCGGATTCTCCACCTGGGGACAGTTCGGTGCAGGTTCTTCCTATCGGCCGGGATCCTGGAGTTGAGGCAAAGCCGGGGCCGCGTCGAGAGCATCGTCGCGGGGGAAGCGGTCTTTCAGCCTCAGAAAAGCCTCCTCGAAATATCTGCGTGACAGGTAGGCCAAACCGACCGCCGCCCCTCCGGCGATCAGAAACCTGATCACCACCAATCCGAAATGCCCGTCCGACGGGAGCCACTGGGGCCAATGATTCCGGAGCAGCTTGTCGTAAATCCGGAACACCATCAGGTGGACCAGATACAGGCCATAGCTGATGTAGCCGAAGAACCGGAGTGTCGCAAAGTTCACGTAACCCTTCCGGGGACTGGTGCCCAGCAACAGAAAAAGAAGGAGAACTCCGGCAAAGAAAATATGGATCACGCTGTATTGCAGGGCGGCGCCGAGGCTTCGCTGCATGGTCAGGATACCGAATCGGGCGCCGGTGGCGGTGAAGATCAGCGCCACCATGAACAACAGCGCGCAAAGCTGGGCCACTCTTGCCCGGGATAGAGAACTGCGCAACCCGACTGCCAGCAGACTGCCCATGGCCAAACCGTCCGCTACAAACCAGGTGTACCAGCCCAGTCCCGCCGTGTATCCGTAATGGAAAGCGACGCCGCGGAGCAAGGGGACGACCACACAGATCGCAGCCGAGGCCAGGGCAACATTTCGAGTAGTCAATTTGCGGACCACAGCGGGCCACGCGATGTAATAGTGTTCTTCTACCGCGAGCGACCACAGCGGGCCATAGTCAGCCGGCACGCCGAACAGGTTGGTGAGATTGGCCAGGTAGATGAAACTCAGTCCCAGAAAGCCCGCTGAGGCCTGGTGGAGAATCGCCAGAAGAACCAGCAGGGAATAATAGGCGGGCAGAATCCGAAGCGCGCGGCGAGTGTAGAAGCGGGAGTAATAACGCGGCCGGTTCCGGGAATCGAGCAAAATCCCGGTGATAAGAAAACCAGAGAGCACAAAGAACAGGTTGACACCCATCCAGCCCGGTTTAGTGGCGAGAAGAAGTATTCGTGACCATCCCGTAAAGTGAAGGCCGCTGTAGGGCCAGAAGAATGCGTGCAGAAAAAGAACGCCCAGTATGGCCAGGCCGCGCAGGGAATCCAGTTCGGGCATGACCGGGCGGATCAATTTCTCTGCCGCCACGAAAGTCGGACGTTGCTTCACTGACTCACGTCGAAAGAAATGCGTCAGGCGAGATTATACGTTCGGTACTCTTCGTGAACCAGGCACGTTAGTATATTTTCGCAACTGGGGGCAGCGTAAATGTGCGGCATCTTCGGCATTCTGGCGACTAACGGCGCCGTTCCACCGTTGGTGCTGGAACGTGCCACGGATTCGCTCGCGCACCGCGGCCCGGACGACCACGGGACGGTCATCATTCAGGCCAACACCGTGCCTCGCCACGAAATCGGCCTGGGCAGCCGGCGGCTGGCGATTCTTGACCTCTCTCCGCTGGGCCATCAGCCCATGCAGGATGCGGAAACCGGCAACTGGATCGTCTATAACGGTGAAATCTACAATTTCCGTGAACTCCGGACGCGGTTGCAGGGTGAAGGCGTGCCCTTTGTCAGCCACTCCGATACTGAAGTGCTGCTGAAGGCTTATGGTCGCTGGGGCGAGAAGTGTCTGGGCGAGTTGCGCGGCATGTTTGCTTTCGCCATCTGGGATGCCAAGCGCTCGCGCCTGTTGCTGGGCCGCGATCCCATGGGCATTAAGCCGCTCTATTATGCCTCCGTCGGCCAGTATTTCCTCTTCGCTTCCGAACTGCGCACACTGCTCGGCACCGGACTTATTCCACGACGGCTCGATCCCGCAGGCCTGATCAACTACCTGAATTTTGGATCGGTTTACGATCCCATCACCATGATTCAAGGTGTCGCCGCGCTCGAGGCGGGACACTACGCGGTGTGGGAGAACGGGCGACTCAAGCACTCCCTGTACTGGGACCTCGCGCCGCACGGTCGGGCGGGCACAGCAGCGAGCTACCTAGTGGGCAATGAGACGGCGCGGAAGGACCTGGAAAATGATGTTTACGCCACGCTCGACCAGGCCGTCCGCATGCAGACCGTCAGCGACGTTCCGGTGGGCTTGTTTCTTTCCGGAGGCATCGATTCCAGCTGCCTGGCTGGCATCCTGAGCCGGGCGGGGACCCGGCCCAATACTTTTTCCATTATTTTTCGCGAGGCGGAATTCAACGAAGCCGAATATTCCCGCGCCGTGGCCCGGGCCTTTGGCACGGAACACCAGGAGATCATGGTTTCCCAGGGCGATGTGCTCGATGCCATTCCGTATGCGCTCCAGGCCATGGACCAGCCCACCATCGATGGTCTGAATACATATCTGATTGCGCGGCAGACGCGCGCCGCCGGGATCAAAGTGGCGCTCTCCGGACTGGGTGGGGACGAGTTGTTCGCCGGCTACTCCAGCTTTCGCGAGGTCCCTCGCATGGAGCGCTTTGACCGGTTCTGGGGGCGTTGGCCGGCAATCCTGCGGCGGCCCATGGCGCGCATGTTTTCCGCGCTGGCTGCGGACACGGACCAGAACCGAAAACTCGCCGCCCTGGCTGAGGGGGAGCGGTCCATCCATCCCTACTTTCTGGTACGCGCCCTCTTCACTCCGGGGCAGCGTAGTTCGCTGCTGAGGTCTGTCGATGAAGGGGCGTTGGCGCGGGCGACTGCTCCCTTGCAGGAAGGCCTGCAGCACGCTGCTGAACTCGATCCGATCAATCGCGTTTCGTATCTGGAGGCGCGCTGCTACATGCTGAATACTTTGCTCAGAGATTCCGACGTAATGAGCATGGCCCACGGGCTCGAGCTGAGAGTGCCTCTTATCGATCATCAGCTTGCCGACAAACTGATGACCCTGCCTGGTGCCTGGAAACTGGATGACAACGTGCCCAAGCCGTTGCTGGTTGGGGCATTGAAGGGAACGTTGCCGGACGAGATCGTTCACCGCAAGAAGCAGGGCTTCACACTTCCCTTTGAACGGTGGCTGCGGGAGAATCTGCGGCCCGAAGTGGAAGCGGCCCTGCAGAAAGTTGGCCAGGGTCCACTCGCACCGTTGCTGAACCAGGAGTCCGTCATGCAGGTTTGGGATGATTTCCTGAACCGGCGGACTTCATGGTCGCGAGTCTGGTCGCTGTATGTGCTGGAGAGATGGTGTGAGTTGAATTCGGTCTCTGCGTAGGGGCGCGAGACCTCGGAACTCAGACCTCGGACGTCGGACCTCAGACCTCAGACCTCGGATCTCAAGACAGGTGCTGGCGGCGTATTCGGAACTTAGATTTGCCGACGTCCGACGGTCCGAGGTCCGACGTCCGTCCTCCGGCGTGACCCTTGCTCCAGAGTGTTCCATGTAAGATGTTTCCAGCACATCCCATGCCATGCAGGAACTAGAAGAGCCCCGGCAGATACAGGTCGCCGCTCCGTCGGTGTCGCTTCCCGTGAGCGTGATCGTTCCGGTGCGAAACGAGGCCCACAACCTGGCGCGCTGCCTGGAATCGCTGCGCGGGGTGGGCGAGGTGTATGTCGTCGATTCCGCAAGCAGTGACGGCACCGCCGAGCTTGCCCGCTCCTTCGGCGCCAAAGTAGTGCAGTTCCATTACGCCGGGGGCTGGCCCAAGAAGCGCCAGTGGGCGATGGATGAGCTTCCTCTCGCCTGCGACTGGGTTTTTCTGATGGATGCCGACGAAGCCCTGACTCCTGAGCTGGCAGCGGAAATGCGGCAGGCCATTCAGGATGTCCGCATCGACGGCTACTACATCGGCCTGCAAGTGGTTTTCCTGGGCCGGGTGTTGCGCCACGGCGGCGCCGGGTTTTACAAGCTCTCGCTCTTTCGCCGTGGGAAGGGCCGCTTCGAGTGTCGTCTCAAGGAGCAGGACGCCTCCATGGCGGACATGGAAGTGCATGAGCACGTGATCGTGGAAGGCAAGAGCGCAAGGCTGAAGCACGCTTTGCGGCATCACAACGTGGAATCCATCTCGCGCCACATCCAGAAACACGACGAATACTCCAACTGGGATGCGCGGGTGTGGCTTGAAGGTGAAGCGAATTCGGCGGAGCTGCCGCCATCCCTTTTTGGAAATCAGGCGCAGCGGCGGCGCTGGCTTCGCAAGCGGCTGTTCGCTCTTCCCGGTTCGTCACTGCTGCTGTTCCTCTATCGTTATTTCTTTCGCCTGGGATTCCTGGATGGCGTGCCTGGCCTGATTTACTGCGGCTTTCAAGGTGTCCAGTTTCTTCACATCAAAGCCAAGATTTACCAGTTGCGCGGCAGGAAAGGTTGACGACGGTCCATGTGCGGGATTAGCGGCCTGGCCAATTGCGG
The DNA here is from genome assembly GCA_963757835.1 of Terriglobia bacterium. Taxonomy (GTDB): domain Bacteria; phylum Acidobacteriota; class Terriglobia; order Terriglobales; family Acidobacteriaceae; genus JAIQFF01. The sequence goes on along the minus strand of CAVWSP010000034.1, from coordinate 198,713 downwards.
AGACGGAGAGACGCTGGTACGCATGACGTCGATCCAGGCCCACCGCGGTCCCGACGACTCCGGGCTGTGGGAGCAGCGTTTTCCGGACGGCTCGTATTTCGCCCTGGGCAGCCGCAGGCTTGCCATTCTCGATCTTTCTCCCGATGGCCACATGCCGATGTGTAACCCGCAGCGCACGCTGTGGATCACCTACAACGGCGAAATCTACAACTTCCGTGAATTGCGCCGGGAGTTGCGCGCCAAGGGGCACCAGTTCCTCTCTGAAAGCGACACCGAGGTTGTGCTGCACCTTTACGAAGAGGAGGGGCCGGATTGCGTCAAACGGCTGAACGGAATGTTCGCCTTTGCCATTTGCGATCTCCGCTCCGCCAGACCGTCGTTGTTCATGGCGCGAGACCATTTTGGAGTGAAGCCGTTTTATTACACGCACCAGAGCAACCGGTTCGCCTTCGCTTCGGAGATCAAGGCGTTGCTGCAGGTCCCCGGCATTGAAGCCGAACTCGAACCGGAATCCTTGCACCAGTATCTGACTTTTCTCTGGGTCCCCGATCCCGCGACCATGTTCCGCGGAATTTTCAAACTGCCCGCCGGCCACAGCGCTGTGTTTCGCGACGGACAACTGGAGCTGACGAAATACTGGGACCTGACATTTCCTCCCGCGGGTGCGACTTACACGCGCTCGGAAGACGAGCTGGTGGAAGAGATTCGGGAGCGTTTCCGCCGTTCGGTGGAAGGCCAGATGGTCAGCGACGTTCCCATCGGCGCCTTCCTCAGCGCGGGGCTGGATTCTTCCAGCATCGTGGCTATGATGGCGCGGGCCCGCCGCCAGCCGGTGCGCACTTACACCATCACGTTTCCGGCCAAGTACCGGGTTGGCGAAAACGCGCTGGACGATCCTGAAGTAGCCACTCGCCTGGCACGACATTTGGGGTGTGAGAACCAGCGCATCGTGGTGGAACCGGACGTGGCTGCTCTGTTGCCTCGGCTCATCTGGCATATGGATGAGCCCACGGCCGATCCCGCCATCATTCCCGCGTATCTGGTTTGCCGGGAGGCGCGAAAGCAGGCCACCGTGCTGCTCTCCGGGGTCGGGGGCGACGAGCTTTTCGCGGGCTATCGCAAACACTCGGCACACTACTGGGCGGAGGCCTACCAGCGCGTCCCTGCGAGCGCGCGCAGCCTGATCGCGGGAACGCTCGCGGGTCTGCCTGGCCTTCGAGGCACAGCGGTGAAGGGAAGCGTGCGCCTGATGAAGAAAATGGCCCGCAGCGCTTCGCTCTCGCCGGTGGAACGGTTCGTGATGAACTGCACCTATCTAGATTCCGGGCAGAAGGATTTGCTTTATGCGCCAGCCTGGGGGAGGGAAATTCTTGGCTGCGATCCAGCGGTCCGGCATCGCGCCGGTTTCGCGCAGGTGCAGGAGGCGGATTTCCTGAACCAGATGCTTTATCTCGACACCAAGATTTTCATGGCCAGCCTTAACCTCACCTACAACGACAAGATGAGTATGGCCTCTTCGGTGGAGGTACGGGTGCCGTTTCTGGACCGCGAGCTGGCGGAGTTCGTGGCCTGGAACGTTCCACCCCGGTTGAAGTTGAAGGGCCTTTTACGTCCTACCACAAAGTACATTTTCCGCCAGGCGATGAAGGATATTTTGCCGCGCGAAGTGCTGTCGCAGCCCAAGGCCGGTTTTGCGGCGCCGATCGATTACTGGCTGGCCCATGATCTGAAAGAAATGACGGATGATCTGCTTTCCGAATCGCGTATTCGCCAGCGCGGCGTATTCCGCCCTGAAGCCGTCCGTGGTTTGGTGGAGCAGCATCGCCGCGGTGCTCAGGATTGGTCCATGCAGATCTGGCAATTCCTCACGCTTGAACTCTGGATGCAGGCCTTCCTTGATGGCAGCGCGGCCACCATGACCGATCTGGACGGCCGCGCGATTGCGTGACGCGGAGAACAAAAGCATCAACCACGAAGGACACGAAGGATCACGAAGGAACTCCTTCGTGTCCCTTCGTGTCCTTCGTGGTTGATACCTTGCTCGTGCTATAGTTCGGGAAACCAGCATAATCATTGCTTCCTATGTCCGTAGCGGCTCGTCTGAACTACTACCGGCGCGTTTCCGGCGCGTATTTATTGCCGGGGAAGAGCCAGCTCACTTTCTGGCATGACCAGCCGCAGGTGAATGAGCGCGCGTCTGTCGGCCAGCTTGGCGAATACTACATGCCCTTCCTCGAGAAGGCGGATTACGTTGGACCGTACGATGCCGAGGGAATTCCGCTGCTCAACTACCACGGCCAGATTGGCCTGCAATACAATCCGATTGCGGTCTCGCAGTGGGGCCTGGGGAACTTCAATCTTTTTCTTCGCTCCAAAGATCCGGAGCGTAGGGGAAGGTCCGTGGCCGCAGCCGACTGGCTGGTGAAGCATCTCGAGCCGAACACTTTTGGCGTTCCCGTCTGGAACCACATGTTCGACTGGGAGTATCGGACCCCGCTCAAAGCGCCGTGGTATTCGGGGCTGGCCCAGGGGCAGGGAATTTCCTTGCTGGCACGGGTGTGGCGGGAAACCGGCAAGCCCGAATATCTCGAAGCCGCCACTCGCGCCTATCAGAGCTTTCTGAAATCAACCCAGGAGGGTGGAGTCGTCTTCACTGACGAGCGCGGCGACATCTGGTTCGAGGAGTACATCGTTTCGCCACCCACCCATATCCTGAACGGCTTTATCTGGGCTGCGTGGGGCGTGTATGACTTCTTTCTGGCCACAGGAGAGAAAACGGCGCAGCAATTTTTCAAGGGCGCGGTCAACACTCTGCGGGAGAATCTCGGCGGTTACGATCTCGGGTTCTGGTCGCTTTACGAGCAATCAGGCACGCGCCTGCCCATGGTGGCCAGCCCTTTCTATCATCAGTTGCACGTGGCGCAGCTGCGTATCATGTGCCGGTTGACGGGTGACGACCTGTTTTCCCGATACGCCGATCGTTGGGAAACCTACGCCCGCAGCCGGACCAAACGGACCCGGGCCTTGTGCTACAAGGGGGCGTTCAAGCTCTGCTACTACTAGAACTGCTGCGGCTAGTGAAGCAAAAGCTTTAACCGCAAAGGGCGCTAAGAAAATTCGCAAAGGACGCAAAGCAAAGCTCTCGCAAAGATACTGGTGAAGATTCTTTACGTCTCACAATATTTTCCGCCGGAGATGGGGGCGCCCGCCGCCCGCGTGGCTGAACTATCGCGCCATTGGGCGGAGGATCGGCACGAGGTCACGGTGCTGACCGGGTTTCCCAACCACCCCACGGGCGTGGTGCCGGCGGAATACCGGCGCAAGTTCCGCAGACTCGTGGCGCGGGAAAAAATCAACGGAGTGAATGTCGTCAGGAGCTGGCTGCTGCCCTTCCCCAATCGCAGGACGCACCAGCGCATATTGAACTACAGCTCGTTTTGCTTCTCCGCGGCCGGCACCGGAATGTTCACGGAGCGTCCCGACGTGGTGATTGCCAGTTCTCCGCAGCTGCTGGTCGGTCTATCCGGGTGGTGGCTGGCCCGCTGCAAGCGCGCACCCTTCATCTTCGAGGTCAGAGATTTGTGGCCAGAGTCGCTGGCGGCGGTGGGTGTGGGAACGGCGGATTCACTGATGTATCGCTCCCTGGCGCGGATTGCCGCATTCTTGTACCGGAATTCCGATCATATTGTGGTCGTCACCCCGGCCTTCAAGGAATATCTGGTTCGGCAGATGCTGATCAGGCCGGAGAAGATTTCCGTAATCGAGAACGGAGTCGAGGCGGAGCGGTTCAGTCCGAAGGCGGAGAGCAATCTGCGATCCAGTTTGGGCGCCGAAGGAAAGTTTGTCGTGTCCTACATCGGGACCATGGGCAACGCCCACGGCTTGCAGTCGCTGGTCGAGGCTGCGGCGCTGCTGCAGAATGTCGCGCCCGACATCATCTTCCTGCTGGTGGGGGAAGGGGCGGAGAAAGAGCAACTGAGGTCTCTGGTTCGCTCCCGCGGTCTCACAAACCTGCGCTTTGTGGACCAGCAAGCGCGGGAGAAAGTACCGGAGTATATCTGCGCCTCGGATGCGTGCGTCGTATTGCTTAAGAAGTCCGAGATCTTCAAGACCGTCATTCCCAGCAAGATGCTGGAGTTCATGTCCTGCGCCCGTCCGGTGATTCTAGGGGTCGAGGGGCAGGCGCGCCAGATTCTGGAGGAGGCGCAGGCCGGAATCTGCGTCGAGCCGGAAAATTCCCTGCAGCTGGCGCAGGCGATTTCTCGCCTGGCTGGAGATGCACAACTGCGGGAAACGCTGGGCCGCAACGGACGCCGCCATGTGTTGCAGCGCTTTTCACGCCGTCAGACCGCCATGGCGTATCTCGCGCTGCTGGGGGAACTCCTGGGAGAAGGGAAGGGGCGCGCGGTCGCGGCCTGAAGCGTTTAAGGCCGGATCGCCACAATGCTGACCGCGGTGGCAGCCTGCATGGCGGCTTCGATGGTTTTGGACATGACCACTTTTCGGGTGCTGCTGGGCACGAACAGGATGTCGTCCGCCTTCATGGGAATGTCGGGGACTTTGGCCTGCAGCATCTTCTTCAACTCGACTGGCGTTTCTGTCGTTCCGTTCGGCCCTTTGCGAAGGATCCTGACCCCGTTCAACTTGGCTGTCGCCGTAGTGCCTCCCGCCAGGGCGATTGCCTTTAGGACGGTCAGATTGTCGCTGTCCATCAGAAACCCGCTGGGCCGGCCTACTTCTCCCACCACGTACACCACATCGGCTTTGTGCACGAGGATGGTATCGCCGGGGGAAACTGTGATGTTGCTGGCGGGATTGTCGGTCAGCTTTCGGCTCAAGGGTACAGTCACCGGTTTGTCAGACTGGTTGCGATGGGTCACGGTAATGCTTTGCCCCGCCGAGGCCGTAAACCCGCCCGCTGCCGAGATGACGTCGAGCAAACGCGGCTCGCCGAGGATCGGGTACACCCCGGGTCTGGCCACTTCACCCAGCAGACTCGCTCCCTGTGAAATAGATTGATCGACGTTCAAAGTGACGTGTGGATTTTTTACGAATCCCCCGTCCGACAGTCGCTTCTCGATCAAGGCTTGCGCTTCTTCGACCGTGAGGCCAGCCAGGTGGACGTAATCGATCAGCGGCAGGTACACGTCGCCGTTGTTGCCCAGGCGGCCCTTAGTGTTTAGTTCGGGCACGTTGTAAACACTGATGTCGAGCAGATCTCCGGTGCCCAGCCGCGAGTCGGGAGCGCTTTCGTCCACTGCCGGCGATGCTTCCGGTTGTGAGGGCGCGGGCACGGCTGCGGGGAAAACCGGTTCGACCGGGTGCTGCGCAGGCCTGGGCGATTGCTCTTGCGCAGCCACACTCACACTCAAAAGCACAGTCAGAAAAAGCACGACCAGACAATATGGCAGCCGCGCCGGAATCCTGGCAAGGGACGACATCTCTGGACCTCTTGGCATGGTGACGAGAACAAAAGTCTAGCACAGGCGGGAGCGATGGTTCTCCGTTAACTGCGTGGTGACAGCCGCCCTCGGATGTCTGTGCGGAGCAGCGGTACGTGATTTCGATCTACGACCAAACGTTCGAGCCGCGCTCTGCGGAAGGCGTCGGGCGGCTGTCCGCACCGTGGTTCTTTGCGAATAGGCGCGGGCGGTCAAGAAGATAGCTCGTCTGCTCGCAACCGCAAGAGGCGGCTCTTGACGTGAAGTGGTTAACCTTTTCCACAATGAGTCCCAAATTGGTGATTGCGGGACAAATTTCACGGCTGCTATAGTGCGAAACAAGTAGCCATCAAAACCAAGAGTCCTGCTTTAGCGCGACTGCTCTCAGCCGTGCGCGGTCGTGTACCGTTCGGAACGGATGGTACCGCTTGACCCGGGAACGGCTTTGAGATTGCACGCAGGAAATGGGGCGGGGTGAATCGTTGTTGACGGCGCCAGGTTCGGGACCACGACTCTGACATCTGCATACCGCTACTGGCCGAGGACAATCAGTTGACTCTTTTTTACCTGGGAATGTTCGCGACCTCGGTGCTGGCCTCGTTTGTCCTGACCAGGTACATACGCAATCTGGCAACGCTTCGGGGCTGGGTGGCGGCGCCCGGACTGGATCGGCATCTGCACAAGCGGCCCTTGCCGCGCCTTGGCGGCGTCGCCATCTTCCTGACCTTTGTGCTGAGCTGCGGTATTGCCTGGCTGGTCAGCTGGTGGCACCCGCGAATGAACTTCTGGTTTTCGTCGACCGCGCTGCTTACCATCCTGCTGCCGGGTTCCCTGATTTTTCTGCTGGGGTTGTACGACGATCTGCATCCGGTGGGTCCGTACGTTAAGTTCGCCGTCCAGGTGCTGGCCGGAGTCATGCTGTTCGCGGGCGGACTTCGCATTCTGGACCTGCCAGTCCTGTTCAGCGGTCACCATCTGTCCTGGTTTGTGGGTCTTCCGCTCACCATTCTGTGGGTCCTGGGCGTCACCAACGCCTTTAACCTGATTGACGGGCTGGACGGACTGGCGGCCGGTTCCGCGCTGTTCTCCACTCTCGTGGTGTTCGTGGTCGCGCTGGTCAGCCATTCTTATTTTGTGTCGGTGATGACCCTGATCCTGGCCGGCGCGATTGTCGGCTTCCTGCGCTTCAACTTCAATCCGGCAACCATTTTTTTGGGAGACTGCGGCAGTCTATTCGTGGGATTCATGCTCAGCGCGCTGGCGCTGCAGGGCATGCAGAAGTCGCCCACCATCGTTGCGGTGGCTATTCCCGTGGTCTCATTCGGCCTGCCCATCCTGGAGACGACGCTTTCCGTAGTGCGCCGTCTCATCGGCGGCCGGCCGGTCTTTACCGGCGACCGCGAACACATCCATCACAAACTTCTGCAACGAGGCTTATCGCAGCGCCAGGTGGTGACCATTCTCTACCTGGTCTCGGCGGCTTTTGCCATGCTCAGCCTGTTCATGCTGTGGCCCACCGGAAGCACTGTCGGCCTGGTGCTGGCGGTGTTGGGCATTGGAATCTGGATTGGAGTGCAGCACCTCAACTATCTGGAGTTTGGGGAGTTGCGCCGGGTGGCGCAGCGCTCGCTCGAGCAGCGGCTCATTTTCATCAACAATCTTGCCATTCGCAGGGCGGTCGAAGAGCTCAAAGCCACTTCCGACTTCGAGCAACTCTGCCGCGTGCTCGAAGCTGCCTTCGGCAGCAATGACTTCGATGCCTTCGATCTGCGCCTGCTGCGGCCGGCGGATGAGCCTTCCGAAATTCGTGACTTGCAGATTGTTACCGCCGGCGATCCTCAGTTTCACTGGAAAAAACGCGGCAGCCAATTCAGCGCGGAGGTGGTTCCAGGATGGAGCCTGACCCTCGATCTGGTGGCCGCCAACAATCGCCGCCGAGGCTCGCTCACCGTGTATCGGATCTATAACGGGCGCGATCTACAACTCGACATGAATCTGCTGACTTCCATCCTTCCCGTCGCCCTGGCTGATGCCCTGGACCGCGTGCTGCGTCACGCAGTCGAAATCAAGGTTCCGGCTCAGGAAGCCGCGGCCGCGCGCGCCAGTTGAAGCGCTGCTGGCTTCTGGCTGCTACCTACTGGCTGCTAGCTTCTAGCTTCTGGCTTCTAGCTTCTAGCTTCTAGCTACATCCCCACGGTCCGAGTTTCAGTTAGAATCCGGCATTTTTCTTGTCAGCTCCCAGTTCGCGCGTGAAAGCTCATGCTCTGAGTTTTAGCCAGCAGCCAGCAGCCTCTTTATCCACAGGTTGAACCAATTGCGTCACTTCTGGCTGATCGCTGCTGAGTTTAAGTTCTTACTTCGCTTCGGGCAGGAGAACTCAGCACGATGGACTTGTACAAGTTGCAAGACGCTCACTTTCTCGGTCTGCAAACCGCGGTGTTTTGCGTGGCCTGCGAATTGATCAGCGAAAACAACACGCCGCGGTGTCTGGCGTGCGGAAGCCAGGCGATGATCAGCTTGTCGCGCGTGCTGGGGGGATCGCTGCGCCGCCAGCAGACCGCGCACCTGATTGCGGACGCCGAACTCGATCGCCTGGTACACGAACTGCTTCGTACGGTCCCCATGACGTCGTCTGCAGCGCCGGACAACCGGCTGCCGGTATCGTTCGCCTCCCTGGCCCCCGGGCGCAGTCACGTCAGGCGTACAGAGCAGCAGTCCACGGTTGTGCCGATTGATTCCGCGACATTTTCATATCCTGCGGAGGTTGATCTGGAGCCCGCCATCAGCTTGATCGCCGAGCGGGCGCAAACCCTCACGGGCGCGAGCGGCGCCGCCATCGCGCTGCGCAAGGGCGACGAAATGGTGTGCCGGGCACGTGCCGGGCGCAATGCGCCTGACCTGGGCGTCCGACTCCAATCCGATTCCGGGATCTCCGCCGACTGCGTACGCACCGGCCAGGTCGTGCTCTGCCATGACGCGCAATATGATTCCCAGGTGGACATGGCGGCTTGCCGGCGGCTGGGGGTGCGGTCCATCCTGGCGGCCCCGCTGCGCCATTTCCGCCGGACGCTCGGAGTGTTCGAAGTCTTCTCCAGCGCGCCGCATGCCTTTGCCGATCGCGACGTTGCCACCATGCAGCTGCTTTCCAGTGTCATGGTGGCCGCTCTCTCCCGCCTGGCACCTCGTCGCCAGTCTGCCTGAAACCTTAACCACAAAGGACACGAAGGTACACGAAGGTGGCTACTGCTGGCCTTCGTGTCCTCTGTGGTTCGTGGGCCATGCAGTTGCATGGCGAGATTCTTTTCCTTGGACGGGCACGACGCCGCATGCTGCACGCCCGTCTGGGTTAATATGTTAAGAACTTTGTATGGAACCCACCGGGACCAACCCTGCCGGTATTTTCCGGCAATCAAGATTGGCAACCGAACGCCGTCACACTTTGCGGCACAGAACGCACAGTCCTGCCTACGCCCGGGTGAACGAATCTCCGGGAGACTCGCCGGAACTGAGTGAAATTCTCGACATCAGTGAAGCGGGCATGTCCATCCAGACGTCGTCTCCGTTGTCCGCCGAACGCAATCTGAGTCTTTGTCTGGACCTTTCAGAAACCAAGGCGCAAATCCAGATCAGGGGACAAGTGGTCTGGTCGGACACTTCAGGACGTGCCGGAATTCGCTTTGGCCCGCTACCGGGAGACTCCCGGGAAAAGCTTAAAGAGTGGCTATTTGTGAACGTACTTACCGCTTTTGACCATGCCGGTGCAGCCTCGCCCCCGGCCGACGGGTGGAACAATACTTCCAACGGCGGGCTGGCTTCGCATACTATGGCCAGAGATGAAGATGAAGTGAAATCCGGAGCTGCGGCGGAGTCCGGAAATGGCAGTCGTCGTGCAGCGCTCGAAGAGGTGCCGAGCGAGAGAGAAAAGGTATTGGAGCCCAACGGGTTCGATCGCGAGACCACGCTCCAGTTGACGGCGGAGCGGGCATTGGCCCTCACCCGGGCCACCGGGGCCGCCATTGCCCTGTCCGAGGGCAGCGACACCGAAATGGTTTGCATGGCGAGCGCTGGTTCCGACGCCCCGCCTTTTGGCACCCGGCTGCATGTAGGTTCGGGATTTTCCGGGGAATGTGTGCGCACCGGGCGCTCGCTGCGCTGCGATGATTCAGAGACTGACGATCGTGTGGATCGCGAAGGTTGCAAGGCCCTCGGCATTCGCTCCATGGTGGCGGTGCCGATCCGGCCGGGGAACAGGGTCGCGGGGCTTCTGGAAGTATTCTCCCCGCAACCCTACGCTTTCAACGCCAATGACATCAGCGCCCTCCAGCAATTGACGGGAAGCATTTTTCCTGCCCTGGCTCCCGTCCCGACGTCTCACGCGGCGCCGGTGCCGGTAGAAAAAGCGCCGGTAAAAGTAAAAGAAAAAGAAAGAACGCCTTTGCCGCAGCCAGCGCGGATCGAGCCCCGTCCGGTCGAAATCCCAATCGTCAGCGCCGTGCGACCGGTCACCGCGGTGAAGCCTTCGGGACAGTTGCGCTGGCACAAGATCCTGCTCATCTCCGCGATCGCCACTTTTGTTTTCGCGGTGCTATGGCTGATTGCACCCTGGATCTCAAGCCAGATGCGCTCGTCCAGCGCGTCCACCGCTCAGGCCGAGCCGCAAGCGGCTTCGAAATCTTCCAACCTGCCCGCCCCGGCTAACGATCTGGCCAGCTTGCGCAGAGTGGCCGAACACGGAGATCCGGCAGCGCAGTTTGCCATGGGCGCGCGTTATGCCACTGGGGAAGATGTCAAACAGGATTACACCGAGGCGGTGAAATGGTTCACGCTGGCCGCCGAGCAGGGACACATTCTGGCCCAGGCAACTCTGGGCGCCTACTATTGGGCGGGCCGCGGCGTACCCCAGGACCTGACCAAAGCCTACTACTGGTCGGTGCTGGCACAAGCCGGAGGAGACCAGGCCAGCAAATACCGGGTAGCAGTCCTCGCTTCCCGCATGAGCCGGAACCAGGTTCTGGCCGCGCAAGAGCAAGCTAACGACTGGCTCAGTAACTTCGCTGGCCGCTCCCCTTCTTCTTCCCGATAGGCCTTGAAGAATCGGTCTAAAATAGAGGTAGAGGTCCCGTTTTGTGCCCACCCTTCGCGACATCGTTTACCGGAGTGTCCGCGAGGGCGATCTGTACGAGAAGCTCGATCGGAAGCGGGTGCGCTGCTATGCCTGTGGTCACTGTTGTCCCATTCCTGACGGCCAACCCGGCGTCTGCAAGGTGCGCTACAACCAGGGCGGCGTGCTCTACGTTCCCTGGGGCTACGTGGGCGGAGTGCAGTGTGACCCCATAGAAAAGAAGCCGTTCTTCCACGCCTACCCAGGCGCGCTGGCCTACAGTTTCGGAATGCTGGGCTGCGACCTGCACTGTGGGTATTGCCAGAACTGGGTGACGTCGCAGGCCTTGCGCGATCCCGAGGCGGTGTCGGCGCCGCTGCTGGCCTCGCCCGAGGCCCTGGTGCTGGACGCACTGCGGCAGGGAGCAAAGGTCCTGGTCAGCACCTACAACGAGCCGTTGATTACCGCCGAGTGGGCGGTCGAAGTATTCAAGCAGGCGAGGAGCGCCGGACTCAGCACCGGTTTTGTGTCGAACGGAAACGGCACTCCGCAAGTCCTGGAATATATCCGGCCGTGGGTGGATCTTTACAAGGTCGATCTCAAGAGCTTCGACGATCGCCACTACCACGAACTGGGAGGACGGATCGGGCCCATACTCGAAACCATCCGGGCCCTCTATGACATGGGAGTGTGGCTCGAGATCGTTACTCTGCTGATTCCCGGTTTCAATGATTCAGAAGACGAACTGAAAGGCCTGACCGATTTTCTGGCCGGCATCTCGCCTGATATTCCGTGGCATGTGACAGCGTTTCACAAAGACTACAAAATGGATGATCCGGACGACACTCGTCCCGCCGACCTTTTGCGCGCCGCTGAAATCGGCCGGAAAGCCGGTCTGCGCTACGTTTACGCCGGAAATCTGCCCGGCAAGGTCGGTGACCTTGAAGACACGCGCTGCCACCAGTGCGGCGCTACGTTGATCAGGCGCAGCGGTTATTTTGTCCAGGATTACCGCCTGACTCCGGACGGCAAATGCCCCTCCTGCCTGGCGGCGATTCCAGGCCGGTGGGCGGCCAGGTTCGAAGGTCAGGTCGCTGACCATCCTTTCTTGCCGCGGGGAAGCTCACGTTTGGTTACAATCCCGAGCTAGGATGCGACGACGGCAAGCGGCCTTGATCTTCGCGGTGTTGTGTCTTACCGTTGCCTGCTCGCCCCGCGATTTTCTTACGCGGCGGCTGGCGACGGACCTGATCGCGGGCTCGGAAACTTTCAAGATGACGCAGCTGTTCTGGCTGCGTACCGGGGCCATCTCCAACAAGGATTACACTTCGCCGGAGTATCTGGTGCTGCGACGGCACGGTTGGATAACCGCCACCGGCGCCGCCTGCAGCGCCGATCTTGGTCCGGCGCCCTGCTGGGAGGTTGTGATCACCCCACTGGGCGTTGACGCCCTGCGCGACTGGGTTGCCGCCACCGCCGCCACTTCGCAGTACATCAGCGTGCCGGTGGCGCAGCGCGAACTGATGGGGCTGAGCGGCATCCGCAGAAACGGAAATTTTGCCGATGTTGATTTCCAGTGGCGCTGGGCGCCGGTGAATGAAGTAGGCGCGGCGCTTTACGCCAAAGGCACCGAATACAATTCGACGGTGGGGTTTGTCCGTTATGACGATGGCTGGCGCGTGATCGAAAGCGGTCCGTTGAGAAGCAGCCAGGGTCTCAACGATGCCTTGAAGAACGCGGAGCCGGTGCAGTAGGCGCGGGGGCGGTCGCGACTGGCAGGTTCACAGGCTGCGGAAAGCTCCGTGGTCAGGAAATGGGAAGGGCCCGACTTCAGTCGGGCTGTTAAGTCGTCCGGATTGGTTCGCGCTTCAGCGCCTGCGGTGAGCTTTCCTCTTCCTAGACGACTTTTCCGTAGCCTCTTCACCCGTGCCACCAAGACGCTGAGGCCGATCGCGCTTTAGCGCCTGGGTATGCCGTTTGATCCTCACGGCGGAATTGCCGGCGAAGCTGCGGAGCTGCGCTCGGCCTGGACGGGTCGGAGACCCGTCCCCACACAATCTCCGCTGCTGATTACAGTCCTGAGGGTTTGCTGGCGGCGCTGGCGACATTCACGCCCCGTGAGGTGGCAGCGTATTGTGCGATGCCTTTGTACAGCCCTTCCGCAATTTTCTGACGATAGGTTGAATTTTTCAGTTTGGCTTCGTCCGCGGGGCTGCTGACGAAGGAGACTTCGGCCAGAATCGCGGGCATCGAAGTCCCGGTGAGTACGACGTAAGAAGCTTTTTTCACCCCGCGATTGCGCATGTCCGGAATCTGGGTTGCCAGCGCGTGATAAAGAGCATGCTGCACCGTGGCTGCAAAGCGGCGCGACTTCTGCACCTTTTCGCGAATATCGACATTGTTCCAGTTAACGTTTTCGGTTGAAGCGCCTTCGGCGTCGGCCTCTGAAGTGCGCGCCTTCACCGACGAGTATGTGTTGGTGTAATAAGTTTCCGAACCACGCGCAGAAGCATCGTCGCTGGAGTTCGCGTGCACCGAGACGAACAGATCAGCCTGCGCCAGGTTGGCGATTTCGGTCCGCTTTTCGAGAGGAAGGTAAGTGTCGTCCTGGCGGGTATAAATCACTTCCGCGCCCAGCCGGTTCGCAACCAGCTTACCCAGGCGGCGCACGATATCCAGTACGACGTCCTTTTCCAACAAACCCTTACGTCCCACCGTTCCCAGGTCCCAGCCGCCGTGGCCGGCATCGAGCACCAGACGGAACTTTGGCACCCGTGTCCGCAACTGGCCTTCCAGCTTGTTCTCCGTCCGGGCAGGGACCGCCGGCAGAAGCGCGGTCTGCGGTTTGGCAGCGGGTTTTGGCAGCTCCGGGACGCCGTGATCCAAAGCGCCTCTTTTGCGGATTTCCACCACCAGCCGGTAAGGATTGGATTGCAGGCTGACGGAGAAATCGGATGCGCCCGTGGTTTCGAGCACGACCCGGCTTATGCCCTTTTTCGGCTGCGCGATGCGAACCCGCTCCAGGCGCGCGTCTCCAATTTCAATGGTCTTGCCGAACATGCCGGGCGCCAGCGCGGTATCGTGCAGGTCAATGTAGATGCGCTCGGGAGAGCCCAGGCGGTGGGCCTCGTATTGCACCTCACCCTGCATATCAATGATCACCGAGCTCGAGTCGGCCGACGAAACGTGGTATATGCCGGTCACCAGGGTCCGCGCGGAAGGCTTTTCGTCGGTGCCTGAAGTCGGTTCGTCTTCTGGTACCGGCGGCGCCGCCTCGGGCTCAGGCTGGGTCTCGACAGTCGGCCGCTGGTGGCGGCGTGGGCGGTGGCGGCGCGGAGGAGTGCCGAAATTTCCACCAAACTCCTGCCCCTATCGCCAGCGCCAGGACAAGCGCTAGTAACCCGATGGCAGTGCTCCGAAAAAATTTTTGTTTCTTCCCAATCTCCTGAAAAAGCTCCGGACCAGTCTGTGGATCTTCAACTTCCGCGGGCGCGTTTGTACCGGAGGCTTCGCCGGCGGCAGCAACGTCTTCGCCCTGGAGCCTGTCAGCCGGCGCTTCGAGCTCCGGCTCGGCGACCAAACGCTGGGAAATCTCGGCCAGCCGGTTTTCTTCTTCCGGCTTCATGGCGGCCAGAATCAGTTCAGCCAGCAGGTTCAGACTGCGAACATCGCTATCGTTAAAACCGAAGGGCTGGGCGGAAAACGCTTCCAACAAACCCAGCGTGCCATGCGCGGACGCGATCGGCACGGCCACGATGGAGCGGGTACCCAGGCGGCGGCATACCTGCACGTTCACCCGGGGATCGTTCTCGGTGTCGTCGCAGCGCACGATTCCCCCGCTGCGCAGGCAAGCTCCGGAAAAACCTGATTTCGGGTCCAGACGGGCCCCGGGTTCGGGCACGACAGTTCCTGCCCCAGCCCGGCAAACAATGGCGTCCTCCTCAGCCAGGGCGACGGCCACGCCATCGGCTCCGGTGAGGGTCAGGGCACGTTCCGCCACCAGTTGCAGCACTTCGTCGAGGACGAATTGCTCCAACTGCCAGACATCGGCGCTCAACGCTTCGCCGCTCCTCTCGAGAGCGCGCCGCTGGCGTATCTGCTCATGCAGGCTGGAAAACGCCAGCAGGGCTTGCAGAGCCTCGTGTCCGGGCGCGTGGGTGAGAAATGAAGGAGCAGGCCTGGAGCCGGCGGGCGAAGAGCTTGCCACGCTGCCAGTCAGTCCGTCGTCGGGTAACCGGTTACCAGGTGAACTCTCGCCAGACAATCCGAGGCTCGCGTTGTGCGGATTAGCACTCATTGTGCAGTGGATTTCCTGTGGATTATTTTTCCTCAGCCGGCACGGCGCCGGAGGGAACATCCTGCATATCAAACGTTACAGATCCACAGATCCAGTACGGCCATTGGGGGATCGCCGTACTGGCAGTCTTTAAGTTACAGTGGAATTGGTTTGATCGCAATATTGACCGTGCCTCTAAAGGTCTGGGCCGATGGGATGGGAATGACCAGTCCCGTAACAGACCGGCCCGATTTTGGAGTGCAAGCTCTTGCACGGCGCCCCAACTTAAAGGTATCCTTCTGAAACATAGGAGTTTACAGGCTGTGGTAGATGAATCGAAGAAGAAGAGATCGCGCTGGCTGTGGCCCCTGGGCGTAACCGCTACTGGCCTGACTGGCGCCGCTGTCGTGCTTTTGCGGGGCTGCTGGCATAGCAAGATGAGCTGGCCGGTGCGCTCCTACGGGTATTCTTACCAGGTCTGCATGGGGTGTGGGATCAAGCGCCTTTTCGACGAAAAGGCATTTTGCGCTTACGGGCCCTACCGTTACGACCTCAATGGCTTGATCGCATGGGACCGCGCCCACCAGGGCGGGGTTTATCCTCAGGAAGAACGTCCCGCCTCCTGACGGTGCGAAGCGGACCGGCCGCTTGAACCAGCGTCGGTACTGAGAAGCGGTCGCGCGCTTGGCTAGAATTTCGCCATGGATTCCCGCGTGGCGCCGTCATCCCGGGACGCCGGCGCCCTCACTCCCCTCGGCCGGCGAGTTCACTACCGCCACCAGATTCAGAGCCTGGCTTATGTCAATCTGGATCAGAGCAATGGCGGCGTCATCCGCAATCTGGGTGACACGGGGCTGGCCATTCAGGCCGTGGCTCCGCTTTACAAAAACCAGCAAGTTTTTCTGCGCTTCGATCTGGCCAATCCGCGGGCCCGCATCGAAGCCACGGGCCGCGTGGCCTGGGCCGATCCCGTGGGGCAGGCTGGGGTCGAGTTTGTGCTTCTTTCCCCGCGCTCCCGGCGCTTGCTGAAAGAATGGATTCTGACCCAACTGCTGACTGCGGCGCAGAACTCGGCCGGAGATGCGACCTTCTTCCACAACCACATCGGTCAGGAGGCTACGGAGCTGTTGTTCTCATCGGCGGCCCGACCGGCAATCCGCCTGGAAGCCGAAGCTGCTGGCGTGCGACGGAGGGAGAGAATCGACGGTCAGCCCGGCCCATTGCATCCCTGGTTTCCCTTCGCCATTCCAGCGCCCGTGCTTTCGCGTCTGGTCGATGGACTCATCCTGCTTTCGGCGGTGCTGCTTTTCGCGCTGATCTGCATCGCCATGGTGGGAATCGTTCCCGCCTGGCCGGTTGCACTGGCGATGGGATTGGGAGTGGCTGTCGTTTTCGCGGCGCTTTATCGATTTCTGTTTTTATTCTGGATGGGCGGCACGCTCGGAGATTGGCTGGCGGGGACCAACGGCAATGGGTTCGAAGGAAATGAAATGCCAGCCGACGACCGGCCGCGCTTTCGATGAGCGCGGAGGTCAGACGTCGGGCGTCGGACCTCAGACCGCGGATTCGAGATTTTAGATTTCAGATTTCAGATTTTAGATTCAAGGCTTCGGATTTCGGATATTCACTGTGGAGTTCTGAGCCGCATTCAGAACGAGATTTGCCGAGGTCCGACGGCCGAGGTCCGCTTAATGCGTGAAGTACTGGCGCTCCAGCCAGAGTTGCAGTTCCCGCTTCATGCGTGGAGCTGCGTCCACGAAGCGGATGCCGGCATTACCTTGTTTGTCCTGCCATGCCAGTTGGCCCAGGAACTTCATCGCAAGTTTCGTACCAGGCAGGGTGAAATTCACATTCACTCTTCCCGCGGCCAGTTGAGGTTTCTGCAGACGAACGCCGATGCCGCCCTGGCTCAGGTTCAGGAGATGGGCGCGCTGGCGTTTCCTGGTGGCGCCGGTCAGCGATACCGGAACGTCGAGAGTGGCGCGATGATAGCGCAGCCGCTCGTCCAGGATCATGTTCCGTGCTGCCGACAGAGTGTGGACCGCCTGCTCCACCGAGATCGGCTTTTCAAAAACGAACGAAGCGCCTTTGGACTCAAGATGCTTGCGTCCACCGGAGCCGCTGACGATGATGAGCGGCACGGCGTTGCGGATGGTGCCGTCCTGCAATCCTTCGAGGAAGCTGGACGCGCCGCAAAGATCGCAGTCGATGATGAGGGCGTCGATCTTTGACTTGGCCAGCTTGGTGCGGGCCCGTTCCGGCTCCGATTCCACATCGACTCCGATGTGCAGACCGCCGAGAATGCATTCCAGCACACTGATTTCCTGAAAGTCGCGCGAGACCACCATGGATGAAAGTGTCATCCCGCAACTGTAGCCGGGCGTGTGAGCACTCCCTAGATAACCAAGGTAATGAAGCAGTCGTCGGTCGTCAGTCTTCAGTCGTCGTCGGAGTTCGGACGTCGGGCCTCGGAGTTCGAATGTTGCTCGCCGAGGCTCCGGATATCTTTATCCGCGGGGATCGCTCGTGTTTGTGGAAGAGCGGCACTTCCAGGGCCGCGTTCTCCAAGCATCACGCATTGGCCTTCAGGCCGAGTGGCGCCACTCGGCCTGAAGCCCGACATTTATTCCATCGCGACGCGGCGCTGAAAGCGCCGCTCTTCCACGGCACCAAAAGCTGCGCCGCACTCACAGCCCAGGCCGCTGCTCGATGAAGCTCGGACTCTGGGAGAATTTTAGGGCCGAGGGCTGCGGTCCGATGCCCGACGCCGTTCTACGTGATCACAATCGTGACGATGCTCGCGCAGTTTTGTCCCGGGGTGAAGTTGGCTCGGACGATCTGCTGCATGGGGAAGCGGTCGCGCTCGTCGCCGCAAAAGCCGATCGTGGATGAAATGCCGTCACGCTGAAAGGTGACAAATGTGACTTGCACCGTCGTTCCACTGTCACCGATAACGGCACTGACCTGCACCACACTTACAACGCCGCTGATGCTCGACGTGCCGGGGTTCAAAGCGCCGCCGACGAAGAAGACATTTCCGCAGCCCGTGAGCGTGACCATCATGCAAATCGCCAGCAAGAGGGAAAGGGAAAGTTTCATGAGGACACCTGCCGGTGAACTTCGGCAAAAGTGTACACCTTTACATGGCCGAGGTTTGAGGACCGAGGTCAGAGGTCTGCAGTCCGACGTCCAAGGTCTGCCGGCGGATCTCCTGCCACAGTTCCTGGCGACCGGCTCCGGTCCTCGCGGAAAAAGGCAGGATCGGGGACTGCGGATATTCCTGCGTAAGCTTCTGCAGTGCATTGCGCAACTGGTTGCTGGAGAGCCGGTCGCTCTTGGTGGCGACGATCAGGGTGGGGCGTCCGATGCCGGAGAGAAAATCCAGCAACTGCCGGTCGGCGGGTTGCGGCGGCACGTTCACGTCGATGAGGGTCACGCAGAGCGCGAG
Source organism: Terriglobia bacterium (assembly GCA_963757835.1). Taxonomy (GTDB): domain Bacteria; phylum Acidobacteriota; class Terriglobia; order Terriglobales; family Acidobacteriaceae; genus JAIQFF01. The sequence goes on along the minus strand of CAVWSP010000034.1, from coordinate 180,447 downwards.
GCAGGAACGCTCTTTCAAATATGGATCGATGAAACTCGGCCACTGTTGCGAGATTTCCCGCGAGATTTTGGCGTAGCCGTAGCCGGGCAGATCGGCAAAGACCAGCTCCGGCTCAGGCTTTCCCCGGCCAGCGGATTTCGAAGAAATTGATCGAACGGGTGCGGCCGGGGGTAGAGCTGGTCTTGGCGATTTTGGTTCCCAGAAGCGAATTGATTACGCTCGACTTGCCCACATTCGACCGCCCCAGGAACGCGACCTCGGGCAGCGCCGGAGCAGGGAAGCGGCTGGCATCGCTGACCGACATCATGAACCGGGCCAAAACACGCATGAATCAGTTTGCAGTTTTGGCTGGGAAGTTGCAAGCGATGCAGGCTCAAAAAAAGAGATAGGAGCGTGCGGGTTTTCCTGGATAGATGAAGTTCGCACCCCTGCGCCCGTTTCGAGCTTATCTATAAGACGGGATGCCACCTCCTCGATTTGATTTTCTTTGCGATCTTTGCGCCATCCTTTGCGATCTTGGCGGTCAAGAGCTTTTAACCGCAAAGGACGCTAAGGACGACCGGAAAGGTCGCAAAGGGCCGGCAACAAAAAGGCCCGCTTGCGCGGGCCCTGCTTGAGAGTGGTTGTAGGAAGTTACTGGTGGGCCGCTGGGCTCTCCGCGGGCGGAGGGATGGGAGCAATCGGCTGTGCTGTCTCCTCTTCGCCGACATCCGGCAGAGGGCGTTCCAGCGCCACGGCCAGCACCTGGTCCATGGTTTCGACGAAGTGCATCTTCATTGCGGTGCGCAGGTTCTCCGGGACCTCGGCTACATCTTTTTCGTTGTCCTGGGGAAGGATCACTTCGAACAGCCCGGCGCGGTGTGCGGCCAGCAGTTTTTCCTTCAGCCCGCCGATGGGCAATACCTTGCCCCGCAGTGTGATCTCGCCGGTCATGGCGATGTCGCGGCGGACCGGAATCTTGCTGAGGGCGCTGGCAATCGCGGTGGCGATGGTGATGCCGGCCGACGGACCATCCTTGGGAATCGCGCCTTCCGGCACGTGCACGTGGATATCCTGGGAGCGATAAAAATCGCGGGACAAGCCCAGGCGATGGGAGCGCGAGCGGATGTACGACATGGCCGCTTGCGCTGACTCCTGCATCACGTCGCCGAGTTTTCCGGTGAGTGTGAGTTTGCCCTTGCCGTCAACCACAGTGGCTTCGGTGCTCAATATCGAGCCGCCGACCTCAGTCCAGGCCAGGCCGGTGACCAGGCCGATCTCGCTCTTCTCATGGGCCAGGGTGTCGCGGAATTTGATTACGCCCAGGAAGTCGTTGACATTGTCCTGCCCGACGGCGACGTTGTAGGTTTCGCCTTCCTTTACCACCTTGCGCGCCACCTTGCGGCAGACGTTGCCGATTTCGCGCTCCAGGTTACGGACACCTGCTTCCCGCGTGTAGGAGCGAATCAGGGCGGTGATGGAGTCGTCGGCGAACTTGATGTTCTTGTCGGTCAAGCCAGCCTGCAGCAGTTGTTTTTTGACCAGAAACTGCTTGGCGATTTCGACCTTTTCCTGCTCGGTGTAACCGTGCAGGCGCAGCACCTCCATCCGGTCCTGCAGAGCGGGCGGGATGGTGTGCATAACGTTGGCGGTGGCGATGAAGAAGACCTGAGACAGATCGTATTCGACGTCGAGGTAGTGGTCCACGAACATGAAATTCTGTTCGGGGTCGAGGACCTCGAGCAGTGCCGCCGAGGGATCGCCGCGGAAATCCATGGACATCTTGTCCACTTCGTCCAGCATGAAGACCGGGTTCTTGGTGCCGGCTTTCTTCATCATCTGGATAATCTGTCCCGGCAGGGCGCCGATGTAGGTGCGGCGGTGGCCGCGGATTTCGGCTTCATCGCGCACGCCGCCCAGCGACATGCGGACGAACTTGCGGCCGGTGGCCTTGGCGATCGACATGCCCAGAGAAGTCTTGCCCACTCCCGGAGGTCCGACGAAACACAGGATCGAGCCCTTGGGATTTTTTACGAGCTGCCGCACTGCCAGAAATTCCAGGATGCGGTCTTTGATCTTCTCCAGGCCGTAGTGGTCTTCGTTCAATACCTTTTCTGCCCGGCTGATGTTGCGGATTTCCTTGGACCGCTTCTTCCAGGGAACCGCCAGCAGCCAGTCGAGGTAGTTGCGCGAGACCGTGGACTCGGCCGACATCGGCGGCATGGCCTCAAGCTTCTTGAGTTCCTGCACTGCCTTGTCGCGGACTTCCTTGGGCATGCCGGCGGCTTCGATCTTTTTCTTCAGTTCGTCGAACTCGCTCTTCTCGCCCCGGCCCAGTTCTTTCTGGATGGCCTTGATCTTCTCGTTGAGGTAATACTCTTTCTGGGCGCGCTCCATCTGCCGCTTGACCCGCGACTGGATGGTGCGGTCCATGTTCAGCTTTTCGATTTCGATGTCGAGCACGTCGCCGATCCGGGTCAGGCGCTCGCCGGGATCGAAAATTTCCAGCAACTCCTGTTTTTCTTCGATGGAAAGCTGCAGGTTGGCGGCGATGGTGTCGGTCAGCTTGGCCGGGTCTTCCATACGTACGGCCGCGATCATGGTCTCGTAGTTCAGCGACTGGCACAGTTTCACGTACTGCTCGAACAAGGCCGTTACCCGCTGCATGCCGGTTTCGATCTGCGGGGTGGTTTCGGTGGCGTAGCGGGCCACGCGCAGTGAAACTTGCATGAAGCCTTCGCTCTCGCTGATCTGAAGAACTTTGCCGCGTTCGATGCCCTCGACCAGGACCTTGATGTTGCCATCGGGCAGTTTCAGGCTCTGCACGATGTTGACGATCGTGCCCACCTGGTAGATCTCATTGGGCTTGGGTTCATCGATGCTGGCATCGTGCTGGGTGGCCAGGAATATCTTCTTGTCGGACGCCAGGGCCTCTTCCAGGGCGCGAACGCTGGATTCCCGTCCTACGACAAATGGAGTCATCATGTAAGGGAAGATGACCACGTCGCGGATGGGCATCATGGGTAGTTTTTTGGTCTCGAATTTTTCCTTGACTATGGTCACTTATTCTCCCGAACACCCGAGTTGCGTTCGTTGTTTTGTAGCTTCTGGCTGCTAGCTTCTGGCTCCTGGCCTGGAGCTTCAGTTCAACCTCAATGGAGCCTTAGTTTACCCCGCCTTTTCCATCATGGCGAGGGTTACGCTGCGTTTCTCCACCATCTCCCGGCTCACTTCGAACTCCTTCACCTTTTTCTGGCTGGGCAGATGGTACATCAGGTCGAGCATTAACTCCTCTAGAATCATGCGTAATCCGCGGGCTCCGACCTTGCGTGCCATGGCCTGGCGCGAGATGGCTTTGAGGGCGTCGTCGCTGAATTTAAGGCGTACATTCTCGAATTCGAAGAGGCGCTGGTATTGCTTGATGATCGCGTTCTTGGGCCGGGTCAGGATTTCGATCAGCGCGAACTCGTCCAGGTCCTCCAGAACGCCGACCACGGGCAGGCGGCCGACAAACTCGGGAATCAAACCAAACTTGATCAGGTCTTCGGGCTGGATGTCGCTCAGCAGTTCAAAATTCCGCTTGCGGCTGACGGCTGGCGTCTCTTCCGCCTCGCCCTCCTCCGCTCCTGCCTTGAAGCCCAGAGATTTTTTGCCCACGCGACGGCCGATGATTTTTTCCAGACCCACAAAGGCCCCGCCGCAGATGAACAGGATGTTGGTCGTATCCACGGGAGTGAATTCCTGGTGGGGATGCTTGCGGCCGCCCTGCGGAGGCACATTAGCAATGGTGCCTTCGAGGATCTTCAGCAACGCCTGCTGCACTCCCTCGCCGGAAACATCTCGCGTAATGGACGGGTTTTCGTCTTTCCGTCCGATTTTGTCCACTTCGTCGATATAGATGATGCCGGTCTGGGCGCGCCCTACGTCGCCGTCGGCGGCCTGCAGCAGTTTAAGGATAATGTTCTCAACGTCCTCGCCGACATAGCCGGCTTCGGTGAGGGTGGTGGCGTCCACGATGGCGAAGGGAACATCGAGCATGCGGGCCAGGGTCTGGGCCAGCAGGGTCTTGCCGGTGCCCGTGGGGCCGATCAGCATGATGTTCGATTTGGCCAGCTCTACGCCGTCTCCGGCGCGCTGGCGATTCATGTAGATGCGCTTGTAGTGGTTGTAAACCGCCACCGCCAGCTTCTTCTTGGTCTGCTCCTGGCCGATCACGTACTCGTCGAGGAAGCTCTTCACTTCCTGCGGCTTGGGCAGTTGATTGGGGGTGGTGGTGGGAGGGGTCGCGGTGCGGTCGTCTTCCAGGATGGAATTGCAGACGGCCACGCACTCGTCGCAAATGTAGGCCCTGGGATAATCGCTGGGGGATGAAATAAGCTTGGCCACTGCGTCCTGCGATTTATGGCAGAACGAACAGCGCAGCATCTCCTCGGTACCAGTCCTGTTTTTCACTCGGCTTTACTCCTTCGTTAACCCTCTCTCTCCCGCTCCATGCATCCCTTGCCGGGCCGGCGGGCGAGATCGTTTTCGCGCCGAGACTGATCGGAAACTGATCGGGCGAACCCCGATCATACCTTTATCTCGTCTTATAGATGATATCGTCTATGATTCCGTATTCCTTAGCCTGCTGGGAGTTCATAATGAAGTCCCGCTCCACGTCTTTTTCCACTTTCTCCAGTTTCTGACCGGTGTGCTTTGCCATTAACTGGTTAGTAATCTCTCGCATACGGAGAATTTCCCGGGCGTGGATGTCGATGTCGGTGGCCTGGCCGGACAACCCTCCCATGGAAGGCTGGTGGATCAGGATTCGTGAATTAGGCAAAGCCAGTCTCTTTTTGGGCTCGCCCGCAGCGAGCAACAGGGCTGCCATGCTGGCGGCCTGGCCGATGCAAATCGTAGTCACATCGTTCTTCACGTATTGCATGGTGTCGTAAATCGCCATGCCGGCGGTGATCGATCCGCCCGGCGAATTGACGTAGAGCTGGATGTCTTTCTCGGGATCTTCCTGCGCCAGAAACAACATCTGCGCAATCACCAGGTTGGCGATGTTGTCGTCGATCGGGAGTGCCAATGAAAATGATGTTGTCCCGCAGCAGCCGGGAATAGATGTCGTAAGCGCGTTCGCCCCGGCCCGTCTGCTCGATGACCATGGGGACCAGCATCATTTTGGGATCGTTCACATTCACCGTCCACACTCCTGTTCGTGACCACTTGCTCTATCTGGGAGGATCGAAATGTCCGCGTTAGGCGGACTGGCGATATAGAAAATCGAGGGTCTTTTCGCTGCGGATTCTATTTCGGATTCTATCGAGCGCACCATCACGTGTCAAACGGGCCCGGATGGCTTCCGGCGTCTGTTTTGACTGGGTGGCGAGCGCGTCGATCTCCCGATCGATCTCCTCATCGCTGACCTCGATTTTTTCCTCCTCGGCAATCTTGTCCAGCAGCAGCGAAGCTTTCACTTCCTGCACGGCCTGGTCGCGTTGTCCCACGCGCAGGCGGTTCAAATCCATTTTCTTGATGTCTTCGGCTTTCATGCCCTGCGCCGCCAGGGCGCGCAGGCCGCGTTCCAGGCGCATGTCAATCTGGCGGTCCACCAGCGCCTCTGGCACTTCGAATTCGCTGCGCTTCACCAGTTCCGCCACCAGTTTGTCCTTGGCCTCGTGCTCGGCGGTGTGCTTGCGCTCGGCTTCCATGCTTTCGCGAATGCGCTGGCGGATTTCGTCCAGGGTCTTGAACTCTCCCACCTGCGCGGCAAACTGATCGTCCAACTCGGGCAGGCTCTTCTGCTTGATGGATTGCACCTTCACGGTGTAGGTAAAAGTCTTTCCCGCAAGGCGCTGTTCCTGGGCATCCTGAGCATAGGTCACTTCGAATACCCGTTCGTCGCCGGCGGATGCTCCGCGCAAATTCTCGGTGAATTCCGGCATGGTGTTCTTGCCGGCGATTTCGACCAGCACTTCGTCCATGTGGACCGGCTTGTCTGGGCCGTCTTTGGCGCCGTCCTTGGGCTCGCCATCGAGCGATACCTGGGCATAATCTCCATCGGCCAGCGGCCGGCCTTCCACTGCAGTGAAGGTGGCCTGCTGCTCGCGCAAGCCGTTCAGCGACTGCTCGACCTCGTCATCGGTCACGGTGATTTCGGGCTTTTCGGCCCGCAATTCTTTGTAGCCCTCCACCTTGATTTCTGGCATCACTTCAAAGCTGGCTTTAAAGCGGAGGGGTTCGTTGTCCTTCAAGTGCAGGTCGGTGACTTGCGGCTGCGATACCGGGATCAGCCCCTGCTTGTCGGCTTCCTTACGGAAGTAGCGCGGGACGAGGGCCTCCACCACATCACTCTTGAGATCTTCGGCAAAACGCTGGCGAATGACGGAGGCGGGCACATGGCCGCGGCGGAAGCCGGGGATGCGCGCCAGCTTCTGATATTTCTGGATCAGGGAATTGGTCTCGCGGGCTACTTCCTCGACGGGTATTTCAACCGCGATCTCCCGCCGGGTGCTGCTGCTGGTCTCAGTGGGGCTCACATTTGCCTTTCAGGCTTTAGCGGTTCGAACCGTTCCATTTCGGCACTGGACTAGGCGTCGAACGGCACTGGCTGTAAATCTGAGTGTAAAGACTAGAGGAGAGCAGCGTCAAACGACCGAGGTCGGATGCAAGGTGACAAACGTAACTTAGGTCGCACCTGTGAAACATAGCGTCCTCGTTTTGCGCCCTTTGCGGGCATTGCTTTGCGGTCTTTGCGGTTAAAGATTTTTGGCGGCTTGCGCCAGAGTCAGAGCCTTACCGCAAAGGTCGCAAAGTAATGCCCGCAAAGGGCGCAAAAGAAAACCCCCGCGAGGATCCGCGACTTCCGGGTACGAACGGCCGGCGCCGCGCTCTCGCTTACAATGATTCGAATGCCGGCCTGGCTCGATCGATTGAATCGCGAGGTGATTGCCTGCACGCGTTGTCCGCGCCTGGTGGAATATCGCCAGAAAATCGCACGCGAGAAGCGCCGCGCCTACCTCGATTGGGAGTACTGGGGAAAGCCCGTCCCCGGCTTCGGCGATCCCAACGCGCGCATCCTGGTGCTCGGCCTTGCTCCCGGGGCCCACGGTTCCAACCGCACCGGCCGCCCGTTTACCGGAGATGCTTCCGGCAAATTCATGTATCCGATTTTGTATGAGGCCGGATTTTCCAACCAGCCTGACGCCACCAAACGCGATGACGGGCTTGAGCTGCGAGACCTCTACATCACAGCGGCGGTCCGGTGTGCTCCTCCCGATAACAAGCCTCTGCCGCAGGAGTTGGCGAACTGCGCCCCTTATCTTGACCGCGAAGTGGAGGGGCTCAAGAGCGTCAGAGTGGTTGTGGCTCTGGGCAAAATTGGATTCGAGGCTTACCTCAATTACCTCAAGCGTCGCGGTCTGCTTTCCAGCAAGAATCCGTATCCGTTTCGACACGGAGCCAGTTACGAGATGCCTGACGGGAAAATCTTGCTGGCTTCCTACCATCCCTCAAACCAGAATACCCAGACCGGCAAGCTGACCCGTCCGATGTTTGCCGCGATTTTCCAGGAAGCGCGACGCTTTGCCAAAAGCACGGCGCTCCCGCAAGGCAGGAATTGAGTTAACTGATGATTATCTGATTAACTTAATTATGGTTAAGTCAGGCAAAGAATTTCGCGAGGCTTGGCTGTTCTGCCCTGGTCTTCGCGGCGATTGTCCTGCTGGGCGTCAACTCCCTGGGCCAGCAGGCCCCGGCGCCCACCACCGCACCCGGCATTCAGGACAACAGTTTTCTGGTGGAGGAGGCCTACAACCAGAACTTTGGCGTGGTGCAGCACATTTCCAGTTTCACCCGCTTCTTCGACAGCAAGGACTGGAATTACACCTTCACTCAGGAATGGCCGGCCCCCGGCGACGAGCGCCACCAGCTTAGTTACACGCTGGTCGCTTTGCACTCCGGGGCCTTTCCCGGTTCCGGCGCCGGCTTCGGAGATGTCTTCCTGAATTATCGCTACCAGTTGGTTGGAAGTGGAGAGACCCGGGTCGCCTTCTCCCCGCGCCTGAGCCTGATTTTTCCCACCGGCGACTCCACCGAGGGTCGGGGCGCGGGCAGTTTTGGGGTGCAGACCGCGCTGCCCTTAAGCGTCGTTCTCGGCAAGAAGCTGGTGAGCCACTGGAACGCCGGCGCCACATTCTTTCCCCACGCCCAGGACGCCTCCGGTGACCGCGCTGCAACGGCAGGCTACAATTTCGGCCAGAGCTTCATCTGGCTGACTAACCCTCGCTTTAATGTCTTGCTGGAAAGCGTCTTTGCCCGCTCCCAGACCGTCGTGGCCAGCAACCGCACCGAGTGGACAAGTTCGATCTTCCTCAGCCCAGGGATCCGCTGGGCCTACAACTTTAAGAGCGGATTGCAGATTGTTCCTGGAATCGGCCTCCCGCTCGGGGTCGGGCCGAGCGCGGGTGAAAGGGCCATCTTGCTTTACTTGAGCTTCGAACATCCGTTTCGCAAGCTGCCCAGGAAGTGAGATGGGAACGAACTGAGGTGGAAACTAGAAGCCCACGAACACGGGTTCGGGATCCAGGTGAATGTTCCAGAGTTCTTCCACGCGCTGTTGCATGTGGTCTTTCAATCCCAGGATGTCGGCGGCGGTGGCATCTCCGTGGTTCACGATGGCCAGCGCGTGTTTGCGCGAGATTCCCACCCGGCCGCTGCTATAGCCTTTGCTGAATCCTGAGTGCTCCACCAGCCACGCGGCGGAAATCTTTTTCTGGGCATCGAGCGCGGGATAACTGGGGACCTGCAATCCTTTGGCCTGGGCGCGCCGGGTCAACTCGGCGTATTGCTCCGGCGCCAGCACGGGATTCTTGAAGAACGAACCGGCGCTGCGGCAGTCCTCGTCCCCTGGAGTGATCAGCATGGCTTTGGCGGCGCGTATCCGGCGCACGGCTTCACGGGTTCCGGCCAATGAGGGGGTATTCTGAAAGCCCGCGAAATGCTTTTTCAGGTCGGCATATTCGATGCGAGGCTTGCCGCCCGGCGTGAGGTCATAAGTCACGCGCAGGATGATGAAACGTCCACGTTCGCTGGTGTTGAAGATGCTGGTGCGATATTGAAATCCGCAGGCCTCGGCGCAGAGCTCGCGGACCTGCCCGTCTTTGAGATCGAACACCAGCACGGAGTCGATAATTTCCGAGACTTCCTGGCCATAGGCTCCCACGTTCTGCACCGGAGTTCCACCCACGCTGCCGGGAATGCCGCTGAGACATTCGACTCCGGCGCAATTCCTGGCGACAGCGCGGGCCACGAATTTGTCCCACTCTTCACCCGCTCCGACTTCGAAGCGGGCTTTGCCGTTTTCCTCGCGCTGGTCGATCCCCGAAATCGCAAGCTTTAACACCAGGCCGGGCCAACCTGCATCCGAGACCACCAGGTTGCTGCCGCCGCCCAGCACAAATAAGGGAAGGTCCCGGGAGCGTGCGAAGTTGACGGCTTCGGCTACCTCCGTGATGGATTTCGGCTCGGTGAAATAGCGCGCCGGCCCTCCCACTTTGAGGGTGGTGAGCGGCGCCAGCGCCACGTTTTCCAGAACTGTCATGATGATATGATGGCTTCACTATATACGACGGGTAGAGGCGTTAGTGGCAGCCTCCGCGCGGTACGACAGGACACATCCTGCTGTGACTTGCGTCGCTCAAATCCTGAGATTCGCCGTCGAATTAGATGAGCCCGAGGAGAAGACATGTATCCAGAGATTATGGTGATTCCGATGCGCGAGGAGTTGACCCGGCTCGGCATCGAGGAGCTCCGTACCCCGGCTGACGTCGATCGCGCCGTGCCCAATCAAGCGGGCACGACGATGGTGGTCGTGAACTCAATCTGCGGATGCGCCGCTGGGCGCATGCGTCCCGCGGTCCGCGCGGCGCTGCAGCACTCCAGCCGGCCGGAGAAGTTGTTCAGTGTGTTTGCTGGTCAGGACAAGGAAGCCACCGACCGGGCGCGCTCTTATTTTGCGGGATATCCGCCATCTTCGCCTTCGATTGCGCTGCTGCGCGACGGCAAGGTCGTACACATGATGCAACGCAGCGATATCGAACATCGCGAGGCCGTGGATATCGCCGCCGAACTGAAGAAAGCATTCGACAAGTTCTGCGCCAAGCCCGCCCCCGTCGTGTAGCGCAGCCCTCAGTTGCCTGAATCACACCTGAACACGTAGGGGCAGGTGTCCCACCTGCCCGGCGGAGCGAAGCTCCGCAATTCGCTCAAACCTTGGCGAGCTTTGCTCGCCTGCCCAGATGAGGACATCCGGGCCTACGTGGACTGGATCTAAAAGCGGAACAGGTAGGACGCTTTCACGAACAGGCCTCGCCCGTCATTCTTCAGCCGGCCGCTGTGCAGCAGGTCCCCGTCCACGTCATTCCCTAAAGGCAGTTGCACATTTTCCAGATTGCTGTTGTAGCCGACGTAGAACGCGGTGCCGGGGTGCAGCAGATACGTGATCAGGAAATCGGCATTGAAGTTCCTGGTAGTTTCCAGGAAGGTAAAAGCAGGGTTGGCCAGAACGGAGTCGTACTGGCCGATGAGGCGGAATGACAGCTGCCGGTTGTATTGGTAGTTCCACTTGGACCGGATGATGTGATTGTTCATGCTGCCGCTTGGTCCCAGCCGATTGTGCAGCCGCAGGAGCAGATAGGTGTTATCAATGCGCAGCGCTTTGCTGGGCCTCACGGTCAGGGTGGTGTTGACCGTGGTTCGCCCGGCCAAAAACGGCGCCACGTTATCGGGCGAGTCATAGTTGATGCGGCTGCCAAAGCGATAGTCCAGATGAAAGGAGACTGGCCGGTACTGGCTGGTCTCGAATTCAACCTCCGTCGTATGGCGAACAAATTTTTGATTGCTCGTCAGAATGCTGAAATCCTTCGGACGTAACAGTTCCATCTCCTTCGCATAAAACACTTTGATAAAAGTTTGTCCCACGAACTCCGCTTTCAGGGCAGGGATGTAGCCCGAGTTCAGGTAATTCCCTTCATGATCGAAGGTGTGGTAAACCTCCAGCTGCGGACCCCAGGAAATCAGGTGTTTGCCTTCGGGACGAAAACTGTATTGCACCCGGTGAGAGAGATTGTGAATGTCCGGCTGCGGATCGAAGCCGGCGAAGGTGCGAAACCCGTCGCTGCGGTCGGTGTAATCCATGAAGTAGTTCAGTTTCCGGCCCTCGCGCTGCAGCGTGACTTCTGCCGCTGGTCCCGCGAGGTAGGTCCCGAACGTACAGCTGTCATTTCGAGTGTCGCTGCACAGCGTGGAACTCACCACGCCCTGAAAAGCGGCCACCCAGTTGGAATTAAGTTTGAAGCGGCCGTCGATGCCGCCCACCCGGTTGAAGTACGGCCCCACTTCACGATCGGTGAACATCGCGCCCAGGGAAGACTGGCTTCCAATATCGCGGCTGGCACGTCCCACCGCGAAGTAGGCATGCTTACCAAACAAAGAGTTATCGGGAGCCACTTCGGCGCCGGGAGAGGCATCGTCGGCCACCAGCATGCCCACCGCCCACGGTCCGTCTTTTCCGGTCAGACGAACGCCCCACTGGGGATCGACGATGCGGCGGGTGAAGAGCAGGGGGATCGGAGTCTGGAAATAATTAGAGTTCTCCAGGAAGAAGGGACGCTTCTCTGGGAATTGCACTTCGAAGCGCTGGTTGACCGTGACCTGCGGCTCGTCTGACTCCACCTGGCTGAAATCAGGATTTGCAGTGGCATCCAACACGAACTTGTCTTTCAGCACGGCCTTTGCATCCAGGCCGATCTGCCCGTAGGCATCGCGCTGGGTGAACCTGGGATGGTCCGGGTCACGCAGATCAAGGTCCCGGTAGGAGCGAAAAAGGCCATAGGGAATGAGCTGGAAATTGCGTCCGGGAGAAATATTCTCCAGGCCCGTGGCGTCGCCTTCCTGATTCAGGCGGCCTTCGATGCGACTGGAGACCCGCGGCCAGAAAGCACCCTCATTGTCCCGCTGGATGTACCGGTTCAGCAGGATTCCCCAACTCTGCGGATCATCAGAGGCAAAGCGCAGGCTGCGAAAAGGGATCGCCATCCTGATCACGAAGCCCTGTTTCGTCACCTTTCCCTCGGTGCTGAAGACGGTGTCAAAAGAGAAATCAAAATCCTGGCCTTCGGTCCAGAGTGCGTCTGCCTGGATTCCCAGGGGATTGGAAAAAAAAGCATAGGCCCGGCGGTGGTCGTGGAACGTGTCCAGCATCAGCTCGACATTGTCGTCATCAAACACTTCTTCCCGCCGCGAAAGATAGGCGCGAACCTTATGGGGCTCATTGTCGAAGCAGATGAAGATGACGTACAGGTTCTTGTTGTCATAGCCAAGGTAGGCCTCGGTGCGCTGCGTGACCGGCTCTCCATCACTGGGAGTGCGCTGAACGAACCGGTCGATCTTCGCCATCCTGCCTTCCCACGCCGGACTCGGTTTCATTTGCAGAAAATCTTCCAGGCGAGGAGGAGCACTGACCCGGGGGATGGTGATCTTGCCAAAAGTTGGTGGGGGCGCAGCGAGCAGCAGACGCGACAGGCCCATCACCATGATAAGCGCCGCGCAGCCCACACTCTTGCCCATCCAATGCATGTCCGCCTCCGCGGAAGCCGTTTGACTGTTGGGTTAGACGCGGGCGGGTGCGCGAAGTCATGAGCGCACTGCCCGCGATGTAGAACGTTGTGAAGCGCTACTGCGACCTTTTGCCGGCCCGCACCGCGCTGAAGGTCATTTCGTTCGCGCGGCTTCGGGTACGCCGCTTCCAGGCGTAGAAGAGTCCGGCGTAGGTGTCTGTCATGTACGATTCGCGGTCGATGCCCAGAAGGCGGGCTGTGCGATCGATCCAGCGTGCCGGGCCTTCGATCTCGCCGAAAAACCCGATGGGAGTCTCATCCAGAACAACGTGGCCCTTGCCGTCGCTCCACTCCGCGCGGAATTTTTCGTAGCGGAAGGAAGGCCGGTAACCCAGGGCCTGCAGGATCTTGTGGAATTGTTCGCCATTGTCGATTCTGGTTTCCGTCTCGATCCGGGTCTTGTGCCGCCCGGTTGTCCCTCTGGCTTTGTGTGTCAGCAGCCAACTGGCTCCGTACATTCGCAGGCGCAGCAGTTCACCACGTTGGCGCAGCTTCTGGCCAGGGAGATCGTACAGAGTGTTGCTTTCGTGCGTGCGCCGGGTCACCTGGCGGAAGCCGGCCGCCCGCAGTCGCCGCGCCAGTGCCCGGAAATCATCCACACGAAACTTGATCTCGACTTCTTTCGACATGATTGGACGTCGGACCTCGGGCGTCAGGCGTCAGGCGTCGGCCTCTCTCAAGTGGCTGGTGCTGAGGTCCGAGGTCCGACGCCTGACGGCCGCTGTCACGAAAATGTTGGCAGCTTCACCAGATCATCGCGCGGAACCGGTTCCAGCGGATTGCCTGCCTTGCGCCAGGCGGCCAGTCCGCCCACGATTACGAACGCGTTGAAGCCTTCCTCCCGCAGCATATGCGCCACCCGGGCGCTGGTCGCTTCGCGCGCTCAAGTACAGTAAACAAAAATGTCCTTGTCCTTGGGTATGTTCTGCAGTTCTTCTTTCAGCTTGTTGGGTTCAACACGGATCGATCCTTTAATACGCGCCGTCTCTGCGTCGTAGTAGCCATGGCTGCGGACGTCGATGAGCAGGATCTTGTCCTTGTCTTCCGACGCCAGCCGGCGCGTTACTTCTTCTACCTGGACCCGCGGCACCACTCGATAGACGGCATGTTTGCGATAAAGCCACACCCGGTAGAGGGCATAACCGATGAGCGCGAGAACCGTCACTGCCTCGACGGCGCGGCCGGCGGTTTGAAAACCGCGCATGACGGAAACCAGAAAATCGCGGAACAGGAATCCGACGGCCACGTAAACCGTGGCGTACAGGGTCGCTCCCGCCAGGTCAAGACGGAGAAAAGTGTCGAGCGGCATTTTCATGCTTCCCGCCAGCGGCGGCGCCATGGTGTTGATTCCGGGAATGAATTTGGCGAACAGCAGAGTGGCCTTTCCACGTTTGTAGAAAGACTCGGCCGAGCGCAGGATGCAGGTTTCGGGATTGACCGACAGTTTGCAGAGAAAGCCGAGCAGGCCCCATCCCATATATCGCCCGGCTACGAACAGCAGGCAGTCGCCCACCAGCATGGCGAGCACCGCCAGCAATAAAAGCCTGTACAGGCTGAGCACTCCAGCGGCCGCCGCCGCGCCGCCCGCCACCAAGGCTATGGCTGCGGGAACAGGCAGCCCCATCGCTTCGGCAAGGACGATAACGAACACCAGAATGTATCCATGGTGCGCGATGAGTGAAATAAATTGTGGCATTCAGGGGCCGTGCGTGGCTGGATTAGTATAAAGAAAAAGGGCGGCCCCTGCCGCCCCCGGTTGGTTCGCTTCGGGAAGAGCTACTTTGACATGTTGTCCATCTTGTCCATCTTCTCCGCCTTGAGCATCTTGACGCTCATGACGTGAATCTGGTCCTTGTCGGCGTACACGTGCGCGCTTACTTCCACGTGATGGCCTTCATGCCCCTTCAGGGTCTCCGGATTGACTACGTCCCACGACTTCTTGTCCTTGTCGGCGACGAAAGTCAGCTTGTCGCCGTCAGCCTTCACCGTGCCCTTGATGTTCTTCAGCGGGGCCGGCGCCGCTTTGGCCATTCCATCGTCTTTAGACATGTCCTGTGCGAAGCTGGCCACGGTAAACATGACGGAGACAGCCAGTGCGAGTACCAATAGTTTCTTCATAGTTTGATCTCCTCCTGGGATTGGGCTTTGGATGTTCCTCGGATGCCCATGAGATGTACGGCGCCGGGAGAAGAAACGGATTTACTGGCCTGAGGGTGAGTGATTTATTCCCATCACCGGCGGAGAGGTCAGGAAGATCAGCTTGTCCAGTAGTTCAAGTGATGGGCTAAGTCGCAAGCGCTAACCATATATCCCCGCTACTTCTCCCTTGCCACCACAAAATCCGGCGCCCACAACAGGGCCCGCTTGAACTCGCTGTCGGGGAAACTGCAAATCGCGTTTCGCGCCAGGGTAGCGTACTGCAGGGCGCGCGCATGGGCCGCTTCGATCGATCCGTAACGCTCCAGAATTCCGATGATTTCGCGATGGGTGACTCCGTCGAAGGCGCGCTCCCGCACCACGGTCTCGATCATCTTGCGTTCGCTCGGCGTGCAGCGCTCCAGGGCGTGGATAACCGCCATCGTGACCTTGCCTTCCCGCAGGTCGCTGGCCACCGGCTTGCCCAGAACTTTCTCCGACGCGGTGAGGTCGAGCACATCGTCCACGATCTGAAATGCCATTCCCAGGTCGCGTCCGTACTGTCCCAGGCTTTCTTCCTGTTCGGGCGTGGCCCCGCCCAGAATTGCGCCCATCCGCATGCACACGGAAAACAGGCAGGCAGTCTTGCGGAAGATCAAATCAAAATGCTCATCGAGGGAGATGAGGTTGCCCAGCTTTTCCATCTGCAACAGTTCGCCTTCGACCATCTGCTGGGTCAATTCGATCAGGGTATCGAGAATGCGGAAGTTGCGCTCCTGCACTGCGACCTTGAAGGCCTGCATGTAGAGCCAGTCGCCGGCCAGCACACATTTGGAGTTGCCCCATTGCGTGTTGGCTGCGGGCCGTCCGCGCCGGGTCTGGGCTTCGTCGATGATGTCGTCGTGAACCAGCGTAGCCGTGTGAATGATTTCGACCACCGCGCCCAGGCGGATGGCGCCGCGTCCCTGGTAATGGAATAATTTCGCGGCCAGCAGCAACAGCGCAGGACGGATGCGTTTGCCTCCACCATTGCGCAGGTATTCGCCAATTTCGGTGATGGCTTCGACTCCCGAAACTGTGTCTCGCCCGAACTCGCGCTCAATGGCGGCCAGGTCCTCGCGCAGAAGCTCGAAGAATTCTCTTCCGTTAATGGCGGCGGGCACGCTCATTTTTGATTCCTTAAGAACCCTGCATCTTCACCACGGAGACACGGAGAGCATACAAGGCGTGACCTGCCGAGATGGGCTGACTGATCCGCCCTGGCGAATTGGATTTCCTTGAGTTGCATTTCTCGGTGTCTCGTGTCTCCGTGGTTGATGGTCAATTTGTCCGGTAATTCGTAAACTGCATGTCGATCCCAAAATCCTTCTGTTTCAGCAGTGCGATTACTGCCTGTAGTGTGTCGCGGTCCTTGCCACTTACCCGAATGAGGTCTCCCTGAATCGATGCCTGCACTTTGTTTTTCGAACCCTTGATCAGCTGGACAATCTCTTTGGCCTTCTCCATCGGGATGCCCTGTTGCAAAGTGATCTTCTGCTTGGCAGTTCCTCCCAGGGCCGATTCAATGACACCGTGAGTGAGACCCTTCAACGGCACGCCGCGTTTTGCCAGCTTTTGCTGCAGGATGTCGCTTACCGACTTCAACTTGTATTCGTCAATCGAGTGCAGCACGATGGCGTCTTTTTCGAGTTCGATCTTGGACTTGGAGTCCTTCAAATCAAAGCGGGTGTGAACTTCTTTGGACGCCTGCTGTATGGCGTTCGAGACCTCTTCCAGATCGATCTTGCTCACAATGTCAAAGGTGTTTTCGGGCATGTTCGCAGCGCCTTTTGAAATCGATGAAAATGCAACCTCTGAGGTTATCAGAAGAAGCGGTTTTAACGCCTCAGTTCTTTGCGGTCAGCGGTGTTCTGGTGAACTGTGTTGTTCTTCTTTGCGTCCTTCGTTAGCGTCCTTTGCGGTAAGGAGTTGGGCCTCCCGTATATCATCCAAATCTTAAACCGCAAAGGACACAAAGAACCGCAAAGGACGCAAAGAATTCTGAAATTCGGGCAATCTCTTAATTTCCTGGGGACTCAGCCAGTTTGAAGAAGTTGTAGAAGTTGATGGCGGTTTGCCTGCCGACCTCTTCCGTCGAGAGCCCGCGGATCTCACCCAGTTGCCGGGCAACTTCCTTTACAAAGAGTGGCTCGTTACGCTTGCCGCGGTGGGGCACCGGGGCCAGAAAGGGCGAGTCGGTTTCGATCAGCATGCGTTCCAGCGGGACCTCTTTCGCGGCGTCGCGAATGGGCTGTGCTTTGGGGAAGGTAATGTTGCCGGCGAATGAAATCATGAAGCCCAGATCGAGCGCCCGTTTGCCGTGCGGCCACGTTCCGGTGAAGCAATGCAGAATTCCTCCCAGGCCGCTGGTCTTCCAATACCGTTCGAGAAGGTCGAGGCAATCGTCCCAGGCGTTATCGCTGTCGGCGGAGGGACGGCAGTGAATCACAAGCGGCAATTTGGCTGCTCGCGCTGACTCCATCTGCCGCAGGAAAACTTGCTGCTGCAATTCGCGCGGCGAGTGGTCGTAAAAATAATCGAGGCCGATTTCTCCCCAGGCGATGACCTTGGGCCGTTTCGCTAACTGCTCGAGTTCCTGAAAGTCGGCGTCGGTCGCCAGTTTGGCTTCATGCGGATGAATACCGATGGTGGCCAGAATAAACTCGTGTTGCTCAGCCAGTTGAATGCCGCAGTCCAAGGAGCCGGGACCAGTTCCGCTGCCGATGGCGACAATCTTCTCAATGCCGCCATCCCGCGCCCGGGCGATCATGAGCTCGCGGTCGGCGTCGAACTGCTCCATCTCGAGATGGGCGTGGGAGTCTATGAACACGGGCGTCGGACCTCGGGCGTCGGATCTCGGACTTCGGGCGTCGGACTTTGGACTTCAGACCTCGCACTTCGGCCCTTGGAGTCGGACCTTTCACCGTAGATCGTGAAGATTCAGATTCTGAGAGCCTGAAGTCTGAAGTCCGAGGTCTGACGCCCGACGCCGGGTTTACTTCAGCCTCGTTCCTACCGGCACATCCTCTAGGAAGGCCGCCAGCACCGGTTTGCCGCCTTCGGGCGAAGCGGCCACGATCATTCCATTCGATTCCAGCCCGCGCAATTTTCGCGGCGCCAGGTTCACGACGATCACGACCTTGCGGCCCACCAGGGTCTCCGGCGCATAAGCCTCGGCAATGCCGGCAACAACCTGTCGCACTTCAGTTCCGAGATCGACTTCCAGGCGCAGCAACTTGTCGGCACCTTTTACCTTCTCCGCGACTTTCACCTGGCCCACGCGCAGTTCGACTTTTGCAAAATCATCAATGCTGATCTTGCCGTCGGGCACGATGGCGGCGGGTTTGGCTGTGGTGACATTCGCCGGTGTCGCAGGCGTATCGACCGTCTTTACTTTTATTTCTTCGGCTGGTTTTTCTTCGACCACGGTCGCAGTGTTGCGTCCCTGCTCTTCCATTTTCTGCATCCTTTCAATTGTGCTTTTGTCGGCGCGCGGAAATACGGACTGTACCTCGCCGAGCCGAGTGCCCAACTTGAGCTGTCCCCATTGCAGATCTGACAACGGAAACTTCCGGATATCTCCCAGGCCCAGCTGTCCCCATATTTTTGCGGTAGCTTCAGGAAGGACGGGATATGCGAGCGCAGTCACAATGCGCAAGGCTTCCGCGCTGGTGTAGAGAATGGTAGCAAGGCGCGAGCGGCTTTCGTCGTCCTGCTTCTCGCCCAGCGCCCAGGGCTGGGTCTCGACGATATATTTGTCCACCGCCCCCACCAGGCCCCAGGCCACTTCCAGGGCCCGCGAAAACTGGTACTGCTCGAACAGGGTATTGAACTCCGCAATCGTTTGCCGCGCTGTGTCAGCGATGGCGTGGTCTTGGGTGGTAAGAGTTGCGGCGCGCGAAGGATAAGGCACTTCACCCTTGAAATAGCGGGTGATCATGGTCAGCGTGCGGCTGGTCAGATTGCCCAGTCCGTTGGCCAGGTCGGCGTTGTAGCGCTGCACCAGCGCGTCGAAGGAAAACGATCCGTCCTGCCCGAAGACAATTTCGCGCAGCAGAAAATAGCGCAGGGCGTCGGAGCCGAGCACGTCGAGAATGGTCTCGGTGCGGACGATATTCCCGCGCGACTTCGACATCTTGCTTTCTTCAAACAGGAGCCAGCCGTGCGCCATGATTCGCTGCGGCAGGGGCAGACCCGCGGCCATCAGAAGCGCCGGCCAGTAAACGCAGTGGAAGCGCACAATCTCCTTGCCGATCATCTGCACGTCGGCGGGCCAATATTTGTCGTACTTCGCGGTGTCGTCCGACCCGTAGCCCAGTGCGGTGATGTAATTTGCCAGCGCATCCAGCCAGACATAGATCACGTGTTTGGGATCGTCAGGCACCGGAATGCCCCAGGAGAGCGTGCTACGGCTGACCGAGAGATCGCGCAGGCCGGAGCGCACAAACGACATCACCTCATTACGCCGGGTTTCGGGACGGACAAAATCCGGCTGGCTGGCGTAGAGCTCCAGCAGTTTGTCCTGAAAGGCCGACAGCTTGAAGAAATAATTCTCTTCCTGGACGGTCTCGGTGGGCCGTCCGCACTCCGGGCAGGGCGCGCCGGGCCCGACAACGTCCACGTACAGTTCGTCAAAGACGCAGTACTGGCCGGTGTAGCTGCCTTTGTAGATGTACCCGTTGTCGCGGATCCGCTTCCACAGCGCCTGCACACCCTGCTTGTGTTTGTCGGACGTAGTGCGGATGAAGTCGTCGTAGGTCAATCCCATCCGGTCCCAAAGCGAACGGAACTCGGCGGAGACTTCATTGGTAAGCTGCTGCGGAGTTTTTCCCGCGGCTTGCGCGGCGCGCTCGATCTTCTGTCCGTGTTCGTCGGTGCCGGTGAGAAAGTAGGTGTCAAAGCCCATCAGGCGCTGGCGCCGGGCAATGGTGTCGCAGGCAATGGTGGTGTAGGCGTGCCCGATGTGCGGGCGCGCATTCACGTAATAGATCGGAGTCGTGATGTAAAACTTTTTGCTCATTGGGTTCTGGGTGGCGCGGTCCTCTAACCTCGCAGCGCCTTCAAATAGGCCTCCATGGCCTCGTTCATGACGCGCTTCAGCGGTACGTGGTGCTCGGCCGCGATTTTCTTGCAATCTTCGTACTCAGGGGCGTAGTTGGTGACCGTCCCATTCATGCTGGCAATCTTCAACCTTATGTCTCCCCAGCGCGTCACCACATTAATCCATTTTCGCGCCAGCGTTTGACGTTGCTCCTCGCGCCGCCGCACGCCCAGCGTGCTGGTCTCGGTGAAAAGTATCTGCGCCAGCCGGGAAGAGTCTTCCGGTTTCGACAGCACGGTCAGCAATATTCCCGGACGGTTCTTCTTCATTTGCACCGGCGCGGCAAAGGTATCGAGCGCTCCGGCTTCGAGCAGACGCTCGATCACGTAACCGAAGACCTGGGGATTCAGGTCGTCAAGATTGGCTTCAAGCACGCAGATAGTTTCCTGGGAACTGTTCTCGGCCAATCCCACGTGCGACTCGCCGATAGTCAGGCGCACCACGTTGGCGTGCCCGGGGAAGTCGCGGGTGCCCGCGCCATATCCGGATTTCTCAATCGTCATCGCCGGAAACTGCGCGAAGCGTTTGGCCAGCGTTTTGACAATGGCGGCTCCGGTCGGTGTAACCAGTTCCACCTGAATGCCGGAGGAATAGACCGGAGCGCCCTGTAAAAGCTCCACGGTGGCCGGAACTGGCACCGGAAGAACTCCGTGCGCGCACGTTACCGTACCCCCGCCGACATTCAGCGGGGAGCAGACAATTTCATCGACCGCCAAAGCCTCGGCTCCCACCGCGGAGCAGACGATATCCACCATCGCGTCCACGGCGCCGACTTCGTGGAAGTGCACCTTCTCAATGTCGCTGTTGTGTATCCTGGCTTCGGCCGCGCCCAACGCTTCGAAGATGGCGATCGCGGTGCGCTTTGCACCTTCGCTGATGGCTGCCTTGGTGATGATCTCCCGAATCTCGCTCAGACCGCGCCCATGTTCATGCTGACCGGACTCATGTCCGTGTGGCTCATGCGCGTGTGGCGCGGTCACCCCCGCCCGCGTGCCGTCATGTCCCGATTGACTGTAGTTGTGTTCGCGAAGCTCAACATGTTCGGGGGCATGCTTGTGACTGTGATCATGCCCATGTTCATGTTTCTGCGCACGACTCTGCTGCTCGAGGAAAACCTCACGCGGTATTTCCTTTTCGCCATTTACAAAGACATCCACCTTGGTCGCGCTGATGCCGCTGCGGGTCACCCGTGAAATTTCCAGGCGCGCTCCGATGTTCAGGGCCGCGACTGTATCTTCGAAGAGCTTGGCCGGCACGCCCGCGTCCACCAGGGCGCCCAGAAACATGTCGCCGCTCATGCCGGAGAAGCAGTCTAGGTAGGCTATGCGCATGGGAAAACCTTAAACCACGAAGGACACCAAGTACCACGAAGGCTTCCCGTTTGATTTCCTTCGTGCACCTTCGTGTCCTTAGTGGTTAGTGCCTTTTTGGCGGCGCGCTCGCGACCGAACCATCATCATAGGGAACCTCACAACCCGCGTCAAACCTCGCGTCCTCGCGCAGTTTGCTACAATCACTCTTTTCTTCAACAGCTTAGGGGAAATCTTGTATCGCCATCTCGAACGACGGTTGGCCGGGCACGTGCGCGAATTTCTGCGTCGCACCTACGATCTGGATCTGCCAAAAATCGTCATCGAACAGCCACCCAAAGTGGAATTCGGCGAGTACGCTTTGCCGCTGGCCTTTGAGCTGGCCAGGAAACTCCGCAAAGCACCGCGCAAGATTGCGGAAGAGATTGTCAATGGAATCGGCCCCATTCCCGGTTTTGAAAAGCTGGAAATAGCGGGTGCCGGCTATATCAACGCACGGCTTCGACGCGAGGAGTTGGCCACCTCTCTGGCGGCGGACGAAAGGCAGCGCGCCGACGTCGCTCCCGGCAAGATTCTGGTTGAGCACTCCAGCATCAATCCCAACAAGGCGGCCCACGTCGGCCACCTGCGCAATGCCATTCTCGGCGATACGTTTGTCCGGCTGCTGAAGTTTGCCGGCAGGGAAGTGGACGTCCAGAATTACATCGACAACACCGGCGTGCAGGTGGCCGACGTGGTGGTGGGATTTCTGAATATTGAAAAAAAGTCACGGGCGGAGATCGAACAGCTCGCCCGCCAGCCCCGCTTCGACTACTACTGCTGGGACCTCTACGCCCGGGTCTCGCACTGGTATGCCGAGGACAAAGCAAATCCGCAGGTCCGTCAACAGGTGCTGCACGCGATCGAAGAGGGTAACAATGAGAGCGCGGCCGTCGCCGACGTGATTTCCGTCGCCGTGCTGCGCCGTCATCTCGAGACCATGGACCGGCTCGATATCGAATACGATTTCCTGCCGCGCGAGAGCGAGATACTTCACCTGCATTTCTGGGATGCGGCGTTTACCAAACTGAAAGAAGGCGGCGTACTTTCCTTCGAGGCGGAAGGAAAGAACAAAGGTTGCTGGGTGATGCGGCGGGCGGGGACGGCGAAGGCTGCAGCCTCGAAGGATGCGGAGACTTCCACCGAGGCCGCAGAGAAGGACGAAGTCGCAGAAGAGGACCAGAAAGTCATCGTGCGTTCGAATGGCACGGTTGGCTACGTCGGCAAGGACATCGCGTACCACATGTGGAAGTTTGGGCTGCTGGGCCGCGATTTCGGTTATCGCAAGTTCTATCACTATCCCAACGGACATGACTGCTGGATTTCAACCGCAGTGGGCGCGCTCGACCATCCTCACTTCGGCGGCGTGGCGGAAATCTACAACGTGATTGACGCCCGCCAGTCGGAGGCGCAGAACACCGTCATCGAAGCGCTGCGCGGCCTGGGATATAACGAACAAGCCGATCACTACACACATTTCTCCTACGAAATGGTCGCGCTCACCCCGCGTTGCGCGGCCGAACTGGGCTACCAGCTTTCCGATGAAGACAAAAGTCGTCCCTACATTGAAGTCTCCGGCCGGAAGGGATTTGGAGTAAAAGCGGACGACCTGCTGGACCGGTTGATCGCGTCGGCGAAGAACGAGGTGGACGGCCGCCATCCGCAACTGACGGAAAGCGAACGCATGACCATCGCCACCCAGATCGCGGTTGGCGCGCTGCGTTATTTCATGCTCAAGTTCACCAAGTCGTCGGTGATTGCATTCGACTTCAAAGAAGCTCTGAGCTTTGAAGGCGAGACCGGTCCTTACGTGCAGTATGCTGTGGTGCGCGCCGCCAACATCTTCCGCAAGGGCGGTTTCGATCCTGAGGAATTTGGTAGAAATGCGGCAACCCTGGTTTCGACGGCTGACCTGGCCCGGCACCTGACCGGCGAAGCAGGGAACGAAATCTGGGAATTGTGGCTGGCCGCGGCCAAGACTTCCTACATCATTGATCAATCGATTTCGACCACCGAGCCCGCGTACCTGGCCAAGCAGGCCTTTCAGCTCGCTCAACTCTTCAATGCGTTCTACCACCGGCATCCGATCCTGAGTGAAGCGGACGAGGGCCGCAAGAAGTTTCTGCTGGCAACCGTGGCTGTGGTCCGCCGCGAATTGACGCGAATATTGGCGGTCATGGGAATCAGCGTGCCCGCCGTAATGTAAGTGGATCTTTCTTACTTGCCTACCACCAACACCACAAAACTGTCCGGCAAGATCGCCGGACGGGGATGAGGCTGCTCCGTCGTCGGTGCCGGAGGCGGCCCGAACTTCGCGGTCACCAGGAAGACCTGGTGCTTCGCGGCATCGAGCGTCATGGTGCGCGCCCCGCGTTCGGTGGGAACATTTTCAGCGACGCTGAATTTATCCGGCGAGTCTTCGTGCACAACCGTCAGCACGCCCTCGCCACAGGAAGCGAACGCCAGCCCGGTTTCGGAATCGAACGCCGTCGCGTCCACACCCTCGCCGATCGGAAGAGTGGAGATTACTTTGCCGCTGTCCGCATCCACAATGGCCATCAGCTTGTTGCCGCAACCGGAAAACAGCCGCCGATGCTTGCGGTCGATGGCTAATCCCGTCGGCTCCTCGCACGGCGCCAAGGACCAGCGCGACTTCACTTCCAATTTTGCTGGATCCAGGGCCAGCAATTCGCTCTTGTCTTCGATGTTCACGAAGATTTCGCCCTTTTCGTCGCTGACCGAGAATTCAGGCTTTCCGTCGAGCTTGATCGTGCCTGCCACCGTTCCCTTGGCGGCATCGATGGCGGTGGCATCATGGCTTCTGCCGTTGAAGGTGAAGACCCGCTTGCTCGCGGGGTCGTAAAGAATCGCGTCCGGGTTTTCGCCAACCTTGATTTTGCTCAGCACTTTCAGAGTGGCCAGGTCGAAGACACTCACCGTGCCATCACGGCCGTTGCTGACGAACCCGCGGCCAAATTCCGGGGCCAGGGCAATGCCATGAACTCCGGGAGTATCCGGAATGTCGCCCACGGGCTCGCCAGAGTCGGGATTGATCACCATCACGTGAGTGGACCGGGAAATGTAGAGACGGTTCGAGCTGGGGTCGAGCGTCAGATAGTCCCATCCTCCGTCGCCGCCAAGTTTGTAGGTTTTGATCAGGTGGTAGCCTGCGTCCGCGGCCATTCCAGACGTAACCAGCAGCAATGTGACCAGCGTGACTCTGACCTTTACGGAGTAGAAATGCTTCAAGCGCCTCATTTGTATCAGCCTCGACATAAGGGTAACACCATGGTACTCGACCGTAACTTTACCCTGTCTCGGAACCCTCCTAGACTGCTGGCATGCATTCCTGGGAAGGAGATCCGCGTCCCGAGCCGGTGCCGGAGTACGGCACCCTGCAGTCGAGCTCAGGCCTGAAACTGGATCAGTCCATCGATCCTCAATCAGGAAGCTGGCGCATTTTGTTCGCGGTCGCGGTGGGAGTTCTGCTGGCGGCATTCTTCGCCACAGGCAATGCAAAGGCTACGTTTGAGGAGATTACCAGGTTTCTGACCCTGCAAGGCAAACCCGAACCTGCCTCTCCGGCTGTGCTTTCCGATCACGAACTTGAAAGTCTGGATCGCAAGAGTCCGCAGCAACAGGCCGAAGCGCTGCTGGAGCGCGCCGTCAACCACTACGAAGGCGCCAACGACCAGATTGCCGCGCGGGTGGAAGGCTGGTGGGGAAAGCTAAAATTCACTCCTCAGTTCAACGCGCTGATCACCACCGCGCTCAACTCCAATGACCTTCGTGTAAGGGCCGCTGGGATTGAGTTGGATCTGGCGGCCATGGGCGCGATCAAGTCGCCGGCAACGATCGAGCGATTGGCCCTGCAGGTGGGAAGCGGGCCGCGGGCGCAACGGGTATGGGCGCTCTGGGAACTGGGCCTGCTGGGCAACCGCGGCGTCGAGCCTGAGCGGGTGAATGAGATATTGGTCAGCCAGCTTCACGATCCCGATCCAGAAGTCCGCCACTGGGCGGTGGAAGGCCTGGCCTACCTGGGAACCAACGAGACCATCGCTCCGTTGCTGCAGGCGTTTCACGACGATGCTTCGCCGATGGTCCGCGAGCGCGCCGCGTGCAGCCTTGCCCAATCCGGCATGCTGACCCAGGAGCAGCGCCGCAGCGTGATTCCGCAGCTGCTCGACTACGCCGACGACGCCTCCCTGGACGCGCAGACCCACGGCTGGGTCTATCAGGCGCTGCGCGACATCACCGGACAAACCCTGCCCAATGACACCGCTTCCTGGCGAAGCTGGTATGACGCCAACCGCGGGTAACAGTTTCTGGTTTCCAGTTTCTGGTTTCCAGTTCCAGTGTGCTCGTCTGTGACCGACCCGAATCACCAGAAACCAGACCCTGGACGTTTCTCTATTCCGTCATCTTGGCCACGTGCAGATCAAACCCCGTCTTGGGCAGCAGCGACGTCAGCTCAAAGGCTCTGAAGCCATCGCCCGAAATTTCCGTGTGCCGGTAGAGTCCGGGCTCGCTGTCAACCGTCTCATGCCGTCCGTCGAGGTGGTTGAGAAACTCCTGCGCCTGCTTGATGTCAGCCACGCCATCTTTGGTGCGGGTCACAACCGCTTCTGCCGCGTAGGACCGCACCAGCTTGGGCCAGTATTTTTCCAGAAGGTTGGTGCTGGCGAAGATATCGGCCCAGACCATCTTGCCGTTCACCGCCACCACCACCCCCACGGCGTTCTGCTCGCGGAGCTGTTGTATCAGGCTCTGGTAATTTCGCTGGATGGGTTCGGCCACGGAATCAACTTTTTGTTTCACCTCACGGTTGTCCATTACCCCCGCGTATGAAGTCGTGCCGTTGATGACTTGCGCCGCACCATCAACGGTCACACTTCCAGCCATCGCCTCTCTGGCCCTGCCCACCTCTGCCCAGACTTTTGACTGGTCTTTGTCGGCCATCGCCTTGGCGCGAACATTGGGGGCGGCCATCGGCGCTGCGACGGCGCTTGCAGCAGCCCCTCCCACTCCAAATCTGTCGCTGCTGCCGGTCCAGCGTCCGGGCTCGACGCAGAACACGCCCAGATCGACAGGATCGCTCTCCGCCGGAATGATGCGGTCTTTGCCAATTACACGGTCCTGTTTTCCTCCGGTCACGATCTCGCCCGCCAGCAGAATCAGCGGCCGCCTGGAATTGTTGACCAGCACCAACTGGTTGACCTGTGCGCCGCTCGGCGTAGGGGTGGCGCGCCGACGCCGCATCAGCGGCTGCACGCTGCCGGACTCGGTCACGATCACCTCGCCGGAGCGCAGCCCTTCGTCCAGGGTGAGAAATTCCTGGGTGTCGTGGGAATGGGCGGCGACGACCGGGAACACGGTCAGGTTCCCGTGTCGAATGGGTTCCAGCACCTTGTAGCCGGAAGGCAGAGTAGCCTCTCCCGCAGGCGCGGTAGAGGGCGCAAGTAAAGCGATCCCGCCAAGCGCGACTGCCGAAAACAATGCAAATAGCTTGAACTTCATGGTGTTCCTCCGTAGCGCCGGCATCTCACCGGCTGTCCGGCGGGCGTCCTCGCCCACCGCCCGGCAGTGCCCGCGCTTACACGAGGAACGGCAAATAATCAGCTTCTTGCAGCAAAAATGTTGATAGCATCCGGAATGGCTGCCCGCCATGACCGATCACGGTGTCCAACCCATAGTGGAAGCTTCCGCGGGATTGGAATCCGTGATTACCGAACTCTATGAAAAGAGCGGAAATTCGGGTCTCAGCCGCGAGCAGTTCGCAGCGATCCTGAACGAGGTTGCCGCCAGATATTTGCCGGCGGATGCCTCGGCCCGGCAGGCCGCGGAACTCTATGCCAGCTTGCGGGTGGAAGAACTGGCCCTGGCCCGGGCTTGCGCCGCCGGTCAGGAACGCGCCTGGGAAGTCTTCATGGCGCGCTACCGCGAGAAGCTTTATGACATCGCGGCCTACATTGCAAAAGAAAGCTCCGCTGCCCGCGAACTGGCGGACTCGCTCTACGCTGATCTCTATGGCACGACCACTCGCGACGGCCAGCGCGTTTCGAAACTGGCTTCGTACACCGGGCGCGGTTCTTTAGAGGGCTGGCTGCGCACCGTGATAGCGCAGGAGTTCGTGAACCGCTTCCGCCGCCAGCGCCGCCTGGTCAGCCTGGATGAAGAGAGTGAAGACGGAGCCCAGTTTGCCGCGACCGATCCCGGGCCAGCCGCAGTGGTCGATCCCAGAGTTGAAGCCGCGACTGATGAAGCCCTCTCCCGACTCGCCGCGGAGGAGCGATTCATTCTGGCATCTTATTATTTAGACGGTCGCACCCTGGCTGAGATTGCGCGCACGCTCGCGGTGCATGAGTCCACTGTCAGCCGTAAGCTCGATAAGCTGGCCAGGTCGCTGCGCAAACAAATTCTGGCGGCGCTGGAGCGTAAAGGCATGAGCCGTCGCCAGGCAGAGGAAGCCTTGGAGGTTGACGTGCGTGACCTGCGCGTGAATATACGCGACCGGGTCGCGCAAGAAACGGCTCCTCAGACGTTCTCTGATAAGAAGGGTGAAGTAGGGGCGCCGGACGTCGGACCTCGGGCGTCAGGCGTCTGACTTTCGACATCTTATACAGAGCTGAAGGCATAGGTCCGGATGATCGGCGCGACCGGCGACGCAAGCCGCGAAGCGGCGTAAGAATGAAGCCCAGGGCGTAAGCCCTGGGTAAGCAGATACAGAGACAGAGCCCCGTAGGGGCGAAAGAAAATGGAGCAACTTCCAAAAATCGTGCAACAGCGCTTGCAGGGAGCTGCGAAGCCCGGGGTCCATCCTGATCCTGACCTGTTGATCGCGTTCGCCGAGAAATCATTGAATGACCGCGAACGTGGCCAGGTGCTGCAGCACCTCGCCGGCTGCGCGGATTGCCGCGATGTGTTGTCGTTCGCCATGCCCGAGATCCAGCCGGCACTGGCGCCGGGTCCGAAGAGATCCACCTGGTTGAGCTGGCCGGTACTGCGCTGGGGAGCGCTGGCGGCGTGCGTGGTGGTGGTCAGCGCCGCAGTGACGCTTCGCTACGAGCATCGGGAACCCGCACGATCGGTCGCCGAGAAAGCTCCTGCGGCGCCCGCCGACCTCAAATTGGAAGGCGAAGTCCGCGGGCAGCCTGGTCAGCAGCCGACGTCAAACATCGCCGTCCTCTCTTCGGCCCCGTCGGAGCGCGACCTCGGGGAAGCGGGCAAGTTGGCTAAGCAACGCGAGAAGGGAAGTGAAACATCGCCGATGTCCGCGCAGACAGAGGTGTCCGACGCCTATGGAATGCCGCTGGAGCAAAACAAGAAAGTTCAGGAACTGACCAACAACCGGCTGGCTGGCATCGACACATTCCGATCGGCTGACAAGCCGGCGAGCCCCGCGCCGGCAGCCGCTCCGGAGTCTTCGCTCGCCGCCAAGACAGCCGGGGTAGAGGGTCAGGTCCAGGCGCGAAATGGCGCTCTGGACTATTCCGCCCGGGCCAATTCCGGAATGGTAACGGTGGAGAGCGCAGCCACTCCCACGCGGGAGGCGGCGGCACAATCCGCCGAGCGCAAGGCGAAGGACGAGTCCCGCACGAACGAGTCGCAAAAAGAAGTCCAGGCAGTCGGTGGCGCAGCAAGAGCGTCGCTTGCGGATCGGAAGGCAGATACGCTCTCGGGCGCAACCGCAGCCGGCCCTACGACTGAACACGCTGGGCGTCTCCGTGCGGACAACAATTTGCCCCGGTGGACGCTCTCCGCCGACGGCTCTCTCCAGCGCTCTTTCGATTCCGGAAAGACCTGGGAGAAAATTCCAGTGGCGAGTAACGTCGTCTTCCGCGCACTGGCGGCAAATGATTCCGACATCTGGGTGGGCGGCGCCGCCGGCGCTCTTTACCATTCTTCCGATGCCGGCCAACACTGGATCCGGATTACGCCGGTGGCGGACGGCAAGTCACTGAGCGCCGATATCGTCACTGTCGAGTTCAGCGATCGCCCGACACGGCAAGCTGAGCACCGCCAACCGTGAAACCTGGAGCACGAGCGACGCGGGAAAAACCTGGCGACGCCAGTAACGAATCAGTGGATTTGCGCCAATGGTCACGGAGGCTATCCCGATTTTGAACTGGTACTGGTGCGAGTTACCAAAGTGACGTTTACAGCAACATGGGGTGGGCCTAGTATGCATCTCGTGGTTTGGCAGTTCTGGGGGAGGGCTGCCGAGGCGTCCTGAACTGAAAAGTTCAGGGCGCTTTTTGTTTCTCCGGAGACTGTGGTCAATCAGCAATTGACAGCCGGAAACGCAGCCTTTGCGACTTCTGTGGCTGCGATGCATCCAATCAGGTGATACGATACATGCAGCCCACGTTGGCTGATCGACCGTTCCCGACCTGGATTCGCGGCGGGCGGCGCTCCCGGAGGATAAATGGCAAGCAACGGAATTTTGGAAGTGACGGACGCGAACTTTGACCAGGATGTCCTGAAGTCAGAGCAGCCCGTGCTGGTGGATTTCTGGGCAGCCTGGTGTGGACCCTGCCGCGCCCTCGCTCCCATCGTGGACGAACTGGCCAAGGACTACAGCGGCAGGATCAAAGTCGGCAAGATGGACGTGGACAACAACCAGGCAACCCCGATGCGCTACGGAGTCCGCGGCATCCCGACCCTGCTGGTATTCAAAGGTGGACAGGTGAAGGAACAGATCGTGGGCTACGTCCCCAAGGAAACTATTCAGAAGGCAATCGACAAGCACGTTGGGTAAGGCAGTCGTCGGTCGTCAGTCTTCAGTCGTCGGCCAGGCAAAACATCTAAACGCCCGGGTTTAAGCCCGGGCGTTAGCTTTTGGTGACGGTCTTTTAGCTGAGAGCTGACAGCTTCCTTCAGTACTTCCGCAGCACCCCAATCACTCTTCCCTGCACCTCAACCGAAGCCGCCGGCAGGATGATGGGTTTCATGCTGACATTGGAGGGTTGCAGGCGAATGTTTTCGCCTTCCCGATAAAAGCGTTTCAGGGTTGCATCGGTGCCTTCCACCAGGGCAACGACGATATCTCCGTTGTGCGCCGTCCTGCTTTTTTCGACCATCACGTAATCGCCGTTGAGAATGGCCTCGTCCTGCATGGAATCGCCGCGGACTTCGAGCACAAACACTTCCTTGGAGCGGACAAAGTCAGCGAGCGAAATGGTTTCATTGCTCTGCACCGCCTCGATGGGCTGGCCGGCGGCGATGCGGCCCACCAGCGGCAGCACCATCGTGGTATTCACCGCCATGGCCTGCTTGAGCCGGCCCTTGGGCGGCAACAGGTCGATGGAGCGGCTGCGATTGTAGTCGCGGGTGAGTAGCCCTTTTTTCTCCAGATTGGAAATGTGTTTGTGTACGGTCGCCAGAGAACTGAGGTCCAGACCTTCGCCGATTTCCTCGAACGAAGGCGAGTAGCCCTTCTTCTGTACGAACTCGGAGATGAAGTCGTACACCTGCCGTTGCCGTTTGGTGATCGCCATGGGATAATTGTAGGCGAACATTAAGCGAAGTCAAGAGGAACTATTCTGGTGAGCACAAGAACCGGCACGTGTCGTCCGCTTTCTTTGCGACCTTTTTTGCATTCTTTGCGGTCAAGAGCTTTTGACCGCAAAGGTCACAAAGTTAAGCGCAAAGGTCGCAAAGGGAAACCGGCCTGGGTGGATGATTTTATTTACCGGGCCGTCACAGCTTTCAGATACTGATAGTAGAAATCCACTGCCCGGTAGAACGCGTCCACCCGGATGCGCTCGTCCTTGCCATGGGCGCGAATGTCATCGCGATCAATGGCCTCACCCGATACACAATAGGTCGGCATGCCGGCGGCGTTGGTGTAAATTCCGTCCGACGCGCCGGTCGCCATGTCGGGGACCACCGCCAGGCCCGGCCACATCCGGTTCACCACTTTCTCCAGTGGTTCGAAGACGTCGGCGCGCAGCGGCGGCGGCGAGTACGAGCGCCGATTGTTGACTCCGCCAATCGCTCCCATGTCCTTCACCGAGATCTTGGGATCGGCCACGACCTTCTCCAGTTCCTGCCGGATCTCTTCGGGCGGGTGGCCCGGAATGATGCGGCAGTTCACGTTGGCTTGCGCCATCTGCGGCAAAGCGTTGTTGGCATGACCCGCGTTCAGGCGCGTGGCCACGCAAGTGGTGTGCATGATCGAATTGTCGATGGGGTCTTTCGACAGGCGCGCGACGGCGTCCATGTCCGGAGGAGTCTTGAGGATCGCGCGCATGTCGGCCCCGCGTTCGCCGGTGGTTATTTTTGACATGCGCTCGTAGTAAGCGCGCGTGATGTTGGTCAGCTCAAAGGGAAACTGGTAGTGCTCCAGGCGGGCCAGGCCGTCGGCCAGATGGTAGATGGCATTGTCGGGCCGGGGCAGGGAACTGTGACCGCCGGGATTGGTCACCGTCAGTTGATAGTCGGAATACAGTTTTTCCGACGCGTCCACGGTCATGAACTGCGGCTTGCCCTGCTCCGACAAAATTCCGCCGCCGTCGTGGTTGAGCACAAACTCGGCATCGATCAGTTCGCGGTGGTTCTTGATCAGCCAATCCACGCCGTTCGAGGTGCCGCCCTCTTCATCGGCGGTCAGCGCCAGGATGATGTCGCGGTCCGGCACGAAGCCTTCCTTCTTGAAGCGGATCAGGGTCGTGACCATGATGGCATCGCCGTCCTTCATGTCCTGCGTGCCCCGGCCGTAGTAGTAACCATCTTTCTCCACGAACTGAAAGGGGTCGGTGGTCCAGTCCTCGCGCCTGGCCTCAACCACGTCGAGGTGTCCGATCAGCAACACAGGCTTGTGCTTGCCGCTGCCGTGCAGACGGACCACCAGGTTCTTCTTGCGATCGTTCGGCCCCATGATCTGCATGTCGCTGTCGGGAAACCCGGCGTCGCGAAAGCGCTGCGCCATGGCTTCGGCAGCGGTGGTCACATTGCCGACTGAATCCGTAGTATTAATTTCGATCAGCTGCTTGAAAATATCGTGAGAAAGCTGCCGAGTAGCATCGTCAATCTGTGCGGGTGAGGCGATGGCCAGAGAAATAAAAAATACGAGGGTGAATGTAAGGTTCAGATATTTCAATCGAGGGCTCCTGGGTAGCGCCGGCGTCCCGCCGGCTGTCGGGAGGGCGTCCCGCCCTCCGCGTTGTTCTGATAAAAAAACGCCCAACTACAGTACCAGAATGATCGCGCGCGAGAACAGGCAGACTCAACCGCGTGACTCGGCAGATGATCGCCGCTAAAATCATTCGCTGGGCTGCCAAATTTTCTGTTGCACAAAAGTGAAAATCATGGCATCTTCAAGCATCTTTTCAAGAAAGGATGCCCGATTTGTCGAAACGAAGCTTCAACTCGATAAGTGCGCAACTCCGGCCGGCTACAAACCGAAGTTGCTTAAGGGCGTCATCCGATCGCGCAAACTGATCTGCTGCGCCCCTTAAAGCCAACAAAATAGAGGTAACTAGGTCGCGAGTTTGAATCGCGGCTTGGGAGCCATGTCTGTGCTGCTCATCGGCCATGCCTTGAGCAAACAGATTGTCTCCAGGCCGCTGCTTGAACTTGGGGCCGCCTGCACCCTCGCGCGTCCAAAATTCCGGCCAAGTGCCGGCTAGAAAGCAACGTGTTCAGAATGATGGAACTACTAAGAAGTATGCTGACCGGCCAGAACCAGTTCGCGTCTGGCGGGTTGTTGCTCATGATTATCGGGGGGCTGAGTGTCTACCTGAGGGCCGTGCCTGAAAAGGCATGGCTGTGGCTGGTAGGCCAGACCACCATGATGATAACGGTGAAAGATGATGATGCAGCATTTGTGTGGGTCAAGGAATGGTTTCTGGAGCAGAAGTTCCTCAAACGAATCCGCAGGGTGGACCTGGATACGACTCTGAGGGGCGCAACTCTGGCACTCATCCCGGCGCCGGGAGTCCATTGGTTCTGGCATGCGGGAAGGCCGTTTCTTGTCTACTTCCACCGCAGCGAAGACACCAAGGGTTGGAGCCCGAAGAGGATCGAAGAGCTAACCTTCAGAACGATTGGCCGAAGACAACACTTCCTGAAGCAGTTTGTGGACGAAGTTGTCAGATGCCACAACAGGAAAGTTGACGCGAAGTCCTTGCTGTTTGTCTACAACGAGTACTGGACGACAGTCGACGCCTACATGCCTCGTCTGTTGGAATCTGTAATCCTGCAGGCCGGCGAAAAGGAGCACATCGTTGAGGACATCGCAAGGTTCAAGGCATCAAAGCATCGCTACTCGCATCTGGGCGTGCCCTACCACCGGGGGTATCTGCTATACGGGCCTCCAGGTACGGGCAAGACTTCTTTGGTATCAGCACTGGCGGCGAGATTCGGGATGTCTATCTATGCAGTGAACTTGAACGACTTCAATGACCGTAGTCTAAAGACGGCGATCAATGAAGTACCGCCAGATTCGATAATTCTGTTTGAAGACATCGATTGCATGCAGAGTAGGCCCGCGAGGACGGGGCCCGACGAATGGAAAAAGTCCACGGAGCCCAACGCCAAGGAGGACCTAGCGGATCGCTTGGGGGTTACTCTATCGGGATTGCTGAACGTGCTGGACGGTTTCTACGCTCCTGAAAATGTGCTATTCGTGATGACTACCAACAGAATCGAGGTGCTGGATGAGGCTTTGTTGAGGCCAGGACGAATTGATTACAAGTTGGCTTTGGGAACGGCGAGCGATCGTCAGAAGATCGAACTGTATAGCAGGTTCTTTCCTCAGGCATCGGAGTGTGAGGCGCGGGCGTTCGTGGAAACTTGCCGTTCGTCGAAAACAATGGCCGAGTTTCAAGGCCTGTTGTTGGGGTTGGAACAGGATTATGAAAGCGGGAAATTGAGTGGATTAATGCTCCCATCGTTGCGGTAAGGGTGCACGATCTTTAATTCGACTGGCTCGGCGCGAAGGCGGTGCTTAAACATTTACGTTCGTTCAAATTCTTCAGCCACACTTTGTCACCTCAAGAACAGGGCAATGGCTTGGGCTGTTATTCTGAGCCTATGAGCCCTCCTGCGGAAAAGTCGCCTCAGCCCAGAGCCCGGTCTCTGCCAGGAGTGCTCCCATGCGCGCCGCATCGAATCCGACCGCGGTTCGGTGTTCTTTCTCTGCCAGTTGGCCTTGACCGACTCTCGTTTCCGGAAATATCCCCGCCTGCCGGTCATTTCCTGCCTCGGGTACGAGCGGAAAACGGCGTCAAGTGTGTGACCTGCAAGGACATTCACGGAGCGAAACTTTTGTCTGTCTCAGAACTCTAATCAGGTGCGGCCAGCAGAAGCGCCGCAGGAGTGTCTTCCATGTTCAGATTCTCTGCTCATATTTTCTTATTGTTCATGGTCCTGGTCGCGGGCACGGTGGCCTGCAGCGCGGGGAGTGCCGCGGGTGCCGTGGTGCCGGGTCCGGCTGTGGATTCCGCCAAAGCCGCCTCGCCGGGCCAGCAAACCGCGGTGGTCGCGGGCGGATGTTTCTGGGGCGTACAGGCTGTCTTCCAGCATGTGAAAGGTGTAATCAACGCGACCTCGGGATACTCCGGGGGCGAAGCCAAGACGGCGCAGTATGAAATCGTAAGCACCGGCGAAACCGGGCACGCTGAATCGGTGAAAATTACCTATGATCCTTCACAGATCACTTACGGCGAGTTGCTGCGAGTGTTTTTCTCCGTGGCCCACGATCCCACAGAACTGAACCGCCAGGGGCCGGACGACGGCACGCAATACCGGTCAGTGATTTTTTACGGCAACGCCGAACAGAAGAAAATTGCGGACGCGTACATCGCGCAGCTCGACAAGGCTAAAATATTTTCCCACCCGATCGTGACCCAGGTGGTGCCGTTGAAGGCGTTCTATCCTGCCGAGGCTTATCACCAGGATTATGCGACGCGCCATCCGGACCAGCTCTACATCGTCTATAACGATGCGCCGAAGGTGGTGCATCTGAAGCAGCAGTTTCCGGAACTCTATACCGGCAAGTAGCGCGCCAGATCGGGGAGTGAGTAATGTTTGACTCAGAGATTGGTCGAGATACTTCATCGGTGAACGTGCGGCGGCGCGCTTTTCTGGGGATTTCTGTTTCCGCGATTGCCGGGGCGGCGCTGTGGTCGCTGCGCAAGCCGCGCCTGATTGAAGCGGCCATGCCCAAGGGCGATCCCGGCGAAGTCACCATTGTGCAGTTTTCCGCTTCCGGGCAGCGGCTGGAAAAAGTTCGTGTCCCCAAAGTGGTGAAGAGCGACGAGCAGTGGCGCGAGCAGCTGTCGCCGGGGCAGTTCGACATCACACGTCACGCCGACACTGAGATTGCCTTCAGCGGGAAGTATTGGGACCTGCATGACAAGGGTCTCTATCGCTGTATGTGCTGCGACAACGCGCTCTTCAACTCCGATACGAAGTTTGAATCCGGCACCGGCTGGCCCAGCTTCTGGGAGCCGATTGCGCCGGAGAATGTTCACACCATTAACGACACCAGTTGGGGCATGGTGCGGAGTGCGGTGGCGTGTACGCTTTGTGATGCGCATCTGGGGCACGTCTTCGACGACGGCCCGCAACCTACCGGGCTGCGCTATTGTATGAACTCAGCTTCGTTGAAATTCGTGAAGCTGAACTAAGCTTCATTCCGGCAGCACTACAGCAGGTCCCTCGACTTACCTGAGTCGCGCGGTGCGCGGCTCAGGATGACAATGTAAAATGCGGCCATGAATTCCACTCAACCTTCATTTCGCGCGCCCAGCGCGGTCGAGCGCGCTTTCAATCGGACCTACGGAATTCTGGTGGGTTTAGGCCTGGGTTTTTCCTACAACTACCTTTTGCAAGTGCGCGGGCGCAAGAGCGGGAAGATTTATTCCACCCCGATTGATCTGCTGGAACTCGGGGGAAAGCGCTTCCTGGTGGCCCCGCGTGGCCGCACGCAATGGGTGCGTAATGCGGAAGCGGCTGGAGAAATCACGCTCAAGAAGGGAAGGCGGCGGGATGGGTACCGGCTACGAGCTCTCTCCGATCAGGAGAAGCCGGAGATCCTGAAGGCTTATCTGGATCAGTTCAGGAGAGAAGTTCAACGCTACTTCCCGGTTCAGGCCGATTCGCCGGTAGAGGCTTTTCGTGAACTGCTGGCAAGCTATCCCGCGTTCGAATTGATTTCGACCTGAAGGGCGCCCCAACCTCGTGGCTCCGTTCTTTGGAATGACAGGGTGGGGAAGTTTCGCGTTCCTCCGTGGCCACCTTTTAGTTGTCGAGCTGCGCTCGACCCCGACGGGTCGGAGACCCGTCCCCACACGGACCTTGCCGAAGCCTGATGTCCGAGGGCTGACGTCCGCTACTCCAGGACGCTGTCGTCGAGTTTCTTTTTTCCCCAGTCGGCGGCGGCTTGCACGAACGCGAGCACCAGGGGGTGGGGCTGGCCTGGTTTTGACGAAAGCTGCGGCTGGAACAGGGTTGCGATATAGAAACGGTGGGTCGGTGATTCGATGGCGCGAATCTCGCCCTGCGGACCGCGTGCCACGATCGGGAAACCGGCCTCCATGGCAGCCCATTCGTAGTCGGGATTGACTTCGAAGTTGCAGAAAAATTCTTCAGCAACCGTCTCCTGCGAATAGTAGGACTGCAGGTATGATCCGGGACGCAGGCGGATTTCCGGTATGGCGCCGGAAAGCTTGGGTTTGCCCTTGCCGCGATCGGGCACGGCGCAGGCAACCGGGTAAATGATGATGTTTTTCGAGCCGGAATTATTCTCCGCGCTGTCCGCATCCTTGATTCCCAGCACGTTGCGGGCACACTCGATCAGGGCGTACTGGAAGCCGCCGCAGGTGCCGAGGAAAGGCCAGTCGCGCCGGCGGGCGAATTCTATGCCCTTCAGCATGCCATCGAAACTCTTGTAGGGACTGCCCGGCGCCGCCCAGATTCCGTCGAAGCTTTCGAGCTTTTTCTGTGTGGCAGGATCGACCAGGTCTGGAGTTGTGATCCACTCGCCTTCGACCGGCAAATTCAGTTGTGCGGCGGCGTGCTGCAGCGACTTCTCGATGGCGGGAAGAGTCGGAGACTTAGCGTCAAAGTCCCCGAGAATTCCAAT
Source organism: Terriglobia bacterium (assembly GCA_963757835.1). Lineage (GTDB taxonomy): Bacteria > Acidobacteriota > Terriglobia > Terriglobales > Acidobacteriaceae > JAIQFF01. The sequence goes on along the minus strand of CAVWSP010000034.1, from coordinate 143,091 downwards.
GCGGACAGGATCGCTCACCTGGGTATTTTATATGGGCCGCGGAGATAGACAGGTGAGAAGGCTGGTGACCCGGAAAAGCAGTCGTCAGTCGTCGGTCTTCAGTCGTCAGCAAGACCAACCCGATTGGCTGACGACCGACGACCGACGACTGACGACTGGTCTTTCAGGATTTCATCCACTGCGGCGACCGCCGTTTCCAGTTCCTCATCTTTATTGTAGAAGTGCGGAGACATGCGCACGCCGGCCTTGGGGCGATAGTCCACCAGGATGTCGCGCTTCAGCAATTCGCGGCAGACCTCCTCGGCATCGGGCATGTCGATCGAGACTGTTCCGGCGCGCTGGTCGGGGTCGCGAGGTGAATTGACCCGCCATCCGCGCCCTGAGGCCAACTCGATCAATTGCGAAGTCTGCCGCTTCGACTTCTCGCGGATGCGTTCGATGCCCACCTCGGCAATGATCTTCAATCCGGGGCGCGCCGCTTCCAGAGCCGGGATGTGGGAGGTCCCGTTCATGAAGCGGAAGGGCGGCTCCGCGTAGCGAGTGGGTCCAGTTTCAAAGCCAAAAGGATTCTGGTGGGCAAACCAGCCGGTAAATTTCGGCTCCAGCTTTTTTCCCAGGTCAGGGCGAACATACAGATAAGCGACGCCGGGGCCTCCGCATAGCCACTTCAAGACTCCGCCACAGGTGAAGTCAACATTCAGCGCCTGCACATCGACGGGAACCGTGCCCAGCGACTGAAAGGTATCGAGCAGCACATGGGCACCCACTCGATGTGCCTTCTCGATGATCGCCTTCGCATCCTGAATGTAGGCGCTTCTGAAAATCACGTGCGACACGGGCACCAGCAAAGTCCGGTCATCGATCGCGTCCAGCAGTCGCTCGATGGGGACCGTGATCCCATCGTCGGTGGGGACCATGTGGACCTGCGCGCCACTGGCCTGTTGCGCTTCCCAGAAATACATGACCGAAGGAAAGTTCAGGTCGCTGTACACGACCTTGTTGCGTTTGCCTGAGAAATCGAAGCAGGACGCGACCACCGCCTGGCAGGTAGTGACATTCTGGTGGGTGGAAACCGAGCCCGGAGCAGCGTTCATCAGCGCGCCAATCTCGTCCCCCACTTCCGCGGCCAGCATCCACCAGCGCTCTTCCCATGCCCGCACGCCGCGCGTGGCCCAGATATCCGCGTAGCCCTTCAAGGCGTCGTAAACCGCCCCGTGGCATGGCACCCAGCGAATTGCTGATCAGATAGGTGCTGCGTTCCAGAATTGGGAACTGCGAGCGATAGCGCAGGAGTTCGTCGGCCATTCCGCCATTGTACTTCCGCAGGTGGGCTGTATACTTCGATCGAAACCGTAGAGAATCGCTCCGACAACTCGCTGACTCTGCGGCGCATCCTATCCCCGACCTTTGCATTTATTGAATTTCAGGAGCGAAATGAACGCCATGAAGACCATCAGAAACATTCTGGGAACGGTGGGCCTGCTTTATGCCGGTTACGTGCTGGTCGTGAGCATGAAGGACGTTCGCCGCTATATCAGAATCAGCACGATGTAGAAGACGTTTGTGTGGGACGGACACTCTTGTCCGTCGCCTTTGATTTTGAGTTGTGGGTGATGTTCTTTTGTACCATCGACCGGACGCAAGAAAGTCCAAAGTCCAAATCAAAGTCAAAGGCGTCGGAGAGGAGTGTCCGACCCACACTGCTGCTGCTGCTTCTTTTTCAGCAGGAAGTAGGCCGCCGTCAGCACCACCATGTACACGGCGCCACTGATCAGGGTCAGGTGGGAATTCCAGCCCGTCTCCAGAATCGCCACCAGGATAAGCACAAACCCCAGGGCTGAACCCCACGCTCCCAGCGGCGAGCGCATAGGCAATGCCGCGAGTTGGGCGGCGGAGAGTTTTCGCCGGAACTGCACGTGCGCGGCCAGCGAAACCAGCCAGGACAGCAACATTCCCACCAGGGCCGCACCCAGAATCGAGACGAAAGCATTTCGCGGCGCCCACTTCTCCAGCACCAGCGCGACCACAATGCCGTAGGAGGAAGCCAGCACGGCCAGCTGAGGCGATCCTGATGAGTTCAGCCGCCCAAGGAGCGCCGGCGCCCATCCCGTCCTCGCCAGGGAAAACAGCACGCGGGAAGCGGCGTAGAGCGCTGCATTGGCGCCCGACAGCGCGGCGGTCAGAATCACAAAGGTCATGATGTGCGGCGCCGCCGGGACATGGGCGTGCCGGAACACAGTGACGAACGGGCTCTCGGTAACCCCGGCGCGGTCCCAGGGCATGACGCCGACGAGAACGACGATCGCTCCCAGGTACACCGAAGCGAGTATGGCGAAAGTCAGCTTGACGGCGCGCGGAATTTCCTGCGCCGAGCGCGACTCTCCCGTAGTAATGGCGACAAATTCAATTCCTCCAAAGGTGTAAAGCGCGAAGCCCATGGCCAGCAGGGGCGCCACCGCGCCGCGAGGCAGAAAGCCCCCATGCGCGGTGTACTCCGGAGCCACCCGGCCGCTCAGCAACAACGCCGCCCCCAGCAGGACAAAGGCCGCAATGGTGGCAACTTTGATCATGGCAAACCAGTATTCAAAGCGAGCGTAGTTGCCCACACTGCGCAGATTGATTAGCAGCAGAAAAACAGAAAAAATCAGCACCCAGAACAAAGCCGGTACGGATGGAAACCAAAATGTGAGATAGGTGGCGGAAGCCACTAACTCGGCGCCGATCGAAATCGAGATGGCCGCCCAATAGCCGGCCCGGGCAATGAATCCTGCCCACGGGTTCAGATAAAGATCAGCATAGACGCCGAACGATCCGGCCGCGGGATGCATGCTGGAGAGCTCGCCCAGAGCCATGGTCACGGTCAGGCCGATAAAGGCAGCCAGAACGAAACTGAGGATGACCCCCGGTCCGGCAATTTCGAGAGCCGCCGCCGATCCCAGCAACAGCCCGGTGCCGATGGACCCGCCGACAGCGACCATGGCCATCTGGCCGGCGCCAAGCTGGTGGCGCAGTCCTCGTTCCTCCGCCTCCACGGGCATCGGGCAGCTATAACAGAAATCATTTCTTCAACAAAGACATATTCGCTCATGACTTTCGTAATCCCCCCGGGCCCTGACTTCGTTGCCGCTGCCGGAAGCGCCCCCTAAAATCTCACTTGGGTTACTACGTACGTTACCCGTGTCTCTCATGCCAGATCCGAGCAAGCGAATGGACCGAGCCGAGATCGCCCGACGTGTAGAACGAGCCGAAAAGCTCTTGCAAAAGGGCAAGACGGGCGAAGCTCTGGACGAATACCTTCAGGTGCTGGCGGAAGACCCGCAAAACGACAATGTGCGACAGATGGCAGCCGATATCTGCCTTTCGTTGCAACGCACTGCGGAGGCGGTAAAGCTGCTGGGAGAGCTTTTCGAACGGCAGATCGCGGCCGGGGAGAACACCCGCGCCAGCCTCACCTACAAGAAGCTCGCCCGGTACACCATTCCCACCAGCATCCAGAGGGTCCAGTTCGGGCAGATTCTCGAGACTTCGAACCGGAAACTCGCGCTCGAGACCTACGAGAGCGCCCTCGAAGACCTGAGCAAGAATGGACGCCAGCAGGATTGCCTCGTGGTTCTGAGGCGACTGGTGGCGCTGGAGCCGGCGGAAAAAAACTTTCTACGGCTGGGCGAACTCTGCTCACAAACTGGAGACAAAGCAGGCGCGGCTGGGGCCTTCCTCAAGCTGGCGGAGATGACGGAGGCTTCCGGCGCCAGCGCCGCGCAGTGGTTTGAACGCGCCTACACGGAGGACTCCGCCGACCCCAAGATTGCGCTGGGCTACGGCAAGAGTCTGATGGCCCAGGGCCAGGTCGGGGCCGCGATTTTTGTCCTCGAACCCCTGGCCAAAGTGAAGGACGCCAGCCTCGAAACCCGCGAGACCTACGTGAAGGCGCTGCTGTCCGCGAATCGTCTGACCGATGCGGAGCCGCTGGTCTGGGAACTTTTCAAGGCAAATCCCTCCCGCCAGCAGGACGTGGCAGACCTCGTCGGACTGTTAGTCGATGCGGAGCAGGATGGGGAGGCGGTTGCCCTGGCGCGCAAGCTGGAGCAATTCCAGCACAATCGGGGAGACCGCCGCGCTTTTGTCGCGATGATGCAGGACCTGGTAGCCAAGCATCGCGGTTCGCCCGATCTGCTGGAGTTCATGAGCGAGTTGTTCAACTCCTCCAACCGGGAAGGAGATTATTGCCAGACTCTGCTCAAGCTTTTCGATCTGCACTGCAGCATGGGCAACTATGCCAAGGCCGCCGAATGCCTGGATCGCGCCGCTGACGTGGACGCCTACGAGCCCGGCCACCAGAAACGACTGGAATTGCTCCGCGGCAAGATCGACGAGAGTCGCTATAAGGTGATCGCCTCGCGCTTTACCAGTATGGCGAAGACGGCTTCGGGGCCGGTCAAGACCGAGGGCCCGACGCTGGGCGCCGCCGCCCTGCAGGACCTGATGCTGCAGGCTGAAATCCTGGTGCAGTACGGGATGCGCGCCAAGGCCATCGAACGCCTGCAACGTATTCAGGAACTCTTTCCCCGCGAAGAAGAACGTAATCAGGACCTGCAGCAGTTGTATCTGGCTGCCGGCATGACTCCGCATCGCGCCGACTCAGGCCCGCTGCCATCCGTGGGGACGTCCAGCGCGGCCAGCAAAGCGCCGCCGCCCGCGAAAACGCCGGCCCCGGCGGAGTCCGCCGACGTCAACAGCTTCACCAAAGTGGCCGACATTACCCGCAAGCTTTACCGCCAGACCAATGCGGATGCGGTCATGTCCACGGCGGCTGCCGAAATCGGAGCGCAATGGAAGCTCAGCCGCTGCATCGTGGCTACCCGCAAGCCGGGCATGGTGCCCAGCGCCATCAAGGAGTACCACAGCGAAAATTTGAAGGCTGGAGAAGTAAAAGCTTTAAGCAAGCTGGTCACGGCCGTGCAGGACATCGCCATCAGCAAGGGCACCCTGAGCATTACCGATGCCCCGGCCGCGCCGGAGCTGGAGGAAATCCGGCCGGTCCTGGTGGAATTGGGAATCACGTCACTGCTGGCTTTGCCGCTCAGCGACGGGCAGGACCAGATGGGCGTCCTGCTGCTGACGCAAAGCAGCGCCCGCGGCTGGCACTCCGCCGACGTGGTCGTGCTCAAAACCATCAGCGAACAGATTGTGATTGCGCTGACCAATGCCGGGCTGCGCCGCCTGGTCAAGAGCCTGTCGGTCACCGACGAGCAATCAGGGCTGCTCAAGCGCGCTTCCTACATCGATCTGTTGATGGCGGAAACGCGCCGCGCCGTCCAGCAAAGCACCCCGGTGACCGTGACCCTGATGCAGTTCGGTAAAAGCGCTTCCATGTTGAAGGAGCACGGAGAAAAAGCCGTGGAAGCGGTCATGCAGCAGATTGGCCAGCTTTTTGCCGCCAACATCCGGCAGAATGATCTTGCTTTCCGCTACGGGAAGACAACGATCGCCCTGGTGCTTGGGGAAACGGCGGAGAAGGAAGCAGTGCTGGCGATAGAAAAGTTGCGCAAACTGCTGGCGGAAGTAAAACTTTCCGACGAAATTATCCCCTTCAGCGCGGGCCTGGCGGAGGCTGTAGTGCGCCAGCAGTTCGATCCCGTGGACATCGTGACCGAAGTCATCAACCGCGCCGACAAGGCGCTCGACAGTGCGGTCGCGCAGGGCATGGGCCGCATCGTCAGCCTGGCTCCGTCGGTGGCGGCCGCGGCAGTGGCCTAGTGCGGGGCGGACACTCCTGTCCGCCGCCTTTGAAGTTGCTTTTGCTTGTCAGCAACGGCACCTAAATGCTTGCAGGCTGATTGGAGCAAAGGCAACGGCAGTGTCAAAGGCAAGATCAAAGGCAAAATCAAAGTCAAAGGAAAAGTCAACGGCGTCGGACAAGAGTGTCCGACCCACACTTGGTCCGACCCACTTTTTGTCCGGCCCACACCTTGGCTGACCCGCACTTAGCGGAGACTGCATCTTCGCTGATAAACTAACTTGTTTGATTGCCGCACCTTCAACCATTCTGATTTCAAAGAGCACCAGGAAGCCTGCATGCTGAAACCCGGCGACATCGCCATCGTAAGCGGGGCCCGCACGCCGTTCGGGCGCTATTGCGGCAAGTTGAAGGACTTTACCGCCCAGGAACTGGGAGCCATTGCCGGCAAGGGCGCCATCGAACGCGCTGGGCTCGATCCCAAGGAATTCGATCACGCGGTATTCGGCAACGCCCAGCAGACTTCGGGGGACGCTATCTATGGCGCCCGGCATGTGGCTTTACGCGCAGGCCTCCCTATCGAGACGCCCGCGCTCACCGTCAACCGGCTGTGCGGAAGCGGCATTCAGGCGATCGTGAACGCCGCCCAGATGATCCAGCTGGGTGAGGCGAACCTGGTTCTGGCCGGAGGCATGGAAGCCATGTCGCAGGCCCCTTTCACCATTCGCGGCCGCGACGGCTTCAACCTCGCGCCCGGCGGCAAGATGGAAGACTCGCTCATGGTCGCCCTGCTCGACAGCTATTGCGGCCTGTATATGGCGAACACGGCCGAGCTTTACGGGTCTCAACAGGGCATCACTCGCGAAATGCAGGATCAATTTGCTTTGCGGTCCCAGCAGCTCGCAGACGCAGCCTATAAAGAAGGACGTCTGCAGGAAGAACTGGTTCCGGTGGCATTGAAAAATTCCAGGGGTGAGGCATCCGGGGAATCGCTGACGGAAGACGACCACCGGCGCCCCCAAACTACCCTCGAAGGCCTGGCCAAGCTCAGGACTGCCTTCGGGAAAAGCGGCACAGTCACGGCCGGCAATGCCAGCGGCATCGTGGATGGCGCAGCCGCGGTGGTCATCATGTCGCTCGATGAGGCGGGCAAGCGCGGCATCCGTCCCCTGGGACGGGTAGTGAGCTGGGGCATTGCCGGCGTCGATCCCAAGGTGATGGGGCGCGGCCCGGTGCCGGCGACCAAGATCGCTTTGCAGAAAGCCGGCCTTACTCTCGATTACATCGACCTCATCGAAGTGAACGAGGCCTTTGCCGCGCAGTATCTCGCAGTGGAAAAAGAACTCGGCCTCGATCGTGAAAAAGTAAACGTCAACGGCGGCGCAATCGCGTTGGGACATCCGCTGGGAGCGACCGGCACGCGTCTCGTCATCACGTTGCTTTATGAATTGCGCCGGCGAAAGAAGAAATACGGGCTGGCAACGGCGTGCATCGGCGGAGGGCAGGGAATTGCGATGGTGGTCGAGAGCATGAACTAAGGATCACCACGGAGGCACCGAGTCACTGAGAAATTCTAAGGCTTTCTGATTTTCTCTGTGTCTCTGTGGCTCCGTGGTGAAATGAAGGACCGGTATGGAAATCAAAAAAGTCGGTGTTCTCGGTTGTGGTCTGATGGGGTCGGGCATCGCGCAGGTCGCGGCCACGGCTGGGTTCGACGTCACCGTGCTGGAAATCGAACAGAAGTATCTGGACAAGGGTTTTGCCGGCATCGAAAAGTCGCTGGCCAAATTTGCCGAGAAGGGGTCGATCAAGGAAACGCCCCAAGCCGTCCGCGCCCGGCTCAAGGGCACGACCGACATGCATGACCTCGCCGACTGCGACATCATCATCGAGGCTGTGATCGAGAACGTCGATGAAAAGAAGAAGATGTATGCCGCGCTCGACGGCATCGTAAAAAAAGACGCGATCTTTGCCTCCAACACGTCATCCATTTCAATTACCGAGTTGCTGACCTCGACCAAACGTCCTGAACGTTTCATCGGCCTGCACTTTTTTAATCCAGTACCGCTGATGAAGCTGGTGGAAGTGGTGCGCACCATCGCCACCGCCAGCGACGTGTACGATACGGCTTACGAATTTGCCAAAAAGCTGGGCAAAGTCCCGGTGCGGACCAGCGACAAGACGGGATTCATCGTGAACCGGCTGCTGGTGCCGTATTTGCTCGATGCCATCCGCGCCTACGAAGAGGGCGTGGGCTCGATCGATGATATCGACAACGCCATGAAGCTGGGCTGTGGTTATCCCATGGGCCCCTTCACGCTGCTCGATTTTGTCGGCCTGGATACTACGTACTACATTACCCACGTGATGTACGACGAATTCAAGGAACGCCGTTTCGCTTCGCCGCCCCTGTTGAAGAGGATGGTGATGGCGGGATGGTACGGCCGGAAGTCGGGTAAAGGATTTTACGATTATTCGGACCCGGCGAATCCGAAGCCCAATAAGTTATAAACTTCGTTGCCACGGATTTTCGCGGATCAACACGGATTTTTCTTTTTGAGTTGTCATCCAGAGCTCTAAGGATGACAAACTGTGGGCACAGGTAGTTAACTTTAGATGATCAAGTCCATCGAGGTCACGGCGCTGGCGAGGTCTGCTGAGGACTTCAAGCTTCTGATCCAACTGTTCGGTCTTTTGGGGTTGCACAAGGGGTTCGACGGGGCGAACGAGAACTCCCGATCGGCTGAGTTCTTTCCTTCGCAGGCGAAACTTCAACTTCTTTACCGAAAAAACAACGAACCCGACGTAGATATCACGTTGACGATATCTGATCCGGATACTGCTCTCTTGATCGTTACAAAACAAGGTTTCACGGTTGTTCGCAAACATTCTGGTCCTGAGCCGTCTCATTTGATTGCCTATTTTGATATTGAATTACCGGGCGGGACTCGAGTGCGCGCGATTGGTCCGAGAGTCTTCGAAAACGTGGTCGACACCGACCATCTTGCAGTGGAGGGTAACTTTAACGCAGCCGGTAAAAGGTTTGGGCTGGTGGTGAGTCGTTTCAATTCGTTCATCACCGAACGTCTGCTCACAGGCGCGATTGACGGGCTCGTAAAGTGCGGCGCCAAACTCTTTAAGAACCTGACGATCGTCCGCGTACCCGGCGCCTTTGAAATCCCGTCCGCCGCTCGTACTCTGGCCGAAAGCAAACAATACGACGCCATCGTCTGCCTGGGATGCCTGCTGCGCGGCGACACCGCGCACTACGATGTGATCGTCAATGAGGTCGCCCGGGGGATTGGCCAGTCCGCGCAGGAAACGGGAGTGCCGCACGCATTTGGCGTCCTCACCTGCGAAAATCTGGAACAGGCCATCGACCGCGCGGGCCTGAAGATGGGCAACAAGGGATTTGAGGCGGCGCTGACGGCGGTGGAGATGGCAAACCTGAAAGCAGTCGTCGGTCGTCAGTCGTCGGTCGTCAGCAAAGCTGCCAGCTCTCAGCTTTCAGCGGTCAGAAAAAAACGAAAGTCAAAAGCTGGTACCCGCCGCGCCAACCGCAAAACCAATCTTTAACTTCATCGGTTGTACACTGATAGCTGACAGCTGACAGCTGACAGCTGAGAGCTGAGAGCTGACAGCTTCCCATGGGAACACGCCGCAAATCCCGCGAACTCACCCTGCAAATGCTTTTCCAGTGCGACATGGGAAAGCAAACTCCGCAGCAGGTGCGCCAGACTTTCTGGCGCGAGCGTGGAGACGTGGGCGCCGATGTTCAGAGCTTTGCCGAAGACCTGTTCCGGGTCGCCACTGACCGCGCCGGCGAAATCAATGGTCTGATCGAAGGGCATGCCCAGCACTGGCGCATGGAACGCATGGCCGCCGTTGACCGGAATCTGCTGCGTGCCGCGGTCGCGGAGCTGCTCGGCTTCCCTGACACCCCCCGCGCCGTGGTCATCAACGAAGCCCTTGAAATCGCGCGCAAGTTTTCCAGCCCGGAGTCGGTGCAATTCATTAACGGCGTGCTGGACAGCGTAGGCAAGCAACTGGAAGGCAGCCGTTAGGCAGTCGTCAGTCGTCGGTCATCAGTCGTCAGCCCATAACAACAACACCATGTAAAAGCTGCAGGTCGTTACCCAAGCACGAGCGGGGACGCTCGCGCCCACATGTCATGGCCGACGACTGATGACCGATGACCGACGACTGCTTTACGGTTTGACTGCGATCAAATCCGGATCGCAGGTGAAGGGCACGTCACCACATAGTCCTGCCTGGAAAGTTGTGGGATCGGTAGGAAAGGAAATTTGCAAAATGTCGCCACCGTTCTGGGTATCCAGAATGTGCACCTGGCCATCGGCGGCGGCGACGTACAGCCGGCTTCCGTCGGGGGTGAGCGAGGCCTGGATCGGTATGGCATCTCCGGAGAGCGGAATCGCGGACGAGGTCTGGTTGTCGATATTGAACACCAGCACGCTGCCGCGATCACTGGCCAGTACGTAGGCGCGGGCGGCGTCCTCCGAGACGATCAACTGGATGGGCACAAAGCTGCCCTGGCCCAGATTGAAGGGGGTCGCGGTACCGCTGCTCGCGGTCGAAGCGCAGCCGGTTGGCGCCCGGGCCACACGGAAGAGGTCGATCCCGGGTGAATCTACCGCCAGAACGCTGGTGATCGTGGTGGCGCTCCCGGCGGTTGGCGGGTCCGCCAGGTTGACTGCATCCCGGGGAAGCGCCTTGAGGAACAATGGAACCGCGGGCAGCACGACGTTGTTGGTCAGCGCGGAAGTCAGCCCGCATGTGCTCCAGGCCGTGACTGAAGACGAGCTGGACCCGCCGGCCACGAAAGCGAATGCGCCCTCCGGGGAAAACGATACGTCTTTGGCGGGCGCAGTGAGAGCAATTTTCTTTAGCGCATCCTGTGCCGACCAGACATACAAATTCGAGCCGGCGGCGATGAAGACCCTCAGATTGTCCGGGGAAAAGTCGGCCGCGGTTGCGCCCGCGATGTTAAGGGTTGTGCCGGAATTGGTGGTGGTATCGAAAACGATCACCTGGGTGGCGGGTGGAGGAGCGTTGCTTCCCGGGACCGGCACTGCGTTCGGATTAGCCCCGGAAAGCACTACCTTCTTTCCATCGGGGGAGACCGTCAGCACCTTCCCAATCACGGACTTGAACTGGGTTACCGCGGGCGGGCTGGCGACGGTAATCTTCATCAGCCCCCGGCTTCCGAAAAAGGAAAAATCCGTTCCCATGTACGCCTTCGCACCCTGGCGGTCGAAAACCAGGGAGTTTGGCGTGGCCGGCAAAACAACGGCCGCGCCCACGGTGTTGTTGGGCGAGCCGATCGGAACCAGGAGGCTGACGCACCCGACCGTGGTGGCACAGTTGCCGGCAGGAGAGGAAGAAAATCCGGTGCTCGATACGTAAACGGTGGGCGTGGTGGTCGTAGTCGTGGTCGTGCTCGCGGGAGCGACCACAACATCGACGGCGCCCTCCGGATAGATGGGGAGGAGTGGCTTCAATCCAATGTTGCAGGTTGGCGGAGTGCAGGAAGCAACCACGGTCGCGCCGCCGGCTTTCGGCGTGGCAATAGAGCCCGAGCTCGCGGACACCGACAGCGGATTCGATGAACTCCAGGTCAAGGGCAAACCGGTGATGGTATTGCCCTGGGTGTCCACCACGGTGGCGGTCACCGTCTTGCCGCTGCCCGAGGTTACGTTGATGGAATTGGTGGTGCTGCCGTTGACTGCCAGCGTAATCGATTGCACGGCGCAGGTGGCGAAATCGAGAGGCTGGCTGTTCACATTGCCGTTGCTGGCAACCAGCGAGGTTATTCCCGGAGTGTGCGCCGTCACTTTGGCTTGTCCAGTCACCAGTCCGGTCACGGGCGCGCTGTCGGTGGCTACGGCCAGCGTGGTTACATCGTTGTTGACGGACTGCCAGGCAAAAGTTCCCACGGTGCCGGTGATGTCCAGCCCTCGGCTGAAGGCGTTGGCCTGGTAGTTGAAGGTCTGACCTTTGGAAAAGCAAGGGCCGGTCGGCGGGGTCTGCCCCGCGACCGGGCTGATCACGATCCTGTCGATGTGCTGATGCACGTACACGGTTGTGGGAGGACTGCTGACTCCGTGCGACCTGGCGGTCACCTGGGCCATGCCCACCGGACCAGGAGTGCATATCTGCGGCGCGGTCAGCGAATCCCAGGTGCCGGCGCAAGCCAACCCGTTGGAGGCGATGGTCAAAACCGCGGTATTGCTCGAAAAGAAAGTAACCGGAGTAGTGATGGTCGTATTCGAGCTGTTCCGCGGGCTGGCAGTGAAAGTCTGGGTTGCGCTGCCCGCGTCCAGCGAAACCGGGTTGGCCGGCGAGAGGCTGATACTGGCCGGGGTCGGGAAGTTCGTGGTTTTCGTCGGGTTGCTGCTGCTGCAACCGGTCAACCCCGCGACCAAAATGACAGCGATAGAGATGAATGCCAGCCGGACTATCATTAAGGACGACCTACCCATGCACCCTCCCCGCCCAGTGTGACCCACGGGGCGAGCTCTTTCATGGAAAGCCCCAAGTGTAGAGGCTAGAATTTTTTTCAGCAAGTTGAGCCGCTTTGCGGGCGTCTGAGCCCGCAGGCGAAATCCTGAACGAAGTGAAGGATCTGCTTAACTTCTCGAGGAGCCAGTGCTGCACTCCGCGATGGTCGAATCGCCGGATTTGAGGATTGAAGAATTTGAAAGCCAAAAATCCGGCAATCGGCAATCCGTCTATTCCACAAATCCGCTATTTCCATCTGATGCAACTCATCCCGGTTGACGATGTGTGCAGCCAGTTGCTATATTTGTAAGGTTCCGCGAGTTAAGTCTGGCTTGCCTGTAGGCGGTGGGTTTTCCCTCTGCGCTTGAGCGGGTGTGAAAGCCTGAAACACAGCTGAGCTTTAGCAACAACGTCTCTGAGGAAAGATGAACAGAGACGCCCTCGCTGAAACGTCCTGCGAACACCTTTCACCGGTTGAAAGGCTATGCGGGGCGGTGCTGGCGAAACGGAGCAGCTCCCGGAGGGTCCGGGCTTGGTGCCACCGTCGGCGGCTTTTAGTTCTGAACGGGAAATCAAAATCTCCCGCGCGCTTGCGCTGCGGGAATCATGGTTGGCGGGTCCGCCAGCCAGCCCCTGAAATCGGGGAAAAGCAGATGCGGCGTCTTTCCGCGAGGGTGTGCCTGTCAGGGCCCCCGGGAATGGAAGGGCGCGGGTTGGGGCACCGGGAGAGCAGCGCCAGGAACAGGAGCGCCAGAAACAGTATGCCTACTTTTAATCAATTGGTGCGCAGCGGCCGCAAACGGCCGCGGTACAAGACGGCAAGCCCGGCCTTGCAGGGATGTCCGCAAAAGCGCGGTGTTTGCACCCGCGTGTACACGCAGACGCCCAAGAAGCCGAACTCAGCACTGCGCAAGGTTGCCCGTGTCCGACTGACCAACGGGATCGAAGTTACTACTTACATTCCCGGCGTCGGTCACAATTTGCAGGAGCACTCGATTGTCCTGATTCGCGGCGGCCGCGTGAAGGATCTTCCCGGCGTGCGTTATCACGTGATTCGCGGCACCCTGGACGCTGTAGGCGTCGCTGGCCGCAAGCAGAGCCGCTCGAAGTACGGAGCCAAAAGACCTAAAGCCTAAGGGCCGTCGTCGGTCGTCAGTCTTCAGTCGTCGGCATGAGCAGATTCGCTGAAACGGTTCGGAATACAAGAGTTTGAGTGAAGTCAGAAGAGTTGGGCTGAGAGCTGACAGCTGAGAGCTGACAGCTGGAAGCCGGGAGCTGGAAGCTTAGATGCCTCGAAAAGGATATATCGCCAAGCGGAAAGTGGAACCTGATCCGGTTTACGGATCTGATCTGGTGACGAAGTTCGTGAACTCCATGATGTGGCAGGGCAAGAAGAGCACCGCCGAGGGCATCTTTTACGAAGCCCTGACCAAGCTTCAGGAGAAGGGTGGCGACGAACCCTTGAAGCTGTTCAAGAAAGCGGTGGAGAATGCCAAGCCGCTGCTCGAAGTCAAGAGCCGCCGCGTGGGTGGCGCCAACTACCAGGTCCCGGTCGAAGTGAACGCAGACCGTCGGACCTCGCTGGCCATCCGCTGGCTGATCACGTACTCCCGCGGACGCGCCGAAAAGGGCATGATCGATAAACTGACCAACGAATTGCTCGATGCCAGCAATAACCGCGGCGCAGCCATCAAGAAGAAGGAAGATGTGCACCGCATGGCGGAAGCCAACAAGGCGTTTGCGCACTATCGCTGGTAGAAGAAGAGCAGCTCTTAGCCTTTAGCTCTTGGCTTTTAGCTAAGGCAAAACAGTTCAAGCTAAGGGCTAACGGCATAGAGCTAGAAGCTGAATTCCATGAGTACCGGTACCAACATCGCCGGCGAACAAGAGTCTCGCAAGGAAGAGAAGAAAAAAGCTGTGTCCAGAACAGTCCCATTAGAACGGTGCAGGAACATCGGCATCATGGCCCACATCGATGCCGGCAAGACCACCACGACTGAGCGGATCCTGTTTTATACAGGCAAGACGCACCGCATCGGAGAGGTCCACGAAGGCACTGCGACCATGGACTGGATGGAGCAGGAGCAGGAGCGCGGCATCACCATCACGTCGGCCGCGACCACCTGCACCTGGCGGGACATTCGCATCAATATTATTGACACCCCCGGCCACGTGGACTTCACCGCCGAAGTGGAGCGGTCGTTGCGCGTGCTCGACGGCGCTGTGGCGGTGTTCGATGCCGTCCACGGAGTGCAGCCGCAATCGGAAAAGGTCTGGCGCCAGGCCGACAAGTACGGCGTTCCCAGAATTTGTTTCATCAACAAGATTGACAAGATGGGCGCCGATTTCGAGCACGCCGTCGATACCCTCCGCAAGCGCCTCAACGCCAAGCCCGTCGCCATTCAAATCCCCATCGGCCAGGAAGACAAGTTCAAGGGCGTAGTCGATCTCATCGAGATGAAGTCGATCGTCTGGCAGGATGACACCATCGGGGCCGAGTACATTACCGGCGAGATTCCAGCCGAGCTGCTGAAGAAAGCCGAAGCCTTCCATACCGCGCTGGTCGAGACCGTCGCCGAAAATGACGACGAGATGCTGCACAAGTTTCTCGAGGGCGAGACTATTTCTCCCGCCGAACTGCGGGCTTCGTTGCGCAAATCGACGATTGCTCTGAAAGTTTTTCCGGTTGTCGTGGGTACGGCTTTCAAGAACAAAGGTGTGCAGCCCCTGCTCGATGCGGTCGTGGATTATCTGCCGTCGCCCCTCGATGCCGGCGAAGTCAAGGGCGTGAATCCGGACAACGCGGAAGTGATCACCCGCAAGCCGGCGGACAGCGAGCCGTTCTCCGCGCTGGCGTTCAAGATCATGGCGGACCCGTTTGTCGGCCAGTTGACGTTTATCCGGGTTTACTCCGGCCAGCTTAAGTCCGGAGACTCGGTGCTCAACGCCGGACGAGGACGCAGCGAGCGCATTGGCCGTCTGCTGAAAATGCACGCCAACAAGCGCGAAGATATTAACGAAATTCTGGCGGGAGATATTTGCGCCGCTGTCGGTTTGAAAAATGTTTCAACCGGCGACACGATCTGTGACGAGAAGCATCCTATTGCCCTCGAGAACATCACCTTTGCGGTTCCCGTGATTTCGGTTGCGGTCGAGCCCAAGACCAAGGCCGACCAGGAAAAAATGGGCATGGCGCTTTCCCGGCTGGCCCAGGAAGATCCCACCTTCAAGGTTCACACCGACCCCGACAGCGGACAGACCATCATCAGCGGCATGGGCGAGTTGCATCTCGAAATCATCGTTGACCGCATGATGCGCGAGTATAAGGTCGAGGCCAACGTGGGCAAACCGCAGGTGGCGTATCGCGAAACCATCCGCAAGCATGCGCAGGCCGAAGGCAAATACATCCGCCAGACCGGTGGCAAAGGGCAGTATGGCCATGCCAAGATTTATCTCGACCCGCAACCCGCTGGCATGGGCTATGAGTTCGTTAACGACATCACGGGTGGGTCGGTGCCGAAGGAATTTATCAAGCCGATCGATCAGGGCATTAAAGAAGCGCTAGAAGGTGGAATTCTGGCGGGCTATCCCATGGTTGACGTGAAGGCTACGCTCTACGATGGCAGCTATCACGATGTCGATTCGAACGAAATGGCATTCAAGATTGCCGGCTCGATGGCCTTCAAGGAAGCCGCGCGCAAAGCCTCTCCGGTGTTGCTGGAGCCGGTGATGGCGGTTGAAGTGGTCACGCCGGAAGATTATGCCGGTGTGATCATGGGCGACCTGAGTTCGCGCCGCGGGCGGATTGAAGGCATGGAGCATCGCGCCGGGTCGCAGGTGATCAAAGCGATTGTGCCACTGGCGGAGATGTTTGGCTACGCCACGCACATGCGCTCCAGCACGCAAGGCCGCGCCGAGTACTCGATGCATTTCGCGCGCTACGAGGAAGTACCGCGCAGCGCCGCGGACGAAATCATTGGGCGTTCCCAGGGACCCAAGCGGTAGAGGCAAGAGCCGCGGGCGAGTCGCCCGCGACCACACGAGCAAGGCATACGGAGCTTAGGATATGGCGAAAGAGAAATTTGAGCGGAATAAGCCGCACTGCAACGTCGGGACGATTGGTCACATCGACCATGGCAAGACCACGTTGACGGCGGCCATCACCAAGGTGTTGTCCAAGCACAACCCGAAGATCCAGTTCCGGTCGTTTGACTCGATCGATAACGCGCCGGAAGAGAAGGCGCGCGGGATCACGATCGCGACCGCGCACGTGGAGTATGAGACGGCGAACCGGCATTATGCGCACGTCGATTGTCCCGGCCACGCCGACTACATCAAGAACATGATCACGGGCGCGGCCCAGATGGATGGCGCGATCTTAGTTGTGGCTGCCACCGATGGTCCGATGCCGCAGACCCGCGAGCACGTGTTGCTGGCCCGGCAGGTCGGTGTGCCTTACATCGTGGTCGCGCTGAACAAGTGCGATGCGGTGGATGATCCTGAACTGCTTGACCTGGTGGAACTCGAAGTGCGCGAGTTGCTGAAGACGTATCAGTTTCCGGGCGACGATGTTCCGGTGGTGCGGCTGTCAGCCTTGGGCGCATTGAACGGCGAAGCCAAGTGGGAGAAGCAGATTGACGAGCTGATGGAGGCGGTGGACAAGAGCGTGCCGCAACCGGCGCGCGAACTGGACAAGCCCTTCCTGATGCCGATTGAAGATATTTTCTCGATCTCGGGCCGGGGCACGGTGGTGACGGGACGGATTGAGCGCGGCAAAGTGAAAGTCGGCGAAGAAGTGGAAATCGTGGGCTTCCGCGACACCCGCAAGACGGTGGTGACCGGCGTCGAAATGTTCAAGAAGCAGCTGGACGAAGGACTGGCGGGAGACAACGCCGGATTGCTGCTGCGCGGCATTGCGAAAGAAGATGTGGAGCGCGGCATGGTGCTGGCCAAGGGTGGATCGATCACGCCGCACACCAAGTTCAAGGCGGAAGTTTACATCCTGACCAAGGAAGAAGGCGGGCGGCATACGCCCTTCTTCAAAGGCTACCGCCCGCAGTTCTACTTGCGGACGACGGACGTGACCGGAGTGGCGGAGTTGCCGGCGGCGACCGAGATGGTGATGCCGGGCGACAACGTGCAGCTGGTGATTGAGCTGATCACGCCAGTGGCGATGGAAAAGGGCTTGCGCTTTGCCATCCGCGAAGGCGGGCACACGGTGGGCGCGGGCACGATCAGCGAGATTATCCAGTAGCGGCGAAACCCGCCGTTGGTCGTTCGTCGTTGGCCGTTGGCCGGAAACGTAATGC
The DNA here is from genome assembly GCA_963757835.1 of Terriglobia bacterium. Classification (GTDB taxonomy): domain Bacteria; phylum Acidobacteriota; class Terriglobia; order Terriglobales; family Acidobacteriaceae; genus JAIQFF01. The sequence continues at coordinate 125,526 of CAVWSP010000034.1, read as the reverse complement.
GATGACCTGGCTTTGGGTTGTTGGCGCTGCCTTGTTGTGGTTGCTGGTGAGCGTGCCTTGGGTATCGGTGTTGGACTGGATTCGGGAAGAGATTAGATCCAAGCCCAAGGACGTTGTGTAGTTCGGTTGGTAAAAGCTAGAAGCTAAGAGCTAAGAGCTAGAAGCTAGGAGCTAGAATCTGCAGTTCAGCGGCTCGCAGCATGCCGCCAGTTCTTTTCTCCCGGTGAGCCGGGAGAGCGAAAGAGTGACACCATGGTTGGAAAAGAAAGAATTCGTATCCGGCTGAAGGCGTATGACTATCGCATCCTGGACCAGTCCACGGGCGAGATTGTCGATACGGCGCGGCGCACCGGGGCGCAGATCGCGGGCCCGATTCCATTGCCCACGATGAAGAACAAGTACTGCGTGCTGCGCTCTCCGCACGTGGACAAGAAATCGCGGGAGCAGTTCGAGATCCGCACCCACAAGCGTTTGCTCGATATTCTCGAGCCCACGCAGCAGACAGTGGATGCCTTGATGAAACTCGATCTGCCCGCCGGCGTGGATGTCGAGATCAAGGCTTTTGGCAAGGAACATAAATAGCCGTCAGCTTTCAGCTGTCAGCTTGAGCTGATTCAGCTTGCGGAGAAGAATCGACATGGCAAAAGTAACCGGAATTCTGGGCAAGAAAGTCGGGATGACGCAGCTCTTCGACGACAAGGGTGACGTGCATCCGGCGACCGTTCTGCAGGCGGGTCCGTGCGTAATTACCCAGCACAAGACCCAGACCCGCGACGGCTACGACGCGGCGCAGATCGGCCTGGTCGAGTTCATGAAGGAATCGCGCCTCACCCAGCCCATGAAGGGGCACCTGGGGAAGCACAACCTGCCGCCGGTAAAATTTCTGCGCGAAGTGCCGATCGAAGTCGAAAAGGCGGAAGAGGCAGTCGCGGTCAAAGCTGGTGACCGGGTGCTGGTCGATATTTTTGAAGGCGAGAAGTTTGTGGACATCGTGGGCATCAGCAAGGGGCGCGGTTTCGCCGGCGTGGTGCGGCGGCATCATTTTGCCGGCGGTCCCAAGTCGCACGGTTCGATGTTCCAGATCACTGGATCCATCGGTTCGTCGGCTTTTCCCTCGCGCGTATTCAAAGGCATGCGCATGTCGGGACACATGGGCGTCGATCGCGTGACTCAGCGCAACCTGCGGGTGCTGGGCGTGGACAAGGATGAAAACCTGCTGGTGGTCGAAGGCAGCGTCCCCGGCCCGAACGGCGGGTACCTGGTGATTACCAAGGCCAAGAAGCCGCCGCGAGAGCGGCGCGGATTTGGCGGCTCGGCCACGGTGGATCCGTTGAAGGCGGCCAAGAGGGCGGCGAAGAAAGCTTAAGAGCAGTCGTCGGTCTTCAGTCGTCAGTCATCGGCCAAAGCGGCGAGTGCGAGTACGGAAGAGACATATGGCAACTATCGACATTCATAATCTGAGCGGCGAGAAGGTCGGCACGCTTGATCTGGCCGATGAGATTTTCGGCGCGGTCAACGAAGACCTGCTGTGGGAGGCGGTGAAGCACTACCGCGCCGCGCAGCGCGCCGGCACTCACGCCACCAAGAACAAGAAGCTGGTCTCCGGCGCGGGCAAGAAACTGTGGAAGCAGAAGGGCACGGGACGCGCCCGCGTCGGCTCCATCCGCTCGCCGCTGTGGCGGCATGGCGGCACGGTGCATGGCCCGCAACCGCGTTCCTACGACTACGCTTTTCCGCGCAAGAAGCTGCTGGGCGCGTTGCGCTCCGCCCTGGCCTCGAAATTAGCCGATGGCAAGCTGGTCGTGGTCAACGCCTTTGACGTGAAGGAACCGAAGAGCAAGCTGTTTCGCCAGGCGCTGGACGCGCTCGAGGTCAAGAGCACAGCCTTGCTGGTCGAAGTGGCCCGGCACGGTAATCTCAACCTGGCGCTGAGTTCGCGCAACCTGGACGGGGTCGAACTGGTGAACGGCAACGAGGTCCATCCCTACCATCTGTTGCGTTACGATCGCGCGATTTTCTCGCAGCCGGCGATCGAGGCGCTGCAGCTTTCGCTGAAGAACTCGATTTCGAAGCGGCAGCGCAAAGAGACCGAGAAAGAAAGCACGAAGAAGGCCACGCGCGCTCCGCGGCGCCGGGTGCGTCATGAAAAAGCGGCGGAGGTCGCCTGATGAAATCCGCATATCAGATCATTCGCCGCCCTGTGATCACCGAAAAAGGGCTGGCCATCAAGGAAAACCAAAACACCCTGGTCTTCCAGGTGGCTCCGGCCGCGACCAAGACCGAAATCCGGCAGGCGGTGCAGTCGATCTTCAAGGTGAAGGTGCTTTCCGTGCGTACCGCCACCTATCCCGGAAAAGAGCGCCGCCGGGGAAAATTTGCCGGCTATCGTCCCGACTGGAAGAAAGCGTATGTGCGGCTGAAGTCGGGCGAGAAGATGCCGGAGTACGCGCAGAATTTATAGTCGTCAGTCGTCGGTCTTCAGTCGTCAGCAAGACCGATGGAATCAAGGATTGTGCTGACGACTGAAGACCGACGACCAAGAGCTGATTTTTATGCCAATCAAGACATACCGACCGACGACGCAGACCCTGCGCTACCGGACCACGCTGGTCAACGACGATATTACGACCCGGCATCCGCACAAGCCCCTGCTCGAACCCAAGCAGCGCACCGGCGGACGCCGTAACAGCGGCGACACCACCATCTGGCATCGCGGCGGCGGCCACAAGCGCAAGCTGCGCCTGATCGACTTCAAGCGCGACAAGAACGGGGTTCCCGCGACCGTGGCTTCGATCGAGTACGATCCCAACCGTTCGGCGCGCATCGCGCTGCTCGCCTACGCGGATGGCGAAAAGCGCTACATTTTGCAGCCTGAAGGGCTCAAGCTGGGACAGAAAGTGGTCAGCGGTCCGGAGGCCGACATTCTGGTGGGAAATGCTTTGCCCTTGAAGAACATTCCGCCCGGCACCACCATTCACAACGTGGAACTGAAGCCGGGCAAGGGCGCGCAGATGGTGCGCTCGGCCGGCGGTGCGGCGCAGCTGGTGGCCAAGGAAGGCGAGTACGCGCTGGTCAAACTGCCTTCCGGCGAGACCCGCAAGGTTTCGCAGGATTGCATGGCCACGATCGGCCAGGTGGGAAACCTCGATCACGAAAACATCACCATCGGCAAGGCCGGGCGCATGCGCTGGTTGGGACGGCGGCCGGTAAACCGCGGGGTAGTCATGAACCCGGTCGATCATCCGCACGGCGGCGGTGAAGGCAAGACTTCGGGCGGCCGGCATCCGGTCACTCCGTGGGGGCAGCCGACGCGGGGCTACAAGACGCGTAACAACAAACGTACCGACGCGTTCATCGTGAACCGGCGAGGGAAAAAGTAGAAGGACAGTCGTCGGTCGTCAGTCTTCAGTCGTCGGCAAGATTGGGCCGGCTGAGGCGGTTCGGAATGGCAGGATTTTAAAGGCTGTTGGCTGAAAGCTGACAGCTGAAAGCTGAGAGCTGACTTTATGGCACGTTCAACCAAGAAGGGTCCGTTCGTGGATGGCTACCTGCAGGCGCGGGTGGACGGCATGAACTCGCGCAATGAAAAGAAGGTGCTGCGCACCTGGTCGCGGCGCTCGACCATCATTCCGGAGATGGTGGGTCATACCATCGCGGTGCATAACGGCAAGAAGTTTATTCCGGTGTACGTCACGGAAAACATGGTGGGCCACAAACTGGGGGAATTCAGCTTCACCCGCCAGTTCAAGGGCCACTCCATGCGGGCGGCCACGGAAACGGCGGCGCGTCCGGCAGGCATTCCCGGCGGTCCGGGAGCGATTACGCCGTCAGCAGGGTCGGCCCCGGCCGCGCCCAAGGCGTAGGCAGGGGTTCAGGAGATCAACATGGAATTTCGAGCTCAAGTCCGCTTCACCCGGGTCTCGCCGCAGAAGGCGCGCCTGGTGCTGGAGTTGATCAAAGGCCGCAAAGTGGAAGACGCGCTCAATATCCTGGCCTTCACCAAGAAGCGGGTGGCGGCCACGGTGGAAAAGCTGCTGCGGTCGGCGCTGGAAAATGCCAACTATCTGAGCAGCGAAAAAGGCATCGACGTCGATGTGGACAAGCTTTATGTGAAGAACGCCATCGCCAACGACGGGCCGCGGATGAAGCGTATTCGTCCCGCGCCCATGGGCAGGGCGTTCCGTTACGTGCGGCGGATCGCGCACATCGAGATTGTGCTGGCGGAGCGGGGCCAGAGCGGCGCAGGGCTGGCCACGGTAGTGGGCGAGGAGACTGCGGCAAAGTCTCCGGCCAAGAGCAAGGCAAAAGCCAAACATAAAGCGCCGGCCGGCAAGAAGAAAGTAGGAGCCAGATAATGGGACAAAAAGTTCATCCCTACGGTTTTCGCCTGGGCTACACCAAGCCCTGGAAGTCGCGCTGGTTTGTGGAGCGCGATTACGACAAGCTGCTGCTCGAAGACGTCAAGCTGCGCAATGAGTTGAAGGACAAGCTCAAGTCGGCGGGCGTGAGTTCGATTGAAATCGAGCGACCCGGCAACAAGCTGCGGGTCATCATCAAGACCGCGCGCCCCGGCATCATCATCGGACGCAAGGGCGCGGAAATCGACAAGCTCAAGGGTGACGTGCAGAAGCGCACCGGGCGCGAGGTTTACATCGATATCCAGGAAGTGCACAAGCCGGAACTCGATGCCCAACTGGTATCGGAATCGATTGCGCTGCAGCTGGAAAAGCGGGTTGGCTTCCGCCGGGCCATGCGCAAGGCAGTGGATTCGGCGCTGCGCTTCGGCTGCAAGGGCATCAAGGTCCGGGTCAGCGGTCGCCTGAACGGCAACGAAATCGCCCGCTCGGAGTGGTACCTGCAGGGCCGCTTGCCGCTGCACACCCTGCGCGCCGACATCGACTACGGTTTTACCGAAGCTCGCACCACTTACGGCGTCATCGGGGTGAAGTGCTGGGTTTACAAGGGCGAAATTTTGCCCGCCAAAAAGCGCGAGCCGCAGCAGGCCGGCGCGTTCTAAGGGTTGAGCCAGAAGCTAGAGGCTAGAAGCTAAGAGCTGATTCCTATGTTGATGCCCAAGAAAGTGAAGTACCGCAAGCAGCAACGCGGACGCATGACCGGCAAGGCGTGGCGTGGAAGCCAGCTGGCATTCGGCGATTTCGGATTGAAGGTGCTTGAGCCCGGCTGGATCACCGACCGGCAGATCGAGGCCGCGCGCGTGGCCATGACCCGCTTCATCAAGCGCGGCGGCAAGATTCAGATCCGCCTGTTTCCGGACAAGCCGGTCACCAAGAAGCCGGCCGAAACCCGTATGGGCAAGGGCAAGGGCGCACCCGACCACTGGGTGGCGGTGGTGCGGCCGGGCAAGATCCTGTTCGAAATGGAAGGGGTCTCGCAGACCGATGCCACCGAGGCCATGCGTTTGGCTTCGCACAAGCTGCCTTTGCGCACGGTGTTTGTGAAGCGCGAAGGAATTCACTAGAGAAGGCGCCGGCAAGAATTTGGAATTGAAAGCTGAACTGATATGAAAGCCGAAAAAGTACGTAATCTGACCGAAGACGAACTGGTTTCCCAGGAGCGCGAGCTCAGCGACCAGCTCTTCAAGCTGAAGTTTCAGCTCAACATGGGGCAGACCGAAAGTTTGAAGAAGATTCGCGGCCTGCGCCGGGACATTGCGCGGGTCAAGACCATCGCTCGCGAGCGCGAGCTGTCCGCCGCCAGCGGAACGGAGAAAAAGTAGCATGGCTGAAACCAGGACACAATCCGCAGTGGAGCCGCAGGCCGCCGGACGCCGCAAGATCGTGGTGGGCGAAGTGGTCTCCAGCCGCATGAATAAGACCATCGTGGTGCAGGTGGTGCGCAAGAAGGCGCACCCCTTCTACAAGCGCGTGGTTTCGAAGGCCAAGAAGTTTTACGCCCACGACGAAAAGAATGTGGCCCGGGTGGGCGACGTGGTGCGCCTGGAAGAGACTCGCCCCTTGTCCAAGCTGAAGCGCTGGCGCTTGAAGGAAGTGGTCCGGCAGACGGCGCTGTTGCCGGAAACTACGGTCGCGGACGTCAGCTAGGCGGGCGCAGAGGGAGATTCGAATATGGCTGTGATGATGAGATCGATGCTCGAGGTCGCCGACAACTCCGGCGCCCGCAAGCTGCAGATGATTCTGCCTCTGGGCGGTTCGACCGGCCTGAATGCCGGGCTGGGTGACGTCATCACCGCGAGCGTAAAGGAAGCGGCCCCGGAAGGCCAGGTGCAGAAGGGCAAAGTGGTGAAGGCGGTGATCGTGCGCACCCGCAAGGAACACCGGCGCCGCGACGGCACCTACATCCGCTTTGACAGCAACGCCGCCGTGCTGATCAACGATGCCGGCGAACCGGTGGGCACGCGCGTCTTCGGGCCGGTGGCCCGCGAACTGCGGGAACGCAAGTTTTTGAAGATTGTTTCCCTGGCGCCCGAAGTTCTGTAAGGCACGGACATTGAGTAATTGGGAAATTGTGTAATCGGGTAATTTTAAAATTGAACCGAAGTGCGACAAATTGGGATCGGATTTCAATTACAAAATTACCAAAATTATCCGATTACCAAATTTGACGAAGGGTTCTTATGAAGACGGTTGAGAGAGCGAACAAGCGAGTGGACCTGCGGCGCAACGATACGGTGCGCGTTATCACCGGGCGCGACAAGGGAAAAGAGGGGCGCGTGCTGCGCATTTTCCCCAACGACGCCAAGGTGCTGGTCGAGCACGTGATGCTGGTGAAGAAACACGTCCGGCCCAATCCGCAGCGCAACGTGAAGGGCGGGATCGCCGAGCAGGAAAGCCGCATCGCGATCTCGAACGTAGGGCTGATGTGTCCCAGCTGCAAGCGGCCGGTACGCATCGGGCACGAGTTCCAGGGCGAGCGCAAAGTCCGGGTGTGCCGCAAGTGCGGAGCGACGCTCGATAAATAAAGATTGAGTAATTGTGTAGTTGAAAATTGGGTAATTGGAAGGCAGGTTTGGATTTCCAATTACCAAATTACTCAATTGCCCGATTACTAAATTGAGGCAACGGAAGCAAATGGCAAAAGAGAAAAGAGACAAGCAAGGCGAGAAACAGCAGGCGGAGGCCAAGCCGGCGCAGGCGCATCACAGCGCCAAGGAAATGCCGCGGCTTAAGGGCCGTTTCCGGGCTGAAGTGGCGCCCGCGCTGATGAAGGAATTCGACCTCAAGAATCCCATGGCGGTGCCGCACATCAACAAGATTGTGGTCAACATGGGCGTGGGCGAAGCTACCCAGAATGCCAAGATTCTCGATCCCGCGGTCAACGAACTGGGCCAGATCACGGGCCAGAAGCCGGTCACGACCAAGGCCAAGAAATCGATTGCCGCCTTCAAGGTGCGTGAAGGCCAGGCCATCGGCGCCATGGTCACCCTGCGCGGCGACCGCATGTGGGAGTTTCTGGACCGGCTGCTGAACGTGGCCCTGCCCCGGGTGCGCGACTTCAAGGGGGTCTCGACCAAATCGTTCGATGGGCGCGGCAACTATACCCTGGGACTGCACGACCAGCTGATTTTTCCCGAGATCGATTATTCCCGGGTGGACAAGACCAAAGGGATGAACGTCACCATCGTGACCACGGCGAGAAACGACGACCAGGCGCGCGTGCTGCTGAAGCATCTGGGCATGCCTTTCCGTCCGTCGTAGCGAAAGTGTCGTAGCGAAAGTGATGGCCGTAACAAGTCTTAACTGAGAGCTGAGGGCTGACAGCTGAGAGCTGGGCCGGAAGCAGGAGCTGAGAGCAAATTGACAACCGCAAAAAGAGTGAAAGACGCAAAGATCGAGGCCAAGTTCGACAAGGCACGGGGCAAGGGGCCGACGCCGAAATTTTCATCGCGCCGGCATAACCGCTGCAAACTGTGCGGACGTCCGCGGGCTTACCTGCGCAAGTTCGGCATTTGCCGCCTGTGTTTCCGCGGCCTGGCACTGCGGGGAGAGATTCCCGGAGTTTCGAAGTCGTCCTGGTAGGAATTGAGTAATGGATCTCCCACCCTGCGCAAAGAACGCGCGAGGGTGGGGCACCCGGGTCTGGAGTAATCTGCATCCGGGTAACTGGTTGGGGTGGAAGCGTCGCCGCGGGTTCTTCGGGGCCAAGCACGTTGGACCGAAGCAAACGGGCGGCGGAGGAGAAGCAAACGATGAATTTGACCGATCCGGTCGCAGACATGCTGACGCGCATTCGCAACGCGATACGCGCCCGCCACCAGAAGGTGGATGTTCCTGCTTCGAAGCTGAAGCTGGAGATTGCCCGCATCCTCAAAGAGGAAGGCTACATCTCCAATTTCAAGCCGGCGGAGGAGGAAGGCCACAAGCTCCTGCGCATTTATTTGAAGTACGGCAACAACAACGAGGCTGCGATCTCGAATGTGGAGCGCGTCTCGCGGCCGGGCTGCCGGGTCTATGTGCGGCGCAGCGAGATCCCGCGCGTGCTGGGCGGCATGGGCATCAATATTCTGACCACCCCGCGCGGAGTCATGACCGGACGCCAGGCCCGCAAACAGGGCGTGGGCGGCGAAGTGTTGTGCGAGATTTGGTAGAGAACCAGCTATCAGCTATCAGCCGTCAGCGATCAGCAAAGACGGCGATGCAAGCTGAAGGCTGAGAGCTGAGAGCTGAAAGCTTATGTCAAGAATTGGAAGAAAACCGATCCCGCTCCCCAAGGGAGTCGTGGTAAAGCTTGAAGGCACCATGGTGAACGTGCAGGGGCCCAAGGGCAAGCTGGATACCCAGTTGCCGCGCGGCATCCGCATAGAGCAGCAGGACGGCAACCTGGTGGCGATCCGCGAGAACGATTCGCAGGCCGCGGTGCATGGACTGGCCCGCGCCCTGGTCAATAACGCGGTCGAAGGCGTGACCAAGGGTTGGACCCGGGAGCTTGAAATCGTGGGCATCGGATACCGCGCCGAGCTCAAAGGCAAGACCACCGTGGTCTTCAGCCTGGGCTACTCGCACCCCATCGAATACCCGCTGCCCGTGGGGATCGAAGCGACGGTGGACCCCAAGCAGACCAAGCTGAGCGTTACCGGCATCGACCGTCAGAAAGTCGGACAGGTGGCCGCCGAAATGCGCAGCCTGCGCCCGCCCGACCCGTACAAGAACAAGGGTGTACGCTACGCCGGCGAGCGATTGAAAAAGAAGGTGGGTAAGACCGGGGCAAAATAACCGTCGTTGGCCCTTGGTCGTTGGTCGTTGGCCAACCCCGAACGGCAACGGACGGAACAGAACGGAAATTGTTGAGAGTCGTGATCTCTCTGGTTTTGGGTTTGCCAACGACCAAGGACCAACGACCAAGGACCAAAAAATGCTGACCCAGACATCGAAGAACGCGAACCGGCGGCACGTGCACAAACGCATCCGCAAGAAGGTGATGGGCACCTCCGAGCGGCCGCGGCTGAATGTGTATCGCTCGCTGAACCATATTTACGTCCAGCTGATCGACGACTTGAAGGGCGAGACCCTGGTTTCCGCCAACTCGGCGGAAGGCAAAAAAGGCGAGCGCCGGGTCGGGGGCAATCTGGCCGCGGCCAAGAACGTGGGCAAGAACATTGCCGACCGCGCCAAGGCCAAGGGCATCGAGAAAGTGGTATTCGACCGTGGCGGCTACATCTATCACGGCCGAGTCAAGGCCCTGGCCGACTCCGCCCGCGAAGCCGGGCTGAAGTTTTAACGAATTCAGTAATTGAGTGATTGGGTAAATGGGGCAATTGGAAATCGGGTTTCAAGTTACTCAATTGCTAAATCGCCCAATTACCAAATTTTTGAAATGAGAATCAATGCCAACAGTGATCAAGAAGCTTGATGCGAATTCGTACCAGTTGAAAGACCAGGTGGTCTCCATCAACCGCGTGACCAAAGTGGTCAAGGGCGGCAAGAACCTTTCCTTCGCGGCCCTGGTGGTGGTGGGAGACCCGAGCGCGGCCGTGGTCGGCTACGGCTCGGGCAAGGCGAAGGAAGTGCCGCAGGCCATCCGCAAGGGAATTGAGTCAGCAAAGAAAAACCTGATGCGGGTCAACCTCACCCAAACCAGCATTCCGCACCTGGTGCTGGGACGCTACGGCTCGGGCCGGGTGCTGCTGAAGCCCGCTCCTGAAGGCACCGGGGTGATTGCCGGGGGCGCGGTGCGAGCGGTCATGACTTCCGCGGGCATTCAGAATGTGCTGACCAAATCGATTGGTACCACCAATCCGCATAACGTCATCAAGGCAACGTTCGATGCGCTGAAGCATTTGAAGAACCGCAGTGACGTGGCCGCCATGCGCGGCAAGACGGTCGAGGAACTGTAATCATGCCCAACAAACTGGCGAAAAAACCGTATGCCGGCGGCGCCGCCAAGCTCCACCTGAAGTGGGTGCGCTCCGCGATTTGCGCTCCCGTGCAACAGAAGCTGGTGGTCAAGGGTCTGGGTTTCACTCGCCTGAACCAGGTCATCGAGCGGCCGGACAACCCGGCCATTCGCGGCATGGTGGCCAAGGTGCCGCACCTGGTGGAAATCGTAAACTAGCCGTCAGACCTCAGCTATCAGCCCTCGGCCAATCCTGGGTGCTGAGAGCTGAGAGCTGAGAGCTGGCAGCCTGAGAGCTTATTTATGAATCTTTCGAATATTCGCGCACCAAAGAAGGCGACGGCCAACAAGAAACGCGTGGGCCGCGGCATGGGCTCGGGCATGGGCAAGACTTCCACCCGCGGGCACAAAGGCCAGCGCTCGCGCAGCGGTTCGCGCATGATGCGCGGTTTTGAAGGCGGCCAGATGCCCTTGCACCGCCGCATGCCCAAGCGCGGATTCACCAACATTTTCCGCCAGGAATTCAATATCGTGAACCTGGAGAAGCTGGCCGGGTTGGGCGAGACCACGATCACGCCCGACGTGTTGCGCAAGGCGGGAGTGATCAAGAGCAAGCATCCTCTGAAGGTGCTGGGAGACGGCGAGTTGACCATCGCCCTTACCGTGCACGCGCACAAGTTTTCCAAGTCGGCCCAGGAGAAAATCACCAAGGCCGGCGGCAAGGTTGAGGTGTTGTAGCCCATGCTGGAAAAACTGTCCAACGTCTTTCGCATTCCGGACCTGCGCAAGCGCATCCTGTTCACGCTGGGGCTGCTGGCGGTGTACCGTCTGGGCGGACACATTCCCACGCCCGGGGTGAATGCGGACAAGCTGCAACAGTTCTTCGAGCAGAACAAGGGCAGCCTGCTGGGTTTTGTGGACCTGTTTTCCGGCGGACAGCTTCGCCGCCTGACGATTTTTGCCCTGGGCATCATGCCCTACATCACGGCGTCCATCATTCTGCAGTTGCTGACCGTGGTCTATGAGCCGCTCGCCAAGCTGCAGAAGGAAGGCGAACTGGGGCGCAAGAAGATCACGCAGTGGACCCGTTATCTGACTTTCGGTTTGAGCGCGGTGCAGTCGTTCGGTATCGCCTGGCAGTTGCAACGCGGCGGCGACTTCGTCATCCATCCCGGGTGGCAGTTCATCCTCATGACCATGCTGACCCTGACTACGGGCAGCGTTTTCATCATGTGGCTGGGCGAACAGATTACCGAGCGCGGCGTGGGCAACGGCATGTCGCTGCTGATTTTTGCCGGCATCGTGGTGGGCCTGCCGCGGGCCGTGATTGACCTTTTCGACAAGGTCCGCACCGACGCCTGGGGCGCCTTCACCGCGCCGGCCACCATCCTGCTGGTCGGAGTGATGATCCTGGTGGTGGGATTCATTGTTTATGTGGAGCGTTGCGAGCGCCGGATTCCGGTGCAGTATGCCAAGCGGGTGGTGGGCCGCAAGGTGATGGGCGGGCAGTCCACGCATTTGCCCCTGCGGGTGAATTCGGGCGGCGTCATGCCGGTCATTTTTGCCTCGTCGATCCTCACTCTGCCGCAGACCGTGGGCTACAGCCTGCGCAACAACCGCTACTTCGGCGAGCTGATCCGCAATCTGGGATGGGGGGAGCCGCTCTATACGTTCCTGTACGCCATCGGCATTATTTTCTTTGCGTACTTCTATGTTTCGATTGTCTTCAACCCCAACGAGGTTGCCGACAACATGCGGAAGTACGGCGGGTTCATTCCCGGTATTCGTCCCGGCAAGCGGACCGCAGACCATATCAACGAAATCCTGACCCGGATCACGCTGGTGGGCGCGCTGTATCTGATCATCATTTCTTTCATTCCGGAGTGGATGATCACCGGCATTCACCTGAACCACCTGTACGGGCCGATTGGGGCATTTTTCGAGCGTCTGCCGACCTGGGTGACCAACGGGCTGGGGGTGAACTTCTACTTCGGCGGAACCTCGCTCCTGATCGTGGTGGGAGTGGCCATGGACACGGTGACCCAGATCGAAGCGCAGCTGGTGATGCGTCACTATGACGGCTTCACGCCGCGCAGCGGACGTATCCGCGGCCGCCGGACATGGTCTTAATGTTAGGCGCGAGCGTCCTCGCTCGTGCGGGAGCGGCAAGGACCTGTTTTTTTTGAGCGGGTGTTGAAATAGGCCGGATTGATGCGGTCGTCGTGCTGGTTGAAGCAAATTGCACAGGAGGCGGGAGGACCAGTTCGATGGCGGAGGCGATCTCGCGCGGCATCGGACCCGTCATTCTGCTCGGCTCGCCGGGCGCGGGTAAGGGGACGCAAGCCAAGCTGATTGTGCAGCGTTACCGCATCCCGCAGATTTCGACCGGAGACCTGCTGCGGGAGAATGTGCAGCGCGGCACGCCGGTGGGGTTGCTGGCCAAGGACGTCATGGCGCGGGGTGAGTTTGTGCCCGACGACCTGATGTATGACATCGTGGCGCAACGTTTGCGGCAGGCGGACTGCGAGCGGGGTTTCATTCTGGATGGTTTTCCCCGCAATCCGGCCCAGGCCGGATGGCTGGATGCGTTTCTGGAGCATGAGTTCTTTGACAACGCGCAGCGCGGCAAGTGCCTGCCCATTGTGATCCGAATTGACGTGGACTATAATAAATTGCTACGCCGGATTACAGGACGCCGTTCTTGTCCCGTCTGTGGACGGATCTACAACGTCTACTCCCAGCCACCCCGTGTCGCGGATCGATGCGATGTTGATGGTTCCACGCTGGTGACCCGCGAAGATGATCGTGAAGAAGTCATCCGGGAGCGGTTGGAGGCCTACGAAGTGCAGACCAAGCCCGTAGCCGAATACTACGCGCGCAAGGGTCGGCTGGTCTCCGTGGATGGTGACTTACCGGTGCGAGAGGTCACGGCGCAGATTTTCAAAGTGATCGAGGGCCAGCGCGGAGTAACCGCTGGGACCACCGACGGTTGAAGCTTTGAATATGGCGATTGTCTGCAAATCGGCGGCTGAGATTGAGAAGATGCGGCGCAGCGGCGGCATCGTGCGCCAGGTACTGGACCACGTGCGCAGCCTGGTGGTTCCGGGCGCGACCACGATGGACCTGGAGCGCGCCGCCGAACAGAAAATTAAGGACCTGGGCGTGAAGCCCGCGTTCAAGGGATATTACGATTATCCCTGCGTGCTGTGCACCTCGATCAACGAAGAGATTGTGCACGGCATCCCTTCCGAAAAGAGGGTATTGAAGGCCGGCGACATTGTGTCGATCGACTGTGGCGTGGTGCTGGACGGTTACTACGGCGACGCCGCCATCACCGTCCCGGTGGATGGGTCGCTCACCCCGGAGTTGAGCAAGTTGCTCGAAGTGACCGAAGCCTCTCTGTACCGGGGCATCGAGGCGGCCCGCATCGGCAACGCGGTGGGAGATGTGGGCGCGTCGGTGCAGGAGTTTGTCGAAGCCAACGGCTTCAGCGTGGTGCGCGAGTTTGTCGGACACGGGATTGGAACCCGCCTGCACGAAGAGCCGCAGGTACCGAACTATGGCACCCGCGGTCACGGGGCGCGGTTGCGCGAAGGTATGGTGCTGGCGATCGAGCCCATGGTGAATTCCGGCAGTCCGGGGACCCGGGTGCTCGAGGACAAGTGGACCGCGGTCACGGCCGATGGCAGCTACAGCGCCCACTTTGAACACTGCGTCGCGGTCACCAAAGATGGCCCGATGATTTTGACGCAATAGAGCAGCTTTCAGCCGTCAGCTATCAGCTCTCAGTTTTCTACTGAAGGCTGATAGCTGAAAGCTGATGGCTTTCTTCAAGGAGTCGATGAGCAAAGAGGACGCGATTGAAGTGATGGCAACGGTCGTCGAACCGCTGCCCAATGCCATGTTCAAGGTTGAACTGGAAAACAAGCATCAGGTGCTGGCGCACGTCTCGGGAAAGATGCGCAAGAATTTTATCCGCATTTTGCCCGGCGACAAGGTTGCAGTCGAGCTTTCACCCTACGACCTGAACCGTGGCCGCATCGTGTATCGCTACAAATGAAACGCCTCACCCGGCTGTCGATTTTGCCGACGGCTGAGGGCTGACGGCTAAAGGCTGGTTTATGAAAGTAAGAGCGTCGGTAAAGAAGATTTGCGATAAGTGCAAGGTCATCCACCGCAAGGGTGTGGTGCGGGTGATCTGCGTCATTTCCAAACACAAGCAGCGGCAGGGATAAAGGACCAGAGGAGCACTATGGCACGCATTGCAGGCGTCGATCTTCCGCGCAACAAGCGGAGCAATATCGCGCTGACCTACATCTACGGCATTGGCAGCCCGCGTGCTGCCCGCATTCTGGACGCGGCCAAAGTGGACCCCATGAAAAAGGTCCAGGACCTGGGCGAGGACGAAGTCAACCGCATCCGCCAGGTCATCGAAGCGGAAGGCATGGTCGAAGGCGATTTGCGCAAGGAAGTTTCGATGAACATCAAGCGCCTCATCGAAATCGGTTCCTACCGCGGCTATCGTCATCGCCGGAACCTGCCGGTCCGCGGACAGCGTACTCACACCAACGCGCGTACCCGGAAGGGCCCGCGCAAGGGCACGGTGGCAGCCAAGAAGAAATCGGCGGCCAAAACTTAGAAGCAGTCGTCAGTCGTCGGTCTTCAGTCGTCAGCAAGACCGAACGCGACTGGCTGACGACCGAAGACTGACGACCGACGACTGGAACAACTATGGCAAAACCAGCAGCACCAGCAGCGGCAGCGGGGACCGGAGCAGCGGCGCCGGATAAAAAGGGCAAGAAGAAAACCTTCAAGAAGAAGGAGCGGAAGCACGTTCCGCACGGTATTGCCCACATCCAGGCCTCGTTCAACAACACCATTGTGACCATCGCCGACCAGGCGGGCAACGTTCTGGCCTGGAAGAGTTCCGGTTCGCTGGGTTTTCGCGGATCGCGCAAGGGGACTCCGTTTGCCGCGCAGCAGGCGGCCCAGAACGCCGCCAGCATGGCGCGCGATCACGGTGTGCGCAGCGTCGAAGTGCGGGTGAGCGGGCCTGGCTCCGGCCGTGAATCGGCGATCCGCGCCCTGGCCGCGGCTGGAATCGAAGTCCGCAACATCAAAGATGCGACTCCCATTCCGCACAACGGTTGCCGTCCACCGAAGCGGAGAAGGGTGTAGGCAGTTTCCGGTTTGTGCTTTCCAGTTTCAAAGACTTTTGGCCCAACTGCGAACAAGTAGCAATCGACAACTGATTCTTGTTTTGGAGCAGTTTCCAGTTATTAGTTCCCGGTTCCCAGTTCCACTGGACACCAGAAACTGGAAACTAGAAACTGATTTTCGTCCGGGACGAAGGGTGAAGCCAAACCTGTAAACCGGTCATCTAATAAGGAGAGCAACTTGGCCCGATATACTGATCCCGTCTGCCGTCTCTGCCGCCGCGAGGGCATGAAGCTGTTCCTCAAAGGCACAAAGTGTTTCAGCGATAAATGTCCCATCGAGAAGCGTAACTTCGCTCCTGGACAGCATGGCAAGGACCGCAAAGCCAAAATAGTCGGCTACGGCCTGCAGCTGCGCGAAAAGCAGAAGGCGAAGCGCATCTACTTCACCCAGGAAAGCCAGTTCCGCAACTACTTCGAGAAAGCGGCCCGCACCCGGGGCGTGACCGGCGAGGTGCTGCTGCAACAGCTGGAGCGCCGTCTGGACAACGTGGTTTACCGCCTCGGCTTTGGCATGTCCCGCCGCCAGGCCCGGCAGTTGGTACGTCATGGCCACATCCAGGTGGACGGACGCAAGGTCAACATTCCCTCGTACCAGGTGAGTGTGGGCGAGGAGATTGCGATCCGTGAAGGCAGCAAGAAGCTGCCCATTCTGGAGCCGGCCAAGGAATTTGCCAGCCACCAGAATGCGCCCAACTGGCTGGAAATCGATCGCGATAATTACAAAGGCAAGGTTTTGGCCCTGCCCAAGCGCGAAGATATCAACCTGCCGGTGAACGAGCAGTTGATTGTGGAGTTGTACAGTAAATAGCAGTTTCTGGTTTCAGTTTCTGGTTTCAAACCCAGAAACTTGGAGATCGCAAACTGCAATAAACAGTTTCGAATTTCTGGTTTTGAAACCAGAAACCGGAAACTCGAAACTGATTTCCGGTCCATTTCATTCGAGCCAGATCAGCCTGTCTCTGACGCTTGACCTGAACGTAGCACGGACCCGTTCAGGGATGTCAGGACTGAGCCAAACGGCCGAAGGAGAACAACGTAATGCTTTGGAAGGGATTTCAAAAACCCAAACGTCTCGCCGTCGATAACGAAACCTTAACCGATAAGTACGGCATCTTCTGGGCCCAGCCTTTTGAACGGGGCTTCGGCACCACCATCGGCAACGCTCTGCGGCGCGTCATGCTTTCCTCGATCGAGGGTGCGGCGGTGACCGCGGTCAAGATCGAAGGCGTCCTGCACGAGTTCCAGTCGATTCCCGGCGTGGTCGAGGATGCCACCGACATCATCCTCAACCTGAAGCAGATTCCGTTCAAACTGGCTGGGGATGCGCCGAAAGCCATCTATCTGCGCAGTGATCAGCCGGGTGTAGTCACCTCCGGCATGATCGAGGCCGACGCCGACGTCGAAGTGCTCGACAAAGATGTCTATATCGCGACCGTCAGCGAAGGCGGCAAGCTCGACATGGAAATGCGCCTCAAGCGCGGACGCGGCTATGTTTCTGCCGACAAAAACTTCGACGAAGATCTCGGGATCGGCTTCATCCCCATCGACTCCGTCCACTCTCCGGTGCGCAAGTGCAACTACACCGTGGAAGCCGCGCGTCTGGGTCAGATCACCGATTACGACAAGCTGACTCTGGAAGTGTGGACCAACGGCTCCATCACCCCGGCTGATTCCATCGGCCTGGCGGCGAAGCTGCTGAAGGACCACATGAACATCTTCATCAACTTTGAAGAGGACATTGAAACTTCCACTTCGAGCGACGACCGGAAGCCCGAAATCAAGAACGAGAACCTGAACCGGTCCGTCGAAGAGCTCGAGCTTTCGGTGCGCAGCTACAACTGCCTGAAGAACGCCAACATCCAGACCATCGGAGAGCTGGTGCAGAAGACCGAGGCCGAAATGCTGAAGACCAAAAACTTCGGTCGCAAGTCGCTGAACGAGATCAAGGAAATTCTTTCGTCGATGGGTCTGAGCCTGGGGATGAAGATCGACGAGCACGGCAATGCCGTGCCCGGCCCGACCTCGAACCAGGTGCTGCCGGCATCGGCGTACGGTCCGGACAACGATTTATAAACAGTTTCTGGGTGGCGCGCGCCGCGCCACCCAGTTTCTGGTTTCTAGTTTCCAGTTCCATTTTCGGGGAGCGTGAAACCAGAGACTGGAAACCAGAAACCAGAAACCAGAAACTGAAGGAATCGCCATGCGTCACAAAGTAGCTGGATGGAAGCTGGGACGAAACACCAGCCATCGCCGCTCGTTGCTGCGGAACCTGGTGACTTCGCTCATCCTCGAAGAACGAATCGAAACCACCGTGCCCAAGGCCAAGGCCATGCGTCCGCTGGTCGAGAAGATGATCACGCTGGGCAAGCGCGGCGATCTGTCAGCCCGCCGTCAGGCCCTCGCCTATCTAATGACCAGCGCTGCCGTGGACAAGCTTTTTGACACCGTCGCTCCCCGTTTTGGGGACCGCGAAGGCGGATACTTACGCATCGTTCGTGCTGGCTGGCGTAAAGGCGACGGCGCCGACACCGCATTCGTGGAACTTCTGGGCAGTGAGAAGTTGCAGGAAGAAAAGCGCGAGAAACGCGCGGCGGTCCGTTCCAAGCGTGCCGAAGAAGCCAAACGGGCGATGGATGAAGCCGAGGCGCAGCAGGGAGTGGAGCATCCTGCCGACCACGCCGAAGGCGAAGACAAGGTAAAGAACGAAAAAGAGTAAGAGCTGCATGGCCGCGGGGCAGGTCTATAGCCTGCCCCGCGTTCGATTTTCCCCTGCCCCGGTTGTACATGTACCCTGGAGTCTATCCGCCGTAATCTTGCCCTCGCCTGACCTCACGTTAGACTGATGTGAGGCCATGGAGATTTCGCGCAACCAAATCGGCATCGCGGCAGGAGCCGGCGTTCTTCTGCTCGTCATCTTCTTCGGTTACCTCATTCATCTGAATGGTGAAGGACCAGTGCTGGGCCGCTCGGAAGGACGCGATCCTCTCTCCGGGATACCGAACTCCATCTCGCTGAACCCGCTGCGGGACCGCAGTTCCGAGCGCGAGGCGGCCCAGTTCATCCGCAGCATGCGTGACGGACACTGCCAGGAAGAACTGGCGGACTGGTTCAAGGACTATCGCAAGAAGTATGCCGCCTTCATTTGCGACTCCGAGGCGCAACATCCGCTGATTTCATGGGAAGTTGCGGACTGGGAAGACACTCCACCCTTGCGCATCCTGCACTACCGCGGCAAGCGCCGCAACACTCCCGGCCAGAAGGGCACCTACAAGGAACTGTTTTCGGTCACGCTGGAGCATAAGGGCGGCGAGTGGGTCGTAACCAAATACGACTCAATGTATTAGAACAGTCTTCAGTCGTCGGTCGTCGGTCTTCAGTCGTTCGTTTTTCTTTGCGAACTCCGTGCTTTTTCTTTGCGTCCTTTGCGGTCAAGGGGTTGACCTTGGCTTAATCATTCGAAAATCTTAAACCGCCAAGGACGCAAAGACCCGTGGACACGTCGATCTCTCAGGAAACCTTCAACTGCGGCGGCGATTCTGGACGGCGTTTCCGAAGAACGAGAAACAGAACGACCTGCGCGATCAGCGCCGCGCTGCTGTCCAGGGCGACGTCGTGCAGTCTTCCAGTGCGGCTGGGCAGGTAGCTCTGGTGCCACTCGTCGAGGCAGGCCACCAGGGCTGCCATGAAGAAGGAAATTCTTGCCCACTCGATTGACCAGTTCCTGCCCGAGAGTGGGAAAGTGTCCCGCCAGGCGCGGAAGAGCAGCCAGCTCAGCGTGAAGTAGCCTACGAAGTGGCCGCTTTTGCGGATGACGGCGTGCCAGGTGGAGAAATGCGCGGCGTTCACGCCAAACAGGAAGTGCAGGAGCGGGTAAAGGATCCGACCCGTGTTATCGGCCGAGGCAAGATTTGTGGACTCGGTCACGATGATGCCCAGCCACAGAATTGCCGCGATCCATGTCTTCAGCAGATGCTTTTGCGCAGGATTCAAGCGCGGCTTTCCCGGCCCCTATTCCACGGCATAATTCGGCGCCTCGCGGGTGATCATGACATCGTGCACGTGACTCTCGCGCAGGCCGGCCCCGCTGATGCGCACAAATCGCGTCTTTTGCAACAGCTCCGGAATGGTTGCGCAACCGCAATAACCCATGCCGGATTTCAATCCGCCCACCATCTGGTGAACGATCATGGCGACTGAACCACGATAGGGAACGCGCCCTTCAATTCCCTCGGGAACCAGTTTTCCCAGGCGATTGGCATCGTCGGCGCCGCCCGACATGGCGGTGGAAGCGTCTCCATCGATGTTCTGGAAGTAGCGCTCGCTCGAACCCGAGGCCATCGCTCCCAGCGAGCCCATGCCGCGATAGGATTTGAACGATCTGCCTTGATAAAGAATCAGTTCACCCGGACTCTCATCGGTCCCGGCAAACAGCGATCCGATCATGACTCCGGAGGCGCCCGCGGCCAGGGCCTTCGTAATATCGCCCGAGTATTTGATTCCGCCATCGGCAACCACCGGGACCCCGGCATCCTTGGTGGCGCGGTAAGCTTCGGCGATGGCGGTAATCTGCGGCATTCCTGCCCCGGTGACGACCCGCGTGGTGCAGATCGATCCCGGGCCAATACCGACTTTGATGGCATCGGCGCCCGCCCGGGCCAGTTCGCAGGCTCCGTCGAAGGTGCCGACATTGCCTGCGATCAGGTCCACTTCGGGCAGCTTCGACTTCACCATTTTGATGGCCTCGAGCACGCGCGTGGAATGTCCATGGGCGCTGTCGATGGCCAGCAGATCGACTTTGCACTTCACCATTTCCTGGGCGCGCTCGAGGAAGTCGCCGGTAGCGCCGATGGCCGCTCCCACGCGCAGCCGGCCTTGCGAGTCCTTGGCCGCATTGGGATATTTCAGCTTCTTCTGAATGTCTTTGACCGTGATCAGGCCTTTGAGGTTGTAGCTATCATCGACCACCAGCAGTTTTTCCACCCGGTGTTCGTGCAGGATGTTCTCCGCGTCTTCGAGGGTGGTCCCGACCGGGACGGTGATCAGATTTTCCTTGGTCATTACCTTGCTGATGGGAATGTCGAAGCGGGTCTCAAAGCGCAGGTCGCGGTTGGTCAGGATGCCTACCAGTTTCCCGTTCTTGGTGATGGGCACGCCGGAAATTTTGTACTTGCGCATCATTTCGAGGGCGTCGGAAACTTTGGCATCGGGCGACATGGTGACCGGGTCCACGATCATGCCGCTCTCCGAGCGCTTCACCTTGTCCACCTCGTTGGCCTGTTGCTCGGGTGTCAGGTTGCGATGAATGATCCCGATGCCGCCCTGCTGGGCGAGCGCGATCGCCATGTGCGATTCCGTGACCGTGTCCATGGCGGCGCTGACGATGGGAATGTTCAGCCGGATATTGCGCGTCAGTTGGGTCTGGGTGTTGGCCAACGCGGGTACGACGTCGGAACGCGCCGGCAGCAGCAACACGTCGTCGAAGGTGAGCGCCTCAGGGACAGGAAAATGAATCATAAGTTTTCTCGGACGTGAAGGATAGCTTCCCATTTTAGAGACGGTTTGTGGTTCAGGCAAATCGCCGGCGTAGTCGATAGGAATACCCCTAACCCGGAGTCATTCCGAGGGGCTCTGTGTCTCGAAGGACCTCTCGCGCGTCCCACACGATTCCGGGTAGTTGGTATATGACACGGCAAGTGCAAAAACCACGAAGGACACGAAGTATCACGAAGGCTTTGTTTTCCAGGGGTTGCTTCGCGTACCTTCGTGGTTCATGGTTTCCAGACTGACCCACTACTCAATTCTGGCCAACTGCAGATATGCTCTACGTCAGATTCTTCGCAATCTCCGCACGACGATTCGCTGGCGGGCACGTTCATTGCGGACCCAGTGAAAATGAGCACGGCAGCGCCGCAAAGATCGCCTCCGGGGTTTGTCTTTTAGGTCCCTGCGGCGTATATTCGTATCTGGAACTGTTGTGTAGTGTTACCAGCACGTGGCGAGACACACCAGTGGGCGCAAGCCCACTTTTTAGTTTAGGCCCATTTTGGAAGCAAAAAATTGGCCGTAAACTATTGGATTCATGGCACTTGAGATTGACAAGGTCCGGGAAATTGCGGAGCGGGTGGCTGCTTCCAGCGGGCTCGAGGTTGTAGAAGTCGAGCTGCGCGGCGGGGGTAAGGCGCGCATGCTGCGCATCGTGATTGACAAGCTGGCCGGGGTGACGCACGAGGACTGTGCCACGGTCAGCCGGGAAGTGGGCACGATACTGGATGTTGAGGACGCGATCTCCGGGTCGTACACCTTGGAAGTTTCTTCGCCCGGACTGGACAGGAAATTAATTCGTCCCTCTGATTACGAGCGTTTCACCGGGAGCCGGATCAAGTTGACTACGCAGCAACCGGTCAACGGCAACCGCCACTTTGAGGGCAGGCTGGAAAGTTTTGCGCACGGACGTTTGACGCTGGACCTGAACGCCGCCAGAAAAAAGCGCCGCCCGGAAGAAGGGGTTGCACCCAAGCTTGAAATCGACTTGAAAAACGTCGAGAAGGCGAACCTGGTACCTGAAATCTAGAAGCGGCGTCGGGCGTCAGACCTCAGACGTCGGCACCGTCAAGGCATCCGCGCTGCAGGATGGTCTGAGGTCAGGAGTCCGAGGGCCGGTTCCGAGGTCGGTTCATATATGGCAAGTGAGCTCTATAACACGATTGACGCGCTGAGCCGGGAAAAAGGCATTGATCCGCAGATTGTCGTGAGTGCGGTGGAAGATGCCATTGTTGTCGCTACGCGCAAGTATTACAAGACGCAGGAGAACCTGCGCGCCGAACTGGACAAGGAAACGGGCAAGATCCGGGCTTTTGCGGTCAAGACGATTGTTGAGACTCCCGAACAGGTTGAAGACCCCGTCCTGCAGGTCACGCTGGACGATGCCCGCAAGATCAATCCCAACGTCGAACTGGGCGGCGAGCTTCAGATCAACAAGCAGACTGAAGGCATTCTGGGACGCATCGCGGCGCAGCTGGCCAAGCAGGTCATTTTTCAGAAGGTGCGCGAAGCTGAGCGCGACACTGTGTACAACGAGTACATCGGCCGCGTGGGCGAAATTGTGAATGCCACCGTAAAACGAATCGAAGGTCCGGATGTGATCTTCGATATCGGCAAGGCCGAAGCCCGCATGCCGCGCAAAGAGCAGTCGCGACTGGAATCGTTTGCCATGGGCGAGCGGGTGCGGGTTGTGATTGCCCGTGTGGAACGGGCCTCGAAGGGTCCGGCGGTGGTGGTTTCCCGGGCGGCGCCGGAACTGGTGCAGCACCTGTTCCAGACCGAGGTTCCCGAGATTTACGATGGTACGGTTGTGATCCGGGCCATTGCGCGCGAGGCCGGAGAGCGCACCAAGATCGCGGTCATGTCGAAAGACAAAGACGTGGACGCGGTGGGCGCCTGCGTCGGCATGAAGGGCATGCGGGTGCAATCCATCATCCGTGAATTGCGTGGCGAAAAGATTGACATCATCGAGTATCACGAAGATGCAGTGACTTTCGCCGAGAAAGCCTTGCAGCCCGCCAAGGTGAGCCGCGTGACCGTGGTCGATTCCGCGGACAAGCATCTTGAAGTTGTGGTGGATGACAGCCAGCTTTCGCTCGCCATCGGCAAGAAGGGACAAAACGTCCGGCTGGCGGCCAAGTTGCTGGGCTGGAAAATTGACATCAAGAGCGAGGAAGAGAAGCGGCAGGAAGTGGAGTTGCAGATGTCGGCGCTGGTGGGTAACGCTTCCACCCCGCTGGAGAATGTGCCCGGGCTGGGTGAGGGGCTGGTGGAGAAGCTGGGCGCCGCCGGTGTGACCACGGTGGAAGCCCTGGCGGACATGACTCCTGAGCAGCTAGAGGCCATCGAGGGTATCGGTCCCAAGACGGTGGAAAAAATCAGCCTGGCGGTCAATAATTATTTCTCCAGTCTGGAAGCGGCGGAAAGCGGTGCTGCCGCGGTGGAAGGTGAAGTGGGCGCGGAGCCGGTAGCGGAAGAGTCGGCCGCGGGCGCTGATGACATCACCGCCGAGGTGGAAGCGGCGCCGGAGACGGCGGTCGAAAGCGCTGAATCACCGGACGCCGCCGTCGAAGAAAATAGTGGGCAGGAAGTAGCTGCTGAATCCGAGGAGGAGCCTGCTCCTTCCGAGGAGAAGCAGTAAGTGCGAGTCTCGCGCGCTGACGCAAGTGGTTGCGCGAACCTGAAAACTGAAGCCGTGAGGTTGATATGAAGACTTAGCGGAACAGTCCGGAGGGCGAAAGGGCGGATGAGCAAGATTCGAATCAACGATCTGGCAAGGGAGTTGGAAGTCAAAAGTAAATCTATTCTCGATGTACTTCCGGAAATTGGAGTCACCGAGAAGAAGAGCCATTCCAGTTCTCTCGAAGACCATGAAGCGGAAAAAGTCCGAGCCCGCCTCCGCGCCAGCAGCGCAGCGCAGACCTCCAGCCGGTCTTCCCGGCCGACTCGCGCCGACGCCGACGAAATCAAGACCAAGATCGACCTCTCCCACATCTCCAAGCCCGGCGACGCCTTAAAGGCCATCATCAGCAAGCAACAGCCGTCCTCGACCGTGGAAGCTCCGCCGGCAGCGCCACCGCCCGCAAGACCTGCGATCCAGGCTGCTCCGCCAGCGGCGACCACTCCGGCCCCCGCCCCTCGAACACCCGCTCCTCCGGCGGTGGCGCCGCCCAAGTTTGTGGTGCCGACTTCGACCCCGCGGCCCAGCTTTACAGCTCCAGCACCGGCTCCTCCGCAATCGGTTGCGCCTGCGGCTCCACTTGCGCCTCGACCGGCAGTTCCACCGGCGGCTCCGCCACTTTCGGCCAGCAGCCCAGCGGTGACTCCGCCGCGGCCCGCGACGCCACCGGCACAACCGCCGGCCATGGCGTCCCGGCCAGTCGCCCCGAGCGCACCGGTGCAGTCGGCAGCTCCGCCGCCGCGCATGATCGTTCCGCAGACTGGGCCGCGTCCCGTCTATAAGGCCCCGTTGAGGCCAGCCGCGCCTGCAGGCGCCGCCGGAACCTCCACGGGAGCCACCATGCGTCCGGCGCCAGGGCGTCCGGTGCCAGGACAGCCGATTTTCCAGCGCCCGCGACCGGGCGCGCCTACCAATCGTCCGCCGCTGCGTCCAGGCGAGCGCCGGCCCATGCATCCCACAAGGCAGTCGCCCACGGGATCAAGACCTTTGGGAGTGGGGCCGGGGGCCGTGCCCTCTGGCGGGCCGACGCCCAGGCCGGGCAGCAGGCCAGGCGCGCCGTCACGCCGTCCTGGACAGCGCTATGTGCCACGCGGGGTGAAGGAAGGCCCGATGAAGGGCTACACGCCGCCGCCGCGGCTGTCGCTCTCGAACGAGCCGCAACCGATCACGCGCAGCATCACCATCACCGAGGGCATCAGCGTCAAAGATCTGGCCGAGAAGCTTGGACTTCGCGCCAAGGACCTGATTGCGCGGCTGCTGCTCCGAGGCGTTTTCGCCACCATCAATCAGACGCTCGACACCGAACTGGCCAGTGAGATGGCGCGCTTCTTCGGAGCGGACACCAACGTCATCACCTTTGAAGAACAGGCTGCCAAGGAAGTGTCAGAATCCGCCACGGGCGAGGAAGGCGCGCCCACGGAAGGCGTTACGCGTCCGCCGGTGGTCACCATCATGGGCCACGTGGACCATGGCAAGACTACGCTGCTCGATTCCATTCGCTTGACCAACGTCGCCGGGGGCGAGGCGGGTGGCATCACCCAACACATTGGCGCGTACAAAGTAACCATCGGGGACAAGAACTCCCCGGCTTATGGCCGCCAGATCGTATTCCTCGACACGCCCGGCCACGAAGCGTTTACCCGAATGCGGGCGCGCGGAGCCAAAGCCACGGATATTGTCGTGCTGGTGGTGGCCGCCGATGATGGCGTGATGCCGCAGACCCTCGAGGCTATTGACCACGCTCACGCCGCGGAAGTGCCCATCATCGTCGCCGTCAATAAAATCGACAAGCCCGATGCTTTACCGGATCGAGTCAAAAAGCAGCTGGCGGACCGCGGCCTGATGCCGGAAGACTGGGGCGGGACCACGGTATTCGTGGATGTCTCGGCCAAACAGAAAACCAATCTGAACCTGCTGATGGAAATGATCTGCCTCGTCGCGGACCTGCAAGAGTTGAAAGCGACGCCTGATCGTCCTGCAACCGGCGTGGTTCTCGAAGCCAAACTGGATCGCGGGCGCGGGCCAGTGGCCACGCTGCTGGTGCAGAACGGAACTTTGCGCAACAGCGACAACTTCGTGGTGGGCAATGTGTACGGCAAAGTCCGCGCCATGTTCGACGATCGCGGCAACCAGCTTGAGTCCGCGCCGCCCTCCACGCCGGTCGAAATCCTCGGCATGGAAGGCCTGCCCCAGGCGGGCGACCAATTCGTAGTGGTCGCGGACCGCGACAAGGCCCGCGGCGTTTCCGAATATCGCGAACAGAAAGCTCGCGAAGCTACGCTGGCCAAGAGTTCCCGCGTTTCGCTTGAAGGCCTGGCGGAGCAGCTGAAGACCGCAGGCACCAAGGAACTGAACATCATCCTTAAAGCGGACGTCGGTGGGTCAGTCGAAGTGCTGACCGACCTGCTTACCAAGCTGTCAAACGACAAGGTTCGGCTGAAGGTGCTGCGCTCGGGTGTGGGCGCCATTACCGAGTCCGACGTGCTGCTGGCTTCGGCGTCGAACGCCATCATCATCGGCTTCAATGTGCGTCCGGAACGTAAGGCGCAGGAACTGGCGGAGCAGGAGAAGGTGGACATCCGGCTGCACTCGATCATTTACGAGTTACAGGACGAAATCAAGCGCGCCATGACCGGGCTGCTCGAGCCCACCATCAAGGAAACCTATCAGGGCCGCGCCCTGGTCAAGGAAACCTTCCGCATCCCCAAGGTGGGCACCATTGCCGGATGTTCCGTCTCCGACGGCCTGATCAAGCGCGATTCGGAAGTGCGCCTGCTGCGCGACAACAATGTCGTGTTCACTGGCAAGATCGGCTCGCTGCGCCGCTTCAAGGACGACGCCAGCGAGGTACGCAACGGCATGGAGTGCGGCATCTCGATCTCTAACTACGGCGATATCAAAGCCGGTGACGTGATCGAAGCCTTCGTGACCGAGAAAGTCGCGGCGGAAGCCATCGCTTAAGAACGGTTTCCAGTTTCCGGTTTCTGGTTTCTCACCGGAAACTGGAAACCAGAAACCGGTAACTGCCTTGATCGCCTTTCTTACCCTCGAACTGCACATCGAAGCAGCCCACTCCCTCAAAGACAAGCGGCAGGTGGTTCGCAGCCTGAAAGACCGCTTGCGTGCGCACTTCAACGTGGCCGTGGCTGAACTGGATGCCAGCGGATTGTGGAACCGGGCGACGGTTGGCGTGGTCGGCATTTCGGACTCGCGCGACTACCTCGACGGACTGATGAAGAATGTGGAGCGCCAGGCCACACGCATCGCCAACAACGCCGGCGCCGACGTTGAGGATTCATTCGTGGAATTCCTGTAGCGCCGGCGTCCCGCCGGCTGTCGAGGCGGCGTCTCGCCGCCTCAGGTATGAAGCGAAGCAAACTTGGCGGCGGTGCAGTGCTCCCGTTTGAGCGGCGGGCGGGGACGCCCACCGGACAGCCGGCGGGACGACGGCGCTACGAAATCCGGGCCATCCCGCTGGGGCGGTTTTTCTGATATTCTCATTCGTTTTACTCAAGAGGTGAGTGTGGAGAAGCGTGGCGCGAAGTACCATCGGGAGCGCCTGGGAGAGGCCCTGCGGGAGGAGATCGAAACCATTGTGGAGGGCGAACTGGGAGATCCGCGCATTGGCCTGGTCGCGGTGACCAGCGTGGTATTGGCCGAGGATTCGCGTTCGGCGCAGGTGTACGTCACGCTCGAAGGTGATGAGGCAGAAGCCGACCGTTCTTTGGAGGGATTGACAGCGGCGGTCGGATTCATCCGCCGCGAAGTGGCGGAAAACCTGCGCCTTCGCCGTCCCCCGGAACTCTATTTTCACCTCGACCGATCCGACCAGTACGGCGCTCGAATCGATGAATTGCTGGGCCGGACGAAAAAGAGGAAGAAATAAGCGCGGCAGTCTTCAGTCGTCGGTCGTCGGTCGTTAGCGAATCCAACGCCTGACTGACTGTTGACGACTGAAGACTGACGACCGACGACTGTCTTATGCTGAACGAAGTTCTCAAGCACATCGAGCAGCGCAACCGGTTCGTGCTCACCTCGCACGCGCGGCCGGATGGCGATGCCATCGGTTCGGCGCTGGCCTGCCGTCAGATCCTGCTGGCGATGGGCAAACAGGCCGATATCGTCCTGCGCGATGGTGTGCCTCGCATTTACCAGCCGCTGCCCTACGCCCGTGAAGTTATCCAGGCGGAGAGCGTTAACGGCGACTACGACGCAGCCATCATCCTGGAGTGTGACAGTATCCTGCGCACTCGCCTGCATGGACTGGAAAACAAGTTTCTGATCAACATCGACCACCACCAGAGCGGCCGTCCTTTCGCCCAGGTGAACTGGATTGATCCCAGGGCGGTGGCCACGGCGGAGATGGTCTATCGCTTGGCGCGCGAAGCGGGAGTGAAGATTTCCCCCGAGATTGCGACCTGTCTCTATACCGCAGTTCTCACTGATACCGGATCGTTCATGTTCGAGGGGACAAACGAACACACTTTCGAACTGGCGCGGGAGTTGGTGCTGGCGGGCGCGGATCCCGCCCATTGCGCCCGCAATATTTATTTTGGACACTCCACCGCAAAAATGCGGCTGCTGGGCGCCGCCCTCTCCAACCTGCACCGGGAAGGGGCGCTGGCGTGGATTTCCGTGAGCCAGGAACAGATGCAGCGCTGTCATGCCAGGGAAGAAGATTGCGAAGGGCTGGTGAATTATGCTCTTTCAATGCAGGGTGTGGAGGTGGCGTTGTTTTTTCGCGAGCTCCCCGACGGCCGCTTCCGCATCAGTCTGCGCAGCAAAGGGAAGGTGAACGTGGCCGCAATCGCAGAACGTCTGGGCGGCGGCGGACACCAGTGCGCCAGCGGGTGCGCCCTCGATGGACCTCTGTCTGCTGCGACCGCGCGAATTCTCGCTGAATTGCAGCTCCGCGCTTCCATACAATAAATCTCATCCTGATTTTCAGACGATAGATTACAGATTCTAGATTTCAGATTGTAGATTGTAGGATTTGGATTTGTGACTGCGTCCCCAGCCAACCCGACATCGCATATATCCACCTCCGTGGCGGGTCAGCGGTCGCTCATGGACTGGCTTCTGCTCGCCGGCTTTTGCGGCTTCCTGTTTTTCTTCGGTCTTGCTTATTTTGGTCTGCTCGGGGCCGATGAGCCACGTTACGCGCAGGTGGCCCGCGAGATGCTTGCCCGTCATGACTGGATTACGCCCACGCTGGGCGGCAAGCCCTGGCTGGAAAAGCCCGCTCTCTACTACTGGCAGACCATGCTGGCTTACGGTGTTTTCGGAGTCAGCGACTGGGCTGCGCGTCTTGCTTCAGCGTTCGACGCCACACTGATGGTCGTCGCCGTTTATCTTTTCCTGCGCCGCTTTCGCCCGGGTTTTCAACTGGACGGCGCGCTCATGGCGGCTTCCGCCAGCGGTGTCATCGGCTTCGCCCGCGCGGCCTCGACCGACATGCCGCTGGCCGCCACTTTCAGCATCGCCATGCTGGCCTGGTATGCGTGGTATGAAAGCGCCAGCAAGCGCTACCTGGCCCTCTCTTACATCTTTCTGGGGCTGGCCATGCTGGCCAAGGGACCGGTGGCGCCCTTCCTGGCAGTGGTGATCATAATGATCTTCGCCGCTGCCAAGGGCGACTATCGCCTCCTGGCACGGACCTGCTGGGTACCGGGAATCCTGCTCTTCGTTGTGACCGCCCTTCCGTGGTACGTGGCGGTGCAGTTGAGAAACCCGGAATTCTTTCGGGTCTTCATTCTCGAGCACAATCTCGCGCGATTTGGAAAAGACCTCTATCACCACACTCAGCCCTTCTGGTACTACCTCCCGGTTGCTTTGCTCGGGCTTGTGCCCTGGACTATGTTTATCGCCGCGGCCGCCGTGGAAACAATTCGCGCCTGGTGGATTGAAAAAAGGGAGTTGTTCCATTCAGAAGATGCATTGCCGGCGTTTCTTTTGATCTGGCTGGTCGTTCCGGTGGCATTCTTTTCCTTTTCCGCATCCAAATTGCCGGGCTACATTGTGCCGGCCCTTCCAGCTGGCACGCTGTTGCTGGCGGAATACGTCCGCCGCCACGTGATCGACGAAGATCCGCCGCGCCTGCTGCTGATTATCTTTCATTCCCTGGTCGCCGCGCTGCCGGCCATGGCGGCCCTGATGATGCAGTACCTTGTATTTCAGCGCCGTCTGCCCTGGGGCCGGGCGGCTGCGATCTCGGCGGGAATTGCGGTGGTGCTGGCGATCGGAATCGCACTTACGCTGCGCCGCCCGCCGGGCCTTCGCATGCTGCGCTTTGTCACTCTGGTTCCCGTAGTGTTGGCGGTGGCTGCGGTCTTGCGGCTGGGCGCCCCCTCCCTGGATGCCACGCTCTCTGCGCGTCCGATCGCGCTCGAGATCAGCCGTGTGGACAACCGGTCGCTTCCCCTGGCGATTCTTCGGCTTTCGCGCGAGACCGAATATGGTCTCCATTTCTACCGTAATCAGACCATTGCCCGTTACGAAGCCGGAAACGTTCCCGCCGGCGAACATCTGCTGATCACTCCAGCAGCCTGGCAGAAAAACATCGCCAAGTGGACTCCCGGCAGGCGCGTCACCTATCTGGGAAGCTTTGCGGCGCAGGGCATGGATTATTACTGGGTGGCGGCGAAGGGCTTCTAGCTTCTAGCTTCTAGCCTCTGGCTTCTGGCCTGACACTTTGTGGAAAATTCAGCTTAGTTTGCTCACCGTTGGTCCAGGGAGACTACCTGAGCTCTTTCCTGTGCCGCGCATCTTAAAAGCGTAACCAACGGCCCAGTACAGAACAGCTAGAAGCTAGGAGCCAGAAGCTGTCCCCTGTTACCCAACCTTGTCCCCCCGTTTGCCTAGCTGCGGGACGAAGCACTACACTCGCTGTTCGCAGCCCGCCATGAGCGCGCTTAGCAAGCCGGAACCCTCCAGGAGCCTCCAGGTGGAGATTCTCGACCTCAGACATTTTTCCTCTGTCGATCTGCGTCCTCTGCTGGAGGACGAGGTCCGGGAATGGTCGCGCCTGCTCTCCTGGGACTACAGCGGTTCGGCGGAAATGATCCTGCGGTACGTGGACGCCAAAATCCTGCCCGGTTATGCCGCGGTCGAGCGCGGCCGCATCATCGGCTACGCATTTTTCGTTTACGAAGGCAGCAAGGGCGTAATAGGCGATCTGTTCGTGGCCGATGGGGGACGCCTGCCCGATCCGCATGAGGTGGAATCGCGACTGCTGCTGCATGTGATTGAAACCCTGCAACAGTCACCAGGAATCCATCGGGTGGAAGCGCAACTACTGGTGCATGAGGCCGGTGTGGTGGCGCGACCCTTTGTGGAGCAGGGTTTTCAGCGGCACCCGCGGCTTTTCATGGTGTTCCCGCTGGACGCCACCCCCAAGCCGCCACCGCCACTGGAGCCTGAGATCGAAATCAGGCGCTGGGCAGAGCACGATTATCAACCGGCCGCGGCCTTGATTACCAGCGCTTATCGCGGTCATGTGGACTCGGAAATCAACGATCAATATCGCACCCTGAGCGGGTCGCTGCGCTTCCTGAACAACATCGTGCGTTTTCCGGGATGCGGCACCTTTGATCCCGAGGGATCGTTTGTGGCGGTGCACAAGCGGGCGCGTAGCCTGGCCGGAGTTATTCTGTGCTCCCGGGTGCGTCAGGATGTGGGACACGTTACCCAGGTGTGCGTGCTCCCGGATTACCGCTCGCACGGTCTGGGCGAGTTGCTGATCGCAGCCACCGCCGGAAACCTGCGCCAGCGCAACTTCTCCATGCTGTCGCTCACAGTGACCGAAGCCAATGCCCGCGCAGTCACGCTCTATCAGCGACTGGGATTTGAGATCAAGCGCGTGTTCGACGCGTTCGTGTGGGAGGGGTGAACCGGACGTCAGGCGTCGGACCTCGGACCTCGGACTTCAGACCTCGGGCTTCAGACCTCGGGCTTCGGTCGTCCGTTACGTGCGCCCACCGACCGACCGCAGTGCGTTCCGCGACGCTGCTTCAAGAGGTTCGTTTGTTTCAGGCGACCTGACCGATAGCAAAAGCATACCAAGCCTCGAAGTCCGAGGTCTGAGGTCTGAAGTCCAAGGTCTGAAGTCCGAAGTCCGCCTCTAGTGTCGCAGCAGCCACATCACCCATCCCGCGACGAATACTCCGCCGACGAACAGGACGAAGCAATATAAGCCGTAGCGGATCTGGTCGCGGGCGTTGTTGCGCTGGGTGATACCGAAAACTACCGAGGCGAAAACCGAGAACAGCACGGCGGCGGTGAAATGGGAGAGTTCCAGGGTCATTCAGTTTTTCCAGTCACGGCTTCTTCCCGATGGCGATGTGATAGGCGTCGGCCGCGCAGATGAAATTCAGCAGTCCGGCGACGATCAGAAACTTGGTGCCGTAATCGGCAGTGGCGTGAGCAATGGCGCCGTGTCCCCAACCCTGCATGCGGGTCACAATGTAGAGGCTGCCCGCGCCTACGTCGCCGACGAATCCGAGCATGTCCAGAATGTCGCCGCCATTGGGATGGTACACGCGTCCCTGCATCAGCAAACCGAGCACGAACATGATGGAGATCGAGGCCATGATCAAGGCTCCGCGCACCCATCGCTTCTGGATCAAGTGGCCCGCTCCCGGAATGAACCAGGCGATTGCTGGAGCGATGACTGACATACGGGCAGTGCTCGCTGCCGCTGCCTTCTGCGCTTCTGTCGGAGTGTTCTTCGCTGAATTTGCCATTCAAATGATTACGAGTTCACTTTGGATTTTACCTGTTACCTGGGCTGCGTCGGGCCTGATCAGCATGTTTACTTCGCTGCGCACCCCGAATTCCGGCAAATAAATGCCGGGCTCGATCGAGAAGCACGAATTGGGCAGAATGCGGCGCTCGTCGTGAATTTCGAGGTCATCCATGTTCGCACCGTTAGCATGAACTTCGGTGCCGATCGAGTGTCCGGTGCGATGGATGAAGTACTTCTCGAAGCCCGCGTTCCGGATGTAGCCGCGCACGGCATGATCGACTTCCCATCCGGCGAGGGCCTTTCCCGCGCTGACGCCTTCGAGCACCGTCTTCACTCCCACATCACGCGCCTGGCGAACAATGCTGAATATTTCCCGCATGCGATCAGAGGGAGACTTGCCTACAAATCCCGTCCACGTAATGTCGTAGTATACGGCCCCGGGCGTGTTCTTTTTGGCCCATACGTCGAGCAGGACGAAATCCCCTTCACGAATGGGTTTTGAAGTCTCCGGAAGCAGCGCGTAGTGCGGATCGCCGCTATTGGCATTGACCGCGACCAGCGGCGGGTCGTCAGCCACCAGGTTCTCGCGCCGGAAGGCTTCCAGAAACCACTGCTGGATTTCGTATTCGTGGGTCCCGCCGTTGCGCACCCGCCGCCCGATCTCCTGGAAAGCCGACGCCGTGATGGCGTCAATGGCATCACGCGCCGCGAAGTGAGAGTTGATCTGCTCCTCGGTCAGAGTTGCTTCAAACTGCGCCACCAAGTCGCAGGAGCTGACCACGTTTTTGCCCAGTCCGCGGATCAAATCGACGGTTCCCGCGTCCACCAGCGAAATTGTGAATACCAGGTTGTTAGGCGAATACTGCATCGCGATATCGCGATAGTTGGCCAGTAAAAGTTTTATCTGCTCGAACAATTCCTGCCAGCCCGAATACTGGCGTTTGCTCCCGGGCAGCGAGTCGAGATGGCCGGGTTCGATCTTGTGCACCAGTTTCACCGGGTCGCCGCTGGCAGGAATCAGGTAGAACCAGCGCCGCGTGACCATTTGACCGGCGGGCAATCCCAGTACGCGGTACGCGATGGGATCGCGATGATGGTGATCATAGAAAAGCCAGGCGTCAATGTTTCGCTCGCGCAACGCGGCCTGTATGGCGGGAAGGTCCATGAGCAAACAACTATTCTAAACAACCGAAGCGTTTTGAGCGAATCTGGTGGGACGCCTTGACCACGAAGGGCGCAGGGTCCATGGAGGAAACCTTAACAGTCAGCCTTCCTCGGTGTACTCTGTGCCTTTCGTGGTTAAGCCGTCGAGCGTCTTAGGATCTGGTCGTAAATCCACAGCACACAGACCGTGGCGATACCCACCGCCGTGACCGCCCACCACATCCGTTCGGGTTGATGGGTAACTTCTCCGAAGTGGTGGGCCAGGGTTCCTCCGAACCAGCCGCCAATCAGAGACCCGATTCCGATAGGCAGAAACGCGAAACCCATGTACGTCCCCTGCTGGCCGGGCGGCGCCAGGCGTGAGATGTACTCGTAATAGCGCGGTTGCTGGATGATCTCTCCCAGGGCAAGAACGAACAGCGAGAGAACCGCACCCCAGACCGTCGGTCGAAAGGCGAGGATCAGCCATGAAACAGACGTTATCAGCGTGCCGAGGATGATGGCTTGAAAAGCCGGAATCTTGCGGGTCAAGTAATTCACCAGCAGTGTCAGGCAGATCACCGTAAGACCGTCGGTCACGAGAATGAATTCAACATCCGCGTTGGCGTTGATGTGCGCATGGATGTAGCCGGGCAGGCTGATGTACTGCTGCCAGAACACAACCCAGTAGCCGGTGAATAGCACCAGGAACCACATGAAGCGGCTGATGCCGGCAAGCACGAGCACCAGAAGCCCGAGCCAAATCCACCAGGGTGTGTTGACGGGATACAAAAACGTAATGATGCGAAGTATCAGGGCGACTCCAAGCACCGGCAAAACCAGCCGGTAGTTGCCCACGACCACGCAGAAGTTCCGCGCCACGGTCGCGATCGAGGGCGGAGGCGCGTCGCCGGCCTGGCGCGGTTCCCGAAAGAAAAACAAGACCACAAAAAACATGGCCAAGACGCTAAGCGCGGCCAGGCGGTAAACATTCTCGACGCCGAGGTGGCGGTGGGCCCAGGAAGCGAGTAAGGGGCCGGCAGCTCCGCCAATGTTGACCATGGTGTAGTAAATCGAATAGCCAATCGAGCGAACGTTCTCCTTGGAGGCGCGGGCCGTAGTCCCAACTACGCAGGGTTTCACCAGCGAGATGCCCAGCGCCGGAAGGACCAGGATGAAACCCACGAACAGTCCGATCGGAACCGCATTCCGCACTGGCGCCAGCCAGGATGCGCCGATGGAGCCGATCAGAAAATATGCGGTCGCCAGGATGAGGTATGCGATCGAAAGTGCACGGCGGAACCCCATCCTGTCGGCGGCTGCCCCGCCGAAAATGGCCAGAAACCAGACCATGCCTCCGAATATGCCAGTCAGTGTTCCGGTTTGCTGGGTGGAGAAATTCAGTTTCTCCTGCAGGTACAGCGCTAGGGAAGCAAACGCTCCGTAGTAGGAAAGGCGCTCGAAAATCTCGGTAATGTTGGCGACCCAGAACGGGCGCTCGAAACCGGTGCGAATTTCACGGAGGCGCTCAGCAAGGTTCAACGGGGCTCCCTAGTGTCGAAACGCCAGTGCACGTCTAATCTCGAATCGCTTCCGAACTTCGCCGGCTGAAATTCCGCTTACTCGAATCACTTTCCTTCGATGGCTCAGGCCGGACGTTATGGTAAAGGAGAAACGGGGCATCTTCAAAAGGTCGCCAGAAATTCCAAACCGATCTACCGCGGAGGACACCGAGAACACGGAGGAAATCCGGAAGTTCTAACCTCTGTGCTTCTCCGTGTCCTCCGTGGTTATCATCTTTTCCTTTGTCCGAATACTGCCGTGCCCGCCCGTACGCAAGTTGAACCTTCCTCAATCGCGACTTCGAGATCATGCGACATGCCCATGGATAGCGTGTCCATGTGAATACCAGGCAGGCGTCGCGCAGCGATCTGGTCGCGCAGAGCGCGCAGCCGGCGAAAATAGGGACGCGCTTCCTGCGTGTCTTCGGTAAAAGGAGGAATGGTCATCAGGCCGCGGAAATCCAGGCACTCGAGTTTCGGAGCAGCCATCAGGAGGCTTTCCAGTTCGGCGGAGTTCGGGGCCAGGCCGCTCTTGGCGGTCTCGCCGCCGACATTGATTTCGATCAGCACTCCCAGTTTCTTGCCCAGCTTTTCCGCGGATGCATTCAGTTTCTCAGCCAGCTTCAGGGAATCGAGTGAATCGACAGTGGTGAACAATTCAGCCGCGGCCGCGGCCTTGTTGGTTTGCAGGTGACCGATCATGTGCCATTCGGTCTCTTGCAAGTCGGCCAGCAAGGCTGCCTTGCCGGAAAATTCCTGCACCCGGTTCTCACCGAAAATTCGAAGCCCCGCTGTGTACGCCTCGCTGATGTGCTCGACAGCGAAGGTCTTGCTCACACCCATTAGCGTAATTTCTTTGGGATCCCGTCCGGCGCGGCGGGCCGCGGCTGTGATTCGCTGGCGTACATCCGCAATATTTTCGGTGATGGACATGCGAAAACAGTAAACCACGAAGGACACTAAGGAACACGAAGGACAGCTCGGCCACTCGCAGGCGAGGGCGCCCGCGGCACACGGATATTCTTACATCATTGCGGTTGGAGGTGCCGGCTCGTTCGGGTCGCCGGCGCTGGAAAGCGGCAACCAGATCATCAGCGCGGCCAGAGCTACCATCACTCCGATCCCGGCAAGATAAGACGGATTGGAAAAGATCTGCGTCCGGGTCCACTCGGGGGCGAACTGCAATCCGGCCCACAGCAGTCCCAGCACCGCTTCTCCTGCGATCAGTCCCGATGCCGTGAGCACTCCGGCATTCTCTACCCGTGCCTTCTGAGCCCCGTTGAATCCGCGGCGCTTGGCCACCCAATCTCCGAGGGAGCGGAAGACTCCACCGAGGAAGATGGCGAAGGTCGTCTCAAAAGGCAGATACATGCCGACCGCTACCAGCATCGGACTCTTGACCTGCATCATGATCAAGGCAATGCCGAAGAAAATGCCCACCACCACCAACGACCAGGGCATATCTCCGCCCACGATGCCAATCGCCAAGGTTGCCATGAGCCCGGCCTGGGGCGCGGAAAGCTGGCGGTCGCCGAATCCGATCCCCCCCGCTCGGATGTTGGCTTCGTGCAGCAGCATGAGAGGCCAGTACATCACCAGGCTGGCCACCACGACCGCGATCAGTTCCGCGATCTGAATCGTGCGCGGCGTACCACCCAATATGTATCCCACTTTGAAATCTTGCAGCAGTTCGCCGGCGACCGATGCGGAAACACAAACCACGGCCGCCACGCCCAACACTGCCGCGACGCCGGAAATTCCCGAAACGCCAAGCGACACCATCAAAAGGGCGGCGATGATCAGGGTCGAAAGCGTCAGCCCGGATACAGGGTTGTTGGACGACCCGATCATTCCCACCAGGCTTCCTGAAACAGTAGAAAAGAAGAAACCGACGATCAGCATTACCACCGCTGCCAGCACTGCCGGCCAGACCAGCCCCGAAATACGGATGTAGAGGAAGCACATGAGGACAAACATCAGCGCGATAAGACCGAAGACCACCTTCGAACTCATATAGCGCTCGGTGCGCGAGAGCTTGGATTGCTCCTCGGCGGTCTGGCGCAGGTCCGAGAATGCTTTGCCCAGCCCGGCGGTGAGGCTGGCCCTCATCTTGTAGAGCGTATAGGCCGCCCCTACCAGCATGCCGCCGACGGCAATGGGGCGCACGATGAACCTCCATACCGCCAGTGACATCGTCGCCCAATTGGCGGGGGTGTCGGCGGGAAGCAAGGGCCTAATCTGCGGCCCCAGAAAAAATATCAGGAGTGGAACCATCAAGCCCCAGGCCAGCACGCCGCCGGCGAACTGCAGCGACGCTAATCGAAGCCCGATGATGTATCCGACACCCAGATATGCCGGGCTTACGCTCGGCGCCGCGAACATGCTTGCGCCTCCGGCCGCGAGGACGTCCGTGTTGCCTGCGCCGCCCAGACGAACCTGGCTGCGGCCCAGAGTGCCGATGGCAAAGTGAAAGTCCCTGTCGGCGGCAAACAATCCGAAACGTCCGAGCATGTACACCAGGCCGCCGACGCCGATATTCCAGAAAAGATATTTCGCGGCTTCGGCGCCCCGCTGTCCGGCCTTGTGGATTTCCGATGCCGCCACCGACTCGGGAAAGGGCAATTCCGGATCTTCCACCATCACCCTTCGCACCAGGGAAATGAAAAGCACGCCGAGGACGCTGCCGACCATGATCAGCGCGGTGGACTTCCAGTAGGCGTCAGCCGGGCGAAATGAAGGCCAGGCCTTGGCAATCAGGAAAGCGGGAATGGTAAAGATTGCGCCGGCCGCAATGCCTTCTCCGATCGACCCCGCGGTACGTGCGATGTTTTCTTCCAGCAGCGAACCCTTCCACGCTCGCATCGCGGCCATCGCAATGACTGCCGCCGGATAAGTTGCCGCGATCGTGATACCCGCGCGCAGGCCGAGATAGGCGTTGGCCGCGCCCAGCACGATGGTCATTGCCAGTCCCAGCAGAATCGCGCGCCAGGTGAACTCGCGCATCTCCCTGTCCTCGGGGACGTAGGGCTTGAATTTTTTTTCAGTCTCGCTGCCGGGAACCGGGTTGTCCGTACTCATGATGGCGAATCCTCGGAAGTGCCAGGAACGGTTGGGTTGCGAATAAAGTAAGATCCTAGATAATAAAGCCCTTAGGTGATAAATGAGACGGCGCACGTTAACATGCAAGCCACCCCTTTTACAAGTGCCTCAGAGGCCCTGCCTGCAGGGCGGTTCCGGGTCGCCAATTTGGAGATCACTTCAGATGCCGCGCTGGTAGCCACTTCTGGTATGATGGCCGGCGTTGTTTCTCTGGCCTCCCGAGGTCTACAGTTATGTCCCCCAAACTGTTTGAGTGTCGGGATTGTGGCGGTTTTCACGGTTACCGCTCCCGTCCAAAGAATTTCACCGAGAAGTTCCTGCTGCCCGTGATGTTTCTTCGTCCGGTGCGTTGTGGCGATTGTTTCCGCCGTTCTTATCAATCGTCATTCCTCCCGGTGCTCCCAAGACGGGAAACCAAAAAGGCACAAGGCGCGACCGCCTGAGCGTTGCTTGAGGCATTGCGGCCCGCTATACTGGGAGAGGTTTGCCCGCAGCGTCCTTAGCCGTACCGGGCGAACGCGGGAGGCTCGTCTTCAGCAGTAGCGAGGACCCAATCCGGGCTACCGGGACCAAGCCCTTGACGCGCAACGGTTCGCTGGTGTCCATGCTGGTCGCTTCGTTAAGCGGTGTTGCAGAAAGTCTCTTCGCTACTCTGTTTCCCTCCGACTGTCGTCTCTGCGGTTCTCCCCTGGTAAATATTTCCCGCCTGCCGGTGTGCCGGCCGTGCCTGTCCGATATCCGCCCTATTGCGGGTGGCGTTTGCTCCAGGTGCGGAGAGCGGGTGTTGAGTCCGTACGCGGTCGGTGGCGACCCTGGGGAAAATTGCTGTGGTTTGTGCCGGCGCATGGAACCGCCGTTTGCCCGAGCCGTGGCCTACGGCAGTTACGACGGTGGCCTGCGGGAACTCATCCACCTGCTGAAATATGAACATGTGCGGCCGGCTGCCGCGGTCCTGGGTCGCATGCTGGCGGAAGCTGTCAGCGGGCTGGATTCCTGCTGGACCCGGAGACCTGTGATGGTGGTTCCAGTGCCGCTGCACGCGCGGAAGCTGCGCCAACGCGGCTTCAATCAGTCCGAATTAGTCGCCCGTGCAGCCATCAGGCAGGACGCGATCAAGCTGGGAGCACGGTGCGGCCGGATGGAGCTGCATCCCGGAATACTGGAGCGGCGGCGAGAAACCCAATCCCAAACCGGGCTCACGCGCCATCAGCGCCGCGAGAACATCCGGGGTTCGTTCGCCGTGGCCCAGGCGGCAGAAATAGCCGGCCGCGAAATTCTGCTGGTCGATGATGTTTTTACCACCGGAACCACGGTCTCGGAATGTGCCCGTATTTTGCGCCGGGCAGGCGCATCCAAAATATATGTCGCAACGGCGGCGCGTACTCTGAAGGCGGACGCGAAGGGCGTAAATCTGCCTCGGGACTTCGCCGAAGACGAACGGACCCTGGCCGCAACAGGATAGATACCGGGAAGAATCGTATGTCAGGGAAGTGGAACAACTCGATGAACGGCTCGATGATGCGGGGCCACGCGCCCGCTCCGGCGGTGCATCGCGAAGGCAACGGGCACGCCTTGCACGCGCCCGTGCTGGTATTGAACGCCTCCTACGAGCCGATCAACGTTTGCGCCGCGCGCCGGGCCATCGTGCTGGTGCTGAAGGGCGTGGCTATGACGGAGGAAGAAAACGGACACTTTCTGCACGCCGCCCGCCTGGCGATCCGCGTGCCTTCGGTGATTCGGCTGCTCGAGTACCGTCGCATCCCGCACCAGACACGCGCGCTCTCGCGCAAGAACATCCTGCTGCGCGACCGCAACACCTGCCAGTATTGTGGGGAAGTGCTGCCATCGAGCGAGTTGACTCTCGACCACGTCGTACCGCGCTCGCGAGGTGGGACGTCCACCTGGGAGAACCTGGTGGCCTGTTGCCACACCTGCAACCGGCAGAAGGGCAATCAGTTTCCCACCGAGGCGGATATGCAGCTTCTGCGCGAGCCCCGAGCCTTCAATTTGCACACCAGTCGCCACATCATGCGCCTTATGGGCCGCTCCGATGATAAGTGGCGCAAGTATCTCTTCTATTAGCCATCAGCTGTCAGCTCTCGGCGGTCAGCTATCAGTAAATTCCGATAGCCGCGAAGCGGCGTAATAATGCAGCGCACGGCGTAAGCCGTGGGGTGAACATAGAGCGAGGCGAGCCCCGTAGGGGCGTAAGAGGTTTTAGCAGTTGTTCCGCGAATCAATTATCGATTTCATGCGGCAATTCCGGCGTTATCACAGAAAGGCTTCTTGCGCCCTTCGGGGCTTGCATGGGCTTCTGCTCTTACCCACGGCTTACGCCGTGGGCTCCATTATTGCGCCGCTTCGCGGCTATCGGATTGGCTGACTGCTGAGAGCTGAGAGCTGACCGCTGACCGCTGACTTCAGTTCTGCGGTTTATCTGGCGGAGGTTGCGGCTTGTCTTTCTCGCCCGGCGCCTTCTTTACTTCCTGGCCCTCGTACGTGATCTTCACATTTGATCCGAAGCGTTTGTAGTCGCTGTACTTCACGATTTCGCGGATGCGGACGTCACCGCTGGAGAAGTGCAGAGTGTCGTCCGCTTTCGTGTAAGTAGGGAACCAGTACTTGCCGTCGATCTGCTCGCGCCAGGTGGTGAACTTCGGGAAAAGATTCTCCTGCCCTTTTTTCTTGCGAATGTCGGGGACGGTCTTGCCGTAAGTCTTTACGATCTGAAAATCGCGATCATCCACCCAGATGCGGCCCTGGAAATATCTCTTCTTGCCGACGATCTCTTTGGGAGCGATGTCGAAGACGTAACAGTGCAGTTCGTCTTCCTGTTGCTGACCTACATAGAGAATCTGATACTCGGGAATTTCGTCGCTGGTGAGCACGAAAGGCAGCCGGTGCCGGATGTCATCAACATCTTCCGGCGACATCGAGATGATGGCCAGGGATGATTGAGGCGCAAACACCACGTTCTCCAGGCGCTTTCCCTGGTCATCAAAGAGCACATCGAAAATTTCGTGATACTCACCATTGTCATCGGGAGTTATCACGCGTACGTCCTGCCGGTAGGTGTACTGGTCCCGCGCCTCCTGGAATTCCTTCTCCTTGGTCGTGAAATGGCGAATGATCTCGTCGGTGGTAACGCCCTTGGGCGGGGCGGGATCGAGAGGGCCTTCCTGGGCCAGCGCGCCAGGCAGCAAAAGTAAGGTGAAAATGAAGAGTGTGGCTGACACCACTCCAAGACGCAGCATCGATTTCATAGAGATTAAGTGTAGCGAAACCTGAGCGGGAGCGCTGCAAATCTCACCGCGGCATCTCCCATGTCCGCCACCCTCCGCTCAGGGAGGCGAACACAGGAGAGCTGCAGTTTTCTTCACACGGTTAGATGCGATCAGCGGCGACGAGTTGCCGGGAATCTGCGCTTGTAGTCACCGGAGCTGGCGCGCTCTTGGGTTGCCAGAAAAAATGGCCGGCGCGGTGCCGTTCTCCCTGAGCGGGCCATCGAGCGGAGGACGTGACGAGCCCGACGGCGCCGATTGCGTTACCGGCAAGAATGACTGGAGATGGAAGGGAAGAACGCTGCTTCCGGCCCCGGCTGTGCCCTGAATCACAAGAGCTCCCTGGGCTGCGCCGGTTGAGGGCTGAAGCGTGGACAGCCCCAACCCGTCGGAGAGCACCGACATCTGGGACGAAGAAATGATGACGGGCGGTGGATTCTTGCCAATGATGATTCCGCCTACTGAAACCGGTGGCGGCGAAGTTGCGGGACGCGACACCACCACCTGAAAAGTAACGTTCGCGCCCAGCACCGGGTGGGGAGCAATCGCCGAATCGACGACCCGCACCGTGATCGGCTGAAAATGCTGGCCCGCGGGAAGGATCTGAACGCTTCCTGCCACGGCTTCCAGCCGCAGCATCGAAGGCGGCACGGCAGTCGCGAAAAGGATCTGGCAGGGCAGGTTGGCCGGGGCGACGCATGCGCTCACTTGCACATCTCCTGCCATGGCTGCGAGGTGCAGGGTGGTCGCGGCCACGCCGTTGGCGTCGGTGATGATACTGGCGGAAGCCAGGGCGCCTGATCCTTTTACCACCTGATAATTCACCTGGGTGGCGGCGAGGGGCAGGCCATTCGAAAGCAGGCGAGCAGCCAGCGCAATATCCACCGTCGCGCCCTGGGCAATCCAGGCAAAGGACGGGCCCAGCGAGATATCCAGCGGGGAAGTGGTTCCGAGGATCGTTGCCTGCACCGATTTCGGCGTGTTGTAGGAAGCCGGCGCCAGCAACGCGCTGATGTTGATTACGGCGGCTTGCAGAACCGTGACCCGCGTCGAGGCATGGCCGCTGTCATCGGTAAGAATCGTGCAACTGGCGGCGCCGCCGCACGCCGATAGCGAAGAAGCCGGCGTGGAGATGAAGAAGACGCTGGCCCCGGCCACTGGCGTCGTCCCATCCGGCGCCAGCACTTGCACCCGAACCGGATTGGGCGCCTGGCCGCCGACCGGAGTTGCCGGATTCGATCCCTGAATCAGCTTGATGGCGTCGCTGGGTCCGGCGCCGTAGGTGAGGGCGTTGCTCATGGTCGAGGACGCACCAGTGGCCGGATCTCTCAACCCGATGTTCTGCACTCCGTCCGGCATGGCAGGCGCGGTTGCGATCACCTGGTTCGCCGCGGCGGCCAGCACCGGCGCATTTACGGATGCGATACTGGCGGCGGTATTGGATCGGAAACCGATTCCCTGTACCGTGATCGCGGTGCCGCCGTCCACGCGAGCACGCGGGGGAAGCGCGTTGTCGGCGTAGAAAACCCGCGCGTGGTACCGGTAGTCGGGACGTCCGTCGCTGCGATAGTCGAAGATGCCGAGGCGAAACGCCGTGCTGGTCTGCAGCGTGGCGTCGAGCCGCGTCATGCCGGAATTCGTGCTATTGAAGGCCAGGCCGGTGTTTGCCGGCGCAGGAAACGTGCCGGCATCCGCCAGCGCCCACATGCCGATGACGGGTTGCGCCTTCACCAGTGAAGCGGCTTTCAGTTCATCGAGCGCCGTCACTTCCACCGACAAGGTGCGGTCCGATTGCGCGACGAACCAGAAATAGTCGGCATTGCCCAAACCACTGAGCGCCCCCAGCCAGTCTCCCGCAAGCGGCAGAGTCGCGGGTGCGGCAAATGAAGTGGGCTCAAACCAGTCCCGGCTTTGCACCGCGCTCCCCTGCATAAGAATGTCCTGTTGCAGATCGCCGCCCTTGCTCACGGTCACGATCAGAGGCTGGAAGGTGCCCGAGGGTTGCACCTGCCAGGGCCC
Source organism: Terriglobia bacterium (assembly GCA_963757835.1). Classification (GTDB taxonomy): domain Bacteria; phylum Acidobacteriota; class Terriglobia; order Terriglobales; family Acidobacteriaceae; genus JAIQFF01. The sequence goes on along the minus strand of CAVWSP010000034.1, from coordinate 81,928 downwards.
GTAAGGTCCGACGGCCTGCGACCACGAGGGATCGAGTGCTTCTACGCTCAGCTGATATTGGGCGCTGCTTGCCCCATTCGGAATTTCCAATCCCGCCAGATCAAAAAAGCCTTCCACTGCCGCATCATCGGATCCAAAGCGGTCCCACGCCTGCCCGCTGCCGTCGTAGAATCCGGTGGCCGCGTTGCCTGCGTTTCCGCGGAACAGAAAGCCGGACACCGAAGCCGCCCCGTAGGTGCGCGAAGGCTGGCTGGTGGCGGGATCAATCCAGCGAGCGACCACGTTCACACCCTGCATCGGCTGCGCCGGCTGGCCGCTGGCGTCCGCAAAATAAACAGTGCCGTGAATGCGCGCGGTGTTGTCGAAGAACAACTGCTTCCCCGGGAATGCCGCCTGGTTTTGCGCGGTGACCGGGTATAGCCGCGAAAGCGCCGCCCGGTCGTCCAGCTTGGGCTGGTCCGCATTGGGATAACAGATGGAAATCGGAACGCAATTGATCGGGTCCGTGGCGTGCATGATGGTGAGTCCGGCGTAGTCGGCCGATGTGGGCGCGGGGCTGTGAGTGAAAACGTTCAGGTTCATCTGCGACCAGTCGAGCCCCAGTACGCGGCCCATCACGCGCACCAGGCGATACTTCATCTCCGGCAATTGCGTGGAAGTCTGGGCGCAGACTCCATTCAGGATTACCAGCGCGTGCAGCAGGTGAGCGTCAGTGCTGAAGCTGTCCACGCCCCCGTAGGCGGCGTTGGTGAAGCAGGAGTCCACGCTGCCGGCGCCCTGGCCCAGGAGGGCATTGGTCACGGCGCCGTCGGCGTCGTAAACGATGGCGACCGGGAAATTGTTTGCGGAAGGCCGGATGTCAGCCGGCAGCGAAATGGTTCCGCTGGATGCGCTGACGTTGGCGCCGCTCACATCTTCGGCCAGTTGACCGGCCCGCGTCGCGGAGACGGCTGCGGTTGAAATCGAAGTCCATCGACTGAAGGCGTCGGCCACGAAGGCGTCAGCGGTGGCGGACGGCAGGACCGGGCTGAGGTTTCCTCGATCGGTGTAGTAGCTGACCGCGCCCTGGCTCCAGGCCAGCGGAGTGCCCTTCACCGCCGGCTCAAAGTAGCTGGTCCCGGCAATGGTATGGGGACCGCCGGCGTGAAGCGGTGGCACCGGCACGACCAGCATCGCGATCGCGATGGTCAGCGCGCGGAGGAAGCGGAGCTCCATCATTTACTCCGTCTCCTCACGTTGGATGGCCAACGCGAGGGCCCGGGCATTCACCCGGCGCCTCGAGCGCAACTGGATCTCTGAAGCGGGATCGAGCCGGAGCCCAGGAAGGCGTCCTCTTTCAACGACCGCGTTTCCACCCGAATCCACGGCAAAGCGGCCGGCGCTGCCTCCGACCGGGCTGGTGAGTCCCAACCTGCTGGGGCTGTACAGAAACAGCAGAAGCCTTTCCCCGGGATGGTAGCGTTCGCCGGAATTCCATAACCCGGCCCACTCCCGGATGGTCAATATCTGCCCGACGCGGGTTCCCCGGATGGCCTGTTCAACCCGAAATGTGATCTGCACCGTGGCGACATCATTGGCTTCGCTCTGCGCGGCGTGTACCGATAGCACGGTGCCATCGAATATGTAACCTGAGTTCAGGTTTAACAGGCGCAGGTTGGAAATCGCAGGCGGCAACGGTTTAGCCTGCGAGCTCTGGCCGGCGGCAGACAAGCAAATCAGCGCCAGCCCCAGGGCAGGGAAATGCCGGACGCGAAACCGCATGGACAGCCTCGTTTCAAACGAGACCAGGTGGGACGGGGAGTGCGGTGATACTAAAGCTCAAGCGAGACGGGAAGATGTATCAGCCGTCACACCGGCATGTGACCAATGAACACGTGGGGACAGCCGCCCTCGGCTGTCCGGCGGAGCGCAGCTCCGCTACTTCGACGCCGTCAGGAAAAACTGTCGAGCTGTGCTCGACTGGACAGCCGGGGCGGCTGTCCCCACGCGATTGAGTATTACGCCGGCCTTCGCCGGTTATGTCCCCGGGCCGACAGGTGTGCTCCCGTCAACATCAGTAGTCCGGTCAGGAAAGCCCAGAACATCAGGCTCACCGACAACGCAAAGGGGCCGTAAACTTCCTGGAAATTCAGCCGGGGCAGGGCCCAGATGTAGGCGTACTTCAGGGCTTCCGACATCAGGCCCATAACGATCGCGGTGGGTAAAACCGCGCGGGCCGGCACCTTGCCATTGGGCAACACCCAATAGATGAGAAAGAAGATCGCGATGCTGGCGGATACGGCAAACGCCTTCATCATGAGAAAGCCGCCCATCCGGACCACCAAGGGCCCGTGACTGCGCAGTGCATTTTCAAGCAGTCCGATATTTCCGGCAGTCAGCGCAATCGAAAGCAGGGCCAGCACCCCGCAGCTGAAGGCCAGCGCCAGCGAGATGAGTTGATTACCGAAATAAGAGCGGTTGTTGGGGAACCCCCAGATGCGGTTCAGGGCCACCTCGAGCGGCATAAAGATTCCGCTTGAGGTAAACAGCAGAATGATGAGTGAAGCCACCTGGGCGCGATGGCGCGCTTCGACCAGCGCATTCAGATTGCGAATCACGAAGTCCTGCCCGGCAGGGAGGAAATCGCGCAGCAGTTGCACCACCACGTCATTCATGACTGGAGAATGAAATACCTGCCGGATGAAGGTCATGAGCAGAAGCACGAAAGGAAAAAACGACAGGATGGCGTTGGCAGCCACGGAGAACGCAAACGTATGTACCTCGGTGTGTAACAGATATTTCACCGTGGAAGCGACCAGCCCTGAATAGGGGTCTTCCAGCCGGTGGGAGGCGGCTGAACGGGTGGGCGGCGGCGCAAGGGCCGTCTTTGACTGCTGGTCACCGGGCATTTTCCCTAATCCTATCAGACAGTTGCGCTTCATCCGCAGACACGGAAGGACGTTGTTCTTTCAGTCCCGTCGCCGAGTTCCGGCCTATGCTGCAATCGTTCATATTTAATCGTTTTATGCTGCTGATTTCTTTACTTGCCAGAAATGGAGTTCCTGAATATTATCTTCTGCTCACTGCCCGCAATTTGGGCGATGAGGATGTTCGGTTTGGGGTAAATGGTTCTTGTCTTGCAGTCACAAATCGCGCGAGCAGGATGGCTCCGACAAAATCGGATAGTGGCTCTCGCCACACTCCGAACTGACGGAGCTTTTTTGTGGACGTGATGGTCCAGCGGCGGTGCTTTCGTTTTCCCTCGGAGGGGGTTGTAGAGGAGCACGAGCTCCACGGAGGATGCGAAAGTTAAATCAGAGCAGAGTCGAAAGGAGTTCTTTGTGAGAGAGAAGGGCACAGTCAAGTGGTTCAACGGAGCCAAGGGATACGGGTTCATCCAGCGCTCTACCGGGGAGGACGTCTTCGTTCATTTCTCCGCCATCCAGGAGAATGGTTATCGCACGCTGAACGAAGGCGAAACGGTGGAATTCGATCTGCTCAAGGGGCCAAAGGGCTTTCAGGCAGGTAATGTGGTGCGGGTGCAATAAAAACGGTCCCGGGTTCAACCACTGCGAGCCCTCTCAGCTTCCCCTGGGAGGGTTTGTTATTTGCGGGTTCCGCGTACCGCCAGTTTCCCTCAATAAAGAATGTCATCCTGAGCGAAGCAGTTACGCAGTCGAAGGACCCGTATGAGCTTAACGGTGGCGGGAGAGCAGCGTATTTTTATGACGATTGAAGCTGAAAGTCCGGGACTTTCAATGTGCGGTACCGCTATAGGGGTCCTTCGACTACGCGGAAAGTTCGCTGCGCGAACTTTCCACTCCAAGATGACAGTTTGCGCGGGTAGGTTCAGCTTGCACTCCGGGCAGGCTTATTGCACTTCGACCGAGACCAGATCACCGTCCGCTTTTCCCCCGGCTTTATAGTTTGCAATCACGCCCCGCTCCGCCCACTCGCAGGAGAACTCGTCCGCTCCAACCAGCAGCAGTGATTTGTAGTCTTCGGTGCGCAATCTCATAGTTCGAGTGCCTGTCCTGATGGTCAGGATCGCCGCTGGACTCTGAGTGCAATCCACTCTCAGTACTTTCCCTCTGACGAACTGGACTTTGCGGCGGTCGGGCGCGGGCTCCGCCGGGACCGCTTCCTCTTTCCCGGAATTCGCAGCGTCTTCGTCGTTCTCCTCGGTCGTCGATGCCGGACTGCTGGGGTCACTCTGCGGCGACGCACTGTCCTGCGGCAGCACACCATACTTCTTCAGCGTGGGCAGGTCGGCCAGACTCTTGCGGGCGGTTTGCGCGATTTCCGGCTTTGAGCTGTCCTGAAGACGGGTGAGCAGGGCGGTCGCGTCGTCCCACTTTTTTCCAGCAAGATCGATCTCGGCCAGGTTGAGCAGATACTGTTCGCTGCGCGGACTGAGCTGGATCGCAACCTTGATCGATTCGGTCGCGGAATGGACCCCACCCCCCTGAAGGCGGGCCAGGGCAAGCATGTTGTGCGCCTCGGCAAAGTCGGGCTCCTTATCGACCACGTAAACCAGGTCCTGAATCATGTTCGAAACGCCCTCGATCGGCTTTCGGTTTACCTGGGAGGCGCGAAATTTTACCAGCGCCAGGTAATAGTGTGTCCAGGTATCGAGGCCGTCGAGTTCCCGGGCCCGGGCCAGTTCCTCGCCTGCCTCGGCGAATTCTTTTCTTTCCATGCGGACCCAGGCCAGGGCGCGGTGCGCGACCGCATTGTCCCCCTTGGGGTCGGCGATGATGGCTTGTAGATCTTTCTCGCCCTGGTCGCGATGCTCGGGCAGACGCACCGCCATTTCCGCGACCAGCGCTTGCGCCTCGGCCCTGACTACATCCACCACGCTGGCCCCCACATCGAGCGGGCCGACGGGAGCAGGGAACTGCTTCACTTGCGCTCCTGTGGCGCTTGCGCCTGTCTTACGGTCGGGCTGGGCCTGCGGCGCTGATGCGAAGGCGTGAAAGTAATCCTTCACCGCCTGCTCCAATTGGGCCGAACTCATGCCGAAAGCCTGCTGGATAGCCTGTTCAACCGGTACTTTCTTTATCTGCACAAGTCCGAAATAGGTTCCAGCCTCCGATAACTTGTTCTGGCTGATCAGGTAGTGCATCACGATCCACGACTGCGCGTAGAAGATCGGCGGATGGGTAGCAGCGGAAGCCATGGTGAACATCTCGGGCAGGGCAAGCCATGGCCCGTTGAGCAATTCCGCAAATGATTTGGGCGAGACGGATTCTGCCGACGATTGACTCGAAGACGCGAGGTTCCAGGGCAAGGCCTGGGCAGGGTCGCCGCCAATCTGCGCCTGGTTGTCGCCCAGCTTCAGGCTGGAGAAGTATTGCGCGAAGCCCTCGTCAAACCAATCCTGGGTCGGGGGATAGTTGAAACTGAGAAACAGCCGCGCGAAATCGTGGGAGACAGCTCGCCAGCTGTCCTCGGCGGCCAGGTCGAGCACGATGTAGTTGCGGTCTTCTCCGGGCAAAAAGAATCCGGGGGCGGAGATGGGCCGGCCCTGCCGGAGTGGCGCCACGCGAATGTATTCTTCGTCCGACTGCAGCGCGATCACATCCAGAGGTTCCGGCATCTGCATCTTGGTCTTCAGGAAAAGCTGGCCAAAGACTTCGCGCATCTGTTCCAGGCGCAGGCTCACTTCGCGGCCCTTTTTTTCGCCCGCGTCGGTGAGGACAGCAAAATGAGCGGAGCTTACCCGGATCCATTTGGGTTCTGAATCCCGCGCGAAGGTGGCCGTGGAGTTTATGACCGCAAAGAGTAGGACAGCGGCAGAAACGTATCGCGGGCCAAGGAAAACTCTGGACATATTCGACCAGGCTGAAATGCTACCACGTGGCCGCCGCGAACCGCGTAGGGGCAGATGTCCTCATCTGCCCGGCGGAGCGAAGCTCCGCTTATTCTGGCCGCACGCAAACCCGTCGAGCTTTCGCTCGACCGGGCAGATGAGGATATCTGCCCCTACGTGATCCTCTTGGCAGCCCACTCCGCGCTCTCTGCGACCACCTTATCCTCGTCCGCTTTCAGCTTCTCCAGGACCGATGCAAAGCGCTGGTCGCCGCTGTTGCCCATGGCAATCACCGCGTTTCGCCGCAAACCGCTGCGCTTGGCCCGCCGGACGGCCGACCCGCGAAACTTTTCCCGAAATTCTTCTTCGGTCATCTCCGCCAGCCATTCCAGCGCGGGATTAACCAGCCCTTCCCGCGGCTGAAACTCAGCGGCGCCCGTGACCGGAGCCTTGCGGTTCCAGGGACAAACATCCTGGCAGATGTCGCAACCAAAAACCTCGTGGCCCATGAGCGGCCGCAGGTCCTCGGCGATCGCGCCGCGCTTCTCGATAGTCAGATATGAAATGCAGCGATTCGAATCCAGTTGATAAGGCGCCACCAGCGCGTCCGTGGGGCAGGCATCGATGCAGCGCGTGCAGGTGCCACAGCGGTCGGGCGCGGGTAAGTCCGGTTCAAGTTCGAGCGAAGTCAGAATCACCCCCAAAAATGACCAGGAGCCCAGCTTCTGATTAATGATGCAGGTATTTTTCCCAATCCACCCCACGCCCGCGTACTTGGCATACACGCGCTCGACCAGTGGACCGGTGTCCACGTAGCAACGGGTTTGCAGCACGGATGATGCGCCGACCGCATCGCGCAACTGCGTCTCCACCATCCGCAGTCGCGCCATTACCGCGTCGTGATAGTCCTCCCGACCCCAGGCGTAGCGTGCGATCCATCCTCGCTGCGGATCGTCCGCCTCGGTAGAGTAGGGTTGCGCGGTGTTGTAGTTGATGGCACAGACAATCACGCTGCGCACCCAGGGCAGGGTAGTACGGAGCGACGCCCGCTTGAGCGCGCCCGTCTCATCGCGCGCTGCCATGTACTGCATCTCTCCGGCACGGCCGGCGGCGATCCATTCCCGAAAGCGATCCAGTTCGCCGAACTCGAGGACGGGCGCAACCCCGGTCATTTCGAAGCCGGCGGCGTGGGCTGCCTGCTTCACCAGGCTCGTAATTTGGCTGCTTTGATTCATTCCTGTAACCGGAACCGCCTGAGCACTGCGGTTCGCGATTGGGCCATGTCCCGATTTAAGACCCTGCCCTGTTCGTATCCGACCTTCTTAATCCAATGATCAAGCTTCCACCTCCATACTATTCAAGAAGACTGAGATGAGCGAGTCGCAAATCGCCGGGCACGCAAACATCTAGCCGGTGGACTGAGGGGCAGGCATGGTATGTCGTTCGGAATTTACCTGACCGGTTTTGTGGTCGTAATTGCCGGTCTCATCTACGGGGCTAGCCTGATGCACATACCGACCCACTGGATTGTGGCGGGCGGGCTGGTGCTGGTGGGGATTGGAATTCTGACGGGTGTAAAAGCCACGCGCCAGAAGGACTCCGCAACGTAAACCAAGGTCCGGAGGAGACCTTTCCAGGCTTCCTCCCCAGCACAAGAGGAGACACAACAATGAAGTGGAATTGGCTATTAGGAGCGGTGGTTGCAGGCGCTCTCACCATCCCCGCAGCGGCACAGATTTCGGTGTATATCGGACATCCGCCCCCGCGAGTCCGCTATGAGCGCCGTGGGCCGGTCCCGGGTCCGGGCTACGCCTGGGTCAATGGCTATTGGTCGCCCGATGGGGGTACCTATGCCTGGGTTCCGGGCCGCTGGGACCGTCCACCCCATCGAGGCGCCCGCTGGGTCCGCCCTCGTTATGAGCACCATCGCCACAAAGGCTGGCAGGTGCGTGAAGGCCACTGGGACCGTGACGAGCATGGCCGGCACCGCGATCACTAGACTGGGCTGATCCGAAGGAGTACACCGTCGCAGACGGGCCCCGAGCAGCGGGGCCTGCATCTGTTGGCTTTTCCGCTAAACCATCAGAATCCTTACCCACGAGGAGAAATTTGAGGGAATCCTGCTGCAGGAGGAGCTGACGACCGAAGACTGACGACCGACGACTGAACGCCTAGATTCCCAGTTTTTTCACTTCTTCGTTGTAGTACTTGCGGTACAGGATGTCCCACTCCTGGCTGCCTTCGAGAATCGTCCGCTTCTGGCTTTCGATCTTCAGACGCGCGCTCTGGTCAATCTTGGCTTCCTGGTTGAGCAGCTCTTCGAGGATCTTGCGTACTTCGAGGCGGATCGTATTGCGATCTTCGACGAAATCCACGGCGTCGAGTTCCGCCAGAGCGTCCGCCACCTCGTGGGCAACCTTGTTGACCTTGTCCCGGCTGATCCTCACAGCACCGCCTTGTATTTGCGGGTGAGCTCGCTCTTTACCTTGCGAAACATTTCCTGGTAGTTGGCCCCGGTGCGGCGCATTTCTTCGGAATAGGCTTCAAGAATGACGCGCACCTCGTCATTGATGCGGTCCTCGAGCGACAACTCCTCGAGCATGGCGGCGTGCACCTTTTCGGTGACCGCAGGCACGGCCTTGGTTTCGATATGCCCGCCCGCGATCAACTTTTTGGTGACTTCGCGGGCCAGGTAGCCCACATATTCTTTGGAAAGAAGCATAGCGCGGATCGAAGGTAGTCTGTGAAACAGGTAGTGTAGCACAGGGTTTGGTCGTTGGCCCTTGGTCGTTGGCTGTTGGTCGTTGGCCCCTCGGCCGCTGGTCTTCGGCGGTCAGTATTCGGTTGTTGGTCATTGACCCGTAGGTTTTTGGTCGTGAGGACAGAGGCTGGCGTGCTGGTCTATTGGACCGAGGGCCAAAGACCAACGACCAAGGGCCAACGACGAATTTCCAACGACCGCTTCCCGACGACAAACGACCAAATTCAGGCATACAATGCAGAATAAATGTCTCCTGCGCCTGACAACCTGGCTGTCCTCAAAGACGACATGATCGCCTTCATCGAAGGCCATGGCATGCGCCGCTTTCACGGCTATGTTGATTATGAAGAAGTGCAGAGCGTGGTCTGGAAAACCGAAGACAATCCTGACAGTTGGAAAGATTTCGTCGAACTGGCCAAGGCCGCAGCCGCGCCCTTCCTGACCATGGACTCCTGGACCCTGCGCAAGGAAGAGCTTGACCAGATGGTCGAGCGCCTGGGCAACGCCGAATTCACCAATGACGAAGATGTGGACGAGGCGCGCTGGCTGCGCACTTACATCGGCAAGACCGGGTTCGTGCAGCTCGGCTTCGCCCACCAGGGCATCATGATGGTTTACGAAGCCTCCACCGACTGGTACGACCACTACCAGCGCCTGCTGGAGTTGTCCGAAGATTTCGGCGGCATTCCCATCGACGAGCCCGACCAGGACGAAGAACCCTGACCTACGAAGTAGAAATGTCTTCTTTGCGACTTTGCGTCCTTTGCGGTTAGAAGCTTTTGACCGCAAAGACCGCAAAGGAGGCGCGAAGGGCGCAAAGAACCCATGAACATCCTTTCCAAGGCCAGGAAATTTGTTACCTATGCGCTGGAACTTTAAAACCGCCGACTCCAATGCTGTCGAACGTCTCGCGGCGGAATTAAGTTCGCAGCCGTCCCTTCGCCTGAAAGATCCGCAGATTGCCTCGACGCTCGCCCGCCTGTTGATCATGCGTGGCATAACTGAGGCCGACGCCGCCCAACGTTTCCTGACTCCCGAACTTACTCATCTGCACTCGCCGTACCTCATGGCCGGCATGAAGACAGCCGTTGACCGGATTGAAGCCGCCATCGAGCACAAGGAATCCATCCTCATCTATGGTGACTATGACGTCGATGGCACAACCGCAATCGTAATCCTCAAGACCGCGATCGAGCTCTGCGGCGGCGCCGCCGATTTTCATGTTCCGCACCGCATTCGAGACGGCTACGACATGCGCGACGACGTCATCGAGCAGGCCGCAGCCGCCGGTATCAAGCTCATCATCAGTGTGGACATGGGCATCCGCGCCTTCGCTCCGGCCGAAACCGCCCGGCGGCTGGGCGTGGACCTCATCGTCACCGACCATCACCTTCCCGGCCCGCAGGGGGTTCCGGCTGCGCTGGCTGTACTCAATCCCAATCAGGAAGGTTGTGGGTACCCGTGCAAGGAACTGTGTGGTGCGGGAGTGTCTTTCAAACTGGCCCAGGGCCTGATCGAGCGCCGAATTCCGGAAGCCGACCGAACTCGCCTGTTGAAGTCGTTCACGAAAGTGGTGGCGATCGCAACCATCGCCGACGCCGTCCCGCTGACTGGAGAAAATCGGGTCTTCGCCAGGCTGGGATTGGAAGGCCTGCGTTCGCCGGTAAATCCCGGCCTCAAGGCGCTGCTCGAAGTCGCGAAACTCACCCACGGCCGGACGCTCACCTCCGGAGAAGTGGCCTTCCGCATCGCTCCGCGCATCAACGCCGCCGGCCGGATGGACGTGGCCCGCGACGTCATCGAACTCTTCAGCGTCAAAGATCCCGCCCGGGCCTGTGAGATCGCCGCCAAACTCGACCAACTCAACGTGGACCGGCAGGAGGAAGAGCGGCGCATCCTGCAATCCATCACATCAAATTTCGAAGAACGACCAGAGTTGCGCGAGGCCTTCTGTATCGTGATCGATGGCGAAGGCTGGCATCGCGGCGTGATCGGCATCACCGCCACTCGCGTGGTCGAACGCTATGGACGCCCCGCGCTGGTGATTTCGCGCAATGGCGAGGAGGCTCACGGCTCCGGCCGTTCCATCCGGGCATTTCATCTGCTGAATGCGCTCGAGTCCTGTGCCGGCCTGTTCACGCGCTTCGGCGGGCACGCCCATGCTGTCGGCTTCTCGCTGCCGGCCGCGAATCTTCCGGAACTGCGGGCGCGTCTCGATGAATACGCGCGCAGCCGCCTGACTCTTGCCGACTTCGAACCCTCGCTCAACTGCGACGCCGAGCTGTCGCTTGACCATGTAACTCCCGAGTTCTTCAACCTTCTGCAACGGTTGGAGCCGTTTGGCGTGGGCAATCCCCAACCCGTTTTTACCGCTCGTGCAGTCCGCCTCATGGCGTCGCCTCGCATCATCAAAGACAAGCACGTGAAGCTGAAGCTGGCGCCGGCCGTGTCGTTGTCCCGAGGCCTGGATGGGCCTGATGTGAACCTCCTGACTACTCCGCGCTGCGATCCTGATTCCTCGGCTTTGCGCCGCAGTGACGTGCGGCAGGCCACCGACAACCGGCAAGCGACCGACACCAAATGGCGCAGTGCCATCACCCTGGACGCGCTGGGCTGGCGCCTGGCGGAACAATGTCAGCAGGCCGGTCTCCTCCCCGGCGATGCTCTCGACATTGCCTTCACTATCGAGAATAACGATCACCCCGACTTCGGAGGCCTCGAACTCTCCCTGCGAGACTTTGCACGGCCAGAGAAAACCGCCGAGCCAAACGCTGCGGCCGAAGAGAAGAAGGTCGCAGCTGGGCTGTAACGGAAACACGGGAACCCTCTGAGAACTGACCTCTAAAAACTAAAACTGCCTTCTACTAAATCGAGTCAACACGGCGAAGTTTGCTCTACCACATGTGGTAGTAGCCATTGCGCAGGTCCACTTCCACCCTGGTCTTGAACAAACCTTGCAGACGATCCGCCTGAAGCATCTGCTCTTTTGGCCCGTCGGCGATGATCCGCCCGTTCGACATCAGCAGCACGCGCTCGATTTCCGGAATCAGGTCGGAGAGATCGTGGGTCACAAGAATAATTCCGATGCCGGCTTTCGCCAGCGCACTCATGCTCTGACGCAGAGTGTGGCGGGCGAACACGTCGAGAGAATTGCTGGGCTCGTCGAAAAGCAAGGCCCGCGGCTTGTGGACCAGGGCGCGGGCGATCAGCACACGCCGCGCTTCGCCGGAAGACATTTCGCACACCGGACGCTCGGCCAGATGCGATATTTCGAGCTGCGCCAGAGCGCCGTCGGCCAGGTCGCGCTGCCGGGGATCGACCACGTGATGCGGAAAGATGCGAGCGCTGCTGAAGAAGCCCGACAAGACCACGTCGCGTCCGGACGCTTCACCGGAACTCTTCGAAAGAAGATCGTTCGACACAATCCCCAGCAGGGAACGCAACTCGAAAATATCCCACCGGTCCGCTCCGAGGATGGTCATCGACGAGCCTTCCCGCGCCACGGGATAACATTCACGCGTAATAGTCTTGATCAGCGTGGACTTGCCGCAGCCGTTTGGACCCAGGATGGCGACATGTTCATCGCCGCGGATCATCAGGCTGAAATCCTCCAGCACAACTTTCTCTCCGCGGATCACGGAAATATTTTTCAGATCAAGTAAAGCAGGCTCGTGCGGATTCATGGCGTCATTGAGTTTAGACGATGGCGGAGGCACCCTCCACCGCCGACGTAGGGGCGGGTGCCCTCACCCGCCCAGCGGAGCGAAGCTCCGCCCGAGTCGTCTGAGGCGAGATTCGAGGCGTGAGAACCAGGCGAGCCCGCTCGCCCGCCCGGACGAGGCGTCCGGGCCTACGTGGTTTCGCGTGTCAGGGCGGAGGCTTCGAGTAAACTTAAATTCAGATGCCCATCCAGATTTCCCACCTTCGGCGCTGGTTCGCGGGGGGCGCCATCGGCCTGCTGCTGGTGGTAGCGGCGGTGTATTTCTACGCCCGTCACAAGGTGGAGAATGCGCTCAAGGAAGTGCCGGCAAAAATTGGAATTGAAATCCAGCAGAGCGCCAAAGGCTTTACCGTTTCGCGCTCCGAACAGGGACACACCATATTCAAGATCGAGGCCAGCAAAGCGGTGCAATACAAGCAGGGCGGGCACGCCGAACTGCATGACGTCACCATCACGTTGTACGGTCGCGATGCCAGCCGCTTCGACCAGATCTACGGCGCGGACTTTGAATATGATCCACAAACCGGCGACGTCATCGGCAAGGGCCAGGTCCAGATGGACCTCGAAGCCAATCCAGAAGGCATCATTCATCCCGACCAGGCAACGCCCAGGGAGCTGAAAAACCCGGTTCACCTGACCACCACCAACCTGTTCTTTAACCAGAAGACAGGGAACGCAATCACACGGGATAAGGTTGAGTTCAGCCTTCCCCAGGCCGATGGGTCTGCGGTCGGTCTTAGCTACGAAGCCAAAACGACCATCCTCACCCTGCAGTCGCAGGTCGATGTCTCGTTCCACGGCGCCACCCCCGCCCGGGTGACCGCGATTCACGGCACCATCACCAAAAACCCGCGGGTGGTGGAACTCGATCTTCCGCGGCTGCAGAACGGCGCGCGCCACGCCTCCGCGGATAAAGGCACGATTTACCTCCGTCAGGACAACATCGTGGACCACATTCTCGCCACCGGCAACGTCCGGGTAGAGTCCGAGGATTCAGGCTCCGAGAAAATCCAGTCCAACCAGTTGGAATTGCTCCTGGCGGACAAGGGAGACACTCTGCGGTCAGCCACTTTTTCGGGTGATGTCCGCATGGAAAACTCCGCTCCGCAGCCCATGCAGGGGAATGCCGGGCGGGTGGTCCTGAATTTCACGGGGAACAATGTGCTGAGCACGGTACACAGCCAGGAGAACGTCAGGTTGCTGCAGCGTCAGCAGCCGGCCACGGCGTCAGCCGGAGCGCAGGACGTCGAAATCACAGCCTCGGTGATTGACTTTTTCGTGGCTGGTGGCCGAAGGCTGCAGCGCGCTGACACCTCCGGACCGGCACAGATTGCTCTGCGACCGACCCCGGACACCGGGCAGCGGACGCTGGTTACGGCGGGAAAGTTCCAGGCGCGCTTCGATGATCTGGGGCATCTGGCTTCCGTCCAGGGCGCGCCCAACGCCCGCATCGTGTCCAAGACCGCAGGCCAGCCCGACCGCGTCAGCACCAGCGACACGCTTGACGCGTCCTTCCACCCCGGCTCCGGAATCGATTCGATCGTGCAGCAAGGACACATGGCATACGTGGATGGAGAGCGGAAAGCCTGGGGAGACCGTGCGGTTTACACTCCGGCTGACCAGATGCTGGTCCTGAATGGCTCTCCCCGGGTGGTCGATGGCGGCATGACCACTACCAGCCGGAACATGCGCCTCAATCGAGCGACTGGAGATGCCTTCGCCGAAGGCGACGTGAAGAGTACCTACAGCGACCTGAAAGCGCAGCCCAACGGGGCGCTCCTGGCGGCCTCCGATCCTATCCACGTAACCGCCCGCGCCATGAGTGCTCATAGCACTCCGGCGGTCGCCCTCTACACCGGGGATGCCCGGCTGTGGCAGAACGCCAACGTCATTCAGGCGCCTTCGATCGAGTTCGACCGCAACCACCGGTCAGTTCTGGCGCAAGGGTCGCCCACCCAACCAGTGTCCACAGTGCTGGTTCAGACCGAAAAAAGTGGAAAAGTGACCCCGGTCAAGATCACCTCCGCCCGATTGAGCTATACCGACCAGGAGCGAAAGGCCCACTTTGAGGGAGGGGTTCAGGCCCAGGGAGCGGAGCTCACGATCACCGCGCGGGTGATGGACGTATTCCTCCATCCTCGTGACCAAGCCACTGCGAATCAAACGCTTACAGGCACCGGCAAGATCGACCACATTATCGCAAAAGAGCAGGTAGTCATCACTCAACCGGGGCGCAAGGCCCTTGGCGATCAACTGGTCTATACGACCTCTGACGACAAGTTTGTGCTGACGGGCGGTTCTCCTAGCATTTTTGATGCCGAACACGGCAAGGTTACCGGGGTTTCGTTGACTTTGTTCAGACACGATGGTAGGGTTTTGGTCGAAGGCAATAATACATCCCCTACAGTCACGCAGACGCGAGTGGCACGTTAAATGCGTACCCTGGCCACAGACGAAATCGGCAAATCTTACCGCGGGCGACGGGTTGTAAACGGGGTCAGTATTCGCGTGGGGCAGGGCGAAGTCGTTGGTTTACTTGGACCTAACGGCGCCGGCAAGACCACAACCTTCTACGCCATCGTCGGCCTCATACCTCCCGATACCGGCCGGGTACTGATCGACGAAGAGGAAATCACTGACGTGCCCATGTACTTAAGGGCACGCCAGTACGGCATTAGCTACCTCCCTCAGGAAGCTTCCGTATTCCGCAAGCTTACGGTTGAGGAAAACATCCTGGCCGTGCTGGAAGCCCAGCCCATCTCCTGGCACGAGCGCCGGGAAAAAATGGAAGAGCTGATCGACCAGCTGGGCCTGGAGCATATCCGCCAGAATCGGGGATACGCTCTGTCCGGGGGAGAGCGGCGGCGGGTGGAAATTGCCCGCGCTCTGTGCATCAACCCCACATTTATTTTGCTCGACGAACCGTTTTCCGGGATCGACCCGATTGCCGTCCTCGATTTGCAGAAGATCATCAGCGATCTGAAGACGAGTGGAATCGGAGTCCTGATCACCGACCACAACGTCCGCGAGACGCTGGCGGTGACGGACCGGGCCTACATCATTGATGGTGGCAGGATTTTAGCCTCGGGCATGCCCGAGCAGCTGGCCAGCGACCCCCAGGTGCGGAAGGTGTACCTGGGAGAGAGTTTCTCGCTGGTGTAAAGCAGTCGTCAGTCTTCAGTCGTCGGTCTTCAGCCAAACAAGCTCACGGCCCGATGAACGACGGACATGTTTTGTTGACGACTGAAGACCGACGACCGAAGACTGATTATGGTTCTTCTCCAACCCAAGTTGCACTTGAGACTGTCGCAGCGGCAGATTCTCACGCCCGGCCTGGTGCAGATGGTCAGCGTGCTCGCGCTCAACAAGCTCGAGCTGCGCGACATGATTACCGCCGAGATGGTGGAGAACCCCGTGCTCGAGGAGTTGGAAGATTCCGTTCCCCTGCTCGACGATGCCGCCCGCCAGGAGGAAGATCGCGAACGCATCAAGCCGGAAGAAAACACGGTTACGGCGGAAGAAAAAAAAGATCCCTTCGAGGAAATAGATTTCGGCTCGTTCTTTCAGGAATATCTCGATCCCGGCTATCGCAGCCGGAGCGAGATGGAAGAAATCGAGCGCCCGTCCTTCGAGAATTTTCTTTCCAAGCCCACGACCCTCTCTGACCATCTGGCCTGGCAGCTGGGCGCGTTGTCGGTTACTGCGGAAGTGCGCGAGGCCGCGGAAACGATCATTGGCAACCTGAGCGAGGATGGCTACCTGATCGCCAGCGACGACGAGTTGCTGGGCATCGCTCCGCCGGCGGCCCCGGAAGTGGACGCAACCATCGCGGAAAACGTGGTCAAGGAAGCGGCTGCGCTGGGCCTGGCCACGGACCTCGAAGACGCGGAATCGCCAGTGGAAGAGAGTGACGCGGCGTCGCCCTCGGAGTGGGATGGGCTCGAGACTCCCGAAATGCACCCCTCTGCCGGCGCTGATGGAACGGCGGTAGCGCCTGCTCCGGAAATGGCGGCACCCGCCGCAGCGGCCGCGCCGCAGCCCGAAGTGGCGGCCCCGAAAAAGCCGGCCCTGCCTCTGTTTCAGCCCGGTTTCAAAGTTCATGACCTCCACGAGGCGCTCGATCTGGTGCGCCAGATGGATCCTCCCGGTGTCGCCTGCCGCGACTTGCGAGATTGTCTGCTCTATCAATTGCGCTACCACCAGGTGCAACTGGCCACGCATAAGAATGGAAACGGCGAAGCCACCGCACAGGTTCTGACCGACGCCGTTGCCATCGTGGACCAGCACCTGCGCGCTCTGCAGAACAAGCAATACAAGGAAATCGCCCGCGCCATCGGGCGCACGCCGGAAGCAGTGCAGGAAGCGCTGGAGTATATCCGGACGCTCGATCCCCGCCCTGGTCTGCGCTACAACAAGAGTCAGCCGCGCCTGATCGAGCCGGATGTCGCATTCATCAAGCATGGCGATGAGTGGCTGGTGATGATGAATGAAGACGATGTCCCGGTGCTGCGCCTGAATCCCGCCTACAAGCGTTTGCTGACCCGTGACACCAACGACAAAGACACCCGCAACTACGTCAAGGAGCGCTACAAGAGCGCCATCCAGCTCATCAAAAACATCGAGCAGCGCAAGCAGACCATCACCAAAGTCTGTTATGCCATCGTCACCCGGCAGCAGGATTTTCTGGAAAGAGGCATCGACCAGCTCAAACCGATGATGATCAAAGAGGTCGCCGAAGAAATCGGTGTGCATCCTTCCACGGTCAGCCGGGCGGTTGCCAGTAAATATGCCCACACCCCGCAGGGCGTATTCGAGTTGCGCTATTTCTTCAGCGAGAGCGTGAACGGCCCTCAGGGCGGCGGAACTTCGTTGCTCATCCTCAAGCGCCGGGTCAAAAAGCTCATCGAGGAGGAAGACCCAAGCCGCCCGTTGACCGACGAGCAGATCACCCGCATTCTTCAATCACAAGGCATCCAGGTCACGCGCCGTACGGTAGCGAAATATCGGGAAGACATGCGCATTCCCAGCACACATCAACGCAGAGTAAAGAAGTAAAGCGGGAAGCTGCGGAAAACTGTAAGTTGTCATCCTGAGCGGAGTGGAAACTTCGCTCGGCGAAGTTTCCACGCAGTCGAAGGACCCCTTGAGTCACGATGCTCAGTAGCGTGAGGTATTTCCAAACTACGAGTCAGCCCGCGCCCTCACAGGTTGTGCCGCTGGCAGGGATCCTTCGACTCCACCGGTCCATTCGCAAGCGAATGGACCGGCCCCGCTCAGGATGACACTCTTGGTTTTTCGGTATCTCTAATGCCAGGCCAAGAAGAGAAGGGGCGCTTATGAACGTAGAATTCACCGGCAGACACTACGAAATTACTCCCACCATCCGCAAGTCAGTCGAAACTGGCCTGACCAAAATCCGCAAAATCCTGGGTGACAAATTCGATACCAAGGTAATTCTGGCGATCGAAAAGCGCCGCCACAAAGCCGAGATCACGATCAGCCCGCGCAATGGACCGCTGGTCGGTGAAGCCCAGTCCGGCGACATGAAGTCTGCCGTCAACGAAGCCCTGGATCATCTGGAGAAGCAGGCGGTCAAATACAAGACGCGATGGCGCAGCAAGAAACGCCATGACCTGAAAAAATGGAATGGCAAGGAAGCTCAGCAGGAAAGCCTGCCGGCCGGGGTCGGGCTCATAGAAACCACGGAAACCGAGATCTCGTTGGTGGTGCACAAGTTTCCGGCTGTCGCCAAAACAACCGAAGTACATCTCGTCCGCTCCGAGGACGCAGTCGCCCTGCGCCCCATGACGCTCGAGGAAGCCATCAAAGAGGCACACTTCCGCGACCGCGACGTGTTCGTCTTCCGCGATCCCAAAGGCAAAGTAATGGTGCTGCACCGCAACCGGGAAGGCAAGCTGGAGCTGATCGAAGCGCCATAGGGCAGTCGCCGGTCGTCAGTCGTCAGCCTTTCCGCAGCTTGGGTGGGGATTGTGTGGGGACGGGTCTCCGACCCGTCCAGGCCGAGCAGGGCTCGGTTGGTTTTTAAGTGTGGGTCGGACACTCCTGTCCGACGCCTTTGATTTGGATTTGTGTAGAGAGCTCGATAAGCTTCAAACCCGTCAAAGTCAAAGGCGTTGGACAGGAGTGTCCGACCCACACAGACGAATCACGCAGCCTCAGGAACTTCTTCCGTCACAACCGAAAATCCGGTGAGATTCGCAATACCGAAAGATGTCGTGATGGCCACATCCGAAGCATCCCGACCGGTCGCCATCAATACCCGCCCAATACGCGGATGAACATGGCGCGCGTCAAACGTCCACCAGCGATTTTGCAGATACACCTCGAACCAGGCGCTGAAGTCCATGGGCGTGGGCCCCTTGGGCACGCCGATATCGCCCAGATATCCGGTGGCGTAGCGGGCTGGAATGTTCAGGGCGCGGCAGAAGGTGACGGCCAGGTGCTGAAAATCGCGGCACACTCCTGTGCGCTCGGTAAACACGTCCAGCGCAGTTTTCGACGAACGCGCGTGCTGGTAGCCGAACGCCACCTTCCAGTTTACCCAGCCGCAAATGGCTTGCACCCGGCTCCATCCCGGCTTCAGGTGGCCGAATAATTCAACCGCGATATTGGATAGCCGGTCCACCTCGCAATACCGGCTGTTGAGCAGATAGCGCAGCAGGTCCGGAGGCAGTTCGTTCACCGGATGCTCCTGCGCCTCGGGATCGCCCGCGTCGGGCGTGCCCAGGTCTTCAATGAGAGTGGAACTGCTCAGCCGCAAAGGCCCGGCCGGCGCCAACCATCGTGCACAGCGGTTGCCGTAGCTGTCGAGGTAGCTCTCCACTTTTACCTCGGGGCTGATGCTCACTTCATCCGCTTCGCGCAGATCGGGAACGCGCGAAGGATGCACATGCAGCATCCCGACCATGGCCACGGCCTCTGGAATCTCGAATTGAATGTCATATCCCAAACGGATCAACATGGGGGATCTTTCCCGATCTCGGTTTCGACCGGACAGCCCGCCTGTGTCCAGGCCGTATGGGCGATCATTATTACCCATCAGGAGGCTGCGTTGGATTCAAAATCCGAATCGGAGAAAGCGCTGGGTAGCGCCGGCGAAAAAACACGTGGAGACGGCCGCCCTCGGCTGTCCGGTCGAGTGTAGCTCGACAGCCTTTGCCACTACGAAAAATAGCGGAGCGTGGCTCCGCCGGACAACGGGGGCGGCCGTCCCCAAGCGGTCCGTGGCGATGCTTGCCTCGGCGCTGCCGATATACTGCTCATCAGGGAAACCCGCCGGGAAGGGAAGATCTTGCCATGACTCGATTGCAGAAGACCGCGGCTCTCCTCCTCATTCTCGCCGTCGCTGCCGGTCCGTGCTCCGCTGCTGCACAATCATCTTCCTATCGCCCAGACGCGAAGGCGTGCAAGCTCATGCCGACGCCTGACCTCGAGGCCACTTATGATGGCAAGGCCGGCAATCCGCACGGCAGCGACGGAGATTCTTCGATTTGCACGGTGAACATTGGCGGACTCGCGGTCAAGCTGCAGAGCGCGGCGCCGGGAACTGCAGGAGTGCCCACCTCGATCGCCCAGGGACTCATGGGAGCGCGCATGATGTTAGGCGAAGCCAAGCAGGCTCCCAAAACCAATACCAAAGACTTTGGCAAAGTCGGATGTCTGACCATAAAGATGGTGAAAGCATTTGACGGTAAACCGCTGGCTAAACCGCTGCTCACTACGTCGTGCTTTCTGGTTGAGGGCGGTTACCTGAACCTGTCGGTGGCCAGCGAAAATCCCAGGCAAGTCGGGTTCGACCTGGTTAAGCGGTTGCTGGAGAAAGCGGCCGCGAGGCGATAGGGCTTGTCTTGGGGTCAGCCTGGTGAAGAGATGGCAATGGGAGGAACAGCCGTGACTAAAGACGAAGCCTGGAGTCTGGCTGATCATTGGGTTGCGGCCTGGAACGCTCATGATCTGGATTTGATCATGACGCATTACGACGATGCGATCGAGTTGATCTCGCCCGTCGCTTCTCGTCTTCTGGGGACGCCGGACGGCTTGGTGGCGGGGAAGGCCAACTTGAGGGCTTACTTTCAGCGCGGGCTGGAAGCCTACCCGGAACTCCATTTCCGTCTCGAGGATGTGCTCTGGGGCATAAACAGCATCGTCCTCTATTACGTAAATCAAAAAGGAACACACACGGCGGAATTCATGGAACTGTCTGCGAACGGCAAAGTGCTGCGAGTTGTGGCGAACTACAGTTCCTAGAAGGTAGGCTAGACGCGTGGCGGTCTTCTCACCTGTCATCCCGACCGAAGCACAACGATCCGTTTGGGATCGTTGTGCGGAGTGGAGGGACCTGCTGTTTACCCCGAGCTCGCCAGATTCATCGAGCGCGGGGCCCCGTTGTTAATTTACTTCTCCCCTCTCACGACGGTTGCCACAAAACGAGGATCCGGCCGCACTTCGTCCTCGGGTTGGGCCACTTCCGAATTTATCCACTCGATCACAGCCGCGTAGCCAAGGCTCTCGGGGTCGTGCAGCAGATAGCCAGAGACAACGCCCATTACTTGGAAGCCATGCCGCAACTGAAACGACAGAGTTGGGTCGCTGAGTGTCCCGCGAATAACCGCTATCACGTAGTCCTGTGCGCTCATCCGATCGGCATATTTGTGGTAATCGCGCAGCCTGGCGCCGGCCCGGATGCGGAGAAGTCTCAGCCGTTGCACTAACTCGCGCCGGGCCTGGTAAATCTTCGAGCCGACGCCTTTCCCCTGCATGGATGGCAACACCATGACCTCGGCGCCGTATAGGGTTCGGCCATGCACCGGATCGTGATTCGTGAACATGCCGTGATCGGTAAAGTCTCGCCAGCTGGTCTGCAGGTCGTAGTCGTCCCAAAACACGGCCAGACTGGCTGCGGTTCCTACCACCCGCTGGGACTCGGATTCCACCGCAACCAATTGTCCCTCCGGGAACACGCGGAGATGTGACGCCAACTGGTCTTCTCTCCAGGGGGCGCTGGTCGGGTAAACCTCGCGGCAGGCCGCGATGATTCCGGGAAAGTCCTCGGGTCGTGTGTTGCGTACCACGATGGAGGATTCCAGATTCATATGGACACAATTTCCGGATCTGTAATCACCGACGCACTGCGCTCGCTATCGAGCAAGGGAAGAACCGTGCCTCGTTCCCGTGCCTCCGCGATGGTTGCGAGGTTGAGTTCGCCAATCACCATCATTTCCTGGTTGGGTTGGCCCTCCGCCAGAATTCCGTCGCGAGAGAACGCAAAATCGCTGGGCGTGAGAATCGCCGCCTGACCATAGTTCAACGATACCGCCGGCACCATGGGAAGTGAGCCTACCGTATGCGACTGGATCACGTAAATCTGATTCTCGATGGCGCGGGCATGAGAACAATAACGCACCCGTAGAAAACCCTGTCTCTCGTCCGTGCAACTGGGCACAACCAGGATGTGGGCTCCCAGACGGGCCGCGGCGCGCGCAATGTCAGGAAACTCGACGTCGTAACAAATCGCGATGGCCAGCCGCCCGAAGACCGTTTCGAATATCTTGAGGCGCGAACGGGGAGAGATTTTCCAATCTTCTTTCTCAAACCGCGTCATATGCAGCTTGCCTTGCACACCGATTTTGCCGGCCGGACTGAAGAAGTAAGAATCGTTGTACAACGCCTCCCCATCTCCCTGGACCGGGATCGTCCCCGCCACGATATACATGCTGTGCTTGCGGGCAAGACTCTCCATCAGCTCCAGAAAGGTGGGAACTTGTTTTGCCAGATCCTCGATCTGTTCGCGGATTGGGCGTCTTACGTTGCCCAGGGTCAACAATTGAACGGTGAAATATTCCGGGAAGACGAGCAGCTGGCACTTGTAGTCGGCGGCAGTTTCGACCAGTGCCTCCACCTGATCGCGGAATTGGTTGAAAGTCAGAACCGGTCGAATGAAGTACTGCAACGACGCCACCCGGATGCGTTCCATGTTCCCACTATACGACGAAGCTGGTGCTGGCTTAGGTGCGGAAATACGGGAGGCAGACAGATGTTCCCAATTTCCTCCTTACTGCCACCAGGCCCCCATTTTGAACAAAAACCTAGGGCATGTCCTGTCTGTCCCCAGGGTTCCCCCCAAGTTTCTTCAAACTCTGTCATCCCGACCGGAGCGCAACGATCCGCCTAGGATCGTTGTGCGGAGTGGAGGGACCTGCTGTTCCCCCGACCTCGCCGAAATCATCGAGCGCGTCGCATTTCGGCCGCGAGTTATGTGGAAGAAGGAGGAGTGATCGATGGCAGCCAAGATTCGATCGCCAGCCGCCGTTTTGATGAATTGATCGAGGCAGCGCAAATCAGCGTCTCTACGCAAGTGCCAGGTTCAGATTCTCAATCGCCTCGTCGATCTCGGAGGTGCTTTTGTAGCCGACAGTCACGCAATCGACGCCGGCATTCCTGAACGCAAATCTCATCGCCTGCCGCCGGTCCTCTCGGTTGAAGGTACCTTCGCCGATCAGCTTCATGGAGATTACGCCCATTCCTTCTTTGCGAACTTCCTTTACGTGGGTGACAACTTCGGGGACATTCCCTGACCCCTGGGTGGCGTAGTCTTCGGCGTCCATGCTCTTGCCCTTGTGATTCATCCGGATCATGGCGACGTCAAGCCAATCATTTCCCGGGACCCGTCGCAGCGCGGGCAGGCCGTGGACCGACGCGCCGTGGCTCACAATAACCTTCTTCGCCTGGGCTTCCAGAATCGCATCCTGCCATCGGCGTGTATCGGCTGGCCAGGTCGCGGTGTGTTGCCAGTGCAGCAACATGATGTCGAAATACTCGGTGTTCGCCAGGGTGCGCAACTCGTCGAACTTCTGCTGCGGACTTACGCCATCATGAGTGGTGACCTTCGACATCAATTGATAACTCTCCCGCGGAATGCCTTTCAGGGCGACGCCCAGCATCTTGTGCATCTCACCGTAGGATTCGGCGGTCTCGAAGAAGCGAATGCCTCGGTCATAGGCGTAGCGCACCAGACGGGTGAACGATTCCTGTCCCAGATCGCGCTGCACCTGGCCGCTGAAGCTTCCCGTGCCAAAAGCCAGGCGCGTTACCTTCACCCCGGATCTTCCCAGGGTTACGAAGTCGGTCGCGGTTTGGCGCTGTGCCATGAGCGGGAAACTTCCAGCAACCGCCAGCGTTCCCGCTGCCAACCCGGTTTTCAGGAATTCACGTCTGGTGAAATTGGACATGGGGTCCTCCACGAAGCCCGAATATGTCGAATGTTACCAGACTCTCGGCGTGCTTTTGAAGTCTGGAAGCCAGACTGAACTTTGGCGAAATGCAGAGAACAGGCGCCCCACCCAGGCCTGGTCCGGCTTGAGTGCCTCAGTTTGAAATTTCTCCTTATCCACTGGCGTCATCCTGAGCGGCCTTCAGGCCGTGAAGGATCTGGCGTGAAGCAGATACATCCCGTTGCCCCGGCGCTGCTGCCGATGCACGCCAGATCCTTCGAGACTGAAGTCCCTCAGGATGACGCCGCTGGATAAGGGGAAATTCAAACTGAGGCACTACCGGGACTGCAAACGCAGCACAATTCATGCAAGACCATTCGAATTCTGGATTGGGTTGGGCTTGAAACATTTCCCTGCCAAAAAACCTGGAGACTGGGACGCTCCCCCAAAGTCCAGTCACTAGGCAGCCTGTATTCCGCGAATCTGCTAGGGCTCCTTCGACTCCGCCGAGTCATTCGCGAGCGAATGACTTGGCTCCGCTCAGGATGATATTTTTTAGCGCCGCGAATTAAGCGTCGCGGTGCACCGTCTCCATCGCGAATGCAGGCAGGCACACGGCGATGTATTCGGCGCCGCCTTCCTCCGGAGTGGAGTACTGGATCCACTCGCCGCTGTGGGCGATGACGGCCTGTCCGGGCACCACATCCAGTTCGCCGTTTTTGTGTTTCACGCGGAGAGTGCCCTTGAGGACGATGGTGAATTCGTCGAACTCCGGAGTTTGTCCCGGCTCTTCCCAGCCTTGCGGACTGCGCATGTGGGCGACGCTGACGCCTGAGGTCTTGGTGTTGACCCGGCCGATGAATTCGTCGATCAGCTTGGGTTTGGTGCCGGCGGCGCGGATGCGCGTGGGCTGCGCGACCAGAGTGGGCATGAGTTCTCCTTGAAAAGAAACCATACTCAATCTATCAAGAGAAGCGCAGAGGCGAGCGAGAAATCGCGACTGTCGTAGGGGCCGGCTCCCACCGTCGAGGGCAGGATGCCCTCGAGACAGCCGACGAGACGCCGGCGCTACGTGATGCCGGAAACTGGAAACTGGAAACTTTGAAACTGGAAACGAACACTACCTAAACCGACAGCAGACGAGTTCTCTCGGCCTGCGATGCCGCCAGGGCATCGAGGGTGGGAATGGAAAGCGGTGTGGTCAGAGTGTTCTCGGGGGGCATGCTCCCGGTCTGCAGAGCTTTCACCAGCATCTCGAGCGCCTGACCGGTGTTGGGACCGGCAAAGATGGTCGCGGTCAGCAGTCCGCGCTTCACCCAGGCCTGACCGGTTTTAGGCAACCCATCGCAGCCGATAAAGGGCAGACTGAGCCAGCGTTGCCGGGCTGGGTTGTCGGGAAGTTCCTGGAAGGCTTTTCGCGCGCCCAGGGCCATGCCGTCATCCTGACCGGCGATCAGGTCGATGCGGTTCTGGTGCGAGGTGGACAAGCGCAGCCACGAACTCACCGCACGATAAGAACTGGCCTCGGTCCACTGCGCCCGCAATACTTTTACCTGGACATCGGCGGGCTTTGTCTCGTACATGCCGGTGGTGCGTTGCTTGGCGGCCAGGCTCTCGGATGGGCCCTGAATGTGAAGCACGGTGCCGCCTTTGGGCAGCAAGGCCCCGAACTGGTGTCCCTGGATGCGTCCGATTTCCTCGTGGTCCGAGCTGACTCCGAAGATCGGGATGCGATGGGTCTTGCGGATCTCCGCGATGTAATCGACATTCCGGTTCAGTACCACCCAGCTGATTCCGGCAGCCACCGCCGCCCGGGCGACCTGGGGCAGCGCGGTCCCGCCGACGGGTTCGAAGACAATTCCGTCAGGGTGAGAATCGGATCGTGACTGAATGACGGTAAGAATCTGCTGGCTCTGAGTGATGGAATCATTTTCCGCGTAGATAATCTGGATTTCCACGCCCAGACGCCGCGCTGCTTCTTCCGCCGACGCTGCCTGCTCGATCTGATAATCGTTATCGTTGGTGGTCAGCGAAACCAGGAATTTTAGTTTCTTCATTGAGGTCACGGTCTCAGAAATCATACCGTGAGCAGGGCCGCTGCGCACCGTGACCGAAGTAACCGTGACCGCCTATGCGATGTTAAAATGCGCCTCCTTGGGAGAATACTCATGCGCAAAGCCCTGATTTGCAAAACTATGCTTCGCAAAACCATAATTCGCAGCGTCGCAATCATGGCCGGATTGCTGGCCGTCGGCGCCCCTTTGAGCTGGTCGCAGGCCAAGTTGTCGGTCCACTGGGAAGAACTCACAGCCTCCGATTTCCGCTCTGCCATTCAGCAGGCCCAGGGCACCTGCCTGCTGCCTTTCGGCATTCTGGAAAAGCACGGCCCGCATCTGCCGCTGGGGACCGATCTCCTCGATGTGCGGTACGCGGCGTTGCATGCTGCCGCTGAGGAATACGCCGTGGTTTTTCCCGAGTATTACTTTGGCCAGATTTTTGAAGCCCGGCACGAACCCGGCACCGTCGCTTACAGCCGGGAGCTGCAGTTACAACTGCTCCAGGAGACGACGGACGAGATGGCGCGCAACGGGTGCAAGAAAGTAATCATTGTGAATGGCCATGGCGGCAATGAGCACCTGCTGCCTTTCTTTGCCCAGAGCCAGCTGGAAAAGCCACATGACTACGTGGTTTACGTACTGGTGCGGGTGGAGACGCCGTCCGGCGGTCCGGCGGCGAAAAGCACTGGCCCGGATTGGCATGCCGGTGAGTCCGAGACTTCAACGATGCTGGTGGCCCATCCTGAACTGGTGCATCAGGACCGTGCCAGGAGCGAGTCTGGCGCCGATCTCGGCCGGCAAAAACTGCCCGACGACCTTTACACCGGAATCTGGTGGTATGCCCGCTTTCCCAATCACTACTCCGGGGATGGCTCGCTGGCTACCACCGAACTTGGCCAGTACAAAATGAAGGCGTGGATTGACGGAATCGTGAAAGCTACCCGCGCCGTGAAGGCGGACCAGGAAAGCCTCAAGCTCCAGAACGAATTCTTCGAAAAGGCGGCCCATCCCTTGGACACGCGCCCCTAGTAAACAAAGGCTCAACCGGGCCCTGGAAGCAGGTAACTTGGGTAACGTTGGCTGGGGTGCGCACGCGTGCTACGCTCCCGCATAGGTAGGAAAATCAGCAATTTGCGAGGAATGAAAGTTACAGGCAGGTGCACGTGCCCGCGCGCTCTCAGCCCGAGCAGCGGCGAAACCCGAATCGATCTCCCGCGAGCAGGCGCGGGTGTGATCGCTTCAGCGCCGCACTCCTAGCCAAAAAAGATTGCCAACGATGCCACGCATTCCTATCTTCAGACTGGGACGTTCCGCCGAAGAGGCACTGCCTCCGCAGCTCGGCACCTACACTCCGAAGCTTACCCTGAAGGATTTGCAGCTGGGCGTGGACAACCTCCGGCACGATGTACATCTCAGCCCCCGTTTTGTGGAGCAGGCGCGGATGCAGATCGCGCGCCTCATTGTCCGCCACGGCGACATGGAAGGACTACTGGCGGCGGAGAAGACGGAGCGGGCGGGGGGAAACCACTTCATAGGATCGGCCCCGATGGCGAAGGCGCCCGCCAGGACTCAGGGATCGGAGCTCAAGCCCCTGCTGGCCGACCTGCATGTGTCGGTGCTGAATCGCGCCAAGGCGGCGGAAAATCTTTCGATCGATATGCTGGCGCGGGCGGCGATCGTCAAATTCCTGCGGGTCGAGCTGAACTCACAATTCGCGCAGATGCTGGAGCGCGGTCGCATGATGCTGAAGAGCTATGAAGGCGTGCGCCAGCAGAAGGCCCTGGAATACCGCGAACGCGTGGCCGGTTTTCAGGTAGCTAAAAAAATCATCCTGCGCAAGACCGGGCAGGAGCTGTTTCGCATCCTGCGCGAGATCGAGAAAGAAACCCTGGCCCGCATGCGCCGCTCGCTCTTCGGCAATCGCAACGAGGCGGAATACAAGCTGTTTTTGAACCCGCTGATTTTTACCGAAGACGGCAGTGACACCTACCTGAACGCCGAACACTACGTGATGCTGGGAAACTTTGACCGCGATCCTGACCGCTTTTCCAACGTGCGGCGCATCGCCCGCGATTTCCTTCTTACCCTGAAGCTCGGTTCGGACGCCGAGGATGATGCCGTAGTTGACGGCTGGCTGAATGTTCCGGAAAACGCCCAGGCTCTTGTAGGCTCGGGCCAGCCCGACGAGGCCACTCACGAGGGGCGCAGCCAGAAGGCGCGACTCGAAACCTGGGTCGAATTGCTGGTGCGCGAGAAGCTCATGGACTACGTGATCGCGTCCTACGAGACGGTGCCGCTGCTCGCGGAGTACTCGCCGCGCATCAATGCGCAACAGCTGAAAAATGCCCTGATCTCACGCGAGGAACGCGACCGGGTGGAGAAGCTGATCGAAGAGCATGGCAAGCTTTCGCTCCAGGGCCTGAACTCGGCCGAGGCCCGCGTGGCTGGATGCCGCGGAGCTGAACGGGCCAAAATGGCGGCGCGCTTCCTGCGCGACTTTCTGCGTTATCACCGCGATTTGCGGCGTCTGGAAGCTTTGAATTCCGCGCTCGACAGCAGCAACCTGATCGGTAACTGGAAGCTGCGGGAACTCTCGGCCATGAACGGCACGCTCTACGAGTTCCTGCTGCCGGAAGAGCAGAAGCCGTCGGAAGACAAAGTATTGCGCCACGTAATTCTCAAGGCCGATATCAGGGATTCGTCCCGCCTGACCCGCTCGCTGCTGGAACAGGGCATGAACCCCGCTTCCTACTTCAGTCTGAATTTCTACGATCCGGTCAATAAGTTGCTGGCCAAGTATGGCGCCCGCAAAGTGTTTGTCGAAGGCGACGCCATTATTGTCGCGCTGCTGGAACACGAAGGCGAGGCTCCCCTCGCGGTTAGCCGGGCTTGTGTGCTGGCGCGCGAGATCATTGACATCGTGCGCGGTTACAACCATCTGCTCGAGCGCGCAGGACTGCCGGCATTGGAACTCGGCACCGGCATTTCGTTTCAGGATTCGGCCCCTATGTACCTGCTGGATGGCAAAAAGCAGATCATGATTTCAGACGCGCTGAACGAGAGCGACCGCCTGTCCTCCTGCAGCAAACGGGTGCGCAAAGCGATCGCCAGCGTGGAAGGTCCGTTCAATGTTTATGCCTTTCAGACGGTCAAGGATGCCGACGCCGGAGAAAGTCCGGAAGACTTCATTCTCAAGTACAACCTGAACGGGATCCGCCTGAGTGAAGCGGCCTTCCAGCGGCTGCAGCAGGAGATTTCTCTCGAGCCCTGCCAGTTGGAACTGCCCAGATTGTGGGGCAGCGAAGTCTTCCAGTTGCACCGTGGCCTGGTGCCGGTGGGCAACGAGATTTTCAAAAAAATACTGGTCCGCTCCAGCTGGATCGCGCAAATCGATCCGCAAAACTTTTCCCTGCAACACTGGACCGAGCGTCCCTACTACGAAGTCTGCACCAATCCCGCCATCTACGCCATGCTGGAAGGGAAGACGGCGAAGAGTATTTCTAGTTTCTGATTGTTACCGCGGTTTTCCCAGATCTCGCAAAACCGGCGAGACCTGGGGCACCCGGTTAAATCAGCAGGGTCACAAACCCCGTGGCCACAAGCGCACCTGCCCAGAGCAAGTCGAAGTTGAACCACGTCTTCCGGAGAAGCGCCAAGCCGAGCTTGCGATAGACCAGCCAGGCAACCACTCCTGTGACCAACAGATAGGCAAATGTATGGACGCCGGTGGCGAGCAGTCCGGCCATCGGGCTGGCGGATGAGGGCAGATGATTATGTCCGGTCATCTGGCTCTGCGCTTCGACCGTGCTGCTGCCGAGTAGCACCGGCACCACCATCAAACCGGCGCCGTGCGCTGAGGCCATCAGGAACGACCAGACGGTCAGGTCGCGGAAGCCTACCTGCATACGGACCCAGCGCGGGTGCCAGTGCCGCGCCAGGCAGAAGATTCCCAGGCTGATCAGGATCGCGGCGACGGAGTAGCGGATGGCTGCGAGCGGCAGCGTCATGCCGAGAAACGCGGCGGCCAGCACCACGCTGCCGATGGCCAGCGCGTGACCAAGGGCAATGGGGACGAGCGCTTTTGCGACTGCGCTCCCTTTTTGCTCCTGCATCCCCAGCGCCACCGCGAACAGCCAGCCCATCCCAGGGTTGAGTCCGTGGTAGGCGCCGAGGAGCAGCATCAGCCACAACGCCGTCGAAGTCAGGCCCGCATGCGTCACTTGGTGTCCGAGTAGCAGTAAGAGTCCGACGAAGCGTCGCCTCCTTCCAGCCGGAGCTGGTGGGCGCGCATCCCATCGAACTCGACAAAGAATCTTTCGTCGAGTTTCATTCCTCCTTTTGGGTTGGCATCGATTTTGACCATCCAGCTCTTTAACCCGTCGGGATAGATCTGCTCGTCCCACGGAGAGTAGAGCGAGTTGGTGAAGTAGACGCGCTTGCCGTCGCGACTGATCTCGACCATCTGCGGACCGCCGTTGAGCGCCTGCGCGGGCTTCTTCGGGTGAGCGGCCCGGCGCACGATGCCGCCAAGGTGGATCGAGCCGGTCTTCTTCGGGTTCACGGGATCGGAGACGTCGTACTGAATGAACTCGCCCGTTCCCCAGCACGAAACATAGAGAAAGCGGTCATCGAGTGAAAGGTTAATGTCGGTGATCAAAGGAGGCACCGCCTTGAAGCCCTTCAGGAGCGGCGGCAACTTCTCCGGATCGGCCGGCTCGGCAGGAATTTCAATCACTTTGCGGACGGCCCATTTGCTCTTCTTGCCGCCTTCTTCCCGGTACCACATCCAGATGGACGCAGACAGGTCTTTGAGCGAAATGCCCACCGAGACGAAACCGTAAGTCTTTTTGGGATCGTGAGAGGGCCGCAGCTCGAGCACCCACTGTTGCTCCGCACCCAGGTCAATTTCCTGCAGGTGGCGTCGCTTGTCCAGGTCCCAGATGTGAATCTTGTGGCCGTACTTTCCAGCCAGAAGCAGCTCGGGGTTGACACCGTTTTTCACCATGTTCGGTGTACCCCATTCGGAGGTAATCATGGTGTCGTGGCCCAGGTGCCACCAGAAGTCATAGGCCAGTTGCTGCGGGCCACGATCCTGTTCCCAGGGCCCCTTCAGCTCAAAGGTGTTTGCATCCATGAGGAAGATGCCGCCGGGGCCGTCGCCGCTGGCCGAGCCGAGCGCGCTGCCGTAAATGCCGTCGGGACCGCAATGAATGGTGTGGGGCGAGGTGTAGCCTGTCTTTTTAATAAATTCTTCGGGCTCGATGATCTTCACGATCTTGGGTTGATTAGGGTCGGCTTTGGTATCGAGGATGTGAATGCGCGACGACGCGATGCCCGGCACCACCAGGTAACGACGCTCCATGTGCGGGTGCGGGGCCTGCGGGCAAAGACACGCGCTGCAGGCGTTCCACCCGAAGTGGTGCAACTCGTTATCGTCGTTGGGGAAATCCACCTGGCCGACGAACTGGCCATAGGCTGGCGATCGCGGGTCAACATTAATCACGCCCATGGCGTCCCGCTTCCCGCTCTTGCCCACGTTGAGCATAGTGACATAAGCAATGCGTTCCGGCGCAGCCTGCATGGCCAGAGCTGGCGAGGGATAGAAGGTTGGATCCGGCATCAGGGATGTATTCATAAGTCTCCTTTAGCAAAGAGTTTCGGGAAGGACTGCCCCGGGAAACGTCTCACACAGTGTGATTCAGCCACGAAGGCGAGCCCAAAAAAGCCGCCACGGAATGCGTCTGCGGAGCTCTGGGAAACGCCGGGACAACGGGGCCCATATCCGCAGTCCAGCCACCGAGCCAGGCGGCCTGCGGCACTCTTCAATGAGAGTAAGCATAACTCTTCAGACTGTTCCCCGGCTAGCGGCGACGGAGCTTAACCCAAACAGATCAATCCTTCCGCCGCGGCAATAGGATATCTGGCCGAATCTGAATCACTTGACTCGCCGTGCAGAGAAATTCTTCCCTCCCTGCATCTTTCCTGGCGCCCCGCCCGTATATCCCGGTAGCATGAACGCCTTAGCGTATCGCTTGATGAATACGATGGAATCCGAGACCAGCGCCATTGCCCGCGGTCTTCGCCGGCGAGATCCCGACTTGCTGGACCACCTCATCGAGCAATACCAGCACCGCCTTCTTCGTTATCTGATCTACCTATCGGGAAATCGTGAACTGGCCGAAGACCTCTTCCAGGAAACCTGGATCCGCGTGCTGGAACGCGGCCACCAGTACGATGGCCGGCACGAATTCAGCACCTGGCTCTATGCGGTGGCGAGAAATCTGACCATCGATTTCTTGCGGAAGAAAAGCCCGGTCAGCCTGGATGGGCTGATGGAAAACGACGAGCACGCGCCCTTCGAGCCGCCCGACACCCGGCCCATGGCGTGGGAAGTGGTGCAGCAGCACGAGCAAGCCGAGCGGGTGAGCGCGGCACTGATCGGCATTCCAGTGGAGTATCGCGAGGCCGTGGTGTTGCGTTTTCAGGAAGGACTGGCTTTGGAAGAGATTGCCACAGTGACCGGGGCGCCCCTGGGCACGGTGAAGTCGCGACTGTATCGCGGATTGAACATGCTGATGTCGCGGTTGAAGGGAGCGCAGGCATGACGCGGAATGAACATGACGAGGCCCGCGAGTTGATCGCGCTGGGGGATAGCGTTTCCGAGGCGCAGCCAACCTGGCTGCGGGCCCATATCGATGAATGCGAAGCATGCCGCCGGTACGCGGAAACCGCGAACGGGGTGGTTCGTACTTTGCGTTCGCTGCCGCTGGCCGCCGATGCCCGGCTGGTGCGAGCCACACAGATGCGGGTGCGCTTCCACGCCAGCCGACTTCGGGAGGCGCGGGAGCGCATGTGGCTGGTAGGGATGGCATGCCTGGCGGTAGGTCTTTCCGCGACCCTGAGCGTTCCTTTCCTGTGGCGGCTCTTTGCCTGGATGGGCGAACAGGCGGGAGTCTCGACCGTGGTTTGGCAGACCAGCTTCATGGTTTTCTTCATTGTCCCGGCGCTGGCGGTAAGTGTGCTGTTGTTGGCACGCGGCACCCACTTCGCCGGCAACGGCGACCAGTCGCGGTAATGAGACAGAGAAAACGGAGAAATTTATGCCGATAAAAAACGAAACTCAAACTGGATTGACTGCGGAAATCAGGATTGTTCCGCTCTGGGCATGGGTGCTCGCCGGAATCGCATTTGTTGTCGCCCAGGTCTTCTTCAATGCGGTGCTGGGACGGCATTCGGGCGCGCCGCCCGCCTGGGGACGCGCGCTGATGGGCCTGGGAGCCGGACTTGTTGGGGCCTGCTATCTGCTGCTCATCGGCTACATAAACCGCGACGCCAAACGCCGCGGCATGAGTCCGACGCTGTGGACGATTGTAGCCATCTTTATTCCCAACGCCCTGGGCATCATTCTCTACTTCTTACTGCGGCAACCGCTGCGGGGCGCTTGTCCACAATGCGACTTTGCCGTGCAGATCGGATTCAACTTCTGCCCTCGCTGCAGCCACAAACTGTGCCCGACCTGTCCGCAGTGCCAGCGCCTGGTGGGCGCAAGTGATGTCTATTGTCCGTACTGCGGAATTTCGCTGGGCGAGCAGGCGGCCCCGGCTTCTGGGCTCGCAACGAACCTTCCGGCTAACGACCAAAAGGGTCTTCTATAAAAGTCCACGCGGCTTCCGTCAATCCAGCTTCTAGAAGCTACTCTTGAGGCGCACCGGCTTGAAGGGAATCATCACTACGGCTTCGAGGTCCACGGGGGCGCCGTTCTTGGTGGCGGGACGAAAGTGCCAGTGGGCGAGGGCGGTGCGGGCATACTGGTCGAGCTGGTCGTCCACTCCTCGTAGCACCCTCACATCGCTCACCGAGCCATCGTTGCGGATCACGGCGTAGAGCGTAACTGTGCCATGCACGTTGCGGCGCATCAATTCCAGGGGATAGGCAGGGTCCACTTTCTGCGTTGCCTCAGGCGCTGTCAAGTCGCCCTTGGCCTCATTCGGGTTGAGCTCGGCGAAGCGAATGACCCAGCTGCCGCCCGCGGAATTCAGGTTGGGCATGTTCAGGGTCATGGCATAAAACTTTTTGTCGCCGAAAACCCAGCGATCGACGTCGGTAGCTTTGTCTCTGGACACCTCCGACAGCGAATGAGGCGGAGTTGACGAAACTCGCGGCGGCGTGGCATCGGCCATCAGGCGGGAGTTGTCAGCACTCTGGGCCGCTGCGGTGCCGCCCCCGGATCCATTCCCCGGTCCAGCTACCGCCGAGCGATTCTGGTTGTCGGGACCTTCGCCGACCATAAGGCCGGAAGGAATTCCTTCACGATTCTTGCCGCTTCCACTACCGCTGCCGGGATTTGTACCGGCGGCAATATCAGGAGTGCCGGGTGCGCCGGCCTTGCCTGCGGGAGTCGCGGCAAATGTCCCCCGACGATTTCCGGCCGGCATGGCCGCTCCAGGGGGCATCGCGACGGGGTGAATTCCGAGCGCGATGATCCGCCCATTGGGACTCGATCCGGAATTGCCTGCGATTGAAGGAGGGGGTGGCACGGCCGCGGCACCTGCACTGCCGCCGCTGAGCCGCGCTTGCGTCCTGCCCGCCACGGCATACTGTTCGGCCACGGGCAATTCCGGCGCGGGAGCAACCACGGGCGCGTGCCCGATGGTGATGTCTCCCAATCGCCGTGCCGACGCCGCGTCCAGCATGGGAGGAGGCTGAACCACCGCTGCCTGAGGGGTGCGCAGAGTGCGCGAAGATTCGGCGTCCACTTCCGGGGCGGGGGCTACTGCGGTCTGCGAAAACGTGGGGGCCCGCTGCCGGTTGGCGGGCACGGTTTCCGCTGCCGGCGCGACCGCGGCGACCGGCATCTCGGGCAGCCTCAGTCTGGTGGCTTCCGTTGTAGCTGCCAAGGGCACGGCGGGCCGGGTCGGAGTCTGCGACCAGGCCACGATATTGGGCATCGCCACATCATGATTCAACTTGATGTCAGACGGAGTGACGATGGTCTGGGTGCGATTGTCCGCCTCCGCCGGTACTGAAATGATGGGTTGCGGAGCGTGCTCCGGTTCGCCCTTTTGCGGAAGTGGTCGGTGCGCGCCCCCAGTGTCGAGCGGGGGAAGATATTCAGACGGAGCGTAATAGATCACGTCGGCACGATTGAAGACCGGGCGATCCAGCACCTGTGGCCTTTGCGGCCAGAACTGCACCCATCCCCACAACATCACGACGAACGCGACGTGGCAAATTGCCGACTGGGCGAAACGGTTCCACGGCAGACGCGACGTAACGAAAACATCCGGCCAGAATGAACCGGGGCGCGAATACAGGTGAAGGGACGAATCTTGACGGGGGCGAAACAGGTCTTTCAGATTATGCAGGAAGACGGCATGCCAGGGCGGCAAATCCACCAGAAACGCCGGTGCGGGCGTGGCCGCGGAGGTTGATTCTGACGAGGGTTCCAGGAGCACCGAGGCTGGCTTCATCGAGTGGACCACAGAGCGCTAAACCCCAATTATAGCGTGCGTTTCGGGCCGCAGATACTGATCAGTTCATGGAATGGAAGACGGGCGTCCCGCCCGTCTGGAAGAACGCGGGCGAGGGCGCCCGCGCCACACTCAGCCTGCAGCTCTTGTCCTTTCCATGCTTTAATACGCACATGGTCCGACTCGACTGCGTCCTTGCCGCCATGCTGCTGACTTGCATGCTTTCGAGCGCGCAGAATGCCGCGCCCAACCCGCCGGCCCCAAAATCCGCCGACGACTATTCCGGCATGTATTCTTTTTTGCAGGACGGCGAATTTGTACAGCTCACCGTCGAAGACAAAGGCCGGGTGACCGGCTTCATCTCCCGCTATGGCGACCTGGAAAGCGATCGGGGAGAGTTCCTCGATCTGTTCTTCAAAGAAGGCAAACTTGAGGGCAAGGACTTGAGCTTCACTACTCAACCGGTGCACGGCGTGTGGTACGACTTCAAGGGCACAGTCGAACGTGGCCCAGGAAAGAATCCCGGAGACGAAGCCTACTACCTGCTTAAAGGCACCCTGATGCAAAACACCACGGACGCAAATAAGAAAACCTCGGCAAAGTCACGCGACGTCGCCCTGAAATCCTTTCCCCAGGACCTGGACACGCCCGCCCAAAAGTAGGCTGATCTGCCATCAAAATAAAATTCATCTGTCATCCCGAGCGCAGTGGAAAGTTCGTTCGCGAACTTTCCACGGAGTCGAAGGACCCCTATGGCAACGGCGATGCCGAATTTTCCGTGGTTTTAGGTCGATCTCCGAAGCACGCTGCGTGGCCTTATAATTCCCAGACCCGGTAGGGGTCCTTCGACTCCGAAACAGCTTCGCTTCGCGAAGCTGTTTCTACGCTCAGGATGACAGGGCGCGGCCAAGTGTCCGCAGTGGCACTTCACGCCAGCGCGTTGTATCCTCGGTGCGTGCCGCGCCCACATGCGCCCCATCGGTCTCCGACTCCGGGACTTGTCTTGGGGCTGATCATCACCCTGGCCGCCGTGGTGGCCTATTCCGGTTACATCACCCGGCAGATCTCCGGCCTGCGGGAGTTGCAGAACAACCTGGTGGACCGCAACCGCAAAGACTCCCTGCAGTTGCTGCGCATTCAGAACGACCTCAACACCCTGGCGCTGGCCATGCGGGACATGCTGGACAACAACGAGCCTTATCCCCTGACCGCTTGGACGGCGCAATTCCAGCGGGTGCGCTCGGACTTGAACGACGCTCTGGCGAAAGAGGAGCAGGTGGCGGTTGCCGACCGTACTCCGGAACAGCGCCAGTATCTGAAAAATTCCATGGCCCAGTTCTGGGACGCGGTCGATCGCACCTTCGCGCTGGCGGCGAACGGCAAGCCCGGCGAGGCGCGAAGCCAGATCCAGCTTTCGTTGCAGGCGCGCCAGGCCGCGCTGAGCACGGCAGTGGCGCGCCTCTTGGTACAAAATAACGAAAGCGAGGAGCAGGCGGCTGTGCGAATCGCGGAGATTTACGACCGGGTGCAGCGCCAGGTCTATCTGTTTCTTACGCTCACTCTGGTCGCCGTGCTGCTGACCGGACTGTATTCGATCCGTTCCAACCGGCAGTTATTTGCGCAACTGGCTGCGCTCTCGGCCCAGCGCAGCGAACTTGCACAGAAGCTGATTTCGACGCAGGAGTCCACCTTGCGCCACGTTTCCCGCGAGCTGCACGACGAGTTCGGGCAGATTCTGACCGCAGTCGGAGCCATGCTGTCGCGCGCGGGAAACCAGGTGCCGGAGGGTTCTCCGCTGCGCGCCGAACTGCGCGAGGTGGCCGAGATCGCACAATCCACGCTGGACAAAGTGCGCAGTCTTTCACAGGCACTGCATCCCGTCATGCTGGACGAGACTGGCCTTGAGAGCACGCTGGACTGGTATTTGCCCGTGGTGGAACGGCAGGCGGGCATTCACATATCCTATGAGAAGTCGGGCGCGGCCTACCCTGTGGACGGAAATGCTGCTATTCATGTATATCGCGTAGTGCAGGAAGCGCTGAACAACGTGACCCGGCACTCCGGGGCCCGCGAAGCCTGGGTGCGTTTGCGCTATTTGCCCCGCACTCTGGAACTGGAAGTGGAAGATCATGGCAGCGGGTTCGTGGCGCACTCCGTGCAAAAGGGAATCGGGCTGGTGGCGATGCGGGAGCGTGCGCAACTGCTGGGCGGCGCCATCGAATTTGTCCGGCCGCAACCGAATGGCACACTGGTCCGGTTAACCGTCCCCCGGGAGAATATGGCGGAAAGAGCGGGAGAAAAATTGGAATCACATGCCGGATAAAATTTCTGTCCTTCTGGTGGACGACCACAGCCTGGTGCGGCGCGGCTTCCGGCGCATTCTTGAAGATGAGCCTGACATCGAGGTCACAGGTGAAGCCGCCGACGGCGCGGAAGCCGTTCGTCTGGCGCAAGAGCTCAAGCCCACCGTGGTAGTGATGGACTGCGCCATGCCGAACATGAACGGTCTGCTGGCCACCCGGAAGATTCTCGAGCAGCAGCCGCAGACCCTGGTGCTCATGCTCAGCATGCATCCCGAGGAAACCCTGGTGCGCCAGGCCCTGGATGCGGGCGCGCGGGGTTACGTTTTGAAAAATGCCGTGGACCTGGAACTGGGAGCGGCGATCCGCCGGGTGGTGGCGGGAGAAACCGTGCTGGACTCCCAGCTCGGTCGTCCCGAAACCCTCAAAGGTGACCGCGGCGAGCATCTCACTCCGCGCGAACTTGAAATCCTGCAAATGATCGTAGAAGGAAAATCCAACAAAGAGATTGCCACGGTGCTCGATCTCAGCGCCAACACCGTGGCCGTGCATCGCGCCAACATCATGGACGCGCTGGGAATTCACAAGACCGCCGAACTGGTGGTTTACGCCATCCGCAACGGGCTGGTAAATCTTCCGTGAACCGGCGCCATTTTCTGTTGGGCATGGCCGGCCTGGCATCGGCTTCAGGCTTGCCGCTGGATGCGTTCGCGGCGCCCCCCGCTCCCGGGTTTCGTCTGGTCGATGCGACAGCCGGCTGCCGGCATCCAATTCCGCCACAACAGCGGCGCCTACGGCGGCAAGCTGCTGCCGGAGACGCTGGGCGCGGGCTGCGCTTTTCTGGATTACGACGGCGACGGCTGGCAGGACATTCTCCTGATCAACGGCATGGACTGGCCGGGGCACAAACGCGAACGCAGCACCCTGAAACTCTATCGCAACAACCGTAACGGCACGTTCTCCGATGTTACCCACAGAGCCGGCCTGGACATAGAGATGTACGGCATGGGTGTGGCGGTCGGCGACTATGACAACGACGGCTATCCCGACATCCTGGTCACCTGTGTCGGACAGAATGTCCTGTTCAAAAACACCGGCAAGGGCACATTCCGCGACGTCACCAAGGCCAGCGGACTGGGCGGGCGCCAGGCATTCAGCACGTCCGCGCTCTGGTTCGATTTCGATCGCGACGGCCTGCTGGATTTGTTTGTCTGCAATTACGTAAAGTGGTCTCCCGAGCACGACGTCTTCTGCAGCCTTGACGGAAAAAATAAATCCTATTGCACTCCCGAAGCTTACCGGGGAGAAACCTGCTGGCTGTTTCGCAATCTGGGAAACGGAAAATTTGAAGACGTCACGCCCACCAGCGGAATTTTTGACAGCAGTTCGAAGTCACTCGGCGTCGCACTCCTTGACTACGACGAAGACGGCTGGCCCGACCTGCTGGTGGCCAATGACACGCAGCCCAACAAGCTCTATCGCAACCAGCGCAACGGCACATTCAAGGATGTCGCGGTCGAGGCCGGCATCGCCTTCAGCGCCGAGGGCAAGGCCCGGGCGGGCATGGGAGTGGACGTGGCTGACTTCAATAATTCCGGACGGCCCGGCGTGGCCATCACCAACTTCGACAACGAGATGATCGGCCTCTACCGCGCGTCCGGCGATGGAAATTACGTGGACGTAGCCACCCAGAGCGGAGTGGGACTGGCTTCGAAAGACCGGTTGGGATTCGGCTGCGTATTTCTGGATGCCGATCTGGATGGCTGGCTCGACCTGGCGGTAGTCAACGGCCATATCGATGATACGGTGCGCAACGTGCGCGGAGTCGGCTACGCCCAGTCGCCCCAGTTATTTCTCAACGATGGCCAGGGAAAGTTTCGCGATGTGGCCGGCGAAATCGGCGGTGGGTTCACGCAGCCCAAGGTGGGCCGCGGACTGGCTTACGGAGATTTTGATCGTGACGGCGATCTCGATCTGCTGATGACCACCAACAACGGCCCTGCCTATCTGTTTCGCAATGACCAAACCGGCGGCAACAAGAGCATTCGCATTCGCCTGGTCGGCACCAAATCGAACCGCGACGCCATCGGCGCGCGCGTGCGTATTTTTCATGGTGAGAGCACTCAGTCGCGACTGGTCAAAGGTGGATCAAGTTACCTGTCGCAGTCGGAACTCGCCGCTTACTTTTGGATTGGGGAAGCGGGAAAAAATTGATCGGCTGGTAATTGATTGGCCCGGCGGCGCAACCGAGGAGCACAAGAATCTCGCGGCAGGCCGCGCCTACGAGTGCGTGGAATCCAAGGGCATCAAACCACTGGAAGGTTACTGAATTCACGTTAGCGGCGAGCGGAGTGTGCAGTTACGGGATCTCAATGAAGTCCAGCAACTGTTTCCGTGTGAATGGTTTTTGCAGGATGGGCCAGCCGGTGATGATTTTGACGTTCTGTTTCGGATTTTTCTTGCCGATTGCGTGCATCAGCTCCACTCCGTTCATGCCTTTGTGTTCGATGTCAGTCAGCACCAGATCAAACGGACCTTCTTTGCAGTAGCGCCGGAACGCTCGATTCCCGTTCGTCTCGGTGGTGACCAGATGGCCGGCCTTTCCAAGTATGGCCACGATCACACTCTGCACTCCCGGCGCGTCTTCGACCAACAATATTTTCATCGACCTAGTATTTTGCCACGATCGGCAAGGGATCATATTCGACCCGGCCGCCAACAATTTCCGGACGAACAGTTGAGTGCGAACGGGAGAGGACAAAACCGGCGTTGTTCGGTACCATCCGTGAGGTCGGGGGCTGGGAACCAGAGACTCTACTCAGCTGCGCTTGCGCGTACGCCGGCTGACGAACATGCCGCCCAGGCTGAATCCGAGTATCGCCCCGAGCCCTGCCGCGGAAAGCATGATGCCGGGCGAGGCGCCGCTGGTGCCGCGCGAGAACAGGGCGGAGGTATAGGCAATGGACAAGGTCCAAAAGGCCAGGCGCAGGTACATTGGGGGAGCCTCCACTCGAAATTGTCTCACGAACGCGAGGGCAAATTACAGAAAATTCGGGCCGCGTGGCCCAATAATCAAGGCTTTCCGGGGGGGTGAGGCATTCAGGGGACTTGCGTAGTATTTTCTCAGTATTGCGCCCGGTCAACTCCGGGATTACCGTGAAAGCAACTCCTGTGACCTCATATGCGACCTACCCCGGTCGCACCCTTGAGGGGTTCACCCCACGAAAGAGGTAGGTACGGCTACCTACCTCTTATTATTTTATTCAATTTCAATCCGCCGCCGCGTCAATTTCACTCCGCGTAGTGGGGACAGCCGCCCTCGGCTGTCCAGTCGAGAGAAGCTCGACCAGATTGTTTGCCGAAATGAAGTAGCTGAGCGCCACCAGACGTCGCCAAAGCTATTTCACCGGCCGCATCATTTCTTCCATGCGCGACTTCAAACCGGCAGCCGCACTCTGGCCTTCTGGTGAGGTGATCAGATTGTTGGACTCTGCGGGATCGAGCGCCCAATCATAAAGCTGATCGCCCATGCTTTCATGAGTGATGAATTGCCACTGCCGAGTCACCAGCGACTTCATGGAGCCGGTGGTTGCAGTGGGCACGATCTTTGCCGCAGCCCTGTCCTCCTTATCCGCAATGTCGTTGCGCGCCAGTTCGGATAATGGATCGGGCCAGTCCGTCCCGCCGCCGGTTTGCCACAACGGGCTCAGCGAGGAACAGGGAAAAGTGTTGGGCTCGCCGAGGATGTCGATGATGGTCGCAGGAATGGCTGCATTGGTCACCGGTGTTTGCACCTTAGCGGCCGGAACGTGTCCTGGATACCACATCAGCAGCGGCACATGGATCAACTCGCGATAGAGCGCCTGGCCGTGATAGGTCAGTCCGTGCTGTCCCAGAGACTCGCCATGATCAGAGGTGACAATCAGCAGCGTATTATTCGTAAGCCCGCGCTGATCGAGCGCCTGCATCAGGCGCCCCAGCGCATCGTCGGCGTATTTCACGCTGGCATCGTATTCGTCGATGCGGCCACCGTGGTCCCACTCCGGCTTGGGGTAGGTAGGCGGGCCGCCGTAGGGATAATGCACATCGAAGTAGTTGAGGAAGGCAAAGAAGGGATGCGTTTCTCCGCGGTCGTTGTGGCCGCGATCTATCCACTGCAAGAGTTCGCGGTTGACCACGTCGGCCCGCTTTCGTACGCCCTGCGCGCCGCCGTAGTTTCCCGAGCCTTCGGAATCCTTGTCCAGCATCGAATTCATGCCGAAGTAACGCAACGCGCGCTTGACCTTGCTCTTGTCGGTGCGGTTGAGATAGATGCGCGCGAACTCCCGCCCGTAGAGCGTGCGAATGAACATGTCCGCGGGCGAATGAAAATAATCTTCGAAATGCTGGAAGCCGCGGCCAAAGCCGAGACTTGTAGTGAAGTAAGTTCGATTGGCGGAAAATGCTCCCGTGCGATAACCCCGTTGCTCCAGGAGCTCTCCGAGTGTCGGGAAGCCGCCCAGGCTTTTGCGACCCCATCCCAACCACGGTGCTGGCTGTACGTTTCCGATTCCATGCTCGAACTGGTAACGGCCGGTCAGGAGCGAAACGTGCGAGGGCAGGCTCCATGAAGTGGTGGAGACCGCGTTCTCAAACAGGACTCCTTGTTGCGCCAGGCGGTCGAAATTCGCGCTGGTCG
Organism: Terriglobia bacterium; assembly: GCA_963757835.1. Classification (GTDB taxonomy): domain Bacteria; phylum Acidobacteriota; class Terriglobia; order Terriglobales; family Acidobacteriaceae; genus JAIQFF01. The sequence goes on along the minus strand of CAVWSP010000034.1, from coordinate 39,919 downwards.
GCCGGTTGTAGCCATAGGCGGAGACATGATCGGCCCGCAGCGTGTCCATCACAATCACCAACACGTTGGGTGCGCCTGGCGCGGCAGTTGGAAGATGCGCCACCGCGCTCCGCTCCTGCAGCCACCCGGCGCCTTGAATGCCGCCGAATGCGAGCATCCACGCTGCAACCAGCCATGGCGTGACTTTCTTCCAGAATTGCAGGAAGGTGTTTTCCCGCTTGCCGCACCAGCGGGCGAAGGCCACGGCGACACCCAACGCCAGCAAAAAGCAGGCACGGTGATAGAGCCGGCCAGTCAAAGTGAGCCAGTCATAGACGCTGAAGAGTGTGAGCAGAGCGACAAGCACTCGAAGTGCGGGCAGCCGAGGTACGAGGCGGGCAACGACGCTGCAGATCAGCGCCAGGGACAGAAAAAAGATGACATCAACCACCGGAGAAATCCAGACGATCTCCCCGGACACGTGGATCATCGGGCCCCAGCGCGCCCAATTCAGTTGCTGGAAAAACAAAAGGCCGACGCCCTCAACCAGGCCTGCGAAAATCCCGGCGCCGAGCCCGAGGAGCAGCAGCGAGCGCGTATTCCCGGGTCCTGCGAAGGTCGGTTTCTCCATACGTTTGGCGCCGGCGAGGGGAATCGAACCTCTCAGTCTAGCAGCCGGAAGTCACTGTAAAGAATCTCCCGTACGACCCACTCGGGTGGAACTTTCCGGCATGCTGAAGTAAAGTGAACTCCCGCGACCGCGGCGGGCCCAGAATGACTCGTCCGCAAATAGATCAACCTGATGGCCCGGCGCCGAAAACTCTTCCGGCGGCGAGGCTGCGGTGGCTTCTTCCGGCTCTGCTGGCATTGCTCTATGTGGCGCAATGCGCCTGGTTCATCCGCACTCAATCGCTGACCTACGATGAACCGGTGCACATCGCGGAAGGATTGAATGCCTGGCGTTATGGACGCTTCGAGCAGTACAACGACCATCCTCCGCTGGCCCGCTTGTGGTGCACCCTTCCGCTCATCGGAGCGAAGTGGCAAATCGATATACAGCAGTTGCCGGATTCATTTCGCGTCAATCGCATTGCCCCCGACCCAATCTCTATGGCGTGGCGGGCCCGGGCCATGAATGTTCTGCTGGGACTGGCGTTAGCCTGGCTGCTATGGCTGGCGGCGGACCGCTTGTTTTCCCGGACTGCCGCGAATTTCGCGCTCGCCCTTTTTGCCTTCTCGCCTTCGCTGATTGCTCATTTTTCAATCGCGACCACCGACGGCGCCGCCACGCTGTTTATTTTCGCCGCCGCCTGGGGCCTGGTGCGTTGGCGGCGCGATCCGACCTGGAGAAACACGTGCGGGTTAGGATTGATCCTCGGCCTGATGCTGCTGGCGAAGTTTTCCACCGCGCCCATGTTCGTGCTCGCTTTGTTAGGATGCTTCTCCTGGGCCCGGAAAAAATCGCTCCAGCCGCCCAGCAGGTGGAACTGGGGCAAGACCGCAGCGGCACTGTTGCTCGCATTCGTGGTGGTCTGGGCAGGATACTTTTTTCACGTCGCCCATCTCACCGTCCGCGATGGCACTTTGACTGCCACCTTTCCCAACTGGAACCAGCCGATCGTGAAGTCAGTACGTGGCAGCAACTACAGCGTCCTTATTCCGGCCGGAGAATACGTAGAAGGCTTCCGGGAACTGGTCCGGCATAACCGGCAGGGGCAGCCCGCATTCTTTATGGGAGAAGTTTCAACTCACGGCGGATGGAAGCTTTACTACCCGGTCGTGATCCTGCTGAAATGGCCGACAATTGTATTGGGCCTGTCTTTGACCGGACTGGCGATCGCCCTGAGAAGAAAAGTGCGCGTCCCGCCGGACCTCTGGATCATGGCGTCTTTCCCTGCGCTCTACCTGGCGATGGCGATTTTCGCCCGCTTTAACCTGGGAGAGCGGCACGTATTGCCCATGTATCCCTTCGCAATTTTATTTGCGGCGGCGGCCTGGGAATGGGCCCGCCACAAACCGGCGGCAGTCGCACTCCTGATGTTGCTGGCGGCGCTGAATGCAACTGATGCGCTGCGCTTCGCTCCGGGTTATCTCTCGTACTTCACGCCTTTCGTCCGGTCGGCGGAAAGCTATCGTCTGCTGACCGACAGCAACCTGGATTGGGGACAGGGACTGCTGGCTCTCAGAGATTATCAACGCGACCACCCCGGCGAGCGCATCTCGCTCTCGTATTTTGGCAGCGTCGATCCCCGGTTGTACGGAATTCACTCCGATTTCTTCGGCGGAGGCAAAGATGTTTCCGGTACGGTGGTGGTGAGCGCAACCAATTTTTCCGGACAGTACCTGTCCGAGCCGGAGAGATACCGCTGGCTGCTGGAGCAGAAGCCGGTCAGAATACTCGACCACTCGCTTTTTGTGTTTCAAGTGCGAGGCCCGGGTTCACAACGATGAAAAGTATGAAGTGGACTCTGCGTGGAACCTTAAATCATGAAGGGGGCGCGAGGAGGGCATCCACGGCGGCCTCAACCTTGGTGAAGGGCTGGTCCGGGCCGGGCGCGGGCTGCAGCCGTCCCTGACGATCAATCAGGAAAATCGCCGGGTAGCGCGCAATGTCACGATACAAGCTGGGTATGCTTCCGCTGACTGTGAGAAGGGGGTAACTTACAGGAACGAGTTCCAGAAATTTTCGCTGTTGATCCACGCTCTCGTCCGAGAGTCCGAACACAATGAACCCTTGACTCTGCCGCTCACGATATAGCTGGTCCAGCTTCGGCATCTCCTGCCGGCAGGGACCGCACCAGGTCGCCCAGATATTGACCAGCACAACCTTGCCTTTCTGATCTGCCAGGCGCTGAGTTTTTCCCAAAAGGTCCGCGGTTTCGAAGGGCGGCGCGGTCACGTCCCGCAGAGCGAGGTTTCTGGATTGCCTGGAGCGGAGGATGCCATCGCTCACAGGTTTCCACGCCAGGCCCAGTGAGAGAACCGCAATGGCCAGACCTACTTTTCCGGCCAGTGAAAAAGTGTGCCGGCGGCGGTCTTTCATCGCCAAAGCCAGGGTGGCAAGAAACGGCACCGTCATCGCGAGCGTGGACAGGGACAATCGAAAGAGCCAGTCTTTTTCAAGGTCGGTACTGTTACGGGTCAGGACTCCATACACGACCACATACAGGAGGACGGCGGCGAGAGGGGAGAGGATACCGGAAATGAGTACACGGTATTTGGACAGTCTGGTCACGAAGCCGAACCTATCGCAAACGAATTACTGGCCCGCGCGCAAGGGCGAGATCAAAAGCCGGCCAGCTGCCTTCTTCGAAGGATCGGCCTTCTCATCGTGGTACGACAAATCCAGTGAGCCCTCGGCTGTCGGGGAAGCGTGGGCCAGCGCTGCCGCGAGAGAGCGGAAGGAGCGGCCGATGTCAGTATTTTCCTGCATCGCCACCGGAACTCCCTTGTCGATGGCAGGCGCGATCGACTGGTAGTTATTAGGAATCTTCCAGAGCAGCTTGCAGCTGGTGGCTTTTTCCACATCTTCGTCGGTGAAGCCCGGAATCTTCTTGTAGCGATTGAGGACGATTCGGACACGGTCGCGGGTGCCGCCCTCTTCCAGAAACGCACGTATACGGCTGGCGCTCCACAGCGAAACCACGTCCGCCTGGGCCACCAGCAGGACCGCATTCGAGTTATCACAGAGCGAGCGCGCCGTCTGATCCACGCGGCCCGAGCAGTCCACCACGACATAACGGAAGTGGGCCACCAGCAAATCGAAGAGGCGCGCCAGTTCCGCCGCCGTAGGCGCCAGTCCCTGGGGCTGTTGCGGACCGGCCAGCAATTGCAGTCCGCCCTTGCACGGGGTCATCAAACCTTCGAGCAGCGAAGCATCGAGGCGGTGCAGATTTTGCAGTGCATCCACCACTCCGAACGTGGGCCGTACATTGAGATGAAGAGCGCAATGCCCCAGCGGAGCAAAATCCACCAGCAAGACTCCGCCCACGGTTTCCTGCAGGGCGATGGCGGTGTTGACGGCAACGGTGGTGCCGCCCGCGCCTCCCTTGGAATTCATCACGGTGAAGATGCGCGCCCGACCCGAGGAAGTTCGGCCCTTGCCGCGGGAGGCGGCAAAGCGGGTGAAGGCCTCGATCAGTGCCTCCGAGGTCGCTTCGCGTTCCAGAAATTCGCCGGCGCCGGCACGCATCGCGGTCACGATCGTGGGCGGATGGCTCAGTTCGCCGACGGCAAAAATTGCAATCTCGCTGGTGTTGGCCTGGATCAGTTCGATTGCGCTGATGGCTCGCGCAGGATTGTGCGCGTCAATATCGACGATAACGATCTCTGACCGGACATCCTGAATCTGGCGCAGCACCGGGTCCGTGGGACTGGTCGGAAAGCCCACGTGACTGAAGACGTTGCGGCCCATTCCGGTGCCCTCCAGACGATGCTGGAGCACCGACAGCCGTTCCCGGTCTTCGGTCAGAAGCGTTACCGCTACACCCTGCATTGGCATCACTCTGTTTCTTGTTTCAGTATGTTATTGAGATAAAAGGGCTACGCCAAGTGACTTCCGTAACTCATAAACTTCCCGGGGAAATTCGAATCTGTCATGCGAAACGCACACTACGGGTGACTCTTTAATCGTTGCTTGGGGGACACAGTGTCAGGAGGAATCGGAAGCCGCTCTTCCATCTGTAGGTGACATTCTATGCAAAAAAGCCGGGATTGGGAAGGAGTAAAACCGTGGAAAACCTGAACCCGCAACCCTTGCAGCGCCTGGCCTTACGCACTGGGCTCCGGAGCCGCGCGGTCCCGCTCCTTAGCCCTCTACGGCGATGGCGGGCGGGCCTGAGAGGGCAGGGTCTTTCCGGTTCTGATCGCTGTTATGTCCGCCGGAAACCCGGGGGAAGCTGGCCGAAGCCAGGGCGGCGCTTTCGGCTGCGGAAAGATATTCGTATCCCTCCAGATGCACCGCCACTCCGAACTTGCGTTCCACAGGCAGGACCCGGGTGACGCGTCCCCGGCAGCGGACTCGCATGTTCTCCGTCAAGGTGATTTCGGCGGGCATCATGAGAGTGAGTTCCACCGCGTCGCCTTCAGCGACCTCGAAATCGGTGTAGAAGAATGCTCCCCGTCCGCTCAAGTCCTGGGTAAAACCGCAACCCTCGCGGTCAGTGCCGGACAAGCGCACGGCAACAGGAAGCTGAAAGTCAAAACGCTGTGACGCGCGGCGCTCAAGGTTTACCTGAACCGTGCTCATGGTCTCTCCGATGGGCCGGTATTCCAACAGCAGAATGGTTTTGCAGGAGGTGACACCGAGGGGAATTTTGTCTCCGCTCACGCGGGAAATTCCAGAGTCAACGAGTGCCCAGCCTCTATACTAGCCAAACATGTCGGAAACTCCCGGACAACCCGACGTCGAACATCGAATACTTTACTCTACGCCGAGGCTGGGCGGAAGCCAGAAGTTGCTGTCGCCAGTCGAAATTCCATTTTTGGGCGACGCTGGCTGTGTCGTCTCCAGAAGAGCTCGAGTGAAAGTGATCGATAAGGCTACTTCCAAAGGATAGGGCGGGTAATTGTCGGTGAACTCCGGACGCGTAGCGCAGAAGAGCGATTGGCTGCCCGCGACTCTCCGTGCCTTACGCCACCGTAACTTCCAGCTTTTCTTCAGCGGACAGCTCATCTCTCTGATCGGCACGTGGATGCAAAGTATTGCAGAGTCATGGCTGGTCTATCGCCTGACCGGATCGGCGCTGCTGCTGGGGGCGGCGGGATTCGCCAGCCAGATTCCGGTATTTCTGGTGGCCCCGGTGGGCGGCATCGTGGCCGACCGCTTCAATCGCCAGCGGGTCGTGATCGGGACCCAGATTTCGTCCATGATTCTGGCCCTGGTCTTTGCCACGCTTACCCTTACTCATCTTATCCGGGTGTGGCACATCTTCGTGCTGGCGGCGCTTCTCGGCGTGGTGAACGCCTTTGACATTCCGGCGCGGCAATCGTTCCTGGTGGACATGGTGGGCAAGGAAGACCTGATGAACGCCATCGCGCTGAACTCCTCGATGTTTAACGGCGCGCGAATCATCGGGCCCGCGATCGCCGGGATCCTGGTCGCCAGGATCGGCGAAGGCTGGTGCTTTCTGGCGAACTCTCTAAGCTACATTGCGGTCATCACGGGTCTGCTGATGATGCGGGTCACGCGCCCGGCAAGCCTCGCAGCACACGGTCCAGCCCTGACCCACCTGATCGAAGGCTATCGCTTCGCCCGTCACACCGCGCCCATACGCGCCCTGCTGCTTCTGTTGGGACTGGTAAGCCTGGTGGCCATGCCTTACACCGTGCTGATGCCCGTTTTTGCGGACCAGATTCTGCACGGCGGAGCCCGCGGCCTGGGAATCCTGATGGGAGCAACTGGCGTGGGCGCGTTGCTGGGAGCGCTTACGCTGGCCACTCGCTCCGGCGTGCTGGGACTGGGCCGCTGGGTTGCATTTTCCTGCGGCGGCTTCGGGCTCAGCCTGGTGCTGTTTTCCTTCTCGCGCTACTTCTGGCTTTCGGCTGCGCTGCTGCTTCCAGTGGGATTCTGCATGATGCTGGGAATGTCGTCGTCAAACACGCTGATTCAGGCCATGGTGCCGGACCATCTGCGTGGCCGTGTGATGGCGATGTACACCATGATGTTCATGGGGATGGCGCCTTTTGGGTCGCTGTTTGCCGGGGCTGCCGCGGAGCATCTGGGAGCCTCGTTCACCGTTGCTGTCGGCGCCGTGGCCTGCATTGGCGCGGCGGTTTTCTTCTTCTTCCACCTGCCCAAGATAAGGGTGGAAGCGCGACAGCTGATCGTGGCCCAGGAAATCGCGGGCGGAGAGCCCTCGGTCGAGATGACGGCCAGGGTGGTGGAAGACTAGCTGTTGGTAGCGCCGGCATCCTGCCGGCGCCACAAATTCTATTGCCCGCGTATAGCGCGTACCACCTGTAACAACGAGCTGTGCGCGAATGGCGCGGGCGTCAACGTAACCACCATCATCAGCAAAGCGAAGCCCGCCAGCCAGCGCCGCCCAGGTGTTACGCCCGGCCATTCTTCCACCATCGGATGCCGCATGCCGCTGATGCGGAGCAGAATTGCCCACAACAGCCAGCCCGCCCAGAAATAAAAGGCCATCGGGATCAGCGCCAGAATGGTCAGCCTGGATACGATGCGATGGGCACGCGGATTGAGCGCGAAAACAATATGCCCGCCATCCAATTGCCCGCCGGGTAGAAGATTCAGCGCCGTGGCAAACATTCCCACCCAGGCTGCAATCGCGGTGGGGTGAAAATATATATCCTGCAGCGCCGAGGAGCCGCCATGCACGTCGGCGAGCGGAAGCACCCTCCACAGCAGGTGGAAGATCCACGGATATCCCATCTCAATATCCGAATTCGCCATCACTCCCGGCATGACGCGAGAATGGTTCATGGCGATGACCAGCACGATCAGCGCGACTATAAATCCGGCGATCGGGCCGGCGATGCCGATATCAAACAAGGCGCAGCGGGAACGGATGGGCGAGCGTATCCGGATGACGGCGCCCAGCGTGCCAATCAGAGTCGGCGCAGGGATAAAGAAGGGAAGCGTGGCGTACACGCCGTAATAGCGGCAATAGAGGTAGTGTCCCATCTCGTGCGCCAGAAGAATCAGCAGCAGCGTGGCGGAGAAGGGAATCCCCAGCAGCAGGCGCGAGGGTTCGTGCAGCGCCCAGCCCACGGGAAACAGCGGCAGAGTTTCGTCGCCATGAACAAACGGCGGCACGTGGTTCAGGAAATCAAATTCCATCTTCGCGCCCACCACCAGCGTGGTGAAGATGGTCGCTGCGAACAACAGGATGTGCAGCCAGTACCTGGGATTGGGAGGCCGCACCACATAAACTTCTGCGGGCAGATACGCGGTCTCTGGGGCGGGAAGTGGGGGATTGAGCTCGGACATGAAAACTTTAATCGGCGAAGCTGCGTGGAGAAGTTGCCGTGCGGGTCACCGACGGCCTGGGGAACCAGGGTGCGCGGGCGTCCACCCAGGCTTAGTCGATGGACTGTAATTCCTTGCCGGGCTTGAAGCGCACCGCCTTGCCGGGAGGAATTGAAACCTCGGCGCCGGTGCGCGGATTGCGTCCGATTCCGGTCTTGCGCGGCCGCACGTTAAACACGCCAAAGCCCCGCAATTCAATACGTTCGCCCTTGGTGAGGGAGCGCCGCATGCTTTCGAAAACGGTTTCGACGGCCAATTCTGCCTTGGTTTTGGTAATGCCCGTCTTGTTCACCACTTCGTTGATAATGTCGAGCTTGATCATTGGAAGCTCCGGCCGCCGAACTGAGAATAACCTACCAAGTGATTGATGCTAAGGGACATAAGAGAGATTGTCAACGGCAGCTGTTGTCCCGTAAGATCAGGCATACTCCAGTCGTCAGTCGTCAGTCGTCAGTCTTCAGGAAAAAACAAGCAGGCCCGCGGAAGCGCAGGGATTTTCCTGACGGCTGAAGACTGACGACTGACGACTGCATTCAAGGAGCTGCATGCTTAAGAGCGACCGCTGGATCCGCAAGATGGCCATCGAGAAAGACATGATTAACCCCTTTTCCGAGAAGCAGGTACGGGAGGGAGTGATCTCTTACGGTCTGTCTTCCTATGGCTATGACTTGCGCGTGGCCGACGAGTTCAAGATTTTCACCAACGTCAACTGCACCGTGGTGGATCCCAAGAATTTTGACGAAAGATCGTTCGTCACTGTAAGTTCGGAATGCGCCATCATTCCACCCAACTCCTTCGCCCTGGCGCGCTCGGTCGAATACTTCAAGATTCCCCGCGACACCCTGACCATCTGCGTGGGCAAGTCCACCTACGCCCGTTGCGGCATCATCGTGAACGTCACCCCGTTTGAGCCGGAGTGGGAGGGTTTCGTCACCCTTGAGATTTCAAACACTACCCCTCTGCCCGCGAAAATCTATGCCAATGAGGGTCTCTGCCAGATTCTCTTCTTCACCGGAGACGAAGTCTGCGAAGTCAGCTACGCCGACCGCAAAGGCAAGTACCAGTCGCAGAAGGGAATCGTGCTGCCGAAGCTCTGACCTCGGGCGTCAGACCTCGGGCGTCTGACCTCGGACGCCGGACCTCGGATGTGGGACGTCGGACTTCGGGTGTCAGACCTCGGCACACGCCCTTAGATTTTTTGATTTGTGGTGACTCGTTGGAAGGAGAATGCCTGTAAGAAAGCAGTGACGTATACGCCGAGGTCCGAGGTCTGATGCCCGACGCCTACTTGCTATTCTCGCCCTCTTTAAACATGTACTTGATCGCGGGCTTGTAGATCAGCAGGTTGGTCTGGCCGTTGCGGGCGACCTTCAGACAGCTCTTGTCGTACCACTCGATCATGCCGTGAATTTCCTCGCCGTCGCGCAGCACGATGACCATCGGGGTTTTCGACTGCATCTGCTTCTGGTAGTAGAAATTCTCGGCATTGGTTTGTTCCGGAGGAGCGGGCTTGCGGCCGCCACCGGCGGGCCGGTCGTGTCGATCGCCGCGTTCAGGACGCTCTCTGTGTTCGCTCATGGGAGCCTGCGCATGATTGTGGTCGGCCCGGGTCAACGAAGGGCGAATCAGCTTGCGATTCGCAAAACCCTCCCCGTCCACAGACCGATCGGCTGGAAGTGAATCGACTGCATCTTTCATGGCGCCACCGTTAGACACGCTTTTTGCGGGCACAACCCGCGCTGCCGTGATTGTGGGATAAAGGCGTGAATTGTCCCTAACCTAGCACAGGATGGCGGCTCTGACAATGCTCAAGTCGCAGGGGAGAAAGCACTTAGCAATTGGCGGATGTGGGGCGGGCGCCCTCGCCCGCCGCTTTTGACCTGGACCTTCGCAGACCTAAAGCTAATCAGGTGAGCGAATTTCAAATCGGCGTTTCCGATGGGAATCAAACGCAACCGCCAGGGCAGCGAGCGAGGACGCTCGCCCTACACTCGTTCCAGCGCGGTGGCGAACGCGTCCAGCGACAGTGAGCGCAACAGGTTACGCCGCATCCCCCGCTCGACGTCGTTGAGACGGTCGGCGGCGAAGGCGATCCAGCCGAAATCCGCGGCCTCCGACAACTTCTTCAGGTCAGCCTGGATGTCAGTGTTGCGGACCAGCTCCGGCGTGCTCGAATTCAGGAAGGTCAGGTCCTGCAGCAGGCTGTAAAGCGTTCGCAGTAATTTCTCCAGCTTGGCGCGCCCGTCCGCGCCGGCGCGATAGGTCTCAGTCATCTTGAATAGCTCAGTATGATCGGCGCCGCGCAGGGCCGTGTTGAGAATGGTCAGGGCCTGGGCGCGAGCGGCGGTGTAGCCCGCCAGGTCAAAGCTGCGAGCGGCCCCAATCGCGCCGTTGGCCAGACGGGCGGCCAGCGCACGCTGTTTGGGCGTCCATTCCGGACGATGCTTGGCCAGGTCCTGTTCGATCTCCTCGGCTGGCAGCGCGGCCAGCGTGACGATCATCGACCGGGAGCGGATGGTAGGCAGCAGTTCACCCGGGTTTTCCGTCAGCAAAAAGATGGTTGCAAACTCGGGCGGCTCCTCCAGCACCTTCAGCAGGGAGTTGGCCGCCTCCTTCATAAAAGAGGACTCGGTGAAGATGTAAACCCGCTCCCGGGCCTCGCCCGGCCGGTAATAAATGGTCTCGATCACGCGCCGCACCTGGTCCACCTTGATCATCATCTGTGGCGGATCGGGTGGGATCACCAGCACGTCAGGATGGGTCTGAACAAACAGGCGCGTTTCCTTTTTATCGGTCTCGCGCAAATTTTCGCGGGCTTCGACCGCCTCTTCGAAGCGGGCATTGAGGTCCTGTGATTGCGCAATGCGGACACAGTTGGAACATTTGCCGCAGAAGTCAGGCAAGCCGTCGGTGACGGTCGGTTCCAGGCAATTGATGGCCTTGGCCAGCATGAGCGCCAGCGTGTATTTTCCCGAACCGGCAGGACCCGCCAGAACTGCCGCTTGAGGAAAGCGGTCGCGCGCCAGCATCTCGCGCAGGCGATGGACGACGTCGGAATTGCCGTGGAAATCAGTAAAGCTCATGCTTGCTCGATCGTCTGCAATACCAAGTCTCTGAAGCTAGGAGCGAGTTCTGCGACGAGTTTAACCCGGTTGTTACAAAGAATCTCTTCGTGATCGATCTTAACGACCCTGCACTCTCCGTTTTTCTTCCTTGATTTGATGTCGAAACAGACCGGATCGTAGTCAACATCAGGCCCCTTACCAAACTGGATGTACCCTGCTGGCAGCAGGGAACCCCAGATCGCGGGGTCTCGTGACATTTGTACGAGCATGCCGGTAAGGTCGGGCCCGGGCGGGTTTGCAAGCAATCGGCACATCCCCAGATCAACTTCGGCCCATCGGTAGGAAAGCACGAGACGCTCGAAAAGCTTGGGGAAGCGGGCTGGTAGTTTCGCGTAAACGGATTCAAGCTGAGACGGTAATGTCTCGATGACTGCTGGACGCCAGTGCGAGAAGCCGAATTCATCCGGGCTCCCAACTGACAATTGCACCGAGATCGGATCGTTCTCCCACGCAATGAGATCATTTAGTTTTTCAAAGCTGGCAACGAAATGCTCCAGCAGCTGTTCGTCCGTCATGCTAGAGAAATCACCCCGAGCTTCAGCCATTTACTAGCTTGCCCTCGCGGCCAGCTTTACCTTCCGCCTGACGATCTCGGCGATGCGCGCATGCGTTTCCGCTGCCGTTCCGCGCGCGTCCACCAGCACAACCCTCTGCGGTTCACGTGCGGCAATCGCCAGATAGGCGCTGTGCACTCTGCCGAAAAACGCGCGGCTCTCCTGTTCGAACCGGTTTTCGTCGTGTTTGGCGCGGCCATTTTTCGCGGCGTCGGCCTTGTTGCGGCGGCGGGCTCGTTCAACGCTGGCAGCGACATCGGAATCCATCAGGATGGTGAGATCAGGCTGCAAGCCGTGGCACAGGATGCGGTGCAGGGCCAGCACCGGCTCGCTGCCCAGCTTGCGGCCGCCGCCCTGGTACGCTTCGGTGGAATCGGTGAAGCGGTCGCAGAGCACTACGCGCCCTTGCGCCAGCGCAGGCTCGATCACCTCCGTGATGTGCTGGGCGCGCGAAGCGAACATCAGCGCCAGCTCCGCCATCGGCGAGAGGCTTGCGGTCGCGGTATCGAGCAGAAGCCGGCGGATCTTCTCTCCGGTCGCGGTCCCGCCTGGCTCGCGCGTCACTACCACTGACAGGCCTTGGGCCCGGAATACGCCGGCCAGTTTTTCCAGTTGCGTGCTCTTGCCGCAACCGTCGAGTCCTTCAAAGGTGATGAATCGGCCGCGATGAGAGTGCGAAGACACAGCGGAAATCATAAATCAGCCCCTGGCATTTGGCACTTCGCATTTGAGACCAGTCTCTGGTGTGCGCGGGGGCGTGACCGGTATGCAAGTTGCCGGCTGGTGATATTCATCTGTCCTAAATCGATTTAAAGGCTAAAGGAGCGTGTTCGTGTCCCACTTCCCCGGAAGGATCTTTCGCCATGTCTTGCTGCTAGCTGCTCTCGTTTCACCGGTGTTTGCCGCGGGCATGCCTGCTTCACACGTCAGCCTGTTTGTGGACGCCAGCGAGGCGCCGCGAAAAATCTTTCATGCCCGGTTGACCATTCCCGCCAAGCCCGGCGACCTCACTCTTTATTATCCCAAGTGGATTCCCGGCGAGCATGGTCCCACTGGCCCGGTGCAAGATCTTGCCGGGCTGAAGTTCACCGCCAACGGAAAGACCCTGCCCTGGCGACGCGATCTGCTGGATGGCTGGACATTTCACGTTGAAGTGCCGGCCGGCGCGTCCAGCATTGAGGCCTCCCTCGATTTCATCTCGCCCGCAGGCTCAGAAGGCATCTATACCGGCGGAGCCACCGCCACCGACCGGATGGCTGTCATCAACTGGAACGACGTGCTGCTCTATCCGGCGGGATGGCCCTCGGATGACCTGACATACACGGCCAGCCTTCGTCTGCCGGCCGATTGGAAGTTCGGAACCTCGCTGGCCGTGACTTCGCAATCGGGAGCAGAGATCAAGTTCGCCCCGGTTTCGCTCACCATGCTGGTCGATGGGCCCGTGATCACCGGAGAATATCTGAAAGTTGTTCCCCTCAATGCCGGGCAGAAGCCAGCGGTGGAAATGGATGTCGCCGCCGACAGCGCGGCCGCGCTCGATGCTCCCGCCGAGGTCTGGGAACACTACAAGAACCTGGTCAAGCAGACCGACGCTCTGTTTGGAGCGCAGCACTACCGCGATTATCACTTCCTGTACAGCCTGAGCGACCACGTGGCCCACTTCGGCCTCGAGCATCACGAATCGAATGACAGCCGCCTGGGCGAGCGGGCCCTGGTGGATCCGACCAAGCGCCTGCTGGGCGCGGGATTGCTCTCCCACGAATTCGTGCACTCCTGGAATGGCAAATACCGGCGTCCCGCAGACCTTGCCACCTCGGATTACGAAAAGCCCATGCAGACAGACTTGCTGTGGGTGTACGAAGGTCTGACCACGTATCTTGGAGAGATTCTTACCGGCCGCATGGGAGAGCGAACGCCGGAAGAATTCCGCGATGCCCTTGCGAACACCGCCGCCGAGCTGGACCACACCCCCGGACGAGCCTGGCGCAATTTACAGGACACGGCCGACGGCGTCCCCGCCATGCAGGACGCGCCGCGCCAATGGGAGTCATGGCGGCGAGGCCTCGACTACTACGATGAAGATGAACTGAACTGGTTATGGGCTGACACCATCATTCGCCACGAGACGCACGGCCAGAAATCGCTGGACGACTTTTGCCGGATCTTCCACGGACCTCCGAGCGGGCCTCCGCAGGTGAAAACCTACACCTTCGACGATATCGTCGCTACCCTGAACCAGGTGGCGCCTTACGACTGGCGCGGATTCTGGACCGAGCGCCTGACCAATCACGGTCCCGGCGCTCCCTTGGGAGGTATCGAAGGCAGCGGATGGAAACTGGTCTATGACGATACCCGTTCGCCCCTCACCCAGGCCGAGGAAGGGGAAAGGAACGCCATCAACTCCGCATACTCGATCGGACTATGGCTGAAGAGCGATGGAACGGTTACTGATACGGTAGAAGGCATGCCGGCAGCGCAAGCCGGCATCGGGCCGGGCATGAAAGTGATTGCCGTCAATGGCAGAAAGTTCTCGAAAGACGTGCTGGACGACGCCTTGCGGGAAGGCAAGAACAGCAAGGCAGCGCTCGAACTGCTGGTCGAGAACACGGAGTACTACAAGACCTACAAGCTCGACTATCACGGGGGAGAGAAATTCCCCCACCTGGTGCGGGACGAAACCAAGCCGGATGTGCTGAGCGAAATCATCAAGCCACGATAGACCGCCTTCAGTCGTCCGTCTTCAGTCGTCAGGAAAAGCGAATCTGTTCAGGTCGGGATAGAGTTCCTGACGTGCAATGGTTGGACTTTCTGACCACCGAAGGCCGTCGACTTCGTTTGCTACTACTCGCTGTCCTCGATTCCCGCGAACAAATCATCTTCCGGAGCGATGGGGCCCCGCTTCACCGCTGCCGCCAGGTGAAATCGCTCCTGGCTCTGTTCTTTTCGTTCGTACTCTTCGAACAACGCCCAAAGAGGTTGCTGGCTGGCGTGGGCGCGGAATGCCTCGATCTTGGTTTCCAGATAGTCGCCGATCGCGATGTTGGTTGTGGCTGGAGCCATGGTGACGGGCTGCCGGCCGGGGAGGACGGAATTGCTCGAGGCATAGTACAGCTTCTGTACCCGATGAGCTATGACCGCGCCGCTTAACTGGTCAGGGAAGCGATTGCTGCGTCCCGCCCAGTGGAAGGCCAGGGTGGCAAAGACCGATGCCATGGTGTGATCGGTGTGGCCGGTCGCGCCACCCGCCGGATCAAACGTGAGCAGCACCTGCGGACGAAATTCCCGAATGCGCAGCGTGAGATCGGAAACCACGCGCTGCAACTCCAGCCGGTGCAGTTGGCCGTCGGGGTAGTCGAGCACGGTCGCGCGCGAGACTTTCAGAATGTCGCAGGCGGCGGCAAATTCCTTGCGTCGGAGCGCGCCCAGTTCCTGATCGTTGCGCGCCCCACCCCGATGGGTGGCCGCCTGTCCGGGCGTCAGGCAGACGACGCAAGTCTCGACGCCCCGCTGGTGATACAGACACAAAGACCCGCCAAAGCTGCTGGCTTCGTCATCCGGATGAGCGGTCACCACCATCATGCGCGGCATGCACG
Organism: Terriglobia bacterium; assembly: GCA_963757835.1. Lineage (GTDB taxonomy): Bacteria > Acidobacteriota > Terriglobia > Terriglobales > Acidobacteriaceae > JAIQFF01. Next base: position 24,678 of record CAVWSP010000034.1, on the reverse strand, counting down.
GAATTGTAACGTAGCGCCGGCATCCCGCCGGCTGTCGGGTGGGCGTCCCGCCCGCCCATCAAGCAGAAGCCAACAACTTCAAAACGGCGGACAGGAGTGTCCGCCCCACACTGGCACGACTGGAAGCAATGCAGGATCAGGCTTGCCGAAGGTCGGCGCGATCAAGTCCTTCGTCGGCCTCGAGCATGAAGGCCAGCACATCCTGCGGCACCGGCGCATTCCATACCGGCGCAAAGGACTGGCGATGAAGCGGAGAAGGCCCGTGTTCGCGGAGGGCCGCCAGATGTCGAGGCGTGCTGTAACCCTTGTTCGAAGCCAGTCCGTACACCGGGAAGACCGGGTCCCATTCGACAATCATTTGGTCACGCGCCACCTTGGCCAGGATCGACGCGGCCGCGATTGAGGCGGACAAGGCGTCGCCGTGAATGATGGGCTGCTGCGGCACTTCGCAATCCAGGCGCAGCGCGTCCACCAGCAGGTGGTCGGCTCCCGGGTCGAGGCCGAGAACAGCCTCCCGCATGGCCAGACGCGAGGCCTGGTAAATGTTGATCTGATCGATGCGCGCGGCATCCACGGCCGCCACCGCCCAGGCCACGGCGTGCTCGCGGATTCGTTCCGCCAGGACCTCACGCCGCTCCGCCGGCAGCAGCTTGGAATCGCGCAAGCCTCGAACGCGATACTGCGGATCGAGAATTACGGCGGCAGCAACCACCGGGCCAAACAGCGAACCGCGTCCGACTTCATCTACCCCCGCAATAAAGCGCGCGCCCAGTTGCGATGCCTTCTTCTCAAATCTCAGGGTGCAATGCAGCTTCTTCAGCAGACGCAGTTTGGCGGCGGAAGCAGAGAGCGGTTTCCCGGACGCGGATGTGAGTTTTTGCGGCACGCAGGTGACACCATCTTCGCCCAGTCCGCGGTTATGACGCAATGTAGAAATTGCCGGTGCCGTTGGTAACCGGCAAGCCGTTAGAAGTTGCTCATGGAAGCGGCGATCATTTGCAGCGCGGCCGATGACAGCAGGTGAGCGTCAATTCAAACACCGTCAGTCGGCCGCAACTGGGAGAATTCATCTTGAAGACAACGATACTTCTGGTCGAAGACAGCAAAATGCAGCGACTGGCGAATGAGCGAATTCTACGCAAGGCAGGCTACACAGTGTTGAACGCAAGTGACGGTGAGGAAGCACTACGGGTAGCCCGCGAGAACATTCCCGACCTCATCCTGTTGGACATGTTACTGCCAAAGCTCCGCGGCCGGGACGTACTGAGGGCTCTGAAGCACGATCCCACCACGACGCATATTCCTGTCGTGATTTTCAGCGGCCTCCCACAGAGCAACGAAAAAAAACTGAAAAAGGAAGGGGCCGCCGCCTATTTTGCAAAGCAGCGATTGGTGGGCACGGGCCAGGATGGGCGGAAAGAGTTGATCCGGCTGATTGACGAAAGCCTTCATAAATCGGGAAATGCCAGCGAACAACACTCAAAAAAAAGCTCCTGCGGGGCTGCCACTGGGAGCGATTGATTCGATCGAGCTCTCTCCCCGCCATAAGGGTTGAAGGTCGAGGGGGAGTAGATGGGCGAAAATCAACGGCCCCGAGGACGCTGATGAAAGATAGGGATCAGATCGCCGCGTCAAAAGCAGGTCGCCTGCGTCATCGTGGGTCGTCAGGTCCCGAATTGGAAAGGACACAATTGCGTAGAAAAAAGGGATTTTCACTCACCGAGTTGTTGATCGTTATCGCGATTATTCTTGTTATTGCAGCGATTGCGATCCCGCACCTGCTGCGCTCGCGCATCGCGTCGAACGAGGCGTCTGCGGTCGGCTCGCTCCGTACCATCAATTCGGCGATGATCCAGTACTACCTGAGCCACCCGGCGGTGGGCTATGCCGGCGGCCTCAGTGTTCTGGGGGCGAGTCCTTGCGTTCCGAGTGCGACCAGAGCGTGTCTGATCGATGGGGGATTGGCTGGTGGTACCAAGAGCGGTTATGAGTTCGCGGTCGCGGGATCCGTTGGTTCTCCGGCCCATACGTACTATGCGACGGCTGTGCCGGTCAACTTCAACGTGACCGGTACCCGCAGCTTCTGCTCGAGTGAGGATGCTGTGATTCGGGCAGACCCCACGGGCACATTGCCCGGCAGTGAAGCGGCTTGCAAAGCTTTGTGGCCGGTGGGAAGCACAGGGGGAAGCAGCGGTAATGGCGCCGGCAACGGCAACGGTGGGGGCAACGGCAAGGGTGGGGGCAACGGCAAGGGTGGGGGCAACGGCAAGGGTGGGGGCAACGGCAAGGGTGGGGGCAACGGCAACGGTGGGGGCAACGGCAAGGGCGGGGGCAACGGCAAGGGCGGGGGCGGCTCTTACTGATTCGCGTGGAAAACACGGGAACAGTCCTGTTTATGGGATGGGTCCGAGATCCAGAGTGCGCGGACATGTCATCACGATTTCTGGCTTCCGGGCATCCGCAACTGCCATGGATTCATCGGCGCTAAGGTAACCAGCAGGTGCCATTACCGGGGTAAATTGACGCCGCTTCCGCCGGTTGCTAGCTTCAGTTTAGAGAACCGTCAGCCCATCGGACCTATTTTGAAGGAAGATTCCAAAGCATCGCCAGAGCGCCAGAAGAAGCGCATTCAGCTGGCCCTTCCCATTCGCGTCACCTACTGGGATGACACGCAAAAGCCCTGTCTCGAAATTGCCTGCACTTACGATATTTCCGAGCATGGCGCCCGGGTCACCGGCCTGCGTTGCGTAAAGGAGGCAGGAGAAGTCATCGCTATCGAGCGAGGTAAGAACAAGGCATTCTGCCGCGTGATCTGGGTAGGCGAGCCGAATTCGGAGCTGGCGGGTCAAATCGGGCTTCAGTCCGTGGAACCCGACCGGACAATGTGGGAAGTCGAACTGAAAGACATGGTGGAAGTCTATGAGCCCATCATGCTGGATGGAAACGCAAAGCGGCCTCGCACCTTCGCCTCCCATGAGCGCCGCCGCCGCCGCGAACGCTTCAGCCTGGAAGGAACCGCTGAACTGGTAGAACAGGGCGCGCACACCTTCAAAGCCGACGTTGTCTTGAAGAATATGTCAGAGATCGGGTGCCTGGTCCTGACCAGGCAGATGGTGCCGGTCGGCACCGAGTTGCAGGTGACGCTCCATGTGGATGACCAGAACCTGACGCTGAAGGGCCAGGTCAAGCACACGGAACCGCAGGTAGGACTCGGAATCGAATTCAGCGAGATCCGCAAAGGCGAGCGCCAAATGCTGCAGTTCCTGATCCGCAAGCTGGCCGAGAAACACTTCGAAGACACATTGCAGTTCGAAATCCACAAATAAGCCGGACTTCGGACTTCGGACCTCAGACTTCAGCCCTTGGGACCCCACTGTGTCCTGACCTTCGGCTCGCGCCCAAAGGCGTAGCGAACTCATCAGCTGGGCTCTTAGCTGACGTCCGACGTCCGAGGTCCGGCGCGCTAAGTGCTGGCGACTTCGGCCACGGGCTGCTCGCGATCCGCGTCCTTTAAGCGAGCTGCTTTGCCCTTCAGGCCGCGCAGGTAATAGAGCTTGGCGCGGCGGACTTTGGAGGAGCGCAGCAGCTCCACCTTGTCCACCACTTTGGAATGCAGCGGGAAGATGCGCTCGACGCCATGGCCGAAGCTGATCTTGCGCACCGTGAAGCTGGCCTGCGGTCCCCGGCTGCGCGCAATCACCACGCCCTCGAATGCCTGCAGCCGTTCCTTGTCGCCTTCCTTGATTTTTACGTGTACCCGGACGGTGTCGCCCGGCACGAATTCAGGGATGTCGGTGCGTTTGGTTTTAGCCAGAAGTTTTTCGATGATCAGATTGGTCACGATTTTTCCCCCAGTACCAGAAATCTTTAATGGTTCAGTTCTCTTTTCCCGTGATCCGGGCCAGCAATTCTTTATCTTCGTCGCCGAGCGCAGTCCGGTCTAACAGGTCGGGCCGGTTGCGCAGCGTTTTTTCTAAAGCCGTGCGCCGGCGCCAGCGGCGTATTTCTTCATGATTGCCTGAAACCAGGACCTCAGGCACCTGCAATCCGCGAAAGTCCGCGGGCCGGGTGTAATGCGGATAGTCCAGCAATCCGCCCGAGGCGCAAGTGGAGTCGGCGCCACCAGAGCGGGCTGCCGTGCCCGCCGTAAACGATTCCTGCCGCGCCGAAGCTTCGTTCCCCAGGGCGCCCGGAATGAGCCGTGTGACCGCATCCAGAATTACTGCCGCACCCAACTCGCCGCCGCTCAGCACGTAGTCGCCGATGGACAACTCACGGTCGGCCAGATGCTCTCCCACGCGCTCATCCACGCCTTCGTAGCGGCCGCAGATCAGGACAATTCGCTCCAGTTGGGCGAGTTTCTCCGCTCCGGCCTGGTCGAAACGGCTGCCCTGCGCCGAGAGCAGGATTACGCTCTGCCGCGCAGCGGGCGCGAGACGCTCCACCCGACTCGGGATCTGCAGTCCTTCAATACATTCAAAGATCGGTTCCGGCTTCAGCACCATGCCTTCGCCGCCGCCGAAAGGGCGGTCATCCACGGTGCGGTGCCGGTCGTGCGCAAAGGCCCGCAAGTCGTGAACTTCGATGGTCGCCAGACCGGCTTCCCGGACCCGGCGAACAATTCCGTAATCGAGCGGTCCGCGAAAAAAATCAGGAAAGATCGTTAAAATGTCGATCTTCATCGCTGGACCCTGGAAACCACACAGCAAGTTGTCATGCTGAGCAACCGAGCCGCGCTTTGCGCGGCGAGAGCGTCGAAGCAACCCCTATACCCGCTGCATCGTTATGAGGTAGGGGTCCTTCGACTCCGCAACTGCTTCGCTCCGCGAAGCAGTTACTCCGCTCAGGATGACAATTTCCTGCTGTTCTTTTGCTGCTCTTTCTCTTCCGCCGTCAACGGAGCGTTCAACTCGAGCATGCCTTCCGGCAACATCATGTAAATCTTTTTATGCTCAAGGTCTGTATTCTTCAAATACGCTTCGGCGTATGGGATCTCGTACAGATTCGCTCCCGCCTTCACGATAAGCAGTGGCGCTTCGCCGGCTCCAAACTGTACGTCCTGCACCTGGCCGATTTCACGGTCGACGTCGAAGACCATGCATCCCACCAGGTCGCTGACGTAAACCCAACCCGGCTCCAGTTTCGATCGTTCACCGACTGGGACCTGCAACTCGCAGCCGATCAGGCTTTCGGCATCGGAAATCGAATCGATGCCTTCAAACTTCAGGACCAGATGGCCTTTGTGGGGCCACAGTTCCTCGATCTTCAACTCGCGCCGGGGGCCGTCCCCATCTTTGGGCAAGGCCCATAGCCGCATCCCTGGTTGAAAGCGCTCCGGAACGTCGCTGTGCGGCTCGGTTGCCACTTCGCCGCGGCGTCCCTGGGTCTTGAGGACGCGCGCCAGCGTGATGAACTCGCCGGCTATTCCAGGATCTCCAGCGCAAAACGTTTGTTGAACTTCAAACCGGCCGCGCCCAGCAGATTACGCATGGCGCGCGCGGTCCGTCCCTGCTTGCCGATCACCCGGCCCAGATCGTTCGGGGCAACCGTAAGTTCGAGCACGGACTCTCCGTCTTCTTCGACCTGATTGACCGCAACCTGCGCGGGATCATCGACCAGAGCTTTCGCAATCTGCTCGATCAGGGTTCGCATGTCCCCGGTTGGCTCGCTCATAGGGATATCCTGTTCAAAGGCTGGAATTTGCCGGAAGGCGCAAACCTGGATCAGGCTAACGATCAGGCAACCGGAGTGGCGCTCACCGGTGCCGGCCGGGAGACGATCTTGCTGACCCGCTCCGACAACTTGGCGCCCTTCGATACCCAGTAGTCGATGCGCTCACGCTTGAGTTCAATGCTGGCCGGGCTGGTGCGGGGGTTGTAAGTCCCGACCACCTCGACCGGACGGCCATTGCGTGCACGTTCTTTCTCGATGACCACCACCCGATACTGCGGTTGTTTGCGCGCACCGGTGCGCGACAGACGAATCATTAACACAGAGCTTATGTTCCTTTCCTAATTGCTTCAGGCAGGCTGAGACAAACCATTATTTTTGCAGAATTTAGCCGGATTAGCAAGTTAGGCCTCCAAAACTTGCACTCACAGCTTGCATTCTTGTTAATATAACGAGTTCAGTACAGCTCGGCACACCAGGGAGACCAGAACAATGACCTACGTGATCGCAGAACCATGCATCGGAACCAAGGACACCGCCTGCGTGGACGCTTGCCCGGTGGACTGCATTCATCCCAAGAAAGATTCGCCGGCGCACGCCGAAGAAGAGATGCTGTACATCGATCCCGTGGAGTGTATCGACTGTGGGGCGTGCGTGCCGGTGTGCCCGGTGTCGGCCATCTTTGCCCTGGACGATCTGCCGGAAAAGTGGGCATCATTCACCGAGCGCAACGCGAAGTATTTCGGAAGATAAACAAGCTCTTAGCTCTTGGCCTTTAGCTTTTGGCTTGAACTCCTCATTGCGGAGTGATTTTTAAGAGCCAATGGCTAAAAGCTGAGAGCTGAAAAGCTGCTTTGCTTCCCATCTCCCCACCGCTCCATTACAATCAAACGTTAACCTGCTGGGCTTCCATGACACTGAAGGAGTCGGAAGCGATCGTCCTGCGCACCTATCCTTTGCGCGAGGCTGATCTGCTGGTCACGTTGTTTACACGAGCCGAGGGAAAAGTTCGCGGCGTAGCGCGCTCAGCCAAGAAATCGAAGCGACGCTTTGGGGGCGCGCTCGAACCGCTCACCTGGGTGCGCGCTTTTTACGAAGATCGCGAGCGGCAGGAGTTGGCGCGGCTTGACTCCTGCGAAGTGCTGGAATCGCCGCTGGCGACGGAAGTAAGTTATCCACGCGCGGTCGCGCTGGCACATGTGGCGGAGTTGCTCGACGAGTTGCTGCCGGATCGCGAAGCCAACGATGCCGTGTTTCGGCTGGCTCTAGCGGTGCTGGCGGGATTGCGCGGGCCCGACGTCTGGATGCCGGTGACGTACTTTGAGCTGTGGATGACCCGCCTGATGGGCTATCTGCCGGATCTCGGCGAGTGCATGGTTTGCGGACGCGCCCTGAACGGCAGCCGGGCCTTCTTTCACGCCCTGACCGACGGCCTGATGTGCGCCGACGACAAGCGGCTGGCGTCGTCCGAGATGTCCGCGGAATCGCGGGCGCTGGCCGCGCAAATGTTTCGTGCGCCGGTAGAAAGTTTTGCGGGAACGCCCTGGCCCAAGAAGCAGGGAAGCGACCTGCGCAAGTTTCTGGTGCAGGCGCTGCAGAGGCACATTGAGAAGAAGCTGGTGACGGCGGGAATGCTGGAGAAAATCCCCGCTTAGCGGTTTCCACTAAGAACTGAGAACCAATAACTAAGAACTGAACAATCAAACAGCCATGCCAGGCTCTAAACCCAATCCGCTGACCTTCCAGGAACTGATCCTGCGATTGCAGACCTTCTGGGCAGAGCGTGGATGCGTTTTGCAGCAGCCCTACGACGTCGAGGTCGGCGCCGGCACCATGGCGCCGGAAACTTTTCTGCGCGTGCTGGGGCCAAAACCCTACAGGGTCGCTTATGTGCAGCCTTCACGCCGTCCGGCCGATGGGCGCTATGGAGAGAATCCCAACCGCCTCTTCAAGCACATGCAGTTGCAGGTCATCCTGAAGCCGCCGCCGGAGAATGTGCAGGAGCTTTATTTGGAATCGCTGGGCGCGATGGGCATTGATCTGCGCCAGCACGACATCAAGTTTGAGGAAGACAACTGGGAGTCTCCCACGCTGGGCGCCTGGGGGATCGGCTGGCAGGTGATGCTCGACGGCCTCGAAATCACCCAGTTCACCTACTTCCAGCAGTGTGGCGGCGTCGATCTGGACCCGATTTCAGCCGAGCTCACGTACGGACTGGAACGCATCGCATCATTTTTGCAGGATAAAGATTCGATTTACGACATCGTGTGGGCGCGTGATCCCGAAAGCGCCCGTGTGACCACCTACGGCGATGTCAGGCTGGCCGATGAGCTGCAATTCTCGGTGTACAACTTCGAATTTGCCGACGTGGAAAAGGCGTGGAAGCATTTCGAATTGTGCGAAGGGGAGTGCCGGGCGCTGCTGGAAAAGTATGCGGCAATTGCGAAAGAAAAGAACGATGGAGTTGGACGCGACAAGCAGCGCTTTCCCTTGCTCGCAGCATATGACCTCTGCTTGAAGTGTTCGCACCTCTTCAACATTCTGGACGCGCGCGGCGCCATTTCGGTGACCGAGCGTGTGGGCGTGATTGCGCGGGTCAGGGCACTGGCAGTGGGAATCGCGAAGGCATGGGTGGACCAGCAGAGCGGAAAGTTGCCGGCAAAATCGGAGCCAGAACCCCCGGCGCAGAATAAAGTGAAGAAGAAGGAAGTAGCACCCACAACCGTGTGAATGTTGTCATCCTGAGCGGAGTGGAAACTTCGCTCGCGAAGTTTCCACGCAGTCGAAGGACCCCTATAACCGGCAGGATCGCGATTGCAGGGATCCTTCGACTCCGCAAGTACGCAAGCGAGCGAACTCGCTCGGCTCAGGATGACAGGGACCAGGGCTAATGCCAGATTTTCTACTCGAAATCGGTTGCGAAGAGATTCCGGCGCGGATGATTGACGCGGCATCGCTTGAGCTACGCGAGCGCCTGCACAAGCTCCTCGACCGCGAGCGGTTGCTGCCCGCGAGTGCTTTGACTTATCTCGATACGCCTCGCCGCCTGGCGGTGTTGGCCGCGAATATTCCGGCCGTCCAGCCAGAGATCGTCGAGGAACAGACCGGCCCCTCGGTCGCGGTGGCGTTCAAAGATGGCCAGCCCACTCCTGCCGCGCTTGCCTTCGCAAAAAAGGCCGGCATGGACGTCTCGCAGTTGCAGCGCGTCACAACCGCGAAGGGCGAGTACCTGTCCGCGGTAGTCACAAAGAAGGGTCGCTCCGCTGCTGAGATTCTGGCCGAGGCCCTGCCCAAGGAAATCGCAGCCATTTACTGGCCGAAGAATATGTACTGGCGCAAGCCCAGCGAGCGCTTCGTGCGTCCGGTGCGCTGGCTGGTGGCCATGCTCGATGGCGAGGTCATCCCGCTGGAGTTCGATGGTGTTCGTGCTGGAAATCAATCGCGCGGACATCGAATCCTGGCCGACGGGCCGCTCACAATTCCCCGTGCCGGCGTCTCATATGTAGAGGCGCTGGAGAAAGCCCGGGTCCTCAGCCGCGAGCAGAGAGAAAATCAGATTCGCAAGACCCTCGACGCTGCGACTCGCACCATTCCCGGCGCGCGCTGGCGCGAAGACAAGTCGTTGCTCGACACCGTGGTCAATCTGACCGAATGGCCGACCGCGATCCTGGGTACATTCGAGCCCGAATTCCTGGAGTTGCCGGAAGAGGTCCTGGTCACAGTAATGCGCGACCACCAGAAATATTTTGCGGTGGAGGATTCCCGGGGCGGCCTTTCGCCGCATTTTCTGGCGGTGCTGAACACCGACGGCGATCCCGACGGCATCATCCGGCACGGGCACGAGCGCGTGCTGCGGGCGCGCTTCAACGACGCCCGCTTTTTCTGGCAGACTGACCAGAAGCATCCGCTGCGCGAGCGGACGGCATGGCTCAAGAACGTTACCTTCCAGAAGGATCTTGGCAGCTACTGGGACAAGGTGCTGCGCCTGCAGCGGGTGTGCAGCTGGATGTGCGAGAAGATTCGCCAGAGCGGCGTCGCGGTGCGCCCCGGAGTAGTGCACAAGGCCGCATTGCTGGCCAAGGCCGATCTCACCACCGAACTGGTCAAAGAGTTTACGGAACTGCAGGGCATTGTCGGCGGGTTGTATGCCAGGGTGCAGGAACTCGATCCCGACCTGAAAGCGGATGCGCGCGAAGCCGTCGCCATCGCGATTTACGATCACTACAAACCCGAGTCCATGGAAGATCCAGTTCCGCGCACGGTCGAGGGCGCAGTGCTTTCGATTGCTGACAAGGCGGATAGTATCGCGGGAATGTTTGCACTGGGACTTCAGCCGACGGGATCGAAAGATCCCTTCGCCCTGCGCCGCCAGGCCAATGGAATCGTCAAGACCATTGCCGAGCACAAGCTGCCGGTCAGTCTGAGCCAGCTGTTTAAGGACGCGCGTGAAGCTTATCGCGGTTCAGCCGCCGAGAAGAAGTTCGCCGCCGCCGTTGACTACAGCGGCTCCGTAAGCCATTTCCTGCGCGAGCGCCTGGAGTTTTATTTGCGCGATGTCCTGGGCTACAACTACGACGTGGTGAGCGCGGTACTAGCGGCGGATGCGGATGATGTCGTGGATGCGGTGGCGCGGGCGCAGGCCCTCAAGGGCGTGTTGCATCTGCCCGAATTCCAGGCGATCGCGGCGGCGTGCAAACGCATGCGCAATATCCTGAAGCAGGCGAAGGAAGCCGGCATCGAGCCTGCCGCAAAGTTCCAGGCTCTGCCTGATTCTGCCGATGAAGAAAAGCGGCTCGCGGTTTACGTTGACACGTACGCTCCCAGCGTGGAAGCGCACCGGCAAAAGAAGGAGTATCAGCAGGCCTTGTCAGCTCTCTCGACCGCACGCGAGCCGGTGGACGCATTTTTCGACAAAGTCATGGTCATGGCGGAAGACGAGCGTGTCCGCGCCAACCGATTGGCGCTGCTGCAAACGCTTTCGAAGGCATTTTCCACCCTTGCCGATTTCTCGGAAATCGTGACTGAAGGCAGGGAATCCAGAGTATCTTTGAAACAATAAAGGATGAACACCTAATTATGGCGACGCAAACTCTCCCCGAAACCAGCGTTGAAACCACGGACAAGAATCCCGCGACGAAGTATGTTTACTCTTTTGGCGGCGGCAAGGCCGACGGCAACGGCAAGATGAAGGACGACCTCGGCGGCAAGGGCGCCGGCCTCGCCGAGATGACCAACGCCGGGCTTCCCGTGCCTCCGGGCTTCACCATCCAGACCGAGGCTTGCCGGGAGTACATGCGCACCAACGGTGTTTCCGCCGAAGTCGAACGCCAGATGGATGCGGCGCTTAAGAAGCTGGAGGAACTGCAGGGCCAGAAGCTGGGCAAGGGTGAGAATCCCCTGCTGGTAAGTGTGCGCTCGGGCGCGAAGTTTTCCATGCCCGGCATGATGGACACCATTCTTAACCTCGGCCTGAACGATCAAAGCGTCGAGGCCCTGGCTAAACGCGGCAACAATCCGCGCTTTGCCGCCGATTCCTACCGCCGCCTGATCCAGATGTTCGGCAGCGTCGTGCTCGAAATCCCAAAGCATGCTTTCGATGAAGTGTTCGATGCCAAAAAGAAGCAGAAAAAGGTCAAGCTCGATACTGACCTCGATGCCAAGGCGCTCAAGGAAGTGATCGAGGAATACAAAAAGGTCGTCAAGAAGCACACCAAACAGGACTTTCCCCAGGACCCGCACCAGCAGCTGGTGATGGCGCGCGATGCCGTGTTCCGTTCCTGGCAGAATGACCGCGCCAAGCACTACCGCCGCATCAACAACATCGACGACATGCTGGGCACTGCGGTCAACGTGCAAGCCATGGTGTTCGGCAATCTCGGCGACACCAGCGGCACGGGAGTCGGCTTTACCCGCAATCCCGCCACCGGAGCGAAGGAATTCTACGGCGAATTCCTGATGAACGCGCAGGGCGAAGACGTGGTGGCCGGCATCCGCACTCCGGTACCGATCCTCGAATTGCAAAAAGTGATGCCCAACGTGTACGACCAGCTGCGCGAAATTACCACGCGTCTGGAGAAGCACTACAAAGACATGCAGGACTTCGAATTCACCATCCAGGAAGGCAAGCTCTACATGCTGCAGACCCGCAATGGCAAGCGTACCGGGCCGGCGGCTGTGCGCGTCGCTATCCAGATGGTTGACGAGGGCCTGATTAGTAAAGAAGACGCGATTTTCCGGGTTGACCCGAATCAGCTCTATGAATTCCTGTTGCCACGTCTGGACGAGAAAAAGGCCAAGTTGGAAGTGTTGGCCACCGGACTTCCCGCTTCGCCGGGAGCGGCCGTGGGACAGATCGTCTTTACCGCCGACGAAGCCGTGGAAAAAGCCGGTCACGGCGCCACCAAAAATCCTGTGATTCTGGTGCGCGCGGAAACCACGCCGGAAGATATTCATGGCATGGAAGTCGCGGCTGGAATTCTGACTTCTCGCGGCGGCATGACGAGCCACGCCGCCGTAGTCACGCGCGGCATGGGCAAGTGCTGCGTGGCCGGCGCGGGCGATATCGAAGTCGATGAAAAAGCGCGCGAGATGCGGGTGAAGGGGCAGGTCTTTAAAGGCGGAGACTGGATTTCGCTCGATGGCACCACCGGACGGGTCATCAAGGGCAAGCTCGGCACCATGGCCGCGAAGCCCGACGATCCGGAACTGATGAAGCTCATGAGCTGGGCCGAACCCTTCCGCAAACTCGGCGTCCGTGCCAACGCCGACATTCCGCGCGATGCCATCCAGGCCCGCGCTTTCGGCGCCGAGGGCATCGGCCTTTGCCGCACCGAGCACATGTTTTTCGGCGAAAAGAAACTGCCTCACATGCGGGCCATGATTCTCGCCAACACCGAAAAAGATCGCCGCGCCGCGCTTAAGAAGTTACTTCCCTTGCAGCGCGCCGATTTTGTCGGCGTCTTCCGCGCCATGGACGGTTTCCCGGTCACCATTCGCACTCTCGACCCACCCTTGCACGAATTCCTCCCGCGGCGCGAAGACCTGATGGTGGAGGTCGCGGTACTCGAAGCCACCAAGCCGAAATCTCCCAAGCTGAAGGGACTCAAAACGCTGTTGCGCCGGGTCGAGGAGTTGCACGAATTCAACCCCATGCTCGGACACCGGGGCTGCCGCCTGGGGATCACTTATCCTGAGATCACCGAAATGCAGGCCCGCGCAATTTTCGAGGCTGCCGTCGCGGTGGCTAAAGATGGAGTGAAGGTCTTCCCCGAAGTCATGATCCCGCTCACCGCCACGCTGAAAGAGATGGCCAACCAGGCCGCCATTGTCCACCGGGTCGCGCAGGAAGTTTTCAAAGAAAAGGAAAAGAAGGTGGACTATCTGGTCGGTACCATGATCGAACTCCCACGCGCCGCGCTGGTTGCGGATGAAATCGCGAAAGAGGCCCAGTTCTTCTCTTTCGGCACCAACGACCTCACCCAGACCACTTTCGGATTCTCCCGCGACGACATTAACAAGGTGCTGCCCACATATCTGGAGGAAGGCATCTTGAAACAGGATCCATTTGCCGTCCTCGATCAGGAGGGTGTCGGCCAGTTGGTCAGGATGGCGACCGAGAAGGGTAGGAAGACACGCCCCGGCCTGAAAGTCGGCATTTGCGGCGAGCACGGAGGAGAACCGTCGTCGGTCGAGTTCTGCCACCGGGTCGGACTGAACTACGTGTCCTGCTCGCCCTTCCGCGTTCTGACCGCGCGCCTGGCGGCAGCGCAAGCGGCAGCAGCCGACAAACTGAAGGTCGAAGGCGGCCGAACGAAATAATGGCGCGCGCTCGCAGGCGAACGCGGAGGAGCCCCTCGGGCTTCCTCCGTGTACTCTGCGTCCTCTGTGGTCTGAAGGTTTACTGCACTTTCTGCAGGCGGGCAATCAGCGTCTGAGCGAAGTTCTGTTCTGACTCCGACCACAACAGCCGGGCACTGGCGCCGGAATTCTTTTCCACCTTGCTGGTAAATTCCACCAGCTTCTGCACGTTGGCCCGCACTCTTGCCCCGGCCTCGATGGTCAGGGGAACGTCTTCCTGCAGAAAAGGGGAGTCCAGGCCAAGGTCCACCTGGATGTGGCCTTCCTGCTGCTGGATACCATCGTCAAATTCCAGGCCGTGGACCAGAAACTTCACCGGAGAGGGCTGCAGCATCCACTCTCCATTGTCGGTCGCTACCCACAAATCCCAAAAGGCTTCAAACAGGTAAGCGTAGTCTTCATGCAACAGGTCAGAGGCGATGAGCACCGCCGCCTCGGCGGAAACTCCAGGCGCAAATCGCCGCTCGAGGATGGTTGGTTCATTCCACGAGACCGGGTGTAGGGCCAAATAGGTGATCCCGGGTCGCGCCGCCGAAAACGAAAACTGGCGCATGACGGAGAGAGCGTGAGGCAGCATGTCGTCCACTTCAAAGGAAGGAAACCAAAGACTCAAATAGAGAGGATCAGGCATGCCAGGTTCGTCGATAACGGTCTACCATCTATTGTAAATCGAGCTCCGCAGTCACGCCGGCTGATCAAAAACTATTTCACGAAGCGACCGCGCCCCCCGGAGCAGAGTAACGCGGGAATTTGGAAACTCCCGTTCGCCTGCATGCGTCGCCTGAGTCCGCAAGGAATCGACAGCATCGATAGCGGAGGCTTGGCCGGGTAGTGTCCTATTTTGCAGGACACTACCCTTGGCCGTTGTCTTTTGACACTGTTCCAGCCGCGCTGTTAACATCAAATCTCAGTCGTAGGCCCCCACCTCATCAACGTGGTCCCCGTCGTCTAGCCTGGCCTAGGACATCGCCCTTTCACGGCGGTAACACGGGTTCAAATCCCGTCGGGGACGCCAACAAAATGCCAATGTTTATGGGGGTTGTAGCGAGGATCAACGATCTCCCGAATGCAAAACAGTGGAGCTTACTCCAGTTCTTACTCCAGTGACCAACCCTCGGGAGTCTAATTCTTCGCTTGTGCCAAGCCTATAGCCCTTTTTGCTAGCTTTCGCGTTTTTTGACGCATGGAACACACCTTCGACTGGGTCGGGAGTGCTGTTGGGCGTGGAGCTGGGGAGACGATATTCCCAAAGCCTCGTCGTTAGGGAAGCGAATCGTTGGGTTATGAGTTACCCGACTTAGAGTACGTTTAAGAAATCCAGCGGCACTGATGGCAAGCTTGGGAAACTCTGAAGAACACTCTGGACGGTGGAATAGGAGCGGATTGGGAGCGCGCCCAAACGGTGCACTCCCGATACGATCTGATTCCATCGAATGACCTTTGAGAGGACTGGGAAATCGAGTTTCGAGTACGCAGCAAGGAAACGGATAAGTAGTTGCCCCGGTTCTCCATCGGAATATACCTGCCCGCTACTACGGCGCGGTCGGTCAGATGGACCCCGAGTTCTAGGTAGTGGAACCTGAGATCTCGCACTAACGTTCGACGAGCGTATCCACCCATAACCGAGACACCCCTGATCGCGTCCGGTTCGATGAACAGATCCGTTAACACCCTGCATCCGCGGGAAGTCTTAGGGGCAAGGTGACTTCGTGGCGGAAATAAAACCTTCCGCAGGTGCGCGGAGCGGTGCGGAGCTCTTTAGCCAACATTGATGGGAACTCAGATTGAAACTAATGGCTTGGCACCGATCGTCGCTCAAGCAAATACGTTCACAAGCCCCCAGATCACTCGCTTGAGGATCTGCGTAGTCGGAGCCAGGTCGATCGTAGCCTGAATCGTCAGACATGCAGAGTCGGACGGGCTCTTTCGGCTTCTCGCCGAACTCAGCTTCAAATATGCCGGGAATCCCAACCTTCTTTACTGTCGCACCCCGGTAAATTTGCCAGCCAACAAGAACAATGACAAATACTAAACCAACAGCCCATATCTTCCCATCTCCAAGTTGGTTGCCTTTATTCATGCTGTCTCCTTTCACCGACGTGTCTAAATTACCAACAAACATTGTGTGGATGATTTCTGCGACTACATCCGCTGGTAGTGACACAGAATCAACACATCCTGGATGGCATCAGGGTTGATTCGTATGGCAGTACCGACAGGCTCCCTATATTCACCAGGCAAAGCTGATGGATCAACTGTTAGTTGAAGCGGAATCGGCACCGCACCCGAACCTGGGCTGAGCGTAGCGTTCGTCGACTTGTACGAACCCCCTTGCAGTTCCTGAATGCCATTGATGGAAGCTAGTACGCCCTGGGTAGATGCAATCGGAGTTGAAGTGCTTAGCGCGGCGGTACCGGACCCGATGTGGAACTCCACCCCCTGAGTGGGCACGGTCACGTTACTGATCGCTTTCCATCCGATCAAGACTGACACATCTGCCAGCTTTACCCCTCGATCTTGAACCGCCAAGGGAAATCGATTGAGCGACACGGGAAGCTCTAAGACACTCATCGAATTCGCTTCCGGCGGGTTCAGGAACCGGTGCCATTCATTCGGGAAATCCGCGCGCGCCTGGAACAACTGGTAACCGCTACCGACCCAATCTTTGAGATGAACCATGGCTGCATTCTTAAAGTCCGGCCCTCCCTCACGGAAGGTGATTTGGAACTCGAACACTACGTCCGTGATCGTCGCGCTATCGAACTGAGTCAGATCCGACGGATAACTCAAGTCGAACTCACTATTGGCTACGCCAGCGCCCTCAAACCACCGGGGTCGACCATCTTCAATTCCAGGCATCAGTCCATCATCTTCCCTGCCAGTGCTCGTGAACATGGACTCGACGGCACCTACCGAGTGAAGGAAGCGATCGTCTCCGTCGCCTGTGCTTTCATACTGACCACCGGGTAGAGTATCGTTGAGCCTAATCGAGTGCTTCGTCAATGAGACTTTGAGTGGAACCGGCGTATACGGACCAACAACGCACGGCACTGTTATCCGCAGTCGGCTAATACGAATAAAATACGCCTCTGGATAACTCCGGGTGAACAGTTCTTCAGAAAGCGTGAACGTACCCGTTGAACCCTTGCGACGTAAAGCCTCCACCGCGAGCGGATTGGTAGCGGCAAGTGATATTCGCAAGTTGACCGTATGTTCCTTTTCGTTCTGTGTGAGGTATGCCGATTCGAGTTGCTGCAACGCCAGCCCTAGTTGCTCTGCGGCAGTGACGCCGTTAACGTTGTTCTGCCAATAGCCAAATTGTATGAATGACTGTTGCGGCATCGTCGTGCCCGGATAGGCGCCAAGTTCGTATTGGTACGCGCGCTCGGCGCTCTTGGCGATACCAAAGGCCATCAGATATGCCTGGTGGCAAATGGAGGACAACTGGGCGATCCGGTATTGGCGCAGGTCCGTGTTGTTGAAGCGGCTTGCGAGAAAGTCATGGACAGCTTCTGCGTTCTCCTGCTGTTTGCTGAGGACGTTGAGTTCGGCCGTCGCAGCCTCGAGTCGCGCCTCCTGCGCCTCAATCTGTGCACCGATCTGTTCGATCTCGAGTCCCGTGGTCTCCGCCAGCATGTTCCACTCATCTTTGCGGCGTTGGTAGCCCGCAATCGTTGTTGAAAGGCCAGCCCTCGCGTGCAAGATTGTCGCGGTCATATTAAGTGCGGACGAGACTTCGCTGAGCGCGTCCCCGACATTTTCTCCCCCTCTGTGACCACCGAGTATGGCGATGCGGCGACTCCGGCGACTCCGACGGTGAAATTCGGTATCTGTTTGATACCTCCCGCGGTCATGCCAAGCCCCTGCGCGACGGCCTGCAGGATAATCTCGTCCACCGTTAACTGGATGCCGGCAAGTTCTCCTAAACTCATTAACGTACGGCTCTTGTAATATGCATTGCGCTTTTTGACAACATCGAGATAGGCTTTGAGGCCGTCAAGCGATTTCTGAGCTTCCTGCTGAGATTGTTCCTTCACCGCTTGCATTGCGAGGAGAACCACCTGCTCCTGATCAGCTTTGAGCTCCGTAAGTCCCTCGGCGGAGTTCTCCGTCAACGCGCCCAGCAAGGACGCACTCAAACTGCGCAACTCGCCTATAAACTCCTTGGCTTTTTGCAAAAGAACCGTAAACCGGTAGATTGGACGAGGGGCTTCTATGGCGGCAATCGCTGTCGAAAGATCGACGCCTGCCGCCGCTGCTCGAACTGACAGCATCGGATCGATACGTTCCCCAAATACGGAAAAAACGCGCGGCTTCCCATTAAAATCTAGGCCCGTGCGAATGTTGTTCAGCTTCGTCTTCGCCTGTTCGCGGAGCAGGTCGAAGGTTGGATCGGCAGGTAGACAAAAAGCAAACTGAGTCGACACTGAGAATGGGAACCTGTCCGCTCCTGGCGACGAAGAGCCCGGTAGTGGTGGGAGGGCATTCTCCAAGACTTCAGGCAACAGAGTGCCATCAGAAAGCGCGGCCTCGAGCATGCTGAAAGTGCGAAAGTCCTCCGGCTTTTGAGGCATCGAGGAGGGTTGAACCGCTCGCGGCTCTCGCCCAACGAGTTCGAGTCTCGGATGTACTCAGCCGACGCGCGCAGCAGTTGCTCCTGATCATTCGCGGTGGCGAAGCCCTGATTCGCACGAGCCAGGACATTCTCGATGAAGGATCGAACAGCCGTCTTCATCAGCGATAGCGGGCGATACCGTGCGATTCCCCAAGGGTCGAACGGGTTCTCTTGCCGATACTCAATCGCGGCATCGGCTCGCGCCGCAGCGTCGTCATTCCCGTTGAGGAGGGCGAGGAAGTCGGAGAGGCTCTGCGCGGGTGCGACGCGGAAGGGCTCGTACTTCCAATAACGCTCCGGTTCCTGATCGTTACTGCCGTCCATTGGATCGAAGATCGCTCGCCAGAACCACTCGGCATCATCGAACTTTCCCGCTGCAGTGAGTGCGGCGGCGGCCCTCGCTACGCAATAGAAAAAGATGTTCTGATTATCCTCTCCATAAGGCGATATCTCGTGGAATTCCACGCCGGGATTCGGCAGATGCTCGGTCGAAAGGTCTACCACCGCCTCGGGCTCGTACCGAGCAACGAAGAATCCCGCATTTGCGGCCTTAGGGGCTTGCACCGGATCCTGAGGATCCCGGCGCAGCAGGCCGATGAGACCCTTGTCATCCAGCCGTTGTAGAAAATCGCACGCCCGCGGATGGCAGAATGTATAGAAGCGGTAGATTGACTGAGGGGTCGCCGCCGCTTCGTTAACTTGCGCCTCCAATCGCCGTCCGTTCCCAACTGCTGGTCGATGACCCTACGATTGTGCTCAGCCACGCGCTGCGCTACCAGAGATGGGCTGTCTTCGCCCACTCGATCCGCGATGTACTCGGTTGCGATTCTGCCCAAATTGACGTTCGTCAACATGGATCCGTAATAGCTTGCGGTTTCCGGTTCCCCAGGAATTCGACGAACGCCCATCCGTCGTCCTGGAAGAAAAGGACTGCGACACAGGCTGCGCGTACTGGTGGGGAAACACCAAACGAAACTGTCCCGGAGTTTGAGCTAGGGTGGGTACGAGTTCGGGCGAAATGGATGGCCAGCGGTGCTCGGGGGTTGGAACTCTCGGCCTTGAGCCACCGAACAGGACCAATTGGTTCGCGACATCTTCGCCGGAACGAGGATCTTTGAGGCCGAGCAACCGCCGGTCTGGGAGTTCAAGGCACATCCCATTCCAAGAAGCAGTACCTAGTGGAGCTTGTATCTCGCCCCACCCTTGTGCGGATACGATAACCGGAGCTGTGGTGCAGCTTTGAAACCTAAACTCAGGCACAGGCGGGTCGGGAGGGGCGGCGGAGCCGGGCCAGGATCTGGAAGGGGGAGGGCCGGCGGAGCCGGGCCCGGGACTGTAGAGATCGCAAAGAACTCGTAGCTCCTGATGTGTGCCGCTGTCGTCCTGTACGTCTGCTGAGCACGGCTTTAAATACAAATCGATCGCGAAGCTTGGGATTTGGAGGCCTTTGCGGAAGCCAATCCGCCGGCAAGATGGAGTCAGATAATCGTTTCGCAGACCACTTTCCATCGCGAAAAACGGACCACGCAATTTGAATCTCCAGATGTTTGCCAGGGACCGTAACTGAATCAGGGGGACCTTTATGCTGATCTTCATCAGCCTTCTCCGTGATGATAGGCCAGATGACATGCAACAAACCATGAAACACGATGAGCAGAACCGCGTTTTGCGCATTGATGTCAGTCGTAACCTTGCTCCAAGAAGACCAAATCTCATTGTTGTTACGCTGCGCATAGTAATAGAGAGCAGGCGTTCCGCCGGTCCGCGCGAGGACGTGCAAGGACCCGTTGTCGGGGTCTTCATACATCGCCACAAAGTCGAGATGCGCAATACCGGCGAGCGCGCCTAGGTATTCACGTAGCGCGTCCCGAATCCCCTCCTTGGTCACTTCCCCGCTGCGTCAAAGATCGTTCGAATGTGAGGTACCGTTCATTGCGACGACTCAACAACTTGATGTCGGTGTACGCATGCGGACGCATGAGAATATCGACTGCTACCTGCCAGACCCGATAGTGGCTTACAAAGGATTGCCAGTGCTCTGACTTTGTCTCGTCGAGCTTGACTAGTTCAAGATTCCGGAGACACCGTTCAATAAAGTACTGCACACCGCGCGTCACGAACGCGAGCCGAGTCGTCAAGAAACCGGCGCCCATCTTCATGTCGATATGATATTTATCGAATATTGCGTTCTCATCCGGAAACGTATTCGTATCCTTGACTTTGGCGGGCAATCCAGCACCGCGCAGGTAGTCGAGTAATGCATCACGCTGCTGCTCAAGCAAGCCATCTCGAACTGCTTTGGCTCGTTTGGACCATTGGGCGATACCAACATACGAACGGGCTGCGGCTGTGATGTCCGATGCAGTCGCCGTGGTAACCGGATTGCCAATCCAGGTCAACACAGTCGCCGCCGCCAATTGACTGCGAGTGATAAGTCGCATCGCGTCGACGACGCGTCGCAGCATCCTCTGATCGACTAAATCGCTCGCCTTCGACAGGCCCAACGCGTTCAAAACTTTCATGGGCGGGAAGCTTCCTGCCAATCCATCGACAACGCCAAACCCTTCACCGCAAGGACGAAGCTTGGATTGGCAGGATCGACGACCTCTATTAGTGACGGCTTGTTGACCTGCTGTCGCGCACGAAGGTTGGAGTAGTCTATCCACTGGCTGAGCATGCCGAAGGTGCATGTGGTGGTCGATCCTCCGGTGACTGGAACTTTGTCCAGATCCAGCCACAGTCCACTCGATGCCTGGGATACCTTCACCAGACGCACCAACTCGTCTACGCGGATGCGAAGACGCGACAGTATCAACGCTTGCTTGGCGATACGACGCAGAAGAGCCCCAACTTCGGTGACTGAACCAACCATCGGCGAATCCGTCCAGTAGGTTGGATCAATAAAGCCATTCGTCAGGAGGTCGAGAGGGTCTGCCGTCGCGCCCTTGAACACGGCGCTGAATGGCGCATTGAGCAGGACTTGCACGGTTTGGGGTTCGATCTGGAACTGCCCGGCGGTCTGCTTGATTACTACGCTGAGACGTTGCTGCCGTCCGGAGAAGGCGATCAGGCTCGGAACTACCAGGGCGTAGCGGGCGGTGACCTCACCGGGCTTCGGAGGGGGTCGTCGAAAAAGTTTGCAAAAGACCCAGCTGTATAGACAAACTAAGGAAGGGCCATCGACCGCCGAGATCTTTAAGGAAGGTCGTCTGAAGAGCTGTCGTCTCAAAACTTCGACGTTCGATAATGGCGCAGGCCCGCTCTACGTCGGCCGGTTGCAGAAACGAACCCGCCTGCTTGCGAAACGTTTCCGCGTTGGCAGGCAGAGCTGTTGCCGCGCGTTCATCGGCTGCTACGGTGATCAACGCGGCGCGTAATTGCCGACCGAACTCGAGGACGTCTTGATCCGTTAGCCCAGGGACATCGAGAGCGTCCTTCGGGATCTCGTCCAACAACAAATATCGCAACTCATCCACGGAAAAGCCGGAAGCCTCGATCCTCTCGAACTCTGCGAGAAACGCTCGAGCATCGCGAACACTCTTGAATGGATCGCCGCTAATCAGTTTGCGCAGGGCGAGGTACGCCGGGATATCGACCCCAAGCGAGCGCGCAAGGGAAACCTCACGATAAAGTCGGGACAGGCTCTTAATATCCAGTGTGTCCGATGGTGATGTCAGTAACACGACATCATCGGCGCTCACTCCCAGACCGGCCACAATCCCCGGGATCGAGTAACAAGCCAGACTCGACTTATTCTTGAGATCGACCGGACCCAAGCCCGCGTCGAGTTCGAATGCTCCACCGGTAACTCCCGTCACCGCCTCATCCAGGAAAAGTCGTGTGTACTGCGATGGCGTTGTGCCGTCCACGCATGTGTCGATGTCGGACCACCAGGTTACGAGTTCTTCGAGCAGTACCTTAGTCTCTTTGCGTAGCCGGGCAAGCTGAGCGATTTGGGTAACACCAGCGGCGTCGAGCGCCCCCCGGCTGAGAGCCCAAATAGTGCGATCCAGATCTGGAATTGGCCATTGGAGGGCATGCCACAGCCGCACAAATCGATGCAGCCGATCAAGTGCATCGTCGGTCACGTTTATGAGCGTTGCGGTGATCGCGTTACAGGTATCGTCGTCCGATTGGATCCCCATGCGTTTGTCGAACGGGAGTGTCGGTGGATTGACGAAGCGCGTGCTAAGCAAGGCAATGAGGTCCGTAGGATTCAACGCAGAACGGTCCAGCAGCTGAGCGACCGTCATCTTCGTTCGATCTGGAATGACGGGGTATGCCTTGTTGAGATCCGCGCCCAGGGCTGTACCCTGCAATTGTGTGATGAGCTCCCACGAACGCTCGGGCAGGCCAAGATATTCGGCGGCAATGGTTTCGTTCCGCGGATCAGAAGCCGTTCCAGTTCGATTCTGTAGGGCTTCCATAAGTTCGAAGCGCTGTACGCCGAGCAGTCGACCAAATGCGCGCGCTTCCCCCGCGGCTGCATCAAATGGCAGCGACCAGGGAAACTCTGCCGTGAGCAACGCCGAATAGGCGTCGGGATTGGGATGCTCGACCCCGGCGGCCAGCCGATCCTCAGACCACGTCGTCTGGTTGGCAGGCCACATTTGCACGTTACTGCCGGGCGTAAGATCTCGCTGTCTATCGATGGCTATGTTCTCGAGAACCTCGAGGGCATAGCCGGGGCTGCTGGCCCTCTCCTTCCGCATTGTCCTTGGAAAATCGCAGCTCCCAAAAGTCCGGCCTGCGTTCCTTGAGGGCTGCGCGGGCGTCTGACGGCAGAAACATCAGAAGCGTGACAAAATAAGCCCATGGCCCGTCAAGCGCCTGAAACTCTTGGCAGCTGCAGAGAAGATCGGGGCCGAAGAGTTCGGTCAGCGTCACTTTGCTCGCAGCATCAGCAGCCGCGGCGGGTGGTGGAGTCGACGGCGTTCCGACACCGGCTACGTTGTCACTATAGGTACTGATCATATACAACATTGCTTGAGAGCGAACCACAGCGTCAGCTTGCCATTGCGTGGCCTGCGCAAGGGAAATCGCTCCGTTACTTTTAGCGGAGAGCGCTACAGGCGTTTCTCCTGCGATCGCCCATGCAGAGTTGAAGCCAGCGTCATGAAGAGAAGCAATGCCCGGTCCATTCGGCGCTATCTTGAAAAGACGTTGCACCGTCTCGAGCGACTTCATTACGGTGTGGGTCGGTGCCTTAACAGCGCTTCCAGCCTTCGTGAAGTAATTACGCACTGACGAACCCGACAGGTCCAGTTCGGGGTTTTATGGTCAAGTACGTTCACCCACGGATTTTAGTACCGCTTGCCCACTACGCCCGAGGTGTGCGGCAATTGCCGCAGTCGGCATCACATCGGCCACGGTCTGGGTCAGAATGCTGGCATAGTTGTGATTCCGTTCTTCGGATTGACCCTCCCGGTATCCCATCTGGCGCACCCACGGTCTGATCGCCTACGTGACTAGTGAGGAGTCGATTCCAATCTTCGGTGGTGAGGCGTGCAAGATCGCGCAACGACGTTACAGATCCCTGGCTGTCCGCAAGCAGCGCCTGTACCAGCGATGAGTGCCCTAAAGTAATTGCGCCGAGCCCAACGACGAGGTGGAGGCGCTCACGGGTCTTGTTGTCCTCGAGGCCTGAGACTCCGGCTAACGTATGTGTCCAGAATTGATCCGGCGTGCCGCGAAACGCTAGATACGCCTCCAGAATTCGCTGCTGGAGCTTCTGATCAGGAATCGCATTCGTGATCAGCGCCGATAGTCCCGTAGTCGAGGCGGGTGCCAGTACATAGTCAATTCGCATTGCCCGCAGCTGCGCAATCAGTTCATCGATCTGTTGTGTACTGAATTCTTCGCAGATTCTCAGCTTGATTGCGGCTGACAACCCACCGCGAAGTACTGATTCTGACTGCAGGAGCAGCGATTTGCGATCGATTGCACGTCCCGTCCGAAGGATCGCATAAAGGGCCGCCGTTAAAATATGAAGTTCCATGACTCATTGCTACCGCCGCGCGAAGGGCTGCCAAATGCGCGCGCGCGACCTCCGTTGCGCAGACAAGGATCTCCCAGATCGCCGTCCGTCAGATCGCCGGCCAGCACTTCACCCAAGTGCGGCTTTAGTTGTTCGACTAGTTGCGCGTACTCTGTCGGACCTGCCGGAATTGGACGTCGGTCACGACAACGTCAATGGTGACTACACCACTTCGTACGCAGGTCGGTGCGGAGCGAGCGAGTTCGTGCTCTTTATCGAGCACCACAACGACCGTAGGCGAAGCGGGACTGATCATCTCGCAAATCACTTCGTAGCCGCCGTCCGAAGACGTAACCGCACGACCGACCGGCTTCTCAGATCGCAATAGCAAACGGATCGCCTGCACCGAAAGACCCCCGATAGCGGCGCCCGCTTCGTTAAAAGCGTGGCCGCGAATGGTGAGGCCCGCGGAATTGGGATCAATAGTAGGGTCGGGGGTTGGTGTAACCACTGGGTCGGGCTTCGGTAGAGGCCCAGGAACCTCGACTTTGATCTCGAT
>CAVWSP010000033.1:0-73589 GCA_963757835.1 Terriglobia bacterium | reverse complement strand
CCTGGGCTGGTCCCAGCAGCGGCGCAAAGTCATTATCAATCAGGACGGCTCGGGACCCGGCGGCAGCAACATGCAGACCATCGCGTTGCTGGTTCAATCACCGCAAGTCGAAGTCCTGGGAATCACGGTAGTCAGCGGAAACCAGTGGCGCGACGAGGAAGTAGCGCACACCCTGCGCCTGCTCGAGATTATGGGCCGCACCGATATTCCGGTTGTGCCCGGCGCCGTTTTCCCGCTGGTGCGGCGGCACGAAGAAACTCAGCTGTGGCAACAGCGCTTCGGTAAAGTGGCTTTCGCGGGCGCGTGGGATGACCGCTGGTGGCATGAGCCCTTCGTCGTCCCGCCACTGCCGGAAGGCCAGCCCACAACCAAGCCCGCCGGCGAGGATGCGGCTCATTTCCTGATTCGCAAAGTGCGCCAGTACCCTCACGAAGTGACCATCTACGAGGGCGGCCCCATGACCAACCTGGCGCTCGCCATTTCAATCGATCCCGAGTTCCCGGAGCTGGCGCAGCAACTGGTCTTCATGGGCGGAAGCCTGGCTCCGCAGACCGACGATCCCGAATTCGTGAACAATCCGCGCCACGAATTCAATTTCTGGTTCGATCCCGAGGCGGCGCAGATCGTGCTGCGCGCCCCGTGGAAGAAGATCGTCTGCACCCCCACCGACATTTCGATCAAGACGCTTCTCACGCCCGCCATGATCAGGCAGATCGACGCCAGCGGAACGCCTTTGGCCCATTACGTCACCGGCTACTTTCGAACCGGCCAGGGCGGCGAGTACATGTGGGACGAGCTTGCCGCTGCCGCCTGGATAGACCCTTCCCTGATTACGAAGCGGGAAACTCGATACCTGGCCGTGGACCTCGACCGCGGCGCGGGATACGGCAACACCCTGACCTGGACAGAAAAAGACAAACCGAAGGTTGCCGCGCAGCCGGTTGAAGTCCAGGTTGATCTTGACGCGGAAAAGTTTTATCGGATGTTTGTCGGCCTGATGAGCGCGCCCTCGTCCGCCCGCTGAAAACCTCTTGACCGCTAAGGACGCAAACAGAATCGCAAAGTGCGCAAAGGAATTCTTTGCGGCCTTCGCGGTTCCTTCGCGCCCTTTGCGGTTAAAATGCTCTTATTCCGGCGGTGGACCCGGCTCTCGCAACTTGTACACAAACTGCCGGCTCTCTCGCCGCTCGCGCTCGACTTCCTCGTCTTTCTTCTTCGAAATCTGGTTGTAAGCCTGAAGTTCCTGTTCCGCTTTAACTTTGTCTCCCATCCGCTTATACGCCTGGGCCAGCCGGTAATGCGCTTCCTCGAGTTCGGGATTGACCCTGATCGCTTCCTGATAGCTGCTGACCGCGCGCGGGAAATCCCTTCGCTCCGAATAGAGAACCCCCAATTGCAGGTACCCGACTCCAAGCGTGGGATCGAGGGCAACGGCCTTCTTCAACAGAGACTCAACCTGCGCCGAGCTTGCGGCGTCATCCGGCCCCTTCCGCCGCTTCCAGAGATTGACCGCATAGTAGTAATTGGCCAGCGTGTTCTCCGGCTGAAGCTTCGCAAAGCGCGCCAGCCGCTCGGCCGAACACTCTGATTGCGTGGTTTCGACACTCTGTATCTTGCCCAGGAACACATAGGCCTTGGGATCGTCGGGATTCAGGTCAGAGGCCTCGCAGAGTCGCTGTGCGGCCTGGGCGTACGAACCATTGCTGTACCACGCGACCCCCAGCGCGACCAGCATGCGTGCGGAGCGCGGGAACAAGCGGCTGCCCTTCCCGAATACTTCGATGGCAGGCTCAACCGCGCGATGCAGCAGCAGCTCGGATCCCCAATCGAAAAAATAGGGTTCACTGGAGTTAAGTTCCGCCGCTCGCTGGTACTGCCGCACGGCTTCGAGAGGATTACCGGATTTCTCTTCGATGTCGCCGAGCAGGTGGTGCAGTTCGGCTTCATTTTTCTGCCCGGGCTTCTCCGGCACGCTCAGCAACGCCTGTGCATTCGCGCGCGCGCGCTGGTATTGTCCGGTGTCTGCATAAGCCAGCGCCAGCAGGTAGGCATTTTCGTAATTCCCTGGCTCGATCTGCGAGGCCCGTTCCAGATAAGTCAGAGCTTGCGAAGCCTTTCCCCTGGCTACCAGCGATCTTCCCAGACGGTGATTCGCATCGAAATTTCCCGGCTCGCGCTCGGCCGTCGCGCGTAGAGAGCCTTCATCCGCAGCAGCCGGTGGCGGCGACAAAGCGCCGGACGGCTGCCTGCTCCCCGAGGCGCTCAGAGACGCGATGTCCCTGGCCAGTGATTCTTTGGTTCGCACGACTGCATTCGAACCATGGCCCCCAAGGTTCGTGCCGTCGGTCACGCCGGCCACGGTAAATTGAGGTTCATCAAAAAATTCCGGCGTCTTCCCCGCTTCCAAGGTGAGGTCGAGTTGCTTCGATTCCTTCGGCCCGATTACACAGGGGCCGACGCTGGCCTGGATGTATCCCGCCGCCTCCACGCGCAATGTATAGATGCCTTCGCGAAGTCCTGAAAAGCGGTAGCTCCCCGCCGCATCCGAGCGCGCGGATACAGTCTCGCTGCCATCCTTCGTTTGCAGATATACAGTTGCCCCGGTCACCGGGCGGGCCTTTGAATCTCGCACTGATCCTTGAAGCGCCGCCCCAGGCAGGACTGTCCCAGCAGCAGAGCTCTGAGCTTGCACCTGAACCATAGCCAGGACGAGGACCACCATCAACGTGAGCAGACAGCCCGCAACACGATGTGCAGAACATTCAAATTGATCTTCGAGGACGCGGGGACGGCGCATAAGAGAACGGAAAAACCGGAAAGGCCAAAGCAAAATCAGTCACGCGCGCTCACTATTCTAGTCGGCGGCACACTCATCCGCAATTCGCGTGGCTTGCCGGCTGACACTCAACATCGCCACGGTGCCAACCGAATCGCGCTGGCCGAGCTCCCCGGCGGGCGTTACAATGCTAGTTCTTCCGGGCTGGTTCGTTGGAACAATCAGTGCAGTCTTCCAGCAAATCCTGCTAAAGCAAGATCACACGCACTGAGGGGACTTCGCCATGAAGCCACGAAGCTTCGCCGTCCTGCTGGCTGCTTTTCTGGTCTTGGCTGCCGCCACCGCGCTGCAGGCGCAAAAGATCAAAATCATCGTCGATCAGGACGCGCGCGGGCCGGCCACCACCGACATGCAATCCATCCTGATCTTTCTACAGTCGGAAAAGTTCGACGTGCTTGGCATCACGACCGTCAGTGGCGACCAGTGGGTGAAAGAAGAAACCCAGCGAACCCTGCGCCTGCTCGAAATCGCGGGCCGCACCGACGTTCCCGTTGTCCAGGGCGCAGAATTCCCGCTGCTGAACTCCAAGGAAGAAACCGAGCGCTGGGAAGCGCTCTACGGCAAAATCCGCTACAAAGGGTGCTGGAGCGATTTTTCCAAACGCCCGGGAAACGTTCCGCCCGCGTTCCGTGCCGGATATCATGATCCCGATGTGGTTCCTCCCCTGGTCGAGGGCGAACCCCACACCAAGGCGTTGGACGAAAGCGCCGCCCACTTCATCGTGCGCATGGTGCATCAGTATCCCGGCGAAGTGGTGATCTGGGCGGGAGGCCCGCTGACCAATATCGCGCTGGCATTGCGCCTGGATCCCGAAGTGGCCACCCTGGCAAAAGAACTCGTCCTGATGGGCAGCGGCATGTATGCCAGCACGGGTGGGATCAACAGTATTGACGGCCGTCGGGAATTCAACTGGTGGTTCGACCCTGAGGCGGTGCGTATCGCGATGCGCGCGCCCTGGAAGAAAATCACAATTACGCCCATCGACATTTCAGTCAAAACCACGGTGAATCCGGCGGTCAAGGCCGGCATCGCCAAAGCGGACACACCGGTGGCCCGCTATCTCACCGAATACTCCGTCGAAAGCTTCATGTGGGATGAACTTTCCGCCGCCGCCATGATCGATCCTTCCATCGTCACCGGACAGAAAGAGCTCTACGTGGACATCGACGTTGATCACGGGCCAAGCTACGGTGAAACTTTATTTTGGGAACCCGGGACTGAACTCCCCCCTTACGAAAGAAAAGCAACCGTACAGTTCGATGTGGACACCACAAAACTGTACGATCTCTACATAAGGTTGATGACCGAGCCGCCACGGCAGGCGCGTTAGCAATTCCTCTACGGAGCAGACAAGATGGATTCGAAACCACTTTCGCGCGTGACCCGTCGCCAGTTCGTGACCACCTCGGCTGCTGCCATTGCCGCAGGCAGCGTGGCGGCCGGTTTCGTTTCCCCGGCCGGCGCCTACAACCAGATACAGTCCAGCCAGAAGAGTGACGGCGGCCCCTTCCGTGTGATCATCGACACCGACCCGGGCGTGGACGATGCCCTGGCGTTGCTGCTGGCCATGCGTTCGCCGGAACTGAAAATTGAAGGCATTACTCCGGTCGCGGGAAACGTCCCGCTGGACCTGACCCTTCCCAACGCCCTGCGCATGGTTGAAATTGCCGGGCGCACAGATATTCCGGTGGCTGCAGGCGCCAGAGCACCTCTGGTACGGCGCCTGGTGACGGCGGCGTACGCGCACGGCGAAAACGGACTCGGCGGCGCTGTTTTTCCCGAACCTAAAACCCAACCCATCGCCCAGCCCGCCGCTGAATTTATTCGCGCCATCGTACGCAAATATCCCGGGGAAGTAACCCTCATACCGATTGGGCCGCTGACCAACATCGCGACCGCGCTGAATCTCGATTCCGAGCTTGCGGGCATGGTGCGCGGCATCGTCCTGATGGGCGGGTCGCTGTCCGGCGGAAACATCACGCCCGCGGCCGAATTCAATATTTACGTTGATCCCGAGGCGGCGCGCATTATTTTTCAATCTGGCATTCCCATCACCATGGTAGGCCTCGACGCCACCCGCAAGACGTCGCTCACCGAGGATCACGTGCGCACCCTCGAAGCGGCGCAGAATCCGGTAAGCCAGGCGGCGGCAAAGATCGGCCGCAATGCCATCAACCACAATCGCGAACAGGGCTTCCTTGTCGGACCAAATATGCACGACTCGCTCGCGGTCGCCGCGTTTCTCGATCCTTCCATCCTGAAGTTTAAAGATTATTACGTCGATGTGGAGACTACCGGTGAGCTCACCGCGGGCGAGACTCTGGGTTACAGCCCGAGCGCCGGCGACCTGCGCCGCAAGCCGGAGATGGAAAAGCAGGCGGCAGCCACGAATATGTCGATTCGCGGCTCGGCGCCGACACTTGCCAGCACCCGCACATCGCCGGTGTTGCGTGACAAGTTCGTGCCCAATGCCAGGGTTGCGTTAGATGTGGACTCCGCAAAGTTTTTCAACCTGCTGATAGGCCGCCTGTCTTCATCGGCGCCCGCGTAGGGGCGGAGCTTGTCCTGAGCGAAGTCGGAGGGTGCCCTCACCCGCCCGGCCGGACGAAGTCCGGCAATTCATGCACTACGAAAAGTATCTGCACATTCCGAGGTGAGAGAATGAAATTCGTCAGAATCTGGGTTGTAACCGCTCTCCTGATGACATGCCTGATCGCGTGGGGTCAGGAAAAACGCAAAATCATCATCGACCAGGACGCCGCCGGACCCGGCGGGACCGACCAGCAGTCCATCCTCCTGCTGATCCAGTCGCCTCAAACCGACGTCCTCGGCGTCACCGTCGTTACCGGCGACGCGTGGCTCAAGTCCGAGGTGGCGCACACTCTGCGCATGCTCGAACTCATCGGTCGAACCGATATTCCGGTCGTGGCCGGGGCGGAATATCCGCTGGTCCGCCGAAAGGACGAAACCGAGCTCTGGCAGCAGCGCTTCGGCTCCTTTACCTGGCTGGGCGCATGGACTCCTCGGTTTTATCACCCGCCTGACCAACTGGGAGACATGCCCGAAGGCAAGCCCACCACCAAAGCGATCGAGGAAGACGCGGCTCATTTTCTGCTGCGTATGGTCCACAAGTTTCCTCATGAGGTCACGATTTACGCCGGCGGCCCCATGACGAACCTGGCGCTGGCCATCTCCATCGATCCCGAATTCCCTCAACTGGCCAAGGAGCTCGTCTTCATGGGCGCCAGTTTGAATCCGCAAACCGCTGACCCTGAATTCATCAACACCCCGCGGCACGAATTCAACATCTGGTTTGACCCGGAAGCCGCCCACATTGTGCTGCGCGCGAACTGGAAGAAGATTATTTGCACCCCGGTGGACATTTCGGTGAAGACGCGGATGACGAATGAGCTGATCGATCGCATCAAGGCCGGCAACACGCCGTCGGCGCAATATATCGGCAAATATGCCCGCCTGTTCGGCGAATACAACTATCTGTGGGACGAACTGGCGGCGGCGGCATGGCTCGATCCCAGTCTGATTACGAAAAAAGAAACCCGTTACCTGGATGTGGACATGGGACGCGGCGCCGGTTACGGCAACATGCTCACCTGGACCGATCACGACAAACCGAAGATCGATGTCCAACCAATCGAAGTGCAGGTCGATCTCGACACTGAGAGGTTCTATAAGATGTTCGTGGATCTGCTGACCGCACCCACACCAAAACCTTAACCGGTAGAAATGGAGGCCGGGCGTCCCCGCCCGGCTGGACGCCCGAGATGCCCGTCCCCCATTTCTACTGCAATTCCTCCAACGCCTTCTGCGCTTGAGCATGTCCCGGATGCTGCTTGAGCAACTCGAGCAACACGCTCCGCGCCTTCTCCGATGTGCCCTCCAGCGCATAGACCCGGGCCAGGTTCATGTACGACTGGTCGAAAGCGGGCGCCACCCGGATGCACTCTTCGAAACTCGCCACGGCCTCATTCCGCCGCCCGGTGCGCAAGTAAAGCACGCCGAGGTTATTCAGGGCTTCGGGATATCCGGGGCGGGACTTCAACGCCTGTTGCAGATACTCGTAGGCCCGGTCAGTGTCGTTGAGCTGCGCGAAGACCATGCCCAGGCTGTAGTTCGCCTCGGCATCCTGCGGACTGACTGCCACCGCGCGCTCCAATGCCTTACGGGCTTCGTCCCAATTCCTTTGTTGCCGGTAAGCGTTCCCCAGATTCTCGAGCGCGATCAGGTGATCGGGATTGAGTTTGAGCGCCTCCTGGAAGTATGGAATCGCTTCGGCGGTGCGCCCTTCCCGCGTAGCCAGCAGGCCGAGATTGTTCCAGGCGTTGGCCAGAGTGTCGGGATAACTGGCTCGAAGCTTGATCGCGCGCTCGAAGCTTGCCCGCGCCTCGCCCGTTTTCTCCTGCTTCAGATAAACGCTTCCCAACCCGTAGAGTGCCTCGGCGCTCTCCGGGTCGTCGCGCAGGGCCAGCCGAAAAGAGGCTGCGGCCTGATCGAGATATCCACGCTGAAAATAAGTCGAGCCGTAGTTGAGATAGTTGCGATGAAATTCCACAGTATCGCTGACGCCAGGAAACGGCAGCGCTTTCGCCATTCTTTCCGCAGCGGTCTGGGGAATGTGCCGGAAATCCTGTTCGACCTGCTCCGGATTCACGGAACCCTGATAAATCTTGACGATCTCTCCGCTACCGCTAATCAGAAATGACGTGGGAAAACCGAGGTCGCGGTGCCGGTCAAAAAGATAACGATAAAGAATATTGTAGATGCCCGCGAGGTCGTCCGATCCCTGCAGGATGGGAAACGAACAATGATTGTCCCGCGCGAGTCTTCGAAGTTTCTCACTATCAGCAGGAAGGTCGAGATTCACCGCAAGGAGGTGAAGGCCCTGCGCCGCCCAACGCGTGCGATGCCGGTTGAATACTTTCAGGTCTTGCAGGCAAGTCGCCGACCCTGCGACCCAGAAATTCAGCAGGAGCGCCTTGTCGCGAAGCGCGGCCAGTGTGTGCACGCGCACCATTCAAGTCGGGAAGAGAAAAATCCGGCGCAGCCACGGGCGCGAGCAACCAGGTCTCAACCACCCCAGGAAACTCTTCGGATTCTACCGGTCCAGTCTTGAGGAAGGGCACGGCCCCGGCCGCCTTAGCGTTGCGGAAGGGCACGGCTTCACCCGTGCCGCCCCGAGCCGCAAACGACGAGGGCTTTAGCCCCTGAGGGTCCGCTTTGAAAGCCTCAAAGCGCGATGGGGCCGTACCTTCCTCCACCCACACTCTGTGGTTGAGTGGGAGGTCGCGAATCTCCTGCACCAACCCGCTGGGCCAGCGGATCGACGCCCGCACCGGGCCTGTCGCTTTTCCCAACCCAAAGAACACTTCCTTACTATGCTGGGAAAGAAATCCTGACCCAGCCTGCAGCATGCGGGTCTGCTTCCCCGATGCGCTTTCCACTGTGATCGCCGCACCGATCGCATCACGATTGCTCTTGCCGCCGCGCAGACGGAAAGAAATCGACGGCGCGAGTTCTTTCATCACGTTCCGCAAAAGCTTCAACTGCGGGCCGTTGCGGTTCTTCAGAAAGACTTCCAGCCGGCCATCATGATCGAAATCGGCGAGCGCGAACGCCCTGCCATCCTCGACAAAATCGAGGCCCACCGCGCCGGAGACGTCGGAAAAGGTTCCATCCTGGTTGTTCGCGTAAAGGACGTTGCGTTCATACCCGCTCCATGTGCCATCCGAGCGGATGAGTTCGTTGAGCGCGTTCCAGCCCTGCTCGTAGTCATGCGAAGATTTAGCTTCGACCGGGGAATTTGCCACTACCTGCCGCCAGAAAAAACTGTTCAGGTCATCCCGCACCGGTCCAGACACCATTCCGTTAGCAATGTAAATATCGGGAAAACCGTCGTGGTCAAAATCCCATGCATCGCATGACCACGCCCAACGTCCCATTTCGACTCCTGCGGACGCGCTGGCATCTTCAAAACCGTCGCCATTCGAACGAAACAGGGAATTTCCCCGGGCATGCTTGCGGTAGAGAGCGCGCACCTTTTCGGGCGCGTCTTTCTGAAAGACTTCCTGGGTCGAAATGCGGCTTCCGGCTGCGGACCACATATCAGCGACGTAGAGGTCCTCGGCGCCGTCATTGTTGTAGTCAAACCAGCACACACCCATCCCGGCGCCGACGTCATCCACGCCGGAGTGCGCGGCAATGTCGGTAAAGGTCCCGTCGCCGTTGTTGCGATACAGGTTCTTCCGCCCGAAATCGTTTACTACATAAAGATCAGGCCAACCGTCGCGGTTGTAGTCGCTCCACCCGCAGCAAAAACTGTAGCGCGTGTTGTTCTGGTTGAGGCCGGTCTGGGCGGTAACGTCGCGAAAGGTCCCGTCCCGCTGGTTCCGCATCATGAAGTTAGGCGGGCCGTTTTCCGCGTCGTAATACGGAGAGGGATACTTGTACTGGTCCGTGCCCTGATAATAAAGATAGAGACAAAAATAAATATCCAGCCAGCCGTCGCGGTCATAGTCGGCCACGGCCGCGCCCGTAAAGGTACCCTGGGGAGGCCGGGCGAAGTGGAACGCGTCGGCCCTTTGCCGAAATTTGCCGCCGCCCTGATTAACAAATAACATCGGCCCATCGGTGCGCACCACGATCAGGTCCTGGCGGCCGTCATTGTCGAAGTCGGCGAAGAGCGCGCACGCAGTATTTTCGAGGATTCCTACACCGGAGGATTCCGTAATGTCTTCAAAGGTGCCGTCGCCCCGGTTGCGATAGAGCCGGTTAGGAAGACCGGCGGCCTGGCACACATAAAGATCGTCAAAGCCATCGCCGTCAATGTCGCCGACCGAGACTCCGTTGTGTCCGTAAATATCAATGCCGCAGGCAGCATCGAGAACTGTCCGCCAGTAGTCAGCCCCCCGGAGCAACTGGGAAGCGTAGGACGAAGTGCCGGCGAAAGCCTGCGCCGTGATATCGGCAAAGACGGGAGTGGCGGCGCGGCTCTGCGTTTCGCCCAGCAACCGCCAACTGCGCAAGCGAAAATCTCCCATCGCCGACGAATCCCATTCGAGTTCCCACTCTCCCACGCGCTGCTCGCGATGGAAACCCCTGACCGGGCCCACCAGTTCGTATCGCACGCTAGTCCGTAGCAGCGCGGGAAGCGGGGCCAGGGGAGAAACGGGCCCAGCGTCGATGCTTGTCACCTGAAATTCAGCGGTGATGAGCTTCGAAAACGCTCCCAGTGCGCCGCGCAAATCGCGGAGAAATGCTTCCCGCCCCAGAACCGGGTCGCGCGCAAATTTGTTCTGACGGATTTCAACTGCTGGCCCCGAGCGCACCAGACGCGATTCCACCGGCTGGAATGAAGCACCGGAAAACTCCGGAGCCAGAATCCTTTCTACGGCCCGCATGTCCTGCGAAGCTACCAAAAGAGCCGCGCTCCAATCCGCGAGCAGGGCCGCGACCCGGTCGTGATATTTTTCCGTCACAAACTCGTCGGAACCTGCCTGCGTCTTGAGTAGCGTCGCCTCGATGGGTAACGGGCCGCGATAGTGAGGATGGAGATGGAAATCGCCGGGCAGACTCAGCTGCTGAGAATCAGCGGCGCGGGCGAAGGTAAAAGCGAAACCGCTTAATGCCGCGGGAAGCAGCGCCACCGAAGCTCCCTGGCAGCACCGGAGCAGAAAATCGCGGCGGCCCGGGTCAACCAGGTCGCGGTCCCATGAATCACGACCGTCCGGCAGAAGATCGAACGGATGCCGCTTCCCTATGCGACTCAGACTGATGCCCCTTGGACATTCACGTGTGAAACCGAAGCTAACATCCTCGTTCGGGCCGGTCAAGATTGGAGCCTGTAACAGCCAATCCGCTTCCGCCCGTGGTAGGCTTACGAGTTTCAAGTTGTGCCAAATCCCGGACCGCAGGATTTTTCTTGGACTCGCCTCGCATCACCGTCGTGGGCAGTTACGCCACGGGTCTCACCATGAAAGTCGAGCGTATGCCGGGAACCGGCGAAACGCTTTTAGGAACGGGATACCGCGTGGACTATGGCGGAAAAGGATCCAACCAGGCAGTGGCATGCGCGCGGCTGGGAGCCACAGTCAGTTTCGTGGCCAGCATTGGAACTGATCCCTTCAGCGAAATGGCCCTGGGGCTCTATCGCGATGAAGGCATCGACATCACCCACGTAAAGCGAACCGCCGGCGCCCCGACTGGCGTAGGCTTCATTATTGTCGAGGCGGCGAGTGGAAATAACTGCATCACCATCGATCCGGGAGCCAATGAACTATTGACTGCGGACGATGTTGCTCAATGCGAAGCTGCATTCCATTCTCCGGCGGTGGTGCTCACCCAGCTTGAGATCCCGGTTGCGGCCGCCGAGGCCGCCCTGCGATGCGGACGCGAGCGAGGCGCGATCACCATTCTGAATCCGGCTCCGGTGCGGCCATTGCCTCCGTCCATTCTGCAGTGGGTCGATGTTCTTACTCCCAACCAGAGTGAAGCCAGGGTGCTCGCCGGCCTCGGTCCGCATACTGAAGTTGAAGCGGAGAAAGTCGCGCGCGATTTGCTTCGCCAGGGCGTGAAGCAGGTGGTGATGACCCTGGGGGAAAACGGCGCGCTGATCGTGACCAAAGACTCCTCCGTCCATGTTCCCGCGCTCCGCATGGTTGCAGTGGACACCACCGGTGCCGGGGACGCCTTTAACGCCGGATTGGCGATGGCTCTGGCCGGCGGCGCCAGCATTGAGGCCGCGGTGCAGTTTGCCGTAGTCACCGGCGGTCTGGCTGTCACCAGGGAAGGCGTCATCCCTTCCCTGCCCAATCGCGACGAAGTCTTGCAGGCTTATCGGCAGCACAGCCTGACCCCTCCGAAGTGGTTCGCTGCCAACCTCGCAGACGGAGTTTAAGCCCTCGACCGCCTCCGACCTGTGCAGTGGCAAGTCGGTTCCTCCCTGCGGCAAAAGTTTAGTTCCGTGCCATATACTGCAAAGCCAGATACCGCCACAAAAGGAGTCTGTCTTCATGAGACTGGCCGCTTGCTTCATGATCGTTATCTGCACCACTGCCGTGGCCGTGCAAGCGCAAGACGACTCCGAGTCCGCAGTGCGCACCAGGATCATCGCGCTGGAAAAGGCATGGAACCAGGCATACAAGGCCGGCGACACCCGTGCGCTCGACTCCATCCTCGACAGTGAAGTCGTGCTGATCAACGACGATGGTTCCATCCAGAGCAAGACGGAGTTTCTGGGAAGCGTGAAGGCCACCAGCAACAATTCTCAGGAGCAGCAGGTCTCGCCGGAATCGATGACCGTGCACGTGTTCGGTAATACCGCGATCTCCACCGGAGTCTTCCGCGCCAAGGGCGTGGAAAAGGGCAAGAGTTACGTGCGCCGGGAGCGCTTTGTCGATACCTGGCTTTTCAAGAACGGCAAATGGGTTTGCGTCGCCACCAATGCAACACCGGTGTTGCATTGAAACATACCGGCGGAGGCTGGTTGTAAGTTCAGGATGTAGTCTGCGGCTTCGAGGCGCCCTCATGCCCTTGCTGATCGGCTTCCTTCTCGTTCTGCTGGCGGCCCTGCTGCAGGGGAGCTTCGTTCTTCCCATGACGCTGGTTCGACAATGGTCATGGGAGCACACCTGGGCCACGTTTTCGCTGCTGGGCATGTTCGTCTTTAACTGGCTCATTACTCTTCTGCTGCTTCCCAATATTTTCGCGGTGTATGCCGCATCGCCGCCGAGAGACCTCGCAGTGCTGGCGCTTTTCGGGTTGGGCTGGGGCGTCGGCGCCGTCCTGTTTGGATTGGGGATGGAGCGCCTGGGCATGGCCCTGGGTTATCCCATCATCATGGGACTCATCGCCAGCCTGGGCGCGCTGATTCCGTTGCTTGTGTTTTTCCCGCAAGCGCTTCTGACTACCAAAGGTTTAGTCTTGCTCGCAGGGACCGCGCTGGTGATCTTCGGCATCGTGCTGTGCTCGATCGCCGGTTCGCGTCGAAAGCCTGAGAGTCAGTCCACCGGGACGCCTTCGAACGCATTCAAGATCGGCCTGGTCATCGCGGTTTTGGCCGGCATACTCTCGTGCCTGCCTAATGTAGGGATGGCCTTCGGCGGAAACGTGATAGCCGCCGCCGGTGCCCTCGGCGTTTCCTCGGCCTCTTCAGGAAATACTGTGTGGGCGCTTCTCTTCACTCTGGGGTGTATCGCCAACCTCGCATACTGCCTGTACCTGATGATCAGCAAACGCACTCTGGGCAATTACTGGAACCGGGAGACGCCGCGCAACCTGGGATTGAGCGCCGGCATGGCGCTGATGTGGATTGGAAGCTTCTATCTTTATGGCGCCGGCGCCGCAAGACTTGGACGCTGGGGCGCAATAGCCGGCTGGCCGCTTTTCATCTCTCTCTCGATCGTCATGGGCAACCTCTGGGGCTTGTGGCGAGGCGAGTGGCGGGACGCGCCGGCACGGGCCCGCCGCCTGCTGAATCAGGGTCTGCTGGTCCTGATCGTGGCTGTGATCACAGTCGCGCTCAGCAACTCGTTCTAACTTCGCGTTGAGTGGAACAAGCCTTAAAATAGGACAGGCGCGCGGAGCATTTTGAATCAGAAGAAATCGTGCCTCCTCCGCGTCCTCCGTGGTTAGCGCTTCTGGATGAGGGGCGAGGGTCTGCTAAAAGAGAAGAAAGCCATGTCACCGACTTCCGAATTCCTGTCAGGCCAACAACCCAGGGCGCGCTGGATGCGCATCGATACCGCACAGCTCCTCAAACGCTTTTTCTTTAGCGAGCGCTCTCTCCTGGTAAGCCAGGCGGCATGGATTCCCGCCATCGCTCCCCTTGACATCAAAACCGGCCTGGCTCAATTCATCTGGCAGAATGCGGAAACCGCCGACGCTCTGCGAAATCGCGTCTTCGAGCTGCGCTTCCCCAGCCGCCTGCTGGAAGAGCAAGGGGCCGACCACGCGCTGATCGAGCTTTTCGGCGCGGTCAAGGATTCCCCCTCGGTCCCGGCCTTCCTGTTGAGTATTGGTAAAGTTCTTCTGCCCGCGCTCCACGATTCCTTTCAAGCGTATCTGCAAGCCTCCGATGCCATCGCCGACGGGCCCACTCACCGCTTTCTGTCGCTCGCGCTGTCTGAAAAGGCAGAGCAGATCAGGGCCTTCGAACAGTGGGGGGAATCCGCGCTGGCCGATGATCCGCAGTCACGTGACAGTGCGCTGGCTTGGACGCAAGCGCTCGCAAAACGCCTTTCTGACGTCGGGGGAGTAGGCGTCGGGCCGTCTTCATCCGCGGCTGTTTCAGGTCCGATGCCCGGAGCCAGAGCCTACGCGATCCCCGATCGGCCCGCGCGCGACCCGCGCTTCTGGCCCTGCCGCTTCTACTGGCCAGACGTGGTCGATCCCGCTTATCCCTATGGCGAAGGGATGCAACTGCAACTCCGCTCGGCCATCAGCCACCTCAACGAGGTTTGGGCCATAGAGAATGGAGGCATCATGCTCAGCGCCTTCGCCG
Source organism: Terriglobia bacterium (assembly GCA_963757835.1). Lineage (GTDB taxonomy): Bacteria > Acidobacteriota > Terriglobia > Terriglobales > Acidobacteriaceae > JAIQFF01. The sequence goes on along the minus strand of CAVWSP010000033.1, from coordinate 59,238 downwards.
ACATCCTGCCCTGGGAGTGGATTCACAATTCCGCGCGCTGGACGTATGACGAATCTCGCCACTGCCGAATGGGCTACGAGCGCCTCATGGCGTGGGGGCTCGATCCCGCGGAAATTCCCCTGGGGACATACATCTACGAGAGCGCTTCCGGGGAAGACCCGATCTACCGCCTGGGCATGCTCTATTTTTTCGAAACCAAAAATATCCGCCACAAGCCGGCCCGCGCCCAGCTCTTTCATGCCTACGGCGACGCGGTAAGCGAACACGACATGGACTTCGATTGGGCCGACGAAACCATGCACGCCGGCTACGGCAAACACTGGCTCAAGGAACTGCTGGCTGTCCGCGGCCAGGACCCCGCCGCCTACGACCAGGTACGAGAACGCTGCGAGAAGCTGGTCAGCGACTGCGTGGGCACAGCCACGCCGGACGAAGTAGCTGCGATCAAGAAGACAGCAAGCTCCCTGCTGGCCAAAGCCCGCAAAATGTGGGCGCGAGCGTGAAATGTAGGCGCGAGCGTCCTCGCTCGTGCAATCGAGCGCAGCTCGACAAGGTTTGAGGAAGGTTCTCACTGTTCCGACGCGCGGGCGAGTCGCCCGCGTCCACATTCACACGCTGCACAATATAATGATCTTGCTCCTGCCATGAGTGCTCAAACCCTCCAGCGACGAACTCTGCCAGTGCTGGCCCTACTGACAATTTTCTCCCTGGGGATCATCAAAGCCTGGTCGCAGGAAAGCCTGCCGGACACCGCCGCAGCCCACTTGGGTCAAGGTTACGACGCTCTGAAGCAGGACCGGTACGATGCCGCCGTCACGGAATTTCGCGCCGCGCTGGCCGCCGACCCCGGGGTCACTGTTAGAGCTCGATTTCCTCTGGCGGTCGCCCTTTTCGAACTGCACAAATCCGACGAAGCCCGCCACGAACTTGAACTCGTCCGCCGCGAAGTCGGAGATCATCCCAACGTCTTCTACTACCTGGGAAGGCTGGACCTGGACGATCACAAGTACCCCAGTGCAATCGAAAATCTCACCCAGGCCGCAGCCAAGCCGCCTTTTCCCGACACCGCCTACTACCTGGGCTACGCTTACTTCAAGCAGGGCAAGCTGGCTTCCGCGGAAAAGTGGCTGAAGCAAGCTTCGCGGCTGACTCCGTACGACGCCCGGGTTCCCTACCAACTCGGATTGGTGTATCGCAAGCAAGGACGCGCGCAGGAAGCGACGAACTCCTTGGCGCTGTCGGAGAAGTTACGCCAGCGCGATTCGAACCAGAGCCGGTTGAGGATGGAGTGCAGACAGAAGCTCGATCAGGGTCTGCACGAGGAGGCCCGTTCCATCTGCGAACAGCTTTATGATCCCAACGATGCGGACAAACTCACTGAACTGGGCACGATCTACGGTCAGTACGGAGACCTGCAGGCGGCGCTGAAGCCCTTGCGACGGGCCGCCGAACTGGCGCCGCAATCGCCGCAGATGCAATACAACCTTGCCCTCACCTACTACCGGCTGAATCAGTTCGAACCGGCCCGGCAGGCCCTGGCGAATTCCGTCCAGCGCTGGCCCGATTTATTTCAGCTGGCCTCGCTCTACGGGGCCATCCTGGCAAAACTTGGGCAGGACCTTCCCGCCTATCAGGCCTTGCAGCACGCGCATCAGCTGAACCCGCAGGACGTGGATACCGCCAACCTGCTCTATGCCACAACCTTCGGACTCGCGCAAAAAAGCAAGAGCGCGGGACAGTTTGCTGAGTCGCTGCGCTATCTGGAAGAGGCTTCGTCGCTGCGGCCTCAGGAGGCCGAACCGCACCGCCGCATGGCGGAAATCTACAGCCTGACCAGCCGTCCGGCGCAGGCGGCGGAGGAAAAACAGAAGGCAGATCGTCTCGCCAGTCCTGGCGGGTTGCCCTAACCTGCCGCGGCTTTGCCAGCTAATCTGAATTGCGGTTTGTAATCGATACTCGGAACGGCGGCTTGCTCTTCTCCGCCGTTTCCATCTCGTATGTCTGCTCCGTCCTCGCCGGGTCATAATCGCGCCACAGCCAGATCATCTCTTCCGGAAATTCGGCCGCGCCTTGACCGGAGTTGTGCGTGCCCTTGCCGAAGCTGAAGTGAAAGTCGTAGCCCTTCAACTTCAGCGCGTTGGCCAGGCGAATATTGGCCAGAGGCCAGCTTCCGTAACGCTCATTCTCCTGGTCCTCTGATCCATCCTGCAGCCACACCCGAAGATTGCGCCGGGACTCGCGCAAGACTTTCTCCGGATAGTCCTGACCTCCGTCCGGGACCGCAGGATCTTCCTTCCACTGAATGCTGGTGAAGCTTCCGATCCATGAAATCACACGACTGAACTGATCAGGCATCTGCCAGGCCGCGTTGAAAGAGCAGATTCCGCCCGACGAAAGGCCCGTGATGGCGCGACTATACGCGTCCTTGCGGATGTTGTACCGGGATTGCACATCCGCCAGAACCTCATCGCGCAGAAAGCGCGCATAGCGGTCGCTCACCGTGTCGTAAAGCGTACTGCGCATCGAGTCTTTGAGCGTGCGGTGCCACTTGTCCGAGTACGCTTTCACGAAATTGTAGGTTCGGGTTCCCGGAGAGTCAGTGATGTCTCCGGGATTGATGAAAACAGCGATCATCACCGGAATCTTTTTTTGCGCGATCAGGTTATCCAGCACATTGAGTGTTGGATTATTACCTTTGCGGTCGGTGTACCAGCCACCGTCCTGGAAGACCATCAGCGCCGCCGGCGTCTTCGGATCATATTGCGCCGGCACATAAACCCAATATTCACTCTTCATCCCGTCATATATCTTGCTGGTGTGTTCGATCTTTTCAGAGACCGTGCCGGATGGGACCCCGGGTTGCAGATAGGAAAGATTACCGAAGGCCGGCAAATCCAGCTTACCGCCAAAGGCCACGCCGTTGATCATGTAGTGGAACGAGTGCAGCCTGCCCACAGGCTCGATCCGCGCGGCGGCGTACCAGAGATCCGAGGCGGCAAGATGCTGCATTGGAGGCCCGGGAGCTTCGTCAATGAGAAGGGAGGGCTGTGACGACGCCTCCGTAGCGAAGAAGAAGTCCGGCCCATGGCCCGTCCACGCCGTCCCCTCCTTCAGGTCCTTGGCGTCAAAAGTGCTTGTAATCGCCTCTCGAAGGCTCGCACTATTGGCCTTCGCCAGGTCGATCAACTGCGGCGCCGACATTTTTTCCGCCGCGATGGCTGGAGTAATAAAGCAAAGTAAGAGCAGAGCACGTTTCCACATGGCGCAAATACTATACCGTGCCGGACGCTGGTGTGGGTCGGACACTCCTGTCCGACGCCTTTGATTTGGTTTTGCTCTTTTGAGATCTGACGGCGAAAAGCAAAGTCAAAAGCGTCGGACAAGAGTGTCCGACCCACACAGAGGCCCTCGGGCAGTCCCGGGACAGCCCGGAAGTGAATCTGATTGTGCATCGACAACCGCTACCACTATGGTTACATTACAGGCATTGGGTGGCTGACCCGTGCCTCCACTTCCATGCCCAACCTTAACGTAGTTGTTGCGCTCATCACGAGTGACAATGATTACCAGGCAGAGCAAGCAGCCTCGGCCACCGAGGTTGCTGCCCGGCTCGGCGTGAAAATTCAGATCGTCTATGCCGACAACGATGCGGTCAACCAGACCCAGCTCCTGGTCAAGATTATCCAGAACACGGCACAGCGTCCCGATGCCATCATCGTGGAGCCGGTCGGCACCGAAATGATCCAGGTGGCAAAAGCGGCGGTCGCGGCCGGCATTGGCTGGGGGATCCTGAATCGAGTGCCTGATTATCTTTCCGAACTGCGCCGGGCTCGACACGCTCCGGTCTTCTGCGTCGCCGCCGATCAGGTGGAAGTGGGCAGAATTCAGGCCAGGCAGTTTGCAGCCCTGGTAAATCAGGGCAACATCTTGTATATCGAGGGTCCGTCCACCGGCGGTGGCGCTTCTGCGTTGCGCACCAAAGGTATGCTTTCCGCTAAACCCGCCAGCCTGGAAATAAAGATGCTAAAAGGAGACTGGACGGAACGCAGCGGACATCATGCCATCAAGTCCTGGCTGTCGCTGAGTACATCCCGGAAGCTGGATATCCGTCTGGTGGGGTGCCAGAACGATGCCATGGCCATGGGCGCAAGGAAAGCCTTTGAGGAAGTGCCTGGCGCCCGGGAACGCGAGCAGTGGCTGAAGGTGCCGTTTACCGGCTGTGATGGCGTTGCCAAGACAGGACAGGATTGGGTCCGTCGGGGACTGCTGACTGCGACCGTGGTCTCGCCACCGACGGCGGGCGTGGCCCTCGAAGTATTGCAGAAGGCGATCCAGGCCGGACTGGACCCGGCGGAGTGCACGCCCGTCGCCGCCTGGTCCTTTCCCAAGCTTGAAGATCTGAAGCGAACCCATTCTTCCGCCAGCTAGTTTCTAAAAGCTGACGCATTCGCTCTGGGCCCGCCGCATACACGGACGCGGAATGCTATCCTAATCGGTATTCACAGCACTGCGGATCGTGATCCCTCATGTCGAATCCAAACCCTTCAGAGTCCAATTCTGTCGCCGAAGCCAGCGAGTCCTTCGAGGACATTCTCTCCCAGTACGAGAAGAGCCACTCCCGCAAGAAGGAAGACCGCGGCAAGCAGCTCGAAGCCACAGTCATAGCCGTCTCCAGCGAGTCTGTCTTCTTCGATATCGGTTTCAAAACAGAAGGCATCATGCCGCTCGCCGTCTTCCAAAGCGCGGGCCAGAGCGTCAAACCTGGGGACAAGATGCATGTGTCGGTCAAGGGTCGCGATCCGGAGGGCTATTACGAACTCTCCCGCCAGAAAATTGCGCAACCCACCGACTGGTCGTCGCTGGAGCAGGCTTTTGCCGAGAAGGCCACGATCGTGGGCACAGTTACGGGCGTCATCAAGGGCGGCTTCAGCGTGGATGTAGGCGTGCGCGCCTTCATGCCAGCCTCGCGCAGCGGAGTGCGCGACGCTGCAGACATGGAAAAGCTGGTGGGACAGGAAATTCGCTGCCGCATCATCAAGCTCGATGCCACCGAGGAAGATGTGGTGGTTGACCGGCGCGCCCTCGCCGAAGAAGAAGAACGTGGCGTCAAGGAGCGCCGCTACTCCGAGATCCGCGAAGGCGAAACCGTGCGGGGCACCGTCCGCAGCCTTACCGACTACGGCGCGTTCATCGATCTGGGCGGTGTAGATGGTTTGCTGCATGTGGGCGAGATTGCCTGGAGCCGCATCAGCAAACCCGCAGACGTGCTCTCCGTGGGCCAGCAGATCGAAGCTCGGGTGCTCAAGGTCGATCCCGAGAAGCGCCGCATTTCTCTGGGCATGAAGCAGCTTCAGGGCGACCCTTGGGGCTCAGTCGCGCAAAAATACAAACTGGGCGAACGCGCGCGCGGCACGGTGACGCGCGTACTCGAGTTTGGCGCCTTCGTCGAACTTGAACCCGGCATCGAAGGCCTGATCCACGTTTCGGAAATGTCATGGGCCAAGAAAGTCCGGATTGCCAGCGACGTCGTAAAGCCCGGTGAGACGGTGGAAGTCGTGGTTCTCGGGGTAAACCAGGCGGAGCGCCGCATTGCTCTCGGCCTCAAGCAGGCCCTGGGAGATCCCTGGGCGAACGTGGCGCAGAGTTTTGCCGTTGGCACCGTGATTGAGGGCCCGGTCACCAGCCTCACCAAGTTTGGCGCCTTCGTGCAGCTTGCCGAGGGCATCGAAGGCATGATTCACGTCAGCGATATCAGCGCCGAGAAGCGCATCGAATATCCCCAGGACGTGTTGAAGGTCGGGCAGCTGGTCAAGGCGCAGGTCCTTTCCGTGGACAACGCGAAACGCCTGCTGCGCCTGGGCATGAAGCAACTCGTCCCCACCAGCCTGGATGAATACATCGCGGAGCACAAAGCAGGCGACGTGGTCACGGGACGCATGGGCGAAGTTTCAAACGGGGAGGCTCGCGTCGAACTCGGCGACGGCATCAACGCGACCTGCCGCATTACCGCCGGCGCTCCAGCGAAAGAATTGGTTGAAACCGCGGCTCCGACTTCGGCGAAGCCTGACTTGTCATCCCTGAGTTCGAAACTCAAGGCACACTGGAAGGGCGGCGCCACCGTCAGCGAGGCCAAGCCCGAAGCCGTCCGCGCCGGACAGATTCGCAAGTTCAGGATTACCCGGTTGGACCCGGCCGCCAGGAAAATTGAACTGGAGCTGGCGTAAACCGTGAAATGGACAGCGGCACTCGCGGCGGCTCTGATCGCTTTCCTCCCAGCCGCTGCAGCCGCTCAGCCAGGCGACAAACCTGAATGGTGCCGCGCCCTGCCGCGCCCCGAATATAAGACCCTCGAACGCGTCCCGGTCAGCGATCCCTGGTTCGAGGTCTATCAAGTCGTTCCACGCGTCTTCGCCGTCTACGAATCGCATCAGGCGGAAGAAACCATCTCCTACCTGATCGTCGGCGAGAAACGAGCTCTTCTCTTCGACACCGGCATGGGCATCAGCGATCTCCGCAAGGTCATCGCTCAGCTCACAACCCTGCCGATCATCGTCCTGAATTCGCACACCCATAACGACCACGTGGGCGATAACTGGCAGTTCGATACGGTCTATGGAATGGATACCGATTTCACCCGAGCCAACGCCAAGGGCTCGCGCCAGGACGCTCAGGATGAACTCGGCCCAGGAATGATCTGTGGAGACTTGCCCAGCGGCTTCGACAGAAAATCCTACGCAACCCGTCCCTGGAAGATCTCACGCTTTCTGCACGACCATGACCGCATCGACCTCGGCGGCCGTACACTGGAGGTCCTCTCCACTCCAGGCCACACTCCCGATGCCATCTGTCTGCTCGACCGCGCCCATGGCCTGCTCTTCACCGGCGACACATACTATCCCGCGCCCATCTGGCTCTATCGTCCGGAGACCAATCTCGATGACTACGTCGCTTCAGTAAAACGCCTCGCCGCGCTCGCTCCGCAAATCAAGCTCGTGCTGGGCGAACACAATGTACCCTTCGCGCAACCCTCGGTGCTGCCGCGACTGGTCACCGCGATTGAAACCGTTCGCGCCGGCAAAGTGTCTCCCGAACCGCAGGAGGGCGGCAAAGCTATCTACCGTTCCGACGGCATCTCGTTTCTTCTCAGCGCTCATGCATTGGAAGGAAAGTGACGCTAACTTGGCGTCCTTCGCGGCAGTTCTTTGCGTCCTTCGCGGTAAGGCGGTTGACCTCGGCTGATCATCCAAGAACCTTGAACCGCAAAGGGCGCAAAGAAACTGCCGCAAAGGACGCCAAGAGTGCGGCATCAGAGCACCTCTTAGCGAGCCGCATCCGCTTTCGTATCTGAGGCACCGGTAGCCACCGGCAAAAGGTTCTTCGTGGGATCAACCACCAGCCACGCTGCCGCTCCCAGCAAACACAATCCCGCAGCCACCAGGAATGACGCCGTCCAGCCAAAGCGCGCCGCGATCGCGGGCGTAAGAGAAGCGGTGACCGCGCCGCCAATCTGCGCTCCCGTGTTCATGAAACCCGAAACCGAACCCGATGACTTCCCTGCAATGTCCGCCGTGACCGACCAGTACGAGCTCTGCGCCAAATAGAGCGCTCCCGCTCCACCCGCCAGCACCACGCTGGCCAACCGGGCGCTGTCAACCTGGGAACCGAGAGCGATGAAGATCCCAGCCACGGTCAGCCCGAATGCGGCCACGCCACACCGTCCTAAGCGGGCGCTGTGCCACTTCGTGAGCCGGTCATTGATGCCTCCGCCCAGCAGGCTGCACACTGACATCGCGATCGGCGGAAGCATAGCGTAGAACGCGCTGGCCTTCAGGTTCAGTCCGCGGACTTGCGCCAGGTAGATGAAGAACCAGCTGAAGAAAATCCAGGCCACATATCCGAAAGAAAAATAACTGAGTGTGACCGCCCACACTTCCCTACTGCGCAAAACCGCTCCCCAGGGGACGAGTCCGCTGCCCTTCGACTCACTCTTCGCAGGCAGCCCCGCTTGAATCGTCGCCAGCTCCGTGGCGGATACGCGAGGGTGCTCGGAAGGTTCGTCCCGAGCGATGAGATACCAGACCGCTCCCGCGATCAGGCCGATGATAGCGCATGCCCAGAATGACGACCTCCAGCCGTAGTGCAGCATGAAGTAGGTAATCAACGGTGGCGACAGGCCGGCGCCAGCCCCCACGCCGGCAAAGATCCATCCATTGGCGACGCCGCGCTCGTGCGCCGGAATCCAGCGTGCCACAAATTGATTCGACGCGGGATAGACCACGGCCTCGCCGGCCCCCAGTAGAAAGCGGATGGCGATGAAGAGAAACAAGGCGCCGCGAATGGTCGAAGGCACCAGCGCGGTCAGCCCGGTAAAAATTCCCCACCACACCACTCCCGCGGTGAGCACGCGGCGCGCGCCGAAGCGGTCCGCCAGTCTTCCTCCGACCGTCTGGAACAGCGCATAGCCAATCAGCATCGCGCTGAACACGTAACCCAACTGCACGTTGCTCAGCCCGTATTCCTCGGCGATGGAGTGTCCCGCGACCGAGATGTTCACCCGGTCGAGGTAAGAGACCGCGCTCAGGATGAACATCCAGCCCACCAGGAACCAGCGCACGTGGCTTGTCCGGGCCCCGTTCATCGTTCTCCCCCAAGCCCACGTAGGCCCGGACGCCCTCGTCCGGGCGGGCGAGCGCAGCTCGCCAAGGTTTGGCCAGTGGTGCAAATGTTGTTGCGGCGGTGTCGTTGTGATATTTTCCCCAACGGTTCGAACTCTGATCTGGATGCGGGTGACCCGTGCGCACAAATCTCTTTCGCTCGATCTGCTTCGCGGCAGCCACGTTGGCGGTAACCATGCTCCTCGCAACCCCGGGACACGGTCAGCTCGGCGTGTTTTCCTCCGAACAACGCATCGCATTCACTCCGGAGTGGCACGGCGACCGCTTTCCTGACGGCCGCCCGGAAGTGCCCGACGCGGTGCTGCAGCGCCTGAAGAGCGTCACTGCCGACGAAGCCTGGGATGTCCTGCAGGAGGCCGGTTTTCATAACCAGTTCGAGGGCGGATGGAAAGTGCTCAATCCCGGAGAGCGCCTGGTCGGCCGCGTGGTCACGGCCGTGTTCATGCCGCGCCGCCCGGACGTTGACTCCGTGATTCGCGCCAACGGAAAGAAGGAAAGCCGGATTGGAGACGAAAATTCCTGGATCATCGACATTCTTCAACCGGGAGACGTGCTCGTGGTGGATCTCTTTGGCAAGATCAGGTACGGAACGATTGCCGGCGACAATCTCTCCACCGCCATCTTCACCAAGAGTCACAACGGCCTGATCGTCAATGGCGCGGTGCGGGACGTCACTGGAATTCAGCAGATTCCCGGTTTCCAGGTTTACGTTCGCGGCGTCGATCCATCCGCGCTGGAAAATGTCATGCTGACCGGAATCAACGTTCCCATCCGCATCGGCGACACCACTATCATGCCGGGAGACATCGCGCTTGGCGACCCGGAGGGCGTCACGTTCATACCACCCCAGTTGGCGCAGAAGGTGGCGGACGACACTGAAATGGACCGCCTGGTGGACGAATGGGGACACATGATGCTGCGCGAGGGCAAATATACACCGGGACAAATTGACGCGAGATGGACCCGGGAAATGATCGAACAGTTCAACCAGTGGCTGGCCAAAAAGGGATCGAGCAGGCGCATGCCGCAGAACTGACGCCATCCCCGGCATTCGCTGGTCGGTTGCCGAACCTCGATCGCTCACGCGGAATGCTCGCGGAAAATCCGGGCCAGTTGGGCGGCGACAATCTTGTCTTCTCCGGGTTGCAACATGAACGAGTTCATGGCCATGCCCGGCTTGCCTTCACCTCCTCCCATCACGATGGCGGGCTTGGACGCGCGCAGCATTTGGGAAACCTGTTTCGGAGTCAGGGAAATTTTCGCCTCGTCCCATGTAATCTGCATGTGAGGCACATGGTTCGCGATGTCGGGAACGAAGTACGATGTGCTGACGCCCGGCACCCGCGTGATCTGCCGCGAGATCAACTCCAGCCGGCCTTGCCATTCTTTGTTCAGGGCATCGTGGTCTTCGGCGAGATAGACTTCCAGCGCCTTCACCATCCCGATAATTTCTTCCTTGCCCACCTTCGAACTGCGGCCCAGCGTGTCCTCGTGCGGACTGTTGTTCAACAGCGCGTAGGCGACCAGATCTTTGCGCCCGATCAGCATTCCGGCGCACTGCGGCCCGCGCATGGCTTTGCCACCGCTGAAAGTGATCAGGTCGTAGCCCATGTTGGCATAATCCCAGAGATGGGAGACGGGCGGAGTGTCGGCCGCGGCATCGTTCATGCAGGGAATTTTGTATTCCTGCGCTAGCTTCACCCACTCATCCACTTTGATCTGTCCCGCGGCATTGGCAAAGTTCGAGAAGTGCATCATGGCAGTGCGCTGGCTGATCGCCTGGCGCAATTCGTCGCGAGTTTCTATAACGATCAGCTTGATCCCGGTGGTGCGGAGCTGGTGGTCGAACGGGTTGCGATGAGACTTCTGGATGATGACTTCGGACTTCATTCCGGTAACGTCGGGCAGCTGCTTGATGAACGTTTCGTTATCGCCGGTAAGGATTCCGGCAAGTCCCGACTGGATGGCCGCCGCCGCGCCTGCGGTCACCAGCGCGGTGTACCCGTCCGGCAGCTTGAGCATTTCGGCAATGCGCTTGCCCGCCGCCACTTCCAGCTCAGGAATGCTCACAAAGTGGCGTCCCGCCTGGGCCATCACCGCTTCCAGTTCCGGACGAAGGATGGAACCGCCCAGCATGGTCATCGTGCCTTCACAATTGATGACGGTGGTGACTCCCAGCTCTTCGTAAGGATTTCCCGAATGCCCGAGGCCGGTGACTTTTGCGCTGGCCTTTGCCGCAAAAAGTTTCGCCGGCGCCATCATCGAGCCGGTAATCATTCCCAGGGTCCCCAAAAAACTTCGGCGGTTCCATCCCGTTCCCAGTTGCATGATCTGCTCCTTTTACCGGGGCGTCCCCGGCGTCAGTCTTCTACTTCCGAACGATGGCAGCAATACAGTTGATTTCCAGCATGGAATTGCCCGGCAGGGCGGCCACGGCTACAGTGGTTCGCGCCGGTCCACCATTGGGGAAATAGGTCTTGAATATTTTGTTCATGGCCTCGTAATACTCCAGGCTGGCCAGGTAAACCGTCAGCTGCAGCACGCTGTCCATGGTGCCTCCGCCAGTTTCGACCAGCTCCTTCACGTTCTCCATCACTTTCGTGGTGTGGCTGTCGATGTCGTCTTTGCCCACCGGCCCATTCGAGTTGGCGCCCTGCCCGGCAATGTAGAGCAGGCCGTTGTGGGTGATCAGAGCGGTGATCATCTGTTTTCCGTCCGCGGGCTTGCCATCGCGGTTGAGCTTGCGCACGCCGCCATCCTTGGTCTTGGCCTGCGCGCTGGTGGACAACAATGCTCCCGCGCCCACCGCGGACATAACCGCTGCCACTGAAGTCATCAGCTTTCTACGATTGAACAGGCTCGAGGTCATGATCACTCTCCTTGAAGTTTTGATTAGTTCCTTAGAAAGCAAAGTTTCACGGTAACGCAAAACTGAAAATATCACTTCCCGCGGCGATGGCCACGTACTGCTTGTCCAGCACCGCGTAGCTCATGGGCGACGCGCTGAAATCCTGCCCGGTGTTGAAGTGCCACAGGGGCTTTCCGCTCCGGGCATCCAGGGCCTCGAAAGATTGTGCGTCATCGCCGAAGAAAAGCAGGCCGGTCGCGGTCGTCATGGTCCCTCCCGAAGAGTGCGCGTGCCCCACCTGGGGATAGCGCCACGCGAAGGTCTGCTTGTCCAGGTCGTAAGCCAGCAGGATCTTCTGCGACATTTCCCCTGGAATCCGCTTCGTGCCCGTAGAGTAATAAGTTTTCCTCTCCTCGAATTTCTGCGGCTTAGTAAAGAATATCTCGCAGTTTTCCAGCGCCAGAAAATAAACGAAACGGGTCGATTCGTTGTAAGAGGGCGCGTACCAGTTGGTGGCGCCGTTGAAGCCCGGACATATTCGCGTCCCCTCGGGTGTCGGCTTGAGGCCGGACAGAATAGGACGGCCGTGCTCGTCAATACCCTTCGCCCAGGTCAGGTTCTTCACAAAGGGAGTGGCAGAAAGAAACTTGCCGTTGGTCCGATCGAGCACGTAGATGAAGCCATTCCGGTTGGCCTGCACCAGCAGCTTGCGCGGCTCGCCACCGTAAACCTTATCGATCAGAATCGGAGTTTCGGTGGCATCGAAATCAAAGAGATCGTGCGGCGTGAATTGAAAGTACCACTTCAATTTCCCGGTCTCGGCATCGAGCGCCAGTACGCTGCTGGTGTATAGATCGTCGCCCGGGCGCACGCTGCCATCGAAGTCAGGGCTCGCGTTACTGGTAGTCCAGAACAAAGTGCCGGTCTCGGGATCATAGGTGCCGGGCATCCACGTAGTGCCGCCGCCGTGCAGATACATATCCCCAGGCCAACTCTCGTTGCCGAATTCTCCGGGCCCGGGAAGAGTCCAGAAACGCCATGCCAATTTTCCGGTGTTGGCGTCGAACGCCGCCACAAAACCGCGCACCCCATCGTCTCCGCCGGATGTGCCCACAATCACTTTGTCTTTGACCACCAGCGGCGCGCCCGTCGCACCGTAGTTCGGGTTCCAGTCGGCGTAGGCAACGTTCCAAAGCAGGTTCCCCGAACGGGCATCCAGGCAAAGTAAATGTGCGTTGTCGGTCAGGCGGTACACGCGGGAGTGCCATACCGCGACCCCGCGACTGAGGTGTCCCGAGGCATCGTCGATCAATCCCTCCGAGATCGGCCACACATGGTGCCAGATGACGCGCCCGGTGCGCGCGTCCAGGGCGTAGGTATCGTTGGCCGAAGTCACGAACATGACGCCGTTCACAACCACCGGCGTCACTTCCAGCCGGTTGGAATTGCTGGAATGGAATACCCATTGCGTCCGCAACTGTCCGACATTCGTCGGGTTGATCTGGGAAAGGCTGCTGAAGCGGCGCCCCGTGAAGTCTCCGTTATAAGAGAGCCAGTTCGCGCCCGGCGGCTGGGCGATCAGTTGTGAGGGAAGCACATCGATCACTGCCGCGGTTGATTCCCTGGGCACATCGTCGGCCGCCGTCATCATCAGGCAACCCAGAAACGCGGCGAGCGCCAGGGTCACTCTTGCCAGCAGTCGAGTTCTCTCTGCCATCCGAATCAGGCCGCCTTGGGAAGGGGATTCACAGGCTGGGTTGACGCCGATATGGCACAGCGCTCAACTTGGCCATTGAATCGATTTAATGGAACCGGGCATTATCCAACGAAAATTGTTTGAATGCAATCACCAACGACAGCGGGCGCACCTTGTTTCAATCCGGTGCGCTACTTAGCGTCCTTTGCGGCCTTCTTTGCGCCCTTTGCGGTTAAAGGGTTTGACCTTGACGACGCCGTCCAAAAGCTTTTAACCGCAAAGACCGCAAAGAAAAGCCGCAAAGGACGCAAAGAGCGCTCAAGTCAGGATACGTCCCCAATAACTCACAGCCGCCCAAACCGTTTGACCGCTTCCTGGATGGATTTATATTTCTCGATAATCGAATACATGGAATGCTCTTTGAAGTCCATCTCCTGGGCCAGCGCCAGAACTTTTTCCGCATTCGCCCGCGGCACGATCACCACCCCGTCGCCGTCGGCGGCGACAATGTCACCCGGATGCACCTCCACCCCATCACACGTTACCGGGACATTCGCCCCCGCAAAACGGTAGTGGCTCACCGAGGTTGACGGAACAATGCCAGTGGCGTAAACCGGAAAGCCGATCTTGGTCAGCTGACCAACGTCCCGCACCCCGCCGTCGATGACCGCGCCGGCATATCCGCGAGCGGACATCGCCGTACCCATCAGGCCACCCATGCCGGCGATGTCAGCTCCATCATCAACCACCATCACCCACACCGAGCTCTGCGACCCCTGGTCGATGGCCGCCAGCATACCGCTCAGGGCCCCGGGGTCCTTGTTGCCCTCATCTTTGCTCAACCTCACGGTGAGCGCAAAACCGGCGAACCGGGCGGGAAAAATGGGCCGCATCTTATGCGACAAGTACATCTTCCGGCCGGTGAGCTGCTCCAGCGCATCCGAAACCGAGGCCACTTCCACGTGCCGGTAGCTCTCGAGCAGCGCCTGGTTTTCATTGGGCGGAGGCGTGCTGGCGGATTGGGCCAGAAGGCTCGAACTGAATTGCCAGATGACGCAGATGAACACAATTCCCACTACCGCCGACACGCCCTTCCGCCGAAATCTCCTCAATTGCAATTTGTTCATCTCTGCCTCCTGGTTGTATATATGAACGCGGACTCTAGCATTCCTGTCGAGTGATTGTGAAGGTCAATTCTCAGCCTGTCAAAAAGGAGCTTCCCCGAAATGAATACGAACAAATCAACCTGGTCTCTGCTGCATGTTGTTTTCGGACTCATCGTCTTCGCGCTGCTTGCCCAGGCCGGAACGCCGGCCGCATTCGCCCAGGAACACCGCGCGATCAAATTCCCCGGCACCGAAGGCCTTCCCTTCAGCGATGGAATAGTGGCCGGCAACACCCTCTACGTCGCGGGACAGGAAGGCACTGACGACCAGGGCAAGCTCGCTCCCGGCGGAATCACCGCTGAAACTCAGGCTGCCCTGGCCAATATCGAAAAGGTCGTCAAAAAAGCCGGCTTCGACATGAAGGACATTGTCTCCGTAACCGTGTTTCTGGCCGACATTCACGAGTTCCCCGACATGAACAAGGTTTACAAGACGGTCATGCCCGATCCCAAGCCCGCGCGCGCAACCGTGCAGGTAGCGGCGCTGGTCAACAACGCGCGCCTCGAGGTATCAGCCATCGCCGTAAAACGAAAATAGCCACATGGCCCGCAAACTTCTGGGATTCTCCATGTTGGTTCTCGTGGCATACGCCGCCCAAGTGTGCATGCCGCCTCCATTGCAAGCCCAGCAATCCGGCAAGGCCGCGGGCGGCGCGGGTGAGGGCAAGCAGATTTTTGCCACCACCTGCGCCGCCTGCCACGGGCTCGACGGAGCAGGCGGCGAACACGGCCCCGATATTGCCCACCGGCGAGAAATTCAAAGTTTGACCGACAAGGCCCTCCAGCAAATTGTTCAGGGAGGCGTGCCGGGCACCGGCATGCCCGCCTTCCGTTCGCTCAGCGACACCCAGGTCAAGGCCGTGGTCCGCTACCTGCGCAGTTTGCAGGGTCAGGGCGCGGCGGCCCAGGTTTCCGGCGACCCTAAACATGGGCGGGCCGTCTTCTTCGGTAAGGCTGGTTGTTCGCAGTGTCACATGGCCGGGGGAGAGGGAGGATTCATCGCTACAGATCTTTCCGGCTACGCCAGCACGCCCTCGGCAGATGACATTCGCGATGCGATTACCGATCCCAACCGCAATCTCGATCCTCGAAAGCGCCCCGTAGCGGTCACCACGGCGGACGGTCAAACCCTTACCGGAGTTGTACGCAACGAAGACAACTTCTCCTTGCAACTTCAGACCACGGACGGCACTCTTCATCTGCTTGCCAAGCCCGAATTGCAAGACATCCAATATCAACCGCGCTCCTTGATGCCGGACGACTACGCATCCCGGCTGAGCCGTCAGGAACTCGATGACCTCGTAAGTTATCTGGTCAGCATTGCGCGCGGCAAAAGCAAACCAAAGGTGGACCCGGAATGAATCACCACCCTGCACTGAACATCCAGTCATTCATCAACCGTCAGGTACGCCACTGGCTCAAGACCACGGTCTTGGCCGGCATCGCAGTGCTTTTAGCCGGACCGCTCCTGGCTGCGGCTGCGGATGCACCCGCGGGGACCTTCAAGCTCACTGCCGAATCTCCTCGCCTCTGGAAACTGCTTGACCGCAAAGCGCAGCTGACCCGCGTGGCGGGGAATTTCGGTTTCACCGAAGGCCCGGTGTGGGACGAGTCCGGGTTCCTCTACGTGAGCGATGAAGTACAGAACAAGATCTATCGCGTCTTCCTCGACGGCCGCAGAGAGGAAGTGATCTCCCTCGGCGACCCGGACGGCAACACCTATGACCGGCAGCACCGGCTGATCGATTGCGCCAGCGTGCTGCGCGCCATCATCGCCGTCACTCCCGAGGGAAAATACACCGTTCTCGCCGACCGCTATGAAGGCAAGAAACTCAACAGCCCAAATGACGTCGTGACCGGCCCCGACGGCGCCATTTACTTCACCGACCCCACGCTTGATCTGGTCAAGGGAGAGCAACAGGAAATACCCTTCCAGGGCGTGTACCGCCTCGATGAAAAGGGCGGCGTCCGCCTTCTGACCAAAGACCTGACCCAGCCCAATGGCCTGGCCTTTTCACCCGACGGAAAGCATTTCTACGTGGATGACAGTGAACAGAGAAACATTCGCGTGTACGACGTCGCGCCTGATGGGTCGCTGAGCCATGGTCGAATCTTCGGCGAGGAGCCTGGCGGGCCGCACGAGGGCGTGCCCGATGGAATCAAAGTTGACCGCGAAGGAAACCTGTTTGTAACCGGCCCGAAAGGCATCTGGGTTTGGGATGCGAAAGGCCACCATCTCGGCACCATCGAAATGCCGGAGCAACCGGCGAACCTCACGTGGGGAGACAACGACTACCGGACGCTGTATATCACGGCGACGACATCGGTATATCGCCTGCGCACCAAAGCTCGCGGCTTCGTGCCCTATCGCGCACACTGATGAATGCCTTTCCCACATCGACTGAACCGGCTATCGATTCGGCGAGTCTTGCAAATTATGCTTGACAGTGTCCAGCCCGGTTGGTAATAAACCGTTTTAATAGAGCGGCGAAAAGGGGGCATGCTCGATCGAGCCCTTGACCCGGACCGCATGAAATGATCACTGGAGGCCGTCATGGGTAAACGTTCCGCGACGTCATCGTGCTTGCTGGTTCTGATTTGCCTGGCGCTCGTGCTGCCGGCCCTGCTTTTCGGCCAAGCCTACTTCGGCACAGTCAGCGGCGAATTGACTGACGCCACCGGGGCGGTGGTGCCGGGTGCCAGCGTCGTCCTGACCGACCAGCAAAAAGGGTTCCTGTTTAACACCGTTTCCGATAGTAACGGGCGCTACCTGTTCCGCTCGATTCCGCCGGGAGTGTACACGGTTTCGGCGAAAGCCAGCGGTTTCGAAAGGGCGCTCAGCGCCAGAGTCAAGGTCGACATCAATGAGAACGTCACGGCGAACCTGACCCTGAAGGTGGCTGGTACCAGCCAAACCGTCCAGGTGGAGGGACAACCCCAGGCCATTCAAACTGAGGATGCGGAGACGGGCCAGGTCGTCAATCGCAGGTTCATCAATAACTTGCCGTTGATCGACCGCAATGTGATCGCGCTGACTTCGCTGGCGCCTGGCGTCACCGAAATGGACGAGCAATGCGGTGCCGACTGCACGGGCACGAATTTCGTTTCCAACGGCAGCCGGGGCTCGACCGCCGATATCCTGACCGATGGCGCTTCGGTTACCAACTCCGAACCGAACGGCGGTATCACTCAAGCGACCTATCTTCCGTCTCCCGAAGCCATCGAAGAATTCAAGGTGCAGCAGACCAACTTCAGCGCCGAATATGGGTTTTCCGGGGCGTCAGTGGTCAACATGATCACGCGCTCGGGCACCAACAAATTTCATGGCAGCGCGTACGACTTCTACCGCGACAATGCCCTCGATGCCAATGACTGGTTCGCCAATCGGGCAGGGCAGCCCATTCCGCCGGGGCACCGAAACAATTACGGCGGCACCTTCGGCGGCCCCATCCGCAAGGACAAGACTTTCTTCTTCGTTGACTATGACGGTTTGCGCTCTTCGGGGTTGGCCACCGCGTCCGGGGCAGTTCCCACCGACCTGATGCGGACAGGTGATTTTGGCGAAGTATGTTCTGCCCAGGGCGGAACGTTCGACGGCAGCGGGCTGTGCAGCGTTGCCGCCGGGCAAATCTGGGATCCGTACTCCGGAACTTTCAATTCCGGTCTGGGCGGGGCGGTGCGCAGCACATTCATCCCCTTCAACAACATCGCAACCTACATCAGCCCCGGTAGTCCGAACCTGCCGGCGAATCTTCAGCCGGCTCCCGGTGTTCCCGGCAACCTGATTGATCCCGTGGCGCAAAAGATGATGGGCTTGTTTCCAGAGCCTAATTTTTCTGGAGCCGACATCTACCAGAACTGGTTCGGTTCCGGCTCAAGCCACGGTTACAACGACCAGTTCGATATCAAGGTTGACAATCGCTTCGGCCAAAATAATCTGATGAGCGTGAAGTTTTCTTATCAGTACAATCACGGCCTGGGTCTTGATTGTTTCAAAAACTTCACCGATCCCTGTCAGGGCGGTCCGGGTTGGACCAATGCCCACCTGTTTGCCATCAACGACACTCATACGTTTAGCCCAAGCCTGCTGTTGAACGTCACCCTCGGGTTTACTCGCGGGGTATGGCACATCGACGCCTACAACCCTCACGGTGTTTCGGATCCGCTCAGCAACCTGGGATTCCCCTCGTACCTGCAGAGCAATGGTTTCGCGGGGGTGCCCGCGATCTTTATCGATCAATACCCGAGTGCCGGCTATGCCAACATCGGTACCGATCCTTATGGAAACTACCGGCTGGGCCAGGACACGGGACAACTTTCAGCCACGCTCGACAAGGTGCATGGCGCGCACCAGATCAAGTTCGGGTTTGACGGCCGGATCCACCAGATCAATTACATCCAGACCAACGCCCCCAATGGCGTCTTCACCTTCAATGCCAGCGGTTCCAATGCCTGCCCCTCGGGATTCGACGCATGCGGCGGCGATTCCATGGCCAGTTTCCTGATGAGCCAGCTTACCCAGGACTGTGGCGGCAACAACTGTGGCTCGTCCTATGAAATCCAGACCCGGCCCGCCACGACAAATTACCAATACGGCTTTTTCGCGCAGGACAACTGGAAGATCAAGCCCAAACTGACCTTGAATCTGGGCTTGCGCTATGACGTGACCTTGCCCCGCACCGATCGCTACAATCGGCAGAACTGGTTTGATCCGAACGTGCCGAACCCCTTAAATGGCGGCAGCCTCACCTACACCGATGCCGTCACCAGCCAGCCGGTAACGGTTCCATTGAACGGCGGCGAAGTTTTTGTCAACTCCAAGCAACGCACAAACTACGCAACGGACTGGAGCAACATCCAGCCCCGCTTCGGTTTTGCCTACCAAGTGGCTCCAGCAACGGTGCTGCGGGGAGGGTACGGGATTTACTACGGACAGTCGCGGTCGGGCGTCACTGGCGTCGTGCCCTACGGGGCCCAGGGGTTCAACCAATTCACCAATGTGATCACCACCTATCAGAGTGACGGAGCCACTCCTTACTTGCACTTGAGCGACCCCTTCCCCAACGGATTGATCCAGCCCCCGGGGAATTCGCTCGGCCTGCTGAACGATGTGGGTTTCGGGGCCAATGGCCCGCTGCGCACCGGCGCGGGCAACCGGACTCCCAACGAGCAGAGCTGGAGCTTTGGCTTCGAACACCAACTGCCCGGCAGCGTCGTGCTCAACGCAGAATACATCGGAAAAAAAGGAACCCATCTTCCCTTCAGCGGCTACAACCAGCTTAACCACCTGGGGTCGTGGGTGGAGAGCTTGCCCATCAACGGCGCCGACCCGAACCAGCCTTGCCTGACTCTCACGGTGTCCTGTCTCAACAGCTTCGTCGACAACCCCTTCGCTGGAATCATCACCGACCCCAACAGCGGATTGTCCAGCCCGCAGGTTCAGTACTCGCAGTTGCTGCTTCCCTATCCGCAGTTCACCTCGGTTTCTACGGAACCTCATCTCGTCGCCAATTCCATTTATCACGCCCTGCAGTTGCTCGCCGAGAAGCGGTACTCCAATGGCTTGCAGTTCCTGGTGACCTTCACCTGGTCGAAATCGATTGATGACTCTTCCCAGGCCGATGACAACGTGACCTGGCTGGGCAGCTTCTCCAGTCTGCAGGATCCCAATAAGCCGGAGCTGGAACGGAGCCTCTCCACTTTCGACATTCCGCATGTGTTTCAGTTCAGCTACAGCTACGACCTGCCGTTTGGACGCGGTCGGGCCCTGCTGGGGAATATGCCGCGTGCTCTGGAGATGATCGTCGGGGGCTGGACCACCAATGGCATCTGGCGCATCGCCGATGGACGGCCGCTGACCTTCACCGTTGCCGACGGCAATCCCCTTCCGACTTATGGTGGGCAGCGACCCAATATCGTGGGGACGCCCAAGCGCAATCATGGCCCGGATTGGGTGGACAACTACTTTGCCGATAACAACGTTTTCCAGCGTCCGGACGATTTCACGCTGGGCAATGCTCCGCGCGCCTTGGGAAGCGTCCGCAGTCCCTTGTCATTCACCGCCAATCTGTCCTTGGGAAAGCAGTTCTCGATTCGCGAGGGGATGAACCTTGAGTTTCGCATCGAGGCCCAGAATGCGTTCAACCATCCCGTATTCGGCACGCCGGACACTTCAGTGGACGATGACAACTTCGGGATGATCACCTCCACGGCAGTGGGACCACGCGAGGTGCAATTGGCATTGAAGTTCAACTTCTAACCCAACAGGTCTGCCCTCGGGTTCCTGGTAACCATGTGGGGCTCTCGCCCACGAAGGGCCTTGGCGCGTGGATACAAAGCAATAGCAAGGATAGTGATCATCTGTGGGAGGTTCACCCAGCCGATGGCACGCACGAGATTACGGTTGTTCGAATGGGTTTCAACAGCATGGTTGCTGGTATGCATGCTGCCTTCTCTCGCTGCGTCCCAATCGGTCCAGGTTGACATTACTCCCGGCCATGCCGCCAACTCCTTCGTCCCCACCACCGCGCTCGGAGCCGGTATTGACCGTATTTCGACGGCGTCCACCGACAAGCTCTTTACCGAGCCGGTGATGAAGCAGGTCCTCTCCGCCGGCTGGCAAACCGTCAGCTACCGCCAGAACACCGAACTGTTTGTCGAGGCCTGGCACTGGAATCCGCAGGGCACCTGGAGCGATCCTGCCGGCAAGGGCTACTTCACCGGCAGCGCAACCCCCGGAGCGCCGATCCGCCACTCTTTCGGATACCTTCTGCCCCACCGTGGCTTCACCCGCAACGACGGAGTTGACAACGGCTACTCCCGCCTCACCGACGGCGATCTGAATACCTACTGGAAAAGCAATCCTTATCTGACCAAGCCTTTACCGGCGAAGATGACTCGGTTTACCCGCAATGGGTGATCATGGATCTGGCCAACAATCACCAGATCAACGCCATTCGCATCGCATGGGCGGAGCCTTTTGCGCGCCGCTACGTGGTGCAGTACTGGACCGGCGAAGATCCCATCAAGCAGGCGACCAAGGGCACATGGGTCGCATTCCCCGGCGGCTCGATCACTGACGGCGCTGGTGGCACGGTAGTTCTCAAACTCTCCGCCTCACCCATGCCGGTGCATTTCATTCGCATCCTGATGACTGAGTCTTCCAACACTTGCGATACTCACGGCTCCGCCGATCGCCGCAACTGCGTGGGCTACGCCATTCGCGAACTCTACCTCGGCACGGTTTCGCCGGAGGGAAAATTTCACGACCTGGTCCGCCACACTCCCGACCCTGACCAGACCGCAACCCTATGCTCTTCGGTCGATCCCTGGCACGAACCTTCCAACATCAGTGAGAAACGTGATCAGGTGGGTTTCGATCTCTTCTACACCAGCGGCTACACCCGCGGACTTCCGGCGATGATTCCCATCGCCTTGCTCTATGGCACACCCGAAGATTCCGTCGCCCAGATCGCCTATCTGAAAGCCCGAGGCTATCCCATTTCGTACATCGAAATGGGCGAGGAGCCCGACGGCCAGTACATGCTGCCCGAGCAGTACGGAGCGCTTTACCTGCAATGGGCGACGGCGCTGCACCGTCTGGATCCCGCGCTGAAACTCGGCGGCCCCATATTTCAGGGGGTGAACGAGGACATCCAGGTTTGGCCCGATGCCGAGGGCAAAACTTCATGGCTGGGACGCTTCATCGATTATCTGAAAGCCCACGGCCGCCTGGGCGATCTCGCGTTTGCATCCTTCGAGCACTATCCGTTCGAGCCCTGCAAGATTCAGTGGAGCAGCCTGTACGACGAACCTGCGCTGATCAGCCACATCCTTCAGGTCTGGCGGGACGACGGCCTGCCGCGCAACGTCCCCATATTTATTTCAGAACTGAACGTGGCCTGGAACACGGGAGAATCCTTCGTTGACATCTTCGGCGGGCTTTGGCTGGCAGACTATGTCGGCTCTTTCCTGTCCGCCGGTGGCGACGGACTCTACTACTTCCACTACCTGCCAGTCGGCCTCTATCACGGCTGCAACGGTTCGCTGGGAACATTCGCGCTGTTCACTGTGGATTCGAACTATCAGATCCAGCAGCCTACATCACAGTTCTTCGCCAGCCAGTTGATCAATCTGGAGTGGGTGCAGCCGGGCACGGGAAAGCAACAGATATTTCCTGCCAGCAGCGACATCTCCGATCCTGCCGGGAACGTACTAGTGACCGCTTATCCACTGCTCCGTCCCGATGGCCAGTGGTCGGTGATGCTGGTCAACAAAGACCAGGAGAATCCACATTCCGTTCACATCTCGTTTCACGACGACAAGGCAAACGCCGATAGCTTCTTTACCGGCCCGGTCAGCATGATCAGCTTCGGCAGTGAGCAGTATCAATGGCACCCGGATGACAAGGCCGGCAAGGCCGATCCCGATGGCCCGGCCGCACGATCAACGCTTGCCGCCGCCGCGAACACCGAATTCACGCTGCCCAAAGCTTCCGTGACCGTCATACGCGGGAAGATTGAAACCAAGCGGGCCAGGTAGATCTCAATCAGCCGAGAACCACGTAGGGACAGATGTCCTCATCTGCCCGGTCGAGCGCATCTCGACAGGCATTTCCCCAACCAATAGCGGAGCTTCGCCCCGCCGGACAGATGAGGACATCTGTCCCCACGTGGTTCTCGGTTATTCTCTGACCCCCGGCACTTTCCCCCGCAGGACAGTAATCGAAGCCTTTGGCAGCCTGAACGTAGTTCCAAAACTGGCCTCCACGGCAGTCGCCACCGGTGGATTGTCCGGATCAGCATGGCTGTTCAGCCCGTCGTTGATCCAGACATACTGCTCGCTCCCAAAAGTCACGAACGTGACCGGTCCCGAGAACGATGCGCTCTTGTTTTTGGAATCATCAAAGACCACGCGCACGCTGTGCGCATTGTTCTCGTCCCGATTCACCAGCATCAACGACCAGTTCCCGTCCGGACGATGCACAGCGTAGCTCGTAACCAGCGCATTGCCGTCGCTGTCCTTGATGTCGGCCGACGACATGAACATGGTATGCACGCCGGAACGATGCTGCACCCATTCCAGGTTGATCATGTGAGCCGCGAAATAGGGCGAGGTATAGCCCTTGATGTCGTAGTGCTCGTTGGAGACAAAGTTCGACCAGGAGGCCCAGCCCAGGCAGCTGTCCTGCAGGCCCTGCGGCTGAATGGGCGAGTGATAAAACGCTGCGCCCCCGCCCTCAAAGAAAGATCCGATATTGTCGGCCAGCCACAGCGCGGCAAAGATCGTGGTCATGGGCCCGGTAAGCGAGGCCGCCAGATGATTCTCCGTCACCATCAGCGGCACCTCTTTCGGGACGCCGTCATCCCGCCACACCTGCAGGATGTGCTTCATCAGTTGCGGCTCGGTGTAGAGAGTCTTCCAGGTGATGGTGCAGGGCTCAAACGGATAATGCTCGAACGACACAAAAGCCAGATCTGCCAGGCGGCCGTGCGCCTTGAGATAATCTACGAAACGGCCCATCCATGACGTCCGCCCCTGCGCGTCCGGCCACACCGTTATATCTTCGTTGACCCCCTCGAAAATCGGCCCGCCGAGTTTCAGCTTCGGATCGACCTTGTGAATGGCCGTTGCCCATTGCAGGTAAAGCGCCGCGTAATCTTCCGGCATGGCATGCTTGCCGTCCGGCTCCTCGCCCATTTCCACATATCCGATGCGATAGCCGCGCTTCTCAATGTAAGCGATCTGCGCCGCCGCATCGTCGGGCGTGCCGTACAGCATGGTGACCGGAATCATCGCCGGCAGGTTGTTGGTGAGACCGCTGGTGAAGAACAGATCGAAGCCGCTGTGCTGGTAGCCCCCGCCTTCATATACATCTTCATCGGAATGCCAGGGATCAATGGACGAAACGCAAAACGTGGTTCGCTTCTCGCCCGGAGCTTTCGCCACCTCCGAGAACGCGCCGCTGCCGTCAACCGTGCCGGCTTCGATTTGCTGAATCGCATACCCCACACAATTGCGCACGTCGCCGGACCCATGCTCGTCGCAAGTGTTCGAAGATTCCGTCATGAGCACACGCAGAAACCGGGTGGAAACCGGCGCATCAGCCAGCTTCAGCGTGCTCCTGCCACCCTCGGCTTTGTTCACCACACCAGAGGCGAACGATCTCCACTCACCCTTAGGACCCCCGTCGAAATCGAGCGCATCCCCTGCGCCAACCCAATACTCCACCTGATACCTGGTAGCGTATGGACTCGCCCAGTCAATACGTACAGCGTTCACCGGCTTGTCCGCTTGCAGATCCACGATCACCCATTGCGGATGAAGCGCATCGCTCTCCCCCGTAAACTTGCTGGTGAGATAGGGATTGCTCTTCCAATAGGAAAGCTCCGAACCCTGCACCGGCCGGTCGCCGCTGGTGGCAAAACCGCGGTGTGGCAGCGCGTAGGCCAGAATGTACCGAATGGGTTCCTTCAGTTCAGTGCTGCCGGTGAAGTATCCGCTGCGGTGCGCGGCATCACTCCAGGTACCGTTTTCCGTCCAGTGCCACGCTGCCATGCGCAGCTCGGTGTTATTGCGATAGGTGATCGGCCCCCAGCCCGCCGAAAGTGATTCCTGGATGATATGCGGCGAGTACACCATGTCGATGTCGCGGTGCGACAACACATCGATCGAACTGCCCAGCGCGCTGTCGGGATCAAACGAATTGATGGCGCGGCCCGCGTCAACCCGTACCGTCCCGATTTCCATTCCGGCCGCTGTCTGGGCTGAAGCGACTTGCGGACGCACCATCAGCGAAGCAACCACCAGCAAAATCGAGGCTGCACACAATACTTTTCGGAGTTTGGGCATTCAGTCCTCTCGTGGTTTATGGGAGATCGAGTATTGAATCGTTTTTCTAGCTGAAATTTTATCATCCAGATTGGCCTCCCATGTTCTAATATCTGTTCCGCACCCCTCACCCCGGAGGACCGTTCTCATGAGACTCATGTTTCTCGCCGCCCTGCTGGCCGTGCTCGCATTCCTCGGAACTTCAATCGCCGCGGACCAGCCCACACGCGAGGTTGCCATCACGATTGATGACTTGCCCGCCGGCTCCGCCGCTTCGATGTCCGCGGCTACCCTGCTCGACATGACCACGAAGTTGCTGACCACTCTCCGCGACCAGAAAATTCCTGTGGTCGGATTTGTCAATGAACGAAAGCTTTATAAATTCGGCGAGGTTGACGACCGGATCAAAGCCCTCCGCATGTGGCTCGACTACGGTTTTGAGCTGGGCAATCACACCTTCAGCCACTCTTCGCTCAACCAGGTTGGGCTGCAGGCGTGGGAAGACGACATCGTGCAGGGCGAGACGGTCACCAAGCTGCTGCTCGCCGAACACAACATGAAGCTCCGCTACTTCCGCCATCCCTACCTCGACACCGGCCGCGATCTTCAGACCCGGCGCCAGGCGGAAGCATTTCTCGCCAACCGCGGCTACAGAATCGCTCCCGTAACACTCGACGCCTGGGACTGGATGTATGCCGGAGTGTACGAAGATGCCAAGAAACGCGGCGACACCGCCCTGCAGGACGAACTCACCAAGAGTTATCTCTCGTACAGCGACCAGGTCTTCGCTTACACCGAGCGGCTCGCCAAACAGACTATCGGGTACGAGCCGAAACAAGTCCTGCTCCTGCACGGCAACCAACTCGAGGCTGACCACATCGGCGAACTACTCGACGTCTTGCGCAAACGCGGCTACCACTTCATCACGCTGGCGGACGCCTTAGGCGACCAGGCCTACGGCCTGCCCGATACTTATGTAGGAGAGGAAGGCACGGGCTGGATCGATCACTGGGCAGTCACCCAAGGCAAGCCTCCGCAGGGCGCTCCGGTCTTTCCGCAATGGGTGATTGACCGCTCCAAGGTCCTGCACCAGCCACAACCCTAGTGGTTCGCGCAGAGCCCGGGTTCCTTCGTGTACCTTCGTGTCCTTTGTGGTTAACAGTTTTGAAATGGGTCCACACACGAAGACCCACGATTCGCAAAGCCATACCGCACGTGTATCATGTTGTTTTCCAACTGAAGCTTCCTCATGGACGCTCTGCTCCTCCACCGTCTGCACTTCGCTTTCACCATCACCTATCACTATTTGTTTCCGCAGCTGACCATGGGGCTGGCGTTGCTGATCGTCGCGCTCAAGACCGTTGCCCTGGTCCGTCACAACGAGCGCTACAACGAAGCGGCGCGCTTCTGGGCGAAAATATTTGCCGTTAATTTCCTGATCGGCGTCGTGACCGGCATTCCCATGGAATTCCAGTTTGGCACCAACTGGGCACAGTTTTCCCGCTCCACCGGCGGCGTGATCGGACAACCCCTCGCCATGGAGGGCGTTTTCTCCTTCTTTCTGGAATCCGCCTTCCTGGGTCTTTTCCTCTTCGGCGAGAAGCGGCTCTCTCCATGGGCGCATTGGGCCTCCGCCTTCCTCGTCTTTGTGGGCTCATGGATATCCGGCTTTTTCATCATTGTCACCAACGCCTGGATGCAGCACCCGGTCGCCTACAGCATCCTCCCCAACGGATCGTTCGAGGTCACCAGCTTTTGGGGACTGCTGATGAATCCCTGGGCGCTGCTGCAATATGCCCACAACATGTCGGGCGCCGTCATTACCGGCTCGTTCGTGATGTCGGCGGTTGGGGCCTTCTACCTCCTGGAGAAGCGCTTCGAGGAACATGGCAGGATTTTTGTCCGCGTCGGCGTGATCGCGGGTGTCATTTCCTGTGTAACCCAGATTTTCCCCACCGGAGACCTGCATGGCCGCTACCTGGCCAAGCATCAGCCCGCAGCCATAGCCGCCATGGAAGGCCTGTTCAGCTCAAAGGCCGGAGCGCCGATGGTTTTGATGGGGCAGCCAAACGAGGCCACTCAAAGCATCGACAACCCGATCGTCATCAACGACATGTTGAGTTTCTTGATTTACGGGACGAGGCGGGCGGAAGTGAAAGGGCTGGACCAGTTTCCCCGCGACCAGTGGCCCTCGCCGCTTCCCCTGCTTTTCTACAGCTATCACATCATGGCTGGCCTGGGGACCTACTTTGTCCTGCTGATGCTGGTGGCGGTTTTTCTTTTGTGGCGCGGAAAACTCTTCGACACGCGCTGGGCCCTGTGGCCTCTGCTGTTGAGTTTTCCCCTGCCCTACATCGCCAATACGGCGGGCTGGATGACGGCTGAGATCGGCCGCCAGCCCTGGCTGGTTTACGGGCTGATCCGCACTTCTGATGGATACTCCAAGAATGTCTCGGCCGGCAATACTCTGTTCACTCTGCTGGGATTCATGGGAATGTACACCGTGCTCTCGATCCTGTTTATCGTTCTGGTGTACCGCACGGTAAGCGAGGGCCCAACGATTGGCGTCGCGCCAGGATTGGCGCGCTTGACACCGAGTCAGGGCGGCTGAGCTTGATGGAAATAGCGGAGCTTCGCTCCGCCGGACAGCCGGGGCGGCTGTCCCCACGCGACTCACGAAGGAAAGAGAATGGGATTCATCTGGTTCTGGATCGTCGCCGTCATGCTGGCCGCCTACGTCGTGCTCGACGGTTTCGACCTGGGCGTCGGCATCCTGCATCCTCTGCTGGCGCGCAGCGAATCCGACCGGCAGATCATGCTCAGAAGCATTGGTCCGGTCTGGGACGGCAATGAAGTCTGGTTGCTGGCCGGCGGTGGCACCCTCTACTTTGCCTTCCCTGCCCTCTATGCATCGGCCTTCAGCGGCTTCTATCTGGCCTTGATGATTGTGCTGTGGCTGCTCATTCTTCGCGGCGCCAGCATCGAACTGCGCATGCACATCGACGACCGCCTCTGGCGGTCATTTTTTGACGGCCTGTTCTTTCTCTCCAGTTCACTGCTGGCCGTCTTCTTCGGCGCGGCCCTGGCCAACGTAATTCGCGGCGTTCCACTGCAGGCGGACGGCTACTTCTTCCTTCCCCTCTGGACCAACTGGCGAGTCGGCCCGCAACCCGGCATTCTGGATTGGTACACCGTCATCGGCGGCGTGCTCGCGCTGGTGGCCTTGGCCATCCATGGAGCGCTCTATCTGGCGGTGAAAACCGAGGGTGATTTGCAGGAGCGCGCCCGCACTTTCGTCCGCCGGTCCTGGATTGTGCTGTCTGCCGTCACGGTGGTCAGCCTGATCGCAACCATCGCCGTTCGCTCCGACGCCCTGGCTAACTATTACGCCTATCCGCTGGCCTTCGCCATCCCGGTTGTGGTGCTCGGTTCTCTGGGTGGGATGTTCTACTTCTGCCGCGGAAAAGCCGATCGCAAGGCCTTCGTCTCCTCGTGCATCTATCTTTCGACCATGCTCGTGGGTGCGGCGATTTCCTTGTATCCGCGCCTGCTGCCCACCAGCAACGATCTGGGCCACGACATCACGGTGCAGAACTCGCTCTCCGGACCCTACGCGCTCCGTGTGGGCTTGGTCTGGTGGGCATTCGGCATGCTTCTGGCGCTGGTTTATTTTGTCGTCGTCTATCGCATGTTCCGGGGCAAAGTGACTCTCGATGGAGGCGGCTACGGACATTAGTTCGTCTCTTTCCTGGAAATACATTGCATTAGCACTGTCATCCCGACCGCAGCGGATCGAAGCGAGCGCAGTGGAGGGACCTGCTGTTTCAGCCAACTCGACCTGCGCCGCTTATATTCCATGTATTTCCAGGACAGCTCACTAGATGAATACTCTGGAATTCACTGCCCTGGTCTTCCTCGGCTCCATGCTTGCCGGCCTGCTGGGAGCGCTGACCGGCCTCGGCGGCGGCGTCGTTCTGGTCCCTCTGCTGACCCTGTTTTTCAAAGTAGATATCCGCTATGCGATTGGCGCATCCCTGGTTTCAGTGATCGCCACTTCTTCAGGCGCGGCTGCGGCCTACGTTAAAGAAGGCTTCTCGAATATCAGGATCGGCATGTTTCTGGAAATTGCGACCACCCTGGGCGCATTGCTGGGTGCATTTCTGGCGGTATGGGTCCCGACCAACGCGATCGCCATAATTTTTGGCGCGGTGCTACTGATCTCGGCATTTCTCTCCCGGAAGCCCCGCTCGCTGGCTGAACGCAATGTCCCGCCTGACCCGCTGGCCACGCGACTGCGCCTCAACGGCAGCTTTCCTGACCTCGAGGGCGTGCGCCACTACAACGTTCAGCGCGTGCCTGCGGGCTTCAGCATCATGTTTGGGGCGGGTGCCTTGTCCGGACTCCTCGGCATCGGCTCCGGCGCCTTGAAAGTTCTTGCCATGGACCAGGCCATGAAAATCCCCTTCAAGGTTTCCACCACCACCAGCAACTTCATGATCGGAGTTACTGCCGCGGCCAGCGCCGGCATTTATCTGCACCGCGGCTACATCGACCCCGGACTATCCATGCCCGTCATGCTGGGGGTCCTGGCCGGCTCCCTGGTGGGCACACGCATCCTGGTCAGGGCAGAAACCAAATGGCTGCGGATTATTTTCAGCATTGTGATCGTTCTGCTGGGCATGGAAATGCTCTATAAGGGACTTTCAGGAAGGTTATGAAAATGTTCGTCGAGCGAGGCTGGACCGACAAGAAAATCGAGAACATCCTGGGCAATCTATTGCGCGCCGGCGTGGGTCTTTCCGCAGCCATTGTCTTTTGTGGCGCTGTTATTTATCTCTCCCGGCACGGCCATGCCACCGCCTCTTATCGCGTGTTCGAAGGTGAGCCTTCCGACCTCCACAGTCTGCACGGCATCGTGCGTGAAGCCATGGCGCTCAACGGACGCGGCATCATCCAACTGGGCTTGTTGTTCCTGATCGCCACGCCCGTGGCGCGGGTAATATTTTCGATTTGGGGCTTTGCCGAGGAGCGCGACCACATGTATGTAGTTTTCACCGTGATCGTGCTCGCCATCCTTCTCTTCAGCCTGGTCGGATCATCAGCAATGTAAGTGCTGCCCTTCTTTGCGCCCTTCGCGGGTCCTTTGCGACCTTTGCGGTTAAGAAGTTGACGTTCGCCCTGGACAAGCAAAACCCTAAACCGCAAAGGACGCAAAGAAGAGCCGCAAAGAACGCAAAGAAAACCTGGAGTGACCTCAGATACGCCGCACCAGCCCCTCATCGGTCGCCTTCGTCCGTCATCTCGAATGGCGCTGCGAATCGCGTTACTTGCCTGCCCAGCGGCGGCCTTGCTCGCCGAACTCTTGTCACTGAATACCTTGAGGGCCATGGTAAAAGTCCTGGCCGCCACCTAGTGCGGCGGCCTCGAAGTGCCGCGAGTAAACAAGAGCGAAGCCCCGCATCAAGTTAGGCATCCCAGGCCTGGGCCAACAGGAACAAAAAGTCGTGGCCGAATCTATTTAATCCCTGAGAACCGAGAACCAAAATCTGAGATCTGAAATCCAAAAAACGGACCTCGGGTCTCGGACCACAAACGGTCTTGGATTTTCAGATCTCAGATTTTAGTTCTCGGTTCTCAGGGGACTGAATTCCAAAGCCCGACCTGTGAAGCCCAGTCAAGTCAACTTTGGTGCACTCCTCGCCCGCCTCCTGCCTCATCCCCAGATTCCCATTTAGAGCCCCTCCAGAGAAATAAAGGCAGATTTATGGCGGCCCGTCACTGCAAGCCAACCAGGCAGGTGGTAGTCGTGGGTTCAGCGGTTTCGCGGCTCCCATGTGCTTATGACCTTTTGCCTGCGCTCTCACTTCCTCGTGTGTCTGTTATTTTGGGCCGGGCTGGCATCCGCCCAGAAAGAAGTTCGCCCTGAAACCAGCATCCACCAATTCCGTCAGCGCGAAGCGTGGTTCCGCCATGGGCGGACCCTTCCGGGACCCTCTGCGGCAGCGCTTCGCTACCGGGCTCAGCAGCAGAAATTGCAGCTCCGGGCATTGCATGCCGCCGCGCCACGATCGGCCGCGCTCCCCCGAGTCGCTTCAGGCACCGTCTGGACGCCCCTCGGTCCGGCCCCTCTGGCCTCCGACGCGACCGGACTCGGGGTCCAGGACTACGGCCCGGTCGCAGGCCGCGCCACCGCCGTGGCGGTCGATCCGGCCGACGGCAGCGGCAATACTGTGTACATCGGCGGAGCGTATGGCGGAGTCTGGAAGTCCACCAACGCCGGCGCGCTTAGCCCGAATCCCTCAAGTGCTACCTGGACTCCGCTTACCGACGATCAGCCAACTCTGGCCGTGGGTTCAATCGCCATCCAGCCCCAACTGACCAGCCCCGATGCCAGCAGGAGCCTGATTCTGGCGGGCACGGGCGAGACCAACAGTTCCGCCGACTCCTACTACGGACTGGGCATTCTGCGCTCCACCGACGCCGGCGGTAACTGGACCCTGATTTCGCAGGACAGCACGGGCACACGACTTTTTGCCGGCCTGGGCTTCAGCCAGATCGCATTCAGCGCCGCCAACCCCAGCCTGGTGGTGGCGGCCGCCGCAGGAGCGACGCAGGGAGTGACCGAGGGCCTTGAGGATCCAGTCACAGCCAATCGTGGACTCTACTACTCGAACGACAGCGGAGCGTCGTGGAATTACGCTACCGTGAAGGATGCAGGCCTCACCATCGACCCCAGCTCGGCTACCTCAGTGGTGTACAACGCAACCAGCCGGCAGTTTTTCGCCGCCATCCAGTGGCACGGCATTTATTCTTCGACCGACGGGGCCACCTGGGACCGCTTGAACAGCCAGCCCGGCGGCCTGAGTCCAGTCTCCTGTCCGGCGACTCCCACGACTTCGACCTGCCTGTTGTATCGCGGAGAATTTGCGGTCGTGCCCGGGCGCAACGAAATGTATTTCTGGTACGTTGACGGAAACAACGGCGACCGGCTGATCTGGCAGACCAAGAACGGCGGCAGCAGCTGGACTCAAATCAACGATGACGGCATCACCAATTGCGGTGACGTGCTGGGTGGCTGCGGCACCGAACAGGGCAGTTACAACCTGGAACTGGCCGCTGTCCCTGACGGACAAGTCACCGACCTGTATGCCGGGGCAGTGAATCTTTACAAGTGCAGAATCACCACCGCGTCGCCCAGTTGCAACGGCAGCGCCCCCGATACCTTTATCAATCTCACCCACGCCTTCGGATGCCCACCTAGCTTCGGCTCGATCGCGCACGTCCACCCCTACCAGCACGCGATTTCCTTTCTGCAAACCAACGGCAACACCCGGGTGGTGATGTACTTTGCCAACGATGGCGGAATCTACCGCGCCCTGGATGGCTACACCGGACTTCTCACCGGAACCTGCGGCGGCAGCAACCAGTTCGACAGCCTCAACCAGAAGCTGGGCTCGATCACCCAGTTCATTTCCTTTTCACAGCATCCTACTGATCCCAATACGCTTTTGGGAGGCGCGGAAAACAACGGATCGCCCGCAACCAGTACTTCACAAAGCAGCAGCAGTTGGGTCAACGTCAACGCCGGCGATGGCGGATACAACCAGATCAATCCCGACAATCCCACGCAATGGTTTACCGCCAACACCGACGTGAGCATCGAGCGTTGCGACCTGGGGGTGGACTGCCGGGCGCAGGATTTCAGCAGCGGGCTGGTGGTTTCAAACACCACCGTGGGCGGCGACTCCGGGGCATTCTTCACGCCCTTTATTCTGGATCCGCAAAACTCCGGCGAGCTTCTCGTGGGAACATGCCGGGTGTGGCGCGGCGCGACGGATGGCAGCGGATTCTCCGCCCTCACCAACAATCTTGAGACGGGCGGCTCCGAAAGCTGCACAGGCGGCGAAGTCAACCTGGTCCGAGCGCTGGCTGCGGGCGGCCTCAAGGACACCGCTGGATTCTCCAACGTGATGTATGCCGCAACCGATGGCCTCGGTCCCCTGGTCCCTGGCGGAGGCCATATCTGGGTGGCAACAAACGTCAGTGCCGGCCCGAACGCCTGGATCGACCGCACGGGAACCACCAACCCCTCCGGATTCCCGATCTCGGCGGTCGCCATCGATCCATCCGACACCACCGGCCACACCGCCTACATGACCATCATGGGATTTCACGTTTCCCACGTGTGGAAGACCACTGATGCCGGCGCATCCTGGACAGACTTCGGCGCCAGCTTGCCCGACGCGCCCGCCAACGCAGTGCTGGTGGACGGGTCCGCAAGCACAGTTTATGTCGGCACCGACGTGGGGGTTTTCGCAAGTACCACGGCCAGCCCGGTCTGGACTGAAGTTGGGCCGGCACCGGAAAGCGGTCAAGCTGGATATTTGCCCAACGTCGCCGTCACGGCGTTGCACATGTTTACTTCCGGAGGAACCAGAAAACTCCGTGCCTCCACCTACGGCCGCGGAATTTGGGAATTCACCCTGGCCTCAGGACCAGATTTCATCTTCGCCTCGCCCGACAACGAACTGACCGCATTCGCCGGGCAGAGCGCAACGTTCACGGCGACGCTGCGGGCGGAAAATGGCTTCAGCGACTTCGTGAGCGTGACATGCACCCGCCGGGCTACCCCACCGCCACCAACTTGTACGGTAATACCCGCTTCGCCGACACCGACCATTGCAGGCACAAGCTTCAGCGTGACCGCAGGCGGTCCCGTAGGCGATTACTTGTTCAATGCTCATGGCGTGGGCCACGATGCGAATACCACCACCCGCGATTTTTCTCTCACCCTGCATATGGTCGACTTCAATCTGACCGCGCCCGCGCCCGGCAGCCTCACCGTGAATCCCTCCAGCGTCTCTGCACCCACGGCGTTTGACGTGACCGCCTCAGGCTCGTTCAACCAGGAAGTAACTCTTTCCTGCAGCGGATTGCCGGTTGGCGCCGCTTGCAGCTTCGACTCAGACTCAGTGTTTCCGATTTCAGGCAGCCCGGAAACGGTCACCTTGACCATTAGCACGAGTGCCGGCACGCCCCTGGGGACATCCCAAATTTCCATCAACGGCTCGGTCGCTGGCGGACCGACCAGGAGTCAAACCCTGGCTTTGACCGTCCGCACCGGAAGCACGCAGAATCCCGATTTCGCCATTGCAATCAGCAATCCGTCCCTGACCGCAAATCCGAATGAAGCGGTCGTGTTCAACGGCACTCTGATGTCTTCCGACGGATACAGCAGCGCGGTCAATCTGCGCTGTTCCGGAGCGGTCCCACTGACCTGCACGCCCTCTCCGACCGTCCTCGTTCCCTCCGTCTCGGGCGCGGCATTTACCGTGACCGCGAGCAACGATGCGCAGAACCACTTCAACTTCACCATAGACGCGACGGGTACCGACACCGCGCACATCCACAAATCGACGCCGGTGGAACTCATCGTCGGCTTCAATTTTGTGATCAACAACAATTCCGCTGCCCAGACCATCAAGGCGGGACAAATCGCCAGCTATAACCTGGACGCGGTGCCGCTGGGAAACGGCAGCGTATTTCCCGGCAATGTAACTCTTTCGTGCTCGAGTGCCACCCTGCCGCCGTTGACCACCTGCTCGTTTACTCCCAGCCTGGTCGCGTCGGGACAAGGCGACACCAACCTGGTATTGAAGCTCCAGACCACGGCATCCACTTCCGCAGTCGCGAAAACGACCGGGCCGCATGCGCTGTGGTACGACCTGGGCCTGTCCCTGGCTGGAGTCGTGGCTCTCGGAGAATTAAATAAAGCCCGCAGGAAGCAAACCAGGAAGTGCCTTCGCCTGACAATTCTTGGCATGCTGCTCACCTTGCTGGTGGCCTGCGGCGGAGGCAGTAGTGGGCCGGGCGGCGGAGGTGGGGGTGGTGGCGGCGGCGCAGGTCATCCTGGAACCACTCCCGGAAACTACACCATCACCGTCAACGCCGCACTGGGCTCGGTTGCCCGCAGCGTGGACGTGGCCATGACCGTACAGTAGCAAGTGTGGGTCGGACACTCCTGTCCGACGCTTTTGACTTGGCTTTTCGGTACTGGATAGTCACAGAGCAAATCCAAGTCAAAGGCGTCGGACAGGAGTGTCCGACCCACACCCGTCACGCACCCGGATAACCGCCGTAACTTCGCCCTGGTTCCAGCCACCATGTATAAAGAATGTGGCGCGGGTTTCCCTGCGCCCCTATGCCGGATCAAACTTTTGACATCGTAGTCATTGGCGGTGGAATCGTCGGTCTCTCGACCGCGATGCACGCCACCCGCGCCCTGCCGCACCTGCGCCTGCTGCTGGTCGAGAAGGAAGACGGCGTGGCCCGCCATCAGAGCGGACACAACAGCGGCGTGATCCACTCCGGTATTTATTACAAGCCCGGATCTCTGAAGGCGAAATTCTGTGTCGAGGGCGCGGCCGCCATGGTGGAATTTTGCCGCGCCCACAACCTGCCCCACGAAATCTGCGGAAAAGTCATCGTCGCCACCAGCGCCGAGGAGATCCCGCGCCTCCACACTCTGCTCGATCGCGGAAAAGCCAACGGCCTCGCCGGACTGCGACTGCTGCAGCAGGAAGAACTGCGCGAGATTGAGCCGCACTGCAGCGGCCTGCTGGGCGTGCTGGTACCCAGTACCGGCATTACGGACTACGCCGCCGTCAGCAAGAAATACGCCGAGATCCTGATCGCGCAGGGCGGCACGGTAAACACTGGAACCGAAGTTCGGGCCGTCGTTCGGCGCGGCGCGGAAATGATCGTCGAGACCAGTCGCGGAATTTACGCCGCGAAATATGTGATCAATTGCGCCGGACTGCACAGCGACCGCGTCAGCCGGATGGCCGGCCAGAAACCCGAAGTCAGGATCGTGCCCTTTCGCGGCGAATATTACGATCTGGTTCCAGAGCGGACACACCTGGTGCGCACGCTTATCTATCCCGTACCCGATCCCAAATTCCCGTTTCTTGGCGTGCACTTCACCCGCCGCATCCAGGGCGGCGTGGATGCCGGCCCGAACGCGGTGTTGGCCTTCAAGCGCGAGGGTTACAAGCGCACCGATTTCAACCTCCGCGACCTCGCCGGAACTCTTACCTATCCCGGCTTCTGGCATATGGCGGGAAAATACTGGCGCGATGGCGCCAGCGAATACTATCGCTCGCTGAGCAAGCGGGCGTTTGTGAAAGCGCTGCAGCGTCTGGTGCCGGAGATCGTCAGCTCTGATCTGGTGGCCGATGGTTCCGGCGTCCGCGCCCAGGCGGTGCGTCCCGACGGATCCATGGTGGACGATTTTCAGTTTGTGCAGGCCGACCGGATGCTGCATGTGTGGAACGTCCCCTCGCCCGCTGCCACCGCTTCCCTTCCAATCGGCCGCCACATCGCCGAACTGGCTCGCCAGGCCATGGAAAGCGCCTGAGCAGCGGAGTTGTCATCCAACGTTGTTATGTAATCAAGCGGAGTAGGCGTCTTCGCGTAGCGAAGACGCCACGCAGTCGAAGGACCCCTACCCGCTCCGCGAAGCGCTGCCGGAATTCGCACGGGGGATTTTCCGCGTGCCCCATCAACCCCGATCGTTAAGCTGATATAGGGGTCCTTCGACTGCGCGCCTGCTTCGCTACGCGAAGCAACCACTTCGCTCAGGATGACACCGGCTACTCTCCGCCTCTGACCCGTGAAACTGTACAATGGCCGACACAGAACACACGGAGGACACAGCGCGATGAGTTTCGATCTTTCCGGAAAACGAGTTGCAGTGCTGGGCGCGGGTAAGATGGGCGGAATTCTGCTCAAGGCGCTGCTGGAGAAAGGTCTGTTCTCTCCCAAGGCGACTTTCGCCACGGTGCAGCATGAAGAGCGGGCGCGTGCCATGGCGGAGAAACTGGGCGTCTCGGTTGGCACCGACAATCTGGCTGCGGTGCGCAATGCCGACATCATTTTTGTATGCGTGAAGCCGCAAGTGGTGCAGGAAGTGATGGAGCAGATCCGCCCCAGTGTCACCGGCAACCAACTCATTATTTCCGTGGCCGCATCCGTGCCCACCAGCCACATCGAAAAGGCGTTGGGCAGCAACGTCGCCGTGATTCGCGCCATGCCCAATACACCGTGTTCCCTGGGATGCGGCATGACCGCATTGTGCAAAGGCAAATTTG
The DNA here is from genome assembly GCA_963757835.1 of Terriglobia bacterium. Classification (GTDB taxonomy): domain Bacteria; phylum Acidobacteriota; class Terriglobia; order Terriglobales; family Acidobacteriaceae; genus JAIQFF01. Next base: position 21,875 of record CAVWSP010000033.1, on the reverse strand, counting down.
CCGACACTCACCACGTGGAGGCGGCGTGCGCCCTCTTCAACGTTGTAGGAAAGACCGTGGTCGTGGACGAAAAACACATGGACGCGGTCACCGGACTCTCAGCCAGCGGCCCCGCCTACATCTACATCATCCTGGAATCGCTCGCCGAAGCAGGCGTGAAGGTAGGCCTGCCGCGCGATGTGGCCACGCTGCTCGCCGCCCAGACCACTCTGGGAGCCGCGACCGTAGTGCTCGAAACCGGAGACCATCCCGCCCTGCTCAAAGACGCGGTGACCACTCCCGCGGGCTGCACCATCGACGGCATCATGGAACTGGAAGAAGGAAAATTACGCGTCACGTTGATCAAAGCCGTGGTAAAAGCCGCCCAGCGCGCCAAAGAACTGGCTTACGGATAGTCATTACAAAATTAGGCACGACTCGCAAGAACGCAGGTTTGAGAAGGGCACAACTTTAGTCGTGTCAGCGCGAGTTTGCAAAGGGGACAGCTTTAGTCGTGCCACAAAGAAACTAAAATGCGTCGCGCTTTAGCGCCTGAGGTTCGCCTTTCAAGCTGACCTCTTCTCCTGGCGTAACTGCCAGATCTAAGGAAGCGCGAAGTTCACTGTGACCTGGGTCTCGAACTCGACCACCTTGCTTTTAAGCTCGTGGGGCTTGAAACGCCACTGCCGCACCGCATCCGTCGCGGCGCCGACCAGCAGAGGATTCCCACTGATCGTCGTAATTTTCCTGACCAGGCCGTCGATCCCAACCAGCACCTTGAGCTCGACCGGACCTTGCACACGCTGCATCCTGGCTGCTTCCGGATACTGGGGCTCCACGCGCTCCAGCAGATAGCTGTTCGCGGACGCAGAAGAGCTTTGCTCCGGCGCTTGCGATGAACCATCTTCTTCCCGGGTCGCCGCCTTTTCAATCGATCCCGATCCCGTCACACCGGCCGCAGCAGGCGCCTCGACCTTTGAAGGCGGCATTCGAAAAACCACTTTGCCGTTTTCATACACCACCAGACCACCTGCAGGCTCGGCCGTTTCCGTCTTCGGCTTCGGAGCCGGCTTCGCGGGCGGGGCAACCCTGGCTACAACCGGCCTGGCAGGAACCGGCGGTTCTTCCCGGCGCGGCGCGGCCGGCGAAGTTTCAGGAGCCACCGGCATCATGGCCTGAGCCTCTTCCGAAGTGATTGCAGCCTGGGCGGGCGCGCGGTTGACTGCCATGCTCCAACCCACGCGACCTACCATCCAGCCCAGCAACACCGCCAGGGCCAGCACCGCGGCCGTCAGAGCGCCGGTTCGGTAATCCCGACCATACACCGGCACATCCACCTGGACCGGTTCCGGCAAGGCTTCCGGCTGCTCCGGCGATTTTGTCTGCACGGGATCAGCTACGAGCTGCAGGGAAAGTTCCGCCCTGACCGGCGGCGTCGATTCGCCATCCATTGCCTCTCGCACCGTGCGCAGGATTTTTCGGCTGAGCCCTTGCAACTCCTGCAGGTCAGAATCACTGAAGGCATGGGGCACCAGCGAAAAAATCTCCAGCATCCCCCACAATTCCCCACCCTCCAGGATGGGTTGGACCGCAATGGATCGGATTCCAAGGTCACTGCAGGCGGTTGCATTCACCCGGGGATCGACCAGCGTGTCATCGCAAAGTTGCATCTCCTGCGTCTGAACACAAGCCCCGGACAGGCCAGATCGAGTGTTCAGGCAAACTCCCACTCCCGGCGCCTTGTCGCCCAAAGTGGCTCGGCACACCATCCGATTACCGCGGGCCAGGGCGATCACGGCTCCACTCGAGGCAGTGGTCAAGCGAGCCTGTTGCAGAATTTCATGCAGCCGCAGATCCAGGGGGAAATCGGAGGGCAAATCTTCCTTACCCTGGAATGTCGGGACGCCGCCTGCTTCCGGCTCAACTTCCGCAGCTTCAGGTTCAGGCCATTCCGGGCCGCTGACGCGGGTCTGCACAATGGAAAGATAGCGGGTTGGGTCAGGCTTTAACATGGTTCGAGCCATGCGAGTGTCCCAGCGCGGCGCGGGATGGCTCCGACAGCAATTGAGCGGAGTTTCGCCTGAAACAAAGGTCTTGTCAACACAAATGAACCCCGGGTAATGAACTCAAAACAATAACTTTATGAATCTGGACAATCGCAAATTTCGAATATGAAATCCTCCCCCTCCATTCTATGGGTTTCGTGGGGCCCAAAGGCAAAAATCGCCGACGGCAGTGTGGGTCGGACACTCTTGTCCGACGCCTTTGACTTTGCTTTTGAGGTGGCCATCGGAGGCTCAAAGACAAGGACTCAAACACAAATCCAAAACTAAAAGCCAAGAAAATCAGAGTCAAAGGCGTCGGACAAGCGTGTCCGACCCACACGTGCGGGGCCTGCGGTGTACACTTCCCCGGCAGATATCTTCCAGGAGAGAGAAAGCTGGCCGCATTGAATTCATCTTCGCCGCCGCCCTCCCGCTCTGACCAATGGCACGCGGTCACCGCCAGCTTTTTGGGATGGACCCTCGACGCCTTCGATTTCTTCGTTGTCGTCTTCCTGGTGGACACGCTGGCGCTTCACTTCCACGTCACCAAGAGCGCCATCGTCTGGACCATGACCGCGACCCTGGCCATGCGCCCGGTCGGCGCCATCGTCTTCGGGTTGCTGGCCGACCGCTACGGGCGCCGCAAGCCGCTCATGGCGAATGTGATTTTCTTTTCCGTGGTCGAACTCCTCTGCGGATTTGCTCCCAGCTACACCGTCTTTCTGATCCTGCGCACCATCTACGGCATCGGAATGGGCGGCGAATGGGGCGTCGGGGCCTCGCTCGCCATGGAGAGCGCTCCGCCCAGGTGGCGAGGCTTTCTCTCCGGAATCGTGCAGAGCGGATATTCCATCGGCTACCTGCTGGCCGCCGTGGCGGCGCGTTTCGTTCTGCCTGCCTGGGGATGGCGCGCCATGTTCTGGGTAGGGGGAGCGCCCGCGCTGCTGGCCTTCTACATCCGTTTCCGGGTGCGCGAATCGGAGGCCTGGAAACAACACCGGGCGCCGACCGTGAGAGCGATTCTGCGCACGGCCAGCGGCCACTGGAAGATTTTTCTTTACCTCGTCCTGTTGATGACGCTCATGATGTTCCTCTCCCACGGCACCCAGGACCTCTATCCTGACTTCCTGAAATCGGCGCGCGGCTTCGATTCGAAAGTTGTGGCTTATCTCGTCATGCTGTTCAACGTGGGAGCGGTGCTGGGAGCCGTTCTCTTCGGACATCTGTCTGAAAGTTTCGGACGCCGCCGCAGCATGATCCTTGCCCTGCTTCTGTGTCTGGCGATGATTCCCGCCTGGACCTTCGGGGGCTCGCTGATGACCCTCGCCGTCGGCGCCTTCGTGATGCAGGCCGGGGTGCAGGGCGCATGGGGCATCATCCCTGCACATCTCAATGAACTCTCTCCCGATGCCGTCCGCGGACTCATGCCCGGTTTCGCCTACCAGTTGGGAATTCTCATCGCCGCCCCGGTCAACAATGTTGTTTACGCTCTGCGCAAGCCGCTGGGATACTCCTGGGCCCTCGCCGCATTTGAGATCGCCAACATCGCGATCCTGATGGCGGTTATCGCGCTCGGTTCGGAACGCAAAGGAAAGAGCTTTTCCCACCACGAAGGCGTCGAACTAAAGATGTGACAGCCGTCACGTCTGTTCGTGACTGACAACCCCTCAGTCCGCAACGGCCCGTCAGGCCTTATTATTGAGTCCGAATAGTTCTGAGTTTGTCGGCTGCATCGTCGCCCTGGTTGGATAAAAACTGCTACAGTATTGCATCTGACCGGCATTGAGTTTCGCTCGCGGAGAACATTGGGATGCGCATTGCGGTGGTGGGTTCGGGCTACGTGGGACTGGTGGCGGGCGCGTGTTTCGCCGACCTCGGCCATGAGGTGGTCCTGGTCGATAACGACCAGGCCAAGCTGGCCGCGCTCAAGGCCGGCGACGTCCCCATCCACGAGAAATTTCTGCCCGAACTGTTAAAGCGACACCGCGACCGCAATCTTACTTTTTCCGACGATCTGAACCAGGCCGTACGCGCCAGCCAAGCCATTTTCATTGCGGTCGGGACCCCGCCGACGGAGCAGGGGGAAGCCGACCTGTCCTATGTGGAATCGGTGGCCCGCAGTGTTTCCGGCGCCATCAACGGCTACAAGGTGGTGGTGGAGAAGAGCACGGTCCCGGTTTACACCAGCGACTGGGTGCGCAAGATTATTTTGCGCAATGCCGCGGCCCCGGATTCCTTTGATGTCGCATCCAACCCGGAATTTCTCAGGGAAGGCACCGCTGTCACCGATTTTCTTTATCCGGACCGCATCGTGGTGGGTGCCGACAGCGAACGCTGCGCCGCGGTGTTGCGCGAGATTTACGCGCCCATGACCGATGGCAGCTACTACCGCCGCAAGGACGCGATTCCGGCGCCCGACCGGGCCCAGGTCCCTCCGCCACTGATTGTGACCAGCGCCAAGAGCGCCGAGTTGATCAAGCACGCCTCCAACGCTTTCCTCGCGATGAAGATTTCTTTTATCAATGCGGTCGCTTCGATTTGTGAATCGGTGGGAGCGAACGTGCAGCAGGTTTGCCAGGGCATCGGGACAGACAGCCGCATCGGCCCGCGCTTCTTGAATCCCGGCATCGGCTACGGCGGATCCTGTTTCCCCAAGGACCTGATGGCTTTCCGCGCCGTGGCCCGCGAATGCGGCTACGAGTTCCGCCTGCTGGACGAGGTCATGCGCATTAACGAAGACCAGCGCCAGCGCTTCCTGCGCAAGGTGCGTACCGCCCTGTGGACCCTGCGCGGCAAGCGCCTGGGCGTGCTGGGCCTGGCTTTCAAGGGAGGCACGGACGACATTCGCGAATCGCCCGCCATTCTGCTGGTGCAATCGCTCCTGCAGGAGGGCTGCCAGATCGCGGCCTACGATCCGGCGGCAACCGCCCGGGCCCGCGAGGTCCTGAACTCCAGCACCGAGTTCGTCAATGATCCTTACGAAGCCGCGCGCGACGCTGACGCGCTTCTGATTTTGACCGAGTGGGAAGAGTTCGCCGCTCTCGACCTGGACCGCATTTTCAAGCAACTCAAGTATCCCATCGTGGTCGATGGCCGCAATCTTTACGATCCGGAAGCGATGGCCGCGCGTGGCTTCACCTACTACAGCGTCGGTCGCCCCGCCGGAACCCCGGCGCTCCCAGCCGCCGCTTCGACTCCTTCCCCGGCCAGGAAACTCAAGAAATCATGAACCCGCAGCGCGCCCTGGTGACTGGCGGAGCCGGCTTCCTGGGCTCGCATTTGTGCGATGCCCTGCTGGCCGAGGGCTACTCGGTTGTCGTCGCCGACAATCTTCTGACCGGAAAACTGTCGAATCTCGCCCACCTGCGCAATGAGGCTCGCTTTGAATTTCAACAGATCGATATCAATCAACCCTTTGACTGCGGCGCGGTAAATTACGTCTTCCACTTTGCCAGCCCGGCCAGCCCGGTGGATTATGCCGCGCACGGAATCGCCACTCTCAAGGTCGGTTCGCTCGGCACTTTTCATGCTCTCGATATCGCCCACAAGTACGGCGCAAAATATCTGGTCTCTTCAACCTCGGAATGTTACGGCGATCCGCTGCAGCATCCTCAGAAGGAAACTTACTGGGGAAACGTGAATCCCATCGGGCCGCGCTCGGTATATGACGAAGCCAAGCGCTTCACTGAAGCCGTCACCATGGCCTATCACCGATACCACAAGGTGGACACGCGCATCGCTCGAATTTTTAACACCTACGGACCGCGCATGCAGCTCAACGACGGCCGGGTGGTCCCCAACTTCATGAAGCAGGCGCTACGCGGCGAAGATCTGACGGTGTACGGCGACGGCAGCCAGACCCGCAGCTTCTGCTACGTCAGCGATGAGATTGACGGCTTCCTGCGGCTGGCCAAAGCGGACGAACATTTGCCGGTCAACATCGGCAATCCCACCGAGTTCACAATTCTGGAATGTGCCCAGCGCGTACTGGCAGTCACCGGATCAAAGAGCAAGATTCGCTATGAAGCCCTGCCCCAGGACGATCCCAAGCAGCGTTGCCCTGACATCACCAAAGCCAGGACCCTGCTGGGATGGGAACCAAAAGTTGATCTGGAAAAAGGCTTGCGCCTGTCGCTGGATTATTTTCGCCAGGAAGCCGGCTGACCGCACGACGAAAAATACTTCTCTCGAACCTGTCATCCTGAGCGCAGCGCGAGCTTTCGCTTGCGAAAGCTTGCGCGGAGTCGAAGGATCCCTATTACAGGATGAGCCTGTGACCCAGATTAGGATGCTTGTTTAAGGAACTCGGCGCCCGGTTGGGTGCTGACCGAAACGGAGGCTTCAGGCTCTGCGGTGTTTCCCAGTTTCTTCAGCTTCCTTACGCCAGGCTGTCTTCCGCCGCCTGGGCCGCGATCAACTGCTTGACTTGTTCCCGCTCGTCGGCCGTATTGAGGCTGAACTGCACGCCCATCCCGAAGCCGGGATGCACCACCTGCACCGTTCCACGGACCCGCAATTTCATGTCGTGCGTGCGCACTACGATGTCCAGCACCGTGCGCGAAGGAAAGGGAGAAGGGGTCTCCACGTAGCATCCGCCGGTGCTCACATCGCTAAGCGTGCAGCGATTGGGAACGCCCTCGCCCAGGCGGAACACATCCGCGCTCAGGCGGCAGGCGCGCCGACCCTGGACCCGGCGATTGGAGGATGCGGCCGAAAGCCCCAGACCTGCGAAACGGGTGGCCACGACCTCGGATGGGACCGGCTCTTCTTTTTTCTTGGGAGCATTTTTTTCTGCCGTCGCCAGCCGCGCCATGCTGCTCTTGATCCATTCGTTCATGGTGCGCCGCGAAGTTTGCGGCACGTCCACAAAACGGATGCCCACCCGTCCGGAAGAATCCTGCCACACCACGTCGCCGGACAACCGCACCGAGGATTTATCTCCCGGCAGATTGAATTGAAAGTAAACCTTGCAGCGCGGAGGCAGCCGCCGTTCGGACTGTATGGCCAGTCCATCCTCGCTCAGGTCCAGCAGCGTGGCCGCCACGTTCTCCGCGTTGGCGTAGGTAATCGACGCCGGTGCGTGCAGGGCGATCCTCAGTTTGATTCGCTTTTCGCGTGCCATCAGACCTCGCGCCGCCCGCAGGCTGCTCGCCGCCCGCTCCACGGAAACCGGCTTATACACAATGAAGTTGGCCCCTTGCCCGAAAATATCTCGTACCTGTTCTCGTCCGTCCACCAGAGCGATGATGAGCGTGCTCCGGTTGATCGGCAACTTGCGCACGCCCGCAATCAGTTCGATGGCCGGCATCTGGTCCTGGCAATCGATCACCACCGCGTCGAAATGCTGGGACGCGAGACGGCCTGCAGCGCTTGCCAGGTCTCCGCAATGCTCCGCTGCAATGTTCAGCTCCCGCAGAATCTGGCTGAGCACCTGCACCGCTTTCAGATCTGCACACACCACCAGGGACGTAAGCGCCATACTTCGAGAATGTTAGAGTTCCGCGGTAAGCCGAGACAAGTTACCTCGGTCATCCCGAGGTGAATTCATGGGATGGGGTGACTTTCGTCATCTGGAGTTAAACCGAAGAACTCGCTATGTTCGCAATTGCTGCTCACTTCATGGTTGCGGCGAGAAGGTTTCCACTCCGCCAAAAAGGCTCCGAAGATGTCATCACAAACCGGCAACTGGATGATCGGCGCGGGAGTACTCGGGGGGATCATTGGAATTCTCATGCTGCCCGCCGCTTTGGGGGAGCATCCCGATACCAGCCTGCTGGTCCTGGGCGCTTGCGGCGTCTCCCTGGGCTCCATGGTCGCGGCTGCGGGGGTCTATTTGAAAGCGCGGGCGCTTCAGTCTCCCGCCGGACCCGCCGGGGCGTCGCTGGAATCCAAAAACTCCAAGCGCCGGGTGCGCGGCGGCTGCGATGTCTGCCATGGCGACCAGCCCGTGATCCATTGCAAGGTTCACCAGGTCCACCTTTGTCCCGACTGCCTGGGCCAGCACTACGATTTTCGTACCTGCAGCTACGTTCCCAGCACCCGCCGGCCCTCCACCAAGGCCGCTAAGAATATGGCCAAGGCACGCGGCGCTTAATCGACCGGATTCTGGAGTAAGTGGCCAAAGTGACTGGGGTTTACGCTGCTGGGCCGCCACCCGCCCCGATCCGCTCCGCGGCCGCCTGGGGCTTTTCTTTTACCGGGCCGTTGTGGCCGTCAGCGGAGGCGGCGCCACGCAACTCGCCGAAATCACCACCCTGTCGCACACAAACTTCCCGTCCGGACGCTGGCTGCAGGGCTGGGTAAAACTCTGGACGTTGACCCGGACACATCGCGCCGGAATAATCATTCCCGTGTGTCGGGCGGAAAGACACCCGGTCAGGGACGCCAGGACTGCCAGAAGCAGGATCTTGCTCATCACTACGAGGCTCCGGTCCGTATTTACGGAAGCACAAAATTGCGGATTCCATAGCCATCGGCAAGTCAGATCCTCTCTTTAACATCGGCACTGCGCGCCTTCCGGCAAAAAGGACACGCCCCCTTGCGCCACCCTCCCTCCCGTGTATCATCGTTCTACTATTTTGCAGTGAAACTGCTTGCGGAGGATGCTTGTGCCTATCAGCGCCATCTTTTGGGACGTCGGCGGAGTGCTGCTCACTAACGCCTGGGACCGCTCCCAGAGGGAGCGCGCGCTCGAGCAATTCAAGCTGGACCAGGCCGAGTTCCTTGATCGCCACGAGATGCTGGTGTCCTCCCTGGAGCGGGGCAAGATCGGCTTTGACGAATATCTCGATCGCACCATTTTCTATCGCCCGCGGCCCTTTGCCCGCGAGGTGTTCAAGGACTATGTATTTTCCCTCTCACAACCCCACCGCGAAGTCCTGGCGGTGGCCGAACAATTGGCCAAGTCGGGAAAATATTTCATGGCGACCATCAACAATGAGTCCAAGGAGCTGAACCAATACCGCATTCAGACCTTCGGCCTGCGCGAAATCTTCTCCGTATTTATCAGTTCATGCTTTGTGGGCTTGCGCAAACCGGAAGATGGTATCTACCGGCTGGCCCTGGAGGTGACGCAGAAGCCGGCGCAGGAGTGCGTCTTTATAGATGATCGCGCCCTGAACCTTGAGGGTGCGTGGCAACTGGGGATGCATACCATCGAGATGCATGACGTGGAACAACTGCGGCGGGAGTTGCGCAAGCTGGACGTGGAAATCTAATCGGGTTGTGGAAGTTGCCCGCCTTCCTGCCCGGTTGCTTTCTCCCGGCGGAACTTTCTCACCAGCTTGTTACTCAGGAAGCGCCAGCTTATGGGGGCCAGTTCGAGATGCTCCATGATCCCTGGCATGGGATCATTCCACTGAAAAATGTCGGAGTGAATCGCAGGAGAAAAGTCGCTCAGGAATTGTCCCAGGGCCCGCAGTTTTCCTGGATTCGTACCCGTAGTGGGCGATTCCCCTCCCTCAAAGTATTCTATGAGCGCCATAAGATCACCGTGGTGCCAGCAGGTCTTGCTCCCGATCTTGATTTCTCCGGGAAGCGGCCTCTCGCCGTGCAGGAAGTACCGGTAAACCCAGTAAGGGAAATCCCATCCAGCGTGCACCGAACCCTCGGTTGACGCCCAGAAGCGGCCATTGGTTTCCATGTACCACTTCTTCTTGCCGTCGTGACTGACGAAGAAGGCGACGTGGGCAACACCATCCCAACTTAACGCCCGTAGCAGGCGGCGCGTGTGTTCCACCAGGTCCGGGAGCGGGGTCACGATTCTCCGCAACACTCCTACCCCGTTCCTGCGCCGGATGGAATGGTACTCGTGCACCGCAATCAGCTCACCCTGGACCGCGAAGCAACACAGGTTGTGGACGTCTCCCACCGCGCATTCCTGGAAGATGGGATAGTGACCGTGCTGGCAATGTTCCGCGATATAGTCCCGCAACTGCTGCTCGGAATGCGCGTAGAGTACCTTGAAGTTGAAGTCCGGTATGTTGGGTCCATTCGGCACGCCCGATCTCTTCAAAACGATAGGCAAGCCTAGTGCCTTGATCATCTCCGGAATCTGCCCCACATCCTGCAACTCGAACTGCCGCGGACAAGGCACCCCCAACTCATGGGCCAGTTCTAGATTCAGCCGCTTGTCGAGCACGTTGCGGACCGCCTGGGGATTTGCCATGGCCAGCCGGATGTGGCCTTCCAGGCTGGAACGGTAACGATCGAACAGCACCAGGGCCTGGTCACTGGCAGGGATCGCCAGGGGTATTTTGTACTGCCGGATAAGCTGCAGGAGAAATTCGATGACCTCCTCCCCCTTGGCCGGTGGAGCTATCACTTCGTGTTTCACGAATCGGGAGTGGGAAGCGGGACCTGGCAGAACGGAGCTTACGAGGATGAAGGACACGCCGTGGCGAGCCAGGGAACGCGCGACCGCCAAACCTTGTCGGTTGTTTCCATTTACCAGCAGAACATCGACCGGACCTTCAGGTTCACTACTGAAACGGCTGGCAATGTTCAATCAGGTCACCCCGGTTCGCCCCTGGAACGCAATACCTGTTGCACCTGACTGCCCATCCTGAACAGGAGCCAGGTTTGTGCGCCCTACTATCGGCTGTCTTCCTAGGGCTTACGTGGCGGCCCCGTGATCGAATTTCCCGCGCCGGCCCCTGACTTGACCGGTGACTCCAGCGTGCCTCCGAGGCTCAGGTCGCTCGACCAGCTATCCGCCAGAATCTTCCACTCCCCACTGGCTTGACGATTGAGCAGGACCAGGTACTTGCCGCGCTCTTCGCGCCGCTTGCCCGCTGCACTCGGAACCAGAGACTTGCAGCGGCCGGCCTCATAACCGAAGTCGCCGAATAACTCCACCCGCAGGGGATCCATTTCCACTTCACTCATGCCGGCGTCGAGCAATCCAAAGAAAAATTCGCGGATGGCCGCCGTGCCCCGCACCGCCGGAACATTCGGCCGCAGCACCGTGGCGTCCGGAAGGTAGAGCTCCACCAGGTCGTCCAGTTGTTTGATGTTGCAGGCCAGCGCCCAATCCTGGGTCACTTTGCGAAGGGCGGTCTCGGCCCGGCTTAGCGACCCTCCACTCAGCGGGGACCGCACTCGGGCCAGGTCACGTCCGGCACTTGGGCCGCTGGCCGTCCGTGGCTCGGGAGCGGCCACTCCCTCCATGCCACCGGCGTTGGAGAAATAATGGTGATGATAGTGGTGATGATAGTGGTGGTCGCCTGGCGGTTCAGCTTCCGACTTCGGATTCGCGCGCGCAGATTCCGCCCCTTCCGGCGTCTTCGCCAGAGGGACGCCACAATTGGCGCAGAAGCTGTTTCCCTTGCGATTCGCGCTTCCGCAGGCCGCGCAGATCTGCCGGCCCGCGCTTTCAGTTTCAGGATTCACATTCACCGACTCTTCCACGCTCTGCTCCAGCGCATACCGCTGCATGGCCTGGAGTACGGCAGCCTTGGACCTGGCAATCAGCTTGGCATCGTCCATGCGCTACCCCATCCCCATTTTCCTCAGGTGCTAAGAAACCGGAACTTCGTCAATTTCCGTTCCTTGGATCAAGGCAGCCAGCGTTTTGGCTGATTCTAGTCGAAAACTTTCCTAACGGCTGGAAAACTCCACCTTGGCCTCTGACTCGGTTGGTACGCCGTTGCATAACGCCGGCCGGTAGCGCCAGAAGCGCACGGCATCAAGGATGGAGCGATCTTCATTGCTTCCGGCGCTCTCAAGAATCAGCGCGCTATGCACTCGCCCGTCCGTCCCAATGATGAAGCTGACGCTGGCTTTCGAATTCACGTCACTTTCATCCAGCAGAGGATCGGGCGTGGCCAGGGCCTGCGGCGGTTGTACGGCTCCGCATTCGGCCAGCGTGGCGGGATGCGTCAGGGCAGCAAATTCCGAGTCGTGCACCGGCGAAGTCCACAAATGATTTTCCCGCTCCGTCAGCGAAGCCTTTCCACCTTGGGGTCTCGCCGGTATGGAATCAACCCGGGCCGGGCAGAAGGCCGGCGCCGAAACTAGCAAAGCCACTAACCACAATCTGCGCAGGGCCATGTTCTCGTTTCCCGCGCCCAGAGCGGCTTACAGCCGATCCGGCACGCTTGCCCTTATCCAGGGGCAATCTGCATGCCAGTAGGGATTGTGGAAGTGATTGATGCCGTGGGCCTTGCCTTGAGGTTCGGGCTGAACTGGGAGCCCTAAGGTGAAAACAATTGCAGCCCCTGAGAAGCGCGCCGGCTGGGGGATCCATCAGGTCAGCTTTGTAAGGTATGATCCATTCTCATCAGCTGAGGACCGGCCGCACCGGATTCTGGCAGAGGGGACCATCCTCCTTTCACACATGCTTTCACTATCCCGACGATCGCTCCAGACGCTTCGATTTTTGCTGGTAGGTGGGCTTTGCCTGTCTCTGCCCTTAGCCCTCCAGTGCCAGCTTTCGACGCCCCTCCCGGTCTCCGGAACCGTCACCGATCAGACTGGTGCCGCCATTGTGGGCGCCGAAGTGGTATTCACCAGTGGATCGTTTTCGGCCACCCAGGTCACCGACGATCATGGTGGCTTTGCATTTTCCCCAGATTCAGCGGGGCCGGGAGTGCTGAAGATTTCCGCGCCTGGATTTCAGCTGCGCAGCGTCGATTGGCAGACCGGTCCCACTTTCCTGAAGATCACTCTGCTGCCCGCGACCGCTGCCGAACAGGTCACGGTTGCGGCCAATCGCACCGGGGTGCGGGTCGTCGAAAATGCCACCAGCGTCACTATCCTGTCGGCCCAGGACCTGGGCGCCACGGCCGCTTTCAGGACCGACGACGTCCTGCGCCAGGTACCGGGATTCAGCCTCTTCCGCCGCACCACCAGCCGCACCGCCAACCCGACGGCGCAAGGTGTCTCCCTGCGTGGCCTGGGCGCGAGCGGGGCCAGCCGCGCCCTGGTGCTCAGTGACGGCTTTCCGTTGAACGATCCCTTTGGCGGGTGGGTGTATTGGGACCGGGTGCCGCGCGTGAGTATCGGCAGCATCGAGGTGGCCAGCGGCGGCGCATCCCATCTGTACGGATCCGACGCGCTCGGCGGAGTCATCAATATTCTTCGTACGCCGGTGGACCGGAATACGATTTCGCTCGAAGCCGCCTACGGAAATGAGAACTCTCCCGATCTTTCCCTGGCCGCCAGCAAGACCTTTGGACCCTGGGCGATGGGCCTGACTTCTGAACTCTTCCGCACCGATGGCTACATCGCCGTGCCCTCCGATTTAAGGGGCACTGTGGACACGCCTGTGAACTCAGAAGACGCCAGCGGCGACCTGACCTTGCAACGCAAGTTTGGCGACCGCGGCAGTGTCTTCGCGCGGGGATCGCTGTTCGGCGAATCGCGGCACAACGGCACCGCGCTGCAGACCAACAGCACCACCATTCGCGAATTGGACCTGGGCGGAAACTGGGACGCGCGCCAGGCCGGTGCCTTCCAGCTGCATGCCTACGTCACCCGTCAGAGCCTGCATCAGTCCTTCTCGTCGATCGCTTCCGACCGTGACAGCGAGAACCTGACTCGCACCCAGGTTGTCCCCGCCCAGCAGGTAGGATTTTCCGCTCTATGGCAACGCTCTGTCGGCACGCGCCAGCACCTGGTCGCGGGGCTCGAGGAGTCGGACGTGCACGGTCAAACCAACGAGCAGGGATACTTCGGCGGCAATCCCACCAGCACCTCCGCCGGCGGAGGCCGGGAAGTAAACTGGGGAGCTTACATTGAGGACATTATTCGCCTGACCCCGGACTGGCTGCTGACCGCCAGCGGGCGCGTGGACCATTGGCAAAATTTCGAGGCCTTCGCTCCGCCCAATCCGGCGCTACCGGTTGGTGCCGCTTCCCTGCCTGACCGTAGCGAGACCTTCTTCAGCCCGCGTCTGGCGCTTCTGCACAAGCTCACCCGCAATGTGTCTCTGACCGCTTCCGGGTACCGCGCCTTCCGGGCTCCCACCCTGAACGAACTCTATCGCGGCTTTCGCGCCGGCAACGTGTTTACCGAGTCCAATCCCAATCTTCGCGCCGAACGCCTGACCGGCGCGGAAGGCGGCGCCATCGTCTCCGGCTGGAACCAGCGCGTGATGCTGCGCGGGAATTTTTTCTGGAACCAGATTACGCGCCCGGTGGCCAACGTCACGTTGACCACGACGCCCGCTCTGATCACTCGGCAGCGACAGAATCTGGGGAGCACACGCGCCCAGGGATTGGAAGTGGAAGCCAGTGGAAGGCTGAACGATTCGCTGACTATCTCAGGCGGTTACCAGTACACCGACGCCACCGTGATCGACTTCACCGTTGACCCGGCCCTGGCGGGCCTGAATCCAAGTCTGGTAGGCCTCGACATTCCGCAGGTTCCCCGTCATCAGTTCACCTTCCAGGCCAACTACGCCAGACCCTTCATCCTGCTCGGAGTGCAGGGCCGCTTCGGAGGGAACCAGTTCGACGACGATCAGAACACGCTGCTGCTAAGACGATATTTCGTCCTGGACGCGACCGCGTCGCGCCATCTGCGTCATGGGGTGGACCTGTTTGTAGGCGTGGAGAACCTGACCAACCGGCGTTACGACGTGGGACGAACCCCGGTGCTCACCGTAGGTCCGCCCATTCTCGCCCGCGCCGGCCTGCGCCTGCAATTCGGCTCACGCTAGAAGTCGTGTGGTCGCGGGCGACTCGCCCGCGAGTTCTGGTCCTCCCGCAGCCTTGAGCCCGAGGATCAAAAGCCTCAGGCGGGGGCGCCCGCGCCACACAATTATCCCAACGCGCGGCAATGCCGCGCCCGTGCGCGCCTCTCCCTGCAATCCTTATTGGACGGCGCTACCTACGGACGAAAAAACGTTGTTGGCGTTGTTGCCCACCAGCCGGATGGTGCCGACCACAATCACCAGAATCACTGCCAGCATCACTGCATATTCAGCGATGTCCTGACCCTGGTCTTCATGCCACAGATTACGCACGATACTCATCATGGTGCTGCCTTCCTGTTTGAACCAGGTTTCGCCTTTCCCAGGCGGTCTGGTCCGGGGGAGTTTTGAGGCATAGTGCTTTCCAAAGGCTGGTGGGTAAAGCGGCTGGTATTACGGTGATTGCGTCGGATAATGCGCCCTATGAGCAGGCTCTGTCAAGCGCCGGCTGTGGAATTCCGGTCCGCGGCGAAATTCTTTGAATTAACATTGTCATTCCGACCGCAGCGGAGCGAAGCGAGCGCAGTGGAGGGACCTGCTGTTTCACCCAACTCGACCTGCGCCGCTTACATTTCAATCAGTGCATTAGTGATGCATGAATTTTTTCGACCAGGGCAGCAAGTCCCAGGTTCGCCAGAAGGCATGCATCTCTTCCGGTGTACCCAGCGAAACCCGCATGTAAGTATCCATCGGTGGGAAATGACGTCCGATCAAGATGTCGTGCCTGCGGAAATGTTCGATGACATCATCGGCGTGATGCTGGGTGTTCGTCATCACGAAATTTGTTTGGGAATCGATTGGCATCAACATTCGAGCCATGGCCTGATTGAAGAATTCCTGCCGATCGTCGGCGTTTCGTTTGACAAACTTCCTGATGCTGTCGCTGTCGTCTAGTGCGATTCCGACAACATCGGCGACGATGGCATTGAGGGAGTTCTGGGTCATGAATTTTCGCATGTTCTCGATGGTTGCCGGGGAGGCCACCGCATAGCCCAACCTCAGTCCGGCCAAGCCGTACACATTGGAGAAGGTTCGGGTGACGATCACTCTTTCGTCTGCCAGGGGACGGTCAATGAAGGAAGCATACATCCCGGAAGGCGCAGCATAGTGGTGGTAAGCCTCGTCGATCAGGACCTTGCTGGTGGAGGGCAGCTTGCCGATAAAAGTCTCGATCTCCCGCCGCGGAGTGATGGACGACGGTGGGATTGTTTGGGTTGCAGATGTATATCAGCCCGGTCGCAGCGCTGGCACGGTCGAGCATGCCATGAAGGTCGTGGGCATACCTGGATTGAGGGGCACCGACACAACTTCGGCGCCGAGCGATCGGGCATAATCCTGCGGCGCCTCGTACGTCGGTCCAGGCCTGGATCAGCTGCCGGCCACTTCCCAGATATGCGCAGGCCGCTGCCCGCAGCAATTCGGTCGAGCCGCATCCGAACAGGACCTGCTCCGGCTTCACCCCGTGAAAAGTGCGCGATCCTTTCCGCCACTTCGGCGTCCTTCCGGAATTGATACCGGTTCACCATGCCGGTGGCGGACCGAATGGCAGCTGCCACCTTGGGCGAACGGACCATAGGCATTCTCGTTACTGTTCAGGAGGACCAGGCCAGCGGACCGTCCGGCCGGGACCGACTGCGCCGGCAAAGGCCGGAACCGCATCGGGCGGCCAACCCACCGCCGCTCCCGCGGCCGCACCCGCGCCCAGCGAATGGAGAAATTGTCTGCGCGATCTATTCATGTCTGTTCTCCTTGAACCGTTCTCCCCGAGTCACCGCCGCAGCCCGGGTGTCTTACTCAAATACTTCAGCCTCTCGAAAAGGAGCGCCGCCGACCGTCTCTTGGGGAGACGGTCGGAGGGTCTGGCAAGTTGCCAGTCGATGCCCAGCACCGGATCGTCCCACTGGCATCGTGCGCTCGGCCTCGGAATCATAAGAGCCGGTGGCTTTGTACAGGACGTGAGCGCCCTCCGACCGAACCAGAAAGCCGTGAGCCAACCCGGGAGGAATCCACAACATCTGCTGATTTGTTTCGGAGAGGGTGATCCCTTCCCACGCCCAAAAATCGGTGAGCCTCGACGCAAATCCACTGCCACGTCAAAATCTCCCCCACCACGACGCGCACCAGTTTGCCATGGGCCGTACCTGGTAGTGCAACCCGCGTAGCACATTGCGCGCCGAAAACGAATGGTTGTCCTGCACAAAATGCTCCCGGATGCCCGCTTCCGCCATCGCCTTTTCGTTGTAACTCTCCAGGAAAAAACCGCGGGTGTCACGGAACACCCGGGGCTCGAGAATAAGCACGCCGGGCAGCGTGGTTTCCGTGACCTCTCAAGGCAGGAACGATTGCTGAATTCGTTTTCAGAACACCCTTCTCCCGGAGCAGTTGCTGCAAGTACGCGCCATAGCCATTGCCTTTCATCGACGATGCCGTCTCCTCCAGTTGCTGCGCCGTGATGTATCCGTAGCGGAAAGCAATCTCCTCCGGACACGCCACCATAAGCCCCTGGCGGGTTTCGATGGTCTGGATGAACAGCGCGGCTTCCAGCATGGCCTGATGGGTCCCGGTGTCCAGCCACGCCATGCCTCGTCCCATGACCACAACATGCAACTGCTGGCGTCGCAAATATTCCCGGTTGACGTCGGTGATTTCGAGTTCCCCGCGGGCGGAGGGCTTCAGGCCCATGGCGATCTCCACCACCTGATTGTCGTAGAAATAAAGTCCGGTGACGGCATAGCGCGATTTTGGCGCCTTGGGTTTCTCCTCCACGCTGAGCGCGTTGCCCTGCGCGTCGAATTCCACCACTCCGTAGCGCTCGGGATCCTGCACTGGGTAGGCAAATACGCGCGCCCCGGCTTCCGGCTGACCGGCCTGCAGAATGGTTTTGGCCAGGTCGTGTCCGTAAAAGATGTTGTCGCCCAACACCAGGGCGCACCGCGAGCCGCCGATAAATTGCCCGCCCACCAGAAATGCCTGCGCGATTCCTTCCGGCCGCGGCTGCACCGCGTATTGAAAATTCAGCCCGAATTGCGTGCCATCTCCCAGCAGTTGTTCGAAACGCGGTGTGTCCTGCGGTGTGGAAATAATAAGAATGTCGCGAATCCCCGCCAGCATCAGGGTGGACAGCGGGTAATAAATCATGGGCTTGTCATAGATAGGTAGCAGGCCCTTGCAGACCGCATGGGTCACGGGATACAGGCGCGTGCCCGACCCACCCGCCAGAATGATGCCCTTAGGAGCGGCCTGTTTGAGATTCGCGCTAGCCATGCGGAAAAATGAACCGTGCCCGACGTTCCCTTTCGTAACTTGGCAGCCTGCGTAACAAGATTACTGCATCGCTGTCGCCCGAGGATAGCTGCCGCCCGTGACTGTTCATGTCCACTCGCGGGAAGAATCCACTTCGCAAAATCTGCATTTTCCCCAGTGTTTGCACGCTGACGACGCGATTGCTCCGACAAAATCCGGCGGACTTTGTCGCCGCTTTTCTGGTCATCCCCACCGCCCTGGTGACCCTGGGTAACCCGCGTTCCAATTTGGGCATGGCCATGTGGCCGCTCTCTACATTCACTTCCGGTATCTACCCGCATCGGCAACCCCAAGAGCAGACTGCACTTGGCTGCACTATTCCACGTTTCAGTCAGTTCCCGGATTGGCACTCGGAATGGTGCAGCGAGCTGGTAAATCCCCCGCCGTATGGCCGTACGGCTTTTAGAGGCCTTCCGTGAAGGAATTCGGCACCCGCGGTAATCTGGTAATCGTTCTCTTACTCTTAATGGCCATGCTGGGCTGTGGGGCCCTTGACGCCAGCACTCCGGTCGCGCAATCAAGCAGCGGACTGGTCGCAACTTCGCCGGTCGTGGACTTTGGCAGCGTGCCGGTTGGCTCTACCGTGGTTCGCTCCAACACCGTCACCAACGCCAGCCACTCACCCATCGTTATCACACAGACTCAGACGGGAACATCAGCCTTCACGGTTACAGGTCAAAAACTGCCGCTGACCCTGGCGCCGGGCCAGCGCACTGTTCTCCAGATCGCCTATTCACCGCAAAGCGGCGGCGCCTCGCAAAGCCGGGTGGTCCTCGCCAGCAATCAGGTTCGTTTGTCCACCACCTTTGCGTTGCGCGGCACCGCGATCATGGGCGGCGGGCTCAAGCTGAATCCAACCAGTATCAGTTTCGGAAACGTGCCGATGGGCCAGAGCCAAACCCAGCCAGCCACACTCTCCAATCCGGGGCGAGCACCGATCAGCGTCACTAGCATTGTGGCCTCAGGAAAGGGCTTCAGTCTGGCCGCGCAGAATCTGCCCCTCACGCTTCCGGCGGGCGGCAGCACCAATATCGCGGTGAACTTTGCTCCGACTGCGCCGGGAGCCAGCAGCGGAACCGTCTCCGTTATCGCCAGAGTTTCGGGCAACCTGCCCAAGCGGCCCATTACGTTTGGCGGGCGGGGCCGAGAGACGCAGGTAGCTTTCAGTTCCTCCAATTCGGCGTCTGGCATCACCGTGGCCACCGTCGTCAGCGTATCTCTCTCAGGGACCGGCATGGGCGCCGGGCAGCTGGCGGTTTTGCCCAGCAGTCTGGCTTTGGGTAGCGTAAAGATCGGCGCCAGCCAGACCCAGTCGGCGACGCTGATTAACTCCGGCAGTTCGGCTCTCACCGTGCGCCAGGCAAGTGTAACCGGCAAGGGCTTCAGGATGGACGGGCTCACCTTTCCCCTGACCCTCGCTGCCGGTCAACGCAAAAGCTTCACCGTAACCTTCGCACCGCAGTCAGCGGGCAGCGCCAGCGGCAGCATCGCGGTGACCACTGACGCGACGAACCCGGTCGTGAGCGTGCCGGTATCAGCCGTTGCCACCGCACCAGGCGCTCTGCTCTCGAACCCTTCCAGCCTTAACTTCGGAAGCGTGCAGGCGGGTAACGGGCAGACTCTGTCGGCCGCGCTGACTAACTCTGGCGGCTCCAGCGTGACCGTTTCTCAGGCCAGCGTTTCCGGATCCGGTTTCTCGGTGAGCGGATTGAACTTGCCCCTGACTCTGGCCGCGGGCCAGAGCGCGGCCTTCAGCGTAACTTTTAATCCTCAATCGACTGGCTCCGCCAGCGGGACACTATCGTTCGCCAGCGATGCGTCAAACGGCGTTCTCGCGCTCCCGCTCACCGCCAGCGCGCCGGCGGCCGGGACCCTGGCCTCTAGCCCGTCCAGCCTGAACTTCGGCGCGGGACAGGTAGGAACGCCTCAGACCCTTGCGGAAACACTGACCAACACAGGCGGCTCCAGCCTGACCATCACTCAGGCCAATCTCTCCGGCGGCGGCTTTACCATGACCGGCCTCGCCCTGCCGGCCACTCTGGCGCCGGGCCAGAGCACGACTTTCAATGTGCTGTTCACGCCCCAAACCAGCGGCGCGGCGAGTGGAAGTCTGGCCATCGTCAGCAACGCTTCCAACTCCAATCTGGGCATTGCCCTCACCGGCAATGTCGTCACGCCAGGTGTATTGAGCGCCAGCGATTCCAGCCTCAGTTTTGGCAGCGTTCAGGTCAACGGCACCGCCAGCCAGACCGAGACTTTGACCAACTCAGGCGGGACCAACGTGAATATCACGCAGGCCCAGGCTTCCGGCACCGGCTTCACGGTTACCGGATTGACCCTTCCCATGACTTTGAAGCCAGGCCAGAGTTTTACCTTCGGCGCGGCGTTCAAACCGACCTCGGGCGGAAACGCTACAGGGTCGATTTCAGTGGTTTCTGACGCATCCAATTCCACCCTCACCATCACCCTCGCCGGCACCGCAACTGTCGCCGGCCAGTTGGCGGTGAGCCCGGCCTCGTTAAGCTTTGGCAGCGTTGTGGTAGGACAGAGCAAGACCCTGACCGCCACCCTGACCGCTACCGGTTCCAGCATCACGGTCTCCGACGCCGGCATGACCACTTCGGAGTTCACCATCAGCGGGCTTTCTCTCCCGCTTACCCTGAGCGCCGGACAGAGCGCGTCCTTCACCGTCAAGTTCACGCCCCAGTCCAGCGGTGCCGCGTCGGCCAGCGGAACTTTCAGCAGCAATGCCTCCAACGCGTCGCTGACGCAAGCCCTGGGCGGCACTGGTACGGCCGCGCCGCAACACAGTGTGGCTTTGTCCTGGTCACCCAGCACCTCCAGCGTGGTCGGCTACAACGTCTATCGCGGCAACACAACCGGCGGCCCGTATTCGAAAATCACTTCCATGAATGCGGACACCACCTTTGTGGACAGCCTGGTCCAATCCGGCCAGACCTACTTCTATGTCACCACGGCGGTGGACGGATCCGGCAAGGAAAGCGCAAAGTCAAATCAGACCCAGGCTGTGATTCCCACTCCTTAGGGACATAGCGCGGGGTTTGCAAACCTTTGAGTAACCTGGGGCGTGAGAAATTCACGCCCCTTGTTCATTTGCCACGAATGCAGGCGCGAATGTCCCGCTTGGGCTCTTCTTCCCCGCATTTTCAGCGGCTCCCGATGCCATGCTGCCCACCCGCACGAGAGCAGCGGCGCACATCCCCATTGCCGCCCCCGTCAGGGGACCAGGCCTGATCCACGTTCCATAGTTATGTACTAGTGACATCTTCTCGCCTTCTGGGTACCACGTTACCTTGCTCGCGTACCCCTTCCCGGGTCCCATTAACAAGTTGGAATTTCATCGGCGTGCTTTGCTGCCCTCGGCGATTCACGCAGCAGGAAATTCCAGCCGGTTTACCGAAGTGTCAAAAGGACCCGGCGGACGTAAGGTTCCGGCGTCGTAGATAGATTGTTGGTCGTTCAGGAACCATTCCTCTTTTTAAGGAGCTCTGCGCGCATGCACGGACGATTGTTTGCAGGCTTGACCATCTTGACGACAGCCATTCTGCTGGGTTGCGGAGGCGGTAACTCCAGCAGCGCCGGCAGCTCCTCCACCACCAGCCATGCGGTAGCACCGGGCAATCTTGGCGTATTCCCCGCCACCCTGAATTTTGGCAAAGTCACCGTGGGCACGAAGAAGGGCCTGACCGCGACTCTGACCGCCGGCAATGCCCGTATTATCGTGAGATCGGCCGATTGGGGAGGACCTGGATTCTCCATCGCCGGCATCGTCTTTCCTCTTACCGTCCCGGCCGGCCAGAGCGTAAATTTCAAGGTCGCATTCGCCCCGAAAA
>CAVWSP010000032.1:0-58543 GCA_963757835.1 Terriglobia bacterium | reverse complement strand
ACCTCCTGCTTGTAAGGCAGGCGCTCTAACCAGCTGAGCTAACCGCCCATCTTGTTTTCAACCGCATCCCAAAACCAGGTCGACCTGGCGGTCAGCAGATTTTGGAGAAGTGCAGCCATCTTACCAAGAAACCCCGTAGAGATATCTCACTCCGATCAACCCACGGCATTGACCAGTGTCCCGATGCCGGTGATGGAGATGCGAATCTCGTCACCAGCCGCGAGTGTGAACGAGTCCGGCGGGACGATCCCGGTGCCGGTGAGCAGAAAGCAGCCAGCCGGAAAGCTGTCACTCCGGTAGAGATATTCCACCAGTGCCAGCGGGTCCCGTTTCATACTGGCTAGCGTCGTGGTGGCGGCAAACTCGCTCCTGCCTGCGCGCACAATGTCCAGGCTGATCTCGGTGAACGACGGCAGCGGATCGGGCGCAAGCAGTATGCACGGGCCCAAGGCGCAGCTTCGATCGTACACTTTGGCCTGCGGCAGATAGAGCGGGTTTTCTCCCTCAATGCTGCGGGAACTCATGTCGTTTCCAATGGTGTACCCGATGATGTCCGCCTTCGGCGATACCAGAAGGGCCAACTCGGGTTCGGGCACGGACCAGGACGAGTCGGCGCGGATGGCCACTTTTCCGTTAGGACCGACCACGCGATGCGGCGTGGCCTTGAAGAAGAGTTCAGGGCGTTCGGCATCATAGACGCGATCGTAAAAATCGCCGCCTCCCGCAGACTTCGATTCCTGCATACGCGCTTCCCGGCTGCGATAGTAAGTGACTCCGGCCGCCCACACTTCCTGATCTCCGATAGGCGCTCGCAGGTCATGCAGCGCCGGGCGTGCGCCTTCAATCCAGGTTCCATCCTGTATCTGGCGCTGAAGGTACCCATGCAGATCGTCTCTGGTAGTCAAATATTCCCAGGGCTCGAGTGTGCCGCGCTCTGTCTCCGGCAAATAAAAGCGCTCGTGTTCTTCTGCGACATGTCCGGACGTTGTGCGATAGAGTTTCATGATTTTGTCTGAGCCTGCGCCTCAAGGCAAAATCCTACCACCGATGGGCCCGCCTCGAAGGGCCATTCCCCAGTGCGCAGGGCGGCTTCGCGCGGCCATCTCTGAACCACTGTTACAATCGGCGCAGGGGGAATTTTACTGCAATGACGGACTTGTCAAAGATTGTCGGGCAGTTAAAGAAAGAGCGAGCTCGGGTGCAACAACAACTATCCGGATTGAATGCGGCCCTGGCCGCGTTTGCCGGCGTTTACAGCAACGGCGGACCACCGAAAACAAGAACGCGCCGTCCCTTAAGCGCCAAGGGAAGGGCCGCCATCCGCCGGGCGCAAAAAGCTCGATGGGCAAAAGTCCGGGCCGCGAAAAAATAGTTGTTTCCGCCGGAAAAGAAAAAGTAGCGCCGGCATCTTGCCGGATGTCCCGAGGGCGTCCCGCCCTCGGTGTGGGCGGACAAGACGCCCTCGGGACAACCGCAAATCCTGCCGAACGCAAAATCGAAGAGATGTAGGCGCTACTTTCACAACTCGAGGATGCCGCGTTCACCCTGCACATCCCTGCTAGACTGGGCGGTGCGCCGCCTGATCGTCAACGCCGATGATTTCGGTCTCACCGCGGGCGTGAATCGCGCCATTGTGGAGGGCCACCATCACGGGGTCGTGAGTTCCGCGACCTTGATGGCCAACGGCCAGGCCTTTAACGACGCGGTGGGTCTGGCGCAAGCCACACCTCGACTGGGAGTGGGCTGCCACATCGTCCTGGTGGACGGCGCTCCCCTGCTTCACCAGACGCAGGTCAACACTCTGCTCGACAACGGTCATAGCGCTCCCGGCGCCAGCGCCGCCCCGCGCTTCCGCGAGGGCATCGCCAGGTTTGGGGCACTCGCCCTGCTGGGCCGCCTGTCGGCCGATGAAATCGAAGCCGAGGCCACCGCCCAGATACGCAGGCTGCAAGCCTCCGGCATTCCCGTCACTCACCTTGACTCGCACAAACACACTCATCTTTTCCCGCGCGTCCTGCGGCCGCTCCTGCGGGCGGCAAAGAGTTGCGGCGTCCGGGCAATACGAAACCCCTTCGAGCGGATTCAGGGCTCACAGCTGGCAGCGTCACCCAGTCTATTGAAAAGGTGGACCGAGGTTGGCCTGCTGCGGAGTCTGGCCCGGCAGTTTCGCGAAGCCGTGCAGCAAGCCGGAATCGCGACCCCGGACGGTACCCTGGCCATTGTGGCCACCGGCACGCTCAATGAACGTTTGCTTCGCTTGATGGTGGAGAATCTGCCGGATGGAACCTGGGAACTGGTTTGCCATCCCGGCTATAACGATGCTGCTCTGCAGGGGATTCGGACCCGGCTGCGGGACTCCCGCGAACAGGAGTTGCGCATTCTCACCTCCCCGTCAACCCGCGATCTGTTGGCCGCGAACGGAGTGGAAGTCATCTCCTTCCGCGAGCTGGGCCCTGCGGGATAAATCTTTGCCCGCAGCCTCCAGACCGGGACGGAATGCAGACTGAGATAACGAAAGGGCCCAAAAGTGCCGATATGTGATTAAATGCTAGCGGTTTCTGAGCCTTTTTTGTGGCATCGCAGTTGGATTCAACCCGCATGTCAGAAAAACTTGAGCCTCGGCTGAAGGTAGAGTTGCCGATCCGAGTGTTTGGCATGGGCACGGACGGTCGTCCGTTCTTGCACCATGCCCAGGCCCGGAACATCAGCCATCACGGGGCCAAGCTCTCCGGCCTGGACACCCAGTTGAAGCCGGGAGACGTCATCGGGGTCCAGGTCGGCGACTTGAAAGCGCGCTGCAAGGTCATATGGGTCGTCGATGCCGGACAGGCGCAGAGAATCGAAGTAGGGGTGAACCTGATCGAGGGGCAGCCCTGTCCCTGGGAAAAGGAAATGCAGGCGAGCGAGCAGGCTCCCGAGCCTGCCTCTCGCGTCGCACCGTCCACCGACAACAAGCGGAAATTTCCACGGCACAAGGTTCCCTTTCCCATTGAAATGCGCGACCCCGATGGCGTCGGTTCCCACATGAGGACGAGGTCAGCGGACATAAGCGGCCGTGGATGCTATATCGAAACCATGCTGCCCCTTCCGGTGGGCAAGGTCTTGAGCATCACCTTGTGGCTGGATGCTCAAAGAGTGAACACCTCCGCGGTGGTCCGATCTTGCGATGGCGGAGTGGGCATGGGAATTGAATTCACCGGTCTCGACGAAGCTACCCAGGACCGGCTGCAGCAGCAGGTTGAAAACATGGCGGCAGAGGGCGAGACCTCCGAAAACGCCCAGGGCGCGGGCTAAGTCCCTCCTCTCGCAAGGAACCCCAGTCAAAAACTGAATCCTGGCTCCGCCCACGCCATCGAATGTGCAGAGCCCGAGCGCTGATCCGGAAGGGACAGGAATGAAAATCGGCATTACCTGCTATCCCACCTACGGAGGCAGCGGCGTGGTCGCAACCGAGTTGGGGCTCGAGCTGGCGGAGCGCGGCCACGAAGTTCACTTCATCTCCTACGCGCAGCCCATTCGGCTGAGCGGTCCGCATCCCAACATTCACTATCACGAAGTGGAAGTCTCCCGCTACCCGCTCTTCGAATATCCTCCATACGATCTGGCGCTGGCCTCGCGCATGGCGGAAGTGGCCGAGCTTTACGACCTTGATCTGCTGCATGTGCACTATGCGATTCCGCATTCGGTGAGTGCGTTGCTGGCGCGCCAGATGATGGCCGCCAAGCCGCGCGGACGCAAGCTTCCCTTCGTCACTACGCTCCACGGCACCGACATCACGCTGGTGGGTCTCGACCGCTCTTACCTTCCCATTACCCGCTTCGCCATCGAGCAGAGCGACGGTGTCACCGCCATCTCCCAATACCTGCGGGAGCGCACCCTGCGCGAGTTCGATATCAAGAATCACATCGAGGTCATTTACAACTTCGTTAACTGTGACGTGTATTGCAGAGGTGAAAATTCGCCGGAGCTCAAGAAGGAGTACGCGCCCCAGGGCGAGCGCCTGCTCCTGCATCTATCGAATTTTCGTCCGGTGAAACGCGTGACCGACTGCATCGAAATCTTTGACCGGATTCGCAAGCAGATCCCCTCCAAGCTGCTGATGATCGGAGACGGTCCTGACCGCTCTCGCGCCGAATGGCTGGCGGTGCAGAAAGGCATTCACAACGACGTAATTTTTCTGGGCAAGCAGGACCAGGTGCAGGAGAAGCTGGCTCTGGCTGACGTCCTGCTCCTGCCCAGCGAACTGGAATCGTTCGGGCTGGCCGCCTTGGAAGGCATGGCCTGTGAGGTCGTGCCCATCGCCACTCGCGTGGGCGGCATCCCGGAATTGATCGAGCACGGCAAGAGCGGTTACCTGGCCGACGTCGGCGACGTGGACACCATGGCGCGCTATGCCATCGAATTGCTGAGCGACGAAAACGCCTTGCGCGAAATGGCGAAAGCCTGCCGGGCGGTGGCGCAATCGCGCTTCTGTGCCAGCCGGATCATTCCCCAATATGAAGAATTTTACCGGCGCGTGCTGGAACGCGCTTCATAGAAGGCTTCCGGAATCGCGCCCGATCCCTGCAGCACCGGCAGGCGCAGCCGTACCAGAGTTCCCTTCCCTTCGCGGCTGTCAATGGTCATGCGGGCAGTATCGCCGTAAAGCACTTTCAAGCGCTCCGCCACGTTGGCCATCCCAATACCGGTCCCGCCCAGTCCGGTCGGTCGCTCGATCAGACTAGCGGAACCCATGCCCACTCCGTCGTCCTCCACTTCGACGATCAGATGCGATTCCGTGAGCCGGCTGCGCAGGTAGATACTGCCGCCATCGATCTTCGACGACAGGCCGTGCTTGATCGAGTTCTCCACCAGAGGCTGCAGCAGCATGCTGGGGACCATGGTGTCGAGCGACGAAGGTTCGAGTTCCTTGACCACCCGCAATTTGTCGCGGCCGAAGCGCACCACTTCAATATCCAGATAGTCGTCGATAAACTCCAGCTCCTCGCGCAAGGGCACAAAGGCGTCGCTGCTGTTGAGCAGCCGGCGCAGAATGTTGGCCAGTTTGATGATGAGCTGGCGCGCGGTGTCGGGATCAAAGCGCACCAGCGACGACACCGAATTCAGCGTGTTAAAAAGGAAGTGGGGATTGATCTGGTTTTGCAGCGCTTCCATGCGGGAGTGCAGCAGCAGGCGTTCCTGCTCTTCCAGCTTGATCTGAATGCGCACGCTGTTCCAGATCTTGAGTTCGGTTCCGATGACGATGACCGAGCCGGCGTAGATCAGGAGTCTTTACCCACCAGGTCGGGCTCTCCAGGCTGAAGGTGCGCATTGGCGGCACCATGCGCGTACCTCAGTTTGCACAAAGCGCAATCCCACGATCGTGACAAAAAACATGGTCTGCCACTCGAAAGGGTGAGGCTGTCGGCAGGTTGCGCCGGATCCAGCGATAAATACTTAGGTCAACAAACGGAGAAAACGACCAGATGTCTTCGCGATTGGGAGCGAAGTTACGCAACTGTCCGGCAACGAAGCCGCAGAGCACGTTGAAGGGCAGGGTCGCCCATTCCCCATGCCAGAATGCCGGAAGCGCCAGCAGAACGCCGCCCATCACGCCGGTGAAGCGTCCCGCCAATGACCCCCAGCAGCAAGGTGGTTTCGAAAGACAAATCGCCCGCGACAAAACTCCTGGCGCTGAAGCGGATCCATACCCCCAGGGCCAGCGGAACTGCCGATCCACAGCACCAGATAAATTCTCTGCTTCCAGTTGCGTTCATCGCGGAACAGTAGCGACTTGAACTCCACCGAGCGCACCAAGCACTGGACACGGCGGCAGCCACGCCAAGTCTGATCAGCAGATTAATGAGGATGAGCCGCTGTTCCATGATTTCAATCGATCGCAAGTTGCGGTAAATCACGATCCGCTGTGGGAAATGTAGCACGTCCGGATTTTCGTAGCGCCGCCGTCCCGGCGGCTGTGGCGGCGGGCGAGACGCCCTCGGGACAGCCGGCAGAGCCTGCCCTGAGCGAAGTCGAGTCGAAGGGATGCCGGCGCTACTCAGTACGGCCCGATAATGCCGCCGATCTGCCTCGTCGCCGGCGCCCTGCTCTTCTTCTCCCTCTCGATCACATCGAGGTACTTCAGACCCGAACCGGTGTTGAAGAGGACGACCTGGTCTTCGGCGGAGAAGAAGCCTCGGGCCCGCAGCGTGCGATAAGCTGCCAGCGAAGCAGCACCTTCCGGGGCGGCAAATATTCCTTCCACGCGGGCCCAGTGATGGAATGCGTCCATTATTTCCGCGTCAGTTGCGGCCACGGCTATGCCGCCGCTGGCTTTCAATATCTCAAGAATAAGGTAGTCGCCATAAGCCTTGGGGACGCGAAGTCCGGCGGCCAGCGTCTCCGCATCCGCCCAGAAATCGGCAGTTGACTTACCTTCATCCCACGCTTTAACAATCGGCGCGCACCCGGAAGCTTGCACAGCCACCATCCTGGGGCGCTCGGATCCAATCCAGCCCAGCGCTTCCATCTCCTCGAAGGCCTTCCACATCCCGATCAGGCCGACCCCGCCGCCCGTGGGATAAATGATGCCCTGGGGCAGCTTCCAGCCCAGTTGCTCCGCCACCTCGTATCCCATGGTCTTTTTGCCTTCCAACCGGAAGGGTTCCTTTAGCGTGGAGACGTCGAACCATCCCTCTTTTTCTTTTCGCTCGGCCACCATGCGGGCGCAGTCGCTGATCAGGCCGTCCACCAGCGTGACCACGGCGCCGTAGCTTTCGCACTCCACCCGGTTAGCCAGGGGCACGTCACGGGGCATGAAGATGTGGGCCTCGATGCCTGCGGCGGCGGCGTATGCGGCCAGAGCGCTGGCGGCATTTCCGGCCGAAGGCGCCGCCAATTTTTTCAGTCCGAAGGCTTTCGCCATGGTGACAGCCACTGACATTCCGCGCGCTTTGAAGGATCCCGTCGGGTTCAGCCCTTCTTCCTTTATAAAAACGTGGCTGAACTCCCGGCTGGGGAGCAGGGGTGTAAAGCCTTCGCCCAGGGAGACTGGGGAGGCGTCCGGCAGCACTTCGGAGTAGCGCCACATGGTTGCCGGACGCGAGGCCAGCACGGCAAGGTTAAAGTTTTTCTTTAAGTTCTTAAGGTCATAGCGCACGTACAGCACGCCCCCGTCCTTCGGGCAAACCGTCTGCGCCTGGTCGGCGCTTGCATGTGCACCACATTTGGTGCACTCCAGATAATCAATACGAGACACGTCGGAAGTTTAGCATTCGCGGGTGGATGGTTTCGCTCTGCGGTCTACCTTGACTGGTCTTCTATTTTCAGATGTCAGTTTTTAGTTGTCAGTTCTCAGTTCGAGGGCAATCGCAACAACAGGGTTTTGGCTTTGCGGAACCATGGGCGCTCTCGGCGGCGCAAATATCCCGGCATGGTGGGCTTCTTCGCCAGGATTTGCCGGGCCCACTCCCGGGCCTCGGCATTGCGCTGTTGCGAGGCGAGAAAGCCGGCGAAGTTGTAGTAGGTTTCGGAAGAGGTGGAAATCTTAACCACTTGCCGGAAGAGGGCTTCGGCCTTTTCCGGCTGGCCGGTGTTGGCATAGGCATGCGCCAGCAATCCGGCGGCGCGGTGAAAATCATAGGTGGAGTCGCTTGAGACCACGCGCTCCAGGTCAGGCAGCGCGGCCGCAAAATCGCCCATCATCACGGCCGCCACGCCCCGACGGTAGAAAGGGTCGGGGGAATCGGTACGGGAGGAGATTGACTTGTCGTAAGCCTCCCGCGACCTGGCGTAATGCCCTTCCTCGAGGTAAAGGTCGCCCAGTTCCTCATAATTTCCAGCCGAAGGGTTGTCCAGGATGGCGGCCTCCAGTTCACGGATGCGCTTGCGCCGCGGAAAGACCTTGAACGACTGGCGCAGAAGACCCGCGTCAGGGACCGCCTCGACCGCGATGTACACCAGCGCCCCAAGCCACCCCCCGATGAGGATGACAAATAGCCAGAAAGTATCTGGCCGCCGCCGGATGAAGTGAATAATCGCGAACGCCTGGAGCAGAATGCCCCACCACGAAAACGCGAAAAAGAGGAGTGATCCCATGCCGATGTTGCAGTATAGATGAACCACGTGGGGACAGCCGGGGCGGGTGTCCCCACGTGGCCTGGTGGCTGCTAAAATCCACTCAGTGAAACCTCCAATCCGCCTTCTGGGTGTCGATATCGACGGCACCCTGCTGAACCCCGAATTTCAAATCTCTGCGGCGGATATGGCAGCTTTGCGCCGCGCCCACGCGGCCGGAGTAGAGGTGGTGGTGGTTACCGGACGGCGCCACGCTTTTGCCCTTCCGATCGTGCAGCAGCTGGGCTTCGACCCGTGGGTGATCAGCTCGAACGGCGCGATCACGCGCTCGCTGGCCGGCGAGACCTTCCATCGCGACATGCTTCCCCTCCACACCTGCCGCCGGCTCTGCGGCAGTATGCAGGAATTCCGGGGAAACACGGTCCTGACGTTCGATACCGAAGTCAAAGGCGCCATCGTGCTCGAGCACATGAATGAATTGAATGGGAGCATTCAACGCTGGCTGGAGAAGAACCTGCAATACATTGACTTCGTCATCCCCATTGAAGACGCGCTGACCAGCGATCCGGTGCAGGCCATGTTCTGCGGCTCCATTCCGCGCATGCAGCTGGCGTTGGCGGCCCTGGCGGCCAGTAACCTCGACCAGGACATTACTGTGCTTCGGACCGAGTACGTGGCCCGCGATCTCTCCATCGTGGACGTGCTCAATCAGGGATGTTCCAAGGGCCACGCCCTGGAGCGATGGGCCGCTTACCGAGGCATCCCCCGAGCAGAGGTCATGGCCATTGGTGACAACTACAACGACATAGAAATGCTTGCCTTCGCCGGGGTGCCGTTTATCATGGGAAATGCAGCCCCGGAGTTGCACCGCGACGGCTGGATCGTGACCCTGCCGAATGATCAGAGCGGTGTAGCCGCGGCCATAGATCAGGTGCTGGGCTTTTCGTAGCGCCGCTGTCCAGGCAAGATGCCGGCGCTACACAGTCAGGCCAGCGCGGCGAACGACCATATGCGCCCATCGAAAAAAATCGGGATCGTGCTGGGAGTGCTGCTCCTGGCCCTGCCCGCTCTGGGCGCCGACCTGGCCATCCTGCGTAACGGCTTTTCGATCCGCCACGAGCGCCGCGAAACCGTGGGCTCCGCCACCCGTCTCTACCTTGGCAGCGACAAGGGCTACATCGATATTGCGACCAACCAGATCGAGCGCTTTGAGAAGGATTTGGCTCCGACAGTGGCTCCGGCCGCTTTATCGCCAAGTGCCGCAGCTGTCGTTGTGCCGGCCAGAATGGCCAAACCGCAGAGCCTGAAGCCGCAGGACCTGAACCAGGTTATTAACACCATCAGCGATCGGCATCACATCGACCCTGATTTCATCAGCAGCGTGATCCATGCCGAAAGCGGATTCAATCCTCGCGCCGTTTCTCCCAAAGGTGCGCAAGGCCTCATGCAACTGATGCCCGGGACAGCCTCGAAGCTGGGCGTCTCCAATGCCTTCGACCCCAGCGCGAATGTGGAAGGCGGTACGCGCTACCTGACCGAATTGCTGCAGCGCTATAACTTCGACGTGATCAAGGCCCTGGCCGCATACAATGCCGGCCCGCTGCGGGTGCAACAGTATGGCGGCGTGCCGCCTTATCATGAGACCCAAGCCTACGTGGCCCGAATCGTTCGCGACTACAATCGCAAGAAGATCGCCCAGCGCAAAGCTGCGGCGGCGACCGCGAAAAACAATCGCAGGCAGAAGCCTCTAACCCAGGCTGCGGCCGCCCGGCAAGCCGCGGTTCCTGCCGCTCTTGCCTCCCAGGCGTCGCGCTGAAACCGTCCAGTTTCCAGACGCGGTACTCCATCCTCAGGGCTCAATGCGTTGACCCGCGCCCCAGCGTCATTTACCTTGGAGCGGTTGCTTTGGGTCATTCGCCTGGGTCAGTGCCGTGCTCGGCGCCGTGCCAGCCGTTGGAGTACCCCCCTTCGACATGGATAGAAAACGCATTTTTCTGTACACGCTGGCGTTCGTCGTGTTCGCGGTGCTGGTTTACATGCAATTTCGGACCTGGCGCCACTTCGATTGGGCCACCTTTTGGCGGGAAAGCGGGAACTTGGGCAAGCCCCCGCACATCTACCACCTCTTCCACGCCGTGGCTCTGATCTATCTGGGATACGGATTGCGTGCGCTGCGCTGGAAGATTTTCTTGCGTCCGGTGCGCCCCCAGGCTTCATCCTGGAAGCTGGTCGCACCTACCCTGATTGGTTTTACCGGCCTGGCGTTGTTGGGACGTCCCGGAGAACTCATACGCCCCTATCTGATTGCGCGTCGCCAGGACCTGACCTTTTCCTCCCAGTTGGCGGTCTGGGCGGTAGAGCGCATCTTCGACATCGGAGCTTTCACCCTCCTGCTGGTTCTGGCAGCATTTTTCGCCACCGCACCCAAGCGACTGACCTATCACCGAAGCTTTCAGGAGGCCGGCCTCATTTTCCTGGCATTGTCGATCGGGCTGACGGTTGGCGCCATCGTCGTCAGCCGGGTCGGGGAGTCGCTGGCCAACTGGGTTGAGCGCAGGTTTGCTCACGTCGCGGCCAATCTGGGTCACCGCGTGGCCACGCGAATTCGAGAATTTCGCGGCGGCCTGCACACCATCCACAACGTCTGGTCTTTCGCCATGCTCGCGGTGGTTTCGGTGGCCATGTGGGCCATGATCGCCGTTGCTTATAAGGAAGTGACCCACGCCTATCACGCCGAAGCCCTGGAGATTCCCCAAAGCCAGGTCCTTCTGCTCATGGGATCCAGCATGGTGGGCTCGGTGATTCAGCTGCCCGGCGTTGGCGGCGGCTCCCAACTCGCCACCATCGCAGCCCTGGAGCATATCTTCGATGTGCCCAGGGAATTGGCCGCCAGTTGCGGAATCATGCTCTGGCTGGTGACGTTTGTCGCCGTCATTCCGACAGGCCTGCTGCTCGCCCACCGTGAACGCCTGTCGTTGCGCAAACTTTCCAAGGAAAGTCACCAGAAGGAAGAGGCGGCGGTAGCGCCCCCTGCGGGCTGAAGTATTCAGGCGTCGGACCTCAGGCGTCAGACATCGGGCTCCAGACCTCGGCCTGAACAAGAGCTCTGATATCCGATGTCCGGGGTCCGACGCCCGACGCCCGCTCTCCCCCTGTTACAATTGCAGGCGAAGACTCCCGTCTGACATGAAGTGCCCTTTCTGTGGCTTTGAAAATGACAAAGTGGTGGACTCGCGCGAGAGTAAGGAAGCCGATTCCATCCGCCGCCGCCGCGAGTGTCTGAAGTGCGGCAAGCGCTTTACCACCTACGAGCGGATCGACGAAATCCCCTACATGGTGGTCAAGAAGGACGGTCGCCGCGAAAAATTTGACCGCCAGAAAGTGCTGAACGGCCTGCTGCGGGCGTGCGAGAAGCGCCCCGTCCCCATCGGCCGGCTGGAACAGATTGTGAACGAGGCCGAAGGCTTCGTCATCGAGTCGCCGGAGCGTGAGCGCAAGACCAGCGAAGTCGGAGAGCTGATCATGAACCGCCTGCGCCGCTATGACAAAGTGGCGTACGTCCGTTTTGCCTCGGTCTATCTGGACTTCAAGGACGTGCAGGAGTTCATGGCCGAGCTGAAAGATTTGTTGAAGACCAGGGAAGCACCAGAAGTTCGCAGCAAAGGCGCGGTAAAGAGTTAAGCAGCGCCGGCATCTTGCCGGCTGTCCCGAGGGCATCTTGCCCTCGGGGTTTGGGCTTCGACAGTGCGGGCGAGACGCCCCCACGACAGCCGGCGGGACGCCGGCGCTACAAAGATCAACATGGCTCACAAGGTCACACTCATTCCCGGCGACGGCATCGGCCCCGAAGTCATGCAGGCCGCGGTGCGCATTCTTGAAGCCACCGGGGTGAAGTTCGATTGGGAAATCTTTCAGGTGGGGGCCGAGGCCTTCGCCAAGTACAACGAATATATTCCCAAGGAACTGATCGAATCCATCGAACGCACCCGGGTAGGACTGAAGGGGCCGGTGACCACGCCCGTGGGCGGCGGCTTCGCCAGTATCAACGTCGCCCTGCGCAAAAAGTTCGAGCTCTACGCCAACTTCCGTCCCATTCAGAACCTTCCCCATATTCCGACCCGATATCCCGGCGTCGATCTCATCATCGTCCGGGAAAATACCGAGAGCCTCTATTCGGGGATCGAGCATGAAGTGGTGCCCGGCGTGGTCGAAAGCCTGAAGATCATCACCGAAAAGGCCTCCACCCGCATCGCGCGCTTCGCCTTTGAATATTCGCGCAAGAACCAGCGCAAGAAAATTCACGCCATCCACAAAGCCAACATCATGAAGCTCTCGGACGGCCTCTTCCTGCGCTGCTGCCGCGACGTCGCCAAGGAATATCCCGAGATCACCTACGGCGAGCACATCGTGGACAATACCTGCATGCAGCTGGTGATGAACCCTTATCAGTATGACGTGCTGGTGATGGAAAATCTTTACGGCGACATTATTTCCGACCTGTGCGCCGCCTTCGTCGGCGGACTGGGTTTCGTGCCCAGCGCCAACCTGGGCGAGAGCTGCGCCATCTTCGAAGCGGTGCACGGATCGGCGCCTGACATTGCGGGCAAAAACCTGGCCAACCCAACGGCGGTCATACGCTCCGCCCAGCTGATGCTGCGCCACCTCGGTGAACACCACGCGGCCGACATGATTCACGACGGCCTGGAAAAGGTCTATCGCACCGAAGACAAACGGACTCGCGACGTGGGCGGCAAAGCCGGCACCTCGGAGTTTGCCGATTCCATTATTCAGTTCATGGCAACCAGCACCCACGTTCCCCGGCAGGCTGAATCTTCCCACGCGTAAACTTATGAACCCCGTCAAGGGTTTCCGGCCGAAAGCCGTCTTGCTCCTCATTGCGGCCATCGCTTTTGGCCTGCCGGCATTTTCCCAGAACCTCAAGGTCACTCTTTTGGGCACCGGCGCTCCCCGTCCGGTGATGGAGCGCTTTGGCCCCAGTATTCTGGTGGAGGCGGGAAAAGAGAAGCTGCTCTTCGATTGCGGCCGTGGCACCACCCAGCGTCTCTTTCAACTCAAAGCTCCATTCGGCGACCTTACGGCTTTGTTTCTGACTCACCTGCACTCCGATCACATTGTCGGAATTTCCGATTTTTATTTGACCGGCTGGATCCTGGGCAGGAGCACGCCTCTGCGGGTCTGGGGCCCGGCGGGCACTGCGGACATGATGTCGCACCTCGAGCAGGCCTTCCAGTTCGATATCCATATGCGCCGCGATGTCGATGAGATGCTTCCCGCTGAGGGCGTGGTCGTCGTGGCCAAAGACATCGAGCAGGGCGTGGTGTACCAGAACGGCGGTGTGAAAGTAACTGCCTTCACCGTTGACCACGCACCCATCAAACCTGCCTTCGGTTACCGCATTGACTATGGCGGACACTCCGTGGTCCTCTCCGGCGATACCCGCTACAACGAAAACCTGATCCACTTCTCTCAGGGCGCGGATGTGCTGATTCACGAAGTGATCGATCCCGAATCTTTTCGCGGGGGCAACGCTGTCTTCAACCCGGAGCTGACGAAGAAAGTAATCGCGCACCACACCACCGCCGAACAGGCAGGAACGATTTTCAGCCAGGTAAAACCCAGGCTGGCGGTGTATTCGCACATTGTTCCTCCGAATGCTTCGAACCTGGTGGCGCAGACGCGAAAAACTTATTCCGGGCCGCTCGAAGTGGGCGAAGACCTGATGAGCATCGAAATCGGCGACAGGATCGAGGTCCATCGAACCTCAAAATAGCGCATCAGCCGTAACTCTTCGTTGACGCGGCCCACGCATTTTGAGTAACATCCTCCTTCTTCAAGGAACCCCGGGGGATGGCTAACCCAAGACGGCGTCTAGGAGTAGTTCTCTTTCAGCTCGGCGGCCCTGACGCGCCGCAAGCGATTGAGCCCTTCCTTTTTAATCTCTTTTGCGACCCCGATATCATTGATTTCCCTTTTGCCCGCCTGGGACGCAAGCCCCTGGCCAAACTGATTTCCGCCACGCGTGCCAAGAAAGTGCAGCACCACTATGCCGCCATCGGCGGAGCCTCGCCCATCAGGCGCTTCACCCAGCAACAGGCCGACGCGCTTCAGAACAGGCTCCGGGCCGAGGGCATCGACGCCCACTGTTTCGTGGCCATGCGTTACTGGCACCCGTTTACGGCTGAGGCAGTCGAACAACTACGCGCGGCAAACTGCGACGAAGTCGTGCTCCTGCCGCTCTACCCCCAGTACTCGAGCACGACCACCGGGAGCAGCCTCAACGAATGGCGCCGCCTCTTTCGTGATGACGTGCCGACCCAGACCGTCGAGGCGTTCTACCGCCATCCGCTCTACCTGGATTCGCTGGTCGAGAAGATTGACGAAGCGCTGGCCCGCTTCCCCGAATCCGGTTGCCCCGAGATTGTTTTCAGCGCCCACAGCGTCCCTTTGTCGGTCATCGAAAAGGGTGATCCCTATCAGCGCCAGATTGAGGAGACGGTCGAACTGGTGATGCGACGTGGTGGATGGCGCCATCGCCACCGGCTCTGTTACCAGAGCAAGGTCGGCGCCAGCAAGTGGCTGCAGCCCTCGCTGCACCGTACCATCCGCGATCTGGCGCAAGAGCGAGTGCGCGAAGTTTGTGTGGTGCCCATCGCGTTTGTCTCCGACCACGTGGAGACGCTGGGCGAGATCGACCATGAAGCACGCCAGGAGGCCACCGCGCTTGGCATCCAGCAGTTCGAGATGACGTCAGGCTTGAATGATTCGCCGGCGTTCATCGCAGCTTTAGCGGCTCTGGTAAAAAGCGCGATCGCAGCCGATGAGATCCGGGAAAGCGAGTTCCTGGTCGCAGCCGACTAACCGTAGCCCACGTAGGGGCGGGTCCCCTCACCCACCCGGCGGAGCAAAGCTCCGCAAGGTTTGAGGATTTAGGAACGCAGGTTTGCTGGATCAGGGTTTAGGAGTCGGACAAGCTTTTGGCGAGCTGCGCTCGCCCGCCCGGACGAGGGCGTCCGGGCCTACGTGGATCGAAATAGCGCATCAGCCTGGCCAGACAGCACAATGAAAGTCGGTGACACAGTTCGATTGATCGGCGTCCCTGATGGCCTAGAAGACTATCCCGACTTCCCAACGAAATCCACATTTGAGAAGTGCGTCGGCCGAGAGTTCGTGATAGCAGGCTTCAACGAGGCCGGGATGGCTGAACTCCCCATTGGGTTCGTGACTGGAAGTGTTGGTGAAACGATCTGGGTTGAACTCCAATTTCTCGAGCCGGTGTCAAAGTCGGCCTACCAGCCGTAACTCTTCGTTGACGCGGCCCACAGATTTTGAGTAACATCCTCCTTCTGCAAGGACACCCGGGGGATGGCTAATCCAAAACGGCGGGTAGGTGTTGTACTCTTCCAGCTCGGCGGCCCTGACACGCCGCAAGCGATCGAGCCCTTTCTCTTTAATCTCTTTTGCGATCCCGACATTATTGATTTTCCTTTTGCCCGCCTGGGACGCAGGCCCCTGGCCCGGCTGATTTCGACGACTCGCGCCAAAAAAGTCCAGCACCACTATTCAGCCATCGGAGGAGCCTCGCCCATCCGGCGCTTCACCCAGCAGCAGGCCGGGGCGCTCCAGAACAAGCTCAGGGCCGAGGACATCGACGCCCACTGTTTCGTGGCCATGCGCTACTGGCATCCCTTCACGGCTGAAGCAGTCGAACAATTGCGCGCGGCGAACTGCGACGAAGTCGTGCTCCTGCCGCTTTATCCCCAGTACTCGAGCACCACGACCGGGAGCAGCCTCAACGAATGGCGCCGCCTCTTTCGTGATGACGTGCCGACCCAGACCGTCGAGGCGTTCTACCGCCACCCGCTCTACCTGGATTCCCTGGTCGAGAAGATTGACGAAGCGCTGGCCCGCTTCCCCGAATCCGGCTGCCCCGAGATTGTATTCAGCGCCCACAGCGTGCCTTTGTCAGTCATCGAAAAGGGCGATCCCTATCAGCGCCAAATTGAAGAGACGGTCGAACTGGTGATGCGACGCGGCGGATGGCGCCATCGCCACCGGCTCTGCTACCAGAGCAAGGTCGGCGCCAGCAAATGGCTGCAGCCCTCGCTGCACCGTACCATCCGCGATCTCGCGGCAGAGCGAGTGCGCGAAGTTTGTGTGGTGCCCATCGCGTTTGTCTCCGACCACGTGGAGACGCTCGGCGAGATCGACCACGAAGCACGCAAGGAAGCCGCCGCGCTCGGCATCCAGCAGTTCGAGATGACGTCAGGCTTGAATGATTCGCCGGCGTTCATCGCAGCTTTAGCGGCTCTGGTAAAAAACGCGATCGCAGCCGATCAGATGCGGGAAAGCGAGTTCCTGGTCGCAGCCGACTAACCGTAGCCCACGTAGGGGCGGGTGCCCTCACCCGCCCGGCGGAGCAAAGCTCCGCAAGGTTTGAGGATTTAGGAACGCAGGTTTGCTGGATCAGGGTTTAGGAGTCGGACAAGCTTTTGGCGAGCTGCGCTCGCCCGCCCGGACGAGGGCGTCCGGGCCTACGTGGATCGCCGGGTTTGTGTGGAGCGAAGCGGTAATTAAGGAGTGAAGGAACGGATGGCAGACGAGTCCAAGACGGGAATTCTCGGGCATCTACCGCCCTTGCCTCGACCGGCACTCAACAACTCCGTGATCGGCATGGAGCAGGCCTATCGCCAGCGCAAGGGGCTGCCCCTTCTGAGCGACGCCGACATCGAGGCGCTCAAGGCCGGCCAGCCCATGTCGTGGGAGGAGGGCGGCGTGCCCGCCCCAGCCGCGCCGGCCAGCCCGCCCCCGGCTCAAGTAGCAGCGCCCACGGCCGCCGCCCCCGCAGCTCCGGCAGCGGCAGCGGGAGGCATCAGCGAAGAAGTAGCCAAATGGGTGGCTCAGGGAAACAAGTGGAGCAAGTCCACCATCGCCGCCGAGCAGGCGCGTCGCGGCCGCAAGGGCTTGCCCCCGCTGAACAATGCGGAGATGTCGGCCCTGCTGGGCGAACCAGTGGAGACCACCGCGCCAGCCACCGCCGTTCCAACACCAGCGGCAGCAGCGCCAGCCGCGAAGGCCCCGAGCGGTCCCATCAGCGCGGAAGTCGCCAAATGGGTGGCTCAGGGAAACAAGTGGAGCAAGTCCACCATCGCCGCCGAGCAGGCGCGCCGTGGCCGCAAGAGCTTGCCTGCCCTGACGGATGCGGAAGTCGCCGCCCTGCTGGGAGAACCTGCCGCCGCGGAAGCACCTGCGGCCGCCCCGGTTGCCGCCGCGGCAAAACCGGCCGCCGCTGCTCGCCCCGCCGCCGGTCCACCCTCAGCTGCCGCCACCGTTGGCCGTGGCGAAGGTTCGAACACCTACGTGGGCACCCCCGCCGTGGGAACTTCGAGAGCCGCCGCATCCGCGGGCGTGGCTTCGGTCGGACCTGAAGACAACGATGTCAATCGCGGCCGCCGGAGTTTTGCCTGGGCTGCATTCGCGGCTTTCATGACGGCGTGGTTCATCGCGTTCTTCCGCTTCTTTCTGCCGCGCACTCTGTTCGAGCCTGCGACTTCATTCAAGATCGGTTATCCCGCGGATTTTGGCCTGGGCGTGGATACTAAATTTCAGCAGAAATTCCGCATCTGGGTGGACCGCACGCCCGACCGCATTTTCGTGATCTACGCGCGCTGCACTCACCTGGGCTGCACTCCTGACTGGAAGCCGGCGGAGAACAAGTTCAAATGCCCCTGCCACGGCAGCGGGTACGACAGCGAAGGCATTAACTTCGAGGGACCGGCGCCGCGTCCCATGGACCGCGCGAAGGTAGAGGTCGCGCCCGATGGTCAGATTCTGGTGGACGTTTCCAAGCTCTATCAGTGGCCCAAGGGACAGCCCACTCACTTCAATGACCCTGGAGCGTATCTGCCGACTTAGAAGACTGTCGAGCCTCGCTCGACCTGGCTGGGTCAAAGACCCGGCGCCACACGAGATCACAAGAGGTTTACATGCCTGAAGAGAACGGGAAAAACGGGAAGCAGGTTGGCCTGCTGGATAAGGTCAAGGCTGGCATCAAGGAAGACGTCCAGTCGCTCAAGACCGATATGCCGGCCAAGGCCAAGGAGCAGATCGAGGGTCTGAAGGATCCGACCAAGACCCAGGTCTATACCTCGATCTTCCGCCACAAACACGACGACACGCCCCGCAACCGCGCTCTGGGCGTGCTGTCGAACGTCTTCCTGCATCTGCATCCCGCCAAAATCAACCGCGACGCCGTGCGTTACAGCTACACCTGGGGCATGGGCGGAATCACCTTCTACCTCTTTATCGTGCTCACGCTTACCGGCGTGATGCTGATGTTCTATTACCACCCCAGCAAGGTGCAGGCCTTCCGCGACGTGCTTTATCTCGAACACGACGTCCCCTTCGGCAAGCTGTTGCGCAACATGCATCGCTGGGCGGCGCACTTGATGGTCATCGCGGTGTGGCTGCACATGTTTCGCGTCTTTCTTACGGGATCGTATAAAAAGCCGCGCGAGTTTAACTGGAACATCGGCGTGCTGCTGCTGGTGTTTACCCTGCTGCTCTCTTTCACCGGATACCTTCTGCCGGACGATCAGCTGGGATTCTGGGCAGTCACGGTAGGAACCAACATGGCGCGGGCCACTCCCCTGCTCGGGCATGAGGGCCCCTTCGGCGCGGCCTTGCGCATGACGCCTTACAACGATGTGCGCTTTGGACTGCTGGGCGGATCGATCGTGGACGCGAATGCGCTGCTGCGCTCCTACATCTGGCATTGCATCGGAATTCCGATTGTGGCTTCGGTGCTGATGATTGTGCACTTCTGGCGGGTACGCAAAGACGGCGGAATTTCGGGGCCGGCGCCGGTCATGCTGGCTTCAGAAGTAAAGGAACCGAAGAAATAAGAAGTGATCGTGTAGGGACGGGTCTCTGACCCGTCCATGCCGAGCAAGGCTCGGCTGGATTTGTGGGCCGGCAAGAACTTGTCGAGCTTCGCTCGACTAGGACGGGTCAGAGACCCGTCCCCACACAGGCTCGGGAGTTCTTATGGATTGGCGACAACTTTGGGAGATATGTTCGGCGCCTGACAACGTGCCCATCGTAGGGCTGATTCCGCTGCTCGTCTTCTACATTTATCTGGCGTGGAAGCAGGCCAAGGCCAACGATGTACTGATCGGCGAGCTCGAAACCAATCCGGCGATGGCCAAGACCCATCATCGCAAGAGTTGGCCTTTCCGCCCCGGCTGGCAGAAGGAGATCCACGTCTGGCCCTTTCTGCTGCGCGTGGAATTTCTGGCCGCCATGATCGTCACCATCATTCTTATGGTGTGGTCGATCACCCTGAACGCGCCCCTCGAAGAGCCGGCGAATCCCAACCTGACCATGAATCCGGCCAAGGCTCCCTGGTATTTTCTGGGCCTGCAGGAAATGCTGGTGTACTTCGATCCCTGGATCGCGGGTGTGGTCATGCCCACCTTGATCATTGTCGGCCTGATGGCGATTCCCTATATCGACACCAACCCGCTGGGCAGCGGCTACTACACCTGGAAGCAGCGCAAATTTTCCATTGGCACATTCCTGTTTGGCTTCATCATCCTGTGGATCGCGATGATCATCATTGGGACGTTCATCCGCGGCCCCGGTTGGCAGTGGTTCTGGCCGGGCCAGACCTGGGACCACAACCGTCTTATTTATGAAGTGAACCGCGATCTGCCCGACTTGTTTGGAATTACTTCGAACCTGGGCAAGGCGATCTTCGGCGGGGCCGTGGTGGGAGGCTTTTACGCCATAGGCGGATTCATCATGCACGCCCTGTTCCGCCGCTACAACCCGAAAGATTACAAGCGCATGAGCCTGCTGCAGTATTCCATCATGATGTTTTTCGTGCTCAGCATGGTGGCCCTGCCGGCAAAAATGCTCCTGCGGCTGGCATGGCATATCAAGTACGTGTGGATAACGCCGTGGTTTAACGTTTAGTCGTCGGTCATCAGTCGTCGGTCTTCAGCAAACCAACGATTGTTGACCGGTGGGCGGCTGAAGACTGATGACCGACGACTGACGACTGACTTTGGAGGATCTAGGTGCCACCTGTCCCCGAGAAGGACCCGATTGTAACCAAGTCTTACGCGGC
The DNA here is from genome assembly GCA_963757835.1 of Terriglobia bacterium. Classification (GTDB taxonomy): domain Bacteria; phylum Acidobacteriota; class Terriglobia; order Terriglobales; family Acidobacteriaceae; genus JAIQFF01. The sequence continues at coordinate 38,340 of CAVWSP010000032.1, read as the reverse complement.
GTATTACGTCATCGCCATGATGATCCTCATGGTGACGCTGTTCTGGGCCCTGTGGGACGAGTCTTTCGGACAGCGCCCCTGGAAGGCGTTCCAGCACCAGTGGAAGGACCGCTATACCGCCTTCCTCAACACCGCGCGGTCAAAATCGGCGAAATCGGAAAAAGACGTTGAGCAGGATTCTCAGTACCAGCAACTGGAAAAGGCCTACAAGGATGCCTACGAGACCGCCAAGCCTCGCCGGGACGAGCTGCAAAAACAGATTTCCGATCTGAGCGCGAAGATTCTCGCGGTGCAGAACGTCTTCACCGATCGCCGCGCCTACGTCAACGCGCTCACCTACGAACTGGAGACCTCGACCAGCGCTTCCGGCAAAAAGAGCAAGCAGGAAGACATTGACGATTACAAAAAGAGGAAGGCGACAGTCGAGTTTCCCGACGGCCACCGGCAGCAATACAACTTCCAGGAACTGGAGGAGACCTACAACTCGCTCAAGGCAGAGCGCACCAAGGTAAGCGCCGAACTGGGTGAGGTGCTGAAGCCGGTCACTGCGGCCGGCAACCAGGCCTCCGCCTACATTTCAGACCACATGGTGGAACTCACGCCTACACAGATTGACGGTCTGAAAAAGAAGGCGGCGGATTGGGACGCCCAGATCGTGCAGATCAACGTGCCCGAAGCCAATATCGTGGACCGTTGCGAGTCCTGCCACATGAATGCGCGGGAGCCGATCCGGGTCACGGCCGCGGTCATGACCCTCAAGGGCGAGAAGCGTCCGGACGAGTACGCTCAGGCCTTCACCAGCCACCCCGAACCGGCATTGCTGAAGACGCACGATCCCGACAAGTTTGGCTGCTCGCCTTGCCACCAGGGCAACGGCCGCGCGACCACCAGCGTCGAAAAAGCGCATGGCAACTACGAGCACTGGCTGTGGCCGCTCTTTCCCAAGCAGAATGCCGAAGCTGGCTGCCAGACTTGCCATGCCGCCGATATGCACCTGGCCGTCGGTGACGTCGGCGCGCACATCTCCAACGGCAAATTCCTCTTCCGGCAGCGCGGCTGCATGGGCTGCCATCGCTACGAAGGCTACGACAAGGAACCGGAAGACCTGACCTCGATCGCGCAGCAGATGAAGCTGTTTGACCAGCAGAAGATCGACAATTCGAAAACTTCCGCAGACCTGATGAAGCAGGCCGACGCGGCTTCCAGCAACGATGAAGCCAATCGCCTGAACCAGGAGGCGGTGACGCTCAGGGTCGCCAACAGCAAGATCGACGGCCGCATCCAGCAGCTTGATTTCCAGACTCACAATCTGATGCAGGACATGAAGAAGATTGGGCCGAACCTGAAAGACGTCCGGCTCAAGCTGAACCCCAACTGGATTCCGGTCTGGCTGAAGAAGCCGACGGATTTCCGTCCCACCACCAAGATGCCGAACTTCCGCCTGACTGACCATCAGATTCAGACGATCTCGGCCTATCTCTGGCAATCGGCCTTCAGCGATGCGTTGCCCAAGCAGAAGCCGGGGAACGCTGAGCACGGCAAGCAACTCTTCGAGACCCGCGGCTGCCTGGCCTGCCACTCCATCGGGGAAGGCGATCAGACGCAAGGCGGAACCTTTGCCGCCAATCTGAGCCGGGTGGGCGAGAAGGCCAACTACGATTACCTGGTGCGCTGGATTCACAATGCGCGGGAGCGCACGCGTCCGTATTGTCCGTACGAAAAGAAGGACATCGGACCCGAGGACTACGCCAAAAAAGGCCTGCCCTATCAGTTTGACCTGCAACACAGCCAGTGCCCCAACGACGGTCACGAACTGCAAGTGCAAAACATGACCGTGATGCCCAGCCTTCGCCTGAGCGAGGAGGACGCGCAGGACATCGCCTCCTACCTCATGACGGAGAAAAAAGAGGAGCCCTCAGCGTATGCCGCGGCTTCCTACATGGACGATCCCGAACTCAAGGAAGAAGGCAAAACCTGGATCCGCCACTACGGTTGCGCCGGCTGCCACGAGATTTCGGGCTTTGAGGACGAAGGCCGCATCGGCACCGAGCTGACCTACGAAGGCAGCAAGCCCATCGAGCGCCTGGATTTCGCTCTGTTCACTGAAATCGCGCAACGTGGTGGCAAGCACGCCGAACCGATCACCGATCCCGAAGACCTGGCCCGCCTGCCGGAAGGTCCTGCCAAGGAGTCCTGGTACGACCACAAAGGCTTCTTCGAGCACAAACTCGCCGAGCCGAATGTTTATGACAAGGGCAAGGTCAAATCCGAGACCGAAGCCCTGCGCATGCCCAACCTGCATCTCTCCAAACTGGAGATTCAGGACCTCACCACATTCCTGTTGGGGAGCGAAGAGAGTTCCCTGCCCGACAGCTATCAGTACAAGCCCGGCGACGCCCGCCAGGATATTCAGGAAGGCTGGTGGATTGTCCGCAAGTACAACTGCGTAGGCTGCCACCAGTTCACGCCCGACCAGAGCACGGTCCTGATGGGCATGAAGCACTATCAGGACATTCAGGAGCAGTTGCCTCCGAAGTTGCTGACCGAAGGCGCTCGCGTCGATCCCGAGTGGCTGCGGAAATTCCTTTCCAATCCGGCGCTGAGCACCACCGACACCAACCGGAATGGCGTGCGGCCATATCTGCAAGTACGCATGCCGACGTTTTCTTTCTCCAACAACGAGCTGCGCAAGCTGGTGCGTTTCTTCCAGGCACTGTCGCAGCAGCCCATGCCCTACATTCCAGAACAGGTTCCGGTGCTGAGCACGAAGGAAACCGACATGGCGCGCAGCCTGTTCTCGAGCACGGCCGCGCCTTGCCTGAAGTGCCATGCCACCGGCGATCCACAGCATGACAAGATCGCCACCGCGCCCAACTTCCTGCTGGCGAAAGAACGCCTGAAGCCGGATTGGGCCGAGCGCTGGATCCTGGATCCCCAGGCCATCAGTCCGGGCACAGCCATGCCCTCGGGGCTGTTCAAGCGGGAAAACAATCACTGGGTGTTCTCCGGTCCGACGCCGCCGTCGTTCCAGGGATACGACAAAGACCACAGCAAACTGCTGGTGGACTACATATTCCAGCTCACGCCGGAAGAACAGCGGCGGGTAGCGGCCTCCATGGGACACAGTCAGGCTTCGGTGCAGCCGCGGAGCAGGCAGAAACAGGCGGCAGTTCGCTCCGGCGCGGCAAGCAGCGGAGGTTCGCGGTAGAATGTTCTGTTTTGAAAGCCGTCGTTTGTCCTTGGCCCTTGGTCCCTGGCCTCGGTCGTTGGCCTCTACGCAGGGGCCTCGACTTTAGCCAACGACCAAAGGCCAACGGCCAACGACGGTTCTGAGACTTACATCCGAGGAAGGGGCGACATAATGAATAACAAACTATGGGCGGCAATATTTGTGCTTGGCCTGCTGGGGTTGCTGGCGGGTTGCAGTAAGAAAGAAAACACCAACGAGGAGCAGACCACCTCGCCGAGTTCTGAAATGAAGCCGTCGGCCATGGCGACGCCGATCGATCCAGCTACGGCAGCCAGCGTGAGTGGCACCGTCACTTTCGGCGGAGCAGCTCCCAAGGCGGCCAAGATTGATATGAGTCAGGACGCGGCCTGCAAGGGCAACAACATGGCCGAGACCGTCGTGGTCAACGACGGCAAGCTGGCCAACGTCTTCGTGTACGTAAAAGATGGTCTGGGCGACCGCACCTTCGATGTTCCAAAAGATTCCGTCACCATTGACCAGAAGGGCTGCCGTTATCACCCCCACGTGTTGGGCGTGATGACCGGACAGAACATCGAGATTCGCAACGACGACGAAACCACACACAACATCCATCCCACTCCGAAGGACAATCGCGAGTGGAACGAGTCCCAACCTCCAAAAGCCGCCGCCATCGAAAAGAATTTCGCCCGGGAAGAGATCATGCTGCCGGTAAAGTGCAACCAGCATCCCTGGATGAAAATGTACGTCAACGTGGTGAAGACGCCCTTCTACGCCATCACCGGCGAAGATGGCAAATATGAAATCAAGGGCCTGCCGCCGGGCGATTACACGCTGGCCTTCGTGCAGGAAAAGATGGGCGAGCAGACCCAGAAAGTAACCCTGGCCGCCAAAGACAGCAAAACCGTTGACCAAAGCTTCAAACAGTAAGTCGCTTTGAAGCAGCGCCGGCATCTTGCCGGCTGCCGGGAGGGCATCTTGCCCTCCCACGGTGGGCGGGGCGCCCACCGGACAGCCGCCGGGACGGTGGCGCTACCTAAACCTTCCAGGAGCCGCTTCTGAAAGCCGTTGCCACACCATACAACCGGGCCCATCACCGCTTCGCCATCTTTGTGGCGGTGGTGACATTTTTTCTCATCATTGCCGGCGCGCTCGTGACCAGCAATGATGCCGGCCTCTCTGTGCCCGATTGGCCTACGTCGTTTGGTTCGCTGTACAAGATCCCGCATCTGGTGGGGGGCGTGAAGTTTGAGCATACCCACCGCATGATCGCCCAGTTTGTGGGACTTCTCAGCATCATCCTCGCAGTCTGGACCTGGCGCGTCGATCCTCGCCGCTGGATGAAATATCTCGGGCTCACCGCCCTGGGACTGGTCATCGCGCAGGGAATTCTGGGCGGGATCACGGTGCTCTACTATTTACCCCCGGCGGTTTCTTCGGCCCACGCCGCGCTGGCCCAGACATTTTTCTGCGTGGTGGTCCTGATCGCCTTGTTCACCGGCCGGAATTGGATGGAAGAAATTCCGCTGGTAGAGATCGACCGGGAACGCCCAAGTCTGTTCGCCCTGGTTCTGTTCTCGATTTTTGTGCTTTATGTCCAATTGATTCTGGGCGCGCTGTTTCGTCATCACGGACTGAGCTGGTGGCCGCATGTGCTCAATGCGGCGACGGTCGCCATCGTCCTGACCTGGACTTCCATCCGCGCCCTGTCGCGATATTCCAGTCTGGACGCGGTGCGGCGGCCTGCCATCACCGTAATTTCCCTCCTGATTGCTCAGCTGTGTTTGGGCTTTATCGCATTTATTACCCGAGTCGCCTGGGGACAGGATGCCGTGCAGCCGGAACTTCCCATGGTGCTTTCGACCGTGGCGCACGTTGCGGTGGGAGCGTTACTGCTGGCGACAACCGTCGTCCTGGCGGCGCAGGTGTGGCTGCGTGTCCGCGTAGTTGATGAGCGCATTCCCAGTCGCGAACGGAAGCAGGTGGCCGCATGAGCACGGCAACACAACCTCTGGTAGTCGCGCGCGGCAGCGCCATGACCCTGGCTCGCGACTATGCCGAACTGACCAAGCTGCGCGTAACTTCGCTGATTATCATGACCGCGTGGTGCGGCTACTACTTCGGAGCATTGAAGTCGGGCGTATCTTCCCTTTCCTGGGGACTGTTTCACGCCCTGCTGGGGATCGGCCTGGTTTCCGGTGGAACCGCGGCCCTGAACGAAGTGATGGAGTGGAAAAGCGATGGCCGCATGCGCCGCACCGCGCAGCGTCCCATCCCGGCCGGACGCTTCAGCCTGCTGCACGCCACCCTGGTGGGCACACTGATGACGCTCGGCGGCGCCCTTTATCTCGGTCTGGCCCTGAATCCCCTCACCGCATGGCTCGCGCTGGGCACCTCCGCCGTTTATCTTGGGGCCTATACTCCGCTGAAAAAGGTCAGCCCGATTTGCACTTTTGTCGGCGCTTTCCCTGGAGCCATGCCCGGCGTGCTGGGCTGGACGGCGGCTCGCGGCCAGCTGGAATGGGGTGCGCTGGTAATGTTTGCCATCGTCTTCTTCTGGCAGTTCCCTCATTTTTATTCGATCGCATGGCTCTACCGTCAGGACTACGAGGATGGAGGAATCCGCATGCTGCCGGTGGTCGAGCCGGACGGAAAATCCACCGGACGCCAGATTCTGATTTACTCGCTGGCACTGATTCCCATCAGCCTGCTGCCCGCTTTCCTGGGCATGTCCGGAAGGCTGTATTTTGCCGGCGCCCTGGTGCTGGGAATTGCGCTTTTCTATGTCGGCCGCCGGCTGGCGACTTCGAAATTAGCCACTGGCAATGCGCGCTCCATGCAGCAGGCCCGACAGCTCCTGCAGGCAACCGTCTTCTACCTGCCCCTGCTGTTTGCCCTGATGATGCTCAACCCAAAATAAACCCTCCGCCCTTCGTGTCCTTCGTGATTGATGCCTTTTGCAGTTTGCATAACGAAACTAACCAGTTGAAACTCAGATCAAGCACACTTCGACAGTTCCAGATAAAATACCCTGTGGTGTCCAAAGCCCCCGTTTACGCCGCGCTCGATTCCCAAAATAACGCTGTGCCGGCCGTCCCCGCTGTTATCTCGGTCCAGGACCTCGTCCACCGCTACGATGGACGCACTGCCCTCGACGGCGTTTCTTTCGATGTCCGCCCCGCCGAACTCTTCGGATTGCTCGGACCCAACGGCAGCGGCAAGACCACCATGTTCCGCATCCTTTCCACCCTGATGGTCGCCGGTGGAGGCCGGGTGGTCATCATGGGCTTCGACGCAGCCAAAGAACCCACCCAGTTACGCCGCCAGATCGGGGTCGTCTTCCAGGCCCAGAGCATCGACTTGAAATTGACCGCCGCCGAAAATCTATGGCACCAGGGCCATCTTTACGGATTGCGGGGCGCGGCGCTGAAATCCCGCATTGCGGAAATGCTGGCCATCATCGGACTCTCCGATCGCGCCCGTGAAAAGGCGGAGACCTTCTCCGGCGGAATGCAGCGCCGATTGGAACTAGCCAAAGGTTTGCTCCATCATCCCTCGGTGCTGCTGCTCGACGAACCCACCACCGGCCTCGACCCCGGCGCGCGCCGCGACCTCTGGCAGTATCTCCAGCTCCTGCGGGACGAAGAAAAAGTCACCGTGATTGTGACCACCCACCTGATGGAAGAGGCCGAGCGTTGCGACCGTCTCGCCATCCTTAACGAGGGAAAGCTGGTGGCGCTCGGAACTCCCACTGAGCTGAAACGTGAAATCGGCGGCGACGTCATCCTGCTCGATGCCCGGGACGTGGAATCCCTCGCGGAACGGATACGCGCTCGCTTCAACCTGCAAGCCCAGGTACTCGGAGGCCAGGTCCGCCTGGAGCGGGAAAACGGCCACCGCTTCATCACCGATGTGGTCGAGGCGTTTCCCGGCGAGATTGAAGCTATTTCCGTAAGCAAGCCGTCGCTCGAAGATGTATTCATCCACCGCACCGGCCACAAGTTCTGGACTGAAGATGCCGAGCCACCATCGTAGCGCCGGCGTCTCGCCCGCTCAACGGGAAGGGCCACAAAAAGCCGCGAAGCGGCGGAAGAATAAAGCCCACGGCGCAAGCCGTGGGTAAATAGCGGACCGCGAACCAGCCCCGAAGGGGCGTAAGAAGAATTTCGAAGCGCCTCGAGACGCCGGCGCTACAAGGAGACCGCCTATGATGCTGGTGCTTTCGGTTGTTCTTGGACTGGTCCCGCTGGCCGGAATAGGCTGGACGGTTGAAAACGGATTCATCACCACCGTGGATGGACTTTTCATGAGCATCATCATGCTGGCCCTTTCCGGCATACTCTTTCTGAACGTGTATCTGGAAGTGCGCAAGAAATTCACTCCTAAGAAAGCGCCAGCGGCGCGGAAATCGAGCTGACGTGGTCACCCAGACGGCAACCCTTCCGGCGCGCACAGCTCCCACCACCGGAGTCATGCTTCCGGCCTTCACCTTGTGGTGGCGGGAACTGGTCCGCTTCTATCGCCAGCGCGCGCGCGTGGTGGGCGTGATCGCATCCCCGCTGCTGTTCTGGGTGGTCATCGGCTCCGGCTTTGGCAGTTCGTTTCGATCGGGCGACGCCGCCGGCCAGCAGCACTATCTGGATTACTTTTATCCCGGCGCACTGATCATGATCGTGCTGTTCACTTCGATCTTCACCATGATGTCGGTGATCGAAGACCGCAAGGAAGGCTTCCTGTTATCGGTGCTGGTGGCGCCGGTGCCGCGCTCTGCGATTGTGCTGGGCAAGGTGCTGGGCGGGACCACGTTATCCGCGATTCAGGGCCTCATCTTCCTGGCATTCGCGCCCCTGGTCGGGATCCATCTGGGCTTGACCGGCTTCCTGCTGGTGGTGCTCACGGTCGTCCTGGTTTCTTTCGCACTTACCGCGCTGGGATTCACCATCGCGTGGTCCATGGATTCCACCCAGGCCTTCCACGCCATCATTAACCTGTTCCTCATTCCGCTGTGGCTGCTGTCGGGTGCGCTGTTCCCGCTGAAGGGTGCCTCCGAGTGGATTCGGATCCTGGTGAGAATCAATCCCCTGACCTACGGCGTCGAGTCCCTGCGCGACCTGCTCTACCCCGGGAACCTGACCGAATTTCCTCTGGCCTCGTCGCTGGCAACGCTGGTGCTGTTCTCTGCACTGATGTTCGGCCTCTCTTTCATCATGGTGAGCCGCCGCACCACGAAGCCCGCCGCGTGATGCAAGTCGCCGCGCAATACGCCATCTACCCCGTAATTGATGCTGTGCTCAACGGCACCAGCGCCGTACTCTTGCTGGTAGGACGAAGTTTCATCAAGCGGGGACGCATGGCCGCGCACCGCGCCGTGATGATCACCGCGCTGATTTCATCCGCGCTGTTCCTGACCTCTTACTTGTATTATCACTGGCACGTGGGCTCGGTGCATTTTCAGGGACAAGGCTGGTCGCGCCCGGTTTATTTCACCATCTTGATTTCACATACCATACTGGCAATCGCCATCGTTCCCCTGGTGATCATCACGCTGAGCCGTGCCCTGCGGGGACGTTACGACAAGCATCGCAGGATTGCCCGCTGGACTTTTCCGCTCTGGCTCTACGTCTCGGTGACCGGGGTGGTGATTTACGTGATGTTGTATCACCTGTTTGCGGCTTGACAGTCACATGGAAACACGGAGAGCAATAGCCCTCCCTTTCTCTGTGTCTCCGTGCCTCTGTGGTGAGATCTTTCATGACCATCGTGAAACTGAAAATCGACGTATCCGGCACCGTCGGCGATGAAGCCTGGCGCAGCCTGCGCCAGTTTGACGAAATACAAAGCGCCGCCTTCGGCCCGAAATTCGGATCGAGCGGACCTTGCAAGCATGCCGCCGATCAGCCCCACGCCAAAGGGGAATGGATAGGCGCCGAAATCCGGCTGGAAACGCCGCTTCTGGCGCAGTACGCCGTCTCCCACTACCTCGAGCAAGAGCGCGTGCTGGACGCCGATGTAGTGGATTGATAGATTTTGTTTTCGGAAATTGTCGTGCCTGGCTTTTTGTAGCGCCGCTGTCCGGTGGGCGTCCCGCCCACGGCGCCTAGGGCAAGACGCTGGCGCTACGTGGCTACGGCGCTCATCACATCTTCTGTTATAGTTTCCGTGGATTCAAGCATGTCAGCTCCCCCAGATTCTGCCCAGGAAGCCACGGTCACAGAAACCGTCACCCCGCCCCCCAAGCCCCGCATGTCCACGCGCAACCGCCTGCTGTTCTTCGCCACCGGCTGGCTGATCGTGCTAATGCCGTTTCTGTTCTGGTGGAACACCTGGTTTGGGCGTCAGCTTTCGGACAAGCAGCTGGCCCAGTATCTTCAGGACGATAAAAAGCCGCGCCACATCCAGCACGCGCTGGTGCAGATCGGCGAGCGCGTGGCGCGTCATGACCCCAGCGTCACGCGCTGGTATCCCGACCTGGTCCGGCTTGCGGCTTACCCCATCGAAGAGGTCCGCAACACCGATGCCTGGGTCATGGGTCAGGATGTAAGCAGCAAAGACGCAGCGCAGGCAGGATTCCACGAAGCGCTTCTGAAGATGCTGGACGACCCTTCGGTCATGGTGCGGGGCAATGCCGCGCTCTCGCTGGTCCGCTTCGGCGATGCCACCGGTAGGCCGCAGATCGTGGCGCTGCTGCAACCGGCGAAGGTCAGCGCGCCCCAGGCCGGAGCGATCACAGACTCGAGCGCTCCCGGCACGACTATCCATCAGGGAGGAATCATTGCCAAGCTCGAATCAGGCGGCCAGACCGTGGAAGTGCGGTCGCCCATAAGCGGCCGGCTCCGCGACTTGTCCGTCAGGACTGGACAAACCGTTGCGGCCGGCGACCCCATCGCCGTCCTCGATCCCGGGACCGAACAGGTCTGGGAAGCTCTGCGCGCCCTCTACCTGGTCGGCCGGCCCGATGACCTGCCCGCCATCCGGCCTTATGAGCGCGAGCTCCCGGAAGTCCCCGACCACATTCGCCAACAGGCCCTGGCAACCGAGCAAGCCATACAGGACCGGGCGAAGTAGCTCAACCCTTCCTGGTCAGATTTGCTTTCTCGGAGTGAAAGAGCGGCGCTTTAGCGGGGTGTCGACGTGCGCGGCGTCGAGTGCGCGGTGTCGAGTGCGCGGTGTCGAGTGGAAGAGCGGCGCTTTAGCACCGCGTCAATCGTCCTCTAGCTGGGGGCTTCAGCCCCCGTGGGAAATCGTTCAGGAACTGGACTGGGCTTGGACTTCAGTTGTCAGGTTTTAGTTCCCGCTTGGCAGCTAGAACGGCATGACTCCGACTTCTTTTTCGATCTCGGCCGTGTCCACCATCACGATCGCGTCCCAGGGACAGCCATCGAGGAACGAGCCATCCGGCCCTTTGCTGGTGCACTTGTTACATCCGATGCAGAGAATGGGATCGACCTGAATGCGGCCGAAGGGAGAATTATCTTCATCCGGGACCCAGAACATGCAATCTTCCACCGGACAATATTCCACGCACGCCGGCGAACCGGCACATCCGGTACAGCATTCCGTGATCACAGCCAGCTCTTTGGGCTTCTTTTTGCGCGCGGTAAGCAGACCCTTGGACCTGGGTTCGTGTTTGAATTCGTCGGGCACCATCCCGACGATTCCCCTGAGCGGTTCGTCCGGCATCGGCGACTATTATAACCCAAGAGGGACGTCAGACCTCGGGCGTCAGACCTCGGCTTCAAGACCCCTGGTGCAAGCAGATGGGACTTAGTCCGAGGTCCGAAGTCCGACGTCTGAGGTCTGACGCCTGACGCCCGACGTCCCTCTTGTTCATCCATCACAACCACCCCGGCGGGATTCTGGTATAGTGGCGTTCCAGCCCCTCGAATTCACTTTTTTCTCAGGCTCCCCGGTTTGGTGTCCACGCGCAGGGGCAAAAGGAGCAGCACTCATGGCAGGTAAAAGCGTCAACAAAGTCATCCTGATCGGCAATCTTGGCAAAGATCCTGAACTCCGGGCCACGCCCAGCGGCACACCGGTGGCTAAATTCTCTTTGGCCACCAACGACCGCTACAAAGACAAGGAAGGTCAGTGGCAGGACCGCACCGAGTGGCACAACATCACCGCCTGGGCGCGCACCGCGGAAATTGCCGGCGAGTACCTCAAAAAGGGCTCGAAGGTTTACATCGAGGGCAGTCTGCGCACCCACTCCTGGGACGATAAGCAAACCGGGCAAAAGAAATACATGACTGAAATTGTCGTGAACGATCTGGTCCTGCTGGGCGGTCGCGGCGAAGCCGGTAGTGGCGGAGATTTCGGAGGAAGTTCGCACGGCGCCTCCTCGGGAGGAAACAATTTCGACCAGCGTACTCCGGAACCCGAGCCGGCAACGGCATCGGGCCCCATCAGCGACGAAGATATTCCCTTCTAGAACCACAACCCTGGGTGCCCCATCTTTGCGCGCTTTTTGCGCAAAGGTGGGAGCGATCTTCGATGACCCTATGAAGCCTCTCCTCATCGCGGCTCTACTCTGCCTGTTTCTTTTCCCCGTTCCTTCGGCCTTCGCCAGGCACCACCATCGCCATCACGACGCTGAGGCCAACGCAGGCCAGTTCGACTATTACCTTCTCGCCCTTTCCTGGGCGCCCAACTACTGCGCGGGTCATCCCGCCGACCATTCGAGCGAATGCAGAACCGGCGGACACACAGCCTTTGTGCTGCACGGCCTCTGGCCGCAAGCCAACAGCGGTGCGCCGCCCATGTCGTGTTCGACGGCCCCGCCGGTCGCGACCGCCACCGTCGATCACATGCTCAACTTCATGCCCACCCGCGGCCTCATCCAGCACGAATGGCAGAAACATGGCACCTGCAGCGGGCTCTCGGCTCAGGATTACTTCGCAAAAGTCGAGCAGGCCTTCAGGAGTGTGCACGTACCGGGGCAGTATCCAAATCTCGAGCACGAACAGCGCTTCAGCGTACCGGACCTGGAGAAGACTTTTTCCGACGCGAACCACGCTCCACTGCAGGCCTTTCGTATTTCCTGTCATGCGGGAGAGCTGGTCAGCCTCGAGGTCTGTATGGACAAGGACCTTCAATTTCAAAGTTGTACCCAGAGCGTGCGCGAGTGTCCGATAAATCAGGTGGACATGCGCCCGCCGCAGTAGAAGGAGAACTACTCATGCCGGAAGATCTTGCCAGCCAGAACTGCGTTCCCTGCCGCGGAGGCGTGCCTCCAATGAAGGGCGCGGAATTGCAGCGCATCCAGCAACTGGTGCCGCAGTGGACGGTCGTAAACGAGCATCACCTCACCCGCGCGTTTACTTTCCCGGATTTCAAGCAGGCCCTCGATTTCGTGAACCGCGTGGGAGAAGTCGCGGAGAGTCAGGGACATCATCCCGACATCCTGCTCGCCTGGGGAAAGGCGGAGATCACTCTATGGACGCACAAGATCGATGGCCTGACCCAAAGCGACTTCATCATGGCCGCCAAGATCGACCAGCTCTCGAAATAACCACGTGGGGACAGCCGCCCCCGGCTGTCCAGGCCGAGCGAAGCTCGGCAGGGATGTGACATTGGAAACATTTCAGCAGCAAACCAATAGCTGAGCTTCGCTCAGCCGGAGAGCCGAGGGCGGCTGTCCCCACGTGGTTCCCGGTCCGCCTTCATCGCCCAGCCCCACAATAACGCCGGCAAAAGCATGATAATTCCGGTCCCTGACGCTACTGCCTGCGCCGAAACTCCGCGATCGAGAAAGATCCCGCACACGTAAGCACCCACGGCGATGGTCAGCATCGAGCAACCCAGGTCTGCGGAAAACACGCGCCCGCGGAAACGGTCCTCGGTGTTTAGCTGCAGGATGGTCGTGGAAAAAACCCAGACGGTTGATCCTCCGCAGTGCGCCACCACAATGCACGCGCACGCCAGCCAAATGTTCGGCGCCCAGCCCAGGCCGAAATATCCAATCCCAATCGTGAGATAGCCAAAGAGAATGCCAAGCTGAAGTCGCCGGCCGGATTGACCTGCCCAGCGGGCGGAGAACAGTGGACCCATCACGGCGCCAATCCCCCGCGCTCCCAGCAGCAGGCTCATGCCCAGCATGGCGGTACGTTGGGGATCGATGCCACGCACGTTCACATGAAAATAACCGTTACCCATGACGGTGAAGAGCACCCAGCTGGGACCGATCATAAGCTCGCCGGCCTTGGCGCATACTGCTGCGAGCAGTCGGCGATCCCGGCGAACGTATCGGATGCCGTCGATTACCGGCGAGAGATCAATCGCATCGCGCATGCGCAACGGGGCTGCAGCCTGCGCATGCGGTTCCTCAAAGCTCATCCCGCGAATAAGCATGGCCGACAGCAGGAATGAAAGCGCGTTGAGCACGAATACAGTGTCGCGCCCGAACAGCGCCGCCACCACTCCTCCAACCGATGCCCCGACCAGCAGATTCACCGACCACGTGGCCGAGGAAAGCGTGTTGGCCACGAGCACATCTTCCCGCGCGGCGACATTGGGAATCACCGAAGTGCGGGCGGGCTCGAAAAACGCGGCCATCAGAGTCTCCATCAACAAGAGCGGATAGACCAGCCACACCGTCGACCGGGAGCGCACCAGCAGCATGGCGAAAACGATCACCATCCGCGCCACGTCGGCGGCGATCATGACTCGCTTCCGGCTGATGCGATCGTTAATCACCCCGGCAGCCGGACCAATGAAAAACTGGGGAAGGACCTGCAGCACCAGGGCCAGCGCGACTGAGCTTGCTCTGCCGGTCAGTTGCAGCAGCAGGCTGTAAATCGCCAGCGTATAAAACCAGTCGCCGATCTCGCTGACGATCTGCGCCAGCCAAAGCCGCCGGAAGTTGCGGTTGTGGCGCACCAGCCGCAGGTACGAGGACAGCGAGATGGATGTCGATGCGCGTTCGGGTTGCAGGTCCATGCTGGTCGTTGGTAGTTGGTTGTTGGCCCGACGTCGGGCGTCAGACCTCGGACCTCAGCCGTCGCCCCCGGGCACCCGGTCGTGAAGCTGAGGTCCGAGGTCTGACGTCCGAGGTCCGACGTCCGACGCCGCCCTTGGGGACCAAAGACCAACGACCGAGACTATAATCTACGCATGCTTGATGAAACCGATTTTCGCAAGCGGGCAGACTCTGCCCTGGAATCCCTGAAGAAAGCGCTCATGCTGGCCGAGGAGTCTTCCGAGATCGAAGTCGAAGACCAGTCCGGCGCGCTGCATGTTTCGTTCGAAGACCGCAGCAAGTTCGTCATCTCTCCCAATGCTCCGGTTCGGCAAATCTGGATTTCCGCGCTGGCCACCAGCTTCAAGCTTGACTGGTCAGATGCCGAACAGGATTTTGTATTGTCCAGGACCGGCGAACGGCTCAAAGTCCTGGTGTCTCGATTGATCAATCAGCAGTTAGGGGAAGACGTCGTCACGCTCGCCTAGTGTTCTGTCCCGGCGCTTCGCAGAATCAATATTGTCATCCCGACCGGAGCGAAGCGCAGCGGAGGGACCTGCTGTTTCAGTCATCCCGACCGGAGCCGCTGGCACTAATCCATCTATTTCCTGGGACAGCACTTACCTGCCCGACAGTTTCTGCTTCAGATGGTCGGCAATCTGCCGGCCGTGAAACCTTCCATTCTCGATGAAGATCTCGTTTGTCCTTGACCCGGCCACGATCACCCCCGCTACGTAGATGCCGGGCACATTGCTCTCCAGGGTTTGCGGATCGCACACTGGACGGCACTGGTCGGCGGAGAGTTCGATTCCCATCGAACGCAGGAAATCATAGTCGGGATGGTAGCCCGTCATGGCGAAGACAAAATCGTTCTTCAGGCGGACCGGACCCTGCGGCGTGTCGAGATCGACGTAGTCCGCCCCGATCTCCACAACCGAACTGCTGAAGTAGGCGGCAATCTCGCTGTTCTTGATCCGGTTTTCGATGTCCGGCAGAATCCAGTACTTGACGTGGTTATGCAATTTGGCGCCGCGATGCACCAGGGTCACGCGCGCGCCGTGCCGCCAGAGATCGAGGGCGGAGATGGCGGCGGAGTTCTTGCCCCCGATGACCACGACATCCATATCGAAATACGGATGCGGTTCGCGAAAGTAGTGAAAAACCTTGGAAAGGTCTTCGCCGGGAATATTCAACGGGTTCGACAAATCGTAGTAGCCGGTTGAGACAATCAGTTTTCGCGTGCGGTAGTCATAGATGCGCCCCAGAGTGTCGGTGGCCGTCACGTGAAAGTCGTCGTCGCTCCCAGTCACAGTTTTGACCCACTGATATTGGCGGACGTCGAGATGATAGTGCTCGGTGACTTTACGGTAGTATTCGAGCGCTTCCTCGCGCGTAGGTTTCTGGTGGGCGGTGCTGAAGGGAATGTCGCCGATTTCCAGCAGCTCCGGCGTGGTGAAGAACGACATGTTGGCGGGATAGTGGTAGATGGAATTGACCACGCATCCCTTGTCGATGGCCATGACTTTGAAGCCGGCGCGCTGGGCTTCGATGGCGCAAGCCAGCCCGGTCGGCCCCGCGCCGATCACGATCACGTCGGCGCTCGTGTCCGGTTCGCCCTTCATCTGCGGACGCGGAAGGGTATCGGGAATCTGCTGAGTCGCACCGGAGCTCTGTTTCGTCACCAAATCGTTCGTCTCGGCAGAATAAATCCGCGGACCACGCATGATTACGCGGTCCCTGAAAGGTAACGATTTTAGCATGCAGCCCATGCGGGGCGGCTCGTTGCAGCCTGGCCGCCCCAGGCAGAGTCTTTGGCTATAAAATGTCGCAATACAAATTCTGATCATAGGAGAGCCAATCATGCCAGGAGTTCAAGCAGGCGCACCACCTTCCCCGCAGCTGTTCTTCGAAACGGTGACCGCTTTTCATAAGACCGAGGCCTTGAAGGCGGCCATTCAGCTGGAAATCTTTACAGCAATCGGCGAGGGAAACCAGACCGCGGCGGCCGTCGCCCGCCGCTGCCAGGCTGCGGAACGTGGCATACGCATCCTGTGTGATGCCCTGGTGATCATGAGTTTCCTCAAGAAAGACGCTTCCAGCTACAGCCTTACCCAGGACTCGGCTGTTTTTCTCGACCGGAAATCGCCCGCCTATGTGGGCGATGCCATCCAGTTTCTGGTGGCTCCCCAGGCCATGGAGGGTTTCCAGGGACTCGCGGCTGCAGTTCGCAAAGGCGGCACGGTTGTCGATCACGACAGCACCGAACCCGAGCATCCCATGTGGGTGGACTTCGCCCGCGGCATGGCGCCCATGATGAAGATGCCGGCGGAAATGATTGCGAAACTCTTAAAGGCGGATGAAGGACAGAAGTGGAAGGTCCTCGGGCTGGCCGTAGGCCACGGTTTGTTCGAGATCACGCTCGCCCGGCACAACCCCAACGCTGAGATATGGGGCGTGGATTGGCCGAACGTGCTCGGAGTTGCCCTCGAGAATGCTGCTGCAGCCGGTGTTTCCGCACGTTACCACACCATTCCGGGTAGCGCTTTTGATGTGGAATACGGCCAGGACTACGACCTGGTGATGATCACGAATTTTCTTCATCATTTTGACGTGCCAACCTGTGAAAAGTTGCTGGCCAAGGTCCGCGCCGCGCTCAAGCCAGGAGGGCGCGCGGTCATTCTGGAATTTGTTCCCAACGAGGATCGGGTTTCCCCTCCCGTCCCAGCGCAGTTCAGCCTGACGATGCTGGCGGCAACTCCCGCCGGCGATGCTTACACATTTTCCGAGCATCAACGCATGCTGCGCAACGCAGGTTACAGCTCTGTCGAAAACCACCCCTTGCCCCCGACATTCTTCAACGTGGTCATTGGGACAAAATAGCGCAAGGTTTTTCTTTGCGTCCTTTGCGGGTTTTCTTCGCGTCCTTAGCGGTCAAGATCTTTAACCGCTAAGGCCGCAAAGGAGCCTCCAGGAACGCGAACGTGCCGCGACCAGCGGTAGCGCCCGCTCGTCCGCGCTATAATTCCCGGTTGCTCCAATCCAAGCAAACGAATCGGGAACCCCGCATGGCAGCGCCCGCGAAACCGAAGACGCGTACCGAATCTGACAGCATGGGACAAATCGACGTCCCCGCTCACGTCTATTGGGGCGCGCAGACGCAGCGCTCCCTCCTGCACTTCAACATTGGCCGCGACACCATGCCACCGGAACTGGTCCGCGCCTTTGGCATCCTGAAAAAGGCATGTGCGCTGGTCAACCAGGACCTGGGCAAGCTCCCCCCAGACAAGAGCAGGCTGATCGTGCAGGCGGCCGACGAAGTTATCGCGGGCAAGCTCGACGACCAGTTTCCGTTGCGCATCTGGCAGACCGGCAGCGGCACCCAGACCAACATGAACGTCAACGAGGTCATCGCCAACCGCGCCATCGAATTTGCGGGCGGCGAACTGGGATCGAAGAAACCGATTCATCCCAATGACGATGTCAACATGTCGCAGTCCTCCAACGACACCTTCCCTACCGCCATGCACATTGCGGCGGCGGATCGGGTGAAAAACGCGCTGATTCCCGCAATCCAGACGGTGCACGATGCGATTGCGGCCAAAGCAAAAGAATTCAGCAATATCGTCAAAATCGGGCGCACCCACCTGCAGGACGCCGTCCCGCTTACTTTCGGGCAGGAGTTCGGCGGATGGGCCAGCCTGCTGGAGCGGGACATCAAGCGCCTGCAGCTGGCGCTCGACGGACTTTACGATCTGGCCATCGGCGGGACCGCGGTAGGCACGGGCTTGAACGCGCATCCGGAATTCGCGGAGCGCGCGGCAAAAAAGATCGCTGAACTTACCGGACTTCCCTTCCGCTCTCATCCCAACAAGTTCGCGGCGCTTTCCGCGCATGACGAACTCGTCTTTGCCCAGGGCGCAATGGAAACCCTGGCCGCCTCGCTGATGAAGATTTCGAACGATATCCGCTGGCTGGCTTCGGGCCCGCGTTCGGGCCTGGGTGAACTCATCATTCCAGAGAACGAGCCCGGCTCGTCGATCATGCCCGGCAAGGTGAACCCCACCCAGTGCGAGGCCATGAGCATGGTCTGCGTGCAGGTCCATGGCGCAACTGCCGCAGTCGGCTTCGCCGGATCGCAAGGAAATTTCCAGTTGAATGTTTACAAGCCCGTGATCATCTACAACTTTCTGCATTCCGTCACCCTGATTACAGACGCCTGCCACGGATATGTCGAATACATGCTCAAGGGCATCGAGGTGGATCGCGCGAAAGTGGACGCGAACCTCAAGAACTCGCTGATGCTGGTGACTGCCCTGACCCCAAAGATCGGCTACGACAAAGCCGCGAAGATCGCCCACACCGCCCACGTCGAACACAGCAGCCTGCGCGAAGCGGCATTGAAATTGGGCTATCTTACCGGCGAAGAGTTCGATCAGTTGATGAAGCCGGAGCGGATGACACGCCCGTAGTGCCAAATCAAGTGTGGGTCGGACACTCTTGTCCGACGCTTTTGACTTGGACCCTACCCTTCAACAGCGCAATAGCGAGCCACCAGCAAAACCAACTTCAAAGGCGGCGGACAAGAGTGTCCGCCCCACACGTACTTTCCATGAGCTCGCCGCGGTCGGAGGAAAGGGGCAGGTCCTTGGCCTTCTTCATCGTTATGATCGCCACCACGCTAACCAGCACCAGCACTGTTCCCAGCAGCGTCCGCGGCCCCACCACTTCCCCACCCAGGAAATATCCCAACGCCACCGCGACCACGGGATTGACGTAAGCATAAGTCCCCACTTTCGTCGGCGACTCCCAATGCAGCAGCCAGACATACGCGGTGAAGCCTACGATCGATCCCGCGATAATCAGGTAAACCAATGCGAACCAGGCATTCCATGACACCGCTTGAATCCGGAACCCTTTGAACTCACCCGAGACTGCCGTCAGCACGAATAGCTGTGCTCCT
Organism: Terriglobia bacterium; assembly: GCA_963757835.1. Lineage (GTDB taxonomy): Bacteria > Acidobacteriota > Terriglobia > Terriglobales > Acidobacteriaceae > JAIQFF01. The sequence continues at coordinate 19,218 of CAVWSP010000032.1, read as the reverse complement.
CCGGTGAGCATCTGCGCTGCCGCACTCATCGGCTTCGACGCCGGTAGAGGAAGCCGGCGAGTGAAGATGGTAGCGAATGACCAGGTCACAGCAGCCACCAGCAGGGCGATAGCGCCGGCACGATTGACAGGTGCTTCGCCGAGCGAAAACGAATGGTTCATCAGCACCGCCACGCCGCCCAGGCCAACCAGCAGCGCCAGCGCGAGGCGCACCGTGAGCCTCTGCGTCCTGAGAAAGATGATTTCCATCAGGGTGATGAACACCGGGATTGTGGCCAGCACCACCGCCGCGATGCCGGAGGGAACGCGCTGTTCGGCCCAGAACAGGCAGCCGTAATCGACCACGAAGATGAGCCCTCCGAGCGCGGCGGCGGCAACCCACTCCCGCCGGCTCGGCGCCGGTGTCCCTCGCAGTCGCAGCCAGGCATACATGACCACGCCTGCAGTGAAAAAGCGCACGGCCGCCAGCAGAAACGGAGGGACTTCGTGGACCCCTACGCGGATCGCCAGAAATGTCGATCCCCAGACGAAGTAGATCATCGAGAACGCAAGCAGGATTTTCCATGAAGCTGGCCGGCCTTCACTTTCCATCTGGATTTCCTCTACTCCTGTCGCAGTTCGGCCCATGTTTCATAGATGTTCCGCTATGACACCCGGCACCATGCTGGTGGTATGAAAGATTCTTATCCCCCGGAGAATTCCCGCTCATGCCTGGATTACAGCCTGCTCTTGGCAAAAGACATTCCGCTCAGATTCGCTATTCGCTCAGGGTCAATCCCCTTGGAAGCCACCAGCACGTGAAAGTTTTCGCCCAACCCGGCGGGCGTTACCAGGTGCTTGAGCTGCAAGGCGACTTTGGCGCGCTCCTGGGGCAGGCGGCACTCTTCGAAGGCATCCGCAAATTGATTCGCTTCTCCGATACCCATCAGAAATTGTGACTGGGTAAGAAGCGGTTGCACCTGCATGCCATTCTCTCCCGCCGCGGCGGCGAGAGCGGTAAAGTTCACGTGCGCCGTGAGGTCTTGCTCGCCCGGAGCCGCGTAGGGATTTGCAGCAGCGGAGTGCTGCCGGTAGGCCATCAGGGTTCCACGGTGGCGCCCGGCCAGTTGCTCGGTGCGAGTGTAGCCATAATCCACCACGACAATCATGCCTTTGCCCATGGATGCCGCGAGGCGCGCCATGTAGCGATGTACCAGCAGCGGGACTTCGATTCGTTCTTCCGCCTCGGGATGAACTCCGTAGCGGTCAATAAATTCCAATTCTTCAGCGGAGGACGGGACCCAGAGTTCGACGAAGCGGCCTCCTTCACTCGAGATGCGAAGCGAACCCTGAGCGCTGATTATCTCCACCGGCAGAGCGTCGAAGAATTCATTGGCGAACACGATGACCGGGACTTCGGGGGCCAGGGCCCGCTCGTCCATGGCATTGCCTGGCACGGGCGGAGCCGCGCCCAGCTGCGTCTTCTCCGTCGGAAAGTAGAAACTATCGGCAGCGTCGCGGGAAGGCCGGAGAGCAGGCGAGCCGGCTGCTGCATCCGGGAACCAGGGCTTGCGCACCTGCAGGCCTTCGTTGGCACGCTCTGAAACCGACGAAGCTTTCCCGCTTTCCAGAAACCGGGTGAGCACGCCGCGCAGCCGCTCTCGCAATTTGGGTGAGCGTTCTGCCAGGGAGTACTGCAGCGCCTTAAAGAAAGAAGGAAACTTCTGCTCCGACCAGGTCAGCACATCGAGCGCGAACAATCCGCGCCCGGGGCCGAGTTCCAGGATCTCAATCTGCGGTGGTGAGCCCAGCGTCCGCCATATTTCGTCAAACTGCCGTGCCAGCAGACGTCCATAAACCGCGTTCACATCACTCGAGGTATAAAAATCTCCGGCCTTGCCGAATTGCTCCGCATTGCGCGAATAGTAGCCCAGCTCAGGATGGTAGAGGCACAACTCCATGTAGCGTGAAAACGGGATGGGCCCCCGCTCGCTAATCTCCTGTTCGATGATCTGGCGCAGGCTCACAGGCCCTTTCGCTGGCGCTCCGCCCGATCCTGGGGCGTGCGGATGAACATCTCGACGATGTAATCGTGCAGGCAGTCATAGAGCTGCCGCTGAAATCCCCACTCGAACTGAGCGTGATCAAGGTCCCGGGGATGAAGTTCGAAATAATATGTATGCACTGGGACCGGCGGATTTCTGAACTGGATGATGACTTCCACCGCCTCGCCCTTGGCCCGCGCAGAAAAATCGAGCAGGGGGTGCTCGTAAAGTTTCAGTTGCGCCAGCACACGTTCCAGCCGCGGGTTCGGATCGGTCACCCAATGATTCTATCGTGTGTGGGGCGGACGCCCTCGCCCGCCTCTTGATGAAGCGATTCTGGTTCCAGTTTTTGGGGTCTGAGGTCCGACGCCCGAGGTCCGAGGTCCGAAGCCTTACTCGTATCGCAGGGCTTCGATAGGATCGAGCTTCGCCGCTTTAATGGCGGGCAGCATGCCGCTCACGATTCCCACCAGACTCAGAATGCCGGTGGACCAGATCAAAGTGGCAGCATCAATGGTCAGGTGAATATCACCCTCCTCGGCGCCTTCCTGAAATGCGCTCCACAGGGTCAGCGAGGGGACAGACCAGGAGACCAGGTAGGCAAACGCCACGCCCAGCAATCCCCCCAGCGCCGTGATGACCATGGCTTCCGCGAGGAACTGGAAAAGGATGTGCCAGCGATGCGCCCCCAGGGCTTTTTCGACGCCAATCTCCCGGGTCCGTTGAGTCACCGAAACCAGCATGATGTTCATCAGCCCCACGCCGCCGATCCCCAGCGTCAGCAGGCCGATGAAGCCGAGCATGATCTTGATGCCTGTGGTGATCACGCGCAGGTCAAGCAAGTCGGAAAAGACATCAAACACAAAGACGGCGCGCTCGTCCTTGGGATCAAAGTTGTGATGGAATGCCATGGAGTTCCGCAGCGCTTTTACCACCTTGGCGTTGTCGCCCTCATATTCCATGACCACCGAATTCAGGTAGTAGGTGTCTTTCAGGTCGCTCATGGCGCTGAAGGGCACGTAAATGTGCTCGTTCAGATTGTCGTCGCTGTTGTTGATGACATGCTTCAGAATGCCCACGATCTGGTACGAGATGCCGTCCACCCGGATGCTCTCGCCGATCGCATTCTGGCCGGAAAAGAGTTTCTTCTTGGCGTCGGCGCCCATAAACGCAACGCGGGCGTGGGTGAAGTCCTCGGCTTCGCCGAAGGGCGCTCCTTCCGCGAATTCCATGCGCCGCATGCGGGCGTAGTTGGCGTACACGCCACTCACCCCGTAGCTGGCGCTGCGCGTGCCCCAGGCCACCGTGCTCTGCTTGAACACTTCGGGCGAGAGCCGTTTGAGCAGAGGCACTTCGTCGCGGATGTAATCGAGATCCTTGATGGTGAGACGGACTTCGCTTCCCGCCTTGGTGCCGCCCGCCTGTAGCGACGTGCGCCCGGGAAACACGAATACGAGGTTGGTCCCGAAGGAGCGGAAGGCCGACCACAGGCCGCGCTCAAAACCCGCGCCGTAGGCGAGAAGCAGCACCACGGTGGCAATCCCCCAGGCCATGCCCAGCATGGTGAGGATGCTGCGCCGCTTGTTATGGCGCAGCGCGCTATAGGCCTGGATCCCCAGTTCGTGGAGCATGGCTACTCCTGCCTCATGGCTTCGACTGGGGCCAGCAGCGCGGCTTTTCGGGCAGGATAAATTCCAGCCACGACCCCGGCGACGGCCAGCGACAAGATCGCCGCCACCGCCGACATGGGCACAATGCGCGGCGTATCAAATCCCTGCGGCGCGGGCAACTGGGCCAGCAGAGTGACGAAGACCGTGCAAACCAGGAGCCCGATTCCTCCGCTAAAGAGGGTGAGGAAAGCGCCCTCGATGAAGAACTGAGTAAGAATATTTTTGTAAGTAGCACCCAACGCCTTGCGCAGCCCGATCTCCCGGGTACGTTCGGCCACGGAAACCAGCATGATGTTGACGATGCCAATCGCGCCCAGGGCCAGGGTCACGAATCCCACCACCCCGAGGAAATAGTCCATGGCGTCAAATATCTTGCCCACGCGCTGCGAGTTTTCAATCGTGTCCCAGTCTTCAAAGGCGTCTTCCAGCTTGGGATCAAAGCCGTGGCGCCGCGCGATGATCTGGTGGACCTCCTCTTTGGATCGCAGGTGCTCGGCTTTGTTCACGGGGCGGTAATTGATGAACGAGAGCGCGCCTTCCGAGTTCTGCTGCTTCAGCGGAAACAGGTTGCGCATGGTTTCGACCGGGACAAAGATGCGGGCGTTGGTCCCATTGTTGCCATCCTTGCCCACCTTGGCCAGCACCCCGATCACATCGAAGCGAATGCCGTTCAGCAGCATGGTTGCGCCCACGGCCGGGCGCCCGGGAAAAACATTCTTCAGCAGCTCCCATCCCACTACCGCCACCCGGCGGCGCTCTGTGTTGTCCTCGTCATTCAACCAGCGGCCGGTTCCCATGGGCACGGTGCGAATCTGGTTATATTCCGGAGTCACTCCAAACACCTGGCCGTTGGTCGAGCCGTAGTCGCTCACCGCGCGAATGTCCTCGCGGTTGATTACCGGCGACAGGGCACGCAAGGTGCGGGCTTCTTTGCGGATGGCCACGTAATCTTCGTAGGTAAAGTGATAGGTCTGGCCGGATTGGAGATTGCCCGCCACCGCCGGGATCCTGCCCGGAAAGATGAACATGATGTCCTGGCCCAGGCTCGCCAGGTTGCGCACCTGTCCACTGCGAAAGCCTTCGCCTAAACCCACCAGCAGGAGCAGTGAGCCCACCCCCCAGGCAATGCCGAACATGGTCAGGAATGACCGCAGCTTGTGCGCCCACAGGGTGGCGAGGGATTGGCGAACAATCTCAAAGAGCACATTCATAAAGTTTCGCCTTCGCAGCCGGGGAACGGTTCGTTGATGTCGGCACAGGGCACGGCCCGCCCAACCTGCAATGTTTATTACGCCGTCGCAGGCCGGCAAGTTCCCACAATTTGGCGCTTGTCCCTCTGTCCTTTAGACCGCCTTGGGGACAAATGGATAGCCCCATTTTCGAAGACCCTGCCGCCGCCGCCGGGAGTGCTAACCAGCCCGGAGGCGAGGCGTCTAAACGACCGTTCGCTTTCGTCCAGGCCGGGTTCGGATTTCACAACAAAAACAACTCAGATTGGGGAGGTTTGCACCGTGCTCAAACCGCTTTTGCGTCCTCTGTTCGTACTGGAAGCATTGCTGCTGCTCGGGTCATTCGGCCTGGCGCAGTCCTTCGTTCTGGAGCTGCCGCGCCCCAGCCAGCATGCCGTCATCACTCAGCGCATTGGAATCACCGATCTCACCATCAATTATCACCGTCCCATGGTGAACAAGCGGAAGGTCTGGGGCGGCCTGGTGCCCTACGGCCAGGTGTGGCGCGCCGGGGCCAACGAAAACACCACCATAAAATTTAGCGACCCAGTGACCATCGAAGGCAAGCCTCTACCCGCGGGGACCTACGGCCTGCACATGATTCCGGGAGAAAACGAGTGGACCGTCATCTTTTCCCGGAACTCGACTTCCTGGGGCAGCTTCACCTACAACCAGGCGGAAGACGCCCTCCGGGTCACGGTGAAGCCCCAGGCCGCGGAGTTTCATGAAGCCCTGACCTACGACTTTGACGATGTCAATCCTGATTCTGCCGTGGTCACGCTGCGATGGGAGAAGGTTGCAGTTCCTTTCAAGGTCGGCGTCAATACCCACGAAATCGTGGAACAAAACCTGCACAACCAGCTTCGCGGGCTGGCCCAGTACACCTGGGAGGGATGGGATGATGCCGCCAACTACCTGCTTCAGGAAAAGGTCGATCTGGACGAGGCGCTGCAGTATTCCGACAAATCGATTCAGAATGAAGCACGCTATGACAACTTCATGACCAAATCGCAGGTACTCGATGCCCTCGGCCGGAAAGAAGAGGCCGCAACCACGCGTGACAAGGCGCTCACCATGGCCAACGCCATCCAGATGCACAGCTACGCCCGCCAGCTGCAAATCGGGGGCAAGCAAAATGAGGCCTTCGCCATCTACCGCGAAAATGCAAAGAAGAACCCTGACCAGTGGGTGGTGCACGTAGGCTTGTCCCGCATGTATTCCGCGCAGGGCGACTTCGCCAACGCAACGAAAGAAATGAACGCCGCCGTGGCAGGCGCGCCAGAGGGCCAAAAGCAACCGTTACAAGCCTTCGCCAAGCGCCTCGAGGCCAAGCAGGACATCAACAAGTAAGAGGTTTTGTTGGTGTGGGTCGGACACTCCTGTCCGACGCCTTTGAAGTTGATTTTGATTTTGACGTGGGTCTGACCGCAACTTTGATTTTGAGTCGCCGGCCATACACCCGAAGTCCAAGTCAAAAACAACTTCAAAGGCGGCGGACAAGAGTGTCCGCCCCACGCCTCCGCTTACCGGTGGCCGGCCAAACGAGGATCGAAGTAAAAATCCAGGGGTTTGCCAAAACGCAGCTTGGGAAAATCCCCATGCGCGGGATTCAGCAGGAAATTGCTTTCTCCCGGGACCACGGCACTCGGCACCTGCAGTACCGCTGAACTTCCAGCCAGAATCCACTCATCGCCGACAGCCCGAACTTCCGGCGGTGGAGGATCGGACCTCCAGTGCCTGGGCAGTGCTGTGATGTCAACCGGCTTGACCAGTGCCTGGTCGAACTCCACGCCGATCAACACGTACGTCGCCAGTAGCTCCGAGGAATCAAGATGAACCAGCATCTCCAGTGCCGCCAGAGATTGTGACTGGGCGGTGTAAACCATGGCGGTTCCAGGATTGTTCCAGCGGCCGCCAAACTCGCGCGCACCCTCCCCGGTAAAGGCATCCCGGGCGTGTTTTCGTTTCGTGATACGCCAGGCGCCGACGGTCACGTGAAGATTCCGTGCTCCAGCCGTCCGATCAGGTTTTCGACCTCGCGGCCTCCCGGCTCAGTCCGGGCGTAAGCCAGGGCGGTCCGATCGCCGAGCGCTTTGCGCGGAGTGGTCAGCCACTTCACGGCGGCGGACACATCGCCTTCAAATAGATCCACTGCGTCTTCGAATACGGCGGAGATGCGAAGCAGCCGCTCCGATTCTTCCGGAGTCAATTTTCGTGAAACCTTGCGCCGGGCCAGGGTCCGCTCCGGAATTCCGATAATCTCCGCCAGGCGCGACATGGCCAGACCGCTGCGCGATTCCAGCGTCTGCAGGGTTTTGAAGGAAAACCCTCGCTCCAGTTGTTGAACCAGGTCACCGGGAGTGGCCGCAGTCAGGCCAAGCGTGCTGCCGCGCAGCCGGAATCGTTGCGATCGGCGCGACGAGCCCGGCCGAGACCTGCCGGCTGCCCGGTTTAATCCCACATCACCCATCATCGGAGTTTAAACAACTGACTGCCACATTGTCAATCTTCAGTTGCCAAGTGGCAGGCTCTCGGATTGCGCCCGGGGGTCCTGCAATACCAGGGTTTCTTTGCCCATACGCCTTCCCACTTCCACGACCGTGGCAACCGTTTCATCGTCAGTCTCCTGGCCGCGGATGATTTCCAGCCTGCTCTCGGTCTCCACCGGTTCCGCAAAATGCATGCCCACACAATTCCGGGCACGATAAGTGACGTGGGAAATCTCGGTAATGCTCAGCGTGGAAATGTGGGAAGCCAGGATGGTGCCGGGACGGCAGATTTTATCCAGCAGGGTAAAGATCTCGATCTTCGATTCCAGTTCCTCCGGGACGGCTTCGATCACCAGATCGGCCTGGCGTGCGGCGTCTTCGACACTGCCGGCAAATTCCAGACGGGAGAATGCGGCATTGGCGTCGGCGGCGGAAACTTTGCCCGATGCAACCGCCCGGTCAAGTTGCAGGCGAATTTCCGTCTCCGCCCGGCGCAAGGCGTTAGGCAACAGATCTTCCAAAATCGTCCGGTAGCCGCCCCTGGCCGCCACTTGCGCGATGCTTCGGCCCACCCGGCCAGCGCCGATGACGGCGATGGTCTGGACCTCGGCCACTACTGCCCCTTTTCCAGTTGTCCCAGGACAGAATTGAGGTTGGTGCTGGCGGAACGAATATTTTCGGCGAGACGCTTGCGTTCCTCTGCATCCATCACAGGGATGGAAGCGCTGATGCGTCGGAGGGTGGTGTTGATGTCGTCCACGTAGTTGATGAGGCGGATCAGTTCTCCGGTAGCTGCCATAGTTAAACCTGCTCCTGTTGCCCCGCCAAGTGTGGGCGCGAGCGTCCGCGCTCGTGCACTTAGGGGCGATGTATCCATTCTCACTGTTGAACACAGATTAGTAAAGGCACGAGAGGCATATGTGCGCTCCCTCAGACAACAACCGAGGGTACCCGTCCTCGCCTCTCCGGCTTTTGGAGAGATAGGGCGGGGTACCTGGGGTGAACCAATCTCACCCTGGCACGAGCGAGGACGCTCGCGCCTACACGGCCACTCCCAAACTTCATCACTTTGGTAATGCTTCCTATCGATGTTATTTATGGGCCTTCCGGGCCTCCTGTGGAATCTAATATCCATGAGTGAGAAGCCTTTAAAGCGTTACCTTTTTGCCAGCGACTTTGACCAGACCCTCACGTTCGACGATTCCGGTTACGTGCTGAGTGAGTTGGTTGGCATTCCGACTGCGGAATTTGAACGTAAGGCGCAGGGCATGGCCAAGCTGAACCTGGTGCAGCAGGGGGCGGAACTGTCTTATCTCCTACTGCATGATCCCGAGTTCCGCAAGAAAGTGCGCAAGCAGCATCTGTACGAAGTCGGCAAAAACATCCGCCTGAAAGAAAATATCGAATTGCTTTATCAGGTCCTCAGGCACGGAGTGGACGGCTATCACTTCGACTTCTACGTGATTTCCGCGTCCCCGGTGGAAGTGATCCAGTCGGCGCTGGAGGGGATCGTTCCCCGCGACCACATTTACGGCACCGAGTTTGTTTACAACGCCTCCGGCGAGATCGAAAGCCTGGTGCGCGCCACCGCCGGCTATGGCAAGGTGGCTGCCCTGGACGAGTTGCAGGCCAAGTTGCAGATCGGGCCGGACCACATCATCTATACCGGCGATGGCAGCTCCGACATCAACGTGATGCTGCACGTCAAAATGCGCGACGGATTCACTATTGCAGTCTCAGAAGCCAAGCACATCTCCCAGGTCGCGCGACGAACCGTCCTCAGCACCAATGCCCTCGCGGTTCTGGGACCGATCCTGGAGGAAACGGTGGGTTGGGAGCGGGCGCAAATCCGCCAGTTCTTCGAGTCCTACGGGATATTGATCCAGGAGTGGGACAGCGTCCGCACCGACTGGCTGACCCTGCGACCCGCGGTCAAGGAAGTTTCGTCCCAGACCGTGACCGCCGGCGCCTGAATCCGCCTCCCTGTTCTCCTCATCAAACTGACGGGCACAATCAAGGTGACGGGCGTCACCATCCGGGGCGCGGCATTGGTTGCGCTTCGGCCGCGCCGCGCAGAAAATAGGTAAGCATGCTTCGTGACAAAAACCTGATTCCTCTGTCCCACCAGCACCAGCATTGCCTGGCGCTATGCGTGCGCCTGGACCGCGCCATCCAGGCCGGAGGAGTCGATCTCGAGGCATGGCAGGCCGAAATCCAGCAGATGTTCGAGCAGGAGATCGGCTTTCATTTTGCCGCCGAAGAAAAAGAGTTGTTCCCGGTGGCTGCACGTTTTTCAGAACTGCAGCCCCTGGTCATGGAACTTGTCACCGGACACGTTTTGCTGCGTGATTTTTTCTCGCGCGCGGCCGCGCGCAAATTGCATGTGACGGAATTACAGGTCCTGGTGGAAAAACTGGCGTCTCACATCCGCAAGGAAGAACGCGAACTATTCGAGGGGATGCAACGCCTGATGAAACCGGAGGAGCTTTCCGTAGTCGGCGCGGCCCTGCAGGAATCGCTGGCCGAGGCCTCCAGGGCCTGCATTCTGCCCACCGCAGCCACCAAGCTGCGCCCCAAGCAGTAAATCCTGTCATCCTGAGCGCAGTAAACCGATTCGGAACGAATCCGTTTGCGGAGTCGAAGGACCCCTACCTTACCGCGAGCCCTTGCTAGCCAGGAATTGCCGCAGCCCATTGAACTGACGAAGCACATTGACGGGTAGGGGTCCTTCGACTACGGGATTGCTTTCGTAAACGAAAGCAATCCCTGCGCTCAGGATGACAGCTGTGAATCCGAGCGCAACTTTCTTTCATCTAGCAAACATGAACCAGGAAGCAGATCCCTTCTCTGTCACAAATTATTCCGAGCCGGTTCTCCAGAACTCGAGCGGCGGCGCTCCAAACGATGCCGCCTTGCTCGATGCCTACTCGCAGGCGGTGGTGGGCACGGCGGAGAAACTCAGCCCGTCGGTGGTAAAGATTGACGTCACCCAGGCGGCCAAGACCCGCTCCGGCGAGCCGCGCGAGCGGCAGGGCGGCGGCTCCGGTTTCGTGTTCACTCCCGACGGCCTGATCCTCACCAACAGCCACGTCGTCCATGAGGCCACGCGCATTCAGATCTCCTTCGCCGACGGCCGCCGCTTTCCCGCCAGCACCATCGGTGACGATCCGGCCACCGACCTGGCCGTCATACGCCTGGATATCCCCAACAACGACGCGCCCAGCCTGGTCGTCGCGCCCCTGGGAGATTCCCAGAAACTTCGCGTGGGACAGCTGGCGATTGCGATTGGAAATCCCTACGGCTTCCAGTACACGGTGACGGCCGGCGTGGTAAGCGCGCTCGGACGATCCCTGCGCTCATATTCCGGAAGGATGATCGACGATGTGATCCAGACCGACGCTTCGCTGAACCCAGGCAATTCCGGAGGCCCGCTGGTGACCTCCGATGGCCAGGTCGTCGGCGTCAATACAGCGACCATCATGGGTGCGCAGGGACTGTGCTTCGCCATCGGAATCAACACCGCGAAGTTCGTGGCCGGACGCCTGCTGCAGGAAGGACGAATCCGCCGCAGCTACATTGGCGTCGAGGCCCAGACCACGCCCCTGCACCGCCGTCTGGTGCGCTTCTACAACCTGCCGCAGGAAACTGGTGTGGTCGTGATTTCGGTCACCGCCGGCAGTCCCGGACAGAAGGCAGGATTGCGCGAAGGTGACGTGATCGTCGCGCTCGATGGCCAACCCGTAGCCGGCGTCGATGACCTGCACCGCCTGCTGACCGACGCGCGCGTCGGCATCAGAAGTGCCCTGACCGTCCTGCGCTGGACGGAAAAGCTCGAACTGGCCGTCATACCCGAAGAATCGCAGTAGCGTTGTGTTCGTGTAGTTGTGTGGTTCTGTGCTTGCGTGGTCGCGGGCGACTCGCCCGCGAAGGCACGCACGCCACAACCCAAGTGGGGACAGCCGAGATGCCAGAGCCCGGGCCTGTGTGGGTCGGACACTCCTGTCCGACGCCTTTGACTTTTGCTTAGCTACCGCGAAAAGACGTTCCAGCCCACCGATGACCGACACCCCAGAGATACTCAAAGTCAAAGGCGGTCGGACAAGAGTGTCCGACCCACACTTATTGCAACCACCGTCACCCTGTGTTAGCTTCTTGAAACAGCAGAGGTTAGCTTGCAATCGACGATTCCTGCCGGGCTGGATCGCAAGGAAGCGGAAGTTTACAGACAGCTGCATCCGGAACGGCTCCCGAAGCACATCGCCATCATCATGGACGGCAACGGACGCTGGGCGCGCCGCCGCCACTTGCCGCGCATGGCCGGACACCGCGCCGGAGTTGCATCCGTGCGTTCCACCGTCGAAACCGCCGCCCGCATCGGGATTCCCTGGCTGACGCTCTATGCCTTCTCCGAGGAGAACTGGAAGAAGCGTCCCCGCACCGAAGTGGACTTCCTGATGGGCCTGCTGTGCCGCTATCTGAAAGCAGAAGTCCCCACCCTGAACAAGAACAACATTCGCCTCGAATACATCGGACGTCAGCATGAGCTTCCACCCTCGGTGCAGGAAAAGATGGCCTGGGCGCGGGAAGCAACCGCCGGTAACAGCGGCATGGTGCTGACCCTGGCGCTCAATTACAGCGCGCGCACCGAACTGGTGGACGCCTTCCGCTCGATCGTGGACGCTGCCGCCCGCAACGGCGGTCTTGACCATCTCGAAATCGACGAAGACGCAGTCTCGCAGAACCTCTACACGCGACACCTGCCCGATCCCGACCTCGTGGTCCGCACCAGCGGCGAGATGCGGTTGAGCAACTTCCTGCTGTGGCAGCTGGCCTATGCTGAAATCTACGTCACACCGACCTTGTGGCCGGAGTTTCGCGGGCTGCAACTGCTCGAAGGCATCGCGGAGTATCAAAAGCGTGAGCGGCGTTACGGTGGGCTGGCCGACCACGCGGCCCATGCCCACAGCTCTCATCCCAATCCATCCAAGACCGGCCGGAGCTGATACGGCTTGCAACTACTGAAACGAATTCTCACCGCGCTGGTCCTGATCCCGATTGTCCTGCTGCTGGTGCTGCGCGCCCCGGTGCCGGTAGTGTCTCTGATCGCGGCCCTGGTCGCGCTGCTGGCGGTGCAGGAACTGCTGAAGATCTCAGAGGCCTACAAGGTCAGGCCGATGCATTGGCCGACCTACATCTTTGTCGGAGTGTTCTTCCTCTTCCTGGCGGTGAATCCCGGGCGTGATACTCCCCTGCTCTCCACTTCTGTGTTTGCCGGCAGCGCGGCCTTCGTGGCCGCCGTCGCTCCGTTTGTCTTTCTCGTCATTGGCATGAGGCGCGCCGATCTCAGCACCGGATTCCCCGCCGCCATGACATCGGCATTTGCCTTCGCATACATTGCCCTGCCTCTGGGGTGCCTGGTGCAGATTCGGGAGCAGGCCTCGGGCGCATTCCTCCTGCTCTACCTCCTATTGCTCGTGTGGGCCGGAGACATCTTTGCCTACTTTGTCGGACGTTCTCTGGGTCGTCACCTGATGTCGCCCCGCATCAGCCCCCGCAAGACCTGGGAAGGAGCGCTGGCTTCGATGATCGCCAGCATCGGAGTGGGCATGTTGCTCTACAACTACGCCCTGCCCATCAGCACGGCGCTGCTGAATGCGCGTCTTATTGAAAGAAAGGACGGCTTGTTCGCCCTCGAAAAAGCGCCCCTCTGGCCGATCATCCTGCTCTCCGCCGCGATTAATATTGCCGCGCAGCTGGGTGACCTGGTGGAGTCGCTGATCAAGCGGGGCGCGGGAATCAAGGATTCCGGCACGCTGCTTCCCGGCCACGGCGGCATGCTTGACAGAATTGATGCCCTGCTCTTTGCCGCTCCCTTGCTGTGGTACTATGCGGCTTGGCGCGTGATGCAGTAAGCCGCCCCCCTGGCTGCGCCCCACCCGAACTCTTGCTCATGAAGCGCATTGCCATCCTGGGATCCACGGGCTCGATCGGACGCAGTACGCTCAGCGTGGTCGAAACTTATCCCGAGCGCTTCCAGGTGGTTGCCCTGGCCGCGGGCCGCAATGTGGAGTCCGCCTTCGAGCAGGCCCGGCGCTGGAAGCCCAAACTCATTTCGATTACGACCGCCGTCGATGCCGAGATCCTGCGTTCTCGCCTGCAGACAGCAGGAATAAAAAATATTGAGGTCGTGCATGGCCCATCTGGAACCGTGCGGGTGGCCACTGATCCGGATGTGGATTTCGTGGTCAGCGCGATCGTCGGTGTGGCTGGGCTCAAGGCCACCTACGAAGCGGTGAGGTCAGGGAAAACGGTCGGGTTGGCGAACAAGGAATGCCTGGTGGCGGCAGGGGAGTTGATCACCGCCGAGGCGCGCCGCCAGGGCAAACCTCTCCTGCCCATCGACAGCGAGCACAATGCGGTCCACCAGTGCCTGCGCGGCGGACGGATGGAAGAGGTGGAGCGAATCTGGCTGACCGCTTCCGGCGGGCCATTCCTTTACACACCCAAGTCGCAATTTTCTTCGATTTCGGTGGCCCAGGCTCTGAACCATCCCACGTGGAAAATGGGACAGCGTATCACCATCGATTCCGCCACCTTGATGAACAAGGGCTTCGAGGTCATCGAGGCTTGCCGTTTGTTCAACTTGCCGCCCAGCCAGGTGCAGGTGATGGTGCATCCGCAATCCACCATTCACTCCATGGTCGAGTTTGTGGATGGCAGCATACTTGCTCAGTTTTCTGTAACCGATATGCGGTTGCCCATCCTGTATGCGCTGACCTATCCGGATCGCATTCCGTCGGCTATGCGTTTCCCGGTCATGGACTTACGACATCTCGAATTCCTGCCGCCGGATGTGGAAAAATTCCCTTGTCTGGCTCTGGCCTACGAAGCGGCGGAGGCCGGAGGCGCAAAAACGGTCGCACTCAACGCCGCCGACGAGGTGGCTGTGGCGGCGTTTCTGCAGGGCCGCATCGGCTTCAACCACATTCCTGAAGTAATACGGCAAGTTCTCTCTGCAACGGAAGCGGGCAAGCTGGAATCTATAGAGCAGGTGTTGGAAGCAGACTCGGGCGCGCGGGTGCTGGCGCAGGAAAGAGTCGAGCGGATGGGGGGAAGGCCGGAGGGCTCACGACCGGTCTCCACCGCAATGCAAGCGGAGTAGGAAAATCTCATATATGTCTGGCTTCTTAATCGCGGTGCTCTCTGTCGGTGTGATTCTGGGCTTCATGATCCTGATTCACGAGTTCGGCCATTACGCCGTGGCCAAACTCCTGGGGGTCCGGGTCGAGCAATTTGCCATTGGCTTCGGCAAGCGCCTCTTCGGCTTCCGCCGGGGCGAGACCGATTACCGCATCAACGTTTTGCCGCTGGGCGGCTACGTCAAGATGAGCGGCGAAAACCCCATGGATGAGCGCAGCGGCGATCCCGGGGAATTCATGTCGCATCCGCGCTGGCACCGCTTCCTTATCGCCATCGCCGGACCAGCCATGAACATCCTGTTCGCGGTGGGCCTGCTGACTTGCGTTTACATGGTGCGCTACGAGTACCCTGCGGTGCTGGATGAGCCCGCCATCATTGGATGGGTGGCGCAGGACACGCCCGCATCCAGGGCCGGCGTCCAGATCGGGGATCGCATCATCCGCATCGACGGCATCCAGAATCCGACCTGGGAGCAGGTCATCCCACGAGAAGCTTTGAGCCCCAACCAGCCCCTGGAAGTCACCTTCGACAGAGGCGGCCAGATACTGACCAAGACCATCGTGCCCGAAGCCTACGGCCCTAACCAGATGGGTTCCGCCGGATGGGAAGCCAAGGAATCGAGTTTTCCCATCACCGACCTGGAGCCGGGCATGCCCGCCGAACAGGCCGGAATGAAGCTGGGTGACGAGATCATCGACGTGGACGGGAAGCCGATTGCCGGCCTCGCGGCCATGATCGAAAGCTTGAAGCGCACCCAGGGCAAGCCGATCCAGATCACCGTCAAGCGCGATGGCCAGCCGCTCACCTTCACCGTGCAGCCGGTTCTGGACAACATCCGGGGAGATGAACGCTACCGCGTCGGCATCGGAAGCGCTCCCATGAAGGTATCGTCGTTGCCGTTTGCGGCCGCCTTTCGTCGCTCGGTGGAACAGAACAAGCAGGGCTCGCTCCTGATCCTTGAGCTGGTGCAGAAAATGATTCAGCGCAAGATTTCGATTCGCTCCATCGAGGGCCCCATCGGCATCGGACGCGCCGCCGGCCAGGCTGCCAGCAAAAAGGGCTGGACGCCCCTTTTGGAACTGACCGCGGGAATCAGCTTGAATCTGGGCATCTTTAACCTGCTCCCAATTCCCATTATGGACGGTGGAGTCATTCTGCTGCTCTTCGTCGAAAGCATCATTCGTCGGGACATCAGCCTCCGCATCAAAGAACGCATCTACCAGGCAGCCTTCGTCTTCCTGGTCCTGTTCGCCGTCATGGTCATCTACAACGACGTAGCCAAGATGCTGCCCAGCGTAATGGGAAGAATGCCTTAAAGCAGCTGTCAGCTCTCAGCAAGAACACTCTGTCATCCCGACCGGAGCGAAGCGTAGCGAGCGCAGTGGAGGGACCTGCTCTCCGCCTGCGACCAGGTAACCGAACCAGTAAGACCTTCGCCGCAATCCACTCATTCTGCATCCTTTAAACGCTGACAACTAAGAACCGGCAACTGAGAACTTGCTTCTCCCGTGGTAAACTATGTTTTCCCCATGGCAGACATTCAGCGCAGAAAATCCGTTACCGGCTTGATCGGCGGGGTAAGAATCGGCAGCGATGCACCAGTTGTGGTGCAATCAATGACCAACACCGACACTGCCGACATTCCCTCCACCGTCCAGCAGGTCGCCGCCCTCGCCCGGGCCGGGTCAGAACTGGTGCGGGTCACGGTAAATAACGAAGAGGCCGCCGCTGCTGTCGCACCCATCGTCGAGCAACTCGATAAGCAGGGCGTGCAGGTGCCGATCATCGGCGACTTCCATTACAACGGACACATCCTGCTCAAGAAATATCCCGAGTGCGCCCGCGCTCTGGCCAAGTACCGCATCAACCCCGGCAACGTCGGCATCGGACGCAAGGACGACAACAATTTCCGCACCATGATCGAGGTTGCAGTCGAAAACCAGAAGCCCGTACGCATCGGCGTGAACTGGGGATCGCTCGACCAGGCCCTGCTCACCCGCATGATGGATGAAAACTCGCTTCTGCCCGAGCCCAAGGACGCGCGTGAAGTAACCATGGAAGCCATGGTAGTGAGTGCGCTGAATTCGGCCGCGTTGGCGGAAAAATACGGCTTGCGCCCCGACCAGATCATCCTCAGCGCCAAGGTCAGCGGAGTACAAGACCTCATCGACGTTTATCGCTCGCTGGCTGCGCGCTGCAATTATCCCCTCCACCTCGGACTCACCGAAGCGGGCATGGGTGCCAAAGGCATCGTGGCGTCGAGCGCCGCGCTGGGCGTGCTGTTGCAGGAGGGCATCGGCGACACCATCCGCGTCTCGCTCACTCCCGCGCCCGGCGGCGATCGCACCGAAGAAGTCCGCGTGGGACAGCAGATTCTGCAATCCCTCGGCATTCGCAGCTTCACCCCGCAAGTGACCGCGTGCCCGGGATGCGGCCGCACCACCAGCACCTTCTTCCAGGAAATGGCGCAGCAGATTCAATCCTACCTGCGCGACCAGATGCCGGTCTGGAAGGGACGTTACACCGGCGTGGAAGAAATGAAAGTGGCCGTCATGGGCTGCGTGGTGAACGGCCCCGGCGAGTCGAAACATGCCAGCCTCGGCATCTCCCTCCCGGGAACGTTTGAAGAACCAAAAGCCCCGGTTTACGTGGACGGCCGCCTCTTCACCACTCTGAAGGGCGACAAGATCGTCGCCGAGTTCATCCAGATCCTCGATGACTACGTAGAATCGCACTACGCCCCCAAAGAAGAACTCGCCGCCAAATAAATGTAGGCGCGAGCGTCCTCGCTCGTGCGTCCGCACCACAAAGCCATCCCCGGGTTTTTCCCATTACGAAACAAGAATTTTACTTTGACGCGAAGGACCCTCCGGCCTGCCCGAAGTTTGTGATATTCGTGTCGCATGCACCGAGTGTACGAATACCGTCGTCATCTGCCCCACTATCAGGGCGATAACAAAGCAATCTTCGTAACATTCTCCACGCACCTGCGCTGGACCTTGCCTCCAGAAGCTCGCTCGATAGTTTTGGAATCCTGCACCTGGGGAAACGGGACCCGCCTCAATCTGCACGGAGCCGTAGTGATGCCGGATCACGTTCACTTGATCTTCACCCCGCTATATGACGGCGACACTCTCCACGGCGTCGCCGAGATCATGCAAGGCATCAGGGGCACTTCCGCGCACAAGATCAATCGCTGCTGAATCGTAGCGGCCAGGTGTGGCAGCGTGAATCGTTTGATCGCCTGCTTCGACGCGAGGAGAGCATTCGTGCGAAAGTTGAGTATATGGTCCAGAACCCGGTGCGGGCTGGACTGGCGCGAACAGCAGAGGAATATCGCTGGTTGTGGGTTCCGAATCTTCCAAAGGTGAGTGCAGCAGGCTAAAACTCTCGCTCTTGCCTTACCGCTGCACGAGCGAGGACGCTCGCGCCTACATTCTACGCCAGCAGCGGCAAATCCGGGTTCGCCCTCTCGTCGTAAATCGGATCTGCGATCTTGTTCAGCTCAGGGTAATGTTTCAGCAGCGGCTCCGGCGCCTTCACCCGCTCTCCCGTGATCATGTTTTTCAGCTGGAGCGCATTCACCCCCGCCTTGCCCTCGAAGTGATTGTTGGTTACCACGTACGTGACTTCGGCCTTGCCCGCGATCCGAACGATCTTGTCTTTCCATCCCGACAGCTCGGCCTCGCTGTAAAGATAGTTGTAGCGGTCGGCGCCGGTGTCGGCGTCAAACCACTGGTCGTAGTTTCGTCCGTGCAGACGCACGTAGCCCACCGGAGAAGTAACGTGCTCGGTCGGCACCAGCGAGCGTCCGATCAGCGGCTGGTCGATGTTGCAGAAGGAGACATTTTTCTGCATGAAGTCGTTGATGGTATCGGGATTCTCCCAGCTATCGTGGCGGACTTCGACCACGCGCGGATACTCGATAAACTGGCGCAGCAGCTTTTCCAGATATTCGCGATTCAGTGACGTGTTCTTGAACGAAACCGGAAACTGAATCAGCAGAGCGCCCAACTTCCCTTCTCCGGCCAGCGCCTCCAGTCCTTCGCGCGCCAGGGCCTCGTCTTCATCGTTGGGCTTGATGGAAGCGGCCGAAGTAGGCTCCATCACGGCCATGGGATTGTGGGTGAAAGAGCGATGCAGCTTGGCGGTGAACATGAAATCTGGATTGACCGCCTCGGCTTTCCGGGCCCAGAGCTTGGCCAGATGCGGCTTGATATGTCCGTAGAAAGAAGTGTTGATCTCCACCATGTCAAAGCAGCGCGCCAGGATCTCCAGCGGATGCTGCTTCCGGTGCTGCATTCCCGGCGGATAGAAGATTCCTTCCCAGTCTTTGTAAGACCAGCCGGCAGTGCCAACCCGTATTGTTGAAGAGGTGTCCACAAGCGCTTCCACTTTAGATGCCAGCAGACTAGCATACGCAGCGGCCTGGATTGGCTCCCGTCCAGCTCGCGGGGCTTGGGAAGGGCACGACTTCAGTCGTGCCATCAGGCTATTGAAAATTGGGCGCGCTTTAGCGCCTGAGGTTGGCCGCCCGCGCCACTCCGCCGCTTGCGGCGCGAGACTTGCGGTCTAAATACTCGTCTTCTAATAGAAGAACAGCGCAA
>CAVWSP010000031.1:0-27517 GCA_963757835.1 Terriglobia bacterium | reverse complement strand
GCGACAGATTTTCGATACTGGTGGCACGACCGAGGCCGTGCCCTTCCCAAAACCACGAGGACCGAAGCCTCCCGCAAACAAGTCCGCTCACAGTTCCTGACAGACACTAGAGCGGGGAAAGCTCGTCCTCCCGTTCTTTTCCTTGCTTTTTTTCCTGCGAGAAGCGGGCCTCCAGAAATCTTTTGGCCAAGTCCTGGCCGCCAAGGCCAAACGCGATCGCCAGGCCCAGCATGACCGCTCCCAGCACGATGGCGAAGGCAAAGAGCATGGTGGAGTCGGCCAGACCGAGTTCCTCAAAAACCGCGGAGGCGGTGAAGACGGTGATCAGCACGCGGGCCGCGGAGCTCAGCAGGCGGGGCGAAGGCATATCGGTGTTGACCGCCCAGAGCAGCGCCGCGCGGGAAAAAAAGCTGGCTGCCAGCAATCCAATGAAAAGGAAAATCAGGGAGACCAGCAATCGGGGCAGGAAAACGAAGAAGCGGGTCACGTATTCCTGCATGCCCAGGATGCCGAGCGCGCTCACTCCCACCAGAATGAAGCCGAGCCATGCAGTCCAGAAGGCGAAGCGGCTCACCAGTTCCGTGGAAGAGGGTAAGGCGGCCTTGTTGAGCAACTGGGTGGCCCCGGCGCCCTCGGAGAGTTTGTCGAACTTGATGAGGCGCAACAAGCTGCGCAGGATCGCCTTCACCAGGTAGGCAATCATCCAGCCCACGAGGACGACGATCAGCATCACCATCAGTCGCGGCAGGAAGCGGGCGAATTCGCGGACCAGCTCCTGCGTGGCCTGAGTCAATTCATGAACAATCATTTCGCGCATGGTGACCTCACTTTTTTCCGTTCCACAAGTCCAGCAGGGACGGCTTCAAACGTTCGCAAGTCAGGCAGAAATTCTCGATGTTCTGCTCGACCTGCTCT
Organism: Terriglobia bacterium; assembly: GCA_963757835.1. Lineage (GTDB taxonomy): Bacteria > Acidobacteriota > Terriglobia > Terriglobales > Acidobacteriaceae > JAIQFF01. The sequence continues at coordinate 26,602 of CAVWSP010000031.1, read as the reverse complement.
CCTGATGCTTCCCGGTTTTCGACCAGAAAGGTGAATGCCCGGCCGCGGTAAAGCGGGGCCAGCGCCTGGACGATGTGGTCGCGGCTGATGACAGCCTTGTGATACGAAGCGGCGAATTCGTAGATGGTGACGGCCCAGAGCTCGTCTCCATAAGCAAAGTCGTCTTCCTCGAGAGTGGCGATCCTTTGCAGCTCGGCCAGCGTGGGCGGGGAAAGAATCGACTTGAGCACGGGCTCCAGTTCAGCCACTCCGGAGCGGAACATGTCCAGCAGCCGCTTGCGATTTACGCGCAGCGGCTCCAAAGTGACTTCCTGTTCTCCGCCCAGGGTGGGAACAGGTTGTGAATCATTTTTCCCGCTCCACAGCGGGAAGTTGCTTTCGAGCGACCAGAACAGAGCACCCACGGTCTGGCGCATGGCGTCCACCAGGTCGGCGGAGCGGGTATCCAGACGGGGTTTGACGCCGAGAAAGGATTGCGCCATGCGGAATCCCCCGGTGATGGCGGAAATCGTCAATGCGATTTCGGTACCGGTGTGACCGACTTCGTGGACCCAGATTTCCTGGGTGAGAAAATGACTGGCCAGCGGGCCGGAGAAGCTGAACTCCGAGGCATAAGGCTCGCGCACGCGTTTGCCATAAAAGGCGCGGGTCATGGGATAGACCAGGTTGGTCATCAGCAATCCGTCAAACTTGTGACGGCGGTAGAGCGGAGTCACAAAATCGGCATTCCCCTGGTACACCGGGCGCAGCAGGCGCTCGATCCACTCCGGCTCGATGGTGGTGGATTCGGGAGAGACGACGGCGCAAGCCGAGACGCGCAGCAGTTCCGCCGACGCCAGAATGGTGCGCAGGGCGGTGCCAGTGGCGGGACCTCCCGCATATTCCGCGCTGATGCTGTGCAAGGTGCGTAAGGCGTTCAGGTCGGTGGAGTGCTGCATATCGTTTATCGAAGCTCCGCGGACCAGATTCGGGGTCTGGTCCCGCGAGCCGCCATCGGCATTCACAATGACCGCGCGTTCCCGGGGAAAATACTTCAGCAGGCCGGCGCGGATGGTTTGCACCACCTGACCGACGGTGGCGGCATTGTTGTAGGTGGGCACTCCTACAAGCACGTCAGCCTCACCGACATCGATCAACTGGCGAAGAAACTCATCCGTCAGAATGCTTTCCTCGGCCAACTCGCGCCTCCGTTAGAATTCCTGCCTGACGATCTTCAGATCTTGCGCAGACGGAACCAGTAAAACTGGTATGGGCCCAGGGTCAGCAGATAAGGCAACTCCCCGACCCGGGGAAAAATGTTTCGGCCAGACATCTCGATCAGGATATTCCCTTTGAACTGGCGCAGATCGAGTTCCACCGCCTGGGCGGTGCTGGAAAGATTGTTCACCACCAGGATGGACTCTTTTTCCCACTGCCGGACGTAGGCCAGAATGCGATGGTTCGCTGGATAGAAGAACTCGATCGAACCCCGGCCAAAAACCGGAGTGGACTTGCGTATCTTGATGATGCGTTTCATCCAGGAGAGAAGCGAGTGGTCGAAACGCTTCTGGGACTGGACGTTCACCGCCTGATAGCCATAAACCGGATTGAGCATGAGGGGCGAATAAAGGCTTTCGGGATCCGCCGAGGAAAAACCGCCGTTCCAGCCGCCTTCCCACTGCATGGGGGTCCGGACCCCATTACGATCGCCCAGATAAATATTGTCGCCCATGCCGATCTCGTCGCCGTAATAGATGATCGGAGTGCCGGGCAGGGACAGCAGCAGTCCGTTCATTAACTCAATGCGGCGGCGATCATTGTCCAGCAGGGGCGCGAGCCGGCGGCGGATGCCGACGTTGATCCGCATGTGTTTGTCGCGGGCATACTGGTCGTACATGTAATCGCGCTCCACGTCGGTGACCATTTCCAGGGTCAGTTCGTCGTGGTTGCGCAGGAACAGGCACCACTGGCAGGGCCCGGGAATCTGCGGGGTTTGCTTGAGAATTTCGGTGATGGGCTTACGGTCCTCCAGCTTCAGGCCCATGAACATCCTGGGCATCAGCGGGAAGTGAAATGCCATGTGAAACTCGTCGCCCTCGCCGAAGTAGGCGCGCAAGTCAGCCGGCCACTGGTTGGCCTCGGCCAGCAGCATCTTGCCGGGATAGTGGAGGTCAAGTTTGGCGCGTAATTCTTTCATGACCGCGTGGGTTTCGGGCAGGTTCTCGCACGAAGTGCCTTCGCGTTCGACCAGGTAGGGGACCGCATCCAGCCGGAAGCCGTCCACTCCCAGTTCCACCCAGAACTTCATCACGTTCCACATTTCCTCGCGGACAGCCGGGTTGTCATAGTTGAGATCGGGCTGATGACTGAAGAAGCGGTGCCAGTAATATTCCTTGGACACCGGATCCCAGGCCCAGTTCGAGAGTTCCGTATCCACGAAAATGATACGAACGCCCTGATACTTGGCGTCCGTATCGCTCCATACGTACCAGTCCCTTTTGGGATTGTCCCTGGATTTCCGCGACTCCTGGAACCAGGGATGCTGATCGGAAGTGTGGTTCAGGACCAGTTCGACGATGACACGGATGCTGCGCTCGTGGGCGGCCTGAAGAAAAGCTTTGAAATCGTCCAGATTGCCGTAACTGGAGTGGACGGACCTGTATTCCGCGATGTCATAGCCGTCGTCGCGCAGGGGCGAGGGAAAGAACGGCATCAGCCAGATGGCGTTGACGCCCAATTCCTGCAGGTAATCGAGCTTCTGCGCCAGACCCCGGAAATCGCCGATGCCGTCTGCATTGGTGTCGAAAAATGTGCGCACGTGGACCTGGTAGATGATCGCGTCTTTGTACCAGAGCGGGTCCTGAGACATGGGCAAGGCGATTCTCTCCTGCGCTTCAATGCCAGTTAAACAAAATAATCGACGCCGTTTTCGGTGCGCACACGCCGCCTGATGCAAAAGATATGGGCGGGCAGGCGCTGCGGATTGAGTTCGACATAATTACGCGGGCCGCGCCACACATATTTGGCGTCGGTCAGCAGATCATGCATCTGATAAGGCTGGCCCGGGTCGAGATGAAAGGCGTCCAGGGGTAAATCGACCATGCCGGCCTGCATGTGGTAGGGATCCAGGTTGACGACAGCGACGATGATGTTCAGCAGGTCTTCACTCGTCTTGCTGTAAGCGATGATCTGGGGGTTGTCCAAGGGGTGAAAACGCAGACTCAAGTCGCGGTGCAGGGCCGGGTTTTCGCGGCGAATCTGGTTCACCCTGGTAATCAGTTCCGCCAGGCTTGACGGGTCGTCCAGATTCCAGTGGCGGACCTGGTACTTTTCCGAGTCGAGGTACTCTTCGCTCCCCTCACGCACCGGGAGGTGCTCGCCCAGCTCAAAAGCGGGCCCGTAAATTCCGTAGTTGGCGCCGAGAGTCGCAGCCAGCACCAGGCGAGCCATGAAGGCCGGACGTCCGCCCTGCTGCAGAAACTCGGTAAGGATGTCGGGAGTATTGGGCCACAGGTTGGGGCGGAAATACTCGCGAACACTGGTCTGCGTGAGTTCCGTAAAGTATTCCGTAAGCTCCTGCCGGGCATTGCGCCAGGAGAAATAAGTGTAAGACTGGGTGAACCCGAGCTTGGCCAATTCATACATTACCTTGGGACGAGTAAAAGCTTCCGCGAGAAACAGGACATCGGGATACCGGTTCTTGATGTCGGTGATCATCCATTCCCAGAAATCGAAGGGCTTGGTGTGCGGGTTATCGACACGGAAAATGCGGACGCCCTGACCGATCCAGAAGAGCACCACGCTTTCCAGTTCTTCCCACAGCTCCTGGCTTTTACCGGTCTCAAAATCGATGGGGTAAATGTCCTGATATTTCTTGGGAGGATTTTCAGCGTATTGCACGGTGCCATCGGGACGCATCCGAAACCATTCCTGGTGCGCCTGTACGTAAGGATGGTCCGGCGCGCATTGATAGGCCAGGTCGAGAGCGACTTCCAGGCCCAACTGCCTGGCCCGCGACAGCAGCTCTTTGAAATCCTGGAGCGTCCCTAACCGCGGATCGATCGCCTTGTGACCGCCTTCCCTGGCCCCGATGGCCCATGGGCTGCCTACATCTTCGGGCAGGGCCTTCTCGGCGTTGTTTTTTCCCTTGCGATTCACCCGGCCGATGGGGTGAATCGGAGGGAGGTAGAGAACGTCGAAGCCCATGCCGGCAACGTAGTCGAGCCGGTTGGTGCAGTCGCGCAGAGTTCCGTGGCGCCCAGGTTGAGGGGAGGATGAACGCGGGAACATCTCATACCAGGAGCTGAAACGGGCCCGGTCGCGATCGACCACCACCGCCAGTTCCCTGCCATAGGTGGTGGCGCGGCGGCGGTCCGCGTGCCGGAGCATCAGAGCTTTCAACTCCGGGCTCGATGATTTTTCCACGGCAGCGGGAATGTTCCCCGCGGACAACTTGCGTAGCTCGGCGGCGGCCGCGGCGAGCGCAATCTGGTCTTTTCCCGCAGCCCGGGCGGCGGTTGCTTCGATCAGTTGAACTCCAGTCAGGATGTCCACGGATATGTCTTGCGCGGCTTCGAACTTTTTTGCCAGGTCGCGGCTCCAGGACTGGAAGCGGTCAGTCCAGGCTTGCAGGGTATAAAGATGACGGCCCTCAGTCGTCACACTGAACTCTCCCTGCCAAAGATCATTGGGCTGTGGCTCCATGGGAAGTTCTTCCCAGTCCGGATGGGCGGCGGGTTTGTGGCGCAAAACAGCGTGCAGAATTTCGTGTCCATCGGTGAAGATGTCGGCGGTCACTTTCACGCGATCGCCCACGATGCGCTTGATGGGAAAGCGGCCGCAATCGATTTGCGGCTGGACATTTTCGATGACCACGCGGCGAGGAAAGGCCGGTTTGATGACGTTGCTGCCTTCAGCCGTCATTCGCGTTTACCGACCTCCTTGAATAGAGTTGCGGGGCCAGCCGTTCAGAGACAGGTGAGGACATCCAGAACCCGTCGGAGTGAGAAAACAAAGACTTTTGGGCCCGTTTCTAAAATCTATCACATGCCATGCCGGAGTGCGCCGGGCCTTCGCTACTCCATGGAACAGGGTGAGCCAGATGAGATACCCATCGGCGAGAATGTCGAGGCTCGATATTTCCCTCGGCATCAACCCAGGCATCAACCAACAAAGATGGCGGCGGTAAATCCCGCCAGTGACAGCCGGGCCGGCGAATCCGGGGCGAGATGGTCGACCGGAGTGGGATCGCGACTGCCTCCGTACACCGCGTCACCGGTCCACAATGCCAGCCTCCAGGAGTGGGCGCCGACTGCGGCTGGAATGCTCTGCGCTTCGGAGGAAAAATTAAAAAACAGAAGGGCCTCGCTGCCCGAAGGATCGGATCGCTTCATCACCAGCCACTTGGCCTGCTCATCAAACTTGATCTCGGTGAGGTCCTTACGGCAGTTGGCCAGAGAGGGATGCTGCTTGCGCAAGGAGATCAGATCGCGGTAGAGACGCAGAATTTCCCGGTGCGGAGAAATTGCGGTCTTCGACCAGTCCAATTTGCAGCGCTCGAAGGTGTCCCGGGACTGGGGATCGGCGAACTCGCTGGCGGAGTAGTGTGTCCCCAGTTCCTTTTTTCGTCCTTCAGTAACCGCGGCGGCCAGGCCGGGATCGTCGAAACTGGTGAAGTAGAGAAAGGGCGCCGTCTCTCCGTACTCCTCTCCCATGAACAGCAGCGGCAGAAAGGGCGAGCACAAGGTAAGCACCGCCGCCAGCTTCTGTTCTCCGGCGGAAACCAGGGTTGAGAGGCGTTTGCCGCGGCTGGTGTTGGCGATCTGATCGTGGTTCTGAATGAAGCCCACGAATTGCTCACCCGGCCGGTCCTTCGAGGAGCTGCCGAAGTGGCGGCCGCGATAGCGGGAATATTTCCAGTCGAAAACAAAACCGTTCGTGACGGATTTCGACAGATCGGCGATGGCGCCAAAATCCATCAGGAAGCCTTCCCTCTGGCCGGTGAGCAGAGCATAAAGCGCGTGGTGAAAATCGTCGTGCCACTGCGCATCGAGCGCGTACCCTCCGGCTGACCGGGGATTGAGAATGCGGACATCTTCGAGATCGCTCTCGGCAATCAGCCAGGCCTGACGCTGGAGGCAGCGCGCCTGGTCCTGGAATGCCCTCGACAGTTCGTCGAGAATGTGGCGAGCGCCGAAGTCGTAGATGCCGTGGATGGCGTCCAGGCGAAGCGCGTCCACATGGTATTCCGTGAGCCAGTACAGGGCGTTGTCGATGATGAAGCGGCGGACGCCGTCGCTCTCCGGCCCGTCATAGTTGATGGCCTTTCCCCACGGCGTGTGATGAGCATCGGTGAAGCAGGGAGCAAACTCGGGAAGGTAATTCCCTTCCGGACCGAGGTGGTTGTAAACCACGTCCAGCACGACCGCCAGCCCGTGCTGGTGGCAGGCATCCACAAGCTTCTTCAGACCGGTGGGACCACCGTAAGAAGACTGGGGCGCGTAGAGGCTGGCGCCGTCGTATCCCCAATTCCGCGTTCCCGGAACCTCTGCGACCGGCATGATTTCAATCGCGGTGATGCCGAGATCGCGCAGGTAGGGGAGGCGCGGAATCACGCTTTCAAAGGTCCCTTCGCGGGTAAACGTGCCGGTGTGGAGTTCGTAGATGATGAAATCTTTCAGAGGGATTCCAGACCAACCCTGGTCGGACCAGCGGAACGATGCGGGATCGACAATTCGGGAAGGACCGTGCACGCCGCCCGGCTGCCAGCGCGAAACCGGGTCAGGACGTTCGCGCTCGCCATCGAGCACGTAAATAGTAATCCGCGCCGGCGCCGACCTGGGAAACGGTCGCCGCAAACTCCGAGTCGGACGACTGCTTCATAGGAATCGTACGCGGGTGTTCTCCTGCGGTTTCCGCCCATGATGCGAACCGACAGGTTCGTCAGGTTCGGCGCCCATACCCGGAACTCAGCACTGTTGCCGTCACGCACCGAGGCGCCGAAGCGAAGCTCCCATGGTTTGTGAGTTGACCTATCCGACATCCGCGGGGCCCTCGACCTTGCCCTCAACATGTACCAGCATGGCAATCGGCAGGTGCGCAAAGGCGGCAGCGACCGGGAGGGCGAAGTCTCCATCTCGCGGAACCGAAGCCACGCTTTTACCGGTGAATACGTCGCGATACTGGCCGGCAGGAAGCTGCTTGCGCAGGACGACTTCCGTATCTCCCCAGGTTTCGGCACCGACGGGGAGGCGGACATCCGCCTCAAGCTGAGCAAAGAACCTTCCGGCCAGCACCAGAACCGTGGATCCACGGAAAGAACGGGCGAAGGCAACCAAGTGTCGATTTTTTTCTCCCGCGGCACGCAAGGGCAGGTAGCCTCCCTGGGCAAACAGGGAGCGTTGCTCGCGGCGAAAGCGCAGCGCGCAGCGGGTCACGTAAAGCTTCAGACTGCCATCCGCGGGGTTGGCCAGCAAGCGATCGACAAGCGCGGCACGGCCCCCGGACTCAGCGGAGTGAAGCTGCGCCAGCATCGCCTGCAGATGTTCGTAGTCCACCAGGCGGCGATTGTCGGGATCGGCCAGGCTGAAGTTCCAGACTTCCGTTCCCTGGTAGAGATCGGGCAGACCTGGAGTCGTAATCTTCAGCAGGGTCTGAGAAAGCGAATTGAACATTCCCGCCCTCGCGATCCTGGCCTGGAAGGGAGCAAACTGGTCGAGGAAAGGCTTGCCGGCCGCGCTGTCCAGGATGCTGTCAAGAAAGCTGTGGACCGCGGCTTCGTATTCCGTATTGGGATTTATCCAGCTGGTGTTGACTTTGGCTTCGCGCAGGGCCTTTTCCATGTAGGTATGAATCCTGCCGAGAAAGTCCGCGCGCGCCGCGCTGTCCATGGGCGCCAGCGGCCATGCGCCCAGAAGAGTCTGATACAGGAAATACTCCTCGTTCGCGCTGGGCACGCTTTCGCCGGCCACCTGGATTTTCTTTTCCTCGTTCAACCGCTGCCAGGTGCGGATGGCCCGGTACCACTCCGCCGGCATTTCCGAAAGCACATTGATTCGCGCCCGCACGTCTTCGCTGCGCTTGGTGTCGTGGGTGGAGCTGGCCAGCATGGCATTTCGCCAGGACTGACGGCGGGCCAGGTTTTTCGTATGGAAGTGAGCCAGGGCAACCCCGAACCTGTCCGGCGATCCGCCAACTTCGTTGAGCGAGAGCAACGGACAGTAACGATAGAACGCGGTGTCCTCCAGGCCCTTGGCCATCACCGGGCCGGTGAGCTGCTGGAAGCGCATCACGAACAGGCGGCGCTCGGCGCGGTCGGCGTCACTGATGCTGTCGGGATCGTTGGAGCAGCAGCAGGTCCTGGACGAAATCGAAAACCGATCCGCTGGTGGCCGGGTTGCGACGCTTCGCGGTCTTGATGGCACTGCGGATATAGCGTTCGTCCTGCTCGTCGGGATGCTGGGTGTCGCTGCGAATATAGGTGCGGTACACGGGAAAACAGGCGATCACTTCGCGCAGCGCGTCACGCAGACTCTCCAGAGTGAAGTCGCGGGAGCGGCGATGCTGCTCGGAAATACGGTCCAGGCGGCGCGAAAGCACGTTGAGTTCGCTGGACATCGAAACCTGCATGACCAACCGCTTGCTCTCGTAGATCAGGTCAGCGTAACTCTGCGACCACCCGGTAAACTTGCGGTACAGCCGCTGAAAAAAATGCGCCTTGGATGGCGTCCACGAAAAGCCCGTTGAGCAGGTTCAGAAAGCCGTAGCCGGTGGTGCCCTCGATGGCCCAGCCCGGCCGCAGTTCTTCGTTGCCCACCAGAATCTTTTCCGCGGCAAGATAAAGACGGCGCCGGACGCCGTGGCCAGCGCCGTCCGCGGATATTTGCCCGGACAGCGGCGCCTGGGCCTGCAGGTCCTCGAAATAGCGCAGCGGGTCGAACAGCCCGTCGGGATGATCGATCCGGATTCCCGACACCAGTGATTTTTGTATCAGTTCGAACGGGATGCGGTGCACGATGCTGAATACTTCCGGACTCTCTACCCGGATTGCAGCCAGGTCGTTGATGTCGAAAAAGCGCCGATAGTTGATTTCGTCGGAGGCAACCCGCCAAAAACTCAATCGATAGGCCTGGTCATCCAGGATCTTCTCCAAAGCGTCGAAACTGTGCGGCTGTCCTTTGCTGCCATTGATGATGGTCAATACTTCTTTCAGACAAGCGCGCACGGCATCACTGTCCTCGACCAGGGCGGCCAGGCGCCGTCGAATGACCTCTTTCTCGCGCTGTCGCTCCCGGACTTTGGGCAGGTCAGTGTCCTCACGCAGCGGGAGATGAGAGATAGCGGTGAGAATGCTTTCCAGTTCCAGCACATGACCCTCGGTGTCGGTAAGCCTTTCCTTCGCCTTCACCAGAATGCGTTCCAGCAGGGGGGACCACGAACGCGGAGCCAGAGGAAAGTGGGTGCCTAGAGAATCCAGAACAAATCCGCCACCGTCAAACAGAACGCGAATGGATTGACTTTCGAGAACCAGGCCAAACTGGTCGGGCAAAAAAGGTAACAGGACTTTGTTGGCTAGTTCGGATTTGGGAGGGTTCCAATCGATATCGAAATGGCGGGAATAATCCGAACTGGGCCCGTTTTCCAGCACATCCCACCACCACAGATTGGAAGAATGCGTAATGCACATGTGGTTGGGCACGACGTCCACCAGCAGGCCCATGCCGCGTTGCCGCAGGCGTTCGGCGAATTCGGTGAACTGTTCTTCCGAGCCAATTTCCGGATTGAAGCGAGTATGGTCGGTGACGTCGTAGCCGTGCATGGTGCCGGGATGGGCCATCAGGAACGGGGAGGTATAACAGTCCGTGATTCCCAGATCGTGCAGATACGAAACTACGGCCGCGGCCTGGGAAAACGTAAAGCGCAGATTGAGCTGAAGGCGATAAGTCGAACAGGGAACATACGCCGGTTCTAGTGAAGCTCTGCGATTCACTCAATCCCTCGATCGTAATCTGATATTGCAACGGAATGCGGCTGAAGATGCCGCCTGCTGCACGCCCGATTGAAGTATAAACAGATAGCATCGGTCGTGCGGGGGCGGAAATGAATATGCAGCATCAAATTTGCGAGCCTTGCTGATAACCTGTATTGAACGGCAGCAGTGACGGTTCCAAGGATGCTGGAACAATCGCAGTAGGCTGCGGATGCACCAAGACCATAGAAAGAAAATCCACTAGATTGCCTTACTCGCCCCGCGTCGCGCGTGTACGAGGCGACAATCCGGAGATTTGATGGAACGGTACGTATGCATACACGCGCATTTCTACCAGCCCCCGCGGGAAAATGCGTGGCTGGAAGCGGTTGAATACCAGGATTCCGCTTATCCCTACCATGACTGGAACGAACGGGTCACGGCGGAATGCTATGCCCCCAACAGCGCGTCGCGAATTCTGGATGGCGATGGCAGAATTCTTCAGATCGTCAACAATTATTCGAAGATCAGCTTCAACTTTGGTCCCACCTTGCTTTCATGGATGGAGGAGAAGAGTCCGGCGGTGTATGAAGCCATCCTGGCGGCTGACCGCGAGAGCCAGCGACTTTTCTCCGGTCATGGTTCGGCCGTGGCCCAGGCCTACAACCACATGATCCTTCCCCTGGCCAACCGTCAGGACAAATACACTCAGATCCTTTGGGGCATACGCGATTTTGAAAAACGGTTCGGACGTCATCCCGAGGGCATGTGGCTGCCCGAAACTGCGGTCGATCTGCAAACCCTGGAAGTGCTGACTGAGCTGGGGATCAAGTTCACGATTCTTTCCCCTTACCAGGCGGGACGGGTAAGGCCGCTGGGCGGACGGGCATGGCGCAAGGTGGATGGCGGCAGAGTTGATCCATCCATGGCTTACACGGTGCGCATGACCTCCGGACGAAGCATCAGCGTGTTTTTTTACGATGGCCCTATTTCGCGCGCCATTGCTTTTGAGGATCTGCTGGCCGACGGCAGGCGATTCTCCGACCGCCTTCTGGGGGCATTTTCCGATGCCAGAACCTGGCCCCAGCTGGTTCACATCGCCACTGACGGCGAAACCTACGGGCATCACCGGGCCTATGGCGATATGGCCCTGGCGTTCGCCCTGCACAATATTGAAACCAGCCAGGTGGCGCGCCTGACCAACTACGCGGAATATCTGGAGAAGCATCCGCCCACGCAGGAGGCCAAGATCATCGGCAATACCTCGTGGAGTTGCGCTCACGGGATTGAACGCTGGCGTAGTGATTGCGGCTGCAATTCAGGGGGACATGCCGGATGGAACCAGCAGTGGAGAGCGCCCTTGCGGCAAGCCTTCGACTGGCTGCGCGACACCGCCGCGCCGCGCTATGAAGCCGAGGCCAAAAAGATTTTCGAAAATCCCGGTCAAACGCGGGATGCCTATATCGACGTGGTGCTCGACCGGTCGCGCGAGAACATAATCCGCTTCATGACCAGACAGGCGAAACGGGAGCTTTCCCAATCAGAAACCATAACTGGGCTGAAACTGCTTGAACTGCAGCGCTACCTGATGCTGATGTACACCAGCTGCGGATGGTTCTTTGACGACCTCTCCGGAATAGAAACGGTGCAGGTGATTCAGTATGCGGGCCGCGCCCTGCAACTGGCCGGGCAATTATTCTCCGAGGACCTGTCCACGCCATTTCTCGACTTACTGGCGAAGGCACACAGCAATCTTCCCGAACAGGGCGATGGACGATCTATCTACGAGAGTTACGTCCAGCCCGCGATGGTTGACCTGGAGAAGGTCGGCGCCCACTATGCCGTCAGCTCTCTGTTCGAGGAATACGGACAGAACACCCGCATTTACTGCTACGACGTTGAAAAGCTGGACTACCGGTCATCGCGGCAGGGAAAATTGCGGGCTGTGCTGGGACAGGCCAGCGTCACCTCGGAGATTACATGGGAGTCGGACCAGGTCACCTTTGGAGTGCTGTATCTCGCGGACCATAGCGTGATTGGAGGAGTGCGGAAATTTCAGGGCAGCGAGGCCTACCGCACTCTCGACCAGGAGCTTGACCATGCGCTGCTGAGCGGCGACCTGGCGGAACTGGTGCGGTTGATCGACAAGAACTTCAGTTCCGGCACTTACACCCTGCGCCTGCTCTTTCGCGATGAGCAGAGAAAAATACTTGCCATCATCCTGGAAGAAGCGACCAACGAGGCCCGCGCCATGTATCGCAATTTTCACGACGAACATGCGCGCCTGATCCGCTTCGTGACCGACCTGGGCGTACCGCTGCCCAGACGCTTCCGGCTGGCGGTGGATTTCACGCTGAATTCGGACCTGCTCGATGTCTTTTCGGCGGACGAAGTGGACCTTAAGAAATCCCGGGAAATTCTGGAGGAGATCACGCGCACCGGCGTGACCCCCGACGCGGTGACTCTGGAATTTGCCTTGCGCCGCACCATAGAGCGGCTATTCACGCACTTCGTCGCCAATCCCATGGAGCCAGCACTGCTGCAGCGATTGCAGGAAACTATTGCTCTGGTCCTCACCCTGCCGTTCCAGGTCCGGCTTTGGGAGGCACAGAACACGTACTACAGCATGATGCGAGGAATCGCGGGCGAGGTCAGAAAACGCGCCGAACGTGGTGACTCCGAGGCGCAGGCCTGGCTGGACGGCTTCGTCAAGCTGGGCGAGGCACTGAAAGTAAAGGTGCAGATTAATGCGGCGGTCGGCGTCGCATAGCGAATGTTCAGGGAAAAACTTCAGGTGTCATCCTGAGCGGAGAGCTGCTTCGCTATGCGAAACAGCTCGCAGTCGAAGGACCCCTACCCACCGCACAGCGCGTTTCGGACTGACCCTTTGGAGTTGAAATAGGGGTCCTTCGACTTCACCGGCCTGTTCGCAAGCGAACAAGCCGGCTCCGCTCAGGATGACACGGTAAGTTATTTCTGCGCCCTTCTCCCTCGTTCGAACTAGATCCCCGCGTCCTTGCGGGCGTGCTGGATGTCCTTCACGTCTCCCATCGCAATAATAATGTGCTGATTCTCTACCACGGATTGGTCCGGGGGATTGACCTGCAGGTCTAACACGCCTTCCGTCCCGGGACGTTTCAGGCCGACGACGAGAAGGTTATAGCGGCCCTTCAGATTCAGGTCGTGCAAGGTGCTTCCCTTCCATGGGGAAGTGGCGTTGACCTCGATCTCCTCCACGCGCACAGTCCTGCCCTGCTCCTTGAGCATGGTATCGAGGAAGCCGACCACGTGCGGGCGGATGAGTTCGCTGGCCATGCGCAGACCTCCGATCTGGCTGGGCGAAACGGTGGAATTGGCGCCGGCGCGCAGCATGCGTTCGGCAAACTTGCGCTCGGCCGAACGGGCCACGATGCGCATCTTGGGGAAGCGCTGGCGCACGATTACGGTCACTACCAGATTGTCTTTATCCAGAGGCAGGCCGGCGATCAGGCCGGCGGCGCGGCTCAGTCCGGCTTTCTCCAGAATGTCTTCCTCGGTGGCATCGCCAATGACGTAGAGCATTTCCTGCAGGGTCCCCGGATGCAACTCCTTCAACTTCTGGATATTGTCTTCGGAGAGGTCCACCACCACGTGAGGAGTGTTCGTCTTCTGCAAGCTCGGCCACCGCGTGCCGGCCGGTATCTCCCAGGCCGCAAACAATGTGATGGCCCGTCAGCTGGTCAATATGATGCTGCATTCTGCGCCTCCAGAAAGGCTTCTTGAACTCCATTTCCACCATGAAGGCAGCCACGATCGAAAAAACATAGACCGTGATCGCGACCCCAAAAAGCACAACGCCGATGTTGAACACGCGAAGAACGGGATTGTGGCTGGTATCGACGATTTCTCCGTAACCTACCCCGGCCAGCGTAATGACCGCCATGTACAGGGCCTGGAGGAAAGTGATGGAAGGGCCGCCGAGCACGCGATATCCAGCGGTGCTGACCACGATCAGGATCAGCAACAGGGCTAGCGCGAGCAGGAGACGTTTGCGGAGGACCATCGGGTTATCGCCGCCATTCGTCGATCAGATTCGCCACCAGCCCACTCCATCCCGTCTGATGGCTGGCTCCCAGGCCCATTCCGCTATCGCCGTGGTAATACTCGTTGAAGAGCAGGCACTGGTTCCAGTGCGGATCGTCCTGAAACTTGCGGTAGGAACCGAAACACGGACGCTTGCCGTCAGCGACCGCGTTTGAAAATCGAGATCATGCGATTGGCCGCTTCACGCGCGATGTCATGCGGCGTGACGGACTGGTTCTTGCTGCCCGCAGTCGGCAACGAGAATTGCGGGCCGACCGCATCGCCGAAGCGCAGGAACGAGTGAATCAGCAAATAGGAAGTCGGGAACCAGATGGGGCCGCGCCAGTTCGAATTTCCTCCCTTCAGCTTGACCGCCGCCTCTCCAGGCTCGTAACCCATGGAGCGGTCTCCAAACTGGAAGGGATGCTGCTCATGATATTTCGACAGGCTGCGAATGCCGTAGGGCGAAAGAAATTCCGCCGGGTCCCAGATGCGCTGCAGCAGGCGCTTGAACTGGTTGGGATCGGCAATCGAAAGTACGTAGCGCTTCTGGCCGTCGCCTACCGTGTAACAGGCGTCTCCCACCAGGTCGGGACGGTTCTGGATGAACCATTCCACGTCGCGCAGGAAACCGGGGTGAGCGGCGAGTTCCTCGCTTTCGAGGACTTCAATCGCGTAAAGCGGAATCAGACCGACCAGCGAGCGCAGGCGGAATTTATGAAACTCGCCGTTGGGATAGCGCAGGACGTCATAAAAGAAACCCTCCTGCTCGTCCCACAACTGGTAGTTGCGGCCGCCCATCTTCTTCATGGCCGCGCCGATGTAGATGAAGTGCTCGAAGAACTTGGTGGCCACGCCTTCATAGACCCGGTTCTGGTTGGCCAACTCCAGCGCAATTCGCATCAGGTAGAGACAGAAAAAGCCCATCCAGCCAGTGGCATCGGATTGCTCCAGAATGGCGCCGTTGGGAAATTTCTCGCCGCGATCGACTACGGCGATATTGTCCAAACCCAGGAAACCCACCTTCGAAGACGTTGTTGCCCTCGCTATCGACGCGGTTCACCCACCAGGCAAAGTTCATCAGCAGCTTGTGCAGGCATCTTTCCAGGAAGACAGTGTCGCCCTTGCCGGTGCGTTGCTTTTCACTCTGGTAAACGCGCCAGCAGGCCCAGGCGTGCACGGGAGGATTGAGATCCGAAAACTCCCATTCGTACGCCGGAATCTGGCCGTTGGGATGCTGGAATTGTTCGAACAGCAGCACCCACAGGTTTTCCTTGGCGAATTCGGGATCGACCAGCGCCAGCGTGGTGCACTGAAACGCCAGGTCCCAGGCCGCGAACCAGGGAAATTCCCACTTGTCCGGCATGGAAAGAATGCGCATCGAGTTCAGATGGCGCCAGTGAATGTTGCGCATCTGCTTGCGCGATTCCGGCGGCGGAAAGTTTGGATTGTCGCCTTCCAGCCAGCGATTCACATCCCACAAATAAATCTGCTTGCTCCACAGCATTCCGGAGAGGGCCTGGCGCTGGATCGCTTTTTCGTCTTCGGTGGCCCGGGCGGGATGCACCGAGGCGTAAAACTCGTCTGCCTCAGCCTTGCGCCGGCCGACGATTTCGTCCACATCGTTGAGCGGATCCGCCAGTTTTTCCTGCGTCAGCCGCAGCCGCAGGATCATCGACCCGCCCGGCGGAACTTTCTGCCGGTAGTGAATGCATGACTTGGTGCCCGTCAGCCGCGGGTTCACGGAGTTTTCATGATTGATGATGTGGCGGTGGAAGGCGTCTTTCACATAGGGCTTGCGATTGTCCGAGCAGCCATAAAGTCGGACCGCGTTGTTCTCGTTGTCGGTGAACATCGCTTCCCCGCCCGGCGGGGCATAAAGGTAATGAGGCCCGAGCGAGTAGGGAAATTGCAGGTTGTGCAGGCTGGTGGCGTTCGATTCATCGGCCACGAGTGCAATCTGATTTCCAGCGGCCTGCAGCCGGATGGAAGGCTCGGCGCCCGGCGGATCGGTCCAGGCCCAGGTATTGCGGAACCAGAGGTGCGGAAGCAAGTGCAGGTCGGCGGCTTCCGGCCCGCGGTTGATGGCCTCGACGCGAACGCAAATGTCTTCCGGCCCTGCCTTGGCATACTCGATGAAGACGTCGAAGTAGCGGTCTTGATCGAATATTCCCGTGTCCAGCAATTCGTACTCAGGCGCGCCCAGCTGCCCCCAGCGGCGCCGGTTTTCGTCCAGCAATTTCTGATAAGGAAACTCGCCTTGCGGATACTTGTACAACATCTTCATGTAACTGTGCGTCGGCGTGTTGTCGAGGTAGAACCAGTATTCTTTCGCGTCCTCGCCGTGGTTGCCTTCGTTCCCGGTGAGCCCGAACATGCGCTCTTTAAGGATAGGATCCCGGCCATTCCACAAGGCGAACGCGAAGACCAGAAGCTGGTAGCGATCGCAGATGCCGGCAATCCCGTCTTCCCCCCAGCGATAGGCCTTGCTGCGCGCCATATCGTGGGTGAGAAATTCCCAGGCACAACCATCGGGACTGTAGTCTTCGCGGACGCTGCCCCAGGAACGTTCGCTGACGTAAGGTCCCCACTTGCGCCAGGGCGCGACCGGGCCGGAATGTTTCTCGCGCAGCCGCTGATGCTCGGAAGTGTTGTTTTCCATGGTCGCGATTCGGCACCGCTATTTGCCGGCCTGCCCAGGTCCGCGACCGAGCGCGGCTCCGACTCTCTGGAGCTGCGCCGCAAAAGCGGGCGCGTTATAGGCCGACGGGTTCTGAACCTGCGCGAACAATCCTGCAATCGCGTTCTTGCACATCGCTGTCCGGCGCGCCGCTCTGCTTGCAAACGTTGTACAGCGAATCAAGAGACATGGTGGCTTGCTCGGCGGCGCGCTGGCCCTGCAGCGCAAGGCTCGAGATCGGCGGCAATGCGGCGCATGACCTGGAGGGTAAACGCCTGGTCGTAGGCGCGGTCATTCAGTTCGCGCGTGAGCGAGTCCGCCAGAGTGGCGGCC
Source organism: Terriglobia bacterium (assembly GCA_963757835.1). Taxonomy (GTDB): domain Bacteria; phylum Acidobacteriota; class Terriglobia; order Terriglobales; family Acidobacteriaceae; genus JAIQFF01. The sequence goes on along the minus strand of CAVWSP010000031.1, from coordinate 9,581 downwards.
CGTTCCGCCGAGGCCGCGATTTGTTCGCGGTCGCCGCTAAGCTGTCCCATCAGGCTGCTGAGAGTTGCGACCTCCGATTCCAACTTGCCAGCGGCGGTGGCATCGGTCGCGACGGCTGCGTAGCGGAAGACGACGAAGCGCGCCGCATTCCATGCGGGGACGCCCGGCGTGCGTCCGGCGTAACCTGCTTCCTGACGCCAGCTGTCTTTTGGAGCGGTGAGGCTGTGGTGGCAGGCAATGCAATCGAGTTCTGCGTACTCCGGCCAAGTCGAACTGCGCGCGCGGCGAGCCAGACGCTGCAAGCTGTCCCGCAACTGCATGCCCTGGCCGACGGCCCATTCTTTGGCGCCGAACCACGGGGTGTCCGTGGGTTCCTTCCAGTGGCGCGGCATGACCGCGCTGAAGAGATTCAGCTCGAAGGTCAGGTCAGGATGTCCGGCGGCGATCATCTGATGATCGACGAATTTTTCCGCGGTGCCCACGTGACAATGCAGGCAGGTGTGGCTGCGGACCGCAACATCGCGCAAATCGATCATGCCGAGTTTCGCTTTTTGCTCGGACGATTGATTCTCCCAACCCTTGACCGTATGCGGACCCAGCCAGCCTGCCGCCGGACCGTGGCAGCTCTCGCAACTCACGCCGTCGTTCAGGTCGAAGGTCTGGGCGCGTTGCTCGGCCGGGACTGCGAGCGCGTGACACGCCAGGCATTTCTCGTTCTGTTCCGGCGGGGACTTCAGATTCAGGATGCGCCCGATGCGGAGCGAGACATCATTTGAAAGTACCTGGTAGGCGCGGGCATGTTTGTCCTGTCCGGCCCAGATGCTGTACTCGTTTTGAGCGACGTGGGTGATCTGTCTGGGCTGAATGCTGCCGTGGCAACTGCTGGAAGCGCAGCCTCCGGGGCCGTTGTATTTTCCCACCGGGGAAGTCTGGCTGGCGGCGGCAGCGACGAGCGCAAAACCAATCCCCATGCAGGCTAGGCGCCGGAAATACCTGCGGCCGGCTGCGGCGAGAGTGGGCATTCCGCACTTCATGATCGAACGATATCGAGCAATGATTCAGGAAATAGACGATTTGGCTTGCTTATACCCATTCCATCCGGCGAAATCAATTGACAGTGTGGTACGTGGGGAAAACGGACGCACACGCACCACGGGTGCGCTATCGGGCATCCGCGGAGAGAACCTTTGCCGTTACGATGGCAGGGGAAGGCGCAACGTTATGATGCAAGGCTAAGGGGATACCTCGCGCCGTGTTCGACGAACTCAGAGGCATCCAACACGAATTCGGCTACCTGCCCGCGGACCAACTGCGGCGGCTGGCCGCCAGGATCGATGTGCCGCTGAGCCAGATCCATGCCGTGGCCAGCTTCTATCCACATTTTCAGCTCACGCCTCCGCCCCAGGTGGATGTGCGGGTGTGTGCCGATATGAGTTGTCATCTGCGCGGTGGCGTCGAAGTGAAAGCCGCGCTGGACCAGGCATTCCGCGGCACCAGCCCTGAAGCGGTGAGTATCCGCGATGTGTCCTGCCTGGGGCGCTGTGATCAGGCGCCGGCGATTTCGATCAATGATCGGATTTATTGCAACGTTCAGGGCGAGCGCACCGCCGCCGTGATCAAGGACCTGCTCTCAGGCGGGGCCCTTCCTGAACCGGCGCGGGACCGTCGTCGGACGCCGGTGATTTCCGATCCCTACAAGGGCTCTTCGAACTATTCGGTGGTGCGGAAATTTGTGGAAACTCGCGACTGGGCCGGCATTGTCTCGACCCTGAAAGCCAGCGGCCTGCGCGGGATGGGCGGCGCCGGCTTCCCTACCGGCAGCAAGTGGGAGATCGTGCGCAATGCTCCCGGCAAAGAAAAATACATTGTATGCAACGCTGATGAAAGCGAACCGGGCACCATCAAGGACCGCTTCATCATGGAGAACGCGCCCTGGCTGGTGATTGAAGGCATGATCACCGCCGGCCTGGTCACGGGCGCGCGGCGCGGAATCCTGTACATCCGGCACGAATACGAGAATCCGAAGGAAATTCTGCAGGAAGAAATTGATCGCTGCTACCGCGAAAAATTGCTGGGTCCGAACATCCTGGGGAGCGATCTCAGCTTCGATCTGGAAATCTTCGTCAGCCCGGGCGGCTACATCTGCGGCGAGGAGAGCGCGTTGCTCGAAGCCATCGAAGGCAAGCGGGCTGAGCCTCGAAACAAGCCTCCCTTCCCCGGAACGAATGGTCTGTGGAACCAACCCACGGCGATCAACAACGTGGAGACGTTCGCTTTCGCAACCGTGATTCTGGTTCGTGGAGTGGAGTGGTTCAAGGCCCAGGGGAAGAATGGATCGGCCGGCATGAAGTTTGTCGGCATCAGCGGCGACGTGAACCGGCCCGGAGTTTTTGAAGTGCCGATGGGCACGAAGTATTCCGAACTGATTCAGGAGTACGCGGGCGGCGTGCTCGAGGGCCGCGCGCTGCTGGGCTTCGCGCCCTCGGGGCCGTCTTCCGGTTATCTGCCCGCTTCCATGGCCGATCTTCCGCTGGACTGGAATGCCCTGGCGGCGGCGGGTTCGATGGTGGGCTCGGGCGCGATTGTGGTTTGTGGCGAAGGCCGCTGCATGCTGGATATGGCGCTGAACGCGGTGCGCTTTTATCGCAATGAGTCCTGCGGGAAGTGTGTTCCCTGCCGTGTGGGCTCGCAAAAGATGGTCGAGATGCTTACCGGATGGACTGAAGGCCGCGCGTCGAATTCAGACTTGCAACTGCTCGACGAACTCTCTTTTGCGATGAAACTGACCTCGATCTGCGGCCTGGGTCAGATTGTTCCCGCGCCCATCCAATCGGTGCTGAAGCATTTTCCCCAGGTGGTGGATGAGCACGTCAAGAACGGGCGCTGCCCGGCGGGCGTTTGCGTCCCCAAACGAGGGGCGGCATGAGTTCCAGGCCTGCGCCCGAAATTCAGCTGACCATCGATGGCAGGCAAGTTTCGGTTCCGGCCGGGACCACAATCTTTGACGCTGCCCGCGTCAACGGCATCCCCATTCCCACGCTTTGCCATCAGCAGAATGAAAATCCGGTGGGCGTGTGCCGGGTGTGCGTGGTGGATGTGGGACAGCGCGTGTATGCCGCCTCCTGCATTCGCCAGGCGGAAGCCGGCATGACGGTGAAGACGGCGACCGAACAGGTGCAAGGCGCGCGACACACTCTTATCGAGTTGCTGATGTCGGACCATCCCGCGCCCTGCGCCCGACAGTTGCACTCGGGCGACTGCGAACTGGAACATCTGGCTGCCGCGGCGGGAATCACCGAACCGCGCTTCCCGCGCCGCACCACGCCGCGGGGAAAGGATGACTCTTCAGCGGTGATTGCGGTGGACCACGAGTCCTGCATCCTGTGCGACCGCTGCATTCGCGGATGCGACGATATTCGGCACAACTGGGTGCTGGCCCGCCGTGGCAAGGGATATCAGGCCGGGATCGCCTTCGATAACAACCTGCCCATGGGCGGATCATCGTGCGTTTCCTGCGGCGAGTGCATGGTGTCGTGCCCCACCGGAGCGCTCACCAACAAGCGGGTGGTCGGAACGGAACTGGGGGAAGGCGACGTTCTCGACCCCGCCGAGCTTTTGCATCTGCCGATTTTTGAAAATGTTTCGGGCACATTTCTGGAACTCAATCAGAAGGCAGTGGTCAAGCGACGCTTTCGCGCGGGGGAGATCATCTGTCGCGAAGGAGACTTCGGTTCGACAGCTTTTTATATTCTGGAGGGCAAGGCGGAAGTCTTTCTTTCCAGCCCGATCGCGCACGTCAAGACGCAGGGCAGCAGCAGCGGATTCTTCAGCCGGCTGAAAAGCATGTTGTCGCCACGCGAAGAGGACAGTCGCAGCGAAGAGTCCTACCGGCCGTTCATCCCGATTGATGCCTCGGTCGATTTGCCTTACGACAATCCCATCGCCGGACTGGGGCCGGGCGACCTGTTTGGCGAGATGACCTGCATGAGCTACTACCCGCGCTCGGCCACGGTGCGGGCGAAGACCGATTGCGTGATGCTGGAAATGCTGCGCAACGTGCTCGACATCCTGCAGCGCAACAAGACTTTTCGGGCGCAACTGGAGCGCAACTATCGTGTCCGCGCACTGGATTCGCACTTGCGGAGTGTTCCGATCTTCGCACCTCTGACCAAGGACTTTGTCGATCACTTGCGCGACCGGGTTGAATTAGTGCGGTTCAGTCCGGGCCAGGTAATCTGCCGCCAGGGCGATGCCGCGGACAGCTTCTACCTGATACGCATCGGCTTCGTGAAAGTCTCCGAAGAGAAGCTGGGAGGCGATCTGGTGCTGGCCTATCTGGCGCGGGGCGGCTACTTCGGCGAGATCGCGCTGCTCACTGGCAGCCCGCGCACCGCCACCTGCACGGCTCTCGACCATGTTGAGGTAGTGCGCATCTCCGCCGAAGATTTTCAACTGATGCTCGACAAGTTTCCCGACGTGCGGCATAGCCTGGAGGCCACGGCGCACGAACGGCTGGCGGAGAACCGAAGCCGCACCATCCGGACTGAGAATGTTCCGGTGGACCAGTTCCTCGCCCAGGGACTGATGGAAGCACAGAGCCTGCTGGTGCTCGATCTGGACCGCTGCACGCGTTGCGATCAATGTGTACGCGCCTGTGCCGACGCACATGATGGAGTGAGCCGGTTGGTGCGCGAGGGCCTGCGTTTCGACAAGTATCTGGTAGCGACTTCATGCCGGCAGTGCCGCGATCCGCTTTGCATGGTGGGCTGCCCCGTGGGCTCGATCCGGCGGCGCAACACGCTGGAAGTGATTATCGAAGACTGGTGCATCGGCTGCGGTCTGTGCGCCACCAATTGCCCGTACGGGAACATCAACCTGCATCCCTTCCCCGTGGAGGTGGACGATCCGGCGCATCCCGGCCGGCAGATCGCGAGCGTCAAGGTCAAGGCGACGTCGTGCGATTTGTGCCACGATCACGCCGAGCCCAGCTGCGTGTACGCCTGTCCGCACGACGCCGCGCACCGGGTGAATCCGCCGGAGTTCTTCGCCAATATCATTCAACCGCAGAGCATGGCAACCAAGACGAGGAGCTGAGGCCGCGTGCGGATCGACGAAACTCACCGCAAATGGTTTGTCGGAAGCGCGATCGGGCTCGCGGTGGCAGCCGTGGTGTATGTGCTTTACAGCGCACGCTCCCCGCAAGGCCCGCGGGGCGGCAGCGCATTGGGATTGACTTACGGCATCGTTGGATTCAGCTTCATGCTGTTTGCCGGACTGCTGGGGCTGCGCAAGAAGTTTCCCATCTGGCGAGTCGGAAGAGCACAGTCCTGGATGCGGGGCCATCTGTGGCTGGGATTTCTCAGCTTTCCGCTCATCCTTTTCCACGGCGGCTTTCACTTTGGCGGAGCGCTTACCCGGGTCCTGATGTGGCTTTTTATTTTTGTTTTCGCCAGCGGAATTCTGGGCGCCGCGCTGCAGCACTTCATTCCCCGCATCCACACCGCGCAGCTTCCGATGGAGACGATTTACGAGCAGATTGACCGCGTGCGCGGCCAGTTGGCGAAGGAGGCGGTCCGCCTGGTAGAGGAAGCCTGCTCCGCGCTGGAAGGCGAAGTTTCGCACGCCAGCGAGTTGCAGCGGGCGACATCGGCCAGCGCGGGGAAGATGGGAGGACTCACAGTCGCGTCTGGACTGCAGGCGGACGAAGGAGTCAGCACCCAACTTCGACATTTCTTAAGCAGCGAAATGGAGCCGTATTTGAGCCGCGCGGGCCCGGGCGGAATGAGCCTGAGCGATGCTTCGCAGGCGCGGACCATGTTCCAGCAACTGCGCGTGCTGCTGCCCCAGAATCTGCACTCCAGCGTGGACGACCTGGAAAACATCTGCGAGGAAAAGCGCCAACTGGACCAGCAGAGCAGACTACATAAGGTCCTGCACGGCTGGTTGCTGGTGCACATTCCGCTGTCCTATGCGCTGCTGCTGCTGGGAGCTGTGCATGCGGTAATGGCCCTGAAGTTTTGAGACAAGGCGATGCTGCGACGGTCACGAACCACAAAAAAACTCGCCAAGCGCATTGACCTGCAATATTTCACGCAGCCGCACGCCCTTCGACGCTGGCGCTTCTGGCTGTCGGTGGCGGTGCCAGTCATCGCCTTGGGATGGCTGGTCTCGCAGCGGGCGCAGGGCGGACAGAACGTGTACTCCAGCGGGCCGCTGTCCGCATCACACGCAGTGTTCACACAGCAGTGCGCTCTTTGCCACCTCGCCCGCACGGCCGGCTTCAGCGCCCCGGTGAGCGACCAGGCATGCCTCGCATGCCATGACGCACCCGTGCACCATGCCAACCAGACTTTCACGCCTGCTTGCAGTTCATGTCACCAGGAGCACAAAGGCGCGAGATTGCTCGCTGCGACTTCTGACTCCAGTTGTTCGCAGTGTCATGCTGATCTGCGCACGCGGGACGGAAAGCCGCACTACGCAGTTTCAATTGCAGCATTTACCAGGGGGCATCCGGAGTTTTCTGCGCTGCGCGCGGGCAAGCCGGATCCGGGGAAGGTGAAGTTCAATCACTATGTCCACCTGCAACCTCATCTCATGGGCCCGAACAACGAGCGTGTAGAGATGAGTTGCGACGATTGTCATCGCACGGCGACGGGAAATGAGGGATGGCCGTACGCGGCGGTCGGTGATGCGTTTCAGGCCGAACAAAGCGTACCTCAGGGGCTGAAGCCCGCTTCTTTGGCGGGGCGTGGTGGCACGGCTGAAGCCGTGCCCTTCCGCGTACAACAGCGCTACATGACGCCAATTACGTTCTCTCAACATTGCGCGGCTTGCCATACCCTGCAGTTCGACAAGCGTTTTGGCAATGAGCAGGCGCCGCATGAAAGGCCAGAAGTGGTGCAGGCATTCCTGCTGAAAAGATTCAGCGAGTACATCGCAGCCCATCCCGAGGCGGTGCATGAGGTGAACCCGCCGGATCGCCAGATTCCGGAGCGGGTGCGCGTGCCACGGGTTGCGCGTAACGCGTCAGAATGGGTGCAGTTCCGCACCGACGATGCGGAATGGTTGCTGTGGAGCAAGACCTGCAAGCAGTGCCACACCCTGAATCCCGGATCAGGCCCGCTGCCAGTAGTGGCAAACTCCAATCTGACGGGTCGCTGGTTACCCCACGCTGAGTTTGATCATCACTCCCACCGCATGATGACGTGCAGTGCATGTCACGCGAACACGTCGAATAGCCGCGAGACCTCCGACATATTGTTGCCTGGCATTCAGACTTGCCAGCAATGCCATCGCGAAGACAAACCCAGGGAAGCGGCCGAGGGGCGCTGTTTCGAGTGCCATCAGTACCACGACTGGACGAAGGCTAAACGGACAAAGGGGCGGTTTACGATTCCGGAGTTGCTTGGGGTGGCGCAGCTCAGGGATCCGCATGACTGACTTTTTCTCCCGAGCGCTCCTAACCACGGAGGACGCAGAGAACACTGAGGTCGAATTAGGGATGCTCAGCGAACATCTTTCCCGCTCTGTCGGCTCGAGTTTTCTGGCGAGACGTCACCTGCTCCGTCGGTTACGGTAAACACTTTTCCATCCTTCAAATACATGCGTTCCATCTCCTGACGGTTGAAGGGACGCGCCCCCCGGCGTCCGAAGACGGCGAGCTGGTTGCCGCTTTCATCTACCGCACGGTCGCGATCAATCCCCTTGGAGATAGCCAGTGCCGGGCCGCGGGTGCGATAACTGGCAATCAGCCTGGGCGTGGGGCGCGGACTGAATCCACTGAAGGCCGGGTTATCGACCGGCGAGAACAGTTGCACAACCTTCAATCCATTGGCTCCGTCGGCGACGTAGGCAAACAGGCTTGAACTCACCATGCCAAGCTTCACGTCGTTCGTGTCATTGAGCGAGCCGCCGGCGTTGAAGAATTCATCAAGCCGCGGCTGTTCAGGACGCTCCACATCCACGATTGCCATCCCCTGCTTGCCGGCAGCGACATAGGCGTAGGTGCGGGCCACGTACAGGTTGCGGGCATCCTCCAGCCGAACCAGCGCGCCTGACACCGGCTTAGGCTGGGCCAGATTGGTGACGTCCAACACTTTGAGTCCCTGGCGGTCAACCACGAACGCGTAGCGGAACTGTATGGCGAGGCCTTGCGGCTGCAGCAGAAACGGCGCCCCGATTTCAGCCACGATCCTGGGTTGCAGCGGGTGGTCGAGATCGACTACCACCAGTCCGCGATCACACAGGATGTAGGCGTAAGTCCCGGCGATGGTGATGCGGCGTGCCCCGTTCAGCGCACCCTGCGGATTGAAGGTTGCGGCCCGCTTCAGAAAATTGTTTGCGGGATTGCCGTCGAGCAGCGTGCCAACACCCGGACTCTTGCCTTTCAGATTTGGATCGCCGACGATCACCAGGCCCTCGTACTTGTCGGCGACGTAGAGGAATCCATACATGAGGTGAATACTCTGTTCTTCGTTCTCTTCGCGATGGGTGCGCAGCGGGTCAACCCCGAGAGTAGTCGGCGTCGCCACCGCCGTTGCGTATTTCGTGGGCAGATAAAAGCGCTGGCCCAGGGGAGAGACCGGCGCGGTCACCATGCGTTCGGAAATATCTTTGTTGTCGATGTTGGCGATATCGAAAATGCGGAAGCCGCCTTTGCCCATGGCCGCGTAGAGATATTCTCCCCGGGCCTGCACATCCAGGACTTCGGAGCCGGCATGGTGGTAGGCCTCCTGGAGTTCGCTGTGGGCAGCGACATGCTTCTTGTAGTTCTCGGGATAGGCGATTTTCTGAAAGTCGCTGCCAATCATAGCCGGCGGTTCATCATGTTCGGCGACGGCCACGGCTTCGTAGCCGCCCTTGCCGCCGGCCACGAAAACATAGCGGCCCATGAAGTTCATGAAATTCGTGCCCTGAAGAAGGAGTTGCGCCATCCAGGCGTTGTTGTCGTTGGAGCGCGAGACGTGGCAATCGGTACAGCCTTTGGTCTCCTTGGCACGGACGGTATGGGGGACGAAGGTGCTGAAGGCCTGTCCGCTGAAACCTTCGGCAGAAATCGTCTGCTGCTGGTAATCGAGCCAGTCACGGTCGTTGTTTTGCGAACTGACCAGCACCGCACAGGCCGACCGTACCGGCGCCACGCGATTGCCCGTCACCGTGCCATCGATCCCCAGGGTGTAGATGTCGTCGCGCAGGACCTGAAAATTGTAGGAAGTCCAGTTGCGCGTGGTGAGGCCCTCATTGTGCAGCATGGGCATGCGCTGGTTTGCCGTCATGGAAAGATGGCGACCGTAGCAGGTGGGCGCCCAGGAGGAGTGGCAGGCGTAGCACGTCATCTTGTTGTTTGGATGCGCGAGTGCTGATTCTTTTGTTGTGGAAGCGCCTCCCCAGGTCTGACCATCCTGCTGGATGGTTTTCGCCAGGCGGGATTTCTCGCTGTAGTGCTGGGCGCCCGGCGTAATCGTGTCCAGCACCTGCACCACTTCCCACGCCTTGTCTTTTTCCAGCATCGAGCGTTGATACAGGCGGCCGTCCTTCCAGTAGAAACGGCGCTCCTGCCACGGGGTACGCAATCCCGCCAG
>CAVWSP010000030.1:0-136721 GCA_963757835.1 Terriglobia bacterium | reverse complement strand
CGGGGCAATGTTATGGCCTGAACCCAGAATGATCAGGTTCTTGATGCGCCCGATAATTCGCCAGTTCCCTGCTCCGTCAACTTCTCCCTGGTCGCCGGAATGAAACCAGCCATCGCGCAGCACCCTGGCAGTTTCCTGCGGACGGTTCCAGTAGCCGGGGAAAATATTCGGGCCGCGCACAATAATTTCGTCGTTCTCGCCGAGCTTCATCTCGATGCCGCTGATGGCTGGGCCCACGCGTCCCGGTTCGACGTGGCGGGGATCGTCCAGGGTGCAGATGCCGGTGGTCTCGGTCAGACCGTAAACCTGGAGTACGGGAATGCCGAGCATGTTGAAATAGAGCTGTGTATCCAGGCTGAGAGGCGCCGAGCCGCAGATCAGGGCCTTCAGGTTGTCGCCAATCATTTTCTTGCGGATGGTGGGAAAGATCGCTTTGTTCGCCAAGGCGAGCCAGGTTGCATCGGCGAACTGCGCATGCCCATCCCGCTTGCGTATCCACGCCGCCTTGGCGCGACGGTAGATGGCGAGTGCGAGGCCGCCGGTTTTCCAGAGCTGTTCGTCCACCGCTTTGCGCATACGTTCGAGCAACGCCGGGACGTTCAGGAAATAATCGGGCGCAGCACCACGCATTTCACCCGCCAGTTTTCCCAGGTCCATATTCATCGTGAGCAGATTGCGCCGCAGCAGGCAAGTCAGCAGCATGATCCAGGAACCGGCGAAACAGAATGGAAGGTAGTGGAATACGCGGTCCTGTCCCGGCCTGTTTTCCATCAGCAGATCGAGGCGCGCTGAGGTGCAGCCCAGCATGTGGCCCACGTTGCCGGCGGTCAGGATGACGCCTTTGGCCTCACCCGATGTCCCTGAGGTGTAGATGATGGTGACGGGATCTGATTCCGCCAGCTTTGGGTTTCCGTTCACGCTGGCGCCGGGATGGGAAAATATTTCGTCGAACAAATATTGTGGAGGGGCGGCCGGCCAGGCCTGCAGAATGCCGTCTCGCAATGTGGCATCGCCGCAGCAGATGATTGCCGGAGAGCAGTCCTGCATCATAGCTGAGAGTTCTGCCGCGGCCTGGCGCGCGTAGAGCGGAACTACGATCAATCCTTCAGCCATGATGGCGAGATCGAGCGCAGCCCAGTCGATGCTGTTGTGCGCCAGCAGGGCGCAGCGGTCGCCTTTTTTCAGCCCCTTGGACAACAGGAACGCGCGGGCTTGCGCTACGCGTTTCAACAATCCGTGCCCGCCGAGGCCCCAGCTTGTCTGCTGATCGTAGAGCTCCCAGAGCAGCGTCGTGTTTCCGGCGGCTTCGAGCTGGGCGAAAATGTTTTCCAGAAAGTTCATGTGCTTGCGTAGGGGCAGGTGTCCTCACCTGCCCGGCGTAGCGAACTCCGCTGTTTGCCCATGGCGAACAGAAACCCGGCCGAGCGTTGCTCGGCTGGGCAGGTGGGACACCTGCCCCTACGTGGTTTTTGTTAGCCGAAGGCTTCTACCAGTTGCCTCAGACCCTTGCTGATCGGCGGCAAGTAGTCTTCCCAGCTCCATTCTCCCTTGCGGGTGGGGAACTCGGGATAGCGCCGCTGCACCTCTTCTTCGAAGTACACGCCCATGCGGGCCATTACTTTTAGATTCTTTACCACGGTCTGACCGATTCCCACCGCGATGGATTCTCCCTGCGCGGCCAGCTTTTCGAGGGCTGCCATCAGTTTCGGCTCGAGATCGGGATCGTCCACGTTCATCAGCAGGTCCGGGTGTCCGCGCTCGCGCATCAGGTTGCGGATGCGCTCGTCCATGGTGATTCCCGCCGACGGCACCAGTCCCGGCATCGACGTCACGATGCCGTGATAGCGCGATGAAACCATCATGTGACAAGCGCGCAGAATGCTGACCAGTTCATGCATCTTGTAATCTTCCGAGCTCAGGACGGGGATGCCCCCGAGCTTTTCCGAGATGCGTCCCGCCGGCCGCGCGTCGAGGCGTTCGGTGGCGGCCAGAACAACGAAAACCTTGCGCTGTTTGCGGAATGCATCAACCGCGTTGGCGATGGCGGTGAGGTAGTGCTCGAGAGCGCGGTCGGCCGCCGGACCCGAATTGTGGAAGTACACCGAACGGTAGTGGCTGTCTTTGTAGGCGCCGGTCAGGGTGCGTGCCGCAAACTTTGCCACCGAGGCCTTGACCGGCCACTCAAACGGATTGATCGGGCACACCACCAGTACCGGCGTGCTGCCGTCCCAGCCGATTTGCCTCAAGATAGCGCGGCCGTATTCAGCCGGAGCAGGTTCAAATGTCCAGGCCGTGTCGGTGCCTAACTCGGTGGGCACACCCAGCTCACGCAGCAGGGTCCGCGATTCTTCGTTGCGCGTGATCACCAACGAATTCTGGCAATAGCGGGCGCACATTTTCGCAATCAGCGGGTCCATGTGCCCCGCTTCGGCGCCGTAGCCGACGGAGAGCTTGTTCTGCGCCGCGGCAATGCCCAGTGATCCGATCATCATGGTGGTGAGCGCGTTGGCGAATTTGCTCTTGAACATCGAGCCTTCGCAAGCCACCACGCCATGATGGCGGGGCACTTCGTCGGAGAGAAATGGAGGAAAAATGTCCGGCAGATGCACCTGCCGGGTGCCATCAAAGTAGCCATCGGTGAACTTGAAGTTCTGGGTCATCACGCTGAAGGCAGTATTTTCAGCGCCAAGAATGTGGCGGGTCTGGCGCAGCATTTCCGAAACCCGCACATCGGATCCCATGTTGCGCGTGCCGTTATAGCCGGCGAACAACAGCTTCAGTTTTTCGCCGGGCTGCCAGGATTTGCCCTTGCCCATCATCCAGCCCAGCTTGGCGGCTTCGATGCTGCTGCTGACCCAGGCTTCGAGGACCAGATCCATCATGCGGCGGACCCTCCGGCTTTGCTGGTGGGCCACTCCCGGTAGGGATAGGTGAAGTTGCTATCGCGGCTGAATTTGAGCAGCGGGTAGCTGTATTGCGAAAACGGCACTGGCTTGCGTCCCAGTTCCTGGGTGACGCGAGTGTTGTCGAACACCGTGTTCCACACCAGGTAGGGCATGAACACTTTCATCAGCGAAGCGCCGTGGGCCAGCGATCCGCTGCGGTTCGCCATAAAGTTCACGCTCGCATCGAAAGGCCGCTCCAGAAACGGCAGAAAGAATGGTCCGCGCTTGTTCTGCACCGCCGCCAGAGTGCTGGTCAACTGGCGGAAGGTCTGCGAGTCCACGCCGGATGAAAGGTGATAGGTGTCATACAGCGGTTTTTCCTTCTGATGCAGGGTAGCAATCGCGTCGGCGACAAAGTCCACGTTCACGATGTCGATCTTGTCCTTCGCGCGGAAGGGCAGCACCGGCAGGCCGGCCAGGAACACGAACGCCTTTACCATGTCGAACTGCGTGGTTTCGGGATAACGGCTGTCGCCCAGCACGATGCTGGGGCGAAAGATCGTAATCGGCACCTCGGGAAGAAGCTGCCGCATCATGTGCTCGGTAAATTTCTTGGTACGGGCGTAGGGATCGTAATCCGAGCGGTTCCAGTCGATGGAGAGGTCTTCGGTCACCACTTCATCCTGGCGCTTGCCTGCTACCGCCACCGTGCTCACCTGGCTGAAACGGCGCAGGCCGTGATAGTAATTCGATTTCTGCGCCAGCAGCAGCACCTCAAGCGTGCCCCGCAGGTTCACGTTGAGGCAGGTTTTTTCCGACTTGCGGTTGAGCGAGGCAGCGCAGTGAATCACCGAGTCCGTGGTGTGAATCAGCCGGTCGTAATCGTCATCGGAAAGCCCGAAGTGCGGCGCGGTCAGGTCGCCGCAAAAGACCCGCATACGCGTCTGGAGGTGTTCGTAGAAGCGCGGAAAATCCAGATGAAGCTGCAGGGCCTGCCACAGGCGGCCGGCGGCTTCCTGCGGGTCACGGGCTCGGACCAGCAGGTTCAGCGAAGCGCCGTGTTGCTCCAGCAGGTTGGCGGCCACGTGCGCGCCGATGTATCCGGTGGAACCAGTCAGGAATATCGCCACGTTGCTCCGTTAGTGCCGGTTTTGACCACTTCCCCGTTTTCAGGGAGGGCCGCGGGCGGCTGCAGGCTGCGCGCAGGACGCGCTTCCAGCGGGCGTCCCTCGATCAGAGGATAAGTCCATTTGCGCAGCGCCGGAATGTGGATATTGATCCAGTAATCCCACCAGTCAATCGAGCGGGTGTTGTATCCAAATGCAGATTTCTCTTCTTCCGCCAGGGCGTAGGAGAGCCTTTCCACATTGTCGGCGGAAAAATCCTGCTCATTGTGCAGGATAAACGGCTCGAAGAGTTTGATGAGCTTCTCTACTTTTTCGAGGTTGCGTTCGGCGCGCACCAGCGGGGTCTTCTTCAGCGGCAATGGCGACATGATGCGCTGGATGGATTTCACAATCGCTTTCTGGGCCGGTGCGGACATGCGGTTGTAGCGTTCTTTTGAAACCGGGATCGCGTCCAGGCGCAGCCGCAGCCAGTATTCCAGGCCCTCCTGGGCGCGGTAGTGTTTGCGATGGGCCAGCGAGGTCAGCTCGATGGAACGCCGCATATCGCAGGGATTGGTGACCGAGGTCGCGAGCTGATACAGCGGCTCATGCCGACGCTCGACGATGGCGGCGCCAATCAGGGTCATGCCGCGGCAGACTGAGTCCACGGGGATAATGTCGAGGCGCTTCTTTTCATTCGAAGGAAGCTGGCGGAACGAGGTTCCCAGCAAGTACGAAAGCGAAGCCGAAGTGTTGATGCCCTCGTTCCAGCCTACAAACGGTTCTTTCACCGAAGTTTCCACGATGGCGGGACGCACCACGGCGATGGGCAAACCTGCGCCTTGTCTGGCAATCAGCGCCTCGGCCAGACTTTTGGTCAAGGTATAGGTGTTGGGCCATCCCAGTTCGGCGGCGCGCTTCATGCCGGCTTCGGTCAAGTACTCGCGCAGCCAGCGAAAGCGGTTTTTTCGGATCTGGTTGTCGAGCGCGGCCCCATGCAGGTCCTTGGCGGCATGCTCCTTGCTCACAGCCTGCTGGCGCAGCTCTTCGGTCACGGCCGGACTCTCGGCCAGCTGTTCAGCCTGTTTCACGAAGGCATGCAGCGATCGCCATTCGACTTCCGCGTCGAAGCCCTGAACTCCCGCCGGAGTGTAATTGGGGAACATGGACTCGCCCACCCGGCCATCCCGCGCACCCGCCACGTAGCAGGTGGAGAGATGCAGAAGTCCGGCGTGGTCGGACTGGCGCACAAACTCGGTAACGTTCACCGCAGCATCGACGTTGGTGGCGAGGGCATCGCGCAGATCGGGGTTGAAATCGGTCAAACCCGAACTGTTGATGATGAGGTCGAGGTCTCTTAGCAAGGACTGGTTCACTTCGGGCGCCAGGCCCAGTCCCGGCTGGCAAACATCGCCCTCGATCACTTCCACCCGCTCCCGCAGGAAAGTTGAGAGCTCGGCGCCGTGACGGGCGTAAAGCGGATCGAAGACCGGAGACTCCTCCACCAGCTTCTCGAAGCGTCGCGCTGCCGGATTGGATTTCTGCCGCCGGATCAGCAAATAGATTCGCCCGATCTGGGGCAACTCCATGAGCGTGTTGGCCAGCCACACTTTACCGATGAAGCCGGTCACGCCAATGAGCATGATGTGCTTCCCGGCGAGCGCCCGGCGAACCGAAAGCGGACCCGGGTGCCGGACGCCATCGAAATAAACAATCGGCCTGGCCAGAACTGGAACCTGCCGGGAAGCCGGCACCACCGCGCTCTCCAAGGCTTCGACGGCCGGCAAACCCAGATCGCGCACCAGCCGCGTAGCCGCACGCCTGCCATCCGGCCCGGATCCGTTGATGCCGGCGAAAAGTCCGCGAGGGCGCACCACCGGCTCCAGAAGTCTTCCGGTAGCAATTCCATCGCGGAATTCGAGACGGTTCGCGATCAGCCATTTCACTCCCAGATGCTGCGCCAGGGGGCGCATGACGTGCTCCAGTCCCTGGCTCACCAGGACAATTTCATCACCAGCTTCTATGCGGGATTTAAGTAGCTCCATCCCGTCGTTTTTCAGATAAGGTTGCAACTTGTACTTAAAGTATTCCTCGCCCAGCAAGTCGAGCCGGTCGCGACTGATGCCGCGAAGTACGGTGTGCACCACTCGTGTGGCAAAGATGCGATGGGCGGCATAGAGAAACGGCCGCAATACCGCCATCAGCAATACCATGCCGCGGCGTACCCAGCGTTCCAGAAAGGTCTGGGCATTCCAGGTGAAAAAGGCAATGGGGCGGACCGTGGTCAGGTCGGCGAGGCTGCCTTCCACCCGCCAGTACACACGGGGGGAGGAGCTTGGATTGGGGTTGGGCTGTTCCAAATCGTTTTCGTCCCGATACTTAGGGGCGCCAGCTGCAGGGCCGAAGCCTATTGTAAACAATCGAGCCCAAAGGACGAAGGAGGTAGGGCCGGGGACATGCTCCGTGGGCGAGCTTCTGAACCCCGATGGTTACGGTGTCGAGACGGTCGTCTTGCGAGATTGCACGCCGTAGGCCAGAAGCGCGAGGACCCCGCTCAGGGCCAGCAGCGCCCCGACCGTAAGGAGACCGCCGCGAAAGCTTCCGGTCCAGGTCAGCACCAGTCCAATAGTGTAAGGCCCGAGAAATCCTCCCAGATTGCCAAAGGAATTAATCAGGGCAATGCCGGCCGCGGCCGAGGTGTCGCTCAGCATTTCGGTTGTAGTGGCCCAAAATGGCCCGTTCATGGAAAAGGCCGCCATCAAGGTCACGCTGAGAAAGACGACGTCCGCCGTGGTCGAAGTGGAGTAGGCCGCGCAGCCTAAACCGATGGCGCACGCGAATGCCGATCCGGCGAGATGCCACTTCCTCTCCCCGGTGCGGTCGGAGTGAGTGGCCACGAGTACCATGGCCGCCATGGTAGCCAGATACGGAATCGCGGAAAGAAGTCCGATGACAAAGTTGCTGCTGCCGGAAGCGTTGCTCAGCAGGCTGGGCAGCCAAAGACCTATTCCGTAGGCGGCCGTGGTCTCGCCCAGATACACCACCACCAGGATCCAGACTCTGGCGCTGGTGAATGCCGCGAAGGCATGGCTGGAGGCCTGGGCATGCGGCTTCTCTTCCCGGGCGAGTTGTTCCACCAGCCAGCTGCGTTCCTCCTCCGTAAGCCAGGTCGCGATTTCCGGCCGGTCAGTCAGGTAGGCAAGTACAACCCCGCCCAGCGCGACTGCCGGCAGGCCCTCAAGCAGAAACAGCCACTGCCATCCCATCAGATGGGCGCCATGCACGCCCAGCAGCAGACCGGAGACCGGGCCGCCTACCACGCCAGCCAGGGGCGCAGCAGTCATGAACAGGGCGACCGCACGCGCTCGCGCCGCGGAGGGAAACCAGCGCCGCAAATAGAGAATCATGCCCGGGAAAAACCCGGCTTCGGCGGCGCCCAATAGAAAACGCAACAGGTAAAAGCCGCGAGCGCTGCTGACAAATATCATCGAAGCAGAGATGATGCCCCATACCACCATGATCACAGCGATCCACTTGCGCGCACCCACCTTGGCCAGCGCCAGATTGCTGGGCACCTGGAAAAAGAAATATCCGGCGAAGAAGATTCCCGCGCCCAGACCGTACACTTCGTCACTGAAGCCCAGCTGTCCTTTCATCTGCAGGGCAGCAAAGCCCACGTTGATGCGATCGAGGTAGGCGACGATATAGAGCAGAAACAGGAAGGGCAGCAATCGCCGGGTAAGCTTGGCGACGACTCGGGCGCCGAGGTCAATTCCAGTGAGCGATGGCATAGAAAATAGAAAAGTCTGTATCCGCAACCCCAGGGCTGCTTATCGGGTCATACGATCATTGACCCTTAGGCCCGCTGTCCGGGGCGAGCGCCTGCATGATTTCTTCGACAATATCGTTCTCGGAGCGATCAATGCTTACCGTGATCGCGTCGCCTGGCTCTTCCAGCGCGGCGAACTGGCTGGCCAATATCGTTTCTGAGGCAAAGTGACCGTGCCGCTGCCGCAGCCGCTGGTAAATCAGCTCGTAACTTCCCTTCAGGTAAACAAACCTGGTCTGGCCGGCGATGTAAAGCGCATCGCGATAACTCCGCTTGAGCGCCGAGCAGGCCAGCACGACGTTCCTGCGTTCCGCGGACCAGCGTTCCATGGCCTCGCGCAGAGACTTCAACCAGGGCGCGCGGTCGGCATCGTCCAACGGAATTCCCAGCCTGATTTTTTCAACATTCGCCGGGGAATGGAAAGTATCGGCGTCCACGAACTCCCAGCCGAGCCGCCGGGCCAGCAGCACCCCGATGGTCGTCTTTCCCGCGCCGGTTACGCCCATCACCACCACGATCACAGGGACCCGCCAGGAAAGCCGACAGGGCAAAGCATGCCTAAGTCTTTTATCACCGATTGGGGAAATCAGGGTAGGCAGATTAATTCTGTGTGGGTCGGACACTCCTGTCCGACGCCTTTGATTTTAGGTTTTTGAATTAGCTCTTTCGAGCGATCAATCGTCCAAATCAAAGGCAAAGTCAGAGGCGTCGGACAGGAGTGTCCGACCCACACAGGATATTGTTGGTCAGCTGTTGGTGTCGGTGGATGGATCATTCAGGGCGATGAGTTTCCCTGGAGGGTAGTCTTTTGCGGTAAGCGGGTTTTCCGGATCCGCGTTCTTTATGGTC
This sequence comes from Terriglobia bacterium, assembly GCA_963757835.1. GTDB lineage: Bacteria > Acidobacteriota > Terriglobia > Terriglobales > Acidobacteriaceae > JAIQFF01. Next base: position 128,052 of record CAVWSP010000030.1, on the reverse strand, counting down.
AGGACCTCTCCGCTGCGGATGCCCCGGAGAATGAGATTCTGCTCGTCAATGGCGATAACTCGGTACTTCTCGTGGAATATCGCATTGTTGTCCATGGTGATTAGATGCTCAAATCGCTAAACGCGACGCAGGCCAGCGGTAACTCATTATCCTCCCATCGGTTGTGCTTTGATTCTTAAAACTTATTGATCACTCCCTAAAGTAACCCCTGCACGGGCGTCCCGGCAAGGTCACGCCGGGAGCTTGGCGGCCAGCACATCGATCTTCTCGATGGCCGGGGGCTTGGCCAGCAGATCTGGAGCTTTCGCCATCAAGGCCGCAGCCACGCGCCCCGAAAGGTGGGCCTGGCGGCCGGCCTCGTTGGGAAAGGCGTCGAAGATCCCAAAAGTTGACGGCCCCATCTGGATGGCAAACCAGGCTGTGGTTGCCGGTTCCTCCTGCACGATGGCCAGGCCGCCACGCAGAAAATCGGCGACTTCCTTCTCCTTTCCCGGCTTGGCATCCAGACGAACCCATAGAGCGACATGAACATCGGCCATAAATAATCTCCTTATGAAGGCTTTACCGCGATTCCGACTATAGCGCGTTTCACGATGTGAATTGTCATCCAGATGTCGAATCGGTGAGTTCGATGGAGGACGGGCGTCCCGCCCGTCCCGGGGTAAACACAGGCGAGGACGCCCGTGCTCCACTCCCCAAAACAAAAGGCCGCCTGGGGTAGCGGCCTTTGTCCGGTTGGACTGGGTCTGATTACTGCGCCGGCATCTGATCCGCCTTCTTGGGTGCCGCGGCGGTATGCGCCTTGGGCTTCCAGAAATCCGGATCGGCCTTGATCCACTCGTCCCGCGGATAGCTCATGGAGGGAGCGAAAGCGAACAGGTTGTGCTGGCTGGTTTCAATCGCCGCAGCCAGCAACTCACTGAATTTCTTCATGCCGTCTTCGCCCATGTTGGCCATGAACTGCTTGTCCTGGGTGAAACCCTGGTCGATCTCCGCCGCCGACTTCATGGGCGTGATGATCACGTAGGTATTGCCCTCCTGGCCATACATGGCCTGATAGGCGGCCCAGTGGACGTCGGGAATCTTCTCGTAGGCGGCCTTCACCATCTTGACGATGGCGTTCCAGTCGGCATCGTGTCCGGGACGCACGCGGAACAGGGAGATATCGAAATAGCGCATATGGGCGATGTCCACTGCCGAACGCAGGCTGTATTCCTCGCTATACACTAGCGCGGCGGAGTCGGAATCGCTCAACAGTTCACCGTCGGCGACCCCGGCCCGGTCGAGTGCGGCGGAAAGCGTCGCGTTTTTCTGCGTGGCTTGCACGTCCTTCTCCCAGGCTTCGAATGAATCGTAGCCGGTAAAGAACAACACTCGGGGTTTACCCGTAATGGAACTTGCGGCAAAATAGTGAGTCGGCCATTTCGCGCGGGTCATGGCTTGCACGAAAGCGCTTTCGGCTTTTTCATGCAGCGCGCCGCCCTTACCTGGTTTAACGAACTCGCGGTAGACTGTAAGCACCTTGGGTGGCGGAGTCATCTCCTGCGCCACGGCAATGCCCACTCCTCCCACTAACAGACATGTCCCCAACAGCAGCCCTGTGAATCTTTTCATGGATGCTGACCTCCTCGGTCGCAATTAGATTTTCATTCAGATTTTGGAAGGGCCTGGCACCAAGCAACGAAAAGGGATAACCCGGAGTTGGGCGGAGAGTATTCCGAAGCCGCTGCGAAGTCAAGCGGGGCGCAATGAATGATGGAGGACGGGCGTCCCGCCCGTCGCACGCTAATGTTTGGGCGAGACGGGCGGGACGCCCGTCCTCCACTAAAAGAAAAGGCCGCCCCGAAAGGCGGCCTCAAGAAACCGGAAACTGCGTGCCTAGTCGCCCAGCACCGGCTCTGCTTCCGACTTCGTCGGAGCGGGAGCGATGCCGCTGCCATTCGCCGGGTTCGTCAAAGCGCCCAGCGGGATAAAGCCGTTCTCTGCCACCACCGGCTTTTCCTTCAACACGACTTCGCGATAAAGCGAGGCCATGCGGGCGTTGTATGCCGGATCTTCTTTCTGTTTCGCATCGCGTGCCCGCATCTTTTCCTCACGCGAGTTCTTGGCGATGCCCAGCTTGTCCAGATCGTGCTGCTCTTCGTTGGTAACCAATTCTTCTTTCAGAACCAGCGCGTGCTCGACTGAGTCCATCTTCACGTTCTTGCCGCCCGCGAAGATTTCGTGGCGTCCATGCTCGTCGTACCACTTGGTGAGCGTGGCCGTCATGTGCATCTTCTCGATGATGTTGCGCCAGCCCACGCCCGTGTTGTAAGCGCAGAAGGAAATTTCACCTTCCTGCGTCGCGTAAGGAATGATGCACTGCTCGGTACGACGGAAGTCGTAGTTGAACAGGTCCTGGAACCACATTCCGGCGATAAACAGAAAGTTCCAGCGGTCCTGACGGCGCTTCATGACATCGTCGATGGTGCGATCCGGACCGACCTTGCCATAATTCTTGCCGGTAGCGTTGAAGTTCTTATCGAACTTCTTCAGCAGGTCCATCATCTTGAAGTGAGTCGGCGACTGGAAGGGATCGTAATTCTTCATCAGGCACAGAGCCATGCCGACGACAGTCAGGAACTTGCCGCGAGCGGCGTCGTTGACCTTGGCAATGTCCTTGGCCAGCTGATCGCCCTTGAGGAACGCGGTGACCGGAACCGCTTCCTTGGTTTCCTTGTCGATCATGAGCGCCATGCCGGTTCCGCAATTCGGATGGCAGCCACAGCTCAATTGACCCCAATCGTTGCTGACATCATTGACGTGCATCAGATCGGCCCAGTCAGAGAAGGTTCCCATGAACGAAATCGGGAACCAGTCGCGGGCGGGCTCGCCGAGGCCAGTCTGGTTCTTCACATCGTGCGCCAGGTGAGAGAGCGTGTAGCGCTGCGCTTCGCGGCGATCGTCGGTGACGGCTTCATCGCGCCCGGTAAACGACACCGGCTGGAAGGACAGGAATCCGATGGTCTTGGGATTGTCCAGCGCAAACTTGATGATGCGTCCTACCTGCTCGTTGTTGATGCCGTTGACGATGGTGACAACCGGGACGATCTCGATACCGGCCTTGTGCATGTTCTCGATCGCCTTCAACTTCACGTCGAACAGGTTGCCGACTTTGCGGTGAGCGTTGGCGGCGTTGCCGATTCCGTCGAACTGCAGATAGGCATAGCGCATGCCGGCTTCGGCGGCCTGCTGGGCGAACTCGAAGCTCTTGGCGAATTCGATTCCATTGGTCGCGGCCTGCACTGAGTTGTAGCCAACCTTGCGGGCGTAGCGGACAGCGTCCAGGAAGTACGGCGAAAGCGTAGGCTCGCCACCGGAGAACTGCACCGACATCTGGCGGCGCGGCTTGATGGTGATGGCGTTGTCCAGCATGGTCTTGATGTCTTCCCAGCTCAGTTCGTGGACGAAGCCAACCTGGTTGGCGTCCATGAAGCAGGGATCGCACATCATGTTGCAGCGGTTGGTCAGGTCGATGGTGAGCACCGAACCTCGACCATACTTCACAGTGGAAGATCCGTGGTGGTGCAGCTTCTCGTCATTGTGGGCGCGGATATCGCGGCCGGGGAACACATCTTCAAGGTGCTTCGAGAATTCGGTGTCAATGGACATCACGTCTTCGAAGTGGCCGTGGATGGCACAGTCTTTCACCATCAGAATCTTGCCGTCGCGCTCGACGATTTCGGCCTTGATCTCGCCGACTTTTTCGTTCATCAGCACTTCGTAGGGCAGCTTGCCGTCGAGAATCTGCTGACGGATTTCAGGCACGCACTTTGGGCACAGCGAGTCAGTGGAGCGCGGCCAGCCTAGAGGCGGCTTGGTCTTTTCGTAAGACTTCAGCAGCGGCTTCTCCGACCATTTCGGAGTCGGAGACGGGTTCTGCTTGATCTTGTTCAAGCTGTTGAACACCACCCACGCGCCTTTGGCGGCGACTGTGACTGCTTTCTCCACGTACTTCACTGGCTTGTGCATGCGTTCTCGCTTTCCTGTGCTGGTATGCCGCGGCAAGTTAGTGTTTTACCGGAGATTCCCGAATTGAACCCGGAAATTCCCTGCCGTGGTGTGACCTTGGTACAAGCTTCACCCGGGGAGCGCCGGTTAGCGTCTGCCGCCTGATGGATTGACCTGACTTTATGTTATTGAAGACATGGGAGAACAACGAGCATATGTCAACGAAAGGGGAAAAACAGGGGTTTAGCGGGGGAATGCCGCATTAGGCGGCGCGTAAAGTATTGAAAAAGAAAGGGTATGTTAAGGACTCAATACAGTCTGAGCGGCACCACCTTGCCGTAGCGGGCAAAGTCGTGATCTGTCGTGAAGACCTCCCAATTGCGCAGGTGGGCAACGGCGCAAATCAGGAAGGCGATTGCCGATCCCGCAATGCCTCGGGCACGACACCTGTTCCTGATGCGCGCCGCTTCTTCGTAATCCTGGATCCCAAGCCGGGGTTCATCAAAGGGTCGCAAAGCGTCACGCAGCCGGCGAAAGGTTTCTTCGGACGGTATTCCGGAGAGCAACTCCTGACGGACGGGGCCGATAATCCGGACGCGTCCCTCCTGGACCAGTTCCTGCAACGCGGCTTTCAGATCCTGTTCTCTGGGACTCAGGTCCAATGGTTTCCGTCGCAAAGCCAACGACCAGGCGGGTGTGTCAACCAGCACCATCATGAACGTTTTCTGCTTCGTTCGGCCTTGTAGTCGTATTTCGGGTCGAAATCCACGGTGCCGAAAACGTCCAGGATACTCAGCTGTTTCCGGCGCTTCACGTACTCGGCCAGAGAGGCGGAGACGGCTTCGCACTTGGTCTTGTGCCGGCCGAGGCGGCGAGCCTCTTCGATCAAGCGATCATCCAGTGCCAGGTTGGTTGGCATGTGTATGTGTTCACACATCATGATGTGTGAATCAAGCTGTGAATGTGTGGGTCGGACGGTCCGACGCTTTTGAAGTCGCTTTTCAGGGCACTAAATTAGGAAAGAAAAGAAGGAAAATCAAAGTCAAAGGCGTCGGACAGGAGTGTCCGACCCACACTCACCAGCAGTTCAATCGACTTCCTGCTCTTTATATTTTTCCAGGACATCTTCGCGGGAAATGACTCCTTCCAGGCGGCGGAAATCGGCGCGATGGACTACAGGCACCAGCGGAACCTGATACACATGGCGCAGCGCCGCTTCCAGGGTCAGATCGGGATGAAGATAGGGCAGGTTTCGTATCGGCAACGTGGACCCCAGCGACATTTCCCCCTTGCCTTCGCCGACCAGCCGCTTCAGTGTGTCGGAGGTAACGCTTCCCCACCCGCTGGGGCTCATGCGAACGAGAAAAGTTCCGGGCAGGTCCTCCACCCGGCGGAGCGCCTGATCCACGGAATATTGGGCATCCAACACCGGACTAGGGGCGGGTTTCATGGCATCTTCCACGCGCAAGACGGTCTGCTCCCGTTGCTCCTCGAGCGAGGGCAGATCGAGGCCGTCCTGGCGAGTGAGCAGGTCGAAGATCGGTGTGGGCTCCAACCCGCGGGAGATCACATAGGCCAGCGTGTTGGCCACGATCACGGGTACGATAATGGAATAATTTCCGCTGACCTCCAGCACCATGAACACTGAAGTCATGGGAACGCGCAGGAAGGCCGCGAAGAGCACGCCCATGCCGACCAGGGCATAGGTGGCGGTGGAGCCGGTGAGGCCGGGATACAAGGCGCGTTCCACGCCTCCGACTGCTCCGCCCAACATGGCGCCGACAAACAGTGTGGGAGCAAACATACCGCCCGGCGCGCCGCTCACGAATGACAGCGTGGTGGCAACGATTTTCAGCAGGGCCAGAATGGCCAGCATTTTCCAGGTGAACTGGTCGTGCATGGCCTGGTCCATGTACTCATAGCCCGCGCCCATGATCTGGGGAGCGCCGAGGAATCCGATCACGCCGATGATCAGGCCGGCCGCGGCAGGCTGCAGGTATTGCGTCCAGCGCGGCCAGGCTCGCAGGCGCGGACGGAAGTAACCGATGGCCTTGGCAAAGACCACGGCCGCCAGTCCTCCGACAATCCCCAACACCGCGTAGGCCACGAGCTCGGTCGGCCGCACGAGGCCGACGGCGGGGATGCGAAACAGCGGCTCCGATCCCAGAAACCAACGCACTACCACCACGCTCGAGACCGCCGAGAGCACGACCGAGCCCAGAATGCCCGCGCTCCAGCGTCCAATGACTTCTTCGATGACGAACAGGACAGCGGAAATCGGCGCGTTGAAGGCCGCCGCCAGTCCGGCCGCGGCGCCTACCGGAGCCAGCAGGCGCAAGCGTTCGCGGGAAAGTTCGAGCCGCCGGCCGAGCGCCGAAGCCAGGCTGGCGCCGATCTGCAGTGACGGGTCTTCCGGCCCCAGCGACTGGCCCGAGCCGATGGCCATGGCGGCGGTGATGAATTTTCCCACCGCCGTGCGAAACGGAATATAGCCGTTATAGATGTAGAGCGCGGCCTTGGTCTGGTTGACTCCACTGCCCCGCACCAGCGGGAAAACATGCACCACCAGCACAGCCATGATCAGCCCGACCAGGGTGGGTGTGGCAATCAGGCGCCAGCTGTGGGGCTCCGGCGCCGGCCCCAGCAAGGAAATCCTGGTCCAGTCAATCGCCAGGCGGAAACAGACCACCGCGAGTCCGGAAAACAGGCCGATAAAAACCGCCAGCAGCAGAAAGAAGCGTTCTTCGCGGGAAGTACTGAGCGTGAACCACGATCGGCTCCCGGATTTGAGCGCTGAACCATCGGCCGGCAAGGACGGGTGGGACCCGGTCCCCGGTTTCGCGGCGGTGCCGGTACCCGTCATCGTTCCACTCCGTTACGGTCCTGGGAAAGAAGAAGGAGGGCCTGATCCAGACCCTCGGGTGTTCCGCAGGTGGCTTGCGTCTGCTGCTCGATTTCGAAAACCAGATCCATCATCTCGTCCAGGGCACCGTCGTTCCGCGGCGGACGCAACCTGGCCGCCTTCGGCGCCATTTCCAGCCACTGCGCCTTTAAAGCAGGCAAGCCGCCGGAGGGCGACCTCGGGCTCAGATCAATGTCCTTGCTCGTGGCGCAGCTGTCCAGGCGATCTCCTGCCGCCTGAAATGCCGAGCGTCCGCGACGACTGCGTTCCGCATCTGAAATGCGCGGCGCGAAGGGGTCCGCGTCCAGAACCAGGGTCGCAATTTTGAGCGACTGCGCGGACTGAGTATTTTGAGGATCGCGGCGGACGGCGCTGCGCAAATAGCCCTGTGCGGTCCGATAGCGGCCCAGATGAAAGGCAGCTTCTCCGGCGCCATACAGCGCGGCCTGGTTGTCGCGATCGGCCCGCAGGACTTGCTGGAACTGTGCCAGAGCATGCTCGTAGTCCTGGGCCTGCGCGAACAATTGCGCCACGCGGATCCGCAAACCGGGATCGTCGGGCAAGGCGGCGGCCGTCGTAATCAACTCCGCTTGTGCCTGAGGATAGGCCTGGTGTTGCAACAGCAAGGCGATCAGTTCAAATTCGGTGTCACGCCGCTTGGCGTCCGGATCACCCGGCCAGAGGCCATAGATCGCGTTGTGGTAGTACTGGATCGCCTTGTCGAACAGTTTCTCGCGCGCGAACAGGCGGCCCAGGGCCAGGTTCACCGCGCCTTCCTGGGGCGCGCGTTCCCACAGACTGATGAGATAAGTTTCGGATTCCGCGGTCCGTCCGGTGTCGCGCAAGGCACGCGCCAGGCCCAACTGGTAATCAAAGTTGTCGTGGGCATAGCCCAGCGCCGCGCGAAAACTCTCGACTGCGCGTTCCGGCTGCCCTGCGCTCTGCGCCTCAATGCCATGTTCGTAGAGATGGCGGGCCAGAGCTTTCTCCTGTTCGCGAAAGCGATTGACCAGGCGGTTGACGCCCAGAAACGCCAACACGGTCACCACAACCAGGCTGGCGACGATCACGGGAGGACGGCGCGTCAGGAGTTTCAAACTCGCGACGTTCATGATTTAGCAAGGTCTATCATCAGAGAGGCGATTGTTTATTCTAGAACACGTAGCGGCAGATGTCTCATCTGTCCGGTGGAGCTAAGCTCGACGGGTCTTTGACACCGCAAAAAATAGCGGAGCTCTGCTCCCCTGGACGAACCACGGCGTCCTCCGTGCGCTTCCGTGGCCCGCAGCGGCTCTATCAGGTAAGATAACCCGCGCCATCATGAACCGCGAATACCATAAAGGGTACAGTTCCGAATTGCATCGCGATATGGAACTTCTGGTCTTCGGACACGCCGGCACACCGTTGTTGGTCTTCCCCACATCCCAGGGCAGGTTTTTCGAGTATGAAGACCGGAACATGATCGGCGTGCTCGCACCGAAGATCGATGCGGGTGAGTTGCAGGTGTTCTGTCTGGATGCGGTGGATAGCGAGAGCTGGTACAACCGGGGCGTTCATCCCCGGGTGCGGGTGCTGCGCCACCTGCAGTACGAGCGTTACATCCTGCACGAGATGCTTCCCTTCCTGCGCTGGAAAAACAACGCGCCGCGGCTGGCCATTACGGGCTGCAGTTTCGGCGGTTACCATGCGATGAATTTCTCGCTCAAGCATCCCGACCTGGTGACCTACTGCGTGAGCATGAGCGGAGCATTTGATATCCACCAATTTCTGGACGGCTATTACGACGACGACTGCTACTTCAACTGTCCGCCTGATTTTGTGCCCAACATCAGCGACGACTGGTTTCTGGGCCGCTACCGGAAAATGAACCTCGTGCTGGGATCGGCGGACTGGGACATTTGCCTGGACCAGAACGTCAAATTTTCCGCGATCCTAAATGCGAAGGGAATTCCGCACTGGCTGGATGTGTGGGGAGACAACTCCAAACACGACTGGCCGTTGTGGCAGAGAATGGCGGTAAAATATTTTGCTTGAAACGTGGGCTCAGAACTATGAGTGTCATCCTGAGCGCAGTGTGAAGCCCGCAGGGCGGGCTTCACGCGGAGTCGAAGGACCCCTATAGGCTTAATCGCTGTCGTGGAACTTAAGAATTTTTTCGCAGCCATTCGATTTAGATTTTCAGAAATGCCCTAGACCGGTACGCATTGCGATGCTATAGGGGTCCTTCGACTGCGCGCCTGCTTCCCGAAGCGAAGCAGTCACTCCGCTCAGGATGACAGAGGGAGGTGATCTTGAAAAAAATCGGGGTCATGTTCGGCATGGAAAACTCTTTTCCGCCTGCGCTGGTGGAAAAGATCAATGGCATGAAGGTCGAGGGCGTCACCGCGGAGTTCGTCAAACTGGGCGGAGTAAAGATGGCCGAACCGAGCGGCTATCGCGTCATCATCGATCGCATTTCGCAGGACATTCCCTTCTATCGCGCTTATCTGAAGAACGCGGCGCTGAGTGGCACTATCGTTATCAACAACCCGTTCTGGTGGTCGGCCGATGATAAGTTTTTCAACTACGCGCTGGCCTCGAAACTGGGCGTAGCCATCCCGCCTACAGTGATCCTTCCGCACCAGAAGCATCCCGAGGGCACCACCGACCAGTCCATGCGCAACCTGATTTATCCGCTGAACTGGGAAGAAATTTTTGCCTACGTGGGCTTTCCCGCTTTTCTCAAGCCGTATTCGGGCGGGGGATGGAAGCATGTGTACAAGGTGCACTCGCCCGACGAATTTTTCCATCACTACAACCAGACTGGCGACCTGTGCATGACCCTGCAGCATGGCGTCGAATTCAAGGAATATTTTCGTTGCTATGTGGTGGGCCAGGAGAAGGTCCACATCATGCATTACGATCCGAGGCTGCCATTTCACGAACGCTATGTGAAGAATCCTGCACCGGCCGATCCCAAGCTCCTGGACCGCGTGGTCAGGGATTCGCAAACGCTGTGCCGGGCGCTGGGCTACGACCTCAACACGGTCGAGTTTGCGGTGGAGGATGGCGTCCCCTATGCCATTGACTTCCTCAACCCCGCTCCGGACGCCGACATTCATTCCGTGGGCCAGGCAAATTTTGACTGGATCGTGAATGCGGTCGCGGAAATGTCGGTGGCGAAGGCGCTTAGCGACGAGAATCCCGCCAGTGAATTGCGTTGGGCCTCGTTTCTGGCGGGAGGGCCCAAGGCCAAGGCGTCTGCGAAGAAAAAGCCCAAGGCTTAAACCACGAAGGACACAAAGGTACACGAAGGAAAGATCCGGACTTCGGCTTTCAGTGGCCGATTGCTATACTAGGGCCCGCTTCAGGCAGGCTGCCGCGACCAGGCCGGCAGCGGGCATTTTCCCCCGGAAGGACCCCATGCTTCCGACTTTTACCATCGGGATCGAAGAGGAATATCAGACCGTTGATCCGGTCACGCGCGACCTGCGCTCCCACATCCACGCCGAGATTATCGAGAAGGGCAAGCTGCTGCTGCAGGAGCGGGTCAAGGCCGAGATGCACCAGTCGGTGGTCGAGGTGGGGACCTCGGTGTGTAGCAATATTAAGGACGCCAAGGAAGAAGTAAAGAAGCTGCGCCGCGACATGATTGCCCTGGCCCGAGAGAATGGCCTGCGCCTGGCTTCGGCGGCTACGCATCCCTTTGCCGACTGGCGGGTGCAGGAGATTACGGAAGACGTCCGCTACAAGAACATTGTGGAAGATCTGCAACTGGTGGCGCGCGCCAATCTTATTTTCGGACTGCACGTGCACATTGGCGTGGAAGACCGCGAGACCGCCATCCAGCTGATGAATCACGCCCGCTATTTTGTGCCGCACATCCTCGCGCTTTCGACTAATTCTCCCTTCTGGCTGGGCATGGACACCGGGTTGAAATCGTATCGTTGCAAGGTCTTCGATAAATTCCCCCGCACCAATATTCCCGACTACTTCCCCAGCTGGGGAGAGTACGAAAATTTCATCAAGCTGCTGATCAAGACCAACTGCATCGACAACGCCAAGAAAATCTGGTGGGACATTCGCCCGCACCCATTCTTCAACACCCTGGAATTCCGGGTATGCGACATCCCCATGCGGGTCGAGGAAACCATCGCGCTGGCGGCGCTGATCCAGGCCACCATTGCCAAGCTGTACAAGCTCTACACCGCCAACCAGGGCTTCCGTCTTTATCGACGCGCCTTGATCATGGAGAACAAATGGCGGGCTGCGCGCTACGGACTCGAGGGCAAGCTGATTGATTTTGGCAAGCAGACGGAAGTCCCCGCCCGCGAACTGGTGCTGGAATACCTTGAGTTCATCGATGACGTGGTGGACGAACTGGATTCCCGCGAGGAACTAAACTACATCCATAAGATCCTGGATGGTGGCACTGGGGCCGACCGGCAGTTGCGGGTATTTCGAGAGACCGGCGACCTGAAAAAAGTTGTGGACTACATCATCGAAGAAACGGAAGTGGGACTGGCCGAAACCGAGACCGAGGCTCCCGCTAGAAAAGTAGGGTAATGAACGTTCCTGCCAGTGAAACCGGGCGTGAGTTGAGCACGCTCCCATTCGATCCTGAACTTACTCCCGGCGCTCGCAACGCGGTCAACGTGTGCCTGCGCATCCAGCCCGAGGAGAAGGTCACCGTCATTACGGACGACGCGACCAGGGAAATCGCCGCCAGCCTGGTCCGCGAACTGGAGGCCGTGGGCGCTCCCTACCGCGCGTGGATTCTGGAAGAACTCTCCACCCGGCCGCTGACCGACCTGCCGCAAGCGATCGTGGACGATCTGGAGACGAGCCAGGTGAGCATCTTTGCGGTCCAGGCCCAGGCCAACGAACTGCGCTCGCGGATGCAGATGACCGACGTGGTGAACCGCCGCAAAATCCGGCACGCTCACATGGTGAACATCAACCATCAGATCATGCTGGAAGGCATGCGGGCCGACTTCCTCAAAGTCGATCGCATCAGCACCAAGGTGGTCGAAACCGTCCGTCGCGCCAAGCAGGTACGGGCCAGGACTGCGGCCGGGACCGATCTCACCGCCGACCTGAACCCGCAATACCGCTGGCTGAAAACCAGCGGCATCATCAGCCCCGACAAATGGGGCAACTTACCCGGCGGCGAGGTGTTTACCACTCCCGGCGAGGTCAATGGAACGTTTGTGATCGATGGAGTTGTGGGCGACTGGCTTTGCGCCAAGTTTGGCAGCCTGCGGGAAACCCCGCTCACCATACAAGTCAAGGGCAATCGCCTGACCGAAGCCCATTCCGCCAACCGCGAACTGGAAGATGACTTCTGGCGCTACACGCACACCGACGAGAACAGCGATCGTGTAGGCGAGTTCGCCATCGGCACCAACATCGAACTGAAAGATGTGATCGGGCAGATCCTGCAGGACGAAAAATATCCCGGCGTGCATATCGCCTTCGGGAATCCTTACGGCGCGCACACCGGGGCGCAGTGGGATTCTTCCACTCATATTGATGTGGTGGGCAGGAATTTCGACATCTGGGTGGACGAGGAACAGATCATGCGCAGCGGGCAGTTTCTGCTGGAGGCATAGTTACCTTTGCGGACGCCTTGTGCCTGGTATAGCGGTCCTTCGACTACACAATCCGATTCGCGAGCGAATCGGATTGCTCCGCTCAGGATGACAAGTTGTTGAAAGTGATTCGCGGATGTCTCCGTTCTCATGATTCCCGCTCTTCGACAGCAGTTCAACGCGAACTACACGCCGGAAAAATATCAGCGGCTGCTCAAACTTCTGGAGGAGCGCTGCGGGACGCCGGTCAAGTTCCGGGTCTGCGAAACGCCCTGCTTTTTACCCAAGCCTCTTCTGGATCAGATGTCAGAGTACGGCAAGGAGCTAATCCAGCAGCTCAACGGCGTCGACTATCGCAAAGCCTCCTCCGCCGCCATCCCAGAGCAGTTCAAAGTTCCGCGCGAAACCGCCCACCCCCTTTTCGTCCAGGTGGATTTTGGGCTGGTGCGGGACCCGTCCGGCAGATTGCAGCCCAGGCTGGTTGAGCTCCAGGGCTTCCCTTCTCTCTACACTTACCAGGCCATGCTCTCGCAATCCTACGCAGAAATTTTCGGTCTCGACCGGAAGCTGAAATATCTGCTGGGCGGTCTGGATTGGGAGAGCTACAAGAAATTATTGCGCCGAGCCATTGTCGCCGATCACGATCCTGCCCATGTCATTCTGATGGAAATCGATCCCCTGCATCAGAAAACCCTGCCCGATTTTCTGCTGACCGAGAAACTCCTGGGCATCAAGACGGTCGATATTGCCCGCATCAGGAAGGTGGGCAAGTTCCTGTTTTACGAAAACGCCGGCAAGCGCACCCCGATCATGCGCATTTACAACCGCGCCATCGTGGACGAAATGGTGCGCAAGGACCTCAAGACAGCTTTCCGTCTCACGGATGACATTGAAGTGGAGTGGGCGGGGCATCCCAACTGGTTCTTCCGCATGAGCAAGTTCTCACTGCCCTACCTGCGCCACGAGTGCGTGCCCAGGACTTGGTTCCTGGATCGCGTGGACCAGATACCGAAAGACCTGGAAAATTACGTGGTCAAACCGTTGTTTTCCTTCGCCGGACTGGGAGTGATTATCAATCTCAAGCCCGGAGACATCGCGGCCATCCCCAGGGACCAGCGCTCCCAATACATTCTGCAGGAGCGTATGAATTTCGAGCCGGTCGTGGAAACGCCCTTCGGCGGCAACAAGATGGAAGTGCGCATCATGTACATCTGGCTGGAGGAATTGTTGCCGGTGATGACGATCATTCGCATGGGGCGTGGGCTGATGATGGGCGTGGACCACAACCGCAATATGGAATGGGTGGGCTCTTCGGCGGGATTCTATGCGTAGGGACGATCGAAGGCGATCCCTCACTTGTAAATTACAAAGACCTCGGACTTTTACTTCAGTCCCTTCACCACGTAGGCCTGGGACAGCACCTGGGAGTACACGTAGGCGTAGGCGGTTCCGTCGCTCGAAAAGCGTGGTCCGCCGACGCTTGCAATTCCGGCGGGGAGATTTTCTCCAAAGGTCTTCCAGTATTCCATCTTGCCTGTCGCAATATTTACCCGGAAGACCCTGGCAGCGCCTTCGCGGCGCTGGGTAGAGAGCACATATAGAGAGGCGCCATCCTGCGTCCAGCCGGAGACGTAATACGTGGAATCCAGTCCCGCAATCGGACGCAGTCCGTCGCCATCGATCGGCCAGATGCCCCATTTGCCGTCCGGGCCCAGCACGGCGACACTACGACCGTCCGGGGACACCTGTGTGCCAGAGGTTCCTTCGGGTGTAAGAGGTTTGGCAATGCCGCTACTCAGATCAATCAAATAATCCCGGACTCCGTGGCCGGCCTCGATTCCGGAGGCCAGCAGGCGTTTGCCATCCGGCAGATAACGCACGGCCCCATAGCTGATGTTGTCATGGGTCAACTGTCGGGCTTCGCCGGCGCCGGTTGGCACCAGGCTGAGCGCCCCTCCCTTGGCCGGCTTGGTGACGACCCACTTATTGTCCGGCGAGATTGCCTCACCGGTACCGTCACTGATGCGAACCGGAGGCGACCCGTCGGTGTCGCGGAGAAACACGGTGTAGTTCGGCCCGCCGCCTTCGGCTTCCTCCTCGAACAGAACTTTCTTTCCGTCGCGGCTTATGTCTCGCGGCAGCGACCAGCCGAACCAGCCCAGTTCGACTTCCTCTTTTCCGCCGGGCGGCATGGCGCGAATTCCGAGACGATTCTGATGGGTAACCATCAGCGTAAGTGGGCCGCGCGAATCCTGCAGCCACATGCCTCCCGGCACGTTGATGATGGTTCGCACCTTGCCGGCCAGGGTCACGCCCCGCAGATTCGCCGCGCTCCCGCTATCGGAGGCGGTGAACCAGATCTCATCTCCCGCGGGTGACCACAAGATGCCCTCCACCGACGTCCAACCGGACGACAGCTTCCTCTCATGCCCGTCCGCTTCGATCACGGCGACCGAACCCTGGTCGTCGCCGATGGGGTTTTCGTGATCGGCGAAGGCCACCCGCTTGCCGTCCGGCGAAATCTTGGGATGGCTGATCCAGTTAATGCTGTCGAACAGAACCTTGCCCACGGGATATTCCAGCCGCCAGTGGCTGTTCTCCGGGACGAAGCGCACCACGGCCATGTTTTCGCCGTCCGCTGCCCAGTCCGCGTCCTGCACATTCTCCAGCACTTCGCGGGGAGTTCCTCCGCTCAGGGGTACGCGGGCGAGCGTTCCGACGCGGGCATAACCGCCGTGGTAATTGGTGTTGATCCGGATGGCCAGCTCGCCACTCTTCGAAATCGAAAGCAATGCTGAATCCTTCATGCCCAACTCGCGCGCGCCATTGTCATCGGTGCGAGCCAGGTACAACTGGTGCGGTCCGCCTTCCCAGGAGGCGTCGTAAACAATGCTGCCGTCAGGCGTAAAGCGGGCATTGCCTATTGATCCGGTGCGGAAGGTAATCTGCTGATACTCGGGTGCGGGCGCAGCACCGCGGCCGCGTCCCAGCCACCAGCCCACGGCGATCAGGGCCGCCGCCAGCACTATCGCGCCCGCCACGCCCGCAAGCCTACGGCGCGACTCCGCACCTCTGACCTCTTGCACCGCTGCCTGCGCTCCTGACTTGCTGGTGGCGGAAATCTCGGTCAGTGCTTCCAGGTCGAACGCCATGTCGCCCGCGGAGTGGAAGCGCTGCGAAGCATTTTTCTCCAGGCAGTGCCGCACAATTCGTTCCAGGCCGGGAGGGACACTGCGCGCGGTTTCGGAAAGCTCGGGCACTTCTTCTTTCAGAATCGCGCTCATGGTGTCGGCTGAAGTTTCGCCGTGGAAGGCGCGCTTGCCGGAAATCATCTCGTAGAGAATCGCGCCAAAGGCAAAAATGTCCGAACGCTGGTCGGCCGCCTGGCCTCGCACCTGTTCGGGCGACATATAACCGACGGTGCCCATGATCAGGCCCGGTTCGGTCACCGCGTGCAGGGTCGGCGCATCGGCCCCGCTTGGGGCTTCCGGCATCAGCAGCTTGGCCAGACCGAAATCGAGGATCTTTACCCGTCCATCATTGGTGATGAACAGGTTTTCCGGCTTCAGGTCGCGATGCACGATGCCCTTCTCGTGCGCCGCCGCCAGCCCGCGCGCCACTTGCAACGCGTAGTCAATCGCCTTGCGTGAGGAAAGCGGCCCGCTCCTCAGCCGCTCCCGCAGGGTCTCCCCTTCCAGCAGCTCTGAGACCACGTAGGGCGAGCCTTGCTGGTCTCCAATATCGAAGATCGAAAGGATGTTGGGATGATTCAGCGCCGCCGCCGCGCGCGCTTCCTGCGCAAAGCGTTGCATGCGGTCCCGGTCCGCCGAGAAGGACGCAGGCAGTACCTTGATGGCCACAGTGCGGTCCAGCCGGGAATCGTGGGCGCGATACACCTCGCCCATCCCGCCCGCTCCCACCAGAGATTGAATCTCGTAAGGACCCAGCTTTGTTCCTGAAGAAAGTGCCATGAGTGGGCTGAATTATAGCGTTATTTCTCCTCCGAGGTCTCGGATCGAATCCAGACGGTGCCCCATTCATTTCGCGTTCTGTGCGAAATGAGTGGGGTCTTTCCGGGTGATCACACTTCGACGCAGCGCTCGAAATTGTAGCCGCTGGCCTCGGGGCAGGCGGGTGGCCCACTCAAGCCGCTTTTGGCTTGAGTGGGGCAGTTGTCCAGTCTTAGGCTGAATGAAGCCTTGAGGATTAAAGCGATTTTCAGGAATCCGTACGGACTCCGCTTTGTGAGTTCTGTCATTACTATCATAGGCCGTCAACGGAACTACCCCACTCAAGCCAAAGGCGCTTGAGTGGGCCACCCGCGAGACGCCGGCGCTACTTGTTTCCCCTCCACACAGTTGACCAGATACTCCTCCCGGCCTAACATTAACCCGCTACAGGGGCAGAGCTTAGCCATGGATCGCGAAACGTCTGGCCAAAGTTCGAGCAGTGCCACCATGGTCGGCCAGACGGTCTCCCATTACAAAATTCTGGGCAAACTGGGCGGCGGGGGAATGGGCGTCGTCTACGAGGCGGAAGACACCCGGCTGGGCCGCCACGTGGCCATCAAGTTTCTCCCTGACAACCTCACCGGCGACGCCAAAGCCATGGAACGTTTCGAGCGCGAGGCCCGCGCCGCGTCCCTGCTGAACCATCCCAGCATCTGCACCATTCACGAAGTCGAAGACCACAACGGGCATCCCTTCATTGTCATGGAGAAGCTGGAGGGAGTGAGCCTGAAGCAGCGAATCCGCGGTAACCCGATGGACGTTGACGACCTGCTCGAGGTGGCCGTCCAGGTGGCGGATGCCTTAGTCGCCTCTCACGCCAAGGGCATCATTCATCGCGATATCAAGCCGGCGAACATCTTTATTACGTCCACGGGACAGACCAAGGTCCTCGATTTTGGCCTGGCCAAATTGCTGCGGAACGAACGGATGGGGACCAGCGAAGAAACGCCGGTCGAAGATTCGCTGACCGCCGTGGGTGTGATTCCCGGCACGGCGGTTTACATGTCGCCGGAGCAGGCACGCAGCGACGAGCTTGATCCCCGCACCGACCTGTTTTCCTTCGGCGTCGTGCTCTATGAAATGGCCACCGGGAAGAAACCGTTCACCGGCAATAACGTGGTCATGACCCTGGATGCGGTGCTGCATACCAAACCGCCGTCGCCGATCACTCTGAATCCCCGGCTTCCCAAGGAACTGGAAGGCATTATCGGGAAGGCGATGGAAAAAGATCGCAACAAGCGTTACGCCAGCGCGGCGGAGATGAAAGCCGACCTGCAGCACCTGAAGAAAGAAACCGAATCGGGATTGACCCGCACCGGCGCGCGTGCCACGGCGCCAGTGCGTGTGCTCACCAATACGTTCCAGACACCCGGTAAACGGCAGAGTTATCTTCTGCTCGCGGTTACGGCTTTGCTGATCACGGTGCTGGCGGCGGTGGGGACCTGGTTTGTCAAACATCGCGCCGGACTCATGGCAGGCGCTTCCAAGAATGCCATTGCGGTGCTGCCGCTGCAAAATCTCAATGGCGATTTCAGCGTGGACTATCTTCGCTTCGCGCTGGCGGATGAAATCGCCAACACGCTAACTTATTCCCGCACCCTGGATGTTCGCCCTTCGGCGGTGACCAGAAAATACGTGAATGCCGACCTCGATCCCCAGCAGGTGGGGCGCGACCTGCATGTGGGCACCGTACTGACCGGACACTTTCAGAAGCAGGGAAACCATCTACTGGTCACGCTGGAGGCGATCGAGACCGGGACGGAAAGGCTGCTATGGCAAACCAATCTCACGGGTTCCACTCAGGACCTGATCGGAATGCAACAGCAGCTCGCCAAACAGGTCCGACAAGGCTTGCTGCCCATGCTGGGCGCAGCCGGCGGCTTTCTGGAAACCAGCACGCGGCCCAATAATCAGGAAGCCTACGACCTTTATTTGCGCAGTGTGGCCCTGTCCCACGATGCCGCTCCCAATCGGGAAGCCATCAAGTCGCTCGAACACGTGGTCGAGCTCGACCCCAACTATGCCCCCGCCTGGGGCGAAGTGGGCCAGCGTTATTATTACGACGCTACTTATTCGAATGGCGGCGAGCAGATGTTCCAGCATTCGAATGCCGCCCTGGAACGCGCCCTGGCTCTTGATCCCAACCTGATTGCCGCCGCCTCGCAACTGATCGTGAACCGGGTGGATCGGGGCGAGTTGGGAAAGGCCTTCGAGGCGGCCACGGCGCTGGCCAAGCGGCGTCCGGAGAACGCCCAGGCCCATTTCACCCTGGGTTATGTGCAGCGTTATGCCGGCATGCTCGAGGAATCCACCCGTCAATGCGACACTGCCCTCACCCTGGCTCCGGGCAATTATCAGTTCCGTTCCTGCGCCTGGGCATTCATGGAGCTGAGCAGATTCGATCGGGCCCGCGATTTTATCCAACTGGATGCGGGGTCGGAGTGGGCCAACTACATCACCGCTTCCCTTTTGCTGCGCGAAGGCAGAATAGCGGAGGCCCGTGAGGCCGTGAAACATATGTCGAACGCTCCTCACTACCACCGTGATCTCATGGAAGCGGCGGTTGGGCTCCGTCCGCCTGCTGAGCTGGATCGCATGGCGCACGATGCCGAAACCAGCCAGCCTTCGGATCCGGATCCCGAGCTTTCCTACTATCAGGGCGCGATTTTCGCCTACAGCGGAAAAAAGGCGGCTGCATTCCACATGCTCAAGACCGCGATTGAGCTGAATTACTGCTCCTACTCCAACTTGCTTTCTGATCCCCTGTTGCGCGGCCTGCACAGCGATCGGCAGTTTGACGAGCTGCTGACCGCGGCGCACGCCTGTCAACAGGCGGTGCAGACTCCCAGCACGCCGCTCAACCCATAAACTGAGGTAGGATTAAGCGCTGGCGGCTAACCCCTGGGTTCCCGTGCAGTCCATATCACAAGAGGATCAACAGGAAAAATCTTGCCTCTCATCTCCGACAGCTGCAATCCCATACCTATGAAAAATGTGGGCCATGAATTTGTAGCGCCGGCATCTTGCCGGCTGTCTCGGGGGCGTCTCGCCCCCGCCGTCGGGCGGGACGCCCGCCGTACAGCCGCCGGGACGGCGGCACTACGAAAGGCGCTCGGTCTCGTCCTGCTCGCGCTTCTCCTCTGCATGGTGATTCCGACCTGGGCCCAGGCTCCCGCGACCGCGCCTAGTCCGGTCGATCCACTGCCTCCGGACACGGGAGCGGCCGGCCTGAAACAGATGCTGCTCCGCCTGCAAACCACGGCCCGCCTGATGCAGACTACCGCCCATCCTGACGACGAAGATGGAGGCATGTTGACGCTCGAGTCCCGCGGCAAGGGAGACACCGCCTTGCTGATGACTCTCACCCGGGGCGAAGGCGGCCAGAACAAAGTCGGCAGCAACCTGTTCGATGTGCTGGGCGTACTGCGCACACTGGAGCTTACTGCCTCCGATCGCTACTACGGAGTGGAACAGCGCTTCAGCCGGGTGGCGGATTTCGGCTATTCGAAAAATCCGGAGGAGACATTTCAAAAGTGGGGCGGCCATGACATTCCGCTCAGCGACATGGTGCGCGTGATCCGGACCTTTCGGCCGGATGTGCTGATTGCGCGCTTTTCGGGAACCGAGCGCGACGGACACGGACATCACCAGGCTTCCGCCATTCTTACCAAGGAAGCCTTCCGCGCGGCGGCTGATCCCAAGCGCTTTCCCGAACAGATCAAGGAAGGTCTGCAACCCTGGCAGGCCAAGAAGCTTTACATCGGCAACGTGTGCGGTTTTGGGGCCAGCACCTGCGCAGCGGAAAATTACACGATCAGGCTCAACACCGGGCATGTGGATCCTTTGCTGGGTGTGTCATACATCCAGTTCGCCATGGAAGGATTGCGGCACCAGCTTTCGCAGGGCGCGGGAGGCTGGACGGTGGAGCCCGGCGATCGCTACACCTTTTACAAGCTGGTGGACTCAGTGCTTCCGTCTGCCACAGATAAAGATGGCCACGAAAAAGATTTCTTTGACGGGATCGACACCACTTTGGGAACCTTGATTTCTCCGTCCGATGCCGCGGCCAGGAAAGAGCTCGCGGGAGTCGAAGCCAATATTACCGAGGCGGTAACGGCGGCGGAGAAGGATCCGGGCAGTGCCGCGGCGCCGTTGCTCTCGGTGGTCGAATCGCTGGCCCATCTCGAAGGCCGGCTCCGCGGCGGCAACAATCAAGACCGGCTGGCCCGTTTGATCGAGAAAGAATCGCAGGCCAGGATCGCGCTCAATCTGGCGCTCAACCTTTCACTTCAGGCCTCGCTGGTTTCACCGCCAGCCTCCAGTGCGACATTGGCGCCGGGAGAGGACCTGCTGGCCGCGATTTCTCCCGGACAAAAGTTCACCGTCCGGGTGAAGCTCCATAACGGCTCGGCACAGCCCGTGCAACTCCGCTCCTTATTTCTCGAAGGTCAGGTCACGGACAGCGAAGCCAGGGAGCGCATTCCTCCGCTGCAGCCCGGGAAGGATTATCAGACTGATTTCCAGGTGGTGCTGCCGCCCAACACTCCGCCTACGCGGCCGGCTTTGCATCGCAACGACCCCGAGCGGGACGGCGTCTATACCGTGGATGAGCCTAAGTATCAGACGCTGCCCTTTCCCCCGCCGCCCTTTCGCGTGAGTGTCCGTTACGATGTGCCCTCGCTCGCCTCTCGAAATCAGGACTCCGCGCCGAAGACACCTGAGGCCCTGCCAGAAATTTCGGAGCCGGTGCTGGTCACGTTTGCCGACGAAAAGGGTATTGAGCAGAAACGCGCGCTGGCCGTCGCACCCGCCTTTTCCGTCGAACTGGAGCCGGGCGAGCAGATCGTTCCGATCGCGAATGGTTCCGAGCGCGGCGTGAAGGTCGGCGTGAGTTCCAACCTGAGCGGCGCCTCCGCCGGCACGCTGCGCCTCGAAGCTCCCGCGGGCTGGCGCATCGAGCCCAGGGAAATTCCCGTGCAGTTGAGCCAGCGCGGAGATAAAAAGCATTTTGAGTTCAAGGTCGTTCCCGGCAGTTTGAAAGAGGGCCACGATCAGATTCGCGCCGTGCTGGCCGCGGGCGGAAAGAATTACAGCGAAGGCTACACTCTGGTGACTCGCGAAGATCTGGCCAGCACTTATTACTACCAACCAGCGCTGCAACGCGTCAGCATCGTGGATGTGAAAATCCCGAAGGACCTCAAGGTGGCGTACATTCCCGGCGCAGGGGACGAGATTCCGACCGTATTGCAGCAGATCGGAATTGACTTGACCGTGCTTCCGGCAGAAAAGCTTGCCGGCGCAGACCTGTCCGGCTACGGAACGATTGTTCTCGGCATCCGCACCTATGACACGCAGAAAGATGTCGCGGCCAACAACAAAAAGCTGCTGGACTACGTTTCGGCGGGGGGCACGCTGATTGTGCAATATGACGCCGGCGTCGGCGACTTCAACAGCGGTCACTTCACTCCCTTCCCCGCAACCCTGAGCCGGAGCCGAGTTTCAGTCGAGGAAGCTCCGGTCGAGATTCTGGCTCCCGAAGACAGCGTCTTCCACTATCCCAATCAGATTACGCAGCATGACTTTGACGGCTGGGTGCAGGAGCGAGGCTTGTATTTCATGAGTCAGTGGGACAATCACTTCCGTCCGCTGCTTTCATCTCATGATCCCGGCGAGCAACCACTCCCGGGCGGGCTGCTGCGGGCGCAGTACGGCAAGGGCACCTATATCTACACCGGATACGCATTCTTCCGCCAACTGCCCGCCGGCGTCCCGGGAGCCATTCGGTTGTATGTAAACCTGCTGGGCGCGGGACACGAGAGCAGTCACTAGAGCGAAGAGGAAGCGCCGTTGGTCGTTGGTCGTCGGCCTCTACCAGTAGCGCCGGCATCTTGCCGGCTGTCTCGAGGGCGTCTCGCCCTCGGCACGGAGGGGTAGGACAACGGAAAGTCATTCGTCACCGATGGTCGGATGGTGATGGCTGATCATTGAACTCTGATCACAGTGCCGCCGTATTTGTTTTGACCAACGGTATTTTTCATCTACGCGCAACGCGAGTTTGCCCTGAAAACTCATGGCCTTTGCCAACGACCGGCGACCAACGACCAACGGCGCCTCTAGCAGCGACGCCTCCCCTCCCCTGATCCGCGGAATCGGCGTCAGCAGCGCTACCGCGCTCAACATGATCGACATGATCGGCGTGGGGCCGTTTATTACGATTCCCCTGATCGTGGGTGCAATGGGCGGACCGCAAGCCATGCTGGGATGGGTCCTCGGCGCGATCTTCGCCATGTGCGACGGGCTGGTCTGGGCGGAACTGGGCGCGGCCATGCCCAAGTCGGGTGGATCGTACAATTATTTGCGCGAGATCTACGGCCCGCGCACTTTCGGCCGATTGATTTCCTTTCTTTTTATCTGGCAGCTTTCCTTCAGCGCGCCGCTCTCCATCGCTTCCGGCGCCATCGGACTGGCGGGTTACGCTTCCTACTTCTGGCCTGCGCTCGACTACCAGTATGCTGACCATTTGTGGCAGCTGCATCTCCCCCTGCTCGGGACCCTGCAGTTGCGGTGGCTGATGTCCGGGGCGACCTTCGTTGCGATCGGGATCGTCGTTCTCGCCGTGATCCTGCTCTACCGGAAAATCACCAGCATCGGCTGGATGTCGAAACTGCTTCTGGCCGGGGTATTAATTACCATGGGCTGGATCATCTTTGCGGGATTCACTCACTTCGATGCCAGCCGGGCATTCAGCTTTCCGGCGGGCGCTTTCACCCTGTCGCACAATTTTTTCCTCGGCCTGGGCTCGGCCATGCTCATCGCCACCTACGACTATTGGGGCTACTACAATGTTTGCTTTCTGGGCGATGAAGTAAAGGATCCCGGCAAAACCATCCCGCGCGCGCTGCTGCTATCCATTCTGCTGGTGGGATGTCTATACGTGTTGATGAACATCAGCATCCTGGGGGTGGTGCCCTGGCAGGAGATCACGCATACCGGCCACTCAAATCGCGGTTTGTATGTAGTCTCGATTTTCATGCAAAAGATTTACGGGAACTGGGCAGCCAATCTGGTCACTGCCCTGGTGATGTGGACGGCATTTGCTTCAGTCTTCTCGCTCCTGCTGGGCTACTCCCGCGTGCCGTACGCCGCCGCCGTTGACGGTAACTATTTCCAGGCGTTCGCGCGAGTGCATCCGCAACATCGCTTCCCTTACGTCTCGTTGCTGGCCCTGGCTGGAGTGGCGGTATTTTTTTGCTTCTTTTCGCTGGCCGACGTGATCGCCGCGCTGGTTGTGATCCGGATTACGCTGCAGTTCCTGGTGCAGGCCATAGGCGTTATCGTACTGCGCATCCGCCGCCCGGACTTGCCGCGTCCCTTCCGCATGTGGCTGTATCCCCTGCCGGCGCTACTGGCATCCGTCGGATTTATTTTTGTGTTGATCTCGCGCACCAACTCGCTGAAGCAGGTGCGCTACGCCCTGGTCATCCTTATTACTGGCATCGCCATCTACCTGGTGCGGGCATGGCGAAACCGTGAATGGCCGTTCGGAAGCAGTCCGGTAAGGTCCGACGAGGCCGCGAGCCATTGATTATGACGGAAGCGATCAAGACAACGGCGCCCGAGAGCTTGCCTCAGAAGCTCACGACCTCGGCCTGGGCCCCGCTGCACGAGCCACTCTTCCGCTCGCTCTGGATCGCCGCCGTCATTTCCTACACCGGCACCTGGATGCAGAATGTGGGCGCGGGCTGGCTGATGACGCAGCTCACCCTGTCGCCCCTGATGGTCAGCCTGGTGACCGCCGCCACCACGCTTCCCGTATTTCTGGTGATCCTGCCCGCAGGTGCTCTTGCCGATTTGGTTGACCGGCGGCGATTCCTGCTCATCACCCAGAGCTGGATGGTGGTTGCCGCCGGAGTACTGGGCGTGCTCACGCTGTACCACCAGGTAACGCCGTGGATGCTTCTGTTGTTTACTTTCATCCTCGGCCTGGGTGCGGTCATGAACGATCCCGCCTGGCAGGCCATCACACCGGAAGTGGTGCGCCCGGAAAATCACGCTCCCGCGGTGGCGCTGAATTCTGTTGGCTTCAATGTCGCCCGCGCTTTCGGACCGGCGCTCGGCGGACTGGTGATTGCCGCTGCGGGCTCGGGCGTGGCATTCCTGCTCAACGCTGCTTCATTTTTTGGCGTAATCTTTTTCCTGTACCGCTGGAAGCGTCCCCACTACGAACAAGTCGAGAGCGGGCGCGTGCTTGATGCGTTGGTGGCTGGCCTGCGTTACGTTCGCGGCGCTCCGCAGGTGCGATCCATCCTGATCCGGACGGGCGCATTCAGCCTGGCTGCGAGTTCGCTCCCCGCGCTGCTGCCCATCCTGGCCCGTCCCCATGGCGCGACGGGATACGGATTGTTGCTGGGATTTTTTGGCCTTGGAGCCCTGGCCGGCGCCGCCGTTCTGCCGCGAGTGCGGATGCGCTTCTCCGTAAATCGATTGGTAGCTTTCGACATCCTGCTCTTTGCCGCCATGACCTTCGCTGCCGGACGCGTGCAGACATTTTCCCTGCTTTGTCTGGTATTGTTCGCCAGCGGCACGGCGTGGATCGGAATCCTCGCCTGTTTGAATATCGCGGCACAGACCATGTGTCCGTCATTTCTGCGGGCGCGGGCGCTGTCGATGTATCTGCTGGTCCTGCAGGGTGGCATGGCAGTGGGCAGCACGGTTTGGGGAGGTCTGGCCACCCGCGCCGGAGTTCCGACTGCTCTGCTGTGGTCCGCAGTCGCGATGGTCGTGGGACTGCTCGCAGTCCGCCGCCATCGCCTGACGTCGCAGCAGTGGGACCTGACGCCGTCAGTCGTCCGAGATTAGTTTGAATGTAGGCGCGAGCGCCCGCGCTCGTGCTTTCTTTGGAATTACCACGGGGACAGATGACGACGGCTGCCCCCACGCAGCCTTTGTAAGACGCACGAGCGAGACGCTCGCGCCCACATATGGGATCTTTTGCAATACTTTAAGGAGAAACTCAAATGAAGAAGTTTCACACCGCATCCGTCTGTTTGCTCTTACTGAGCGGCATCGCGCTCGCTCAAACCGCCAAACCCGCCGAACCTCGCACCGTCACCCAGGTGCTCGATCGCTCTGTCACCAACGTGGAGAACGAATTCGTGCCCGCTGCCGACGCCATGCCCGAGGACAAGTACTCCTTCGTCCCCACCGAGGGCGAATTCAAGGGTGTCCGGAGCTTCGGAGATCAGGTGAAGCACGTGGCCGCGGTCAACTACATCTTGGCTGGCGCCATTCTGGGCGAAAAGCCTCCGGTGGATACCGGAGAGGAAAGCGGCCCAGCCTCGGTGAAGAGCAAAGCGGATATCATGAAGTACTTGAAGGATTCCTTTGTTTACCTTCATAAAGCGGCTTCAAGCGTGAACGAAAAGAACCTGGTTGCCCCCGTCAAGAGTCCCTTCGGCGAAGGCAACGCGACCCGCCTTGCCCTGGCCTCGGGGGCTGTGGGCCACTGCTTCGACCACTACGGCCAGATGGTTGAATACCTGCGTATGAACGGCATTATTCCGCCCGCCAGCCGCCAGTAAAAGAATAGCCTGTGTAGCGTCGCCGTCCCGGAGGCATCTTGCCTCCGGCGCCGGGCGGGAGGCCCGACGGACAGCCGGCGAGACGCCGGCGCTACGGGGATTCTTTCCTCAGCCGACCCTTCTTTCCCGCTATGGCACGAGAGTGCCATTTACACTTTCCCGCTCCGAACGTACTTTACTGCCTTCCCCTGATTCTGTAGAGAAGATTGCCTGACACCTACTGGAACTTCCACAGGATGATGCCGTAAGCGTCCTTGTCGTTGGACGCAGTGGTTAGGGAAAGAGTCCCAGGAGTGGAAATGAAAACCAGCAAGCACCGTCGGATCACGCCGTCGTCATCGAGCACCGCCCTCGGGCGCGATGCGCGGCGAGAGATCGAACACTTTCAGAGAGCCGTCAATTCCTATGCGGATCGATTTGCTCGCGAACCCCATTTGAGTTTTGAACAGCATTGGTTCCGCCTCGCGGCCAACAGCCGGCTGGCGGAAGGGGAAGAGCGCCGCCGCAGTTAGGAAAGTCGTCGCAACCAGGCTTTGCCCTGGCCGGCTCCTTGTTTGGTGATGGCAGTTGCCATCAATTCCGCCCGGAGACCCTGGGCCTGAAGATACTTCCGCACTTGTTCCTGGGCGCGTCCTGCGCCGACCTCGTCATCCAGAAATATCAGTACCGAGGGTCCAGCTCCGCTCAACACCGCGCCCAAGATTCCTGGAGCGTCTGCCGCTAGCTTTTGCAGCGCCGGCAGCAGCGGACACAGAGGCGCACGATAAGGCTGATGCATGCGGTCATCAAGCGCGGCCGCCAGCAGATCGCGGCGGCCTTGCACGAAAGCCGCCAGTAGCAGCATGGAATTCTGAACGTTCGACACGGCGTCTGCCCGGGAGTATTGCGCCGGCAGCACGCGCCGGGCTTCTTCGGTGGGGAGCGCCTCGTCCGGGACCGCCAGCAGCAGCGGCCACTTCCCTTTCGGGATTATGCTGGCGACTTGCGCTTCGCTCTCCGCCGACATTCTCGCCACCGCCAGTCCTCCCATCCAGCAGGCGGCCGCGTTGTCGGGATGATGTTCACGCCGCGATGCTTCGCCGACGATGCGGCTGTCCGGCCAGCGCAATTTGCCGAAGTGTACCGCCAGCGCAATCCCGGCCAGACGCGCTGCCGCCGACGAACCGCATCCCTTGCCGATCGGAATCTGGTTGTCGATCTGGAGCGCCAGCGGCTTGGCCGCTTTGCCCGCCTCCTGCAACACTTCACGGTAGGTAGTCAGGATGAGATGGTTTTCCACCCGGCCGCAGATTTCCGGGTCGCGACCACGGGCCGTGATGGAAAATTCAGTCGCGCTTTCAGCGCTCACGTTCAGGAATAGCGCGAAGGCCAGCGCAGCAGCATCAAATGCCGGACCCAGGTTGGCGGAAGTGGCGGGCAGCACCAGTTCGAGCGAGTTCGCTGCGCGATTTTTCTTTGGTGCTTTCATTCGCTGGTTTTTTCCGCCCGATTCCCTTCCTCTGATCGAGGCGTCATGCTGAGCTTGCGAAGCATCTGGCGTGCAGGCGTTGTGCGGCTAGCCCGCAGTGCGCTGCTGCCCGCCAGATCCTTCGGGACTGAAGTCCCTGAGGACGACTCCGACTCTTGGAATTTATACCGCTCCGCCCTTTCTTCTATCTTCTCGGGTCACTCTGTTCCGCGTACTCCAACACCTTCACCACTGCGTTGGCGCTGGCGTCGAGCACCATGGGGGCGCGCTGTCGCGAGGACAGCATCGCTGCCGCTTCCTCTTCGTGCTCCGTGCCCGCAAACAAGTCTCCACGATGGAACTTGAGCGTGAAGTCGGGGTCCTTGAGCAGATTGCCGGTCAGGATCAGCACCACGGACTCGTTCTTCTTCACGAAACCCTTGCTGCACCAGCTTCTTCAATCCGGCCAGCGTGACCGCTGACGCCGGCTCGCAACCGATGCCGTCCGCGCCAATTTCCGCTTTGGCCAACGCTATCTCGACTTCACTCACCTCTTCCGCCGCGCCGCCGGTGGCCTCAAGCACGCGCACCGCCTTTTTCCACGAAGCCGGGCTTCCGATTTTTATGGCGGTGGCCATGGTCTCGGCGTGCACCGGGATGAGCTTCTTGCCGCCGGTCTCGCGCATGGTCCGCACCAGGGCGTTCGCGCCTTCAGCCTGGATCACTGAGACCTTCGGCAAGCTGGAAATCAGACCGAGCTCCTTCATCTCGAGCAGAGCCTTGCCGATCGCCGAAGAATTGCCCAGGTTTCCCCCGGGCACGATGATGTGGTCCGGCGGCCGCCAGTCGAGCCGCTCCAGCAACTCGACTGCGGCTGTCTTCTGGCCTTCGAGACGGTACGGGTTCACCGAGTTCAAAAGATAAACCGGCATGCGCTCTACCACTTCATCGAGCACGCGCATGCAGCCATCGAAATCGGTCTTCAACTGGCAGGTAACGGCGCCATAATCGAGCGCCTGCGAAAGTTTTCCCCAGGTGATCTGTCCTTGGGGGATCAGCACCAGGCTGCGCATTCCCGCGCGCGCGGCGTACGCGGCCATCGACGCCGAAGTATTGCCGGTGGAGGCGCACGCCACCCAGCGGAACCCTCCCTGGCGGGCGAACGACGCGGCCGCCGTCATGCCGGTATCCTTGAAAGATCCGGTCGGATTCATGCCCTGATGTTTGGCGAAAAGCCGCTCCACTCCGGCGGCGCGCCCGCAGGAAGGCAAGCGGTAAAGCGGCGTGTTCCCTTCCCGCAGAGTGATGACCTGGTTCCAATCGTTCAAGGCAGGAAGAATCTCGCGAAAGCGCCAGACGCCGCTTTCATCCAAAGCATTTGGAGAAGTTCGGCGCAGCAGCCAAAGCTGTTTAAGCCCGGCCGCGTCGAGGCCACCCGCACGCATCCCGGCATTTGTCTTCCAGCCGGGAAAAACCACTTCCAGCAGATCGCCACACTGCGCGCAGCGGACGCTTTTGGCCCCGCTCTCGCCCACGGCAGCGCACGCAATGCAACGTAATTGCGAGACGCCCGTTTCCAGTTTTGAAGCCGATGCGGCGTGGTCAGTCATTCAGGTATTAGCATACGGGATGGAGCGCCTATTTGCCGCCACGCAGGTATTGATCAGTCTTGTTAATCCAGTCGGCGCGAGGCGGATTGAAGACATCGAGATCGACCGTGTCCAGCAGGGCTTCGGCCTTGTGCGGCATGTGCGGAGGGATGGTCAGCACCTCGCCTGCGTTCACCACGATCTCCTTGCCATCCACCCAGAACTTCAGCGCACCTTCCAGAATGTAAGTGAATTGCTCGTTGTAATGACTGTGCAGAGGAATGATGCAACCCTTCTTCATCAGGACACGGGCCACCATGATGTCGTGACCGACCACGAACTGGCGCTGCAGCAGCGGGTTCAGGTCTTCCAGGTCGATGGTGTGCCAGGGGACATGCCGCAATTCCATTTTGCTGGCCTGGCCCTTGGTTGCCGTTCTACGGCTAGCGCCTTTTTGTCCAGCGCTCTTACGCTTTGCGATTCTTGATTTGAGGCTCCGCCGCTTCGCCGCGGGCTTTGCCTTTGCCTTTGCCATTTCAGTGCACCTTTCCCTGGTAAATTCCAACTGCATTGTCGTGCAGGTAACCATGCGCCAACTGCAGAGCTTGCGCCTCAGTGACTTCGCCTTCAGAAATCATCTCGGCCAGCGCGGCCGCCAAAGCACTGCGCGCCGAATGCACTCCCAGCCAGTAGCTTTCTTCCGCGCCCAGAGTCTCGTTGTACGGGAATGAGTCCGTGCCGAAGGTAATTTTATCGGGAAAAGTCTCCAGAAACTCTTTCAGCACGTGCTTGAATTCTGAAGGATACATATCGAGTTCCATCAACGACGTATCCAGAAACACGTTCTGCATGGCGGCCAGCCAGATGGCCTGGTGCTCGTAGGGATAACCGCCGTGAATCATCACGAACACCGTGCCCGAATAGCGCGGGTCGCGGAGAATGTTCTCCAGGTTCATGATGTTGCTTTCGGAGAGATTGAAGTAATCGCCGATGCCTACGGCCGAGTGAATGTGCACCGGCAGACGCAGCCTCCCACCCTCTCGAATCAAGAAGCGGAAAATATAGTCCTGAAAGGTACGATACTCCTGCTCGCTGGGGATTCCGCCGCTGACGAAGCGCTGGTACACGTCTTCGGCCTGCTCACGCGTGGGATCGCCAAATTTTGTCGAGCGCAAGTACGCCACTTCAAACTTCATGGCGATGCCACCCTTTTTCTGATTGTCTTCGAGCGTGCGGCTGATGAACGCGAGATATCCGGCGAAATCCGGCGGCAGCTTGTCCACGTTTTCCTGCTGCATCCAGCGATGCAGCATTTTCTCCTGCAGCGGGATATAGACTTCTTCATCGCGATTGCGCGCACGCTGGCGCTGATTATCGAAGGGCCACATGAAGGAATCGGCAAAAAAAACCCAGGGAAAGCGCCTGGGGTCGAGATAGTCCGCCATCATCGCCCGGTTGGCGACGCCCTGCTCGATATTGAGCTTGTCGAGAATATTGGAGAAGTAAGCGCTGCCCTGCGCCTTTTTCAGCTCTGCCTTCTTCTGCACCAGCCATTTCGCATGCTCCGGCGCGAGGTCACTATACGGATAACCAAACAGCGCCTTGGCGGCCGCCACCAGTTCGGGATTGGTATCGCGCGTTCGCAGCGCCGCGCTGCCCGGTGGCGAAGCCATGGCATCGACATCGGGATCATCCGCGAACCCGGGATGCGCGTGATGATCGAAGATGGGAATCTTTTCGATCTGCGGTAGAAGGCGCTGGTAGATCTGCGGTACATCCGGTCCCGGAAGCGGCCGGGCCTGACCGGCCGCGACCAGAGACATACCGCAAACCGTAAGCACGATCCGCACGCCCAATCCGACTTTCATGAATTCTCCTGATCCTGGAAAATAGGGCGACACTAAACAAGTAGCGCCGGATTCCCTTCGACCGCGCTCAGGGCAGGCTTTGCCGGGACGGCAGCGCTACCTACCGCGTTCCCGCCGGCGTTCCCTGCCAGGCCGAAGCAACCTGCAATATCCGCTCCACCGCTTCTTTCAGGACAGCGCTCGACGACGCGTATGAAAATCGCACAAATTCGGCGCCGGCTGGCCCAAAGGCTGCGCCGGGAATCGCAGCCACCCCTGCCTCTTCCAGCATGACGCGGCAAATCTCCTCGGCGCTCTGTCCCGCTTCGGAGACATCCACCCAGGCGTAGAAAGCGCCTTCGGGCGGCGCACAATGGAACCCGGGAACGCGATTCAGGTCGCGGACGAACTGCTCGCGGCGTCTGGCAAACTCACCGACCATGCGCGGCGTGGCGCCTTCGCGATCGCGCAAAGCTTCAATGGCCCCGTACTGGCTGAATTCGGCAGTACAGGTATAGGTGTTAACGGCCAGCATATCGAGCGCGGGCACGATGCGCGCCGGCGCGGTGGCGTATCCCAGCCTCCAGCCAGTCATGGCAAAGCTCTTCGAGAAGCCGTCGATAATCAGCGTTCGCTCTTCCATGCCGGGGTAGCTCATCATGGATTTATAAGTACCGCCGTAAATGATGCGAGCGTAAATCTCGTCCGAGAGCACCAGCAGGTCATGTTTGACCGCCAGCTCCGCCAGGCGCCGCTGCACCTCGTCGGTGTACACCGTTCCGGTTGGATTGCCGGGCGAATTCGTAATCAGGATCTTGGTGCGAGGCGTGATCTTGCTTTCGATTTCATCCGGGTCCGGCTGCAGGTGATTTTTGGAGGAGAGCACAAACGGCACCGCCTCACCGCCCAGCCCCAGCGTGATGGAGGCATAGCCAGGAAACCCGGGGTCGGGATACAGCACTTCATCTCCGGGATCGATCAGCGCCATCATCGCCATGAAGAGCGCAAGCTTGCAGCCGGGAGCGATGACGATGTTCTGGGGCGAGATGTTGAGATTACGCGTGTCGCGCAGGTAAACCGATAGTGCCTCGCGCAAGGCGGGCAAACCGATTACCGGACAATAGCGGTCTTTCCCCTCGTCAACGGCCCGTTTTAACGCATCATTCACCGCCTTCGCGGGATGAAAGTCAGGCTCGCCCAGTTCGAGATGGATGATGGAACGCCCCGCCCGCTCCAACTCCTTGGCACGGGCGAAAATGGTGAGCGCGCCTTCGCCGCTCATCACCGACATGCGGGCAGCCAGAGGTCGCATTCAGACCTTACCTGCCGGAGAGTTTTTTGGGGCCGGAGTGACCGGGATACGCAGCGCATCCACAAAGCGTGGAAAGAATTCGAATACTGAAGCTGTGGCCATGAGCTCGACAATCTGCGGATCGCTGTATGCGGTTTTCAATTTTGCATAGAACTCGTCGTCAATCTCGCGGGGAGAATGATGCAACCGATCGGCACAACGCAAGCCCAGTTTCTCCGCCTCGGTGAACGGTCCGCTCTCGAAATCGGATTTGACCGCGGCTACGTGCTCTTCCGTCGCCCCTTTCTGCCGGGCGGAGAGCGAGTGCGCCGTCACCGCGTAGAGCGAACCTTGCAGCACCGACATCCTTGTGGCCACCAACTCTTTATACCAGCCGGGCAGAGCGCCGTCACTCAGCAGCGGCTTCAGCAGAGCGGCGAAACCCATGGCCAGGGCCGGGGCGTGGGCCACGGTCTTGAACATGTTAGGCACGACACCGCGCTGCTGCAGCAAGGTGTCGTACAAAACCGCGAGCTCGGGCGGGACCTCGTCCCGCTCGAGCATCGGAATACGGCCCTGGGCCTCGTCTTTCGCCACGTTAAAAGGCCCAGCGCAGGGAGAATTGAATAAGGCGCGGCGTGCCCACTGTCGAAAAGATCTTGCCGAACGAATTATTGGGATCACCCGGATTGGCGAGATAGGCTTCGATGTCGGTAATCGACGGGTTGCCGAAGTTCGCGTGGTTCCAGATATTGAAGAAGTCGGCGGTGAAGCGCAGCGACTGCCGTTCCGACAGGCGGAAGTCCTTCAGGAGTGAAAAGTCCCAGTTCTGCTGGAACGGCCCGCGATAAATGTTTCGCCCCAGATTGCCGAAGTCGGTGGTGCAAAAGTTGTCATCGCCGGCGCATTGAGCGGGATAGAGTAAAGGCGCACTGGTGAAGTTGGTCGGGTTCAAGTAGCCGTCAAGGCGCTGGTGAATGTCCCCGCTGGTATTGCCGGCAGGGATCGAGCCGCCCGGCGACAGACTGGCGCCCAGTGTCGCGGAGGCCAATCCGGGCCCAAGAAATCCCGTGCCCGCGCCTGAATCGGTAACGGAAAACGGCGTGCCAGACTGAAACACCGTGATGCCGCTGATGGCCCAGTTTGCCAGCAACGCGCCTTTGGCTCCGGTGGCGCCTTTGAAGATCGGCAGATCGTAGCGATAGCTCACCACGAAGCGGTGAGTGCGGTCGAAGTCGGAAAGGCCGCGCGACCCATCCAGCGTGGTCTCGTCATTGAAAGCCGTGTTCAGCGCCGTGTTGCCGCTCGACGTCGCATCTGTCGAACGCGAGAAAGTGTAGGCGGCCTGAAAGTATCCCGCGCCCCAGCGCCGCGACAGCGTGGCTTGCAGTGAGTGATAGTGAGAATATGCATCGTCGGCGAAGAGCTGCATTCCGCTATAGCCGTTGATGCCTTGCGCGCTCGATCGCGCCGGGCCGTTGGCAAAGGTATTGGCTTCGAGGGAAAACGGGTTTCCGCTGGTGTCGGTCAGCAACAGCGGATGCGTAGGGCTCACATTCACCGAAAGGTTGGTGCGGGTTTCACGAAGATGGATGGAATGCGTGCCCACGTATCCCACTTCCAGCACCCAGTCCTTGCCAAATTCCCGCTGCAGGGTGAGGTTCCACTGCTGGGTGTTGGGCGAAACAAATTTGCGCGGCACCACCAGGCCGAAAATGTTGGTGGATGGAATCCCCGCCCCGTTGCACGCATAGTCCGGCGCCCCGTTTGGATCGTTGCCGGCGAAACCTTGCAGCCGCGCCAGGCAGGGGACAAAAGTTGGATCGATCACACCCGCCTTCGGCAACGCATTGGGATTCGGATCCGGGCAACCGGCCGGAACAGTGGCGGAGAAGAACGATCCCAGGCAGCCGGCCTGCCCGGGCCCGAAAGCAACCGGCAGGAAGGGCGCCTGGAAGCTGAGTTGGTCCACCGAGCCTACGTCTTCACG
Organism: Terriglobia bacterium; assembly: GCA_963757835.1. GTDB lineage: Bacteria > Acidobacteriota > Terriglobia > Terriglobales > Acidobacteriaceae > JAIQFF01. The sequence continues at coordinate 93,835 of CAVWSP010000030.1, read as the reverse complement.
CACGTAATAGATACCGTAACCGCCGCGCAGCGCCGTGCTGTGATGCCCGAATATATCCCATGCAAAGCCGACGCGCGGGCCCCATCCGGTGGCGTAGTCATTCTTGTAAGTGGTGTTGCTGCCGGTAGGATTGAGTCCCGCTACATTCAAATCCTTCACGCAACTGCCGTAGATGAAGGGGTACTGGCCGCTGGCGGCCAGGTCGGGGTCGAGATTGCCGATGTGGCACAGCTTGTCATAAAACGCGCCCAGCGCCTCCACCCGCAATCCCAGGTTTAAGGTCAGATCGCGACGCACTTTCCAGTCGTCTTGCGCAAACACAGCGAAGTCGTTGGTGCGGTACTGATGCGTCGCCACACCGCCGCCGCCGAAGCTGAAATCCGGCGCCCCCATCAGAAACTTTTGAAAGTCGGTGAAGCCGCCGCCATTGACATAGAATAGTTGCCCGTTGAAAACCTGGGGAAAAAGTTTGTCCAGGTTCACGCGCGTGTATTCCCCGCCAAAACGCAGGACGTGCGCGCCCTTCACCCAACTGAATGTGTCCACGAAGTTGTAGTTGTTCTGGGTCTGCGCCTGGTCGGCAGGCGGAGTGGGACCAATCTGGAAGCCCGAGCCGCCGAACAACGAAAACTTGTAGATGGACTTGGTGACATCATTCGTAGGACGGTCGAGACCCAGGTCGGACGCCGTAATCGGCGGAATATTGCCCAGTGTGTTGTTGATCCGGACGTATCCGAAGCGAAAGTCATTCACCTGGGTGGGTGAAAGCACGTGGGTCTCATTGACGCTGAAAAACCGGCCATTCACCGGCAGATCATAGGGAAAATTCAGGTCGGTGGAACTGATGCTGCTCTGCAGCGTACCGCCCAGCGAAAGCGGCAAGCCGCCCGCGCCGAAGGGCAAGAGCGATTCCGCATTCGAAAAGAAAAAGCGCGCCGAGAGTTTGTCGTTGCCGCCGCGGAATTCGCGGTCCCAGTTGGCCGTGAACTGGTCGTCGGTAAAACTGCCGGGCTTGCTGACGATGAACTGTCCGGTTGTACCCACCGCTCCTGGAATCGAAGGGATCAGGTATCCCCCGGCAGTATTGCCGAACTGGTTGCTCTTGAACAGCAGCAGTTTGTGGATTACAGGATCGATACTGGGAACGCCAAAAGCCGCCTCCAGCGTGGCATCCAGGGTGGCATCGTCACGCACCGATGGCAGCACCGGCAGCGTGGTGCTGATGAACGTTCCCGGAGAAAGGCCGCTGCGTTGTCGCGTGCCCTGATAGTTCACGAAGAAATATCCGAGCCTGGCTTCTTTCCCCAGGGGCCCTCCGAAGCTGCCCCCGAAAATATTCTGCTTCACTGACGGGCGAGCCTGGCCGGCGCGATTCAAGAAGTACTCGTTGGCGTTTAAAACATCGTTGCGGAAGAATTCGTAAACATCCCCGTGAAAATTCCTGGTTCCGGATTTCAGGATAGCATTCACATTGCCGCCGCCGTTGCGGCCCTGGCTGGCGTCGTACAGCGATGTCTGCACCTTGAACTCGCCGACCACGTCGGGATTGGGCAGGGGCACGTTGGTGGCCTGGGCCACGTTGTAGTCGGTGGCGCTGATGCCTTCGATCAAATAATTGTTGTTGTCTTCGCGCTGGCCGTTCACAAAAATGCGGGCGTTGCCGCGTCCCAGTTGCGCCGACGCATTCAGTTCGCTCTGCGCGCCGCTGGACAAAGAAAGCAACTGTTGAAAGTTCTGCGTGGCCAGGGGCAGGTCGCGGATGGTTTGCGCCTCGATCGCCTGGCCCGTGGTAGCGGCGCTGGTTTCGACCGCCTGCACCTGCGCCTGCACTTCGATCTTCTGCTGCACCGACTGGGTGCGCAACTGGGCAGTCATGCGCGTGGTTTCGGTGACGCGAACCGCAATATTGGAAAAGCTTCCTTCGGCAAATCCTGGAGCCTGGACTGTGACTGTGTAGGATGCGACGGGCAACAACTGCGCAGTAAACGAACCATCGGTGTCGGTTTTGACCGTGCGGGTCAGGGTCCCGGTGTCCTGGTTGACGATGCGAACCTCCGCGCCCGCCACTACCGCTCCGCTGGGATCAAGTACGGTCCCACTGATGGCACCGGTTGCGCCGCCCTGAGCCAGCACCTGCGCCACCCCGATAAGAACCACCAGACTGATGAAAAGCAACCTGCTGATTGATCTCGGCATACACCCCTCCCTGACGCGACGTCGGTCTTTAAGTTGTTTGAGTGCCACGAAGGCGATCAGTTAGAACGTGCGAGGACAAGCGCCGCAACCGCCATGACTGGTCGAGAACCAGCGCTTTCCAAAAGACCCGGCGAACCCGGCCGCGGATGGCGTGTGTCCTGCCCTGATGACGAGATACATGGTCCCCCTCCAACGACTACAGCTGGATTTCTGGTAATGAATCCGCACAGATTACTAAAACTTCACTGCCGTTGGCAACCACCAAGTAAGCCCCAGCGGGGCCGCGTGAAACATTTGTTACAGGCCTTTATACATGCCACCGTCAACCAGCACGGTCTGTCCGGTAACGTACGATGCGCGCTCCGAAGCCAGCCACAGAATGGTGTCGGCAACCTCCCGCGGTTCACCCAGACGGCGCAATGGAGCATCCGCTGCCCAGCCGTCAAAGATCTCCTTTTCAGCGGTGCCTGAAGTGGCAGAACGGCTCTTTGCCAGTTCCTTGAGCCGGTCCGTGGCCGTGAAGCCCGGACCTACATTGTTCACCAGAATGCCGTCCTTGCCGAATTCGTTCGCCAGGCTCTTGACCAGTCCCACCACCGCCGCTCGCACCGCGTTCGAAAGCACCAGGTCCGCCACCGGTTGTTTCGTGGTGATGGAGGTAATGGTGATGATCCGGCCCCAACGCCTGCGCTGCATATGCGGAATCACCTCGCGGGCAAAGTGCACCGTGCTCATGAAGTTGGCCTCGACCGCTTTATGCCAGTCTTCCACGCTGGCTGCCAGGAAGCCCTTGGCGGGCGGCCCTCCGGCGTTGGTCACGCAAATGTCAGCGGCGCCGAACTTCGCGACTACATCTTCTACAAACTGGCGCACCGCAGCCGCGTCGGTGACATCCAGCGCGCGCTCAAACACTTCAGCGTTGTGCTGTTTCCTTATGCCTTCCGCCGCCAGCGCCAGCGTCCGTTCATTGCGGGCGCACATGGCGACTTTGCATCCCTCGGCCGCAAATGCCTCGGCCGTCGCCCGTCCAATGCCCTGGCTGGACGCCGCCACAATTGCAACTCTACCCTTCAGACCCAGATCCATAGGAATCGAATTATAGATGGATCAAATCGGTCGAGCGTACTTTTGGAAATGCATTCCAGGTTTTCTTTGCGCCAGCCCCTTGCTCAGGCGGCTGGCGAACGTTACCCTTGAGGGGTCGTTCAGTCGGACGTTTGTTTCACTTCCACCCGAGGTCGCGATGGCAAATCCCGCAAAGTATGTATGGCTTGATGACGAGTTGAAAGATGCTACCCGCAGCGGAGTTCCGGTGGTCAACGCCGGCTTGCATTATGGCTTCACCGTCTTTGAAGGCATCCGTTGTTACGCTACGGACAACGGTCCGGCGGTCTTCCGCCTGGACGAGCACGTCGATCGCCTGCTGGACTCCGCCCGCATCGTCGGCTTCCGCGATCTGCCTTGGACACGAGCCACCCTTGTTGACGCCATTCATAAGACGATTGCCGCCAATAAATTCTCCGCCTGCTACATCCGGCCCGTCATTTATCTGGACGGCGCCATGGACCTGGTCGTGGATAGTGGCAAGCCCCGCTTGATCATCGCGGTGTGGGAGTGGACCGCGTTTCTGGGAAAAGAGGCCAAGGAGCGCGGCATCCGGGCCAACATTTCTTCCTTCACCCGGCTGCACCCCAACATCATGATGACCAAAGCCAAGGTGGCGGGAAATTACGTCAGTTCGATCCTGGCCAAAACGGAATCGCAGCGCGCCGGCTTCGATGAAGCCATCATGCTCGATCCTCAGGGTTACGTCGCCGAGTGCACGGGCGAAAATATTTTCGTGGTGCGCGACCGGGTGATCTATACCCCTTCTCGAGGAGCGATACTTGAGGGCATCACTCGCGATAGTTTGATCACGCTGGCGCAGGGCCTCGGACACACCGTGGTCGAGGAACCCATTTCCCGCGACCAGTTGTATATCGCTGACGAAGTATTCGTCTGCGGAACTGCCGCTGAAGTTGTAGGTCTGCGGGAGATCGACTTCCGCACCATTGGCGATGGAAAGACGGGCCCCGTCACGCGCGCCCTGCAGGCTGAATTCGAGAAGCTTACCAGCGGACGCCACGAACGCTCCGCCGCCTGGTTTTCGCCTGTGCCGGCGTTCGAGGCTGCATTGTCGCAGGCATAGGAGGCGAACCCCTGCGGGAGTGTAAAGTTCTGAGGGTTGTGGAAGCGCACGGCTTCAGCCGTGCGAAGAAAGAACTGCGGTTGGGGCGGCTTCAGCCGCTGTGACAAATTTCGCCGAGCGCGTATTCTCGCACTGTCGAGATGCCACAGCGGCTAAAGCCGGTCGTCGGACGTCTCTATTGGCACGGCTGAAGCCGTGCCCTTCCACGGACGGAACGGTTCTAAATGGCAGCGAGCCAGGCCCTTCCGAGAATCCTTAACAAGCGAGGACACATGAGAAAGCATAATCGCCACCAGGAAACGGAAGCGGTGCGCGGGGGCACCGACCTGCACAAGAAGAATGGGCCTCTGGCCACTCCCATCTACCAGACTTCCACTTTTGAAGTCACCGACAGCGATCAACAGGTACGCGCCACCTCGACTGACATGTTCTACACCCGCTACGGCAACCCGACTCATACCGTTGCCGAAAAAGCGATTGCGGAACTCGAAGGTGCCGATGCCGCGCTGCTCTTCGCTTCCGGCATGAACGCCATCACCACTTCAATCCTGTGCCTGCTGAAGAGTGGAGATCACGTGGTGGCACAGCGCGACATCTACGGCGGCGCTACCAAGTTCTTCAGCCAGTGGCTGCCCAAGTTCGGCATCGAGACCACCTTCGTGGACACTGTCGAGTACGATCAGCATGCGCGCGCGATCCGGCCAAATACGAAGCTGCTTTACCTGGAATCGCCAACCAATCCCACCCTGCGCGTGGTGGATTTGCCCAAGGTGACGGCGCTGGCCAGGCAGCACAATCTCATCACGTTTATCGACAGCACGTTTGCCACGCCCATCAACCAGCGACCGGCGGATTTTGGCATCGACCTGATCATGCACTCCGGCACCAAATATTTCGCCGGACACTCCGACCTGATTTGCGGCATCGTAGCCGGACGGCAGGACTTGATCCAGAAGATCCACGAAACCCGAACCACTCTCGGCGGAACCATGGATCCCCACGCCGCCTGGTTGCTCCTGCGCGGCATCAAGACCCTGGCGGTGCGGGTACAGCGGCATAATGACAACGCCTTGCGCGTGGCCCGCTTCCTGGCGCAACACGCCAGGGTGCGGCGCGTGCACTATCCCTTCCTCGAAGGCCATCCCCAGCGCGCTCTGGCCATGGAACTGATGCACGGCGGCGGCGGGGTGCTGAGTTTTGAGGTTGACGGCACCGGAGAAGACGCCAGGCGGCTCTCTGAGGCACTGCACCTGTTTACCCTGGCGCCCAGCCTGGGTGGAGTGGATTCGCTGGTCACCATTCCTGTGCTTACATCGCACGGCATGATCTCTGCCGAGCATCGCCAGAAGATGGGCGTGACCGAGCAGTTGATCCGGCTGTCGGTAGGCATCGAGAATGCGGACGATCTGATTGCGGACCTGGAACAGGCGCTGACGGTTGTAACCGGAACGCGCCAGCACGCGCAGGTAGGATAGCTGTCCTGTCATCCTGAGCGCAGCACGATCATTCGCTTGCGAATGATCGCGCGGAGTCGAAGGACCCGGATTTAGCTTCAGTGCACGCAACTTAAAGCTGTGGCGCTCATAGGGCCTGAGAATGAACAGACAGCGATGGCCGCCGAGCCAACCGGCGGCCATGCCTGTTTAATGGACTCCGACATCGCCACTAGCACTAAAAGTTGAACTTCAGGCCCAGTTGCATGATGCGCGCGTTGTGTGCGGAACTGGCGCGCAGGAAGCTGTCGCTGCCGAGAGTATTGTTGCCGTCGCCGCCGGCCGAACCGCTATCGCCCGCGATGTTTCCCCACTCCGTGTGGTTGAACACGTTGAAGGCTTCAGCGCGGAATTCAAAACCCATCTGTTCCCTGATTTTGAAGTGCTTGAACAGGGCCCAGTCGAAGTTGAGGCGATTGGGATTATTCAGGATGTTGCGTCCAGCGTCGCCGAAGGTCAACCCCCGTGGCAGGGCAAAGGCAGCGGCATTGCCGAATGCCGGCCCGAAGTCGGTGACCGTCCCGCTCGGAATGCCGGATCTCGGATCGCCCACCAGATCGGGTCGAGCGCCCGATCCCACTCCATTGGAGACGCCTGCGTTGTCGTTCGACACCACTACGCTGTAGGGCGTTCCGGTTGAGTAGCTGGTCACGCCGGAGAACTGCCAGCCGCCCAGAATCGCGTTGGTCAAGCCCGACTTGAAGCCCGGCAGGTCCCAAACGTAGCTGATATTCAGAATGTGGCGCTGATCGAAGTTGGAGCTGGCTCGATTGGCGCTGGGATTGGCGGAATCGACAAAGCTTCCGTCAAAGCGGTCGGAGGAGTCGTCGATGGAATGGCTATAGGTGTAGGCGACGCTAAGGTTGAGGCTGCCCATGGTGCGCCGCACCGAGAATTGCGCGGCATGATAGATCGAGGACGCTGCGTACTGCAGGTGAGTGATGTCGCCATAGCCCAGGAATGGCCGGAAGGGGCTGGGGTCGTCACCACACTGCACCGCCAGGTTGACGGCAGCCTGGCCGGTGACCGGGTTCCCGTTGACCATCAGGTTAGGGCAGTCGGTGTTGAAGGTCGGAGAGCTCGGGTCCGAGTCGATGAATTCGCCCGGCGCATACGGGTTGAGCGACGTCGGCAGCAATGGAATCTGGTTGTAGTTGGTCTGCCGGTTGAGCTTGGTGCCCTTGCTGCCGACATAGGAAATTGTGGCAACCGTGTTCCGCACCACTTCGTGCTGCACGTCCAGGTGCCACTGCTGTATGTAGGGCCAGATGGCCTTGGTTGGGATCGCATTCACGCTCAAGGGGAACTGCGCTCCGCTGGTCCCGGTCCCGGCATACCCATTGATATTATTCACCACCGAGGCATTGGCCAGAGGAGGTGAGTTCTCGAGCGATTCAGTATTGCCCTCGTTGCCGTTGGCATGTTCGTAGAAAATGCCGTAGCCGCCACGGATCGCGGTCTTGCCGTCGCCATTGAGGTCATAGGCGAATCCAATGCGTGGCGCGGGATTGAACAACTTTCCCTCCATGCAGCTGACGGGGACGCCAGGGGTCACACCGCATTGCACAATTCCGTTCGGCAAGCCGTCGATGAACAGGTTATTCACGCTGCCATCGGAGTTGATGGTGGTGACGCCCTGCTGATAGTGCGCTGGATCGAAATTGAATGCCTGCTTTTGCTTTTCCCGGTAAGTGCCGAACAGGCTCAGGCGCACGCCAAGATTCACGGTCAGGCGGCTGGTGACGTGCCAGTCATCCTGAAAATAGGGTTCAACGATTTTGTAGCGGTTGTAGTACTTGACCCGCTGGTCCTGCTGCCCGTAGCTGGAGATCCTGCCCAGCAACAGGTCGGCGAATGCGTTGCCCGTGGAAATACTCGTGCTGGCATCGAAGGTCAGATAACCGGGGATCGAGCCCGCACCCAGTTCGCCGCCGAATTCATTTTTCTGGCCAAACGCGGCATAGGCCCCGAACTGGAGGTTGTGCCGGCCGATAATCTTGCTGACATTGTCGCGGTAGGTATAGGTCGGGTTCGAGTTGTAAGCGCCGTTGGGGATGTAGCCCGCGTCTTGTCCAAAGCCGCCGTCGTAGGCATCTCCGACCAGGTTGATTCCTGGCAGAATGCCGTCGCCGTTGCCGGGGAAAATATCGGGCACAACAAACCCCGCCGGCCGCTTCCAGTTGCCTACATTATTCAGAATGATGTGGTCGGTAGTGTAGCTGGCCACAAATTCGTTCAGCAGAGTGGGGGAGAAAGTTGCGTTCAGCCGGGCCACGAGACTGACGCCCGGGCCTTTGAACGCAGTCTGAATCGTGGGGAAGCTGCCCGCGTTGGTCCATAGAGGCACGTCGGTGACCGTGTCCCAGGAATCGTGAATGTAGCGCACCGTGCCGCGAATCTTGTCGGTAAAGTTGTGGTCCACGCGAATCAATTCTTCGCGCCAGTTCGTGGGCAGCGACAACGAGGTGCGGTAACGCGAGTCCAGTCCGGTGCCTGTGGTCGGCAAAGGAATCATGCCCAGCAGCGCCTGCACCGTGGGATCGCTCGGGTTGTAACCGGCAGCGAGCAGGTCTGCTCCAACGCTGGGACAGGAACCGCCACCGCTGCACTGATCGGTAAAATCACCCGCCCGTTCTTCAACCGAAGGAACGGCCTGGTTGAAATCCGACGGCACGCGGTCTCTGCGCCACTCCTGCGACCAGAAAAAGAAGGTCTTGTTCTTGATGATGGGTCCGCCGATGGTGTAGCCGAAATCGTTCTTCTTGTAGGGTGATACCGAATCCAGAAAATATTTCGTGGAGTTCAAAGCATCGTTGCGAAGGAATTCGTACGCGTTCCCGTGAAAGCCGTTGGTGCCGGATTTGGTCTCGACTTCCACCGTGCCCGACCCGTTGCGGCCGTACTGGGCGCCGTAGTTCGAAGTCAGCACCTTAAATTCGGCGATAGCCTCCAGGCTGGGATAGACGTTCAGCGTGCTGTTGCTGCCGTTATCCATGTTGTCGCCGCCGTCCAGTTCCCAGTTGTTGTATTCGACGCGGCCGCCGTTGATGCTGAAGCTTACGTTGCCGTTGATGCCGACGGTGCCTTCATCCTGGCCGGTCTGATTGCTCACGCCCGGAACCAGCGTGACCAGTTGAGTGAAATTACGTCCGTTGAGCTGAAGCTGGGTGATCTGTTTTCCGTTGACGGTTCCGGACAGGTCCGAGGACTGGGTTTCCACCTGGGCCACGTTACTGCCTTCGACCGTGACTTCTTCCTTGATCGTGCCCACTTCCAGCGCGATGTCGGCTCGGGCCTTCTGCCCTACCTGCAGCACGATTGCTTTGGCCTCATACCGCTTGAAGCCCTGCGCCACCACGGTCACATTGACCGCACCTGAAGGCAAACCGGCAACCAGGTAGTCGCCAGTCGCGTTGGTGGTGGTGGGGCGGCTGATGCCGCGATCCAGGCTGCTGACCGTGACTTGCGCGTTGGGAACGGCGGCCCCGCTCTGGTCAGTCACCGTTCCTGTAATCGAAGCCGAATCCTGCCCCCAGGCAGCCAGCGAAAGTGACAGCACAAGACCTAGCCAAAGCACACGGAACTTCATTAAGGTACCCCCAAATATTTATTCACTTGCCCCGAAGATTGCCGGGACCTGCTTACCATCAGAATCGTAATCGGATTGCTTCCTGACGCACTTCACCGTCTCATTCTCGAACCCATCCGGTAAACCGCCGGCGCCAGATGCCGAACCGTGCACCAGAGCCAAATATCCTGGGTGGGGTTCTCTACCCACACCGACCCTGACCCTGCACATTCCAGAGTGAAAGCGTTTATTAAAACGAATCAATAGGCTGAATATTGCGGTAGTTCGATCGCAGGTGTCAAGAAAAAAAGGCGGGCACTGACCCCCATTTTGCTCTTCAATGACCGGCCAAAAAGAGGGTTTTGACCGGGTTTCCCCCTACGGCAGGCTACGTGTGGACTCTCGCACCGCCAGTTCAGGGGCCATCTTGCGGTGGACTGCCGATATCTCCCTTTTTTCCAGGACTCCATTGATCCCCTCAATCACCAGGTTCGCGGCCATCGCTCCCATGGCTTCCATGGGTTGGCGAATTGTAGTGAGGGGTGGAGTATAGAAACTACACGCCGCGACGTCATCGAAGCCGATTACCGAGCAGTGCTCGGGCACACGAAGACCGGCCTTGGCCAATGCACGTATCGCGCCAAAGGCAGTCACGTCGTCAAAGGCCATCAATGCCGTGAATGGTCGCTTCCGCTTGATCAATTCCTCCGTTAATTTGTAGCCCGCTTCAAAACTTGAAATCGGATCCTGCGATTCCGGCAGGTCCACGATCAGCCGGGGATCGAGTTCGAGAGCGGCGCTCTTGGCAAACGAACGAATTCCCTGCCAGCGGGGAGCGCTGTCGGCCAGGGTCTTGGGCCCGCGGATAAAGGCGATTTTGCGGTGTCCCAGCTGGTACAGATGCTCGACCGCGAGTTGCGCCCCCAGTTCGTTGTCCACGATCACCGAGCTGACGGTATCGGTTCGCAGCTCGCGTCCGATCATCATGGTCGGAATGCTGCTCTTCTCCAGGTCGGCCAGAACGTCGATATCGACGAACAACCAGTTGGCCAGCACAATCAGCGCCTCCACCCTGCGGTCCAGCAGCATCTCCAGGTAACGCTCGAAGCGGGCGCGTTCGTTATGCACATCGGTCAGGATGGGCAGGTAGGAAGACTGGTAGAGCGAATTTTCAATTCCGCGCAGGATGAGGGTGCAGTAGGGATCGGTCATGTCGAAGACCATCACCCCCACGGTGTGGCTCCTTTTGCTGCGCAGGGAGCGCGCAAAGAGGTTGGGACGGTATCCCAGCTTCTTCGCCGCCTTCTCGATTCGTTTCTTAGTGACGGGTGGAATGTAGCGGGCCAAGGGGGCATTATTGAGAACAATGGAAACCGTGGTGGAGGAAAAGCCGCTCTCCTTGGCCACGTCCCGGATGGTGATGACTGAGGTCTTGACCATAAACTTGAATTGCAGGCCGTTGCTGGCGGACACTACAGCACAGTGAAATCACTGTCAAGGTTGCTCGCCGCCGTTCTCCTCGCGCTCCTTTCCGGTATGACGGCCCAGACGGCGCCGGCGCAGCACCCATCCCCGGGCCCGCAGCAGCTGTTTCAGCAGGGAGAAAGCGCTCTCAAGCAGAACAATCTCGATCGGGCGGAGCGTTCCTTTCGCGGCGTGCTGGCTCTCGATCCGCAGGCCGCCGGCGCCTATGCCAATTTAGGCGTCATCTACATGCGGCGCAAGCAATGGCCGCAGGCGCTGGCAATGTTGCATCAGGCCGAACGTCTGGCGCCGCGGCTCTCAGGAATTCGGCTCAACCTCGGCCTGGCCTACTATCGGCAAAACAACTTTCGCGCCGCCATCGCTCCCTTCGAATCGGTGGTGCACGACATCCCAGACTCCTACCAGGCCCGCTACCTGCTGGGACTCTGCTACTTCTTCACAGAACGTTATGCCGATGCGATCACCATGCTCGAGCCGCTCTGGCCGGAGGCTTCGAGCCAGTTGAACTATCTCTATGTCTTGGGCATTGCCGCCGGCAAGTCGGCGCGGCCCGAGCTCGAGCAACGGGCTTTTGCCGTTCTCGCGGAAACCGGCCAGGATTCTCCCGAGTTGCATCTTCTGCTGGGAAAGGCCCACATCAATCGCCAGGAGTATGACGAAGCCATCAAGGAGCTCGACCTCGCCGCCAAGGCCAATCCTAAACTTCCGTTTGTCCACTTCAACCTGGGAATTGCTTACTACCGGAAGCAGGACCTGGAGCGGGCCCGCGAAGAATTCCAGAAAGACGCGGCCCTGGAGCCTGATCTGGCCTACAACTACGACCAGCTGGGATTGGTGAACTCGCAACTGGGAAACAACCAGGAAGCGGAACGCAATTTGCGTCATGCCTTGCGTCTCGATCCCGGGCTCTCCAGTTCTCACTACCAGCTGGCCCAGGTTTACCAGCGTGAAGGGAAATACGTTCAGGCCCTGGCGGAGGCTGATGGCGCCGCCAAACTCGATCCCGGGAATTCGAGCATCCACTACCTGCGCGGGCAATTGCTGCAGCGTCTGGGCCGCACCCACGAAGCTCGCGCCGAGATGGAGGCAACCACCCGCATGATGAACCAGCAGCGGGAGCAGCGGCAGAAGGAACTCTATAGTGGTCCCGCCCCCAATCCGGAGCTCACCTCGGAGCCCCGCTAGTTTCATTTTTTGTTAGACTGGGTGCCACTCGCGGCTTACTCCACCGTGTTGCCGGCCCTCTCAAGAATCCCAGGTTCGTGAAGGAGTTTCTGTCATGAAAGCGCTGAAAATTGTCGGGATCGTCATCGCAGTTCTGCTGCTGATCGTCATCGCCGTTCCTTTCCTCATCAATGTCAACAGCTTCCGTCCCAAGCTGGAGTCCGAGCTCACCGCGGCCCTCGGCCGCGAAGTTAAGGTCGGCAATCTCAGCCTGTCCATCCTTTCCGGAAGCGTTTCGGCGGAAGACCTTTCGATCGCCGATGATCCGGCGTACAGCAAGAATCCCTTCATTCGCGCCAAGTCCCTGAAGGTCGGCGTCGAAGTAATGCCGCTGATTTTTTCAAAGACGCTGCATGTCACGGATATCACACTCGATCGGCCCCAGATCGCGCTGTTGCGTGATGCCGCCGGGAAATGGAATTTTTCCAGCCTGGGCAGCAAATCCGCGCCCACCCCGAAGGCGGCCAGTGAACCTACGTCCACTCCGGACCTCTCGGTCAGCAAGCTCAACGTGAAGAATGGCCAGCTCTCGGTAAACCGCGCGAATTCTTCCATCAAGCCGCACGTGTACGACAACGTGGACATCAGCGTGCGCGACTTCTCGCCCACCTCACAGTTTCCCTTCACCATCACCGCGGACCTTCCCGCCGGAGGCAGGGCGAAACTTGAGGGCAAAGCGGGGCCCATCAACTCCAGCGATGTTTCGGCCAGTCCGATCGAAGCGCAGATCAACGTCAAAGGTCTGGATCTGACCGCCTCGGGATTTGTGGATCCATCCACCGGAATTGCCGGCGTTACCGACTTCGACGGCACGCTTAATTCTGATGGTCACGTCCTGCGTACCAGCGGGACGCTCAAGGCTGACAAGCTTAAGCTGGCGGTCAAAGGCACGCCTGCAACCCAGCCGGTGACAGTGAAGTACGCCACTGACTACGATGTGCAAAAGCAGGGGGGAACATTGACCCAGGGCGATGTTTCGCTGGGCAAGGCCCTGGCCAAACTCACCGGTACATATCAGAGCCAGGGCGAGTCCACCATCCTGAACATGAAACTCAACGCCGATGGCATGCCGGTGGACGACCTTCAGGCCATGTTGCCCGCGCTCGGCATCACTCTGCCTTCCGGATCGAAACTGCAGGGCGGAACGCTCTCCGTCAATGTGGGAATCACGGGGCCGGTTGACAAGCTGGTCATCGCCGGCCCGATCCGTCTCTCCCAGACCAAACTCCAGGGCTTCAACCTGGCCTCCAAAATGTCTGCCATCTCGGCCTTGTCCGGAGCGCAGACGGGATCGGACACTACCATCCAGAACCTGAGCACGGATGCGCGCGTGGCCCCCGAGGGCGTGCGTACGCAGAATATCAACCTGACCATTCCGGCTCTCGGGACGGTCACGGGAAATGGAAATATCAGCCCCGGGGGAGCGCTCGATTACAAGATGAACGCGAGTCTTTCCGGCGGCGTGGTGACGGGACTTACCCAGATGGCAGGCCTGGGCGGCAAAGGCGGCAGTATTCCCTTTTTCATTCAAGGCACTACCTCCGATCCCAAATTCGTTCCTGATGTGAAGGGTATGGTGGGGAGCCAGCTGAAGGGCGGCCTGGGCGGCGCTTTAGGAGGATTAACCGGAGGCAAGAATTCTTCCGGCGATTCCGCGTCTCCCATGGACGCGCTGGGCGGCCTCTTCGGGAAAAAGAAAAAGAAGTAACTATGTGGGTCGGACACTCCTGTCCGACGCCTTTGACTTTGATTTTTGCGATTCGAAGCGGATGGCTGTAAGAACAAGCAAAAGCTGGAAGAGTCAAAAACTAAGAAAGTCAAAGGCTAAGAAAGTCAAAGGCTAAGAAAGTCAAAGGCTAAGAAAGTCAAAGGCTAAGAAAGTCAAAGGCGTCGGACAGGAGTGTCCGACCCACACTGGTCAGGAGCGATCCATGGTTCAGAAGGTGACACAAGATTTGTCCAACCACACCCGGCTTGATCCGCCCTTCCACTTCTTCGTTCTGCCGGTGTTTGCCATCAGCGTAATCATTGCTCTGGTGCAGTTAGTCATGCACCCCAGTCTGCACGCGGCCTGGCTGCTGGTATTCATTCTGGCCGCGGCGGTGGCGGTGGTGAAGGCAAGGACTTACGCGCTCAGGGTGCAGGACCGCGTGATCCGTCTGGAAGAGCGGCTGCGGCTGGCAATTCTGGTGGACAAATCCCTGCGCGCCCACATCGTCGAGCTGACAGAATCGCAACTCGTGGGACTGCGTTTCGCCTCGGACGCGGAACTACCCGCTCTGGCAGCGCGAGCCTTGTCAGAAAACCTCTCCAAGGCAGAAATTAAAAAAGCCATCACCCAATGGAGGCCGGACTACTGGAGAGTGTAGCTGGTGTGGGTCGGACACTCTTGTCCGACGCCTTTGACGTTTAGCTTCTGGCTTCTAGCCTAACGATCTCTGACTGTCCCGCCTTTGCTTGTTTCTTCACCGCCTGGAGCGGCCTAATCGCTCAGGTCAAAGTCAAAGGCGGCGGGCGAGGGCGCCCGCCCCACACCTACAAGAACCAAGTCTAGGCGGCTACGTCCTGCGGCGGAACCGAATCTACCCGCCGGCGGGAAGAGCGGTTGGGAGGCAGGCCGGCATCGCGAATCTTGTAGAGCAGCGCGCGGTAGCTGATGCTGAGTGCGCGTGCCGCCTGCTTACGATTCCAATGGTGGGCCTGCAAAACTTTCAGGATGACCTTGCGCTCCAGTTCCCGGGTGGCCTGGCGCGTGATTGTCTTTAGCGCGATCGGTCCATCAAAGTTAAGGTCGAGGGTGGCGTATTCCTGCTGGTGCGCTACCAGGTCACTGCTGATGACTTCTTCCGTGCCCAGGATGACGTAGCGCTTGATCAGGTTCTCGAGTTCGCGGATGTTGCCCGGCCAGTGATGCTTTTGCAGCGCCGACATCAGGTCTGCCGAAAGCGTCCGGGCGCGGCAGTTGTATTTGCGGTTGTAGTACTCCAGGAAATAGGCCACCAGCTCCGGAATATCGCCCTTGCGCTCGCGCAAAGGCGGCATCTGGAGGTTGACGACGTTAATGCGATAGAAGAGGTCCTGGCGGAAGGTGCCGCTTTCGATCTCCGCTTCCAGCACCCGGTTGGTGGCGCAGACTACACGCACTTCAACTTTCTTGTCCTCCTGGGCGCCGATCCGGCAGAACTGTCCGTCCTGCAGCAACTGCAGAAGCTTGGACTGCAGTCCCAGGTCGAGTTCGGAGATTTCATCGAGAAAAAGGGTGCCGCGATGGGCCAGTTCGACCCGCCCTGGTTTCGATCCGTAAGCGCCGGTGAAAGCGCCTTTTTCGTACCCGAAGAGTTCGCTCTCCAGCAGCGTCCCGGGGATCGCGGGACAGTTGACCTTGACAAAAGGACCCGTTCGCCACGGAGATAGCCCATGGATCATGCGGGCAATGATGTCCTTGCCGGTACCGCTCTCGCCTTGAATCAGGACGGGTACGTTGGCGCTGGCGACCTTGTCCATGCGGTCCCGTAGCGATTGCATGACCTCGGAGCGACCGAAAATGACCGCCTCGGGAGGAAATTCTCCCAGTGAAGTAGCCAGCGAAGTGACAGAAGGTATGGTTGTCATGAGTATCCAGTGGCCCAGGGCCCGATCGTACAGGCCTTGATGTGCACCCCGAGAGCCAAACCCGAGGAGGACGGGAATCCGGGGGCCGGATTCTTGTTAAGTCATTTATTTGTATTATTTTGGAAGGATTCAGCAGCACGGAATGGGAATCTTGTCAGGCTTGGGACTGAGGCTCGAAGACCCTTGGACCTATGGGAAAATGTTTTCACACTGCAGAAGCAACTTTCCTCGGGCGGGAGCCACGCGAGGCCGACTGAGCAACCAGGGGATGGGAGAACTTGAGCCCGATCAGGTGATAGCCATCGGTGTGAGTTACGCGCAGGGTTCGGGCGCGCAGATTACGGGCGGCCTTGGGCAACGAGCTGGTAACCGCCAACGGGGCGCTTGGAATCTCCAGCAAAACCTGTGTGGAGAGCGGCAAAGAGCGGCGCACCGCGACCAGGGCCCCGCCCGCTGAGATATTCAGCGCCGTCGCAAACTCGAGCAGGTCCTTGCCTTTTTCGTCCCCGCTGCGAACAAACACAGGTATGGCAATGGCGAGACGCGGCCATTTTCGGCGCTCTGGTTCAGGACTTTTACGCTTCAATCCGACACCTATAGACTCGAGATAAGCCTCTCTTACCGCACCTTGGGGGCCAAACCAACCGGGCTGGGGTTGTCGTTCAGGGCACGAAACCCGGAGGATTTCGGGTGAATTCCCGGTAAGTCCGCCATTACAGCCCTAAGTGACCCCCATGAATTTCTCTTTTTGTTCGTCCCCGAAATGGGCTTTTATGCAGGTGAGTGAAGCGCTTAGGGCTGCAATGTTTTGCTCTTCCGTTACCATCGAATTGCATTTTACGTTGACACTGGGAAAGGCGTGTCATACGATTTCAGGGCACCTGAATTCACCAGTTGGGCTGTTTTTGTCCCCTCCCCTTTAAGCCAAGCCAGAGTTTTCCACAAATGGGAGTGTTGCCGGAAAACCCGTGTCTCTCTCGCGAAGCGAAGCTGACTTCCCGCGGCGCAGACGCCGTACCAGCCCAGCCGCCCTCGGGGGAACATCTCCGCTACGACGAGCTGCTGCGAGAGTACAACCAGTTGCGGGAGCGCTCCCTGCGTACCACCAATGCCCTGGGATCGGCCGCCCACGACCTCAAAACTCCGCTCGCAATTCTGAACGGCTATATCGAGCTGCTGCAGAAGGAAAAGCTGGGCCCGCTCAACGATCGGCAGCGGGAGATTCTTGCGGACATGCACACTAGCGGGCAGCGTTTACAACAGTTTATCCAGGATTTTCTGAGCTACAGCGCGCTCGAAACCGGCGAGATGAAGATGCGGTACGAGACCGGCAACCTGAATCCCTGCCTGTCCGAAGTCTGCCGGCTCTGGTCACCGCGCTTCCAGGAAAGGGGGCTGGCGCTCTACTTCCTGGCCAACGAGAAATTGCCTGAACTGGCATTTGACTCGGCCAAGCTGCAGCGGGTGATTTCGAATCTGATCGAAAACGCCTCCAAGTTCACGCCTGCCGGGGGCACGGTTTGGCTGCATGCGGAGCCGTATATGTGGGAGCGCCGCAACCCCAACAGCTCAGCGATTCCGGGCGAACGGCGGCGGCAGAGCAATCCTCTGCCCAACTCCGTCAAGGTCAGCGTTTCCGACACCGGTCCGGGAATTCCGGCCGAGTATCACATCGAAGTTTTCGACGATTTTTTCCGTTTGCCGCAGGATGAAGAGCAGACTGAAGGCATGGGTCTGGGACTGGCCATAGCACGCCGGCTGGTGAACGCCATGGGGGGCAAGATCTGGGTGGAAAGCGAAGTGGGCGCGGGGGCGAAATTCTCATTTATCGTCCCACTCAAGGCAGTCGCGGCCGCAGCCAGCCAAGGGAAGAATAAATAAATGACCGAATCGGTCAACATTTTATTGGTCGATGACGAACCGGGAATGCTGCGCTACATCCGCACCCTGCTGGAGGTGGATGACTACACGGTGCAGACCGCATCCACGGGCGAAGATGCCCTGCAGCAAGTCGAGAAGGGCTTGCGTCCTGACCTGGTGCTGCTCGACCTGCTGATGCCGGGGATCGACGGCCTGCAGACTCTGGAGCAGCTGCGCCAGCTGGTGCCGGGGCTGAAGGTGGTGATGCTCTCCTGCGTCAGCGACACCCGCAAAGTTGTCCAGGCCATCCGCCTGGGCGCGCACGATTACCTGACCAAGCCTTTCCAGAAAGCGGAACTGGATAAGGTCATCGACCAGTGCCTGGGCAAGAACCAGCAGAATTTGCCGGGCGAGGTCGAAGAACTGTACGACGACGTA
Organism: Terriglobia bacterium; assembly: GCA_963757835.1. GTDB lineage: Bacteria > Acidobacteriota > Terriglobia > Terriglobales > Acidobacteriaceae > JAIQFF01. Next base: position 75,771 of record CAVWSP010000030.1, on the reverse strand, counting down.
TTCTTCGTGGCGGCGAGTCCCGCGATGCGCAAGATTCGCTCCCAGGCCGCGCTGGTCGCGAATGTGGACATTCCAGTCCTGATGCTGGGGGAAAGCGGCACGGGCAAGGAAGTGGTGGCGCGGCTGATTCACAAGCTGTCGCCGCGGGCCCATCGCACATTTTTGAAGGTCAATTGCGCCGCCGTGCCTGGAGACTTGCTGGAAAGCGAGTTGTTCGGCCACGAGGCCGGCGCCTTTACCGGCGCGACTCATGCCAAGCCGGGCAAGTTCGAGATCTGCAACAAGGGCACCATCCTGCTCGACGAAATCGGCGAGATGCCGGCCCTGCTGCAAGCCAAGCTGCTGCACGTTTTGCAGGACCAGACGTTCTCCCGGCTGGGCAGCCGCTCGGTGGTCAAAGTGGACGTCCGCATCCTGGCCGCGACCAACATCAATATCCCGGAAGCGTTGGCCAGCAAGCGTCTGCGTGAGGATCTTTACTACCGCCTGAACGCGTTTACCCTGCAGTTGCCGCCGCTGCGGGAGCGCAAGGAAGAGATTCCGATCCTGCTGAAGCATTTCATGTCCCGCATGGCGGAGCAGTATGCGCGGCCTCCGCTGCCGCTCTCGCCTAACATGCTGCAGGCGTGTCAGGAATACTCCTGGCCAGGAAATTTGCGCGAACTGAATAACTTCATCAAGCGCTATCTGGTGCTGGGTGATGAAAAGCTGGCCATTCAGGAACTGCAACCCACCAACGGCGGCCACGGCGCACGCCCCGAGGCGGCGCACGCTCCGGCAGAGCCCGGAGGCGGATTGAAGTCGGTGGCGCGCAGCGCCAAGGATGAAGCCGAGGCGGAAGCCATCCGGCAGGCCCTCGACCAAACCAATTGGAACCGCAAACAGGCAGCCGCGCTGCTGCAGATCAGCTACAAAGCCCTGCTCTACAAAATCCGCCAGTACGGCATCGCCCAGTCCAAGAGCCATAAGCTCACCGCCGGCGCCTAAGCGGGCCGGATTCCGCGTCGAAAGGCCCACTCCGGGCTCCTCCGGCACATCCCCTTGGTGCGCGTCCGCATCGAAGGGAGTGCAGCCGGAGCCGGACAAGATGTGGTCCTTTCATAGACGCGCTGGGAGCACGACCCTGGCCTTCCTGGTCTGCGCGCTTGCGCTGGCGGCAGCGACGGGTTGCGGTATTTCGTCTGCCGGCGGTCCAAGGCCGCAGGGGCCACCACCTTCAACCGGTTCGGTCCCGCAATTCGGGCATGTGGTTGTGGTTCTCGAAGAGAATCACAGCTATTCCGAGGTGGTTGGAAATTCGGCCATGCCGTATCTGAACAGCCTGGCTTCCCAGTACGGCCTGGCTACCGAGTACTTCGCCAATACGCATCCTTCCATTGGCAACTACTTCATGCTCACCACCGGGCAGGTGGTTACCAATGATGACGGGTTTGCAGGCACGGTGGGCGTGGACAACATCGTTCGCGAACTGATCACAGCCGGCAAGACCTGGAAATCATACGCTGAGAGCATCCCTTCGACAGGGTACACAGGGAGTGATGTGTATCCCTATGCGAAGCGCCATAACCCGTTTTCGTACTTTACCGACGTCGTGAACAGCAGCACCCAGTTGAACAATCTGGTTTCGTTCTCTCAATTTGGTACCGATCTGGCCAATCAGCAGCTGCCGAATTTTTCCTTCCTGGCGCCCAATCTTCTGGACGACGCGCACGACGGCCCGCTCCAGTTGGCCGACGCATGGCTGCAGCACAACCTTGCGCCCCTGATCTCCAGCTCAACTTTTCAGAAGGACGGTTTGCTGGTCATCGTCTTCGATGAGGCGGAAACCAGTGATTCGACCGACGGTGGAGGCCACGTTGCGGCGCTGATCGTCAGCCCGAAGGCCAAGCAGGGACATCAGTCGACGGCCCTCTACCAGCACCAGAGCACGCTGCGGCTGATTCTCCAGGGACTCGGAATCCAGACTTACCCGGCCGCCGCAAGCACGGCTCCCGATATGGGTGAGTTTTTTTAGACGGCCAACCCCGATTCGACTGACTGGCGATAAGTCACCATTCTATGCGCTGAGTGGGCGAAGGTCCCTGTCCGGGTCAATGAGTGCTAGCCTGATCGAGACCGTAATCGCGGCAGGCCAGGGTTTTCACTTGGACAGCCGATGTTCTTTCACCTACCATGGCCGCTGCAGCAGAACGACGCTGACAATGAGACGGATTCTCGCCTACGGTGGCCACCTGCTCGTCGCAACGCTCGCCGTACCATGGCTGACTATGATGGCAGCCGGTTTGGTGCACGGCGTATTCAGTCCGTTTCTCGCCTCTGTCGATACGCCCCAGCAGCTCTATTCCGACCATTTGATATTTCTGGTTGTGGTCGTAGGAATGTTGCTTTCATATGGGATCAGCGGCAAATTCTCCTCCGGTTCCGCCCTGTGGGTTTGGATTCCCGCGATTGCGGTCTTCGTGTTTCGGGTCTTGCAATGGCGTGCCAGTGGAAGCGCTCTCGTTGGCTCTGGTTCCTTGGTTGAGCACTTCTTCACCGTGAATTGTCAGATTCGGAACTGGCGCGAGGCTGGATTCGGCGAAAGATGCGACGACAAACTCTTCTTGACACCACTGTTGATCGGGAGTCTTTCCTATTCAGCAGGGGCAGCAATTGGGCGTATCATCCATGGCCCGCATCCTCCCGAAGAAACAGCCGCGGCATCGACCGCGGCTGAACCATCCCCGCGTAGGATTATTACCAGTCAGCTTGGAGCTCTCCTTGCTCTGATATTGACTGGTAGTTCTCTTGGCGGCTCGTTGCATGCAGAAATGACAGGCGAAAGCTTTTCGTGGACATGGCTGTTTTCTGGAGTCCTTCCGGCCTGGCTCGTCCTGCCAATCAACATCGCGTTCTGGGCGGCAATCTGCTTCACTGGCATTGGGTTTGCTCGTGCCGAGTTGCGGAAAGAAGAAAAAGGTTTACTCGTCTCAATGGTTGGTTATGTATTGCTCATTCCAGTCGCAGCCTTATTCGCACGAATCGGTGGAACTATCCGTGTCGTACAGACGATGCTGAGTCTGACGGCGTTTCTGGCGGCGCTGGTAATTCTCCTTTCGCTCCTGAAGGAACGATTCGATCCGCAATCACCTCAAGGAAGATGAACATCTCCCACCCTCGCAAAAGGCGCAAGGGTGGGGCAGCCTCAGAATGTGCCAGATTTAAAGGAAAGGGTGGGCCAGCCCGCCCGCGCCGTATTACTGCAATTCCGTACATCGCCGTCTGTGATTGCCTTGGCGCTAACTTCCGCGAACACAAGGCCAGTGTCAGACCGGAATGTTGGGGTTTTAACCGCACGGGAGTGAAAGCTACCATTCGCCCCCCAGCAACTCAAAGACGCGCCCTTATAAGGCGTCTGCGCCATTGTTGGGATGGCGAGGACCATCAGGAAGAGAATGCAGGATAGACGCATCACCCTCGATGCTATCAATGGCTCCATGGACCCGACAGGTTACCTCGGTGCAACCAGATGGTTGACGTTAACAGGCGATCTCGCTCAAGACCCCCGGTCGAGGCTCAGTGAGCGTAACCGCGATATTACGCCAGCGACGGAAAAACGAATGCGAATCTCATTCTCGAACGGCTAAGCGAAAGCTACTTGTTTGTGTCACTCGCCCCAACTGCAGGTTCGCTGACCAGCTTCTTTAGGTCATCGACAAGAGTAGCGGTTGACCGACTAAATGCTATGTCTACCGAGGTTTCGGGACGATGTCCAAACGAAAGTTTTGGGTTGACCGCTTCGTTGAACCACCACAAAGGGACATGCATCTTGGCATCGAGGATCACCAATCTGAGTTCTGTGTAGTTATAGGAAATACATCCCGTACTACTGCTACCGCCGACTGAGGAAAGCGAACTGGTGAAACTTATCTCCAGGATCAGATCCGCGTCAGAGGGAGCGGCCACAAGCTCGTAGTGTCCCCAACCTTTCATCGCAGCATAGAACTCGTTGTAGGTACGATCAGGCCCACCGAAAGACGCGGGCAGATTGTTTCCGGGGGCATTCGAAATAAACACTTTCTTGGCAGTTGTAATAGGGGAGGGGACGGGCGCCGGTGGCACCACGTCTTTTGGTTTCTCTCCCGAGAGGAGAGGGAGCGATAGAAGGCCTATTACAAAAAGGACATGTAGAATCCCCCGCTTCGCTATGCGAAGCCGCACGATTGTAAGCATAGGTTCTCCGTCCAACGTAGTTGAAATTGGGAAGCAAATCTCGCGCCATCATGTTCAAGTCGGTGTCTCTCCGCCCGCCGGAACAGCAAGGTGCAAATGGCCCACGATTTTCACATTCTAGTCGCCAACTGTCGAGAACAGGCGTTAGCGCAAGCTTGCGTCGTTTGTTCGCCTTTTCAAGGGTCAATGAGTGAAATCGCGATGTTACGTCAACTACAGAAAGTCAACCCAGATCGAGCTTCGTGAAATGCCTGGTGATGTCTTCCGAGGGAAGCACCCTCTGCGCGATTTCCGGCAATCCATTCTCCAATGCTGAGAGAACTTCAATCGCCTGTCGTTGCGAAAGATGATCTCCGAACTCGATAGTCCGCCAACGCCCAAGTCTGCACTGCAGCCCGTGAGGGTCTCCTGACTCGTCCTGAAGCGCAAGGTCACTACATTGTTCGAGGGGATATTCTCTTGTGCGCTCCCACCCGAACGTCTCTTTCCGAATGCGGAGGTGCCCTGAGTCGAACTCGATCACTTCTGAAAAGCCAAATAGCTGCTCAAACCATGCCCCAATCGCGCCGATTACAACGCCAATGCTCAGGATGCGCTCCGGTAGCGACATCGCTTTCGCACGGAATGTCAAAACTGCAAACGCCGCGATTATCCCGGCTTCAAGCAAAAGGAATAACCAATTCGGTGAGGGTCGCACGGTCACGCGCAGTACGCCGGACAGAAGGATAACTTCCACAGTCGCACGTTGTTTGAGGCGATTCATCTTAGCAAAATCGAGTTGATACTACCGCAAGTGGCGAAAACAGGCGTTCTCACAAGCTTGCGCCGTTTGTTCGCCGCCCCCCGGTCAATGAGTGAAATCGCGATATTACGTCAACTAGGGCTCACACGACCGGACTCCCGCGTTTGCAGGATGAATCAGGTAAGACAAGGCGACAATTACGGGTATCGCGAACGGGAGCAATACTGAGAACCAAAACCCAAGCTGAAATGTCACACGACGGAACCGGTCAACGTTCCGTGGCCTAATTATTGACTCGGAAAGCGGCCCTGCGAGGTAACAGACGTTCGCAACCGCAATCATGAACAGAAATCCGAGTCCCTGAAATACGGTTGTAAACAGCGTTATTTCAGCGCAGGGCATAGCACCCGTGGAAATGCCTCTATCAAGCACTGCCACATAGCCCACGAACGCCAACAGGCCTGCTACTACAAGCCCGATGTTGTATCGGAGTCGACGATGTTCCCACCAGTTCAGCGCTTCAGGGGTGAACACGACGCGAATTTTACCTGATTGTTGACACTATCAGGCGTTAGCACTCAAAACCCCCTCGATAGGGTCGATGAGGGCAATGGCAATCAACCGATCGACGTTTTCCATCCCTTGCCCTGGCACTATGTAACGCCACCCTGATTACGGGCGTAACGTTGCGCCGCAGGATGTCCGTCAATACGCTGACAGATAGCCCACTTCATCCGTAATGCAGCGCAGCAGTTCCATTCCGAAGCCTCAGCCCGGTTCCAGCGCGCGAACCGCGGGTTGCGCCTTCCAGCCAGGGGAAGCTGGACGATGAGTACAGAAACAACGACGGAAGTTTCGTTAGCAAGGATGCCCAAGCGCAAGGTCCCGCGCTACAAGCTGACCGTGCCTCTGGAACTCACCGTATTGCGAGCCGGCGTCCCCGACAGTATTCGCGGACGTTCCCTCGAAATGGGTGAAGGCGGAATGGCAGTGGTTGCCGCCTCACAGCTCCTCCTGGGCGAGTCGGTGCGCGTCGAGTTTCTGCTTCCGCACATGAGCGCGCCGGTGCGGGCCACGGCGGTAGTTCGCTATCAGCGTTCGCGCTCCTTTGGTCTCCAGTTTCTCCGTCTGCCGGTCGAACAACAGTCAATCATCCGGTACTGGACGCGATCCGAGGGCGACCTCCTTCTGACCGCACAAAAGCCCCAGCCTGCACTGCCAGAGACCACTTTGACAGAGGCTATAGTGCAAGCCAGGCCGCTCCCAGACTTTGCAGATATTAAAAACTCAAAGCGCAGGTTTCTCGTCCACGACTTGGTTGCGTTCGCCATTGCCGTCGTCGTAGTCGCGGCGGTGCTGGGATGGTGGCGGTGGCAGCAGGGGTGGAAGGCGCTGGAGACGCAGATTCCGGCAAAGCAAACCCAGGCGGCAAAGCCGCAGTTGAAGGTGCCAAACGATGCCATGCAGCAGCGCATCCGACACCTGGTCCCGCCCGAATATCCGGAGGATGCTCGCCAGGCTGGGGTGCAGGGCACGGTCGTCCTGAATGCCGTGGTGAATCCGCAGGGTGCGGTGACCGGCGTGAAGTTTGTCAGCGGGCCCGAGCAACTTTCGCCCGCGGCCATCGATGCCGTGCGCTGGTGGCGCTATGAACCCTATCTGGTGAACGGCGAGCCGGCAACCGTCGAGACCACCGTGGCTGTGGACTTCCGCTTAGCCAACTAGCGTGCTGTTGTGGCAGGTCGGTTGGCTGAAACAGCAGGTCCCTCCACTGCGCTCGCTTCGCTCCGCTCCGGTCGGGATGACAATACTGATTCAAGGAATGTCCGGGGTGGGCCAACTAGTGTCGTGCTCCAGCCTGGCGATGGGTCCCCACTTTTATTTCGAATAACTTTGGCCACAGCTTTCCGGTGACGAAAAGTCTATCTCCCGTGGAGTCATAGGCGATACCGTTCAGAACCGCATCAGGGCTGCCCAGTTCTTCCCGGTCTATGATTCCGCTCAAGTCGATCCATCCCAGGACCCTCCCGCTGCGGGGAGAGATGCGCACGATCCTGTCGGTCTCCCACACGTTGGCGTAGATCTCACCGTGGATGTATTCAAGCTCATTCAAATTCTGCACGGGATGGCCGGCCTCGTCGATGACGTGGATACGCCTGGTTTCTCGAAAAGATTTTGGATTCAGAAAACGGAGATAGGAGGTTCCGTCGCTCATGATCAATTGCTTCTCATCATGAGTCAGCCCCCACCCTTCGCCCGCGTAGTGGAAGGTCCGCAGCAGGGTGAAGCTGAAGCGGTCATAGACGAAGCCGGTGTGCGATGTCCAGGTCAACTGCACCAGGGTGCTGCCCCACTCCGTGAGCCCTTCGCCAAAATACTCCGCAGGCAAGTCGTAATGTTGCAGCACCCGTCCGGTGGACAATTCCTCCATCCGCAGGGATGACCTGCCGTTGAGTCCCGTGCTCTCGTAAAGGTGGCCATCGAGGTAAATCAATCCTTGGGTGAATGCCTGGGAATCGTGCGGATACACGTGAACGATCTTATAAGCGGCTGGGGTAACGGGCCCTGCCGCAGTGGTCGAGGCCACGACCGCGCAGAAAAAACATGCAAGAAGCAATGCCCGTCGAAACATGAACCGCCAGCTTAAGGCAAAATTCGCGGGCACTGGGCGGAAATTTGTGTGAGACTGCTGATTTGCTGTCCCGAGATACATGGAATATCGAAATGCTAGCGGCGCAGGTCGAACTGGCTGAAACAACAGGTCCCTCTACTGCGCTCGCTTCGCTCCGCTCCGGTCGGGATGACAGTATTAGTATTAATTCAACGAATTTCCGGACGGGACACCAGGCGAAAAATGAGAGCGACATGCGAATTCTGAACATCCTGAGCGGAGTTGCTATTCTGCTCACGACCCTGGCCTTCGGGCACCTGCTGCACCGGTATTTTGTGGGAGCCTCTCCTGCGGATGTTCACGATCCTGCTTTTTTGGCGGGCATGGCTGCCGGCGTGGTGGTGGGCATCTTCTCTTTTATCGGAGGATGTTTGCTGGTGAGACGTGGCCGCTGAGCAGCCATGAGGCGTTAGGCATTTGTGACGCTGGCGTTCCTGGGCGTATCCCTCGTTGCGAGAGGCGAACGAGGGAGCGAGACAGCGTCCAAATGCGCTACAACGAGACGTTGATGGCGATGGCGATTCCAGGATGCCGCCGGTTGTACATGTAGTATCCGTCGTTGACGTAGTCCACATAGACATCGTCAGTGCGGTACCAGGCTGGCGACCAGGTTTCCGGACAAGGATCGACCACGCTGAACCAGTAACCACCAAATTGGAAACGCGGAGATCCTTCGACCACTACGACGGGGACGTCATGGACGCGAAACCAGTGTCCGCGGCCAAAATGGGCGCGAAAGCGATCTTCGGGGATGCGGTACCCGTGATAGCCGCCGCGGGCGTGCCAGGGGCGATGCTCGTGCTGCCAATTATGTGCGCGCTGGCGTTGCCAGATATCTTGCCGTCCCGGCCCGGTCCTGCTTACCTCGCGAACGTGCGCCGGGCCGTGCCCGTGGTACGCGTGGTGCTCTGGGCCTCTCTGCACTGCCTCATGGAATTCACGAGGCTGCTGGTGCCGGTGTTCCGGCCCGTTGGCGTGATGGTCGCCGTGTTGCGACGGGGCTGGGTGCGCGTTTCCGTGGTGCGAGTTACCTTCCTGTCCGTGGGGACCACCCTCGTGATCTCTCGACCGGCCGTTCTGTGCGCCGGCAAACACTGCGGCTGCGAGAAATAAAGACAGTATGGACGTGCTTAGGACGGCCGCTGATTTCATGATTGAGCACTCCCCTTGATAACCAAATCTAATCGATCACCCGAGGGCGGTCCCAGATTACGGAAGACGCGATCCTTACCGGACGGATAGCGCCCTGCTCGCGGGCTGGAAGTCATGCTTAATGTCGGATGGGTTTCTGCGCGGTGGGAAGCTGGTTCAGAGGTCAGGAACTGCCTTTGGGTTCATCTCCAAATGACGGGTTGTTCCCCAGGAAAACTCGGGCCATGCCGCAGGTGGTCAGGATGGCTTCGCCCAGGCCGAGCACCAGCAGCTTGGTCTGTGAGTCATTTTCCTGGACTGCCGTTTTCATCTCGTTCAAGTTGTGAATGGTGACCATCTTGCGCGCGCGTCTGGTGCCGGAACTTGACATGGTCACAGAGTATCGCGGGACGCACGGCGGGAAAAGGTTACGGAAGGCGCTATTCGCTAGCTTGCAGGCTTGCTATCGGGAAATGGACATTCCCGGAAACGCGGCAATGGCGGAAATCACACGTGATCGCGCGGATTCTGCTCACGAAAATCCCCACCCTCAGTTGTTCGTTTTTCAGGTGGAACTGACGCCTATTGCACTACCAGCACAATCTGCTGCGTGCGCGTGGCCGAACCAGACGTTGCAGTAACGGTGAGATTGTAGGTGCCCGCCGGAGTGCCGGTCGTGGTTGAGGTGGTGCTGCTGGAGCTGCAGCCCAACTGGAACACAACCAGAGCGAAGAAACAGCCCAGCAGCGCCGTCATGAGCACGCGCCGCCGTCTCGACTTTTTTCCGCCGATGCCGGCGCCCAGCAACGCCAATCCTGAAACCGGGAACAGAGCGGCGTAGAAAGGCCCGCCGATGGGGAAGAGGCTGGCCGGAGTGGTCACCCGCGCGGTGGTGTTGACCACCAGCTGGCGGCTTTGTGGACCGCTATTCAGATTGGTAAAAGATGTGCCGTTAGGGAAGGTCGCCTGGGCGCCGGTGGGCGCGCCTGAAGCGGAGAGCGTCACCGTATCCGGAAAGTTTCCGGTGGGCGTGACTTTGACGGTAAAACTGGCGGGGATGCCGGCCGCGACGGTGGCCGTCGGTGGAGAAACGTCAATGCTGAAGTTATTCACCACGGCAACGGCGGGCGGCGGTGCCGGAGTGACCACCGTGGTCGTACCGAAAATGCTGACTTTCCCGCCATCACTCACCGAACCAGGCTGGGCCGGAGTGGCAGGCAGCGTGGGAGCCAGCACCACGGTCACGGTCGCGACCGCTCCTCCATTCAACGTTCCTACGGTACAAGTCAACGTGCTGCTCGTAACCGGAGCCGGACAGCTCGACTGCCCCGGAACGCTGTTGGCCGAGACAAAAGTAGCGGTGGTCGGTATGACGTCGGTGAAGATGATGCCGGTGGTCAGGTCCCCATTGTTGGTGATCTTGTAAGTGAAGGTAACGTTATTGCCCACTCCGACCGGATTGGGTGCCACGGTCTCGGTAAGAGCCAGGCTCAGGGTAGGGCCGAGTTTGGTCACGAATGCGTCGGAGCCGCCGCTAAGATTGCTTTGGATGGGATTCGCCGTGGGAAAATTTCCCGAAGCCGTCTCGCCCACGATATAGCTGCTGCCCTGCGTATCGGAAGCGATGCCGGTCGCGAAATCGCTGCCCCCTCCTCCCAGGTAGGTGCCGTAGTGACCCAGGGCGACGGTCGAAGCTGCCGTAGTGTCAATGCGCGAGACGAAAGCGTCCACCGGCCCGCTCAAGGTCGCCTGGATGGGATTGTTGGGAGTGGGAAAATTGCCGGAATTGGTCCAGCCGGCGATACGCGCGCCCTGCAGGCTATCCACCGCGATCGACAGACCCACGTCGGTACCGGAACCGCCCAGATAGGAGAAGTAGGTAAAAGGCAAAGTTGTGGTGGTGCAGGTCGAGCCCGTGCACGGAGTTCCAAATTTTCCTACAAACGCGTCACTGGCAGTCACTCCCGTCGGACAGGGCGAAGGGTTCGCGGGGTTGTCCAGGCATCTTTGGAAGGGCGTGGTGCTGCTCGGGATGGTGAAATCAGTCGAAGAGGTCGAGCCGGTGATGTAAACGCTCAGGCCGGAATCGAGAGCGATGCCGTACCCCACGTCGTTCCCAGTGCCGCCCAGGTAGCTGGAGTAAATCAGCTGCGCCCCCGAAGAAGCAGCCGGATTGATCTTGGCCACAAAGGCATCGGGAGCGGTGAGTCCGGTGGCGCAAGCGGGAGGGGTGGTGGGAGCCGTCGCCGGCGGCGGCGTGTCCAGGCAGCCCTGGTAGGCGTTAAGAATGGGAAAATCCGTGGTCGCGCTTCCGGTGTGCTGAAAGTTGGTGCCGCCTGTGATGTACACATTCGCATTCGCATCCACGGCGATTCCGCCGCCCAGGGTCACGCCGTTGACCGGATTTCCCCCGCCAAAATATGTGGAGTACACCAGGCTGGGAAGTCCAATCAGAGTTGGATCGAGCTTGCTGACGAAGAACTGGCTGGTGCCCAGTGAAGCGGTCTGGATCGCGCCCAGCGTGGCGGGAAACGAATGGGTGGCGTCGGGCAGGTCGGTGGAGGTCGTGGTGCCAATGACGTAAACCTTGTTCCTGGAATCGAGCGCCAATCCACGCGCGGACTCCGTACCGTTCCCCGAAAGGTAAGTGGAGTAGAGCAGCTCTTCGCCGACCGGATCCAGTTGGCTCACGAAGGCATGCGCGCCGGCACTGGCACGGCTTGCCTGAAAAGCGGATGACGTGCTGGTGGGAAAATTACTGGAAGTCGTGGTACCGACAACCACCACATTGAAAGCGGAATCCGCGGCCACTCCGGCGGTGGTATCCACGCCATCGCCACCCAGGTATGTGGAGAACACAACCGCGGAGCCGGCCGCATTCAACTTGGTGACGAAAACGTCGGGAGCCGTGGCCAGCGCGGTCTGAAATGCAGGCGGCGTAGCCGAGGCCGCCGGCAGCACCGGGAAATTTGCCGAAGTCGTGGTCCCCGCGAAATAAATATTGGAGGAGGCGTCGATCGCGATCGCCGGACATCCTGAAGGCGGCGAAAGAACTCCCGCGATCACAATCCCCGCAATGGCGGAGCAAGCTTCGCTGCCGCTGCCGCCAAAGTACGTCGAGTAGGTCAACACCGGATCAATCACCAGGGCGCGGCGGCGGTCATAGGCCGCCAGCTCGAAGCCCACCTTGCCATTCTGCCGCACGGCGAAGCGTCCCGCGACCGGGCGTTGCTCAGCCCCGAATTGCTGGTAGATACGCGGCGCATTCAGCCGCACTTCACCGTTGCCCATGGCCAGGACCAGATTTCCGCCGTCATCGAGCTTGGCATTGTTTTGCCCCTGGAAGCGCCACGCGATGGCACCGGGGTCAGCCCCGGGAGCGACTTCGAAGTCGTACTCCAGTTGCCCCTGGTTGCCGTAGTACACCAGATCGACGCCAGGATAAACATCCTGATATCGCACGCGCGCAAATTGCGGAATGTCGCGGTGCCACTTCGCCGGGTCGTTGCCCACGAAATAGCTGCTTTTGCCGGGAAGCGGGCTGGCCCCACTGACGGCTGCGTCACGATTTGCCCCGGCCAGCTGCATGCGCACGACTGCCGGGCTCGTGGACGGCGAGTGCAGAGTGAGGACCGCCTGCTCCGGCGTCAGGAACAATCCGTAGCCGGCTCCGCGCGCCAGAAAGTTGACCCGCGGATCGGTTTGACCCTGATTCGGTTCGAAGCGCAAGGGAAGCTTTCCCAAATCCACGAGGACGCTGGCGCGGCTCGAAGCAAGATCAGGCGCGGCGAAGATTTCCGGGATGGATGCGCTCCGGCCCGTAGCGGTCAAGGGCCACGAAACGCCTGAGTGCAGGGCCAACCCTCCTAACAGCAGCAACCCGAACGACAGCAGGACAGGGCTATATCTTGTTCCCAACCCCCGGAAATTCAATGTCACTTGCTCCTCCGAATATCCCAATTCATGGAGAGGAAAGAAAGACGGCACACAGGCGGCAGCCCGGCACACCTCCGCCATGCGGCATGCGTACTTGTCACCAGAATAAGGGCAAAAATTAAGTAACTACTTAAACATCTGACGGATAGCCTGTCAAGCCACGCACCAACCCCACGCCCTGCGATGGTCAGATGCGGCCAGCAACTCCTTGAGATGCCGGACGAAAATACAAAACTGCCGTCGCGCGGGAAAAAATCAGGACATTGAGGTCCCAAGGACGCGCCGGTCTGCAAATCTTTTCACTCGTATCTTTCTGAGAAGGACGGAGGGTCTTGCCGCAAGTCGTTAGTGGGACTGATCGAAATGGCTTCATTTTCGTTTGGCCCGGATGGAGATGCGCGTGCATCCATCCTTGCTTCGCATTAGTCTGCATTTTAAGGATCCCTCCCCCGGGGCCCTCCCCATTGCTGTCGCATTAACCGAGTCTGTTCCCTTTTCTTTTTGCGCTTGCAAACTGTTGTTGGATAAGTAAATCTGGCGCCGGGGTTGTTTTGTCACTCGAGGGCGCCTGCTGTCCGGGGTGAAACTTGGCTGAATCAGGGTCGATGTACCTGCGAAGAGAGAGTTCAATGCAAGCTGCGACTCAGGAACGCCGTACCATGCGACGCTTCGACATGCGTCTGGAGGCAGCTGTCCGGGTGGCGGGCAATGGACTCCACGACCTGTTGACGGAAACCCAGAACGTAAGCGCGCGCGGGGTCTTTTTCTATCTGGATCGTCCGCTGGCCGAGGGCTCCCGCATCGAAGTGACCATGACGTTTCCACCCCACGTCACCCTTACCGAGCCGGTGCGGGTGCGCTTTACCGCCCGGGTAGTGCGGGTGGAAAGTTCCCCATCCGTTTCCAGCATCGGGGTGGCTGCCATGATTGAAGAGTACGAATTCCTGCGCTCCAATGCGGCCGCGGAGTTCAGCAGCGGCATGCGGTAGGGCCCAGTTGGTCTTCCCACCTGATTGAGTTCTTTAATCTCATTTCCGCATCACTTTTGAAACCCTAAGTCAAAGTCAAAGGCGTCGGACAGAGCCTGCCCTGAGCGCAGCCGAAGGGAGTGTCCGACCCACACCGGCAGCGTGCTAATTGCTATTTCTTCAACTCTGCGATCTCTTTGCTCAGGCGCTGATAGCGCCGCACCAGGGTGCCCAGGTAAAAGATGTGAATAATCCAGGTGGCGGCGTAGGCGGCATAGAGAAAATTCATCGGGGGCTCCGGGGTTCGAGCAGGGCTTCGAGGGCCTGGGTTTCTTCTACTTCTCTTCGCAGAATTTCCAGGCGATAGCGGGACCAGCAAACCAGAGCGGCAAAGCAGAGGAACGCCAGCCAGTTAATCAGCAGCACGTGCAACATTCGCGGATCGATGGAACCGCCGCCACCGATCACGGGCTGCGGATGCTGGGTGCGAAAAATCCAGATGGAGAAGTACACCAGCGGGACATCGAGCGCGCCAAACACAGCCAGGGCCGCGGCCAGGATCGGGGTCTGCCCGCTGGTGGAAAAGCGGCGCAGCATAAGATAGCTGATGTAGATGAGCCACAGCACCAGGGTGGAGGTCAGGCGAACATCCCAGGTCCACCAGATGCCCCACACCGGACGCGCCCATAGCGGCCCGGTCACCAATACCACGGTGCAGAACACGACGCCAACTTCGGCGCTGACCACGGCCAGCGCGTCCGCCCGCTCGCGCGAGAAATATTTTTTAATTAGAAAATACACGCCCGCAATGGCAAGTCCGGTGGTGGCTACCGACGACGGCTCGATGCCCTCCGGCAGAGGGCGATACACGAAGGCGGCAATACAAGCGCCGACGGCGATGGCGATCACCGTCCAGTTCGTCACCTTGTCGGCGACCGGGTTCGGACGCACCAGATACTGGATGGAGCAGACAAAATTGATGAAGAAGAGCAGGAACGCCGTCCACGCCGAGGGCACGTGGTAGTAAAAGATGCGCTGCACGTTGCCCATGGTTTGTTCGGTGGGGGCGGCCACCAGCGCTTCATAAAGCGCGTAGCTCAGCAGCAGAGCGGTCAGCAATCCGAAAATAGGGAATAGCCGCTTCATTGTCATTCTGCGTTCAGGACCAGTTCGAACATCAGCAGACAAGCGATAGTAAACACCACGTCGTAAGTGCTAAGCAACACAATCCAGAATTTCGCGGAGAGTTCCCCGGTTAAAATCGCCGTGGTCGCATTCACCATGGCCAATAACGCAGGAATCGAGACGGGAAACAATAGCAGAGGCAACATGATCTCGCGACTGCGGGTGCGCAGCGACATAGCGGCAAAAAATGTGCCATTCACCACCAGCGCCCAGGTTCCCAGAACCGCTACGGGAAACAACTGCCAGGCCGGACCCAGCGCGCGCAGTTTGTAGAACATGATAAACAGCGGCGTCATGAGAAGTTCCAGCACCGCGACAAAAATAAAGTTGCCCAGCGCCTTGGCCAAAAAAAGCGAATTTGCCGGGGCCGGCGAAACCCGATAGGCGTCCATCACCTGATTGCGGACTTCCCGCGCCCAGGTCTGGTTCAGCGCTACCACTGCGGCAAAAAGAAACGCCACCCAGACCAGCCCGCCCGCAATCTGGCGCGATTCTTCGGCGTTGGGGTCGAAGGAAAAACTGAATACCACGACCACCAGCAGCGAGAAAAACAGCATGGAGTTGATG
This sequence comes from Terriglobia bacterium, assembly GCA_963757835.1. GTDB lineage: Bacteria > Acidobacteriota > Terriglobia > Terriglobales > Acidobacteriaceae > JAIQFF01. The sequence continues at coordinate 60,359 of CAVWSP010000030.1, read as the reverse complement.
GCGTCCTTCGATCGCCACTCCAGGCGCAGGTCTTTGGCTAATGTCGCTCCGGTTACGCCTGATGGAACCGCCGATGTTTTGTTCATCGCGTCTCCACCGGCTGAAGCTCCCGGCTGCGATGCGTGATCTGTCCGGCTTCCATCCAGACAAACTCGTCGGCGGCCTCCTCCAGCAGCGCGGCCTGGTGGGTCACTACAAAAACCGTCTTGCCCGTGTCGCGCATCTGCGCCAGGAGCGCGACCATGACGCGCGCCGAGCGCACATCAACGTTGGAAAAAGGCTCGTCCAGCAGCAGAATTTTGGGTTCGTTGAGCACTGCCCGCGCCAGCGACAGCCTCTGGCGCATGCCCTGCGAATATTGCGAGACCGGGCGCCGCAGTTTTGGATCGAGACCTACAGCGACCATCTCGGCTGCGCCGCGCGAAGCATCCGTGATGCCGTAGAGCCGCGCGAAGTAGAGCAGGTTTTCCATCCCGCTCATTTCGTCATAAAGCAGCGAAGGGTGCGCCATATAACCCAGTTCGTGACACACGGAGCGCACATCCGTGGTCCCGAGAATCGAGATGCTGCCGCGCGTGGGCTGCGCCAGGCCGGCGAGCGCGCGCAAGAGCGTTGTCTTCCCCGCCCCATTGTCGCCGAGGATCGCATAGAGCCGTCCCGCGGCAAATTCGGCGCTGACGCCGCGCAGCGCGGCAAAGCGGCCAAACTGCTTGACCAGGGCTGTCAGCGTAATGATGGGTGAAACGTCCACGTAAGTGGAAGATACCACGTAGGGGCGGGTACCCTCACCCGCCCGGCGGAGCGAAGCTCCGCTCGGTTCGGAAGGGATTGGGATAAAGAGAGCCGCCGGACAATTCAACGGCCAACCCCAGGCGAGCTTCGCTCGCCCGCCCGGGTCCTGAGCGTAGTCGAAGGAGGGCATCCGGGCCTACGTGGATCTACATGGAGGATTGTGTGCCCGGCTGCTGAGGGGCGTATTTAGAGGCGCACTTGGCTTGCAGTTGCTTGGCGTGAAACACGCCGTCGCGTCCAAAGCTGCCATCGGCCAGGGCCTGGGAGTTATCTTTGAAGGTGTCCGGGGGCGCTTCGGTCCCGCTGTAAACCACCGGCAGAAGCTGGTCGTTTTCCACCAGCGAAAATTCCACGCGCGTGCCCACGCGCTTGATCGAACCGGGCTGGACATTCCCGGCCACGCGTAAATGCTTGGTGTACGCGCCGTCACCCATGCCGCGCAACTCTTTGATGGTGACGTAATAGCTCTTGCTCTCCTGCACACCGGTATAGGCCAGATATCCCATGGAGAGCAGGATCAAAACTACGGCCCCGCCGAACTTAAGATATTTTCGTGTTTCACCCGCCATAATTGCTACCGGCCTATCACTCTATTCCTGCCCTCTGGCGCGGGTCAAGATGTCCAGATGGCCGATATAATGCGAGGAGTCCTGGTAACCCTAGCGAGGCCTGATGATCCATCCCTGGCATGACGTGACCCCCGGCGACAAATTGCCGCAGGAGTTCTACAGCATCGTCGAGATCCCTTTCGGATCCAGCGTAAAGTACGAACTCGACAAAGTCAGCGGGTTGATCAAGCTGGATCGTGTACTTTATTCCGCTGTTTACTATCCCGCCAACTACGGATTTATTCCGCAAACCCTTGCCGAAGACGACGATCCCCTCGACGTGCTGGTGCTGTGCCAGGAGGCGGTGGTCCCGCTCACGCTGATTCACGCCCGCACCATCGGGTTGATGACCATGATTGATACCGGGAAGAAAGATCACAAGATCATCGCGGTCGCCACCCAGGACCCGGAGTTCAACGCTTACCAGGAAGCCGCGGAGATGCCGCCTCACCGCTCACTCATGCTGCGACGCTTCTTTCAGGATTACAAACAGCTCGAAGGCAAAGCGGTGGAGGTGGATGAAATCCAACCGGCGGCGGAAGCCTATCCCATCATCAACGACGCCTTGCACCGCTACAGCGAGCAGCGGCGCAAGGGCTTCAAGGGATTCGGCGGACACTGAGTTTTTTTTTTTTCTATCTTTTCTTTCTTGCTGGCGTTTTCGTTCTGCCTGCGATCTGTCTCTGTTTCGATAGGGTGGCTTCCGGCGGGTGATCGGTCTGCGAGGTACACTGATATGCGCTTGGGCGCGAGTCCTTCGCCGCACTGGGCAGATCAGGAGGCCGAGGGAGTTTCGCGACCGAGCCTGGGCGTGGCGGCGCTTCCGCTGCGGTGCGCCGCGCGGTGTTGCGGCCTCGCGGGGGCGCGGTTGCGGCGGGCGCGGCGCGCCGCACCGCGCCGCGGGTCGCAGGGGGGCGTCACGGCTGACGCGCGCCGCACGCCCGATTCGGCGGACACTGAGATTAGGGCTCACCGTTTTAGCTCCGATAGTTTCTGATGTTGGCTTTCCGAGGGCAGGATGCCCTCGGGACAGCCGGCGGGACGCCGGCGCTACCAGAATCTACACCGTTCTTAGTTCTTGCCCGACAGCGCCGCTTGTTCCCGGCGGGCTTCCTGGGCGGGAATGAAATCCGCGTCGGCACTCTTCCAAAGCTGCAGGAGTTGTTGGTAGGTCCGGGCGGCCGCCGCCGGGTCGGTCTGGGTCTGGGCCCGCGCCGTTCCCAGCAGGCAGAGGGCGTAGTCCGGGAGCTGCGATGTCCCGTTCGCGCCTTCGCCCAGGGAGATGGCGCGATAGCGGATGCCGGGCTCGAAGTCGGTAACGGCCTGTTGCGGATTCTTCATTTCTAGAGATGCCCGGCCCTGGAGGTGTGGGACTTTCGACACCAGCAGGTAGGGAGCGGCCGGAGACAGAAGTCCGGCGACCTGCTCAGGGTGATGCTGCATCAGGGCGACGGCGGCCTTCACTTCAGGCAGGTAGATTTCGTTGACCAGGGTATTGTTGGGCACTTCCGCAGCCAGGCGTTGCAATTCTGCAATGGCCGGCCCGGTTTCGCCGCACAGGGCCAGGGCGAGCGCTGCGTCAGGGACAGTCGCGGTGGAATGGTCAAGGGCCAGCCCGTGGTGAGCGGAATCGCGGGCCGCGGAACAATTCGACACCAGCGCATCGTGGACTGCTTTGACCGAATAAATTCCGCCCGCGGCGTCGGGCAGATGTTGCTGGTCGGCCCTTTGCGCGGCGTGCTCCCATAGCCGGTCGGCGTCATGCATTTTGCCCATGGAAAAGTAGATCGTCGCCGCCCCCGCTTCCACGGTAAAACCATCCGGACGGACTGCAGCCCACTGCACATGCTTGTCCCAGTCCGGCCGGTTCGACAGGAAATCGTCCATCATCGCATTGCTGTGGTAGTTGGTGTCATCGCTGCCGCCCTGGTCCACCGCTTCTTTCAAGTAGCGCTCGCCTTCCTGCAGGCGATCCATGCCAATGAGCATCCCCGCCGCATTGTTGGCGGCGACGTTGTTCCACTTGGCAATTTCCCAGGTCTTCTGGAAGCCGGCAAGGGCCTGTTCCATGTCACCCACGAGCCCGTAGGCGTTGGCCAGGTTGTTCCAGGCGGCCGCATCCCGCGGATAAGTCGCCACAAAAAGTTTGTAGGATTGCAGGGCCTTGGGCAAATCGAATTGCTGCAGCGCATACTGCGACTCGATATACATTCGCTCGCGCTCGGTCACGCGCTCGCGCAGGTCATAAGCTTTCTTCAGATACTCGATGGCCTTGGTGAAGGCTCCCTGGTTCCCGTAGGCCACACCCAATCGCGCGTAACCCATGGCAAAACTGGGATCGAGCCGCAGGGCCTCCTGGTAGAAAGACGACGCCTGGGGAAAATCCCTGCCCATGCGATGCTCTTCCTCGCCCAGGGAAAAGGCGTGGAAGGCCTGCAGCGAAGTTGTGGTCACGTTGGTGTAGGGCGTGGAGAGCTTCTGGATGGATGCCATCGACTCGCCCAGGCGCGCCCGCATCGCGGTCGCCGCTTTCGCAACCGCCGCCAGTACCGCCGTCTTGTCAGACGCGGTCACCTGCTCGCGGGCGAACACCTCCCCGGTGGCGCAATTTACCGCGTTAATTGAAATCACGTAGGACGGTCCCAGGTTGGCGATAGTCCCCGCCAGGTAGGCCTTCACGCCGAGGCGCTGACCAAGTTGTTGCGCCAGCTCCGGTGTGATTCTTTGCGCGCCCGACTGTCCCAGGTATTGCAGGTTACTGTGCAATTCCGCATCGCTCACCAATTGCAGCAATGGGGATTGCTCGAGCTGAATGGCCAGCGCTTCCTTCAGCGTGGAATCGAAGACCGCGTCGCCGGTTTGATTGGTGAAGTCGGCAAGAATGAGTTGATCTTTGTCCGTCAGTTGCACGCCCTGATGCTTACGCCAGTAGAATCCGCCGGCAAGCAACGCCAGCAGGAGAACTACAGCGCCGGGAATCATGAGCCTTCGCCATAGTGGCCGCGGTTGAGCAGCCTCGGGAACCGTGGCGACGGCACCCGAAGAGGCTGAGGCCACCACGCGCGCCGATCCGCTGGTTCTGTGTGCCGGGGCAGACGTCGCTTCCACTGGCGCGGCGCTTCCACTGTAGGCGGGCTCGGAAGAGGAGCTCGCCGCTGAATTGTGCCCGGACTCCAAATCCCGCTTCAGCCGCCGCAACTCCGACTTGATATCGACCGCATGCTGGTAGCGCAAATCGCGGTCTTTCTCCAGGGCGCGATTGATGATGTCTTCGAGCTTGGGCGGAAGGTTGGGGTTCAGCCGGATCGGCGCCAGCGGGGCGCGGTTCATGATCGCGTCGAAGATCACTCCGGAGGTTTCCCCGCGGAACGGAACGGTGCCAGTCGCCATCTCGTACAGGACGATGCCGAAAGAAAACAAATCCGTGCGCGAATCCAGCGTCTTGCCCCGCACCTGCTCCGGCGACATGTAAGCCACGGTACCCAGGGCCGAACCCGGACTGGTGAGGTGCTGGTGCGCGTTCGCGTCCTCGGTTTTGGTCACGTCCGTAGGATTGAGCGCCCGGTTTCCTTCGTGCGCGACTTTGGCCAGTCCAAAGTCGAGAATCTTGGTGGCTCCGCGCGTGGTCACAAAGATGTTTGCCGGCTTGATGTCGCGGTGCACGATGCCCTTGGCGTGGGCAGCGTCAAGAGCTTCAGCGACGTCAATGCCAATCGAGAGCAGCGTCTCCATCTCCAGCGGCCGGTTGCCGATGAGATGTTTCAGGGTCTCGCCTTCCAGGTACTCCATGACGATGAAGGCCTGGTCGCCCTCTTCCCCGATGTCATGAATAGTGCAAATGTTGGGATGATTGAGCGCGGAAGCCGCCTGCGCTTCGCGGCGGAAGCGGGTGAGAGCGGTAGGGTCGCGAGTCACGTCCTCGGGCAGGAATTTCAGGGCAACGAAGCGATGCAGGCGCGTGTCTTCGGCTTTGTAAACCACGCCCATCCCGCCACCACCGAGCTTCTCGATCACCCGGTAGTACGAGATGTTTTGGCCGATCATTTCGCCCATGAAGAGATTGCCGCAGCGCCCAAAGCCAGACTTCGGGTGAGCCATCTTAGGGGGAGGGTGTCAATAAAGTCAACGCAGGAAGCGCGACCCAGGTGGGGACAGCTGTCCTCAGCTGCCTGGCGGAGCAAAGCTCCGCTTGATTTGATTCTCGAAAAAGCCGTCGAGCTGCGCTCGACTGGGCGGACGAGGGCGTCCGCCCCTACGTGTTCACCATACCCGGCAGGCGTTCTCGCGCACCATGGGCTGGCCGGCCTTGCAGTTGAACGCCTTCTGGAACTCCGGCATGTTCTGCACCACGCCATCCACGCGATATTTTCCCGGCGAATGAGGATCGATGCTGACCAGCATGCGTGAATATTCCGGACGCCGTTTTTCGCACCAGGCGCGCCCGAAGCCGAGAAAGAAACGCTGCTGCGGGGTGTAGCCGTCGATGGTTTGAGCGGCCGGGCCCGCCTTTCCGTCGGCGATCATCTGCTCCAGGGCCATCAGCGCGACGCGCGCGCCGCCGTTGTCAGCCGTGTTTTCGCCCAGGGTCAGCTTGCCGTTTAGTTTCAGGTCATCCACGGCGACGAAATCGCTGTATTCATCGGCGATGCAGCTGGCGCGCTTCTCAAATTCCGTGCCGTCCTGCGCCGTCCACCAGTCGCGCAGATTGCCCTGGGGATCGAATTTGCGGCCCTGATCGTCAAAGCCATGCGTGAGTTCGTGACCAATAACGATTCCGATGCCGCCGAAATTCATGGCGTCGTCCGCCTGTTTGTCGAAAAAGGGCGGCTGCAGAATGCCGGCGGGAAACACGATTTCATTTCGCGGTGGACTGTAATACGCGTTCACCGTGGGCGGCGTCATTCCCCATTCGTTGCGATCGAGCGGCTTGCCGATTTTTGCAATCTGGCGTTTGGCCTCGAATTCGTTGGCGCGCAGGAAATTTCCCAGCAGGTCGCCGCGCACGATCTTGAGCGAACTGTAATCGCGCCAGACGTCGGGATAGCCGATCTTGTTGCGAATGGCGTCCAGCTTCACTTTGGCCTGCTTTTTCGTTTCCTCCGTCATCCAGGGCAGGGTCCTGATGTCCTGGTCCAGACTTTTTTCCAGCGCATCCACCATCTTCAGCATGCGCTGTTTGCCATCGGCGCCGAAGGCCTGCTCCACGTAGCGCTGGCCCAATGCCTCGCCCAGCGAGTTATCGGTGGCGCTCACGCAGCGCTTCCAGCGTGGTTTGATTTCCGACTGCCCGGTCAGGGCCTGCTGCATCTTGAAATTGGCCTCCACGAAAGCTTTGGAGAGCCATGGAGCGGAGCCGTCGAGGAGATGCCAGCTGACGTAAGTGCGCAGGGCGTCGAGCGATTCTGATTCGAGGAGGCTATTCACCTGCCTGAAGAAATCCGGATTGGAAACGTTCAACTCGGAGAACTTCGGCGTGCCCATGGCTGCGAAGTAACGATCGAGATGGAAGTTGGGCGCGAGGGCGATGGCTTCATCGCGAGTCATCTTATGATCGCGGGTCTTGGGATCGCGGCGCGCGGTGCGGTCCATGGCAGCTTTAGCGAGAGCGGTTTCGATGCGCAACACGGACTGCGCGGAAGCCGCGGCCTGCTGTGGTGATTGTCCGGTCAGCGTGAACAACTGGGTGGCGTATTCCACCAGGCTGGTACGCGCGGCCGCCATCTTGGGGTCATCTTTGAGGTAGTAGTCCCGATCGGGCAACGACAACCCACCCTGGTCAATGTAGGCGATCACTTCGCCGGCATTGTGCAGGTCAGAAGAGGAATAAAAATTGAACAGCGGATTAGGCCCAAGCATCTGAACCCGGGCCACAGATTCGATCAGGGCAGTTTTGTCCTTTGCTCCCGCGATGCGTTTGAGTTCGGGCATCAGGGGCGCTACGCCCTTGCCGTCAACGGCTGTCTCGTCGATGCAGGAACCGTAGTAGTCGCCGATTTTTTGGCTGATGGCATCGCGACCAGCGCTGGCGACAGAGGATTTCTCCAGGATCTCGCGCATGACCGCGGAGTTTCTCTCCCGAATCTCGACAAAGCTCACCCAGGAGGTCTGGTCCGGCGGAATGACCGCCGTCTTCAGCCAGTTGCCACAGGCATACTGGTAGAAATCCACACAGGGATCGACAGTCTTGTCGATGGTGTCGAGATTGACCTCTGGCTGAGCGGCGGTCTGGCCGAAACTGGCTACCGCCAGCAACAAAGCGATTGCCGGCACGAAAGAGAGCGAGCGCATCATTGACCTCACGGGAAAGAACTGTTGATTCTAGGGCCTCGAGCTTAGACGGACAAGCGGGGAAAATGTTATGTGATGGTTAAGTTGAAGGGTCATGCTGCTGCGTTTGTAGCGCCGGCATCTTGCCGGCTGTCGGGCGGGCATCTTGCCCGCCCCGGGGGCAGGATGCCCCCGAGCCAGCCGGCGAGACGCCGGCGCTACAGCGCGGCGTATAATCTTCGGAGAAACACCAAGGAAAATTGTCATCATGACTTCGACGAACGGCAGCAATGGACACAGTGTTCCCCGGCCCCGGACAGAGTGGATCGCCAGCCGCAAATCCAGCAATACGGACGGAAATTTTTCCCAGATGCGCTACGCGCGCCGCGGAGTCATCACCGAAGAGATGGCGTACATCGCGCACCGCGAGAAGCTGGCGCCGGAGCTGGTGCGTGACGAAGTGGCCCGCGGGCGGATGATTATTCCGGCCAATATCAATCATCCCGAACTGGAGCCGATGTGCATCGGGGTGGCCTCGCTGTGCAAGATCAATTCCAACATCGGCAACTCGGCGGTGACCTCTAACATCGAGGAAGAACTCAAGAAGCTGCACACCTCGGTGCACTTCGGCGCCGACACCGTGATGGACCTCTCCACCGGCGGCAACATCCACGAGATTCGCGAAGCCATCCTGCGGCATTCTCCCGTGCCCATCGGCACGGTGCCGATTTACGAAGCTATTTCGCGGGTCAAGCGCATTGAAGACCTGAACAAGAACGTGATGCTGGAAGTGATCGAAGAGCAGGCGGAGCAGGGCGTGGACTATATGACCATCCATGCCGGGGTGCTGATTCAGTATCTGCCCATGGTTTCAAAACGCATCACCGGCATCGTCAGCCGCGGCGGTGCGATTCTGGCGCAGTGGATGGCGCACCACCACCAGCAGAATTTTCTGTATGAGTGCTTCGACGATATCTGCAAGATTTTCGTCAAGCACGATGTCTCCTTCTCTCTCGGCGACGGCCTGCGGCCCGGCTGTATCGCCGATGCCAGCGACGAAGCCCAGTTCGCGGAACTCAAGACTCTGGGAGAGCTCACCAAAAAAGCCTGGGAGTACGACGTGCAGGTCATGATCGAAGGCCCCGGGCACGTGCCGCTGGACAAGATCAAAGAACAGGTGGACAAGGAAAAAGAGCTTTGCTACGAAGCGCCTTTCTACACCCTGGGCCCGCTGGTAACAGACATTGCGCCCGGCTATGACCACATCACTTCAGCCATCGGGGCTGCCATGATCGGATGGCATGGCGCCGCCATGCTGTGCTACGTCACGCCCAAAGAGCACTTAGGGCTGCCGAATGAAAAAGACGTGAAGGACGGCATCATTGCATACAAGATCGCCGCTCACGCCGCCGACCTTGCGCGGCATCGTCCCGGCGCCCAGGACCGCGACGACGCGCTCAGCTATGCCCGCTACACCTTTGATTGGGAAAAACAGTTTGCGCTGTCACTCGACCCCGAGACCGCGCGCTCCATGCACGACGAGACCCTGCCCGACGACTACTACAAAGAAGCGGCCTTCTGCTCCATGTGCGGCCCCAAATTCTGCTCGATGAATTACTCCTCGAAGGTGGACGAGTACAACAAGCAGGTGCACGGGCTGGAGAAGAAAGACTACTCGGAACTGGTGGACAAACTGGTCAGCCTGAAGTAGTTCGGGTTACGTGGGGCGGGCACCCTCGCCCGCGGCTTTTTCAGCATTCGTCGCGACCGCGCAGATCGGTCAAAACCAGCGGGCGAGGGCGCCCGCTCCACACGACACTCCCCCGGCTATCTGAAATCGGCCATGCCGTCCCAGACTAGCTGCACCGCCACCGCAAAAATCAGAAAACCGAAGATGCGCGTGATCCCGGCCATCGCGCCTGGTCCCAACTTCCCTGCCAGCGGTCCTCCCAGGCGAAGAAAGAGGTAAACGCTGAGCGCGAGGGCCGCGATCCCGATCACCATGCCCAGGTACGTCGTCAGACTATCGGCGTGAGCGGCCAGGCCCATGACGACTCCGATCGAGCCTGGCCCCGAAAGCATGGGCATCGCCATCGGAGTCAGTGAAATATCACTTTTCTCGGCGGCCTCATCAGTCTCCGCTGGAGTAATGCGGGCGGAGGCGGTCACCATGTTCCACGCAGTGTGGCCCACGATCAGCCCGCCGGCAATCTTCAGCACGGGCAGCGAAATGCCAAAGAAGTTGAGCACAAAGCGTCCGAAAAACATGAAGACCACGAGGATGCCCAGCACATACAGCGCGGTCTTGAGGGCGGTCCAGTTGCGTTCACGGTCGGAGAAGTCGGCGGTCAGGGCGAAAAACAGCGGCACCCCGCCAAATGGATTCACGATAGGAAAGAGGGCGAGGAAGGTGGCTCCCGCCGCCGAGGGCAAGGTCCTCAGGATTTCGTGCACGGCCGTACCGGGCGCCATCAGCGATAGTCCTCCAACACTTTGGCCGTCCGATTCAGGGCCGCGGCCAGGACTGCGATTTGCTGCCGGGTCCGTTCCAAATCACGCTTATCGATGGCCTCGTTCACTCCCGGAATGACCACCGCCGCATACCCGGTGTACTGGCCCGGAGCATAGATAGCATGGCGAAACCAGGGACGGTTAGGCAGGCCCTCGGGAATCAGCAGGGCGCGCTCGGCCTGGCGCAGCACCTGATTCAGCCGGGCGGAAGTATTCCCCGGATTTTCCTGCTTGCGGTGGATCTTAATTCCTGCCTGTTCAAATTGGTGGGCGGCGCGAAGGGCATCGGCAAAGTCCGGCGGCTGCCCGCCGAATACCGCTTGCGATTTTCGCCGTGCGGCTTCCACGTAGGCGACGATTTCCTTGCCATATTCCCCGTAGTCATAGGGCAACACATCGACATCAGACATGCGGATGACTTCCAGCCCGAATACTCGCGCCATCTCCTGCTCGTAGGTAAAATCAGGGTCGCCGAATTTCTTGAACCAGTTGAAATTGTCGAAGACGGAATGATACACACCGTAGGATCCGCTCGAACTTACGTCCGACGACGGCACCCCGAGATGCTGCAGGAAAACGGTGTAGTCCGAGCCGCTGCCCAGGTCTCCGACCGGCACATCGATCCTGTCCGGTGCGGCAGGGGCACGGTCGGTACTACCGATGTCCTGGGTGGGCCTGGGTTCGGCGTCGGGTCCCGACTGGCTGCTCCTTCGCCAGTCGTCGTAGAGCATGCCACCTTTGGGACTAGGCACAACCCGGGTCACGTCGCGGATAAACTGCTTGAGCGTGGGCACCGACGACGCGCCGAACTTCGAGCCTGACACCGCGACATCCATGTTGAAGTAAGCCACGGCGTTGGCCAGTTCGGTCTCGTGCTGTTCGCCCCATTCCGTGGAACCGATCAGTCCTTCTTCTTCGCCGTCCCAGCTGCCGATCACGATCGTCCGCTTCGGCTTCCAGCCTGACTTGAGCAGTTCGCCGAGGCCATGGACCGATTCCAACATCGCGGCGGTGCCGCTGTTGGGGTCAACCGCGCCATACACCCAGGCGTCGCGATGATTACCAGCCACTACCCATTCGTCCGGCAGCTCGCTGCCGCGCACCCGGCCGATCACATCCCAGATGGTGCGGAATTGGTAGTCCTGTTTAAGGTGCATCTTTACTTTGGTCGGCCCCGGTCCGACGTGATAGGTGAATGGCAAGGAACCCTGCCACTCGCGCGGCGAGTCGGGCCCGCCCAGATGCTCGAGGATGGGCCACGCGTCCGCGTAAGAAAGTGGCGTGGTGGGAATGCGGGGCAACTGCGCTGCCTGCGCGGGAGACGTGCGCCTGGAATCCGGAAGCGCTGGCACCGAGGCGACTCCGGGCGTGGTGGGATCGCCGGGATATTCAAACATGTATCCGATGGAACCGCGCTGCACGCCGGTATCGGGACGCCAGGGCCCCTGGGGATATTTATCTCCGTGGCGCCAGCCATCGTCGGCAGGATCGGAGTAGATGAGTACGCCTGCCGCGCCATGTTCCTGGGCCACGAAGGCTTTCACGCCGCGAAAGTTTTGCCCGTAACGCACCAGCACAATCTTGCCGCGAACATCGATCTTCATCTGTTCAAGCTTTTGAAAGTCGGCGGGCGATCCGTAGTTGGCGTAAACCACCTCCGCTTCAACATCCCCTGACGGCGACATGCTGTTGAAGGGCATCACCACGCGGGGATCATCCTGATAGGGATCGCCGTTCACCCGCTCCCGTGTGGGGCCATGCATGGCGACGCCCTCCGGCGCGGTCACGTCCACGCCGATTTCCGCCGGGTAGTTCATCCAGACGCGGTATTCGACGACCTCGGTTTCGAGGCCGGCCTCGCGGAATTTTTGAGCTACATAGTCGGCGGTTGCCTTGTCCTCGGGAGTGCCCGCCATGTGCGGCGCCTGGGTCAGGATGCGCAGGTGTTCTTCGGCAAGCTTCGGTTCAGGCACCGCCAGGAAGCGGGTTTCCAGGGCAGCTTCGCTGGCCGAATTGCGGAAGCCGAAAAGGGGCGCGGCAGTTGCGTCCTTTGCGGAGAGGGTCGATTGAGAGGTTCCACCCATATTCGAGAGAAAGAAAATGGAAAAGAGAACGAGGGGAAGAACCGCTGCCGAAATAACTTTCATCGGGCTCCTGGACGGGCGCTGTAGCGATCGCGTGCTTCAAATTCTGGCGAGGTCACTCAGCGCAGTCAACGTTTCGTCAAAATCTGGAAGTTGATCCACGGGATAGGTGCGCGCAAACCGGATCCGTCCCGCCTTGTCGATGACGAAGACAGCGCGCTCACTGGCTCCCTGGAAAGGCTGCTCTTCCCGCAGCACGCCATACTCCCGGCTGATTTCTCCGTGCGGCCAGAAATCGCTGGCCAATAGAAAATCGAAGGGACCAATATCGCGCTCCCAGGCAGCCGCGTTCATGATGTGATCGACGCTGATGCCGAGCACTTGCGCCTGCCGGGCCTGAAACTTTTCTCGCTCCAACTGGTAGGTAACGAGTTGCTGTGCGCTGACCGGGTCCCAATTCGCCGGATAGAAAGCCAGGACCAGATTGCGCCGGCTGCGCTGCTCCGAGAGGCGAAATTGTTTTCTTACGCCACCCATCAGGACTGGAGCATCGAAGTCGGGCGCCATGTCGCCGGCCTGCAACAAAGTCGTTTACCTCTCACCCATCATGTGTGGGTCGGACACTCTTGTCCGACGCCTTTGCTGTTGATCTAAGAGTGGGCAGACTAAAACGTAATTCAAAAACGGTAACTCAAAAACATTAAGTCAAAAACAGTAAGTCAAAAACAGTAAGTCAAAAGCGTCGGACAAGAGTGTCCGACCCACACTGGTAGATTTATCGCATCTGGCCGTTGCCTGTTACTTCGTACTTCGCCGAAGTCAGTTCCGCCAGGGCGAAGGGTCCGCGGCAGTGCAGTTTTTGGGTGCTGATACCCATTTCCGCGCCGAAGCCGAACTCTCCTCCATCGGAGAAGCGGGTCGAAGCGTTCCAGTACACCACCGCCGAATCCACCTGCTGGAGAAACAGTTGCGCCTGGGCTTCATCGCTGGTCACGATGGCCTCCGAGTTTTTGGTGGAGTAGCGGTTGATGTGGGCAATCGCATCTTCGATGCCGGCCACCACGCGAACCGCGATGCACAGCCGCAAATATTCCTCGCTCCAGTCCTGAGCTTCCGCGGGGGCGACACTCATTCCAGCGGCGAACCGGCGGGTCTCGTCGTCGCCGCGCACTTCGACTCCGCTATCCAGCAACTTCTTCACGATGCGGGGAACATATTCCGCGGCGATGCTCCGATGTACCAGGAGCTTCTCGGCGGAATTGCACACCGACGGACGCTGCGTCTTGGCATTGATCACGATGCCGTCCGCCATTGCGAAATCCGCCGACTCGTCCACGAAGATATGGCAATTCCCTGCTCCGGTCTCGATCACAGGTACGGTGGCGTTGTCCGCGACATAGGAAATCAGGCCGGGACCGCCGCGCGGAATGACCACGTCCACCAGGCCGCGCGCCTTGATCAGTTCCTGCACCGAGTCCCGCGAGCTTGAATCCAGCAGTTCGATTGCTCCCTCGGGAACTCCATCGAGGCGGTTCATAATCTCGACCAGCATCTGATTGCTCTGGGATGCCTCCTTGCCGCCGCGCAGCACGATGGCATTTCCGGTCTTGAGCACCAACGAGGCGCAATCCACGGTCACATTCGGCCGCGATTCGTAGATGACGCCCACCACGCCCAGAGGCACGCGCACTTTGCGGATATGCAGGCCGTTGGGGCGGGTCCACTCCGCGATGGTCTCGCCGACCGGATCCGGAAGACTGGCTACCTCGCGCACGCCCGACACCATGGCCGCGATGCGCTCTGGAGTGAGCAGAAGCCGGTCACGCATGGCGCCGCTGAGCCCCGACGAGTCCAGATCTTTCTGGTTGGCCGCAGTAATGCTCGCCGCATCGGCCGCAATCGCGTCCGCCATCGCCAGCAGGATGGCATTCTTATGCGCGGTGGTGAGCTGTGCCAGCCGGGCCGCCGCATTCTTCGCGCGCAGCAGCTTGTCTCGCGTCGAGCTGGGAGTGCGGAGGCTAGTCGCCATCGGAAGACTTTCTTTTCTGCGGAGGAAAATAAGTTCCGATCTTGCGCTCCAGGGCCCAGGGAATGGCGTTCGCATGGCGGCCATTGGCGATGGCGACGCTGGCGCCCGCTTCGCTGGCCAATTTGGCCGCGCGCAGCTTGGAGCGCATGCCTCCCGTGCCCAGCTTGCCCTGGCCGTTGCACACGGCTTCCATGGGCGCGGTCAATTTGCTGACCGTGCGCAACAGGCGGGGGCGTTTGCCATTGGGAAAGTAGAAGCCGTCAACGTCGGTGAGCAGAAGCAGCCAGTCCGCCTTGACCGCGGTGGCCAGCAGGGCGCTCAGTTCATCGTTGTCGCCGAAGGCCCCCACCAGTTCGCGCACCGAAACGCTGTCGTTCTCATTTACCACCGGCACCACGCCCAGCTTCAGCAATTCATGCAAGGCATTCTGCAAGTTGCGATAGCGGAGAGGCGAGGTGAAGTCGTCGCTCGAAAGCAACAGCTGGGCGACGACCTTCTTGCCGAAAAAAAGCTGTTCGTAGGTATGCATCAGCAGGCTTTGCCCGACGGCGGCGCACGCCTGCATCAGAGGCACGGTTGACGGCCGTTGGCGAAGGCCGAGATGGGTCATGCCCGAAGCGATGGCCCCTGAGCTCACGATCAGATACTCATGCCGCGAAAGATCGAGCTGATCAACCAGCGCCCGCATGCGGTTAGTGTCGATGCGGCCGCCGGGCGCGATCAGACTGGTACCGACTTTGACTACGAGTCGCATTTGGAATCTTCTAATTTAGCAATTAAGAGGGATTTGGGCGAATGACAGCCGAGCTTCGCTCGGCCCGGCGGGCGAGGGCGCCCGCCCCTACGTGTTCATCGGCGGGTTAAACTATTTTCATGGCTGTACAGGATTCGACCCAGCGCTTTTCATCGCGGGTGGAGAACTACGTTCGCTACCGGCCGGGGTATCCCTCGGCCGTTATCGATCTGCTGAAGAATGAATGCGGGCTCAGCTCCGCTTCCACCGTCGCCGACATCGCTTCCGGTACCGGCATTTTCTCCCGCACGCTGCTCGAGAACGGCAACCGCGTCTTCGGCGTGGAGCCGAATGCCGGGATGCGCCGGGCCGGGGAAGAATTTCTGCGCGCTTACCCTCGCTTCATCAGCGTGGCGGGTACGGCGGAGGCCACCACGCTGGACGATCACAGCGTGGATTTTGTGACGGCGGCGCAGGCGGCGCACTGGTTCGATCGCGAGAAAGCGCGGCGCGAGTTTGTCCGCATTTGCCGGCCTGGGGGCTGGACGGTGCTGCTCTGGAATGAGCGCCGCACGGGATCAACTCCCTTCCTGCGCGCTTACGAGCAGTTGTTGGTGCAGTACGGCACCGACTATCAAGAGGTGCGCTCCGAGCGCACCACACAGCAGATTGAGACGTTTTTCGCGCCCACGCGATTTCACTTCCATACGTTTGAATATCAGCAGAGGTTCGATTATCCCGCTCTCGAAGGGCGATTGCTGTCCTCGTCCTACACGCCGCAACCTGGTGCAGCCAGGTATGCGCCTATGCTGCGCGAATTGCGGCGAATATTCGATTCGCATCAGGCGGATGGTCACGTCGGGTTCGAATACGACACGCGGGTGTATTACGGACAGTTGGTTTGAGCCTCCCGCTAAAACAGCATCAACCACCAAGGACACGAAGGTTCACGAAGGAAGAGCGCATGCCTGGCCAGAAGACGTTTCACATGACCCCCGAGGAATTCCGGCAGCACGGACACGCTGTCGTGGACTGGATCGCCGATTACTACGAACGCATTGAGTCGTATCCTGTGCTCTCACGCGCCCAACCGGGAGAGATTCGGGCATCGCTGCCGGCTGATCCTCCGGCACAGGGCGAGTCTTTTCCAGCTATTCTCGCCGATATCGAAAAACTGATCCTTCCCGGCATCACGCACTGGCAATCGCCAAATTTTTATGCTTACTTTCCTTCCAATGCTTCAGGTCCGGCGATTCTTGGCGACCTGCTTTCTTCCGGCCTGGGCGTGCAGGGAATGCTCTGGGCCACCAGCCCGGCCTGCACGGAACTGGAAACCCATGTGCTCGACTGGCTGGTCAACATGCTCGGTCTGCCGCGGAAGTTTCTTTCCACCAGCAGCGGCGGTGGAGTGATCCAGGACACAGCTTCGAGCGCATCGCTGTGCGCGCTGCTGGCGGCGCGAGAGCGGGCCACGAACTTCGCCAGCAACCAGCGCGGCTGCGATGGCAAGCTGGTCGCCTACACTTCGTCGCAGGCCCACTCTTCACTGGAGAAAGACGCCCAGATCGCCGGCATCGGACGGGACAATCTGCGCCTCATCGAAGTTGACGAGGCTTTCGCCATGCGCCCCGACGCGCTGGCGCGGCAGATCGAACAGGACCGCCGCGCGGGACTGCTCCCATTCTTCGTGTGCGCTACCGTGGGCACGACGTCATCGAATGCGATTGACCCGGTGCCTGAAATCGCCCGCATCTGCGGCGAGAACAGGCTCTGGCTGCACGTGGACGCCGCCATGTCCGGCACCGCCGCGCTTTGTCCTGAATTCCGCCACACCCATGCCGGCCTCGAATTCGCCGACAGCTACTGCTTCAATCCGCATAAATGGATGTTCACCAATTTCGACTGCGATTGCTTTTACGTAGCGGACCGCAAGGCGCTTATCCAGACTCTCAGCGTGCTGCCGGAATACTTGCGCAACCAGGCAACCGAAACCGGGGCGGTGATCGATTATCGCGACTGGCAGATTCCGCTCGGGCGGCGTTTCCGCGCGCTCAAGCTGTGGTTTGTGATCCGGCATTATGGCGTGGAAGGCTTGCAGCATCACATCCGGCAGCACGTCGAATGGGCGCAGCGCTTCGCCGACTGGGTGAGAAATGACGGCCGCTTCGAGCTGGCCGCGCCCGCGCCCTTGAACCTGGTGTGCTTCCGTCACCGAGGCGGAGACGAAATCAACCAATCCTTAATGGACCATCTCAACCGCAGCGGAGATCTTTATCTTACGCATACCCGGCTGAGCGGCCGGCTCACACTGAGGCTTTGTGTGGGCCAGACCAATACCACGGAGCGGCACGTTGAGAAAGCCTGGAAACGTATTCAGGAAGAAGCCGCGAAGCTGGGCTGATTCAGTGTGTGGGTCGGACACTCCTGTCCGACGCCGTTGACTTTGACTTGGTTGTACGACTGGGTTGTACAGAAAACGATCGACGCAAGCTCGACCGGCACCGAATCAGGTTGGCACCGCCGGCTTCATCCCGAGGGAGCACGAGCGGGACGCTCGCGCCTACATGGCCAGACGGGAGGCATCCGTACGCGCCTTGCGGGCGAGATACTTGCCGCGGCCCGTAAGAAAGCGTGCCAGAGAATCAGCCACGCCTTCCAGCAGCACCCGGTCTTCCGCGCCGAACGCTCCATCCCGATCGCTCTCCACGCTTAGCACTCCCAGTTCCCGCGAGGCCAACTTTATTGAGATGAGAATCTTGGAACGAGTTTCCGGCAGCGCCACTTCGCCGGGGGCATCCCGGCCTGCCCCCAATGTCTGCTGCGGCGCGCCCTCTGCAACCGCCAGGAAGATTCCGACCCACGCATAATGCCGCCCGCGGCAAAGCAGATCGATCACATCCTCCAGCGGAGAATGATGCGCGGATGGCCGGCTGGCCGCGAGCAAACGCTCGACGTCAGCCAGCAACTGACGGGTGGGACGATAAACTTTCAAGGGCAAGTCCTGAGGGTTAGAAAAATCGAGGCCAGTGTAACTGCGGACCAGATGAGGGTCAACGGTTTTGGGGGCTTGGGAACCCTCAATTACCACTGCCAAGTGAGTTCCTACCTCTTCTCCAATTCCTTGGGCTTGTCGGGGATGGGATTGGATGCGGAGGCATCGGGACGCCAGGCAGTGGTGTTGGCTCCGGCTGCTGGATTGACTCCGAAGTCCCATACGTACAGGTTCATTCCATCTTTTCCCAATAGTTCGATCACCGCGTACTCTCCAGGATCGAGGTCGCCCGACGGAGTGACCTTGACCCAGCCGCCAGTCAGCCGGGTCGCGGTCGTCGGCACCAGCTTTTGTTCCTGGCTGACCTTGCCATAGATTGCGATCTTGATGTCCCCGACGATGCGCTTGTCCTTGTTGCTTTGCAGATGCACGATTTTGAAGCGGTCCCAGGCCAGTTGCTCTTCCTTTGATTTCTCGGCGATCTGGGTGGCCTTATCGAGCTGGTCCTGTTGCTCGAGATTTACGTAAATCGCGGGCACGGTGACGTGCGCCTGAATTCTGGCATGCGAGCCGGGGAGTTCGATGGTCTGCTTGGCGCTGGCGATGGGATTGATGGTCGCCCGCAGGATGTTGCCTTTCATGTTCTTGTTGAGCTCGCCGCTGCTCTGTTGCAGTTCGACGAGCTGGGGCTGGGTCTGGAAAGTATCGAGGAGAATCACGCCGCCGTCGTCGGGCAGACGCAAACCCGGGGCCACATGGGGAGATCTGGCCTCGTCGGCCTGGCGTTCGGCCTCCAGCTCCTTGTCGAGCTCCACCGCCTCCGGGGCTGGCTTGCCCGCCGCGCGGTCTTTCTCATACTTGTCGGTGGCCGCCCAATCCACCAGGGAATTTGGAACTTCTTCCCACTCGTTGCGCTCCGCGCTCAGATAGCGCACACGCTCGCCTTTCACCTCCCACTTGGTAGCCATCTGGTAGGTACCGTCTTTGAGGATGAGACGCTTGGCGAGCTGCTGCGAGAGGGCGGGCGTGGCCACCGCGATGAGCAGAGTGGCTCCCGCCAGAAGGCTGAGCGCGAGACCGTAAAGCTGACGCATAGTGCCAATTAGTTGGATGCAGGCTTACGCTGCCCAAGTGTACTCCGCAGACGGATTGCCGGGGGGCCCTTCGCTTTGCGACCTTGGTGGCTTCTCTTCGCGACCTTTGCGGTTGAGCCTTGAGGATGCTTCAGGCAAGGCCAACTCCTTGACCGCAAAGGACGCGAAGGAAGACCGCAAAGTTCGCAAAGAGAGCAAAACTATTTCTAGGCGCTCGAAAACATTTCTGGCATAATTGGTTGTGCACCCATCCTGCACAAAATTTCAAAGACAATTTAAGGTGAGGAATCGATGTCGGCAAAGTACATCTTTGTGACCGGGGGAGTGGTGTCTTCATTGGGCAAGGGACTGGCAGCAGCCTCGATCGGCTGCCTGCTCGAAAGTCGCGGGCTCAAAGTCAACCTGATGAAGTTTGATCCTTACCTCAACGTCGATCCCGGCACCATGTCGCCCTTTCAGCACGGCGAGGTATTTGTTACCGACGACGGGGCCGAGACCGATCTCGACCTGGGCCATTACGAGCGCTTCACGCACGCCAAACTTTCTCGCGATAACAACTGGACCACCGGGACGCATTTACGAACAGATCATCGCCAAGGAGCGGCGCGGCGATTATCTGGGCAAAACCGTCCAGGTGATTCCTCACGTCACGAATGAGATTAAGGCTGCGATGAAGAAGGTGGCGCAGGATGTGGATGTCGCCATTGTCGAAGTCGGAGGCACGGTGGGCGATATCGAGTCGCTGCCCTTCATGGAAGCCATCCGCCAGATGCGGCAGGAACTGGGCCGCGACCACACCTTGTTCATGCACGTCACGCTGGTGCCGTTTATCGCCGCGGCGCAGGAACTCAAGACCAAGCCGACCCAGCACTCGGTGAAAGAACTTCTCAGCATCGGGATCCAGCCCGACATTCTCTTGTGCCGCACCGACCGCTTTCTCTCCAAGGAGATCAAATCGAAAATCGCCCTCTTCTGCAATGTGGAAGAGGAGGCAGTCATCACCGCCAAAGACGTTGCGTCGATTTATGAAGTGCCACTAGTGTTCTCTCGTGAAGGCGTGGATTCCCTGGTGCTTCGCTACCTGCGCCTGGAGGCAAAAGATCGTGACCTCAAGGATTGGGAGGACATCGTCCATCGCGTCTATAACCCGAAAGCAGAAGTCACAATCGGAATCGTGGGCAAGTACGTCGAGTACGAAGACTCCTACAAGTCATTGAAAGAGGCGCTGGTGCATGGCGCGCTGGCCCACAACCTGAAGCTGAACCTGAACTGGATTGAAGCTGAAGGTCTCGAAAACGGAGACCGCACGTATGAAGAACAGCTTGCCGATTACGACGGGCTGCTGGTGCCGGGCGGCTTTGGCAAGCGGGGCATCGAAGGCATGTTGATCGCGATTCGCTACGCCCGCGAAAGAAAGGTACCGTATTTCGGCATTTGCCTCGGTATGCAGACGGCTTGTATCGAATTTGCCCGCAATGTCTGCGGACTGGCGGATGCCAATTCCAGCGAGTTCGATCCCGCAACACCGCACCGCGTGATCTATAAGCTGCGCGAACTGCGCGGGGTGGAAGAATTAGGCGGAACCATGCGGCTGGGGGCCTGGACTTGCAAGATCGAGCCCGACACGCTGGCCTACAGGATCTACGGCAAGCTCGAAATCAGCGAGCGTCATCGCCATCGCTACGAATTCAATCGCGAATATGAAGAAACCCTGACGGCGGGCGGCTTGCGAATTTCCGGATCCACGCCGGACGGCACTTACGTAGAGATGGTGGAGTTGCCCGATCATCCCCACTTCATCGGCTGCCAGTTCCATCCCGAGTTCAAGTCGAAACCGCTGGAGCCGCATCCGCTGTTCAAAACGTTCATCGGGGCCGCGTACGAACACGGGCTTAAGCGGCGGGCGGACAAGGCTGCTTCCGAAGTGGATATGTTTCACCGGCCCGAGCGGGTTGGAAAAAGATAGTTAACCACGGAGGACGCAGAGGACACCGAGGAAAGCTCAAGACCGGTTGATTTTCCCTGTGTCCCCTGTGTCCTCCGTGGTTCGAACATGACCACTTCCTTTCAAATCGACAATGTCAGAATCGGCGCGGGAAATCTTTTTCTCATTGCCGGGCCATGTGTCATCGAGAGCGAGAAACACGCGATCTTCATGGCGGAAGTGATCAAGGGCGTTACTCGTGCGCTGAATTTTCCTTTCATCTTCAAGGCTTCCTACGACAAGGCCAACCGCACTTCGATTCGCAGCTATCGCGGCCCGGGCCTGGTCGAAGGCTTGCGCATCCTCAAAAAAGTGAAGGATGAAGTGCACGTGCCCATCCTCACCGACGTGCACGAAACTGCTGACGTAGCCAAGGTCGCGGAAGTCGCAGATATTCTGCAGATTCCGGCCTTCTTATGCCGCCAGACCGACCTGGTGGTCGCGGCGGCCATGACCGAGCGCGTGGTCAATATCAAGAAAGGCCAGTTCGTCTCCCCTGCCGATATGCGGCACATCGTGGAGAAATGCCGCACCGCGGGCAACGACAAAGTTTTCGTTACGGAGCGCGGATCGAGCTTCGGATACAACAATCTGGTGGTCGATATGCGTTCGCTTGCCATCATGCGGAAGTTCGTTCCCGTGGTGTTCGACGCCACCCATTCGGTCCAACTGCCGTCGTCGGCTGCCGATGGAGATCACGCGGTCAGCGGAGGCCAGCCGGAATTCATTCCCGTGCTGGCGCGCGCCGCGGTGGCTGCCGGTGTGGATGGAGTCTTCATGGAAGTTCACGACAATCCGAAGGACGCCAAGTCCGACGGGGCCAATGCGCTCGAATCAACCCGGCTGCGCGAGGTGTTGAAAGAACTGCAAGCGGTACAGAATGCGCTGGCAGCGGCACGCGTCAAGCCGTGAACTGGCCTCGCCGGGTAAATCTGCTACCATTCCGCCGTGCGTTTGAGCTTTCCCCAAAGGCCGCAGATGAAACATCTCCTGATATTTTTGGCCGCCGTTCTGCTCGCTGCGCTCACGCCGTCCAGCGCGCAGACCGCCGCAAGCGCAACGCCGCTGCGAGTCGCCATCGCGGGCATGGTCCACGGCCACGTGGAAGGCTTTCTGCAGCACTCACTTCATCGCAGCGATATCCAGATTGTCGGAATTGCCGAGCCTGACCGGCAAGTCGCGGCACGTTATGCCGCCCAGTTTAATCTCGACCGCGCCCTGTTCTTCACTGATCTGGAAGACATGCTGCAGAAGACTCACCCGCAAGCCGTTCTGGCCTACACCAACACTTACGATCACCGGAAAGTGGTGGAAATGTGCGCCCGCTATCACATCTCCGTGATGATGGAAAAGCCCCTGGCAGTCAGCGCCGAGGATGCGCATGCCATCGCCGATGCCGCGCGCAAAGCCAAAATCCAGGTGCTGGTGAACTACGAAACCTCCTGGTATCGCAGCAATCACGCGGCCTACGACATGGTCCACGACCGGAGTATTGGCGACATTCGTAAGGTGGTCGTCCACGATGGCCACCAGGGTCCGAAAGAAATCAACGTCGCCCCGGAATTTCTGGCCTGGCTTAACGATCCCAAGCTGGATGGCGGCGGAGCCCTCTATGATTTTGGCTGTTACGGCGCTGATCTGATGACCTGGCTCATGGATGGCCGGCGGCCCACCTCGGTGACCGCCGTCACGCAACAGATCAAGCCGGAAATTTATCCCCGGGTGGACGATGAGGCCACGATCATTCTGACCTATCCCCGGGCGCAGGCCATTCTGCAGGCTTCGTGGAACTGGCCGTTCGATCGCAAAGACATGGAAGTGTATGGCCAGACCGGCTACGTAATCACGGTGGGTCATGATGACCTGCGGGTCCGTCTCAAGGGAGGGGAAGAACAGCAGGTTCCGGCCAAGCCGGTTGCCGCTCCATATGATGACTCGTTGTCTCTGCTGCGGGCAGTCGTGCTGGATGGAGCGGCGCCGGGCGCGCCTTCATCGCTGGAAACCAACGTGATCGTGGCTGAAATTCTGGACGCAGCCCGGCGCTCGGCGGCCTCGGGAAAATCGGTTCGCCTATCGGGAGATTGAATTTCGGGATGCATATCGTTTTTGCCATCGCCGGATTTCTTTCCATCCTGGGCATTCTGCTGGATGCGTTCGAGACCGTAGTGCTGCCGCGCCGCGTACAGCGGAGTTTCCGGCTGACCAGTTGGTTCTACCGACGTACCTGGATCCCCTATCGCAGGCTGGCCCGCCGAATACCTGCCCGAGCCAGGCGGGAGAATTTTCTTGGCTACTTCGGGCCGCTCTCGCTGATTTTCCTGCTGATTCTGTGGGCTGCCGGACTGATCTTCGGCTTTGCGTTGCTGCAATATGGCGCCGGCGAACACTTTCGTTCAGGGGGCGAGCCGCTTTCTTTTGGCCTGCTGGTTTACCACAGCGGCGAGACTTTCTTTACCCTGGGCTACGGGGACATCATCCCCAGTTCCGGCGTTGCCAGGGCCCTGGCGGTGATCGAATCCGGCCTGGGATTCGCGTTTCTGGGCGTTGTGATTGGTTATTTGCCCACTATCTATTCTTCATTTTCGAGGCGCGAGATCGAGATTTCCCTGCTCGACGCGCGGGCGGGATCACCTCCGTCTGCGGCTGAATTATTGTCACGCTTCGGTAACTGTCCGCAACAAGCGGTGCTGGACCAGATTTTCAAAGACTGGGAGCGCTGGGCAGCGGAAGTGTTGGAGAGTCATCTTTCTTATCCGGTGCTGAGTTTTTTTCGTTCGCAGCACAATAATCAATCGTGGCTGGGCGCGCTGATCACGATCCTGGATGCCACCGCGCTGGTGATCGCGGGCGTGGATGGGTTGCGTTTCGAACAATCCAAGATCACCTTCGCCATGGCGAGGCATGCGGTGGTTGACCTGGCGCAAGTGGTGAACGCACGTTATGCGCCGACCGCCGATGACCGTTTGCCCGCACCCGAGCTGGCACGTCTGCGCGAAAGCCTGGCAGGGCGTGGAGTAAAGCTGCGCGAGGGCGCTGCATTCGATGAGAAACTGGCCCAGCTCCGTTCGCTGTATGAACCCTATGCCGTCGCCATCGCGGCCAACCTTTCGATCACGTTGCCGCCGTGGATCCATCCCGAGAAGCAGAAGGACAACTGGCAGGCCGGCCCCTGGGACCGCGCCATCCAGGCCAGAAGCCTGGCGGGACGGGTGCAGAGTATGGATGATCATTTTTAGAGCAGTTGTCAGCTGTCAGCTCTCAGCTGTCAGCCACCACGCAACAAGGCCGGGAAGTCTTGCGCATTGTTATGCTGAAAGCTGAGAGCTGACAGCTGGCAGCTAGTTTCCGCGTGCTAACATCTTTTCCTTCCATGAAACACATCGGCGAAAACGTGGTCCGGATCGAGGCTGAGGCGTTGCGCGCGCTGGCCGATCGCATTGCAGGACCCATGGCGGCTGCCTTCGTCAACGCGGTCGAATTGATCTACGCCTGCAGCGGACGAGTGGTGGTAACGGGCATGGGCAAGAGCGGGATCATTGCGCGCAAGATTGCAGCCACGCTCAGTTCTACCGGAACGCCGTCGTTGTTCATGCATCCCGTGGATGCGGTGCACGGAGATCTGGGCATGGTGGTTCGGGGCGATGTGGTGCTCGCGCTCTCTGCCAGCGGCGAAACCGAAGAAATCCTGCGGCTGCTGGCTACCCTCAAGCGGCTGCAGGTGCCACTGATCAGCCTGACCGGGGATGCGGTGTTTGCCAAAGCCGCGGGCGAGTCGCCCGCGACCACACAAATAAAACAAATATCCACACTGGCGGCGGCGGCGGACGTTGCACTCGACTGCTCGGTGGCCAAGGAAGCTTGCGGGCTCGGCCTGGCCCCTACGGCTTCGACCACTGCCATGCTTGCTTTGGGCGATGCCCTGGCCATGACTCTGGCCGAGAAGCGCGGATTCAAGGAAGAAGACTTTGCCAACCTGCATCCCGGCGGAAAGCTGGGCAAGCGTCTGGCCCGGGTGGAGTCGCTGATGCACACAGGCGACGCCGTGCCCCGAGTGACGCCGCAAACCCCGATGCCGGATGTGATCTATGAAATGTCTCGCAAGAAGCTGGGCGTAACCGCCGTAGTGGACGGCCGGAGATTGGTGGGAGTGATCAGCGATGGCGATCTGCGGCGATTGCTGGAGAAACGCGGCAAGGATGTATTGGATCTGAGCGCGGCTGAATGCATGACCGTCAAGCCGAGAACGATTGGAGCCAATGAATTCGCGGCCACCGCGCTGGCGCTGATGGAAGAAAAGAAGATCACGTCACTGGTAGTCGTGGATACCGAGAGTCAGTTGTTGGGGATTGTCCACCTGCACGATTTGTGGGGAACGGAGATGATGTAGGAATTGAGTAATTTGGTGATTGGGTAATTGTGCAATTTGCAAATCTGTGAATCGGCAGTGTCACGGTATGGTTTTCAATTACCAAATTACGCAATTACAAAATTACCCAATGAGGTTTTCATGTATCACTACGATCCGGCCACTGCCCTCGAAGAGCTGACCGAAGATGCTACCCTGCCCAACCCCGTCCACGTGCGCGATATGATCTTGCGCAAAA
This sequence comes from Terriglobia bacterium, assembly GCA_963757835.1. Classification (GTDB taxonomy): domain Bacteria; phylum Acidobacteriota; class Terriglobia; order Terriglobales; family Acidobacteriaceae; genus JAIQFF01. The sequence goes on along the minus strand of CAVWSP010000030.1, from coordinate 34,661 downwards.
AGCTTGGCCCCGATAAATCGCTGGAGTTGAATCGCCTGTTTGTCGAATATCAGAAGTTTTTCGGCGAGGCGCAGAAGCTGGGGAAAGAGATTCTGAAGCAGTTGGCGGGTTAAGGTAAATCCCGGCAACGCACACGTAGGGGCGGGTGCCCCTGCCCGCCAGCGGAGCGAAGCTCCGTAACAGCGGCGAGCTTGGCTCGCCCGCCCGGACGAGGGCGTCCGGGCCTACGCGTGCAGAGGCAATCCTCCCAATCATTTACAATAACGGATTCCCTGCTCCCCAGGACCCCTAACTATGCATCGCTGGTCTCAACTCTTTATTCCTACCCTGCGCGAGGCGCCTGCGGACGCTGAAGTCGCCAGTCACAAATTTCTGGTGCGGGCGGGATACATCCGCCAGCTGGCCGCCGGAATTTACTCCTATCTGTTCATGGGACAGCGCTCCTTCAACAAGATCATGGGCATTGTTCGCCAGGAGATGGACAAAATCGGCCAGGAATTCTACCTGCCGGCGATTCATCCCCGCGAACTATGGGAGGCCAGCGGGCGCTGGGCCGTGATGGGCGACAACATGTTCCGGCTGAAAGACCGCAAGGGCGCCGACCTCTGCTTAAGCATGACCCATGAAGAGGTCATGACTGAGATTGCGCGCAAGGAGCTGCGCAGCTACAAGCAGCTGCCGCAAATCTGGTACCAGATTCAGAGCAAGTTCCGCGATGAAGCGCGGCCCAAGTCCGGCCTGTTGCGGGTGCGGCAGTTCCTCATGAAGGATTCGTACTCTTTCGACATCGATGCCGCCGGCCTGGATGTTTCCTATCAGAAGCATTACGACGCTTACTGCCGGATCTTCGATCGCTGTGGATTGAAATACATGGTGGTAGAAGCCGATTCAGGCGCCATGGGCGGATCGCAGTCGCATGAATTCATGGTGCGGACGCCGGCCGGCGAAGACCGCATCGTGAGCTGCGAAAAGTGCAAGTACGCCGCCAACCTGGACAAGGCAACGTCGAAGCTGGCAGCGGTCGAGGACCTCAAGGCCGAGGGCGATGGCAAGCCGCTCGAAGTCCACACGCCGGGGATGAAGACCATCGAGGATGTCGCCAGGTTCCTGGGTGTTTCGCCCATGAACAAGATCAAGACGCTGGCACTGATGATGGAGGCCCCCGATTCGAAGACGGGCAAGACGTCGGCGCGCGCCGTCGTGTTGCTGATGCGCGGCGATCATCAGATGAATGAAGTCAAGCTGTCGGCCGCACTGGGAGGGAAGGAAACGCGTCCCATGCAGGAAGAGGAGATTCCGCGGCTCTTCAACTCTCCCGCGGGATTTCTGGGGCCCATCGGCATCACGTGGGCGAAGGACATGAACGACATGCAGCATCCGCTGTTGCTGGTGGACAAGGCGCTCGAAGGCCGCACCAACCTGATCGGCGGGGCCAACAAAGAGGACTATCACCTGAAAAACATCACGCCGGGACGCGACTTCCAACCTACCGCTTACGTCGATCTGCGCAGCGTGACTGCGGGGGAAGATTGCCCCAATTGTGACGGGACCCTGCGCATTGACACCGCGGTCGAGATCGGACACATCTTCAAACTGGGCTACAAGTATTCGCAGTCGATGGGCGCGCGCGTGCTGGACAAGAATGGGAAAGAAGTCACGCCCATCATGGGCAGCTATGGCATCGGGATTGAGCGCATCCTGACTGCGGCCGTGGAGCAGGACAACGACGAAAACGGATTCTGGCTGCCGGCGCCGATTGCGCCTTTCGAGATCGTGGTGACTCCCACCAATGTGGCCGACGAGAAACTTCTGAGCACGGCCGTAGATATTGCCGAGCGCCTGGAGGCCGCCGGATACGAGGTACTGCTCGACGACCGGGACGAACGCCCCGGGGTCAAGTTCAAGGATGCCGATTTGGTGGGTATCCCCTTTCGTATCACCGTCGGAAAAAAGGTTACCGAAGGTACCGTCGAAGTGGTTCGGCGCTCGACTCGGCAAATGGAGGATGCTAGCATTTCCGCAATAACCGACTATTTCGGAAAGAACCTACGGTCTGCGCGGTGAAGCGGTTGAGCGCGACCGGATTGCGGAGCGCGCTATGAAAATGGTTTTCGGCATTCTGATCATTGTGGGCGCGGTCATTCTGATCGCCACCCTGGCGCCCCCCTACTTCAGCAACTATCAATTCGAGGACGTCCTCAAGACCGAATCGCAGATGACCACCTATACCACCAAGACGGAGGATGTGATCCGCGACGAAGTTTTCAAGAAGGCCCAGGAAATGGATATCCCTATTTCCAAGGAACAGATCAAAGTGGTACGCAACGGAGTGGTGGGCACCGGCACGGTTGAGATCGACGCCAGTTATGTCGTGCACGTGAACCTGCCCGGATATCCAATGGATCTGCACTTCGACGCCTCGGCCAGGAACAAGGGCGTATTCTAGAGGCGCGGAGGGCCCGAGCCTGGTCGTCCTGATTCGCGCTTCGGGGCGCGAACCTGGAACATCACTCCTTCTTACTTCAGTACTCTTGTTTCCCACTCCGGTAACTACCTACCATTCAGGAATACAGGTCCCGAAACGTCCCTTTCGGACGCCGGGCATGGACGCCTTTTGCTGCGTCGGCAGCCCAGTTGCAAGACCGAACTTACACGTCCGAAGGTGTGGGGAGGATGTATGAAGCTGGGAAACAGGCTGTTGTGGCTGGTGCTGGCAGCGGTTGCCATGTTGGGCTGGTCGGGCTGCGGAGGTGGCTGTCCTACCACTTCCTTGGGCAGTAGCGGCAGCGGTTCGACGGGCGGAACCTCGACCGGCGGCACAGTTTGTGGACCGGGAACCAATCCTGGCGGAGGAGGAGGGAATACTGCCTCGCTGCTCTACTACCTCGACAGCGGCAACAGCCGTATTCTCGGCGCCGGCCTGAGCACCACCGGCGCCTTCACCGCCTTGACCCCGTTCACCGCTCCGATACTTCCGAGCGGGGTGGGCAGTGATATGGCAATCGTCAACAAGAAATTCCTGTACCTGCCGCAAAGCGACACGCTGACCATTCAGGCCTTCTCTATCGACCACACCACCGGCGCCCTGACCACCATCAACGGAAGTCCCTTTGCCACTGCGGGAGCGGACTCGATCACCAGCGATCCCGCCGGGCGCTTCCTTTTCGTGGGCAATCAAACCACGGGATCGGTTTCCGTCTTTCAGATCAATGCCACCACCGGGGCATTGGTAACGACGCCGGGCTCGCCATTTTTCGCCTTCAATCTGGATTTCGCCGAAGTTCTGGCGGTCGATGGGACGGGGAAATTCCTTTATGTCGGTCAGGATTTTGCTGCTCTCCCGGTGCATGGCTTTGCCATCGACCAGAATAACGGCGCTCTTTCCCCGCTGGTGGGAAGCCCCTTCACCTTGGGTGTGGCGGGGGTGCGAACCGATTTCACCGGCAAGTTTGCGGTGGGACTCTCCGGCGTTTTCGGCGACAACCACCTGTACGTTTTTGCCATCGATCCCACCACCGGCGGGTTGACGGCGGTCAACAACTCTCCCTTCGCCACCACCATGGCCACACCGGAGAAGCTGCGGATTCATCCCAGCGGACAGTTTGTTTACGCCTTCGGAGTTGACAATAACAGCGCTCCCGCGGCTACCGAGGGTTTCACCATTGATCCTGGCTCAGGCGCGCTGACTGCCCTGGCGGTCTCGCCGTTTACCACTCTGCGCATCGTCACGGATTGCAAGTGGGACCAGGGCGGCGGAGAAGCATTTTGCGCCAACGCGGCCAGCAGTGCCTTTTCGGTGCTGAATACCAGCACTTCCACTGGCGCTCTTACACAAACGGTGCCGGACCTGACGGTTACAAACAATACGGTGTTCGCTCCCACCGATTGAAACCCGGGATGGTACCTGGCTGCCAACCATCCGGCAGGTCAAAAACATGGGCCGGCAGGGTAAGATGGAGGAAGTCTATCCGAACTCAATCGAGGATGCGGAGCGCTCTGCCCGGCCGGGAGAGAGATTTCTGATGCCGGATAACGGCAAGTGTGTGCTCCGTCGTCTAAGACAGTAGAGGCGCCTCCGCTTATCTCATTGTGGCCATAAGACTCAAGATCCCGACCGGCAAGAGACCTGGCCACCCCGGAAGGGGATGGTCCTTCCACGACCCGCTATTGCGTACCGCGCTGGTAGTCTTCCTCGTCCTGGCCACCGTGGGCGGGGGGTTCTTCACCTATTACTACGTGAAGTTTGGCCGCATGATCGACCAGCGTTTCAGGGGGCCGGTGTTCGGCAACTCGGCCCGAATTTATGCCATCGCGCGGCCCGTTCAGGTGGGCGAAAAGATCGAAGCCAAAGAGATTGCGGTCCAGCTGCGTCGCGCCGGGTATGACCAGAACGGCAAATCGCCGATGGGCAGTTACCGCCTCTTTGAAGGCGGCATCGAGATCAAGCCTGGTTCCGACTCCTATCACAGCCCGGAATCGGCCACCATCCATGTCCGCGGTGGCAAGGTGGAAAGCATCACCAGCAAGTCGGGGGACCTGGCGGCCTACGAACTTGAACCGCAGATGATCACTTCGCTGTTCGATGCCGGCGACCGCTCCAAGCGGCAGCTGGTTACCTACGATGAGATTCCGAAGCTGATGGTGGATGCGGTGCTGGCCATCGAAGACCGTCGCTTCTTTCAGCACGGTGGCGTGAATTTCCTGCGTCTGGCGGAAGCCACGTGGATTGACGTCATCCACGGCCGCCACGAGCAGGGCGGCTCCACTATCACCATGCAACTTTCCCGGAAGTTCTTCCTGACTCCGGAAAAGACCATCAAGCGCAAATTGTCGGAGATGCTGATTGCGGTCGAAATGGAGCAGAAGCTCAGCAAGCAGCAGATCTTCGAGTTCTACGCCAATCGCGTCGATCTGGGCCAGCGCGGTTCCTTCACCATCAATGGCTTTGGGCAGGCAGCGCAAGCCTACTTCAACAAGGACCTGAAGGACGTGACCCCGGCGGAAGCGGCGCTGATCGCAGGAATCATCCAGGCGCCCAGTTATCTTTCACCCTACCGGCATCCCGAGCGGGCGCTCGAACGCCGCAACCTGGTGCTGGACGCCATGGTGGAAACCCATACTCTGACCCAGGCGGAAGCGGAGAAGGCCAAGGCCACCCCGCTGAAGCTGGCGCCGCCCAACGTCGAGGCCAGCGACGCACCCTACTTCGTCGATCTGCTGCGGGACACGCTGATCACCAAGCTCGACGAGCGCCAGATGAACGACCAGGGCTATCGCATTTATTCGACCATCGATCCTGACCTGCAAAGAGCGGCGGCGGCGGCGGTGCAGAGCGGCATGAAGCTGGTGGACGACCAGGTCACCAAACTGCGCACCAAGCGAAAGCGGATCGGAAAAAACAAGTACGAGACCACCGTCCTGCCCGGACCGCAGGCCCAGGTGGCGATGGTGGTGATGGATCCGCACACCGGCGAAGTTCTCGCCCTGGTGGGCGGCCGGAATTATGGCGTCAGCCAGTTGAACCATGCGGTGGCGAAGCGTCCGACGGGATCGATCTTCAAGCCCTTCGTTTACGCCGCTGCCATGAACACGGCGCTGGACGGCGCGAATCCCATATTCACCCCGGCGACGCTGGTACAGGACGCACCCAGCACCTTCGCCTACGGCGACCAGATTTACGAGCCGCGCAACTACAAAGAGGAGTACCACGGCGACGTGACCGCGCGTTATGCCCTGGCCATGTCCCTGAATAACGCCACCGTGAAGATGGCGGAAGAAGTGGGCTACGACAAAGTGGCCGACCTGGCCAAGGCCGCCGGGATCGCGTCGGTGAAGGCCACGCCCGCGATGGCGCTGGGCGCGTACGATGCCACTCCACTCGATATGGCGGCGGCGTACACCGTATTCGCCAACGGCGGGGTGCGCATTTCTCCGACCCTGGTCAACTCGGTGCGGAACGCCAACGGCGATATCGTGCTCGATTTCAAGCCGGACACTCACCCCGTCCTCGATCCCCGCGTAGCTTATGTCATGACCGACATGATGGAAGGGGTGATGAACTACGGCACGGCGTACGAGGTACGCCAGCGCGGCTTCACCGCACCCGCGGCGGGCAAGACGGGTACTTCGCATGACGGCTGGTTTGCCGGCTACACCAGCAACCTTTTATGCATCGTCTGGGTGGGTTACGACGACTACAGCGATATCCGCTTGAGCGGGGCCCAGACCGCGGCCCCAATCTGGGCGGAGTTCATGAAGAAGGCAGTGACCCTGCCGCAGTACGCCGATGCCAGGGCCTTCGCGCAGCCCTCAGGCGTGGTGGATGTGCAACTCGATAAAACTACCAACCTGCTGGCGACGCCTTCCTGCCCGGAAACGTATAGCGTGGCCTTCATCGCCGGGACTGAGCCTAGCGAGACCTGCGACCAGGGCGCGGGCATGCGCGGATTCTTCTCCCGGGTCTTCGGTTTAGGAGGCGAGAAGGCGCTTCCGCCTCCACCGCCTGGCACCCAGCCCGGAGCCACCGGCACGGCGGCCGAAGACCCCGGCAAAAAGAAAAAAGGCTTTTTAGGCAAGATTGCGGGTATCTTTAAGGATGACAAACCGTCTAACGATCCGCCACCCAAGCCGGCGGAAACGGACGGTAAGGGTCCTCAGTAGACGAGCCCGCACCGAGTTGGCTCTGTCTTCAGGAGCGGACTTATGGGTCGTCAGTATCTGCTTTACCTCCTGTTCGCATCGCTAGTCCCCACTCTTTCACCAGCCCAGGTTCATCACTTTGCGCAAGCTCATTCCTCAGAGCAGGTTGAGGTCAGTCCGCCGCCCCTGCGGCGAGCCGATCCCCCGGCGGCCGACGCCGCGGTCGCTGACCTCGAAGCTCGGGGCGATGCCTTGCGCTCCGAGAAGTTCTATCTGGATGCTCTGGATTACTATCGGGCAGCCCTGAAGAAAGAGCCCAACAGCGCCAGGCTTTACAACAAGATGGGCATCAACGAATTACAGATGGCACGCTTCGGAGACGCTCACAAAGATTTCGAAGGTGCGATCAAGAATGATCGCGAGTTTGCCGACGCTTACAACAATCTGGGGGTAATTTATTATCTGCAAAGAAAGTACGGAAAGGCCATCAAGCAGTACGAGAAGGCCATCAAGCTGCGCCAGGATTCCGGCTCATTTTTCAGCAATCTAGGGGCGGCCTATTTCTCCAAGAAGGACTACGTGAAGGCCAGTCTGGCCTACAACCAGGCGCTCCAGTTGGATCCCGATATTTTTGAGCGAACTTCGCACACCGGGGTGCTGGCCCAGATGTCTTCGCCGGGAGATCGCGCTCATTTTTACTATGTCCTGGCCAAGCTCTACGCCAAAAGCGGGGTCACGGACCGCTCCCTGCAATACCTGCGGCGGGCCATGGAAGAGGGCTACAAGGGGATTGACGACGTCTATAAGGACTCGGAATTTGCCGGACTACGCAAGGATCCCCGGTTTACCGAGCTCATGGCAGCTCGGCCAGTGGCAATTCCGGAATAGACGCTGCATTTACAAACATTTACACAAGCCCGCGAAACTTTTCCCGCAGCCCGGGTTTAGAGAGATTAATTACTCCTGAAAACAACAGGGTGAGTAAGGAGAAACGGTAGCCCATCGGTCGTCGACCCGAGCACGCCCCAAGCAGACGACCGGTGGGTTTTTGTTTGCCCGGCAGGACAGCTTCGGCGTGAGGGTCAGCGACGGCCAACTGCTAATTGCTGTCCCCGCTATCCTTTCCGATGTACTTCTCCACCGCTTGTTTCCATTTTCCTTGCGCCTTCAGAATGAATTCGATCACGTCCCGCAGCGCTCCGTCGCCGCCGGCGTGAGGGGTCACGTAATGGGCGGCGTCCTTGACCTCGGGGCGCGCATTGGCAACAGCGACGGAAAAGCCGCAGTTTCGCATGACCGGAAGATCAATCACATCGTCCCCGACGAAAGCTGCCTCGCTGGCGCTAAGTCCTTCCGCGCTCAAGATTTCGCGGAAGGCTTTCAACTTGTCCTGAATGCCCTGGTGGACCTGCTCCAGCTTGAGATCGCGGGCGCGCACTGCCACTGTTTGAGAGTTGCGCCGGGTGATTAGTCCTGTCCTGATGCCGGCGATGCGGGCAATCGAGATGCCGGCACCATCCTGAGCGTGGAAGCCTTTGGCTTCAACCACGATTTGTCCGGTCGCCGCGCCCCCGGACGGGCCGGCGGTGGGCACGGGGAAGACAAAAAGTTTGCCGTCAGTGAGGACGCCGTCCACATCGAAGAGAAGAAGTTTGATTTTTTTGGCGCGGGCTTTTGCGGATGATGGTTTTGGCATTGCCGGGATTTTAGCACTGGGCCCCCGCGCTTTATGCGCGGGCGATCCACAAGATCGGAAACTGCTTCCCGAGTGTTTCGAAGTCGCGGTCGGAAGTCACCAGGATGGCCTGGTTGAGAACTGCCAACGCAGCGGTCACGCAGTCCACATAAGGAATCTTGTGCACCGCCTTGAGTTCGCCCGCTTTCAAGGCATGGGAAAGGTCCACCGGAACGAGTTCGATGGGAAAGCGCAAAAGGTCAGCGACAGTCCTGCGCGCAGATTCCTCCCCGCGCTGCTGCCATGAGTGGTAGAAAACTTCTCCCCAGTTTAAGACCGACATCAGCAATGGAGTGCGGCTGCGCCTGGCGTCTATGAAAAGCTGTTGAATCCGTTCGGCTCCGGGTCCATCTTCCACAAAATCGAGCACCGCACTGGCGTCCAGCACATAGGTCCTACTCATCGGGCGCTGCGGTCCTTCTCGATTCGATGCTCGCGCTCCCTCGCTTCAACCAGCGAGTCCTCACCTTTGAGGCAACCGCGAAGGCTGCGGATAAACTCATCGCTCACTGGTTCAACCAGCCGATCGTCGTGTTCTCTGTGCACTGGCCTGCCCTCGTAACGAACGTCAAATCCTCGATCCTGGAGGAGAGCAACCGCCTGGTGTGAGTTGGTAGGGTCGTTTGGAGGTACCCCTGCCGCCTCCAATACCAGCGGCCTGGCCGGAAGCTCGCGCCCGTCAACAATCACGGTCCACTTCGTCATTTGACGCTTCCATCGAAAGCTCCTCGCAGTGATAGCAATGTCCTGCTTGGTAAGAACTGACACTTTCGCGCTGGGCATGCAGCATCCTCCATATATATTATTACTCAGCATATTACTCACCGTCAAATAGACCCGTACTTGGTGGATCAGCACTCATAGATGGCGAATATTTTGCGAAAGTCCCATGTTAGAATATCCAACGATGTTTTCCCCTCCCTCTGCGCTCGCCTGGGCCCACCCGCTGGTCGCGGAATGGTTTGTGCGGAAGTTTGGCACGCCGACCGAGCCTCAGGAGCAGGGCTGGCCCCACATTCTCGCCGGGCGGACGACCCTCATCTCGGCGCCCACCGGCTCCGGCAAAACTCTGGCTGCGTTTCTGGCCTGCATCGACCGCCTGGTCTGCAAGGCGCTGGCCGGGGACCTGCACGACCGCACTGAAGTCCTCTACGTCTCTCCGCTGAAGGCGCTGGGCAACGATATTCAGAAAAATCTCGAGGTTCCCTTGAGCGAGATTCTTCAGATGGCGGGCGAGCGCGGATTGCTGATGCCGGAGATTCGCACCGCCGTCCGTACCGGCGACACGCTGATGCATGAGCGCCGTGCCATGCTAAAGCGGCCCCCGCATATTCTCGTCACCACCCCCGAATCGCTCTACATTCTGCTGACCGCCGAAAAGAGTCGCGCCATTCTGCGCGATGTCGAAACTGTGATCGTCGATGAAATTCACGCCGTGGCCGACGACAAGCGCGGCGCGCACCTGACGCTCTCGCTGGAGCGTCTGGAAGCGCTAACGCACCGTACTCCAGTTCGGATCGGGCTTTCAGCAACCCAGAAACCCATCGAAGAAGTGGCTCACTTCCTGACCGGCAACGGACGGACGGCGCCGGTGATCGTGGACGTCGGACACAAACGGAAACTCGATCTCGCGGTCGAAGTGCCCGGCTCGTCGCTGGGGCCGATCACCACCAACGAGATGTGGGACGAAATCTACAACCGCCTAGTGGAACTGGTGGAGCAACATCGTTCCACGCTGGTGTTCGTCAATACCAGGCGGCTGGCGGAGAGAATTGCGCACAACCTGGGCGAACGATTGGGCGAGGAAAACGTGGCCGCGCACCATGGCAGCCTGTCGCGCAAGCTGCGCCTCTCCGCGGAACAAAGATTGAAAGAAGGCAAAGTCAAGGTTCTGGTGGCCACCGCGTCGCTGGAACTGGGAATCGATATCGGCACGGTGGACCTGGTGGTGCAGATCAGTTCGTCGCGGGCGATCGCGGTTGCTTTGCAACGCGTCGGCCGCTCCGGCCACTGGCGCGGCGCGGTGCCCAAGGGACGATTCTTCGCCGGCACGCGCGACGATCTGCTGGAATGCGCCGCGCTGGTGCGAGCCATCCGGCAGGGAGATCTGGACCGGCTGATCATCCCCGATGCTCCGTTGGATATTCTGGCCCAGCAGATTGTGGCAACCTGCGCGGCGGGAAGCGGCAGCGTCGTTAGCAGCTCCGCCATCCCGGCGGCCGTGGTAGGTGCACACCTTCGAGGGCAAGATGCACTCGTGACAGCCGGCGAGGACGCCGGTGCTACAGGGCGTGCCAGCGCTGCAGATGACGGCTGGGATGAAGACGAACTCTTCGCCCTGGTCACGCGGGCTTATCCCTATCGCAATCTCTCTCGCGAAACCTATCACTCCATCCTCGAAATGCTTTCCGAGGGAATTGCATCGCGGCGTGGGCGCTACGGCGCTTATATCCATCACGACCGGGTGAACCGTAAGCTGCGGCCGCGGCGGGGCAGCCGTCTGGCAGCTATCACCAGTGGCGGAGCGATTCCGGAAACCGCGCTCTTCACCGTGGTCGCCGAACCGGACGGTATTGTGGTCGGCACCCTCGACGAAGACTTCGCCGTAGAGAGCAATGCCGGCGATATCATGCTGCTGGGCAACACCTCGTGGCGCATCCGCCGCGTGGAGGGCAAGTCCGGGCGCGTGCTGGTGGAAGATGCTCACGGCGCGCCTCCCAGTGTTCCCTTCTGGCGCGGCGAGGCCCCGGCTCGCACCCAAGAGCTTTCTGCACACCTAGCTGATCTACGGAAAGAGATCAGCCATCGTCTGCGCGATACTTCTCCCATCGGAATTTCGCCCAGCCAGCCCGCCGTTGCAGAAACCATTGCATGGTTGAAGGAAGAATGCGGACTGGACGATTCCGGCGCCGAGCAGTCGGTCGAATACATCTTGCAGGGCCGCGCGGTCCTCGGAGACGTTCCCACGCAGGACACGATCATCGCTGAACGCTTCTTCGACGAAGGCGGCGGGATGCAGCTGATCATCCACGCGCCCTATGGCGGCCGCATCAACAAAGCCTGGGGACTGGCCCTGCGCAAGCGTTTCTGTCGCAGCTTCAATTTTGAATTGCAGGCCGCGGCCACGGACAACGGCCTCAACATCGCGCTGGCCGAGCAGCACAGCTTTCCGCTGGCTGACGTTTTTCATTTCCTCAATGCTGGCACTGTGCAACCGATTCTGGAACAGGCGGCGCTGGCTTCTCCTTTCTTTGGCACGCGCTGGCGTTGGGACGCCAATCGCGCTCTGGCCTTGCTGCGCTTCCAGGGAGGAAAGAAAGTCCCGCCGCAAATCCAGCGCATGCGCTCGGACGATTTGCTGGCGTCGGTGTTCCCCGACGTGGCCGCGTGCCAGGAAAATATCGTCGGCGACATCCAGATTCCCGATCATCCCCTGGTGAAGGAAGTGATGAAAGACGTACTCACCGAGGCCATGGATGTGGACGGGTTGAGGGCGCTGCTGAGCGGCATCCAGCAGGGACGAATCCGTTGCCTGGCCGTGGACACGCCGGTGCCGTCGCAATTCTCCCATGAGATTCTGAATGCGAATCCCTACGCTTATCTCGATGACGCTCCGCTCGAAGAGCGCCGGGCCCGAGCGGTAGAGATGCGTCGCATCCTGCCGGAGTCGGTGCTGGAAGAGGTTGGCAAGCTCGATCCCGCGGCCATCGCGCAGGTGCGGGATGAAGCCTGGCCGGATGTGCGCGATGCGGACGAGCTGCACGATGTGTTGCACACGCTGATTGCGTTCCCGCAGACCACGCGGGGACAGCCGCCCCCGGCTGTCCAGCGAGGCGATGCTCCGCAGTTGGCAAACGAGCCAACCCTGATAGTTCCTTTGCAACCTGAGGGTCCGCCAGACGGTCGAGCTGCGCTCGACTGGACAGCCGAGGGCGGCTCTCCCGTAAGCAGTGCATGGCAGGGATATTTCGAAAGGCTGAGTCAGCAGGGACGCGCTCTTCGGGCCGAAAATGCAGGATCGATTTACTGGGTAGCGGCGGAACGGGCAAAGACATTCTCCCTGCTCTTCCCAGACGCACGATTCGATCATCCGGTCGCCGAACTTCAGACGACTCTGCCGTCATCCGATGATGCTCTGCTAGCGCTGGTCACGGGTTGGATGTCGCATCTGGGCCCGGCCACGGCTTCCCAGCTTGGCCACATGCTCGGGATTCCCGCTTCCGAGATCGACAAGGCCCTCCTTCGTATGGAAGCCTCCGGCGCTGTGCTGCGAGGGCAGTTTACGGATACTACCTCGCGGGCGGGGGCGCCCGCGCCACGCCGAACACGAACTGGAGTGGTGCGAACGGCGCCTGCTGGCGCGCATTCACCGGCTGACTGTGGCCACGCTGCGCAAGCAGATTGAACCGGTCACCGCGGCGCAGTTCATGCGCTGGCTCTTGCGCTGGCAGCATGTCGCAGCGGAAGCGCATGTGCAAGGGGAACGCGCCACGCTCGAGGTGCTGCGCCAGTTGCAGGGATTTGAGATTCCCGCCAATGCCTGGGAGCGGCAGGTCCTGGGTCGCCGGATTATCAATTACGACCCACAGTGGCTCGATCAACTTTGTCTTACCGGCGCCGTCGGTTGGGGACGACTGTCTCCCCATCCCGCTACACTTGATGACACCGCGGCGGGAAAGCGGCGCGTGATTCCTACCAGCGTGGCTCCAATTACGTTTTTCGTACGCGAGGAAGCGGACTGGATGACTCCGCATCGCCCCGACACGGAGCAGCCGGAGGCACGCGGCCTCAGCGAAGGCGCACGCCAGGTGCTGGATTTCCTCCGGCAACGTGGGGCCTCATTCTTCGCCGACATCGTGCGCGGCACCGGACGGCTGAAAGCGGAGGTGGAAACTTCCCTCTGGGAACTGGTCGCAGGAGGTCTGATCACCGCCGATGGTTTCGACAACCTGCGCTCCCTGATCGATCCCAAGCGCCGCGCCGGCCAAGGCAGCGGGCGGGCGGCGCGGCCCCGCCACAGCACGGGACGCTGGGCGCTCTTGTACACCGACCAGGCCGCCGACCGCAATCGCGCCGTGGAAGCCACCTGCTGGATGCTTTTGAAACGCTACGGCATCGTCTTTCGCGATTTGCTGGCTCGCGAGACCAATCTTCCCAAGTGGCGCGAACTGCAAATGGCTTTTCGGCGGCTGGAAGATCGTGGCGAGATTCGCGGTGGCCGCTTCGTGGATGGCTTTCTCGGCGAACAATTCGCTCTGCCGGTCGCGGTAGAGTCGTTGCGGGCGACGCGCAAGATGCCGCTTACGGGAGAAACTGTTGTGTTGTCCGCCGCCGATCCCCTCAACCTGGTGGGAATCCTGGTGCCGGGTGAACGGGTCCCTGCCATCTCGGGCAAGACGGTAATCTTCCGTGATGGCGCAGTTGTGCTTGAACTTCACGATGCACAACGCTTGAGTGCGGCGGGCGACTAGGAACTTTGGATCGCGCCACGGGATGGAACAACCCACAACTCAGTTCTCGGTTGTCAGTTTTGAGTTTTCAGCGCTCGTGAAAAAAGCGATCGGGAACCCGATGAGGGGGTCCCTCGGGTTCCCGACCAGCGCATTCCCGGCGGAACTTCTGAAAGCGCTTCCCCCGTCGCTTTTGCCGGCCAACGCTGCCCCGCTTAAGAGCACGTATTCGGCCATCAAGATAGGCGCGGTGACAAACCGTATTTCTATCTCTGTAAGTTATTCATTGTAGGTATCTTATTCTTGATTTAGGGAGATGGCCCTGGTGCGGTGCTGGCGCAGCCATTCTATCCAAATGGATAGAATGGCCTATCTGTTCGGATAGTGGAACACGATGGGTTGGCATATTCCGGAAGAACCTAAAATGTGGTACACCGTAGGCCGCAGGCGAGGTACGAACCGTGAAGCCCAGACTCCAGGCCGCAGCAGGACCCTTGGCAGATTCCATCTATTTTTTGACAGAAGCAGACGTACGGATCGGCAGAGATCCCTCTAACTCATTGACGATCAGCGATCTTTCCCTGTCGCGACGCCACTGCGTGCTCCATCGGGAAGATGACGGTTACAAGCTGTGTGATCTCGAGAGCCGTAATGGCACCTTCGTGAACGGTGGCGCGGTGTCGGAAAAGCTGCTGAACCACGGCGATCAAATCTCGGTGGGAGAATCGGTTTTTGTCTTTCTGACAAAAGAGGACTCGGATGGAGCTGCCAGCGAAGCTGTGGAGTTCGACGATTGCCTGACCCAGGCCACGGTGCACGTCCGCCCCTCGGATGTCCTCTATCTGCAGCCCGAACGCATCCTGAAGGAACTGCCGGCAACTTCGCGGCTGGGACGGAATCTTAATGCGCTGCTCAAAATCAGCCGCGTGGTGCACTCCATCTCTGATCTGGATCGGCTGCAGGAGCAAATCCTGGAACTTATTTTTGAGGTGGTGCCGGCCGAGCGTGGCGCGATTCTGCTGGACGGCAAGGGCAACCAGAAGTTTTCTTCGCTCTTCGCGTATCCGGCAAAACGGGGAGAGCCGATACGGGTAAGCCGGACCATCACGACCCAGGTGATGGACCAGGGGGTAGCAATCCTGGGAGCGGATGTGCCCGCCAGCGGAGGCTTGGCCGAGGTAGAAAGCCTGGTGAGTTTTCGCGTGCGCTCGTTGCTGTGCGTGCCCCTGACTGTGTTTCACAAAATGGTCGGCTGCATTTACCTGGACACCACCAGCCCGGGCACCCGCTTTGATCGGGACCACCTGGAACTGGTGGCCAGCATTGCGGGCATCTGCGCGGTGGCGCTGGAAAACTCGCGCCGCTTGCTGTGGCTGGAACAGGAAAATCTTCGCCTGTCGGCGGAAATCAATCTGCAGCACAACATGGTCGGCGAAAGTCCCGCAATGAAGGAGGTGTACCGTTTCCTGTCGCGAGCGGCGCCGACGGACGCAACCGTCCTGATCGGCGGCGAAAGCGGAACCGGCAAAGAGTTAGTGGCGCGGGCCATTCATCGCAACAGCCCACGCGCCAGCCGGCCCTTTGTCACCATCAATTGTGCGGCCATTCCCGAAGGTCTGCTGGAGAGCGAACTCTTTGGATACGAAAGAGGCGCGTTTACCGGCGCCTCCAGTCAAAAGAAGGGCCGGCTGGAAGTGGCCGACGGGGGCGTGGTGTTTCTCGACGAGATTGGGGAACTGGCTCCAGCGTTGCAAGTCAAGTTGCTGCGGGTCCTGCAGGAGCGCGAACTCGAACGCCTGGGCGGCAACCGGCCGATCTCGATTGACATTCGCTTGATCGCCGCCACCAACAAGGACCTGGCGGCTGCGGTCAAGGCCCGGACCTTTCGCGAGGACCTGTATTACCGGTTGAACGTGGTATCGCTTGTGGTGCCAGCTCTACGCGAGCGCGTGGAAGACATTCCGATCCTGGCGGAATATTTTGTCGCCAAGTTTGCCGCCAAATGCAAAGTCAAAACCAAAAAGATTTCTTCCGAAGCCATGGCGGGGCTGATGAACTACGACTGGCCGGGCAACGTGCGCGAGCTGGAAAATGCCATCGAGCGGGCGCTGGTCCTGGGCGTCTCCGAAACCATATGCCCGGAAGACCTGCCGGAATCAGTTTTGGAGAAAGATGCGGCGCCGGGCACGCAGGAGGCCAAGTATCACGTGGCGGTCACGCAATTGAAGAAGCACCTCATTCTTACCGCCCTCGAGGAAACCAAAGGCAACTACACCGAGGCGGCCCGCACCCTGGGCGTACACGCGAACTATCTTCACCGCCTGGTCAGAAACCTGAATCTGCGGCCGTCGGTTCGCTCCTTCCCGGTCCTTCGGGGCGGCACCGGAAGATTAGTGGATGGCCGAATGTGAAGGGGCGCATCCCGCTCATGCGCCGAGGGAGAGCAATATCGTTATCGTCTCTCAAGGAAGTTTGAGCGTCGGCAGAGTTGCTGGATTCAGATAAACGCCCTGCCAGCGTACCGCAAAATGGAGATGAGGGCCGGTGGCCCGGCCCGTGCCTCCGCTCAGCCCGATCTCTTGTCCTGCCGCCAGGCGCTCGCCCTGTTTCACCTTGATTTCCGAGAGGTGGAGGTAAAGCGTAAGCAGTCCCTGCCCGTGATCGAGTACCACGCAATTTCCTTCAAAGTACAAAGGCCCCGCCAGCAAAACGATCCCTGCGTTGGCGGCGGAAACGGGGGTGCCGGTGGGGACGCCATAGTCCAGCCCCTGGTGCATGCTTTGAACTTTGCCGTTAAAGGTCCGCCGGGTGCCGAAGGCGTCGGAGATGGGCGCGACTACGGGCGGCAGAAACTTCCCGGCCCACTCCTTCTCCGGATTGGTGTGCTGAAACACGTCCTGCTTGACCGTCTTGTCCTCATGGATGCGCTCCAGTTGCGCTTTGCTGGGCTCGGTGAATCGCTTGGCGACGGTGACCTTGATGCTGGGATATTTCGCGGCCCGGACCGTGACTTGTCGGGTGAAGGAAATGGTTGCGGCCTGGGGAGTGGTCCCGGTCAGTTCCAGAGGGTACATGCCAGGACGGATTTCGAGACTGACTCCTGCGATCCCGTACCAGACTCTGCTGGGCGCGTCGTAGCTGAACCAGACCTCATGTCCCATCCACTTGCCGGAAAGATGGGTCAGCCGCACCGGCGTCGCGATGTCAAACACGACCGGGGCGCCGTTGACCAGCAGATCCGGCTGCCAGCGAACGGACCAGGGCTTGGTGGCTGGCTTCACCGCGCCGGACTTTATTGCGTCATTCTTTGTTGCGCCGGTCTTTGTTGCGCCGGTCTTTGTTGCGCCAGGCTTTGTTGCGCCAGGCTTTGCCCCTGCTGCACTGGGCGCTGGATTGGTTGCCGCGGCGGCCATGAGCGGCAGGGTGAGAACGATCACGGCAAGCAAGTGACAGCGATATTGGGCAGAGGACGGCACGTTGGAAGACTCCACTATCAGCCTAGCATTCCTGCCAGGGTTCGTGAGCCACAATCAATAGCGGACGAATTCGGGGTGAAACCGCTACTCTCGATTCGGAATGAAATCCAGCTGGACTTCAGTAGTAGTCGGGTGATCGGCGGCAACATATTTCCACTGTTTGACCGCCAGCGTGGCAGCATCCACCAGAATCGGATTGCCGCCGATGGGTGAGATTTTTCCAACCGAGCCATTGGGCGTGATCGAAATGGACAAGCGCACCACCCCGCCAATCGCGTTCTGCTTCAATTCCCGGGGATACTTGGGAGCGACTTTGTAAACCAGTTTGCGCACCGTGGACGTGTTTTGGGCCTCGATGGAAGCAGTCGCAAGCAATGCCAGCAGGAGCAGGCCAAGCGTAGCGCACGCTCCGCGCATCGACCACGTAGTCTTGGATAAGGGCACAAACATTAAAAATCCCGCGACTGAAAGCACGACACGCGATCTTGCAAGACTAGGAAATTAGTCACCTCCGGGCAAGTTACGGATGTAATGGCGGAGCGTGTGTGGGTCGGACACTCTTGTCCGACGCCGTTGAAGTTGCCTTTGGCCTGAGGACTCCGTACCGCCTTTGGGCAATTTGAAAGAAAACCAAACCCAAGGTCAAAGGCGTCGGACAAGAGTGTCCGACCCACACACGACAGCGTGAGTAATGTTTTTCTGCTATTGCTCCAGTCTCCCTTTCCTTCTAAATTCCTGCGAAATCTTCGACCGCCTGATTCGACGGATCCAAGGCGAAGACCGCGTGCGACACACCTAATGGAGGAGTCTGCAATGAGAGTGGAAGCAAAAGTGTACTTATGCGCGGCCATCTTGTTGATCTGGACTGCAGAAATCGCAGGACAGTCCCGCTCTCCGGAAGCATCGTCAAGTGCGATGCAGCAGGCGGTCTCGCCCGCGGCCAATTCCGCGCCGGTGCCGGCACAAGCTGTGGCGGCGCGTCCGGCTCCGGCACCAGCCCAAAAACATAAGCTCGGTCCCTTCGAGATCACCATCAACTGGCGCACCCGGGTGGAAGGTTGGAACTGGTTCGAGGCCCCCACCGGAAACAGTGATTATCCCTTGTGGCATTCGTTACTGCGTATCGGCATCGGCCAGACCCGGGAAAAACTCGACTGGTTCGCCGAAATGGAGCAGCCATCGATTCTTGGGCTCCCGAACGACGCGGTGGTTGCCGGCCCCGCGGGCCAGCTTGGCCTGGGCGGGTCCTACTATGTGGCCAACAACAACGAGTCCAACAACGCCAGCATATTTCTGAAACAGGCATTTGTGGACTTCAAGCACCTCGGGCCGGCGCGAGTAAAGTTGGGGCGCTTCGAGTATTTCGATGGCATGGAAGTCAAACCCAAAGATCCGATGCTCGCCGCCGTGGTGCAGAGCCGGATCGCGCATCGCCTGATCTCGAACTTCGGCTTCACTGCGGTGCAGCGCACCTTCGACGGCGGCCAGTTCTCCTTAAATTCCGGAAAAAACAATTTCACCTTTTTCAGCGCCCGGCCGACCGCCGGAATTCTCCAGACCGACGGGATGCCGGAACTGGACATCGAGGTTTACTACGGGGCTTTCACCCGCTCCATCCCTACGCCGCATGGCGAAGCCCAACTACGCGTGTTCGGCCTGGGCTACGTCGATGACCGCACCACCATCCTGAAGACTGACAACCGTCCTGTACCGGTTCGCACCGCCGACCGGGGCAAGGTCCAGTTGGCAACTTACGGCGCCAACTATGCTCAGGTGATCAATACAAAGACGGCAGGCAAGTTTGATTTTCTGGTCTGGGGCGTTTATCAGGGCGGTTCCTGGGGCGCTCTCAACCAGCGCGCCGGCGCCTTCGTGGGCGAAGTGGGCTGGCAACCCGCTGTGAAGCACCTCAAGCCCTGGCTCAGCGCCGGCTTTTCTTATGGGAGCGGCGACGGCAATCCCAATGATTCGACTCATGGAACGTTCTTCCAGGTCCTGACCACGCCGCGCCAGTACGCGCGCTTTCCCTTCTACAACATGATGAACAACGAGGATTTTTACGCCACTCTGAACCTCAAGCCGGCATCGAAGTTGGCGCTGCGCACTGAAGGGCACGCGCTGCGGCTAGCGAACTCCGCCGATTTCTGGTACCTCGGCGGCGGCGCATTTCAGCCCAAGACCTTCGGATACACGGGCCGTCCCAGCAACGATTTCAGTGGTCTGGCCAACGTCTGGGACCTCAGTGCCGACTACCAGATCACGCGCTCCGTCAGCACCACCCTGTATTACGGCCACGCCTGGGGCAAGACTGTGATTGCGAAGATTTACCCCAAGGACCCGAACGGCCAGTTTGCCTACCTGGAAACCAATTTTCACTTCTAGAACATCGTTTGAGACTCGGCGCCGGCGGGATAATATATTTCAACTATTGACCCTGAATCGACAAAGTGTGATCGTGGTCACGCTTTAACGGTAAGTTAAAGGTTCCAAGGAAGATGCTCATGGCAGTTTCCAGTCCTGCGATTCCCCAGATCCACACTGCCCCAGCGGCCAATGCCAGCTTCTACGAGAAGCTAAACAGCCGCTGGCACGAGCGTGCTTTGCAAGGGTTCATGGTCATCGTGCTGGCACATTGGGGCGAGCACCTGGCTCAGGCTTATCAGATTTATGTGATGGGATGGCCGCGACCAAAGGCCAATGGCATTCTTGGTTTGTGGTACCCCGGGCTGATCAAGTCCGAGGCCTTGCACTATGGCTACGCCATCGTGATGCTGATAGGAATCTGGGTTTTGCGCAAGGGATTCATGGGCCGGGCACGCACCTGGTGGACGGTGGCGCTGGTGATTCAGTTCTGGCATCACATCGAGCATTTTCTGCTGATCTGGCAGGCCACGGCGCACCATAATTTCTGGGGCAAGCCGGTGCCGTTCAGTGTTTTGCAGCTGGTGATTCCCCGCGTCGAGCTCCATCTCTTTTACAACTCGGTGGTGTTCATCCCCATGGTGATCGCCATGTACTACCACATGTTCCCGTCCGAAGCCGAGGAGAGGACGATGGTGTGCTCTTGTGCATGGGACCACAAGCCGTCAACGCAAGCTGCCTGATCCGAAAAGGCCAGAGTACGGGGAGTCGCAAGATCGCGTTCGCCCCTCAATGGAGCGGGTGGCTGGTTAGCCCGCTCCCCAGAAAGTGTCGAGAACTCCTGCTGTGCGCCTGCGCTGCAACTTTGCTTGCAACCGCCTGCTCCAGGCCGGCGGATTCTTCGCGCACGATCACGATTGAGCATGAAATCTCGCCCGCGCCTGCCCGGACCGGGCCTGCTGTCGTGAGTTTTCGACTGATCGATGCAGCCGGCCGGCCGGTCGCGGGAGCGCAGGTTGCAGTGGAGGCGGACATGGCACACGCGGGCATGTCTCCCGTTTTTGACGATGCCAGGGAAATCGAGCCTGGCCGCTACCAGGCTCATCTCAGATTCGAAATGGCGGGAGACTGGGTTATCCTCCTGCATATCAAGCTGCCCGGCGGACAGAAGCTGGAACGCCAGATTAATGTGCCAGCGGTTCTCAACTAGGCAAGCTGTTGAATCCCTCATCCATCCCGGCCCTGGAAGCTCCCGAAGCGCTGCCCTTTGATTTAATGCAGGTCCCTGGCCTGGGCCATCTGTTTCGCTGGCGCTATGCCCGTCCGCTGCTCCAGGCGCCACTGCTCATCGTCAGCGTGGTGATGATCCTGCATGGCTTGTTCGGCCCCACACTGGCGCCGAAAAATCTGGCAACAACGCTAAGCTGGCTTCACTTCCGCGGCGTGCTGGTGCTGGTGCTGCTCGCCGCAGGGAATTTTTTCTGCCTGGCTTGCCCGTTCATGCTGGTGCGTCAGGCGGCGCGACGCTTTTTCAAGCCGCGTTTCGATTGGCCGAGGGCGCTGCGCAACAAGTGGCTATCGGTCGCGCTCTTCGTCCTTGTCCTCTTCCTCTACGAGTTGTTCGACCTGTGGTCCTCGCCCTGGTGGACGGCCTGGCTGATCATGGCCTACTTCCTGACCGTGCTCCTGGTGGACGGCTTTTTCAAGCACGCTTCCTTCTGCAAGTTTGTCTGCCCCATCGGACAGTTCAACTTTGTCGCCTCTACTCTTTCCCCGTTTGAGGTAAAGGTGCGCGACCAGGCAGTGTGCACCAGTTGCCATACCCTGGATTGCATTCGCGGCCGGCGCGAACCGGCCTCCGACCTGGTCACGATTCGAGGCTGCGAGCTGGCGCTGTTTCAGCCCCGCAAGGTGGGCAACATGGATTGCACCTTTTGTCTGGACTGTGTCCACGCCTGTCCGCATGACAACGTGGGGATCCTGAGCCGCATGCCCGGAGAAGAACTTCTGAGTGATCCCCTGCGATCTGGAATCGGATATTTCTCCCGCCGCAAAGATCTGGCCGCGTTGGCCATTGTGTTTACCTTCGGCGCTCTGTTGAACGCCTTTGGAATGGTCAGCCCGGTTTACGCGGTGGAGAGCTGGCTGGGGAGAATATTGCACGTGAGCCACGAAGCACCGGTGCTGGGGGTCATCTTCGCCTTTTTTCTGGTTCTGGAGCCGGTCGTGCTGCTGGGAGTGGCGGCGTGGTTGACCCGCATCTGGGCGGGCAGCCGGCGCGCTTTGCTCCCGCTGATGGTCCGCTACACTTACGGCCTCGTGCCCATGGGCTTCGGAATGTGGCTGGCCCACTACGGATTTCATTTCCTGACCGGTCTCTATACCGTCATTCCGGTAACCCAGAGCGCGCTTGCGAGTCTGGGATGGCCTGTTCTCGGAGAGCCGCGCTGGACTCTTACCGGCCTGCCGGCAAACATCGTGCTGATGATTGAAATCGGGTTCCTGATGCTGGGATTTACCGGCTCGCTGACCGTTCTCTATGGTCTGGCTGAAGACGATGCGCCCCGGCAGACCATGCGCACGTTCATTCCCTGGGCGACCGTAGGCCTGATTCTCCTGGTCGCGTCCATGTGGCTGCTGTTCCAACCCATGGAAATGCGCGCCACCCTGATGGGCGGCTAAGTGTGGAGCGGACGTTCTTGTGTGGGTCGGACACTCTTGTCCAACGCTTTTGAACTTGATTTTGCGGTAGCTGTTTTTCTGTTGTTGCCATCGGACCATTGATGAAGCGCCAAACCATCGCGAGGAAAATCGTTTTCGGTCTTGCGGGCCTGCTCGCTTTGGCGTGGCCTTTGCCAGTTCAGGCGCACAACGGCCCGCCCTTCCCTATCATTGAAAACCACAAACTTGGTCCCTGCACAATTTCCTTGTGGACGCATCCCGATGTAGGCACGGGCACGTTCTTCGTTTTTGTGCAGCCGCTCCCGGGCACGAAGGTTCCCACAGATCTGAAAATCCAGATCGGGGTTCAACCGGAGAGCGGCCGCCTGCCGGAGGTGGTGTACACCACGGTGCCGGACGAGAGCGGAGGAACACTGAGTTACAACACTGCAGTCGCGTTTGATCGCGACGAGTTCTGGCGAATCCGCCTGGTGCTCGACAGTGCGCAGGGCCGCGGAGAAGAATTTTCGCGGGTGGAAGCGACTCCGGTGGGTTTTGGAAAATGGGACTTGCTGTTTTTTCTGTTACCTTTCTTGGCAATTGGATTCTTGTGGTATCGGGGCATCTCGCGCCGGCGGAGCCGAATGAAGAAGCTGCAGGCCGCATAGAACCGCGGAGCAAAAGCGTGGGATGAGATTTGGTAATTGACTAGCGAGCCGGGAACGGAAGAGAGTTCGCACACGAAAGACCTTGATGGTGAATGATCGTCAACTGACATTCGAGTTGTTCTGCTGCACGGGTTCACACCACGTGCGGCACTGGAAGCATCGCGACTATCGGATTGCCTGTGTGCTTGTTCTTTTAGCGGCTGTGCTCTCCACCAACCTGGGATGTCACTCAGCTCCCAAACTTCCCGAAACATCCACCAAGGAATACGGCGATGTGGTTTCCGCGTTCTACGTCGGCCTGGTCGCCCTGCAAGTGGGCGATGATGTGCACGCCGACAGCAAGCTTGCCGAGGTGACCCGGCTTGTCCCGGGCGAGCCCGCGGGTTGGGCCAACTGGGGAATCCTCGCCCTGCGCCAAAGAAATTACGATCCGGCGGCGCAGCGCCTGGAACGCGCGCGCGACCTGGCGCCGCAGAATGATCGCATCTACGACCTGCTGGGAATACTGGAAAGCCAGCGCGGTGACCCCGCGCATGCCATTGCCGACTTGCGCAAAGCGGTGGAACTGAATCCGAAAAATCTTCGCGCCCTCTACCAGTTGGCGGAAGAGACGGAGCGGCAAGGCGATGAGAGCGGGGCGGGCGAAGTGCAGCAGCTTTTGCAAAAGATTCTGTCGGCTCAACCGGACAACCTGGCCGCACTGCTGGAACTGAGTCGGATTGCGGCGAAGCGTGGCGACGCTGCCACGCTGAAGTCGGCAGTCGCGCAAATCAGCGCGCGCTCGTCGGCGTGGCCGCCCGAAGTGCAGCATCAACTCGCGGCCGTGCAGTCGGCCACCGCCGGCGCGGACCTGCGCCCAGCCGCCACCCAGACGACGTTTTTACGCAACGTGATGATGCGGGTGCCGGAGTATCGCCAGAGCCTGGCCGCCATCAAGGCGCCCCCCGGCGATGAGGCCGAGCCCTTCACTCACTTCCTGAAACTGGAGTCGCCCGTCTTCCGGCCAGCGCCGGCAGATACCGCCCTCAGCTTCAACCTCCAGCCGATCGCCAATACCGGCAATGCCCGCTGGAATTGGATTGGCGCGATTTCCCTCGGTAGCGCGGGAGCACCCGTGGTGGTGTTGGCCAATGCGCGCGAAGTGCATTTGGCCACTGGCGCGACGTTTCCCTTTCCAGGAGCTTCCGGCGTGTTGCCGCTGCCCGAGGGCGTCGTCCCGATTGATTTTAATTACGATTTCAAGACCGATCTGGTTCTGGCGGGCGCCGGCGGCGTGCGCCTGATGCGGCAGGACAACCCCAGCGCGTTTACGGACGTATCCGCAGCCGCGAAGCTACCCAAATCCGTAGCCAATGCACCCTACACCGGGGCGTGGGCGGTGGACATTGAAGCCGACGGCGATCTCGATATCGTGCTGGGCGCAAAAGCCGGCGCTCCGACCGTCTTGAGAAATAATGGAGATGGTACTTTCCTGCCCATTCATCCCTTCGACGGAGTATCCGGCGTAAGCGGGTTTGCCTGGGCTGATCTCGACGGCGACGGCAATCCCGATGCCGCGATCATCGATGGCGCGGGCCGGCTGCACGTGTTCATGAATCTTCGCCAGGGACAATTCAAGGAGCGTCCGCTGCCCCCTGGTCTGTCATTCGTCAAAGCCGTGGCCGTGGCGGACGCCAACAACGACGGCATTCTCGATCTGCTGGCGGTGCAGGCGGACGGCGCGGTCCTCCGGATTTCGGACAAGAACGAAGGACAAAGCTGGGAGACCGCCGAGATCGCGCGAGTGCCGTCCGCCACCAGCTATCTGGCGGGCGAGGTGCGCTTACACGTCGCTGACCTAGATAACAATGGCGCCTTCGATCTGATTCTTTCTCCTACTGCGCCGGCTGCGGGCGGCAACAACCCCGGAGCGATGATCTGGCTCGGCGACGTCACTGGAAGCTTCACGCTGTTGACGCACCCGGCGGGACCGGCGTTGGTGTTCGACGCCGCCGACACCGGCAATGACGGCCATCTCGATCTTCTCGGTCTGTCCGCCGATGGGCAACCGATGCAGGGAATCAATCAGAGCCCGAAGAACTATCACTGGCAGGTGGTGCGCCCGCACGCGGTCCAGGCAGTGGGCGACCAGCGAATTAATCCCTTCGGCGTAGGCGGCGAAATCGAAATCCGCGCCGGCCTGCTGGTGCAAAAACAACCGATCACCGGGCCGCAGCTGCATTTCGGCTTGGGCGACCGGACCCGCACAGACGTAGTGCGGGTGCTTTGGCCGAACGGCACGGTCCGGGCCGAGTTTGAGATGAAAGCGGACCAGGACATCGTGACCGAACAGCGCATCAAGGGATCCTGCCCCTACCTCTTCGCCTACAACGGCAAGCAAGTGGAGTTTGTGAAGGACGCGGTGCCCTGGAGTTCCGCCATCGGATTGCGCATCAACACTCTGGGGACGGCTCGCGTGGAAGCAACCGAGGAGTGGTACAAGATCCCATCGAAGCAACTTGCGCCCCACGACGGCTTTTACGATCTGCGGATCACAGCCGAACTGTGGGAAACCTACTATTACGATTACCTGGCTCTGATGACCGTCGATCATCCGGCCGGGACAGATATTTTTGTGGACGAGCGCTTCGTCATCCCGACGGCGAAGCTGGCCATCACTTCTGTAGCGACCCCGCACCCGATCGCCCGCGCCGTGGATGATACCGGGACAGACGTCACCGAGGTGGTCAAAGCCCTGGACGGAAAATATCTGGATACCTTCGGGCGCGGTCAGTATCAGGGAGTTACCCGCGACCATTATGTGGAGGTTGACCTGGGTGACGATGCGCCGACCAGTGGTCCGCTCTACCTGATCGCGAGCGGCTGGATGCATCCGACCGACTCATCCATCAATGTCGCCATCAGCGAAGGACACCACGTGCAGGCCAGGGGTTTGAGTCTTGAAGTTCCGGACGGGCGGGGTGGGTGGATCGTGGCTGAATCCAATCTCGGTTTTCCAGCGGGCCGAAAGAAAATATGCCTGTTTGATCTGACCCATGTCTTTCGCCCTGGCACACCGCGACGGGTGCGATTGCGCACCAATCTTGAAGTCTATTGGGATCGAATCGAATGGGCGAAGGGCCTGCCCGATACTTCGCTGAAGATCACCCGGCTGGATCCTGCGACGGCGGACCTTCATTATCGTGGATACTCGGTGATGAATCAGGCCAACCCCTCCTCACCGGAACTACCGGATTACAACCACATTGAAGGCTCAACCCAGCGCTGGCGCGACCTGGTCGGTTATTACACACGCTTCGGCGACGTACGCGAGCTCTTGAAAAATATTGACGATCGCTACGTGATCATGAACTCGGGGGATGAGATGACATTCCGTTTCGCCGAGCAACCCCCGCCCGCCACGGGATGGGTGCGGGATTTCGTGATTGTCGGCGACGGCTGGATCAAGGACGGAGATTACAACTCAACCTTTTCGAAGACTGTCCTGCCTCTGCCCTACCACGCCAAGAACGAATACACCACGCCGCCGGGCAGGCTGGAGGATGAGTGGGCCTATCGCCACCATCCCGAGGACTGGCAGACATATCACACACGCTACGTGACGCCTGATGTTTTCAATCATGTGTTGCGCAGCGGGTTGCCCGGGAGTGGTCCGAACCAATGACAGGCAGCCGTATCGCGAGAATCGTCGTTGGCATTCTCTTCATTGGATTGCTGGCCGCTCCTCTGGTCATGAAGAGGATTTCGGCGCGGCGAGCGGCGGCGAGGTCAATCGCGGACGAGAAGACCACGCTGGCGCGGCACGGCTTCTACCTGCAGGAGGTCTCGCAGGCGGCGGGCATCCGGTTTGTCCACGAGGCCCCGGCGCTCGATCCCAAACTGGAGCGCATCATGCCGGAGGTCGCGTCCATGGGCGCGTCAGTGTCCATTGTCGATTTCGATCGCGACGGATTCTCCGACATCTATGTAACCAACAGCGCCATCGGCAGCAAGAATGCCTTGTACCGCAACCTGGGTGACGGCACTTTCAAGGACGTCGCCCCGGAACTCGGCATCGCAGATGTCAATCAGGCGGGCACAGGCGTCTCCATGGGCGCGGTTTGGGGCGACTACGACAATGACGGATACGAAGACCTGTTCCTGATCAAGTGGGGGCGCCCCGAGCTGTACCACAACGATCAGGGCCACGGCTTTACCCGCGTCAGCGAGCAAGCCGGACTGCCGCGCTGGATCAATGCCAACACTGCCATCTGGTTTGATTACGATGGCGATGGACTGCTCGACCTGTTTGTCGGCGGTTACTATTCCGAGGACATCGACCTCTGGCACCTCACCACCACCCGCATCATGCCCGACAGTTTTGAGTACGCCAAAAATGGTGGACGAAAATATCTGTTCCACAATCTTGGCCACGGCAAGTTTGAGGAAGTCAGCGAGAAAGTCGGCATCAGCAGCCGGCGCTGGGCGCTGGCCGCGGCCGCAGCCGACCTGCGCGGCACCGGGCATCCGGATTTATTTATCGCCAACGACTACGGCGTCGCCGAGCTTTATTTCAACGACGGAAAACGCTTTCATGAAGTGGGCGCGCAGACCGGAGTCGGCTTTGCTCCGAAAAGCGGAATGAACGCCGCCTTTGGCGACATATTGAACCAGGGCAAGTACGCGGTTTATGTTTCCAATATTTCGGAAGACGGAATCCTCATCCAGGGAAATAATCTGTGGGTGCCCAAGCCAGGGACTTCCGGTGACGCGCTGCAGTACGAAAACCTGGCGCGGGATTTCGGCGTCGAGCTAGGAGGCTGGAGCTTCGGCGCGCAGTTTGGTGATTTGAATAACGACGGGACGCTCGACCTCTACCTCACCAACGGCTATATCTCGCTCGACCGCAACCGCAGCTACTGGTATGACTTTTCCAAAGTGGCCGGCGGCAACAGCACCATCATTGGCGATGCCCGGAACTGGCCGGCGTTTGAAGGCCGCAGCTTGTCGGGTTATCAATCCAAGCGGCTGTGGCTGAATGATGGCGCGGGAAAATTCGTCGATGTGGCCCAGGCGGTCGGAGTCAAAGACACGTATGACGGTCGCGCGGTCGCATTTGTGGATTTGTGGAACCGCGGCGTGCTCGATGTCGTGGTGGCCAACCAGAAGGGCCCGCTGCTGGTTTACAAGAACACAGTCACGCCGGAAAATGAGTGGATAGAATTTCAGCTGGAGGGCACCGCGAGCAACCGCAGCGCCATTGGGGCCCAGGTCACCCTGTACTGGAACGGCCAGCAGCAGGTGCAGGAAATTTCAGGAGGCAGTGGCTTCGCCGCGGAGAACCAGCGACGTCTGCATTTTGGGCTTGGAAAATATCCGCAAATAGAAAAAGCAGTAATCCGCTGGCCCTCCGGCAAGCTGCAGACCATCGACAAGCCCGCAGCCGGCCAGTTGCACAAGATCAAGGAGCCCGCATGAGCCAGACCGCGCAATTGACCCCGCCACCGGCTGCGCCTGCAGGCTGGAAGCACTTTGTCAGCCTCGACAACCGTTACATTGCCCCGATTTTCATAACCTGCATCCTGCTCGTAGGTCATCTGTCATTCGGTATTCTCGAAAGCTATCAGAAGACTGTGCTGGCGATCGTGGTAGCGATTGGGATGGAGCTGATTCTCGGCCGCATCTTCTTTCACAAGTGGGTGCATCCGGCCAGCGCGTACATCAGCGGGATCAGCGTGGGAATTCTGCTGCGTTCACCTGCCTTCTGGCCCTATGCCCTGTGCGCGGCCATCTCCATCATGTCCAAATATGTGCTGCGCATCAAAGGCCGCCATATCTGGAACCCCTCCAACTTCGGCATCTCGGTGATGCTTTTCCTGGTCCCGGAAGCCGTGGCCAGCTTAAGCATTCAATGGGGGAATTATCTTTTTCCCATGCTGGTGATCTGGGTGCTGGGTTCGGTCATCATCTGGCGCCTGCGACGCTTTCACATCACTTTTACTTATGTGGTCTCGTTCATCGCTTTCGCATTTCTGCGAAGCTGGATCATGGGCAGTCCCTGGCAGTCCGAGATTGCCCCGATCACCGGACCGATGTACCAGCTTTTTATTTTCTTCATGATCACCGACCCAAAGACCACGGTGCGATCGAAGACGGGACAGTGTGTGGTGGTGTTCCTGGTCGCGCTGGCCGAAATGATTATGCGGATGTACCAGATCGTCTATGCGCCGTTCTATGCGTTGTTCATCGTGGGACCAACCGCGATGCTCATCGAGATCTGGCTCGATTCGCGCCGCGCCAGTACAGAGAAGCTGGTGGCGGCCCACTGATGTTCGTGCGTAAATCACGTGGGGACAGCCGCCCTCGGCTGTCCGGTCGAGCAACGCTCGACAAGTTTTTGGTTGGTACAAATAGCGGAGCTTTGCTCCGCCGGACAGCCGAGGGCGGCTGTCCCCACGCGTTTTGCGAAAGGTAAACTGACTTTCTGATGGCGAGAAACTGGGTCACTCGTTGCCTGGCATTGGGCGTTCTCCTGGCATTGGCTGGCTGCAAACAACCAGCCTCAAGCCCGCAGGAATCTCCGGCACCGCAACCAGCCGCCACTTCAACTTCAGTGGAACCGTCTTCGGTTCCGCAATTAACGGCGACGCCTGCTCCGAGTCCAACTCCCGCGCGGCCCTCGGGGGCGATCGAATTCACCGACGTGACTGCGCAGGCTGGCATCCACTTCAAGCACAACAATGGCGCGTTTGGAAAGAAGTACCTGCCGGAAACCATGGGCAGCGGCGCCTGCTTCCTCGACTACGACAACGACGGCTGGCAGGACATACTGCTGATCAACTCCATGGACTGGCCCGGCCACCACACCGGAAAGTCCTATCCCGCGCTTTATCACAACAACCAGAACGGAACGTTCACCGATGTGACTAAACAGGCGGGCCTCGCTCTTGAAATGTACGGCATGGGCTGCGCGGTCGGAGACTATGACAACGACGGCAAAGAGGATATCTACATCACCGCGGTCGGATCGAACCACCTTTTCCGCAACCTGGGCAACGGCAAATTTGCCGATGTGACCGCGAAAGCAGGTGTAGCTGACGTGGGATTCTCCAGCAGCGCCTTGTGGTTTGACTATGACAATGACGGCAAGCTCGACCTGTTCGTCGCGCACTACATCGAGTGGTCGATTGACACCGACCAGTACTGCTCACTCGACAACAAAAACAAGTCATACTGCACGCCGCAAAGATACAAGGGACAGAGCGCAACCCTGTTTCACAACCGGGGCAACGGGACATTCGAGAACGTAACCAGGCGCGCCGGGCTCTACGATCCCACGGGCAAGTCGCTCGGGGTTGCGATGCTGGATTACGACAATGACGGCTGGATGGATCTGCTGGTTACGAACGACACCGAGCCCAACAAGCTCTATCACAATAACCACAACGGCACATTCACCGACGTTGGAGTTGCCGCCGGCATCGCCTACGGCGACTCGGGCACGGTGCGCGCCGGCATGGGCACGGACGCCGCCGACTACGACAATTCCGGCTGGCAGAGCCTGGTGATCGGCAATTTCACCAACGAGGGCATGGCGCTTTACCACAACGATGGATCTGGCCTGTTCACCGACCAGGCCCCCGCGACCGGCATTGCCCGCATCTCCAGCAAGTCGCTGACGTTCGGCGCCTTCTTTTTTGACTACGATCTGGATGGCCTGCCCGATCTTCTTGCTATCAACGGTCATGTCTCCGACGACGTCAGCGTGGTGCAGCCTACCTTGAAGTATGCACAACCGCCGCTTCTGTTCCGCAACCTGGGCAAGGGCAAGTTCGATGAAGTAACCGCCAAAGTTGGACCGCCGTTGTCTCGTGCCATCGTCGGTCGCGGCGGGGCGTACGGTGATTTTGATAATGACGGCGACCTCGATCTTCTGATCACCGCGAACGGCGGTTGGGCGCGGCTGCTGCGCAACGACAATGGCAACCAGAATGACATGCTGCAGGTGAAAACCGTGGGCACGCGTTCCAATCGGGATGGCATCGGAGCCAAGGTCACGGTAAAAACCAGCAAAGGCGCGCGTCTCTTCGGCATGGTGAAAACGGGTTCGAGTTACTTGTCCCAAAGCGAGTTGCCCCTCACTTTCGGTCTGGGCAAGCCGGAGGAGGGAAAATCGGTGAGCCTGACCATCGTGTGGCCGAGCGGCCAGAAGGATTTCGTGGCCAAAGTTGAACCCAATCAGTTCATCACCGTAAAAGAAGGAAAGGGCATCATCTCGGCCCGGCCCATCAGTTTTTCCTCAGCGCGAGAGCGTTCGGTACCTGGCCCAGCAGCGCATCCTGCTGCTCACTGAAACGGCACCCTTTTCGTTTTGGTCTCGCCGGTTCAATGTTATCTTTGTGGCACATTCATGGATATTCTCAACCAGCTTTTCGAGCAGCACTTCCACACGCCTGCGGTGGAGGTAACGCCGCTCCAGGGAAAGCTCGGCGGATCGGGGCGAAAGATCATCCGGCTGTCCGCCGGTTCGTCCACCGCGATTGGAATCCTGTACGACGTGCGGGAAGAGAACGTGGCCTTCCTCGAGTTTTCGCGGCACTTCCGGCGGCACGGACTGCCGGTGCCGGAAATTTATGGCGAAGATCTGAACCAGGGTGCCTACCTCGAAGAAGACCTGGGCGGCACAACGTTGTTCGAGTTTCTCTCCAAGCATCGCAGCGGGGAGAATCTCTCCCCGGAGGCGGTCGAGGCCTATCGCAAGGTCATCGCCGTATTGCCCCGCTTTCAGGTCGAGGCGGGACGAGATTTGAATTACAAGGTGTGCTATCCGCGCGGCAGCTTCGATCGCCAGTCCATCGCCTGGGACCTGAATTATTTCAAATACTATTTCCTTCGCCTGGCCGGGATTCCCTTCAACGAGCAGGCACTGGAAGATGATTTCAGCCGCCTGACGAAATTCCTGTTGAGCGCCGGGCACGATTACTTTCTGTATCGCGACTTTCAGTCCCGCAACATCATGTGGCGTGACGGGCAGCCGTTTTTCCTCGACTACCAGGGAGGCCGCAAGGGGGCGCTGCAATACGATGTGGCCTCTCTTCTGTACGACGCCAAAGCGGATTTGCCGCCGGAACTGCGCCGGCAATTGCTCGATCATTATCTCGACACGCTTGCCGGTTTCGTCAAGGTTGAGCGCGAAGCGTTCATGCAGCACTACCATGCTTTCGTTTATGTCCGCATCATGCAGGCCCTGGGAGCTTACGGCTTCCGCGGCTTTTACGAGCGCAAAGTTCATTTTCTGCAGAGCGTACCCTACGCGTTGAAGAATTTGCGCTGGCTGCTGCACCACGTCACACTGCCTATCGCACTGCCGACGCTGCTGGGCGCGTTCCACAGCATGCTGGGGTCGGAGAAACTGCAGGCCCTGGCTTCCGATGCGGACAGCCTGGTCGTCAGGATTTTCAGTTTTTCATTTCATCGCGGCTGGCCCAAGGACGAAAGCGGGAATGGCGGCGGATTTGTCTTTGATGGCCGCAGCCTCCCCAATCCCGGCCGCGAAGAGCGTTTCAAAGCGCTCACGGGAAGAGATGCACCGGTCATCGAATATCTGAACCAGCAGGACAGCGTGCACCAGTTTCTGGCCAGCGTGCTTTCGCTGGTGGATGCCAGCGTCAGTGAATACCAGCGGCGCGGCTTCAAAAACCTGATGGTGTCGTTTGGCTGCACCGGCGGCCAGCATCGCTCCGTCTATCTGGCCGAGCAACTGGCGAAACGGTTGCGCGGACGAAACGGAGTGGAAGTGGTGTTGCGGCACCGCGAACTGGAGACGCTCGGGCAATGAAGGCCATGGTTCTGGCCGCCGGCCTCGGTACCCGCCTGCGTCCGCTTACCGATGACCGCCCCAAGGCCCTGGTGGAAGTTGAGGGCCGCACTCTGCTCGAAATCACATTGACCCGCCTGCGTACCTTTGGCATCTCCGAAGTCATCATCAATGTTCATCACTTTGCCGACATGGTTCTGGAATATTTGAAAGCTAAAGATAATTTCGGCATGCGGATCGAGGTCTCTCGCGAAGAGGTGTTGCTCGATACCGGCGGGGGGCTGAAAAAGGCGGGGCATTTCTTTCTTGAGGGCGCCAACTCGTCGGAAGAGCCGTTCCTGTTACACAACGTCGATGTCATCAGCACCATTGATTTACGACGCATGGCGCAATTTCATACCGACCATCACGCTCTCGCCACGCTGGCGGTGCAGGACCGGAAGACATCCCGCTATCTCCTGTTCGACCAGCACTGCCAGCTTTGCGGCCGACGAACGGGGCAAGATGGGGAAACTGAGATGGTCCGGACCGCGACGCAGACTCAGGCCCTGGCTTTCGGTGGCATCCACGTGATTTCGCCTCGCTTTATTCCAATGATGACGGAAGAAGGAATTTTTTCCATCATCACGTCTTATCTGCAACAGGCTGGCCGCGACGAAAAGATTCTCGGATTTCGCTCCGACGAATACTATTGGCGTGACCTGGGCAGGCCCGACGATTTGAGGCAGGCGGCCCGGGATTCAGGGCAGTGGGGCGGTCTCTAGTTTCCAGTTTCTGGTTTCTGGTTGCGCTTTTTCGCCCAGATTAATGGGCTTTCGGAAGGGCAGCCATCGGTATAATGCCTAGCAGTTTAGGGACGGTTGAGCGATGTCAGGAGAGACATGCAGATTAGCAAGCTGAGACAACTTCATCGATGGGCAGTCGTTGTACTGGCCGGAACCATGGGATTGCTGGCCGCAGGTTCCATCATGGCGCAAAACGCGACTCAGCCCTGGATGAACTCCAGCCTCTCTCCCGATGAGCGCGCCGAACTGGTGTTGAAGCAGATGACGTTGGAGGAGAAGATTGCGCTCCTGCACGGCAACGGCATGCAACACGCCCCGCAATGGCAGATGCCCCTGACCCATCTCTCCAACGGCGGGGCAGGCTACGTGGAGGGAATAAAGAGGCTGGGCATTCCCCCGCTGTTCCTTTCTGACGCGGCCTACGGGGTTCGCGACAGCGGAGCCAACGGACGCTATTCGACGGCGCTTCCGTCAAGTCTGGCGGCCGCTTCGAGCTGGGACACGCAGGGAGCCTGCGAGTATGGCGCGCTCATCGGTCGCGAATTGCGGGCGCAGGGCTTCAATATGTCGCTGGGTGGAGGCGTAAACCTTACGCGCGAACCGAGGAACGGGCGGACTTTCGAGTATGCCGGAGAAGATCCGCTGCTGGCTGGAACCATGGTGGGCAACCTGATGAAGTGCGAACAGGCGCAGCACGTGATTGGAGACATCAAGCATTACGCGCTTAACGATCAGGAGACTGGCCGAAACATCGTGAACGTGATGATCTCGAAACGTGCCATGCAGGAGAGCGATCTTCTCGCCTTCCATATCGGCATTCAGATTGCGAACCCGGGCGCTGTGATGTGTTCCTATAACCGCATCGACGGCGATTACGCCTGTGAGAACACCTACATCCTGCACGACGTTCTTAAAAAAGACTGGGGACACAAGGGTTTCGTCCTCTCCGATTGGGGCGGTACCCACAGCACCGAGAAGGCTTCGGCGGCCGGCATGGACCAGGAACAGCCCATGGCCGATTTTTTTGGCGCTGCACTGTTGCAGGCAGTAAAGGACGGCAAGGTGCCGATGGCCGACATTGATGACCATG
>CAVWSP010000029.1:0-66776 GCA_963757835.1 Terriglobia bacterium | reverse complement strand
ACAAAGCCTTTATTTCGATCAACATAGCTTACCTGCCTGGATTACAATTGGTTTGTTTCCACTGCCGGCAGCCGATTTTAGGGAAAGGAATTCGCAGGGTGAAGTTCCTGGCAACGCCGTGGCCGCACTTGTCGGTGATCTCAGCCGTCGACATCCTGCTGGTCGCTCTCATCATTTACGAACTGCTGGCGCTCATCAAAGGGACGCGCGCCGCCTACATGCTGGTGGGCGTGGCGGCGCTGGCGTTGGCATTTTATTTTTCCCGGGTCGGCGAACTCGCCACTCTGAACTGGCTGCTCAGCACACTGCTGCCCTACGCAGTGTTCGCGCTGATCGTGATTTTTGCGGCTGAGATACGACAGGCTTTGGCGCGGCTGGGGCGGCGGCTTCTGCTCAGCCGGACGGCATCGTCTGAGGCGGACGCGTACGACGACATCGTACTGGCAGCCAACCTGTTCTCCCAGAACCAGACCGGCGCCCTGATTGTGATCGAGCGGGAAATCGGGTTGCGCACCTACATTGAGAGTGGCGTTCCCCTGGACGCGCATCTTTCCTACGACCTGCTGGCGACGATTTTCCGCCCCAGCGCTCCTCTGCACGACGGCGCCGTAATCGTGCAGAAAGACCGAATCGCGGCCGCGGCCTGCTTTCTGCCCCTCTCCATGAATCCGGTGCTCTCGACGCAGCTCGGTACCCGGCATCGTGCCGGCATCGGTGTGACCGAAGAAACGGATGCGATCGCCGTGGTGGTTTCCGAAGAAACCGGAGCCATCAGCCTGGCCGTGGGCGGGAAGATCGAGCGCGACCTCACGGTGGAACAATTGCGCGAACGCATTGGAGAACTGCTGCGCCGTTATGTGCCTCCCTCGACGTTACCTACTCCCATCACGAACGGCAGCGAGGAAGCTGCGGCTTCGCGACGACAGTCAGAGGATTTCCCTGCCGCGCCCGGCCGATTCGCGAGTCACTCCGGGAGGCGACCGCTAGCCATGAAAGATTTCCTTCACCGGCACGTGCTGCACAATTTCGGCATCAAGCTGCTCTCGCTGGCGCTGGCCGTAGGCCTGTGGCTGGCGGTGGCCGCCGATCCGCCGGCGGAGGTGGCAGTGGATGTGCCGATTGTATTCCGCAACATTCCGGAGAATCTCGAAATCAGCAGCGAGAATGTACCCCGGGCCCAGATCAGGGTACGAGGTCCGCAGCGCGCCGTGCGCCGGCTGCAGCCTGCGGACATTTACACCGAGATCGATCTCGGCGGAATGAAGGCGGGGGAGCACACCTTCGATTTGACGGCGCAACAGATCCATCAACCCCGGGAACTTGAGGTCGTGCAGGTCGTCCCCAACCAGTTTCACCTCATGTTTGACACCCGCCTTACACGTCAGGTTCCGGTGCGTCCGCGGGCCTTTGGCAACTTCGCCCCCGGCTATCAGATCGCTCGTCTGGAGGCGGATCCGCCCTCGATTACGATCAGCGGACCACGCCAGCGTGTCGAGGCCGTCGAGGCTGCCATCACCGACCCGATCGACGCGAGCGGAACCATGGACCGGGCCACGTTCGTGCGCCATGCTTACGTCTCTGATCCCCTGGTCCAGGTGATGACCCCCAATCCGGTGCGGGTCACGGTTATCATGGAACAGGCGACGGCCGGGGCCGCGCACTAGGCATTTTCAATTCAGCATGTTCAATTCAGCATGACAACCCAAACGCGACAACTCTTCGGCACCGATGGGATTCGCGGCGTCGCCGGCGAATTTCCCCTGACCCAGGACAGCACTTACATGATCGGCCGCGCGCTGGGTCATGATCTGAAACGCTCGGGTGGATCCGGGCGCGTCGTCATCGGGCAGGACACGCGCGAATCGAGCGCGTGGATTGCCGACCGGGTGACGCACGGGCTGGCCAGCAGCGGGATTGAAGTCCACAGCGCCGGCGTGATCACCACGCCGGGGGTTGCCTATCTCGCGCGCTCGCGCAAGTACGCGGCGGGTGTGGTCATCTCGGCCTCGCACAATCCCTGGACCGACAATGGCATCAAGGTTTTTTCCGGCGACGGCTACAAATTGCCGGACGCGCACGAGATCGCGATCGAGCAGGAAATTTTTGCCCTGCTGCAGAACCCCGAAGCGCACGTGGACTCGTCTTTCCAGCCCACGCCCAGCCTTCCCGGGCAGAGCGAGCTCCGGCACGCCTACATCGTCTGGCTGGCGCAGAATGTCAGCACGGATCTAAGCCGGTTGCGCGTGCTGGTGGACTGCGCCAATGGCGCCGCTACCGCCGAGGCCCCCGAGTTGTTCCGCCTGTGCCGCATCCAGGCGACGTTTTTGAGCGCGGCTCCGGACGGCAAGAACATCAACGAAAGCTGCGGCGCGTTGCATCCCGAGACCGTGGCCGGCGCAGTGGCGGAGAAGCCCGGACAATTCGACCTGGGCGTGACCTTCGATGGAGACGCGGACCGTGCGCTTTTTTGCGATGCGAACGGTCGGGTAGTAAATGGCGATGCCGTCCTCCTGCTGGCGGCGCGCGACATGAAATCGCGCGGGGCGTTGCCGGGCGAGACTGTGGTCGCGACCACCATGTCCAACATGGGCCTGGAAATCGCGCTGCGTAATTCCGGCATTCGCCTGCTGCGCGCCAACGTCGGCGACAAATACGTGCTGGAGGAGATGCGGAAAAGCGGCGCGGTCCTGGGCGGAGAGCAGTCTGGTCACATTATCTTCCGCGATGGCGAGGCCACTACCGGCGATGGCCTGCTCACCGCGCTGCGCGTGATGGAGACCATGGCGCGAATTGGAAAACCGCTGGCGGATCTGGTAAGCGATCTCAAGGTCTTTCCTCAGATTATCCAGAACGTCCGGGTGCGCGAAAAAGTCCCCTTTACCAAGGTGCCCGAGATTCAGCAGGCGATCGATGCCGCCGAGCGCGAACTGAACGGCAACGGACGCGTGGTGGTGCGCTATTCAGGGACAGAAGCCCTGGCGCGGGTGATGATCGAAGCGGAATCGGAAGAGAAGATGAAAGTGCTGGCGCAGAACATCGCAGGCGCGATCGAGCACGCGCTGGGAACGTAGAGCCAGAGACCCGTCCCCACACGGACTAGTCCAAGTCCCGCCAGTTCGGTCCTACTCCAACCTCTACCAGCAGCGGCACCGTCAGCGGATGAACATTTTCCATCTGCTCACGCACCAGCGTGCGCATGGTCTCGACTTCTTTTTCCGGGACTTCGAACACCAGTTCATCGTGCACCTGCAGGGTCATGCGTGATTTCAATTCGCGCTCGCGCAGGGCCGCGTCGATCCGGATCATCGCGATCTTGATCAGGTCGGCCGCCGTGCCTTGCAGAGGCGTGTTCACCGCGGTGCGTTCGGCGAAGCCGCGCTGGTTCGTGTTCTTGCTGTTAATGTCGGGGATCGGCCGCACCCGCCCGAACAGCGTGGTGACTTTCTGTTCGCGCCGTGCCTCTTCCAGCGTCTTGTCGAT
Organism: Terriglobia bacterium; assembly: GCA_963757835.1. Classification (GTDB taxonomy): domain Bacteria; phylum Acidobacteriota; class Terriglobia; order Terriglobales; family Acidobacteriaceae; genus JAIQFF01. The sequence continues at coordinate 63,296 of CAVWSP010000029.1, read as the reverse complement.
GAACGCGCGTACGCCCTTGTACTTTTCGAAATAGGCGTCGATGAACTGTTTCGCTTCCCTGGGCTCAATCCCGAGAGTCTGTGACAAGCCAAAAGCCGACAGCCCGTACACGATTCCGAAATTTACGACCTTGGCCTGGCGGCGATGGTCGGCGGTGACCATGAGAGGCGGAACACCGAAGACCTGCGAGGCGGTGAGCGTGTGAATGTCGTCACCGCGACGATAGGCCTCAACCAGCAGCGGGTCTTTCGAGAAGTGGGCCAGCAGGCGGAGTTCGATCTGGGAGTAGTCCGCGGCCAGAAGTACGTGGCCGGGCTCGACTGTAAACGCTGCGCGGATCTCGCGGCCCAGTTCGGTGCGGATAGGAATATTTTGCAGATTGGGATTGGCCGAGGACAACCTTCCGGTCGCCGTACCGGTCTGGCCGAATGTGGTGTGCAGCCGGCCGGTGGCGGGATTCAGCAGCGCCGGCAGGGCATCCACGTAAGTTGATTTGAGTTTCGAGAGCTGGCGGTATTCCAGCACCTTGCGGGCGACGTCATGGGTTTCCGCCAGATTTTCCAGCACATCAACCGCGGTCGAAATGGTCTTGCCCTTGCCGTACTTCACCGGCTTGGGCAGATTCATCTTGTTGAAGAGCACGTCGCCCAACTGCTTCGGCGAATTGATATTGAACTCGGAGCCGGAAAGCTGATAGATTTCGCGGGCCTTGGCCTCCACTTCGCGCTCCAGACGCGACGACATTTCCGCGAGAACTTCGCGGTCGATCTTGACTCCGGCGTGCTCCATGCGCGCGAGGACCGGCACCAGGGGCAAATCAATCTCCTGGTAGAGCTTCAGCAATCCACCCTGCTCGATTTGCTGGCGGAGAGAAGCGGCAAAGCGTCCCGTGACGTCGGCTGATTCCGTCAGTGTTCCACTGAGCTTCAGGTTGAAGCGACGCAGCGCCACCTCCGCCAAGCGGTGCGAGGAGTACGTGGGATCTAGCAGGTAGGAGTAGAGCATGGGATCATGCACTACGCCGCGAAGCTGGACGCCTTGCGGCTCGAAAGCGTGGAGGGCCGCCTTGTAGTCGTGGATCGACTTGGGGACGCTTTCGTCTTCGAGAGCAGATCGCAGCCGCGATCCCGCGGCATCCTGCATCGACACCGTTAAGGACGTGCCCGGGCCCGCCGAAATCGCGGCCATGCGCGCCGGAAGAGCCTCGGCGACTGGGGCCGTGAGCGGCAGCATGCGCTCCTGCGGTTCGTCCACTTCTTCTTCATCCTGCTCCGCCACATCGCTGGACTCGGCCTCGACGGCCACGGCCAGTGCGCTCCCTTCGGAAACCGCCTTGAGCACGGCCTCCACGTCAGCCGCGGACTTCGCCTCGGCGTAATGCGCCTCGGTTACTTCCACCACCGGCAGCAGTTCTTTCAACAGGGAAGTGAACTCCAGCTCAGTGAACAGTTCACGCAGGGTCTCGAGATCGGGCTCTCCGGCGCGCATGGCGTTCACATCAAGATCGACCGGCACATCGCAGTCGATGGTTACCATGCGCTTGCTGAAGAGGACATTGTCGCGATTATTCTGCAGCGACTCGCGGTATGACTTTTTCTCGACTTCATCTGCGCGATCGAGCGCCTCCTCGACCGTGCCGAAGCGCCGGATCAATTCCACCGACCCCTTGTCACCGATTCCTGGCGCGCCCGGGATGTTGTCCACGGAATCGCCACGCAGCGCCATGACATCGATGACCCGCTCCGGCGGCACTCCGAGAATCTCTTCCACCTTTTTCGCGTCACAGATCAGGTTGTCCTTGGGCGGATTCAGCACCAGGACGCGATCGTTGACCAGTTGCAGCATGTCCTTGTCGCTCGAAACCACATACACCAGATACGATTGCGCGACCGCTTTGCGGGCCAGGGTCCCGATCACGTCATCGGCTTCGTAGCCGGCAAGTTCGAGGATGGGAATGCGGTAAGCGTCGAGCGCACGCCGGATGTAGGGCACCTGTTGCACCAGTTCCGCCGGCATCTCGCTGCGGTTGGCCTTGTAGCCGTGATATTCGACTTCCAGAAAGGTCTGGGTTTTCAGGTCAAACTTGCGCACCTTGGTGACGGCCTCCGCCTCGGTGTCCCGGAAGGTGGGGGCGGCGACGTCAAACACCGCGGCCAGATATTCGGGTGAGAAGTCCTCCCGCAATTTGCGCAGCATATTGACGAAGACGTAGGTGGCAGCGGTGGGCAGGCCGGTCTTCGTAGTCATCCCGCGCTGTCGCGCCATGGCATGGTAGGCGCGGAAGATGAACGACATCGCATCCATGAGAAAGATGCGGCGGCCATCGGTGGCAGTCATCTGGGGCGAAGCCGGCGGGTTTTCCGCCGGGATGGTCGAGGCTTTTCTTCGGGGGGGCAAGACTCAAGTTTAGCAGGACGTCAGTTGTCAGTTCGTAGTTCCCGGTTCTCAGTTCTTCGCCGGCTTGCCGTATTCGGTTTGATAGTGCAGTTTGATCACGCCGCATGTGCCCTGCTCCTGCGAATAGACCACGCAGGTATCGAAGGGGCGCGAGTAAACGTGCAGGCTCACCGCGCGCTGGTTGAATTCACGGGGATTGTAAACCCGGTGCACGGGCTCCTGCGGATCCACGGCGCAAGGCTGGCGCGGATTCATTTCGACCGTGTCCGCAGTCTCGAGCGTACAGGTGCCGTGGTCGAGGTCCTGCGCAATCGTGCGGTAGTTCTCGACTCGCAAGCGCCCGACCGGGACCGCCATCCAGCAATTCTGCTCGCGATGGTTGTGGACCGAACTCGCCTGCCCCACCTCCCAGCAGATGGCAACCAGTTCGTAGAGCGGCGTCTTGTCCACCAGGTTGCGGGTGTAGTGCTGCCGGTCCCAGGTCAGGTAAGGCGTCAGGGTATCGGATGCAACCGGAGTGCTCTCGAGAAAGCGGATGATCTGGTCGATCCGGCGGAAGGCCGGCTCGGGAAACTTTCTCAGCTCTGCGACAAAATCCTGGATTGGAACCGGTTTTGATATGGCTTGTGTTCCCATAGCTCACTCCTGCAAGACCAGTATATTCCTGAGAGTGGTCACTCCAGAAACATGCAATCTCCGTAAGAATAGAAGCGGTAGCGTTCAGCCACGGCATGACGGTATGCCTCGAGCGCACGCTGCCGTCCTGCGAAAGCGCACACCAGCATGAGCAGCGTGGATTGCGGCAGGTGAAAATTGGTGAGCAGCGCGCCCACCACCCGGAATTCATGGCCGGGATAGATAAAGATATCGGCCTCACCACTTCCCGCCTGTATGCGGCGCGATTCCAGCGCGGCATATTCCAGCGTCCTGACCGTAGTAGTCCCGATCGCTACGATCCGCCGCCCTGAATCCAGTGCGCGATTGATGGCTGCTGCCGTGCCTTGCGAGATGGAATACGATTCGCAGTGCAGTTTGTGATCTTCCACCCGCTCTTCGCGCACCGGTTGAAAGGTGCCCAGGCCCACATGCAGCGTGACTTCGGCAGTCTCGATACCTCGCTCTTTTATCTGGGCCAGAATTTCCGGCGTGAAGTGCAGACCTGCGGTGGGCGCGGCCACCGAACCTTTTTCCCGGGCATAGACGGTCTGATAGCGCTCCCGGTCCCGCAGGTCGTCAGGCCGGCTGATATACGGCGGAAGAGGAATGTGACCGATGCGCTCGACCACGGCAAAGAAATCCTGCGCCGGAGCGAAGCGGATGCGGCGTTCTCCGAAACTGCCTCGCGCGACGATTTCGGCCTGGAGTTCGTCGTGCTCGCCGAAGAACAAGGACTCTCCCGCGCCGATCTTGCGCCCGGGCCGCACCAGGCACTCCCACTCGTTGGGCTCGCTCGAGAGTTGACGGGTCAGGAGGACTTCAATTCTGCCCCGCAGAAAATCGCGTGTGGCGGGGTTCTTCGCACTGAGCGGCTGCGCTTTCACGCCGCTTCTCCTACCATACAAGCGCGCTGGGAAGACGCGCGTGTTATTGAATACGATCAGATCGTCCGCTCGCAGCAGGTTGGGAAAATCTCTGAATTGTACGTCTCTCATCTCATCAGCGCCGCGATTGAGATGCAGCAACCGCGACGACGCCCGGTCGGACAGCGGTTCCTGGGCGATGAGCTCTTCGGGCAGTGAATAATTGAAATCGGAAATCAGCACGCGGTCTGATTATAGGATTTCTTCTCTGCAGTCATCTCAAAGCGGGCCGGGGACGGCCCATTCAAAAGTGTAATAGTGTGTAAACGGCGTTGTAACGCTCAACTGATTGGGTTAACATACGCGGAAACAGCCGGGGCTTGCGGTCCACCTTCCCGAAAACGATGCCAAGTGAACGTCAAAATCGGCGCGAAATTGTCCTCTTTGGCAGGGCCCTGCACGAGCGCGGCTACGTCGCCGCGATGGATGGCAATCTTTCGGTGCGCCTGGACCAACATCGCATCCTCGCCACTCCGACTTCCATGTGCAAGAGCATGATGAAGCCTTCGGACCTGGTGATTGTGGACATGGAGGGCCGCCGCCTGGAAGGGCGCCGCGACGTCTCGAGTGAAATCGCGATGCACCTGCTGATTTACAAATTGCGGCCGGACGTGCAAGGCGTGGTACATGCGCATCCGCCCACCGCCACCGGCTTTGCCGCCGCCGGCATGGCGCTCAATCAACCCCTGGTATGCGAGGTGGTCATCGGACTGGGCTCGATCCCGCTGGCCAAATATGGCACGCCGGGAACGCCCGAGCTTACGGCAGCGCTCGAACCCCTGGTTCCCCAGTACGATGCCATTCTCATGTCTAATCACGGCGTGGTCGCGTATGGCGCCGACCTGCATCAGGCCTACATGAAGATGGAAACGGTCGAGCACTTTGCCCAGATCGCGCTGGTCACCCATCTGCTCGGGCGGCAGCAACCCCTGGGCAGCGAGGAATTGGGAAAGTTGATGGCGGCGCGCAGCAAGTATCAGGGATCCCGGTCGGCCGCGTCGCTGCCTTTGGCCGTCCCCTATGCCGGCGAGACTGATGATCGCCCGCAACCCGTGGCCCGGCCTTCGCGGCGAGTTCGTCATCGTTGAGCTCGTGTGGTCGCGGGCGCCCTCGCCCGCGTGGTTTTCGCCGGGGAGAACGCATCAGCCGGGATTCTCAAACTTAAAAGCGGCTGGCGAGGCGCCGGCCCCACACGAGCGAAACCCTACTCTCCGCCGATTCGGAAGCGCATTCCTGCGCGTACATTGGCTCCCAGGGCTGGATATCCCACAACTTCCTGATACGCCTTGTCGAAAGCATTCTCGAGATTCACATAGGCGGTGATGCGGGGCGTGATCGCGTGCCATCCGCCGAGATCCACGCGAGCGTACCCCGCCGCGTGGTCGATGCCGTATCCCAGGAAGTCGGAATCGGCGCGTCTCCCGATGAAACTTCCGCCCAGATTTGCTCCCCAGCGGGTGCTCAGGTAAGTCAGCAGCAAGCTACCCGAATGCTTGGGACGCCGGATCAGGGGCTGGCCGGCTTCGAGCAGCGGATCAAAAGCAAACGGCTGCTCCAGAATCTGGGTCGAAGTGTAAGTGTAAGAGCCATCCAGCGACAGCTTCGCCAGCGGCCGTCCGTGAAACTCCACTTCCGCGCCGTGCGCCAATGCCTCATTGACATTGATGTACTGGCCACAGAAGGCGCTGGGCGGCGGACAAGCCGTCCCGGTCAGGAAGTTGAAATCGATCTTGTCGCGAAACAGGCCGTTGAAGTAGGTAGCCGTAAAAGAGTAGTTCCGGGAAAACTTCTGCTCCACGCCAGCCTCGAAGGAGCGCGCCTTCTCAGGCTGAAGATCAGGATTCGCAATGATGGGAAAACCGCCGCCATTGCCGAATGACTGGGCGAAACTGGGCTCCTTGATTCCGGTGGCGTAGCTGAAGCGGAAGCGCGTGCCGGAAAAGAAATTTCCGCCGTGCAGCGCCGTGAACCCTAATGCGATTCGCGGCACGACCTTATTCCCAAAACTCTGGTTGTGCACGAAGCGCGCCCCGGCCACGATCGACAGCCGTCCCAGGCTCAAAAGCTGTTGCCCGTAAACCGCATGGTTCAGGCGCACGCCGTGACTCAGAGAATCGGGGAGGGTGCCGGTGGTCCCGTTCTCATCTTCGAACTCATATCCCACCGTGGTCTGGGCCCAGCTTCGTTCCGTGTAGTCGCCCTGATAGTCGAAGCCGGCGCGGTTGATGTTGGTGATGGCGTGGAAAGGAGTATCGATCTGGTTGCCGAAAGGGTCCACGCGGCCGGGCTGGTTCACCGGTTGAATATTCGTGCGGTGCAGCGCGTACTCGAAGCCGGTGAAACGATGCTGCCAGCGCGATGGTCCCGCCAGCGTCAGCTCCGCACTGGCCAGCAGGTTGTTCTGCCGCGCGCGCTGGTCGAAGTCCGGCGGCAGGATGGGATCGCCGTTAAAATTCCAGTAGCTTTGTACGCCGGTAGCACTGTTGGAATGGCGGGCGCGGACGCGCAGGGCGGCCCAGTCGGTCAGCTTCACGCCAACGTTGCCTCCCTGTAATGAATTTGAGTAATCGTCGTTCGGACCCTGCCCCATGGTGTTGAACTGGTCGCCGAAGAGGTTGTAATCGAAGCGGCCATTGGCACCGGCCAGAGACGCATAGCCATTTGCCGTGCCCAGGTTGCCGCCGTCCGCGCCGAAGCGCAGTTCGGGCACGGTTGTGCTTCCCGTGCGGGTGAAAACTTGCACCACGCTGGTCATGGCGTCGGAGCCGTAGAGCGTGCTCTGGGAGCCGCGAACGAATTCCAGGCGGTCCGCGCCGGCCAGGGGAAGCACGCCGAAGTCGAAGATTCCGCCAGGGTCGTTGGCCGGAACGCCGTCCACAATCACTTTGTTGTAGGTAGATTCGCCGCCCCGCACGAACAGGGACGAGAGCCCGCCGCGCTGCCCGGATGAACTCACCACCGCGCCGGGAAGAAAATGCAGCGCATCATCGGCCGCCACCGGGCGCATGACTTCCAGTTGGCCCGAGGTCAGGACTTCGACATCTGCTCCGGCCGTGCTGCCGGGAACCAGAGTCCGGGTAGCGCTTACGGTCACGGCTTCAGTGGCCGGGGCGAGACGGAGGGCGACCGTAATTGTGTCCGGGTTGGCCGCGGAAATATCAGCCGTCTCGACCGCGAAGCCTGCAGCCAGTATGCGCGCCCGGTAGGAAGCCGCGGCCGTTCCTCGAAACACCGCCACGCCTTCCGCGGAAGTCGTCTGTATGGCCGCCGGGGTCGAGGATCCGGCGAGAAACAATTGAATTTGCGCCCCGGCGACTGCCGCCGATTGGGGATCGACAACCTTGATCTTGAACTCGGCAGCCGATGCCGCTGCCAGCAGGATGAAAACAGAAACGAAAACCTTGAAGAACCGCATGCACTCCTCCTTTGTCACGCGAAAGGGGTTGGTGTGGACGGTTCACGCCGGTCTCCTGGCTTGCGAGTAAGGACGAAATGCGGACTGTGATCCTCCCAGTCCACGTAGGGGCAGGTGTCCTCACCTGCCCGGCCGAGCACAGCTCGGCTTTCCTAACGTCCGATGAAAATACAACCGGCCTTCCCGGGTTTCCCCAGTGACCGGCTGCGATTTCCTCGCTTACAGTTGCGCGGCAGCGCGGGATTCTCACCCGCTTCCCTCCTCGTCAGGGTGACGAGGGTGCGCGAACCAAAGAAGTTGTGAAAGAGCAAAACCGAATATGGTTAGGAAAATTTACTTGCTCACGGCAGTGAAGTCAATCCGAGTGAACTGGAGGACGGGCGTCCCCGCCCGTCCCGCCGTTGTTGCCAGCAGACAGCATTGTCGAGCTGCGCTCGACCTGGACGGATCCGAGACCCGTCCCCACACGATCTGTCATGATTTACAGCGTGTGCAAGTATGCCAGCAAGTCCTGCACCTGCGACTGCGACAATGTCTGGCCGAAGGCTGGCATCATGTTGCGGCCGGTCACGATGAGTTCGCCGACGCGTTCGTCGTTCGCCGGCATTCCGCTTTCCGACAGAAATTGCTTCCTGAAAACTCCCTGCAAGCTGCGCGCTTTCTTGTCCCGGGAGGAGTAAGCCTCGTGGCAGCGATCGCAGTACTGGTCGAAAATTCGCCGCCCGGCGGCCTGTTGCGGGTTCAGCCCCAGTTCAGCGTCGCTCTTCCGGCGCTGCACATCGCAGCCGCTACCCAGGATCAGGGCAACAGCGACGATAGTGAGGGCCTGCCAATTTCTGAAAATTGATGCCATTCGTTCCTGGTGCATCTGACACAGCACTAATTGCCAGGTGCCGGCGCGCGCGGCGCGGAAGTACAATAGTAGAGCACTGCCATGCCCGCCGCCGTCAAACGCGTCACTGTCAAACGAGTTTATGAAGAGCCCGCTCGCGGCGACGGCTATCGCGTTCTGGTGGACCGGCTCTGGCCCCGGGGGTTGAGCAAGAGCCGGGCTGCGCTGCACAGCTGGCTGCGCGACCTCTCTCCTTCCGACCAACTTCGCCAATGGTTTCACGCCCGTCCCGAAAGCTGGCTGACTTTCCGAAAGCGCTATCTCAAGGAACTGGCGTTGCCTCAGGCCGCGGAGGCTCTCGATGAACTCTACCGACTGGCCCATCGGAAGAAGAACCTTACACTCCTGTACGCCTCTAAAAATGAGCAGCACAATAATGCTGTGGTCCTGAAAGCGCTGCTGGACGGCATGCGCAAGCCCCCGACAGGCACCGGCCCCGGCGCGGTGCGCGGGCTGCGCCATCGCCAAGCCAAGCGCATGCCGCGTTAGTTGCTTGTGTGGGTCGGACACTCTTGTCCGACGCTTTTGAAGTGCTTTGTTTTCTGATTCTTGCAACGATCAAAGTCAAAGGCGTCGGACAGGAGTGTCCGACCCACACAAGCAACTTCACTTCCTTGGTTTACCGTCGTCCAGGATCTGGTCCACGATGTCGTCGATGGCTTCGTTGATGCGTTTGTCCGGGAGGTTGAAGTTGTTCGACAAGATGGAGAATGCAACCCGTTCGCCTCGATTGGTGGTGGCGTATCCGGACAGCGTCTTGACCCCGCCCAGCGAACCGGTCTTGGCCTGTACCCGCCCTTGCACCTCCACGCCCTTGAAGCGATTCGAAAGCGAGCCGTCGGTGCCAGAGAGAGGCAGGGTGTCGCGGAAGCTGGCGCCCCAGGGCTGCGAGTCAGCGTAGCGCAGCAACTGGACCACGGTGTGCGGCGTCACCAGATTTTGCCGCGAGAGCCCGGAGCCATCGTAAAACGCGTACTGGTCGCCCGTGATCCCAGCCTGATTGAGGAATCCGCGAAGCACTTCGAGTCCGCCTTCGACCGTGCCCGCAGTCCCCTTTTCGCGGCCCAGCAGGCGCAGCAGGATTTCCGCATGCAAATTCTGACTGACTTTGTTGATCACCCGCACATCTTCAATCAGGGGCCGGGACTGATACCTGGCCAGCACCAACGGCTGGTTCTGCAACAAGCGTGCGGGTTCGTCGCCACCTCGCGCCGCCGCGGAAGCGGTGATGGTGAGAGTGGACAGGCTGGACAACTCCGTGTGCCGTGTCTTCTGTTTGCCATACACGGCGATGCCGCGCACCTCCAGCAGATGGCGAAATAACTCGGCTGCAAACTCCGCCGGATCTTCAATGGCAAGGGCCTCGTTGGCCCCGGCGTCGCCCAGCGGCATGTTGCCCCAAAGGGTCAAGGTGGTGGCGCCGGGCTCGCGATTGATAAAGATCTTCCGGCCCGTGCCCGCGGGCGTAGTCATGATGCGATTGTCGATGCGGTAGTAATCGGCAAAAGGCGTAATGCTGACAAAGGCACGGTCGCCGGCACGATCAGCGGGCAGGATGTTTACGAAAATTACATTGTCATTGATGGTGAGCGCGGAAACGGGAGCGCCATCCGCCCAGACCAGATCGTCCTGACTCCAACCTTCGCCATAACGCTCGAAGGCAAAGTAGGAATCGTCGGCGACAATGTCGCCGTCCACATACTTCACCCCTTTCTGCGCCAGCGTGTCGGCCAGTTGCTCGAGCACCTGGATGGGATGGCCGCTGCGCTCGGTATGCAGAGCGTAGGGCAACTCTCGCCCTGAAAGATTGGGATCGCCGCGTCCCACCAGCACCAGGTCACCGGTGAGACGGCCGTGGGTGTCGAGGGTGCCGTTGGTCTCGACCGTGGTCTTGAAGGTGTAGTCCGGACCGATCAGTGCGATGGCAGCCGCGGTGGTGAACAGCTTGGTATTGGACGCGGGCGTGAACAGCTTGTCGGCATCGCGGGCGTAGAGCACTTTGCCGGTGGAAAGTGAAACTACTTCGATGCCCCAGAAACCACGCGCCAGGTCGGCGGGTTCAAGAATGGCGGCAATGCGTTTGTCGAGCGCTTTGTGCGAGGTGGCGTGCAGTTGTGTGCACAGCAAAAGGCACACCGCAAGCTGCGGAAGAAGGCGCATACGGCGCATTGCAAGCTGATTGTAGCACCGCGGATTGATCGGCCTGTGTGGGTCGGACACTCCTGTCCGACGCTGTTGAAGTTGGTTTTGAAGTGGAGCGGCCTGAACCACGAAATCTGTCGGGCCAGTAAGGCAAAATCAAAGTCAAAAGCGTCGGACAGGAGTGTCCGACCCACACAAGCACTCCCACACATTTCGTCAGGGGTTAGAATCGCTGGCATGCGTCCCGTCTTTGAGTGGCAGATTGGGTCCCGCGCGGTGCAACTGGGAAAACGCACGCTGATCATGGGCGTGGTCAACGTCACGCCCGATTCATTCTCCGACGGCGGGGCTCACTTCGATCGCGACCACGCCGTGGAATACGCGCTCAAACTGCTGCAGGATGGCGCCGACATCATCGACGTAGGCGGAGAGTCCACGCGTCCGGGAGCGAAGGTAGCATCTGCGACCGAGCCCGGCGTGAGCGAGAAGGAAGAGCTGGACCGGATCATCCCGGTGATTTCTGGTGTGAAGAAGAAAAATCCTCAGGCGATCGTCTCCATCGACACGTACAAGGCCGGCGTGGCCCGTGCCGCGGTGAAAGCGGGGGCGGAGATCGTCAACGACGTAAGCGGATTCCTCTGGGATGCGCAAATGAGGAAGACACTGGCGGAACTGAAGTGCGGAGCTGTGCTCATGCACATGCGTGGGCGTCCCCAGGAATGGAAGACGCTGCCGCCGCTCCTGGATGCGGTGACCGTGGTCAAGCGCGAACTGCGGGAGCGAGCAGAGGCCGCGGTGGTTGCGGGCATGAAGCGGGAGCGCATGGTGATGGATCCCGGTTTCGGCTTCGGCAAAAACCGGGAAGAGAATTATCCGCTGCTGAGGCAACTCGAGGAATTTCATCAGCTGCGCTTTCCGCTGCTGGTTGGCGTGTCGCGAAAATCTTTCATCGGCCGGGCCCTGGCGCGCCATGGGACCGACGCGGTGGTCGCCGGCCGGCTCTTCGGAACGCTGGCGGCGGAGACTGTGGCCATTATGAAGGGCGCCCACATCATCCGCACCCATGATGTGCGCGCCTGCGCCGACGCGGTGCGGATTGCCGACCTGGCCTGCTAGATCCGGAACCGCCGCTACTCCAGCCGGCAGGCATCGGCGAATTTGCGGATGATTTCAGATTCGAGTTTCCTGTTCCACGCCATCCCTATGTCCCACTCCGCGAAACGGCCGTGCACGGGAGCGAACCTGACTCCGCTGACATGCATCGCGCGCGCTGCCCGAGGCACCAGCGACACCCCGATGCCGGCGCTCACCAGATTGAGAATGGTAAACATGTCATTCGGTTCGTAAACAATTCTCGGGGTGAATCCGGAGCGGTCGCACAGGCTGATGCAATGATCGTGATACGTGGCGGAGACTCCGCGATCGATCAGAATGAACGGCTGCTCCTGAATCCCCTTCATGGTCAGCGACCCGGTGAATTTCGCCGACGTGGCAATGGTGAGACGCTCGGTGATTACCTTCCGCACCGCGACCAGGGGATGCTTCACCGGCAGGCGCACGAAGCCGACATCGAGGCGGCCCGCGATCAGGGCTTCGATCTGGCGGAGCGTGGGCATGTCCGCGATCTCGATTTCGACTCCGGGAGCGCTCTCCCGAAATTTCACCAGGGCGCGGGGAACCAGAGTGTGCACGGTGGACATGCCCACCCCAAGGCGCAGTCTTCCCCGTTCGCCGCTGCTGGCCCCACGCGCGGACTCGAAAGCCGCTTCCAGGTCGTAGATGATTCTGCGCGCTTCCTTGTAGAACAGGGCGCCCGCCGGGGTGAGCGCGACCCCGCGCCGGTTGCGCACCAGCAGCGGCCCGCCGACCTTTTCTTCCAGGCTCCGGATCCGCTTGCTCAGCGCGGGTTGGGAAATATGAAGACGCGCCGCCGCCCGGCCGAAATGCAGTTGTTCGGCGAGCACAGCAAAAGAGGCCAGCTCCTGGGTTTCCAGTGCCATAAACGAAAGTTATCACAGGCTTCCAAACATTTCATTGGACGAATCGTCCGTTGCGGCCATCTACTATAGAAGATACGAAGATTGAGGAGGTAACCGGCGATGTCGTTAACCGCCTGGGTGGGGACCGTGGCAGCCTTTTGCACGACGGTGGCGTTTGTCCCGCAGATTGTCAAACTGCGCAAACAGGGTGGCCGCGGATTGTCCTACGCCATGCTCTTCCTTTATCTCACGGGAGTGTTGCTGTGGCTGGCCTACGGCGTTCGCATCCACGCCGTGGCCATGATGTGGGCCAATGGAGTGGCGGCGGTGCTGGTGTTGATATCCATTGTGCTGAAGGCGAACCCGCCGGCCAGCCAACTGGACCCGGCCTCGCGCCGCCTGCGCATCGCGGTTGATATGGACGAAGTCATCGCCGACGCTTTCGGCAAGCATTTGAGCCAGTACAACCAGCGGGCGGGCGCGAACCTGACAACGGAAATGGTTAGCAAGCGGGGACTGGCCGAACTGCTCCCTGGCGAAAGCCGCGCCGAATTCAACGCCATCCCGCATGCGCCTGGATTCTTCGCTGACCTCGAGGTCATTGCCGGCAGCCAGGAGGCGCTGCTCGAACTGTCGCGCCATCATGACATCTACATCACCAGCGCCGCCATGGAAGTTCCGTCGTCGTTCGCGGACAAGTTCCAGTGGATGGAAAAGAATTTCCCGTTCATTCCGCCCAGCCGGATTGTATTCTGCGGGGACAAGAACATCATCAACGCCGATGTCCTGATCGATGACCGGTCGCGGCATTTCAAGGGATTCCGCGGCACCGGAATCCTGTTTACCGCCCCGCACAACGCAGCGGAGAGTGCGGAGTTGCGCGCTGACAATTGGAAGGATGTGATGCGGATCCTGCAAGGCGGGCGACCTGAATCGGCCGGCGGCGAACAGCTTTCTAGAACGCTTTCGATGAATCCAGCAGGATAGTCACCGGCCCATCGTTGACCAGTTCTACCTGCATCATCTCCTGAAATCTGCCAGTTTCGCAGCGCACTCCCGCGGCCCGAATGCGCTCGACAAAATATTCGTAGAGCTCGCGCGCTTTTTCCGGCGGAGCGGCAGCATCGAAGGATGGCCGCTTGCCGTGTCGCACGTCCCCGTAGAGCGTGAACTGAGAGACCACCAGCACGCTACCTTTCGCTTCCGGCACGGCGTAGTTCATCTTGCCGCCGGCATCCTCGAAAACTCGTAGCCCGATGATTTTGTCCGCCAGGTAGCTGGCGTCGCCCTCGGTGTCGTTCTTGGAGACTCCCAGCAGGACCAGCAATCCAGCGCCAATTTCGCCGGCAAGGTCGTTGCCGACGCTCACCCGCGCCCGGTTCACTCGCTGCACCACGGCGCGCATGGTTACTTAGCCGCTTCCGGCAGCAGGCTTTCCTGGCCGGCGACCGCGAGCCAACGCGTGCCGCGATAGACATAGATGTCGGTGAAGCGGACCCGGGCCACGGTCTTGCCCTGCCCATCCACCAGCGTGGCCAGGCCGCGAATGTACCCGGAATCGCCAAATACCCGCGGCGTGAGTTCACTCAGGATGTTTTTGCCGGGACGGCGGTGGGAGATTTGTGCCAGGGTTTCCGCCCGGTCATGCAGTTGGCCATTGGGATCGGCGTCCTGAAATTCGTCGGCCAGGATGCAGCCGACAGCATCGGCATCTCGCACTTCGAGCGCCTGGGCCCAGGTTTGCTCGATCTCGATGAGGGCATTGCCGTCTTTGGCTTGATGGGTTGGGCAATTGGCGGCGAACATCAGATTCAGAAGCGTCGGACAGGAGTGTCCGACCCACATAGGCAGCATCGCGAACAGGGCAAGGATCAGGCTGGCTTTCACTTTATTTCCTCCGGACGAATGATACCGCGCCTGCAAAATAATGGAGGACGGGCGTCCCGCCCGTCCCGGATTGACGACTGCCGCCTCGACTCATAGAATCCCGAGTTCTATGTTTCCAGAAAATATCTGCGGGAGTTCGTCAGCATGAGCAGGATTATCAGCTTAGTCGCGCTTGCGATTGTGGGACTGCCGTCATTGCAGGCCCCAGCCCAACAGCCAGCGCCGCCGTCGCACAATGAAGTCCTGATCAGAAATGCCGTGGTCATGACCGTCACCCACGGCGACATTCAGAACGGCAGCGTTTACATCAAGGACGGAAAAATAGCTGCCGTGGGAAGAGATGTGAACGCCCCTGCTGGCGCCACCGTGATCGACGCCGGTGGCAAATATCTCACACCGGGCATCATCGATTCCCACTCCCACATCGCGCTCGACGACGATGTGAACGAGGCCACCAGCCCAGTCACGCCGCAGATGATGATGATGGACGCCTTCGATTACCAGGACAAAGCCATCTATCGCGGCCTGGCCGGCGGCGTCACCACGTCGCTGCTACTTGCACGGATCGGCCAACATGATTGGCGGCCAGGCGATTGTGATCAAACACAAATACGGCGCCAGCCGGGACGCCATGCTGTTTCCCGGCGCGCCGCGCTCCATCAAATTCGCCAGCGGTGAAAATCCCAAGCGCGTTTATGGAAGCAAAGACCAGTTGCCTTCGACCCGCATGGGAAATTTCGCGGTGCAACGGGCGGCGCTGGTGGAAGCGCAGGATTACATGCGCGAATGGGACGACTACGACGCCAAAGTCAAACGCGGCGACAAGGACTCCAAGCCTCCAAAACGCGACTTGAAACTGGACGCTCTGGCCGATGTCCTGCGTGGCAAGTTGATGGTGCAGATCCATTGTTATCGCGCCGACGAATTGCTTACCGAGATGGCCATCGCAAAGGAATTCGGCTACAAGGTGCGTGCCTTCCATCATGCCCTTGAGGCTTACAAGGTCGCGGACCAACTGGCCGCCCAGGGCGTGGCCATCGCCACTTTTTCCGACTGGTGGGGCTACAAACAGGAAGCCTGGGATGCGATTCCGTGGAACGCAGTCATCTCAATGCGCAAGGGAGTGCGGGTAGCGATCAAGAGCGACTCGGAAGATTTTGCGCGCCGCCTGAATCAAGAAGCCGCAAAGACCATGCGCTACGGTGGCGCCACCGAGGAAGAGGCGCTCAAGATGATTACGATCAACCCGGCGTGGATCATCGGCGTTGACGATCGCGTGGGATCGATTGAGGTGGGAAAAGACGCCGACCTGGTGCTCTGGGATGGCTATCCTCTTTCCAGCTTTGGTGTGCCCAATAAAGTGCTGATCGATGGCGATGTTTACTTTGACCGCTCGCTGCCGGGTTTCGGCATGCCGCACTACCGGGAGGGAGAATGATGGGGAAACAGTCGTCGGTCGTCAGGCGTCAGTCGTCAGGGGCCGTGGTTGGCCGTTGGCCCTTGGTCGTTGGCCGAATCCTCCTGGCTCTCTCTGTTTGCTTCCTGTCGGAGGCATCCTCCGCCCAGCAGAAAACATTCGCGCTTAAGGGCGGCAAGTTACTCACCATTTCGCATGGCGCGATTGAGAACGGCGTGCTGGTGATGTCTGGGGGCAAGATCACCGCGCTCGGAACCGCGAAGTCGGTCACCATTCCGAAAGACGCGGAAGTGATCGATGTGACCGGAATGACGGTGTATCCCGGACTGATCGATTCCGAAAGCTATCTCGGCCTGACCGAGATTTCCGCCGAAAGCAGCACTAATGATCTGATCGAAACCAGCGATGAGATCATGCCCCACATGCACGTGTATGACGCCTTCCATGCCGAGTCCGAACTGATTCCGGTGGCGCGCC
The DNA here is from genome assembly GCA_963757835.1 of Terriglobia bacterium. GTDB lineage: Bacteria > Acidobacteriota > Terriglobia > Terriglobales > Acidobacteriaceae > JAIQFF01. The sequence continues at coordinate 47,110 of CAVWSP010000029.1, read as the reverse complement.
TCAATGGAGTCACCAACGCCATTGTGGCGCCACAGAGCCAGGACACTCTGCCCGGCCAGGACTCGTTCATTCAACTCGACGGCAAATCGGCCAACGACATGCTGCTGGTGCGCGACATCGCCATGCCCTTGAACTTTACCGGCGAGCAGCGCCGGAATGAGTCCTGGGAGAAGCGGAAGTTTCCGCAAACCCGCATGGGCCTGGCGGCGCAGCTGCGGCAGGCCTTCATGGACGCCCAGGACTATTCCGAGCGCTGGGCGGACTACGAAAGGAAGAAATCCGAGGCATCCGACGACAAGAAGGGCCCGCCGTCGCCGCCCAAACACGATCTGAAGCTGGAAGCGTTGCTGCCTTATCTTCAGGGCAAAAAGGCCATCGTGCTGGCGGCGCAGGAACCCAGCGATCTGGAGACAGCCGTCGGGCTGGCGCGGCAATTCAACCTGAAGTTCGTTCTCAATCACATCAGCCACTCCCAGTCCGTGCTTGACTACGTGGCCAGCCTGAAAGTCCCCGTGATTGTGGGGCCGATTTACGAAGACCCCAAGAACTACGAGCGCTACGATGCGGTGTACAAGCTGCCCGGCGAGCTCTACCAGCGTGGAGTAAAGATCGCATTCGCGTCCTACGATGCCCATGCCGTGCGCAACCTGCCCTACGCGGCGGGCTTCGCCACTGCGTTCGGCCTGCCCCACGACGAGGCGATGAAGGCCATCACCCTGAATCCGGCGGAAATCTGGGGCGTGGCCGACCAACTGGGCTCGCTCGATGTGGGCAAGACGGCGAACGTAGTAGTGGCGAATGGGGATCCGCTCGACGTCAAGACCGACGTCAAGAGGGTCTTCATCGCCGGGCAGGAAGTACCGATGAAAAGCCGCCAGACCGAGCTGCGAGACAGATATTCCCGGTAACGGTGGTGTGGGTTGGTGGTGTGGGTCGGACACTCCTGTCCGACGCCTTTGACCTTGCTTTTGGTTGGCCGTCTTTGTCTGCCGGGAGCCCAAGCGGATTTTGGATACTGCAACATCCAAGGTCAAAAGCGTCGGACAAGAGTGTCCGGCCCACACCAACCACGTTGACCCTGCGGGCCCAGGGAAGTAGGATTCTTCCCGCTCTTCCTTTACAGCAATTCGTACGGGCCAGTACACTATTCGTTCCCCTAAATTCAGGAGGTAGGATTCATGGCTGCTGAAGAAAAAAAAGAGATTGTGGAGAAGGTGAAGCAGATCATCTCCGAGCAATTGGGCGTGGATGAAAACGAAGTCACTCCCAGCGCGTCATTCGTCGATGATCTGGGCGCCGACTCGCTGGACCAGGTCGAACTGGTCATGGCCCTGGAAGAACACTTCGGGGTGGAGATCCCGGACGAAGACGCGGAGAAACTCCGCACCGTGCAGGATGCCATTGCCTATATCGACAAGCACGCCAAGGTAAGCAAGTAGAGGCCAGAGCGTGACCGCGGCGTCTGGCGACCCGGCGGACCCTGGCATCCCAGCAGCGATAGGGGTCCTTCGACTCCATCAGCTCATTCGCCAGCGAATGAACTGACTGCGCTCAGGATGACAACTGTGACGGAAATGACAACCGTGACGGAGTGAAGCTAGAGGCCAGAAGCCAGCAGCTAGAAGCGTTTTCCCTGTGCGAACCCGGGGAATTGCCATCCGTACGACGCCCGTAACGAAACAAAGACTGTGAGGAGAGCCAATGGCAGCCGTTGACGACAAAGTGAAGCAGATTATCGTGGAACAACTTGGCGTGGACGAAGGCGAGGTCACCTCCAACGCCTCCTTCGTGGACGACCTGGGCGCGGACTCGCTGGACACAGTCGAACTGGTCATGGCCTTTGAAGAGGCCTTCGAGATCGAAATCCCCGATGAAGACGCGGAGAAAATCCGTACCGTGCAGGACGCCGTCGATTACATCGGCAAGCACGCGAAAGGCGGGAAGTAGTTGGGACGTCGGGTTGTAGTCACCGGAATCGGCCTGATCTGTGGAGTGGGCAACACCGCGCCCGAGGTGTGGAAGAACCTGCTCGCGGGCAAGAGCGGCGTGGCCCGCATCGCGGAGGCGATCAAGCAGGGTTCGTTCAAGGAAGAGGACCTGCCCAAGTTTGCCTGCCAGATCGCCGCCGAAGTCAAGAATTTCGATCCCCTGCAATTCATCGAAAAAAAAGAACTGAAGAAGATGGGACGCTTCATCCACCTGGCCATGGCGGCCGCGGCTGAGGCCATGGAGACTTCGGGTTTAGAGGTCACGCCGGAGATTTCCGAGCGCGTGGGGGTCCACATCGGATCAGGAATTGGCGGCTTTGATGTGATCGAGCGCGAGCACCTCAGCCTGCTGAGCGGAGGGCCGCGAAAGATCTCTCCATTTTTTATTCCCGCGGCCATCGTGAACCTGGCCGCCGGGCACGTCAGCATCCGCTATCACGCCCGGGGCCCGAACGAAGCTACCTGCACGGCTTGCACCTCGAGCGCCCATTCCATTGGGGACGCTTTCAAGATCATCTCCCGTTGCGATGCCGATGTAATGATCGCGGGCGGCACGGAAGCTGCCATCACTCCCATGGGAGTGGGCGGCTTCGCCGCCATGCGCGCGCTCTCAACCCGGAATGACCATCCCGAAAAGGCCAGCCGGCCCTGGGATTCTGGACGCGACGGATTTGTGATTGGCGAGGGCGCCGGCATCATGGTGCTGGAAGAATTGGAGTTTGCCCGCCGCCGCGGGGCCCGCATCATGGCGGAAGTCATGGGCTACGGCATGAGCGGGGATGCCTTCCACATCACCCAGCCGGCAGAAAATGGTGACGGCGCCTACCGCGTCATGATGAACACGCTGCGCGACGCCAAGGTCCAGCCCGAGCAGGTCCAGTACATCAATGCCCATGGCACTTCGACCGATATTGGCGACAAACTCGAAACCGTCGCCATCAAACGCGCGTTCGGCGACCACGCTTACAAGCTGGCGGTAAGTTCGACCAAATCCATGACCGGACACTTGCTGGGCGGAGCGGGCGGGCTGGAAGCCGGAATCACTCTGCTGGCTCTGCGCGACCAGATCCTGCCGCCAACCATCAATCTGGAAAATCCCGAACCGGACTGCGATCTGGATTACGTCCCCAACACCGCCCGCAAAGCCGAAGTTGAATACGCCATGTCGAATTCCTTCGGCTTCGGCGGGACCAACGGGGCGCTGCTGTTCCGGCGCTGGAGCGAGTAGAGCAGTCGTCGGTCGTCAGACCTCGGCCGTCGGACCTCAGACTTCGGACCTCAGACTGCGGACCTCAGACTGCGGCCCGCGAACTCGGGCCGTCAGCCAAAATCCGCTAGCCGCGAAGCGGCGCAAGAATGTAGCCCACGGCGTAAGCCGTGGGTTATAACGCACCGCGACGACGGAGCCCCATCGGGGCGAAAGAATGGGGTGCCGCCGGGCACGTTCTTGCCAAAATTCACGGTTTTCCTGGGCATGCACGAGCGGGGACGCTCGCGCCCACATTTTCTTTCTCTTGCCCCTAACTCCCACAAAACTTTGGCTTTGCAAGGCCCAGATTGGTTCCGTCAGTCCATTCTGGGTAATGGCACCTTGGTACCTGCGTATTGTCCTTCTATCCCTTTGCCAAGCGGCGGAAGGCAGGCCAGAATGGAGTTTCAAGGCATTCCCCCAAAGACCATGCAAAAAACGTCAGGACTGGTTCTCGCGCCGCCTACTCGCAGCAGAAAGGCTTCTGCCCGGGTTGCCCTGGTTGACATCAAGGAACCCGCCCGCTCCCTGCTGGCAGACTGTTTCAAACAATTCGGGATCGAAGCCGTGGTCATGACCGGCAACGTGCCGGAGCGGCTGCAACGGGAAAAGCTTGAGGCCTGCGTGGTGCACTTGACCCCGGAAGCCGTGCCGGTGATGGAATCGGCGCGTACCTCGGCATCGAATAATCGGATGGTGATCTACGGCCTCGGGGGCAGCGCCCAGGAGGCCATGAAGTTTTCCCGCTACGGCGTAAACGCCGTCTTCCATGAACCGCTCGAACGCCAGGCGGCGCTTAAACTGGTGCGGGCTACGCAGATGCTGGTGCTGCACGAATTTCGCCGCTATATACGCATCCCCATCATTACCGAAATTTCCATGGTATCGGCCGACAGCCGCCGCTTTACTGCCACCAGCCAGGAGCTCAGCACGGGAGGGATGTCGGTCAAAAGCCCTGAGGATGTCCAGGTCGGCATGGCGGTGGAAGTTTCGTTCGCTTTACTGACTCTGCCCCGCATCTGGGTACGTGCTACGGTCAGCTGGCGTAAGCCCGACAAGAGCTTCGGCGTTCGCTTCGACGTCAAGGATGAACGCCGCATGCGCATCAAGGAATGGATCGAAGCCTACCTGGAAAACTAGGGCGCCCTTCCTCCGTCGGCGAACCCTGGATCACGAGAATCAGGATCATCAAAATCTGGTCTCGCGGCCGAGCTCAACTTTGCCCTCTTTCGCTCCTTGGGAATTGACAACCAGCTTATCCTGAAGGTCGGCGAAAAGGCTTGAGCATGACGACGTTCGGCATTAGTTGGATTGTGGCAACGAGTTTAGGGTTCGCGGTCTGCGGTTGGCTTTGCATATTCAAAACCAACATGGTGGTGGCATGGGGACGAAGGAACTACGCGAAAAGCAAATTCGTCCGGGCATACCCGTTTTCAAGTATGGTTCTGAAGCCTTGGTATCCGACGTACATTCGTTGCGCAGGAATTTTCGCTTGGCTTTGGGTGCTCCTCATCATCTACCTAGTGACGTTCCGCAATTTTCTATAGTCCGTGGAAAATCAAAACCTGAACCACATGGGGCCGCCAAAGCGTCTTGGGGAATCACCTCCACTGCATGTAAAATCTAGAGGCGCGATGGCAGCCTCTTCCCAACTGGTGCAGATCGAAGTGAGCCCTCCCCTCCGGCAACCCAAGCCGGAGTGGCTCCGGGCCAAGGCCCCGGTTGGCGAAAACTTTCACAATCTCAAGAAACTCGCCCGCGGCCTGGGATTGCACACGGTGTGCGAGTCGGCGCAGTGCCCTAATATCGGTGAGTGCTGGAACCATCGCACCGCTACTTTCATGCTGCTGGGAGATATCTGCACCCGGCGCTGCGGTTTTTGCGCTGTGCCCAAAGGCAGGCCCGGCCCCATTGAGTGGGACGAACCCCGCCGCGTGGCTGAAGCCGTCGCCACTCTCGGCCTGAAGCACACCGTCGTGACCAGCGTGAACCGCGACGACGACAATCTGGGAGGCGCGCGAATTTTTGCCGAAACCATTCGCCAGATTCGCGAACTCGTGCCGGATTGCCGGGTGGAAGTCCTGATTCCTGACTTCCAGGGTCTCGATGAAGCCCTGAAGATCGTGCTCGACGCGCAGCCCGATGTCCTCAATCACAACACCGAGACGGTGCCGCGGCTGTATCGCTCCGTGCGCTCGGGTGCACGCTACGAGCGCACCCTGCGTTTGCTGGAGAAGTCCAAGACCTTCGCTCCTGCAACGGTGACCAAGTCCGGCGTGATGGTGGGCCTGGGCGAAAGCACGGACGAACTGGTGGAAGTCTTTCGCGACCTGGGTTCGCGCGGCGTGGATATTCTTACGGTGGGGCAATACTTGCGGCCTTCACGCGACCATCTCCCCATTTCGCGTTTCTATACTCCGGAAGAATTCTTCGATCTGAAAAAAGAAGCGCTGCGCTTCGGCTTCCGCCACGTGGAGTCCGGCCCCCTGGTCCGTTCCAGCTACCACGCCCACGAGCAGGCAGAGTCCACCAGGAGGGTGTAGGGGCGAGCGTCCTCGCTCGTGCGTTTCTTGTAGCGCCGGCATCCTGCCGGCTGTCCTGAGGGCAATCCTGCCCTCAGCGGAACACACCAATCAGGAGGAATAGAGGACGCACGAGCGGGACGCTCGCGCCCACATTTAGAAGACTTTGAAGTGAATGGTCAGGTACTTCTTCGGGTTCTCGCGAATCGACTTCACCAGGCCCCGGGTTTCGACCAGCATCTGATCGGCGTTGTTGTAGAGCGACGGATCACGCAGCAGTTTGCCGGCTGAGCCTTCGCCTGCCTCCAGGCGATCGGAGATGGCGGAGAGCTTGTCCATCGTATTTCGCAGCTTGCGGGCAAATTCTTCGTCTTTCGCCAGCATGCCGATGGGGCCCTTGCCGGCATTCACGTCGTCGGTAAGCTTCCTCACGTTGGCGATAGTGGCGTTGGCGTTGTCGTAAAGCACCGGGTCCTTGAGGAACTTCCCGGCGCTGCCCTTACCCGCATTGAGGTCGTCAATTACCACGTTCAATTTATCGACCGTAGCGTTGGCTTTGTTGTACAACTCGTCGTCGGAAAATAGCTTGCCCAGCGTGCCCTTGCCCTGGGCCACCTGGTTCACCAGTCCCTGAAATTCACTGACTGTCGAGTTCAGGCGATTGTAGAGCGTGGGGTCGTACAGCAGTTTGCCCACCGAACCCTGGCCGCTCTCGACGAAAGCGACAATGCGATCCAAGCGCTTGAGCAACGCGTCCATGTTCTGCAGCGTGCCCTGGCCGGCGCGCACCATGTCGCCAAAGTCCGGCACCTCCCGGCTGCGCAGCACATCTCCATCCTGCACTTGCGGACCGGTGGCCTGTGAACTGTCGATGTCGATATAGGTTTCCCCGAGCACGCCCGCGGTGGAGAGCAGGGTCAGCGAATCCTTGCGCAGGTTGAACAGGTAGCGGGTATTCACTTTCATCGTAACTTCCACCGGAGTGAGTTGCTTGGTCCGGTCCCGCACAACCATGATCTTGGTCACATTGCCAATGTCCACTCCGGCCAGACGCACAGGTGCGCCCTCGCGCAAGCCGTTGGCGTTATCCACATATGATTTGAGTTGGATCTTGTGCGTGAACAGGCCGCCGGTGCCGCTCATGAGGAATATCAGGATGCCCAGCGTGACGCTGGCAGCCAGCACCGTAAGCCCTACCTTCAGTTGAGACCACTTCAACTGCTTCTGGCTAGGCACGCATTCTCCCGAGCAAAGGTCGTTCTCCGTGGCACCGGCACGGGTTAGCCCAGAATAATAGCAGACTGCGCTCCCGGATCACGCCATCCGATGGGCGGGACGCAACGTTGTTGCCAACACGAGTGCGACCAGGTAGGCGGCGGCTCCCGACCCCAATGTGACATTCAAGCCAAACTGGATGGCGATAATGATGGCCAGCACCGAGCCCAGCACGCTCGAAGCCGCATTCATCGCCCATGCCCACTCCACCATGTTTCCCTGGGATAGGACCGCATGCCCAACCGGCAACTCACTCCCTCCGGCGTCTGCCAGCGCGCGCAACCCCGTGGGGAAAGGCATGCCCATGGCGAAGCCCAGGGGAACCAGAAGCCCGGCACTGACCGCCAGTTTAACCATGAAGGGCAATCCCACCAGGCGTCCCAGCAGGCCGGGCAACACGCCTACATACAACACCAGGGCGGCGGCAATGAGCACCAGGGGCAGCCATACCCGGCTGGTCTCCGCCAGCCACCAGCGCGAGACCATGCTGCCCGCGCCGCTCGAAAGCAGCAGCAGGAACACCACCACCGTCAAGGCATAGACCGGATGGCCGAGGAACAGGACGAAACGCTGGATGAAGGCGATCTCGACCAGGATGTAGCCCAGCCCGACCGCGATGAAGTAGAGCAGGCGCAGCGGACGCGGCTGCTGTCCCCGCGCCCCCATCGCCAGCGGAAGGACCAGAAACACCACCACGGCCAGAAGCGAGATGGCCAGCACCATCCCCAGCACGGCCACGCCCAGATTATTTTTCCAGTCAATGCCTTGCTGTAACGCCTTGGGATGGAGGATCTGGTCGAGCTTCAAAGTGAAAAAGAAAAACGGGGCATTGTCGGTTACGGGAGACACCTCGTACGGGTAGCGCTCCGCAAACTTTTGAGGATCATTCGCCTGGATCAGTTGGCGTGAAAGATTCAGCGCTGGCGGAATAGCGCGCTGGCATACTACTGGCGGCCAAAGGCGGATCGGGCGGAGCGTACAACAGAGCTAATTTCGGATAGACCGCCAAGTGTTGCTTTACCTGGTCCACCTCCTCGGCGGTAAACGCGCTGCGCTTGGCCAATACGACCACCGGAATGCCATCGGCATCCAGGTGCCCTGCCGAGACCACAATGAAGTTGCCGGCGGGGTTCGCCACTCCCATCTCATGCAGGGCCTGCATGGCAACCGAAACCACGCGCAGCGCTTCGCGAGGCTGTTGAAACTCCCAGCGCGTAATGGCGATCATTCCATCCGGCTTCAGGTGCTCGAAGTATTCACGGAAGGCCTCCACTGTGTACAGGCTGTTTTCGCTGAGGGCAAAGGCGCCCGCCGCGGTGGAGGCCCAGGTGTCCACCAGCGTCATTTGCACGACGTCGAACTGTTGCCGGGCATTGCGCACAAACGAGCGGCCATCGGTGACGTGGATATGAACTTCAGGCTGCTGGTACAGATGGAAGGTGTAGTCGGCGTAGCGGCCGCGCATGATGGTGTTGGCGATGATGGGATTGATCTCAATTCCGGTAACACTGGGACTGCCGCTGCCCAGGGCACGCAGAACATCCACTCCGCCGCCGGGCCCGATGATGGCGAAATCGCCATGGGGGCGCAGCACATTGGCAAGAGCAGGGGGCGCTGACATCAGATTTCTCTCCCAGCCGCCCTGCCAGTGTTTGGGATCGACATTCATCAGGTAAGTGGAGGCGTCGGCGTCGATCACGATCGCTTTGCCCTTGCCCTGGGAGTCCACTTCTACCCGCGATATGGCATTCCAGCGGGCGAACTCCACCCACGCGGAATCCCGAAACCCTCCCTTGGCGTAAACGATGTCGAAGAGGTTGAAGGAGTAGTTGACCGCGATCAGGAGCACTATGAACAGGGCCCGACTGGCTGCGGCTCTTCGTCGCCTTGCGGTCCAGGGCCCAGATCATTCCCGCTGCCGCCATGCAGACTCCCGTGAAGAATACGGTGTTCGGTCCACCCAGCCAGTTGAGCAGCGGGACAATGGCCAGGCAAGCCAGCGCGCCTCCCGCCAGGTCGGCGGCATAAAGCGGGGAAACGTGTTTGGCCTCGCGCGCAAAAACCACGGAGAATTCCAGGCCGGTGATAAAGAACGGAACGGCGGACGCCAGGTAAATCGCGGTGAGGCGAAGAAAATTCGCGGTCGAGATTTCCAGCGAGACCGGAGTGCGCAGCACGATGACCAGCACGACCGGCACAATCAGCGCGTTGACCGAGCACAGCCTCGAGACCAGGGCACGGGTCTCGAATCGCGCCAGGCGTTCCTTCCGCAGGTGGGCAAACACGCCTCCGGCGCCCAGGCCGAGCAGGGCAATCGAAATCGCCAGAAATGCGAAGTGGTAGAACAGCACCACGGAAAACAGCCGGGTGAGCGCCAGTTCAAGAAGCAGGGCGGCAAAGCTGCAGAGCGCGATGCCGGCCAGCATGGCGCGATCCGGGGCCCGGTCTGTGCTGGTGTTTGGAGTCAGGAGGGATGTCTCGCTCATCGCGCAAGGTTCGCCCGGAACGCGGCCAGTCTAACAGAAGACAGAGTCAGCTCCTGGCCTTCAAGTCTCCAGAATGACCTGCGCGATCGCCTGCTCGGCCGTGTGTGAGAGCGAAAGCGCGACGTGGGCCGCGCCCAGCCGGGCGGCAAACTCAGCTGCCTTGCCGTGGAAGGTGAGGGTGGGCCGGCCTCCAGGCTGGCGGGAGACTTCGATGTCGCGCCAGCGCACCCCATGATTCCAGCCGGTGCCGAGGGCCTTCATGCCTGCTTCCTTGGCGGCGAAGCGCGCGGCATAGCGCTCCACGCGATTGGCCTTGGCATCGCAATATTTGATCTCGCCTTCGGTGAACACGCGATGGAGGAAGCGGTCGCCGTGGCGGGCCAGGGCTTGCGCGATGCGCGGGACCTCCGCAATGTCGATGCCGGTGCCGACAATCATCAGCAAGTAAGTTAGCACGACGTAATGTGGGCGCGGGCGTCCCGCCCGTGCGGGCTCAGCCGCCGCCTGTGTGGGTCGGACACTCTTGTCCGACGCCGTTGAAGTTGCCTTTGCCTGTGATTTTCTTGCAGCCCTGTTTCCGGCCGCTCTACTTCAAGAGCAAAGTCAAAAGCGTCGGACAGGAGTGTCCGACCCACACAGATGCCGGACCTCGAGGACAATCGCCACCAGCAAGGCTATCCCTCCGGCTGCCACAGCAGCGGGGAAGGCGATCTGCCGGTAGGCAACCGTCATATTGGGATGAACCCCCCGTACGCTGGCACGGATCATGAGCCCGAATATCCCGAAAAACAGGCACACGGCGAAGCTGAGCAGCGCCAGCAGTAAGGCCACCAGCAGCACCCGCGTCGGGATCAGCAGCCAGCGAACCAATCGGGAGGGTGCTTTCGCGGAAGGCATTCCTGCTCAATTCTAGCGGTTTGAAGCTTTCTGTTAAGAGTAGTCTCTGACAGCTGATAGCTGCCAGACTGACGGCTGGGCTAGAATACATCGCATGCCGCAAGCTGCACCTCCGATTACGCGTCCCCCGGCGGAGGTCGTCCGTCTGACCCCCGTCTCACAAGCTCCCAATGGCATCTGCTATGCCGCTTCGGGAGAGATCACGGTCCCTGAAGCCGACCTGCGACGCATGGTATCCGCCGTACCAGACGCCGCCGCGGCCGCCCTGAACCGCAAGGCTTACTACTTCGTTCCACTCACCGTGAACCAGGGTGACGAGACCGTGATTGCCGACCGCTACGACGTGGCCCTCAGCGACAACGCCGTCTGCCATCGCAATCTCGACCTGGGCGATTCGCAGTGCGTTTTTATTTCCACCCGGCTGATGGATGACAAATTCTCCGTGGCCTTCGAGTTCTACATCAACGTAGGCCACGCCGTGGTGGAGCGCGTCGGAGTATCAGAAGCTTTCGCCGACCTGGTGTGGAAGCAGGTGCAGAACAAGGCCCGCGGCGAGACCTCGCTCGATGCCTGGGAATCGCGCAAGCTGGCCACCGACTCCGGTCCGGATGTCGAAAAGTACAAGAACGAGTATTTTGCCGCCAGCTTTTCCGACGCCATCTCCATCTACCTGCTCTCGCTGTTTATCGATGTGGATTACCAGGACCTGCGGGAGCGCGACTACCCGCTGCTGGCCCCCGCCCAGATGGCGGAGCGGTTAAAGAAAGTGGCGGAACTGTTTCCGGCGAATCCGGGATTTGAGTTCACGATTTACCACAAGAGAAGGACGTGAAAGCCGAGCCACCGATTTCCACGGATCGTAGGGATAAAAACCTCAACCATTAACCCTCTGTGTCCTCCGTGTCCTCTGTGGTTACAATCATCACTCCATGGTCACGGTCCGCTCCTTCGCCAAAATCAACCTCGGCCTGTGCATCGGCGGTCTTCGCGCAGACCGCTTTCACGATCTGCGCACCGTCTATCAGACGATTGCTGTGCACGACGTCATCCAGGTGCAAGTTGGGCGCGGAACCGGCATTGAGATTCGTTGCGCCGATCCGCGTGTTCCCCAGGACCAGACGAACACTTGCTACCGCATTGCGGAACGTGCCATGGCCGCGCTTCAAGCTCGCGGGCGGGTAACCATCACCATCGATAAGCGCTTGCCGGTGCAGGGCGGCGTCGGCGCGGGGTCCGGAAATGCGGTGGCGACGCTGCTGGCCCTCGAGCGGGCGTTGAAGAAGAAATTGTCGGGAGCGGAAAGGTTGCGCCTGGCGGCGGAGGTGGGCTCGGATTTGCCGCTTTTCCTGGTTGGTGGAACTGTGCTTGGGGTGGGGCATGGGGAAGAGGTCTATCCGCTGCCGGATTTGCCGTCCGTCTGCTGCGTGGTGGCGACCCCGGAAATTGGAGTCTCGACACCGCAGGCGTTTGCGGATTGGGATGAAATGATGGCAGGTGGGCCGAGCGGGACCGAACGGGAGGGGCACGACGGGAAGCGAGACCACGGGCTGAGGCGCCAACGGGAAGGCCACGACTTCAGTCGTGCCACCAATGCACAGCGAGATCAGGCGGCTTCAGCCGCTGAGGGCGCTGCCGAGCTGCGCTCGGCCAGGACGGCCGAGGGCGGCCGTCCCCACGTGGATCCTGCCGATGCCAGCTCCAAATTGACGCCTTCTTCACCCTCCGATAGAATGGTTGGGTTCGGTCGCGCGCTTTCTGCGTGGCTGAGCGGTCAACCTTTATCCGGTGTCCCTGTGAGTAAAGGCAGGGGCCGGGCCGAGACCTCGCTTCTCGACCTTGTCCGTACCGGGATCGAAAACGACTTTGAACGGGTCGTCTTTCCTAAATATCCCGAATTGCGCGAGGTCAAGTGTGTGCTCGAACGTGCCGGGGCGTTTTACGCCTCGCTCTCGGGCTCTGGTTCCGCGGTCTATGGGTTGTATCGCTCGCGGGCGGCAGGCCTTAAGGCGGCAGCCAGGTCGCAGCGCAACGGCGTTCCGGCAGTGGCCACGACGACGATGACCCGGCAACAGTATTGGAGAAAGTTTCTGGTTTCCGGTTTCTAGTTTCGAGTGGATAATGCGGTCACAACGTTTTGCTTGAAACCTGAAACTGGAAACTTGACACTGATTTTACTGGGCCGTCGACTAATGGTAGGTCAAGTGCCTTTGGAGCACTTTGTCTAGGTTCGAATCCTAGCGGCCCAGCCAGAAAAACAGCTCTTAGCCATTAGCTTTTAGCTCTTAGCGGCATCGGGAGTCAGAGGCTGTGGATTCGAGCTAAAGGCTAAGAGCTAATAGCTAAAGGCTGACTCTATGGCTACTCTTGCGACAGCGACTGAAAAGAAGGCCCAGATGAACGCCGACGAGAAACCTGAGCGCAAGCCCCAGCGCGGACGGGTGGACGACAAGTTCAAGATCTTCTGTGGCACGGCCAATGAACCGCTGTGCGATGAGGTCTGCGCTTTTCTCGGGTTGACGCGCGGCCAGGCACTGGTCACGCGCTTCAGTGACGGCGAGGCGTACGTCCAGATTCAGGAGAACGTTCGGGGCGCGGACGTTTTCGTGCTCCAGCCGACTTGCCATCCGGTGGACGAGCACCTGATGGAACTGCTGTTGATGATCGATGCGCTCAAGCGGGCGTCGGCGCGGCGTATCACCTCGGTGATTCCGTATTTCGGTTACGCTCGGCAGGACCGCAAGGACAAGCCGCGGGTGCCGATTTCGTCGAAGCTGGTGGCCGATCTGCTCACCACCGCGGGTGCCGATCGGGCCTTGATCGTGGATTTGCATGCGCCCCAGTTGCAGGGTTTTTTTAATATTCCGGTGGACCATCTGTTTGCGTCCCCGGTGCTGGTGGACTACTTCAAGCGGCTGAACCTGCCCAACTTGACGGTGGTTTCTCCCGACGCGGGCGGTGTAGAACGGGCCCGGTTTTTTGCCAAGAAAATGGATTCGGCCCTGGCCATCGTCGATAAACGCCGCTCCGAGATGAACGTGGCCGAAGTCATGAACGTCATCGGCGATGTCAACGGCCGCACGTGTTTGATCATCGACGATTTGATCGACACCGCGGGAACGCTGGTGAAGACCGCAACCGCGCTCATGGAAAACGGCGCCAGTAAAATTTACGCCTGCGCCTCGCATCCGGTGCTCTCGGGTCCGGCGGTGCAGAACCTTTCGCAGTCTTGCATTAACGAAGTGGTTGTAACCAACACCATCCCGTTGAGCGAAGCCGCCCAGCGGGAGCCGAAAATCAAGGTGCTCACCATCGCTGGCTTGATCGGACGCGCGATCCAGTCGATTCACGAAGAAACGTCGGTCAGCAGACTGTTCTTATAGGAACCAAAACTTTATGGCAATCGCAACTGACAGCAACGTCTTAGAAGCGCAACCACGGACCCCGGGCAACAAGAACGTCGCCCGCCGGGTGCGTATGGGCGGCAAGATTCCTGGGGTGCTCTACGGAGCCGGCAAAGACTCGTTGAGCGTTACGCTCGACCCCCGCCAGGTCACGCGTATTCTCCATTCCGCCACCGGCCACAACACCATTTTTGATCTCGCGGTCGAAGGTGGCGAGAGCACCAAGGCCATGATCGTGGACTGGCAGTACGAGCCCATCAAGAGCTCGCTGCTGCACATCGACCTCAAGCGCATCGCCATGGACCAGAAACTCACGGTCAGCGTGCCCATCGTGCTCAAGGGAGAGGCCGCCGGAGTCAAACAGCAGGGCGGCATCATGGAGCAGATCCTGCGCGAAGTGGAAGTCGAGTGCTTGCCCGGCGACATTCCGAGCGCCATCGAAGCCGATGTCAGCGAACTGGTGTTTGGCAAAGTTCTGCGGGTTTCGGATCTGATCCACGACGAGAAGAAGATCGAGTTCATCACCGACGCCAACCAACCCGTGGCCCACATCACCACGGTCAAGGAAGAAGTGGCGCCGGCCGCCGACGCAGTTGCCGCGGACGCCGCTGCTGCTCCGGCCGAACCCGAGGTCATCAAGAAGGGCAAGCAGGAAGTCGAAGGCGAGGAGGGCGCAGACTCCGCTCCCGAGAAGCCGGAGAAGCCCGAAAAGAAAGAGAAGAAGTAAGCGCAGCTCGTGTAGGGACGGGCGCCCTCGCCCGTCCAGTCGAGGGAAGATCGACAGAGTTTTGGTTTTTCAGTCCAGAAATCGTCGAGCATTGCTCGACCGGACGGGCGAGGGCGCCCGTCCCTACGTGGTCTCGGCAGGGTGAAGCGGATTAACGCAGCGTGAAACTGATTGTCGGGTTGGGCAATCCGGGTATTGCGTACCAGTTCACGCCGCACAATATGGGCTTCCTCACGGTTGACCGCATGGCTAACGATTGCGGTGTGGAAGTGAGAAACCGCCAGTGTCATGCGCTCACGGCGCGGGCAGAAATCGGCGGCGAGCAGGTCCTGCTGGCCAAGCCGGAGACCTTCATGAACCTGAGCGGCATGGCGGTTCGTGAACTGGTGGCGAAGCACGAGGTCAACCTGGAGACGGACCTGATCGTGATTTACGACGAACTGGATTTGCCGCTGGGCGCGATTCGCATCCGCCAGCGGGGCAGTTCGGCGGGCCACAATGGCATGAAGTCGATCATTGGGGCGCTGGGCACGCAGGAGTTTTTGCGCATCCGGCTGGGAATTTCGCCGGAGCGGAAAATAGCGGATGGTGTCAAGTTTGTTCTGACTCCCTTTCGCAAGGCGCAACTGAAGAAAGTGGATGAAGTGCTGGAGAGCGCCGCCGAGGCGGTGAACGTGGTTTTGAAGGAAGGTCCGGCTGCAGCCATGAACCGCTTCAACCGGAAGGCCGAAGCAATGTAGGCGCGGTTTGTGTGGGTGGGACACTCCTGTCCGACTGTTTTGACTTGGACTGTTTTGACATCCAAGGCAGGATCAAATTCAAGAGCGTCGGACAAGAGTGGCCGACCCACACAAACCGCGCTTTGATAATCGAACGTGGTGGATGGAAGATGGAGAGAAAATGAATCGTACTTATGAGTTGATGTTTATCGTCCGCCCCGACATGGTGGAAGAGGAGCAGGACAAGCTGATTTCCACGCTGGAAACCGCGGTCACTTCTTCAGGCGGCAACGTGAAGAGCGTGGAGAAGATGGGCAAGCGCCGCCTGGCGTACATGGTCCGCAGATTTCATGACGGCATCTATGTGCTGCTCACGGTGGAGGGCGGAGGCGGACTGATTCACGAACTGGAGCGCCGCCTGCGCGTCACCGAACCGGTGATCAAGTTCATCACCGTGCGCATCGACGAAGAGCAAAAGCGGCTGGATAAGATCAAGGCCATCCGCGACGCCAAGCGCAAGACTCCGCCCCCCGCCCCGGTTACGGAAACCGGCGGAGAAGCGGCAGAAGTTACAGCGTAGCTGGTCGTCAGTCGTCGGTCTTCAGTCTTCAGCAAGATGACTGGGAGCCGGCTTCCTGACGACTGAAGACTGACGACCGACGACCGATTTTAAGGAGCATCATGGCTGAAGAAACCAGAGCAACAGCAGTAGCAGGTTCAGAGCGTCCCGCGGGCGGAGATCGACCTTCCGGCGACCGGCCTTCATTTGGCGATCGGGAACGCCGTCCTCCCCGTCCCGGCGGACCGGGCGGCGGCCGCGAGGGTGGGCGCAAATATTTTCGCCGCAAGAAAGTTTGCAAGTTCTGCGTGGAGAAAATTGAGGCCATCAACTACAAGGACGTCCGGCTGCTCGCCCAGTTCGTGGCGGAGAGCGGCAAGATCGTCCCGCGGCGCCTGACCGGCGTCTGCACGCCGCACCAGCGGCGCCTGTCCCTGGCCATCAAGCAGGCACGGAACATCGCCCTGTTGCCTTTTGCCGGGCGCGCCTCGTAAAGCATCGGCCACGGATTCGCACTGATCTTCACGGATTTTTCTTTTTCTTGATTGATCCGTGAAAATCCGTGCAAATCCGTGGCAAAAAGAATTTCTAAGGGAGCTACCATGGAAGTCATTCTGAAAGAAGATGTTCCCAAGCTGGGCTCGCGCGGCGATGTGGTAAAAGTCGCCGAGGGCTTTGGACGCAATTATCTGCTGCCGCATAAGCTTGCCATCGAAGCCTCGAAGGGCAACAAGGCGGTCATCGAGCAGATGAAGGCCGCGTCAGTGCGGCGCTCCGCCAAGGAGAAGACCAGCGCCGAAGCTCTGGCCAAGCAGTTCGAAGGCGTGTCAGTTTCATTCACTCGGCGTTCCGGCGAACACGACCAGCTCTTTGGCTCAGTCACCTCCGGCGATATCGCGGATGCGCTGGCCAAGAAAGGTTTTGACCTTGACCGCCGGAAGATTCAGATCCACGAACCGCTCAAGACCGTGGGCGAGTTCACCGTCCCCATCAGGCTGCACAAGGACGTGACCACGCATCTGAAAGTCGTCATCGAGAAGGAAGCAGCGGAATAACTACCATCCGCGTAGGGGCGGGCGCCCTCGCCCGCCCAGCGGAGCGCAGCTCCGCTGGTTTTGCCAGAGTCCTGAAAATCCCAGGCGAACCTTGCTCGCCCGCCCGGACGAGGCGTCCGGGCCTCCGTGGTTTATTCCAAAAGCAGCCCCGCCCTGGACCGAACCCCATGCACGGACAGGGCCAAACTCCTATAATCCCTGCTCACGGTTCTTTTGCTGCCACGTCCATAGCTATGCAACCGGGAAGAACGGCAGGGCACCCGGCTTAGTCGAGGACAACGAGAGATGCCGGCCGATGCATGGGCAGTACAACTGGCGGTTCGCGGGTGTTCGCATCCGGACGCGAGCCGCGGGGTGGAACAAGGCAACGCTCCCCAGGACCCCCTTGCTCGGGGCCAAATGACTGGGCACAGTTCAGTTCGTATCGATGACACGTTGCTGGTCCGCGAAGCGCAGCGCGGCAATCGCGCCGCCTTCGAGGAACTGGTGCGGCACTACGACCAGGCTGTCCTCCGGCTGGCCATGCACTTGACCGGCTCGGAGCACGAAGCCCAGGACATTTATCAGGACGCCTTTCTGAAGGCGTACAAGAGTGTCGGCAACTTTCGCTTCGAGTGCTCGTTCTATACCTGGATCTACCGCATCGTGACCAATCTTTGTCTGGACCACCTGCGGAAGAAGCAGGTGCGGAAGGAAGATGCGCCGGTCACTGTGGATTCGCAGGGGGAAGCGTATGACGTCCTTGCCCAGGTGCCGGACGGCCGGTCGGGCGCCAACCCCGAACGCGACCTGATGCGCCGCGAATTGGGAAAGCGGATCAACCACGCCCTGGACAAGCTGACGCCCCGCGAGCGCATGGTTTTCGAACTGAAGCATTATCAGGGATTGAAATTGAGGACGGTAGGCGAGATTTTGAATACCACGGAAGAAACGGCGAAGAACACATTATTTCGGGCCACGCAGAAGTTGCGCGGCTCTCTGGCGGACATGCGATGAAAAGAGTTTATGCAGAGACGGGCGTCTCGCCCGTCCAGTCCGCCCGCAGGGCGGCAGACAGAGCACGTCAAAAGCAAAGTCAAAGGCGTCGGACAAGAGTGTCCGACCCACACTCCCCCGCTGAAGGGGTGAAACTATGAAATGCGAATGGGTCCGGGAAAATATTCTCCTGCATATCTACAACGAGCTGCCGGATGACGCCCGTTACGAACTGGAGCAGCACGTGGCGCGCTGCACGGGTTGCGCGACCGAGCTGAAATCGGCCCGCCAGCTTCATGCCACGCTCTCGCAGTTCCCGGTGGAGGAGCCCTCTCCCAATCTGGTGACGGCTTCGCGGATGCGGTTGCAGGAAGAGCTCGAAACTACCGAGCAGGGCGGCTTCTGGCAACGCCTGGTCTTCGATCCGGGCGCATGGCTTCGCCCTATCAAGCTGGCTCCGGCGCTGGCCGCGGCCATCTTCATCGTAGGCTTCGCTGGCGGAATTGGCGCCACTTATCAAGTGATGAATGGCCGCAATCCGGTCGATCTCACTAGCGCGACTCCCTCGGAATCTTCCATCACCGGCATTCAATCTATCTCGCAGCAGCCCGGTTCCTCTCAGATCAGCATCCGCTACAACACGGTTTCTACCCAGGAGGCGCAGGGTTCCCTCAACGACCAGCGGATCCAGCAGTTGCTGCTGTTCGCCACCCGCAACAACTACAACTCGGGCGTGCGCATGGATTCGGTGGACCTGTTGACCCAGACGCCGAACGACACTCGCGTGCGCGAGGCACTTCTGTATGCCTTGCGCTATGACTCAAATCCGGGAGTGCGCCTCAAGGCGATCGAGGGGCTGGGGTCTTACGTGAAAGATGACGTCAGGGTGCGGAATGCCGTGCTCGAGGCGCTGGTAAACGATTCCAATCCCGGCTTGCGGACCCAGGCACTGCATCTGCTCGAACCGGTGCGAGCCGACAGCAGCGTGCGCGTGGTGCTGCAAAAACTGGCGGAGAACGATCAGAACCTGTACATCCGCTCCCAGGCCCGCAACATGATGGCCCAGATGTCTGAGATCGATTAAGACTTTTGTAGAACGGCTTGACCTGAAGTTTCGAGCGCTTGGGCGCGAAAGATTGGCGTAAAAGATTAAAGATTTAAGGATCGGAAGGTGACAGTTGAACAAGTTCCCTAAAATCGCAGTGCTGTTTCTCCTGCTCGTGTCCGTGGCAGTGGCCCAGGAAGCGCGCTCTGACGAGCAAACCAAGGTCTATCAGGACAACGGCAGATGGTCGCGCCAGATCACCGGCTCCATGGCCGCTGCAAAAAACCTGCGGGTGAAGGTGGACTCGGGCGTGGTGAAAGTTGTGGGTGGCTCGCAGCAAACTATAACCTACGTCATCAACAATCGTTCCTACGCTTCGTCGGAAGAGAAAGCCCGCCGCGAATTCGACTCCTACAAGATCAGCGCTTATGTGCGCGGAGACACGGCCTGGGTGGTGGCCGAATGGGAAGGCAGCAAGCCGCACCGCTCATCCAGCGAATTTATGATCAATGTCCCCCGCAATATCGATCTGGTGAAAGTTGAAACTGAAGGCGGCGACCTCACTGCCACCGGCGTGGGCGGCCGGGTCGAGGGTGAAACCGGGGGCGGAAGCATTCATCTCGATGACATTGGGGGAGCAGTGAATGCCGAGACCGGAGGCGGCAGCATCGACGTAGGCACGGTAGGCGGAGAACTTACAGTGCGCACCGGCGGCGGCGGCATCAAGGTGGCATCGGCCAAGGGCAAGATCAACGCCGAGACCGGAGGCGGAAGCGTGCTCGTGGTGTCCGGCATGCAGGGCGCCGTCCTCGAAACCGGGGGCGGAAATATCGAAGTCCAACGTTGTTCCGGGCCTCTCAAAGTCACGACCGGTGGCGGGAGCATCGAGTTAGGCGAGATTGCAGGTCCGGCCGAAATTGAAACCGGGGGCGGCAGCATCCGCCTGAACTCGGCCACCGGAGCGGTCCGCGCTGAAACCGGAGGCGGCAGTATCACCCTGAACGGCGTGCCCGCGGCCCGTGCGGAAACGGGAGCCGGCGGTATTGTGGCCAAGTTCGTCTCCGGAGCTGATCGCACCGATTCGGTGCTCGAAACTTCCGCCGGGGACATTACAGTTTACCTGGCGCCTAGCCTGAGCATTACCATCCGGGCATCCATCGACCTGGCGAACGGCCATCGCATCCGCTCCGATTTTTCCGAGATTCGAGTTACCACCGAGGGCGGCGAGTGGGGACCTGGCACTGCCACCGCCGAGGGTAGTTTGAACGGCGGCGGCCCAACCCTGAAAGTGCGCACCACCACAGGAGACATCAATTTTCTGGCCAGCCGCTGACGCTGGGATGGGATGGAGGACGGCCTCCATTTAGATAGCAAGGGGGACGATATGCGTAGATCGATTCTTGCACTCATGATTCTGCCGATGTTCGCTGCCGTCGCCAATGGCGGTCAGCTTTACTCGCAGGAACCCTTCAGCGAGTCCTTCGGATACTCCAGCGAAGACTTCGGCGGCGGATCCTATCTGGGAGTTGACACTCGCGACGTCACCGCCGACCGTCTGGCCGATCTAAAGCTGAAGGAAGAACACGGTGTCGAAGTCACCCTGGTCGATCAGGATGCCCCCGCCGGCAAAGCTGGAATCAAAGAGCACGACGTAATTCTCACCCTTAACGGCAACCAGGTGGAAAGCGTGGAGCAGTTGCGCCGCATGATCCGCGAGATTCCTCCCGGGCGCACCGTGAACCTCGGAATCAGTCGCGCCGGCCAGTTGATGACCCTCAAGACCCAACTGGCTGACCGCAGGCAGACCTTCGCCCTGGCCCGGCCGGGCAAGGCCATCACTTTCACCATGCCTGCAGTTCCCGCCATGCCGGCCATGCCCGTCATGCCTGTCGTCCCCTTTGCCCCCGAGATGGATATGCCGGTTTCCGTCGTGGTGGTGCATTCCTCCGCCCGCAGCGGACTGATGGTGGAAAATCTTACGCCCCAGCTGGGGGACTTCTTCGGCGCCAAAAATGGCAGGGGAGTGCTGGTGCGCTCGGTGGAAAAGGGCAGCCGCGCTGAGCAGGCCGGCTTCCGCGCCGGCGACGTGATTGTAAAAGTGAATGGAGAAGGGATCAGCGACAGCGGTGATTTTACTCACGCCATCCGCGGGCGCAAGGGCAACGCCGTCACCGTGAGCATCATCCGGGAACGTAAGGAACAGAACCTCACCTTGACCGTCCCCGACCACAACCAGTCCAAGGTTGTCGATATGGACGAGAGTCTTGAGGCGCCTGACATGGACGCCGAAACCGTGATTGACCTGAGTGAAGTCCAATCTGAACTCGCTCACCTGAAGCCCGAAATCGAGCAGGCCGTCCGTGTCATAAGGCCCAGCGTGGAGGAAGCGACCAAGGAATTACGAGACCACGAAGAGGAACTGAAGCAGCAAATGCGCGAACTGGAACGCGAACTCAAGGAGAACCGCAAGGCCTGGCAACCGGAAGCAGATATCTAGCGCCAGGCAGAGAATGTGTGGGTCGAACACTCTTGTCCGACGCCTTTGAAGTTGCGGTTGCTTGTGATCTGGTTCTGGACTGCTCAACATCAAAATCAAGTACTCAAGACCAACTTCAAAAGCGTCGGACAGGAGTGTCCGACCCACACAGGGCTGCTGACGCTTCGCGCACGCAGTTTCTGCCACCCTGCTTGGCGGCATACAGTCCGGCATCAGCCGCTCTCACCAGGTCTTCCCGAGTGTTGCCGTGATCGGGGCACGTGGCCACTCCGGCGCTGATGGTGACCGGCCGCGAGACCCCGGGAAATTGCCAGCTATCGACCATCCGCCTCAGCTTCTCGGCCACGGCCAGGGCTTGCTGCTGGCTGGTTTGCGAAAGCAGGATGGCGAACTCTTCTCCTCCGTAGCGGCACACTACATCGATCTTCCTCAGCTGCTGCGAAAAGATCGAGGAAACCTGGCGCAGCACTTCATCGCCCAGCAGGTGCCCGAATTCATCGTTCAGGCTCTTGAACTGATCGATGTCCACCATGATCACGGCCATCCCGCTGTCGAAGCGCCGGGCGCGTTCCAACTCCTCCTGAATTCGGAGTTCGAAGTAACGGCGGTTGAAGATTCCCGTGAGCCCATCCAGATAGGCCAGCTGCTTGACTCGCTCCACGTAGTGAGCATTCTGGATTGCGGTGGCGCAGATGTCGGCCACCGATTCCAGCGACTGGATATCGCTGGCCAGGAACGAACCCGCTTGGGTACTGTCCAGTACCAGGACCCCGAGTGTCTGCCCAAACGAAACCAGTGGAATGCACATCCGGGCAGCCGATTCGAGATAGATGCCGACGCAATCCGGGTTCGCCTCGGCCTCGTTCTCGATCACGGTCTTGCTCTCCCGCAACGCACGTCCCCACAAACCCGCTCCGGCCGGCACTTTTCCGCCTTCCGGGATGAGCAAGGTCAGGTTGCCATGATGGGCCTGTAATTTCAGGTCTTCATCTTCCTTCACCAGCATCGAGACATGCGAGACGTCGAACGCCTCCCGTATCTTCCGGCAGGCTTTCGCCAGAAGTTCCTTCACGTCCAGCACCACGGTGGTTTCCCGGGCGACCGTGTTGATCGCCTCCAGCTGCGAGGCCCGGCGGCGCTCCAGCGAATACAGCTTTGCATTTTGCAGCGCCATCGAGGCCTGGGTGGAAAACAGCGTCAGCAGGTCCACGGTTTCGGAATCAAAGTGGTCAGCATTTTCGCTCTGACAATCCAGCACTCCCACCATTTCGTCCCGGACCATGAGCGGTATCGCCAGTTCCGAACGTGTCTTTTTTCCCCACGGCTGGTAACGCGTTTCCCTGGCAAAGTCGGGGACGTACAGCGGGCGCTTCTTCTGGGCCGCGGTGCCTATCAAACCTGTCCCGATATTCACACGGACGCTGTCAAATCCGGGCTCGCCGCCGATCTGGGACCGGATGCAAAGCTGGTTTGTCTCCTTATCCAGCAACAAGATAGCGACGTTCTGCAGGTGAAAGTAGTCCCGCGCGATGACCAGGATGCGCTGCAACACCTCGTCCAGATCAAAGGTGGACAACACCGCCTGGCTGGCGTCGTAAAGGATGGCGATTTTCTGCATGGGACCAGCCGGATTGTAACCCGCACGGCGGCAGGAGCTGAGGTTCCGAAAGTAACGTGTGTGTTTGTGTGGGTCGGACACTCTTGTCCGACGCCTTTGAAGTTGCCGTTGCTTATGATTTGCTTTTCTTTTAGTTGCACGGCGAAATCAACCACTCAAAAGCAAAGCCAAAAGCGTCGGACAGGAGTGTGCGACCCACACATTCGTCGTCGGCTAAATGCCGAGTGCTGCCTCCTGCTAACATCGCTGGAGATGCTGGAGCTCTCCACTTCGGTGCAATACGTAAAAGGCATCGGACCTCGCCTGGCCGAAGTGCTGGGGGCCAAGGGCATTCATACGGTCGATGATCTGCTTCATTATTTGCCCTTTCGTTACGAAGACCGCCTGAACCCGCGTGGAATTTCCGAACTGAGGCCAGGGGAAATGGCCACGGTGATCGCGGAAGTTCGCACCTCCGGATTGTTCAGCACCCGCCGCATGCCCATTTTTCAGATGACGGCCGGGCAGGGCCGAAGCCGCCTGAAGTGCATCTGGTTCAATGCTACTTATCTGCGTGACCGTTTCAAGCCCGGACAACTGGTGGCCCTTTACGGCAAGGTGGAAGAAGAGCGCGGCGGCGGAGAATTGCAACTGGTGCAGCCGCAGTTCGAGATTCTCGGAGACGCTTCTGACGGGGCGGAAGGGGAGGAGCAGAAGGCTGCCTCGTCGCTCGAAGTCGGCCGCATCGTCCCCATTTACGAGTCCACCGGCCAGGGCCGCCTGACGCCGCGCTGGTTCCGCCGCGTCATCCATGGCCTCCTGGAGAATCTTCCGCCGCAACTCGCGGACCCTGTTCCCGCCGTCGTACGCCGCCACCTGAGCCTGATCCCGCCGCAGGACGCGTTGCGTCAGGTCCACTGGCCCGATCCCGGCGAAAGCTTCCAAGACTTGCAGGCCTTCCGTACCCCGGCCCACATCCGGCTGATCTTCGAAGAGCTTTTTTTTCTCGAGCTGGGCCTCGAGCTCAAACGGCGCCAGCAGAAGGCGCAAACCGGAATCGCCTTCAGCCTGGACAATCGCGCCCGCGAAGCCATCAAGAAAATCCTGCCTTTCCATCCCACTGCGGCGCAGAAGCGGGTGCTCAAGGAAATCGCGGCCGACATGGAACAGCCTGCCCCCATGCGGCGCCTGCTGCAAGGCGATGTCGGATCGGGCAAGACCATCGTGGCCTTCGAGGCGGCCATCATTGCGATGGAAAATGGATACCAGGTCGCGCTCATGGCGCCCACCGAAATCCTGGCCCAGCAGCATTACTTTTCCGCAAGGCGCATCCTGGAAAATGCCGGATACCGGATCGTCCTTCTGACCGGCTCGGTGGAAGAAGATCGCAAGCGGGAAGTCCGCCGCCACATCGCCCAGGGCAACGCTCAGTTGGTCATCGGGACCCACGCCCTGATCGAACAAAAAGTCGAATTCGCCAAACTGGGGCTGGTGATCGTGGACGAACAACACCGCTTCGGAGTAATGCAACGCTTCAAGCTGATGAAGAAATCCGGAGAAGATGGGACCGGCGCAACCCACGTAGGGGCGGACGCCCTCGTCCGCCCAGCCGAGCAAAGCTCGGCCAGTCACAACTCGGCCGATCTAAGCTCGGCCAGCCAGAGCTCACCCAATCAAGGCGAGCCCGACGTCCTGGTCATGACCGCCACTCCCATCCCGCGCACCCTCGCGCTGACGCTCTACGGCGATCTCGATATCAGTGTGCTCGATGAAATGCCGCCCGGGCGCACGCCCATCGTTACCCGCCGCGTCTCCGATGACCGTGCGGAGGAAGTCTGGCAATTCGTGGGCAAACAGGTTGCCGCCGGACACCAGGCCTATGTGGTGTATCCCGTGATCGAGGAGAACGAGGAGAGTGAACTTAAGGCCGCGATCAAGATGCACAAAGAGCTCAGCAGGAAGATCTTTCCCGAACGGCGAGTAGAACTTTTGCACGGCCGCCTGCACCCCGACCAGAAAGAGGACGTCATGCGGCGGTTCCAGAAAGGCGAAGTAGATATTCTGGTTTCGACCACCGTGATCGAAGTCGGAGTCGATGTGGCCAACGCCACCGTGATGGTAATCGAGCACGCGGAGCGCTTCGGCCTCTCCCAGTTGCACCAGCTGCGCGGACGTATCGGGCGCGGCGCCGCGAAATCGTTCTGCATTCTCATGACCGGGGGGAAAGTCTCGGAAGATGGCGACCGCCGCCTCGACGCCATGGTCCGCACCACCGACGGATTCAAGATTGCCGAACTCGACCTTGAACTGCGCGGCCCAGGCGAGTTCTTCGGCACCCGCCAGGCCGGCATGCCCAGCTTCCAGGTCGCCAGCCTGGTTCGGGACCGCCAACTGCTGGAAGCCGCCAAGCGCGAAGCCGCAGCGGTGCTTGCGGGCCCTGATGAAGAGGTTTCACAAGAAGAAATCGATCGCGCCTTGCGCCACATGCGCACTCACTGGCAAAAAACCTACGGCTTGGTAGAAGTAGGTTAGTTTTATGTGGCGAGGCTTACAGCCGCCAGGCCAGCAATGCGATCGTAGCCACCGCCACCAGCGCCGTCGCAATCAGGTACGCATGTGACCGCACCCAACTGGTGTTCGAGTCGGAAAGTTCGCTGAACATGTCCTGATCGTCAGCGGTCGCGACCGCGTCCGGAGTGGCGGCTTCGCAATCGAGGCATAGCCTCCGCCCCTGGGACACTGGAAAGCCGCAAGTTTCACATGTGCGAAGATTCCCGAAAGCGATGGTGCTGATTGGACTGGATGCATCTTCGTCTGCCGGCTGCTGGTGGGAATTCGTCACCAGCGCGGGCATTTCGATTACCGTCGAACTCACCGCAAGCGCCGGGGCCGCGTCATGCTCCACTGATACCGTCGCGTTGCCGGCCTTGCTTTCGGTCTCAGGCTCCGCCACTTCAGAATTTGTTTTGAGAGTATGGCTGCGCGATCCGGCCACCAGTTCTGGCTCCCGACTCTGAGGGCTGACCGAGCCCACAATCATCGGTTGCGCATTCCCCGCCGGTCCCAACTCAGTTTCAGCGCGGCGCGCGGCCTCGGCATGTTCCACCGCGGTCTGGATCATTTCCGCCAGGCGGTTAAGGGCCACGTAGTCGCGCTCTTCAAATGCGCGCGGCCGGCCGGAGAGCAATTCGAAGACCCCGTACACTTCTTCTTCCCGCACCAGGGGCATCACCACCACCGAAGCAATGCCAAAAGTCCGGCAACTCTCGCGGTTGACCCGCGGATCATTCTCCGCGTCTTCGCAAATAAGGATCTTCCGGCTGCGCACGCTCTCGGCTGAAAGTCCGGAATCGATCTGCAGATGGGCCCCCATCTCCGGAGCCGATGGGCCGGCGCTGGCGCAGCAGACCATGTTTTCGCCCTGCCGCAATGCGATCGCGGCTCCCGACGCTCCCGTAATGTATTGCGCCCGCTCCGCCAGCAACTGCAGCGTGGCATCCAGATCGCGTTGTGCCATCTCGCTGAGAGACTTGCCGCCATCCTCGCCGGGAAAGCGCAAAGCCTCGCGCACCGACGGACCAAGCGGCGCCGTCGGACTTTTCGGCGGCATGTTTGCAGGAGCGAGATGGGCGGAGACGAGATTCGGCGGGGCAGCGTCCAGCCCTGCCTGGTTATTGTCCAGGATGGAGTATTGGTCCATGCAAAAAATTTAGAGAGATTCTCTAATTCGGAGTTTCGCTCCACCAAGTTGTGGTGTCAAGGAGAAACCCACAAGTGCTAGTCCTTATGGGCAGTGACTGAATCGCCAACCCGGATCGCTCCCCGCGTCAGAATTTGCGCTCGCAGGCCGCCGCGATGACGCAAGCCCTTGATGACCTCGCGTCCTGCCAGCCGTTGCAGATGGTCGCAAGGCTCGCACAGACGAATGCCGTGCGCCCTCACCTCGCCAATCTGGAAATCCCGCCCCACCAGATGATTGAGCGCGATGCCGCGGGTCACCAGATTGCGCCGGCTCTCGCCGGGAGCGAGGTCCACCTTGTACTCGCGTTTGAGGGCCTCGATCGCTTCGGCTTCGATCAGCGTCAGTTCGAAGTCGGGTTCAGGCTTGGAGAATGTTCCCTGGCCCAGAGCGTAGCGGTCGCCTTCGAGGCCCGAACCTGGAATGGCAACCGCCTGCTTCACCGACTGCGTGGGCGCGGCGGCGGCAGGGGCGATGTAGATGAGTTCGACGGTTCCTGAGTTCATAAGAAATCCTGGAACAAAAGTGTGGCGCGGGCGCCCTCGCCCGCGTGAGGGTATCCAGTGCCCGTGAAGCTTGCCCTTGCCGAAACGCCTGCCCAAAAAATGTTGGGCTCTCGCACGAGTGGGTACGCCACTTGGCGAGCCACCAAACACCAACGTCAAAGGCCGCGGGCGAGCGCGCCCGCGCCACACAGATTATTTCCCGGCCAGGGTGATGCATTCGTCGAGCACATCGACTGCGACGTCGGCTTCGTCCTTGCTGACCACGAGCGCCGGCGCGATGCGGATCGTGCTCGGACCGCAACCCAGGAACAGCAGGCCGCGTTCGAAAGCCAGCTCGATGATGCGATCACGCTCGGCGGCGCCATACTCCTTGGTCTTCTTGTCCTTGACGATTTCGACGCCGACCATCAAGCCGCGGCCCCGTACATCGCCCACCAGTTTATGCTTGCGCGGCCACTCCGCCATGCGCTTCAGCATGTGATTGCCTACCTCGGCGGAGTTCGCCAGCAATCCTTGCTTCTCGATGACGTCGAGCGTGGCCAGCGCGGCCGCGATGCAGACGGGGTTACCGCCAAAAGTTGACGCGTGCGAACCCGGCACCCAGTCCATGATGTCGGCGCGGCTCATCATGACGCCCAGCGGCATGCCCGAAGCGATACCCTTTGCCGAGCAGATAATGTCAGGCTGCACCCCGGTGTGCTCGATGGCCCACCACTTGCCGGTGCGTCCGGCGCCGCTCTGGACTTCGTCCGCCACCAGCAGAATGCCGTACTTGTCGCAGATGCGGCGCAGTTCTTTCATGAAGACCGTGGGCGCGATTACGTATCCACCTTCGCCCTGCACCGGCTCGACAAAAATGGCCGCCACTTCTTCGGGCGCCAGCGTCGTCTTGAACAGTTTGTCTTCGATGAAGCGGGCACAGCCGAGCGCGAAAGCTTCGGCCTCCTGGGCACCGCCTTCACAGCCCCGGTAAACGTCGGGATAGCGCACGTGCGTGACGCCCGGAACTCCCGTGCCGAAGCGCCGCTTCTGCTGCGGCTTCGACGCGGTCAGCGAGAGCGCGCCCATGGTGCGGCCATGAAACGCGCCAAAGAAGGCAATCACATTCTGCCGCTTGGTGTGGTAGCGGGCCAGTTTGAGCGCGGCTTCCACCGCCTCCGCTCCGGAATTGCCGTAGTACACCCGGTGCGGTCCCGGCATGGGCGCGATTTTCGACAGGCGCTCGGCCAGCGTGATCATGCTCTCGTAGTAAAAATCCGTACCCGACATGTGGATCAGTTCGCCCGCCTGCTTCTGGATGGCGGCCACCACATCGGGATGGCAATGACCGGTTGAAGTCACGGCGATGCCGGCGGAGAAGTCGAAAAACTCGTTGCCGTCCACATCCGTCACCACGATGCCGCGGCCCTGCTTGGCCACCAGCGGGTAGGAACGGGTATAAGACGGCGAAAGGTATTTTTCGTCGCCCGCGAGAACACGTTTGGCGTTGGGTCCCGGCAAGGCGGTCTTGATTTTGGGTCCTGCAAGAGTCTTGGTGGTCATTGCATCCTCCGGAAAGCAGTCATTAGTCGTCGGTCGTCGGTCTTCAGTCGTCGGCGGGGCGGTCGCGCCGAAAAAGGCGGATTCAGCCCTTAAGCCACATCATTTGGGAGGATGGGGGAAACTAGTCGCTACCGAACAGACTGGGACGCGCCTGCGAGGGCAACACTGCCAGATATCGGCGCGGGCACACTAAGAAGTGCAGCCAGCACACGGGCAGGTGCGAATTGGGCTTCTGATGGCGCATCAGTCAACATTCCTGCTCCATTATAGCCTGAGCGGAGCACTCGCGTAACCCCCTGGGTCCTTACTGTCATC
The DNA here is from genome assembly GCA_963757835.1 of Terriglobia bacterium. Classification (GTDB taxonomy): domain Bacteria; phylum Acidobacteriota; class Terriglobia; order Terriglobales; family Acidobacteriaceae; genus JAIQFF01. The sequence goes on along the minus strand of CAVWSP010000029.1, from coordinate 18,016 downwards.
CCGACCGGAGCGGAGCGCAGTGGAGAGCTGCCCTGAGCCGAACTCCGAGTGCACGCGAGGGGGAGTCGGATGGGGACCTGCTTTCGCGGGGAGCGATCCATCCTTTTAAGGAAAAGCCGAGCTTCGCTCGGCCAGGCGGACGAGGCCTGTCCTGAGCGAAGTCGAAGGAGCGTCCGCCCCTACGTGAGCAGTAGCAATGATAGGCTTTTAGAGAGGGCACCATTCCATGCAGCGTATAACTTTGGGTGACTTCGAGCTTACCGCCATCTCCGACGGGACCTACCACCTCGATGGCGGCGGCATGTTCGGCGTTGTCCCCAGAAGCCTGTGGGAGCGCAAGGTAAAGCCGGAGGGCAACAATCTCGTCCCTCTGGGGCTGAATTCGGTCGTAATTCGCACCGGCTCGCAAACTGTCCTGATCGAAACCGGCGTAGGCAACAAGCTTTCCGAAAGAATGGTGAAGATCTACGGCCAGCCCGCCGAACTGCTCGCCAAACTCGCGGAGGCCGGCGTCGCGCCGGAAGACGTGGACATCGTCATCAACAGCCACCTGCACTTCGATCATTGCGGATGGAACACCATCCGCCAGGGCGATCAGATTGCCGCCACTTTTCCCCGGGCAAAATATTACGTGCAGGAAGGCGAATGGAAACACGCCCACGAACATCAGCGCGACGGTGTCAGCTACATCACCGAGAATTACGATCCGCTGGTCCTGACCGGTCAGATGACCCTGCTGCGGGGCGACGCGGAAATTGTTCCCGGAATATCAGTCCGCGTCTATCCTGGCCATACGCGCGACATGCAGGCGATCCTGGTCGAAAGCGGTGGGCAGACGGCGTGCTACATCTCCGACCTGATTCCGACCAGCGCGCATCTTGATCTGAACTGGGTGATGTCCTACGACCTGTATCCGCTCGAGACCATCGAAAGCCGCAAGCGTTATTACGCGGAAGCGCTCCCGCAGAAGTGGCTGACTATGTTTACTCACGATGCGAAATTGCCATGGGCTTACGTGGTGAAGGATGAGAGGGGGAAGATGGTGGTCGGGGAATAAAGGGCGGTCAACGTCCGCGTTATTGCGCTTCTTCTGCGCTTCTCTGGCCGCCTTGCGGGGGACGATTCGTTGCGCGTTTAGGGAGAGATCGAGACTGCGAAGGCCAAGGCCAAGTCCTAAAGAGTGCTTCGCGCTGCAGTCGAAAAGCGCCGAGCGCCTCGCCCTATTTCATCTTGTATGGTCGTTTCCCGACAGGCATTGTCAGCACTTCCCGCACAGCCTCGACTACCAACTTCGGGGCGTCGTTCTGAATGTAGTGCCGTGAACTTGGTACGAGGATGTGTTTCGCACCAGGGGTGTTGTCGACCAGCGCGTTGTGAAGCTCCAGTTTCAGATCCTGTTCGAGCGGGTTACCAGGGAACTCCGGATTTTTCTTTGTGCCGGTCAGCACGACGACCGGCACGAGCGGGAGCGGAACCGCCCGGGCAACATCCTCCCCACTGTCATCAGCAGCCCTTAGTTCTGCTCTTATTTGTGGCGGCATCTTCGGCATGGCTTCATCCACAGCCTTCTGACGCGCCGTCCACTCCGTGGCACCCATTCGCGAATGTAACAGTTCAATAACGCGTCCATCCTCGGGATCGACCAGGACCAGTCCTGCAACCTCGTCCGGGTAACGATGAGCGAAGACCTGGACAATCGCTCCGCCGAGCGAATGTCCGACGAGCACGTAGGGAGGGGTGAGCTTTGCCGCTTCCAGAACCGCATGGAGATCGGTAGCCATTTGCACAACGTTGCGGGGCAGGGACGTCCGCTCGGATCGGCCGAGTCCGGGGCGATCATATGCCACGGTATGCGCAAATCTCGCAATTTCAGGGCGCACGTCGTTCCACGTGCCGGTGTCCTCTCCCATTCCCGATTCGAAGACCACGGTCGGACCCGCGCCAGACTCCGAAATATGGATACGAACGCCGCCGACCACCACGCTACGATCGGCAGCCCGAGCGAACGAGATGCAAATGAAAAACGAAATGATTGTTGCGACTGTCTTGTTGAGCACGTTGGAAACCCCAAAGCGATATACGTCATGAGGGCCCAAACGTTCCACAGAAACCGCACTATTTTTAGGCGCGGCGGACTAAACGGATGGCCAATTTCGAATCGGGCTTCCCAGCTAACAATCAATCGCTGTTAAACTCATTGCCTCGCGGCCTTGCCGGCGCTAAGTACACCGCCTCATGTCATCCCCGCGATGGGTTTGACCCGCCCCGTACCCTCCAATAAACTGAAAACATTCCACATCGAACCTAACCTATGGCAGACAGCATCCACGTCAAGCTTCCTGACGGGTCGGTAAAAGACGTCCCAAAGGGGACGACCGCGCTCGATATCGCGAAATCCATTGGCCAGCGTCTGGCCGATGCCACTCTCGTCGCCAAAACTAACGGCGACCTCATTGACGTGACCCGGCCGCTGGAAAAAGATACCGACCTTCGACTGCTGACCGATCGCGATCCTGAGGCGCTCGAAGTGTACCGGCATTCGTCGGCGCATCTTCTTGCCGCGGCCGTGCTCGAATTATTTCCCGAGACCAAGCTGGGCCACGGGCCGCCGACCGACACCGGCTTCTTTTACGATTTCTATCGTCCCACTCCGTTCACGCCGGAAGATCTGCAGAAGATCGAGAAGAAGATGCAGGAACTGGTACAGCAGGACATCCCTTACGCGCGCGAATTTCTACCGCGCAACGAAGGGCTCGCGAAGTTCAAGGGCGAAGGCGACTTCATGAAGTGCCACTTCATCGAGCAGTTTACCCAGCCCGATGAAAAGATTTCCATCTACAAGACGGGCAAGTTTCTCGATTTCTGCCGCGGCCCGCACATCCCTTCGACGGGAAAGATCAAGGCCTTCAAGCTGCTGAACATTGCCGGCGCCTATTGGCTGGGCGACGAGAAGAACCCGCAGCTGCAGCGCATTTACGGGACGTCATTCTTCTCGAAAAAAGACTTGGACGATTTCCTGAACAAGCAGGAAGAGGCCAAGAAGCGCGACCATCGCGTGCTGGGCCAGCAGCTTGATCTGTTTTCGATCCAAGAGCTGGCCGGGCCGGGACTGATTTTCTGGCATCCCAAGGGCGGCATCATCCGCAAAGAGATGGAAGACTGGATGCGTGACCAGTATCTGAAGCGCGGCTACTCGCTGGTGTACACGCCACACGTGGCGCGACGGCAGTTGTGGCAGACCTCGGGGCACGAAGGCTACTACGCGTCGAATATGTTCGACGTCATGGAACTCGACGACGCCGAATACCGCCTGAAGCCCATGAATTGCCCGTTCCACATCCTGATTTATAAGGACTCGCTGAAATCGTATCGCGACCTGCCGGTTCGCCTGGGCGAACTGGGCACGGTGTATCGCTACGAGCGTTCGGGCGTGATGCATGGCCTGTTGCGGGTGCGCGGCTTCACCCAGGACGACGCGCATATTTTCTGCACCCCGGAGCAGATCGAAAAAGAGATCGCGGATTGCGTCGAGTTTGCCCGCGATGTGCTCAAGGACTTCGGATTCGATAAATTCCAGACCGAACTTTCGACCTGGAACCCCGCCGATCGCAGAAATTTCGTGGGCAGCGACGAGCAGTGGAACGGGGCCACCAGTTCGCTGGAAAAAGTTCTCAAGGAACTCAACATCGAATACACCACCATTCCTGGAGAAGCCGCGTTCTACGGTCCGAAGATCGACATCAAGCTGGTGGACGCCATCGGGCGCCTGTGGCAGCTTTCCACGGTGCAGTTCGATTTCAACCTGCCGCAGCGCTTCGGCCTGGAATACGTCGCCGAAGATGGATCGCGCAAGCAGCCGGTGATGGTGCACCGGGCCTTGTACGGATCGGTCGAACGTTTCTTTGGCGTGCTGATCGAGCACTACGCCGGGGCGTTCCCCGTGTGGCTGTCGCCGGTACAGGCGGTGATGATTCCGATCAGCGAGCGTCACGCGGAGTATGCGAACAAAGTTGCTGACCAGCTCAAAGCAGTTGGCGTTCGCGTACACGTGGACGCCCGCAACGAGAAGATGAACGCCAAGATCCGCGAACATGCCATGCAGAAGGTGCCATTCCTGCTGGTGGTCGGCGATAAGGAAGCCGAGGCTGGCAAGGTAAATGTCCGCACCCGCGGCAAAGAAAAAACCGAAGACATGCCGGCGTCCGATTTCGTGGTGAAGATCAAGGGACTGATTGAGCAGAAGAGTCCGGGACTGTGCCCAGGGGCCTGCGTGGGTCGGACCCTCCTGTCCCACGCTTTTGCCTTTCTTTTTTTCTCAGCGCCCCGGCGGCCCTCTGATAACTGCAGGGTCCAAACTAGAATAAACTTCAAAGGCGTCGGACAGGAGTGTCATCACACAATCCCGGCTCTCACTCACGGATGAATACGACCCACACAGGCCCGGCTCTTGCTAATCTTGAATGCATAGGTTCATCGGCGTTATCTCCGATACGCATGGCCTGCTTCGCCCCGAGGCTCTTGCTGCTCTGCGCGGTTCTGACTACATCATCCATGCCGGCGACATCGGCGATCCCGACATTCTCAAGCGGCTTGCCAAGATTGCTCCGGTAACCGCGATTCGCGGCAACGTGGACCGCGACGCTTGGGCCCTCAAAATGCCCGCCACAAACCTGCTGGAAGTCGCCGGCGCCGCTATCTACATTCTCCATAACCTGAACGATCTGGATCTGAAACCTGAGGCTGCGGGATTTGGCGTTGTGATCAGCGGCCACACGCACTCGGCCAAGATAGAAGCGAGGAATGGCGTGCTTTATTTCAATCCGGGAAGCGCAGGACCCAGGCGATTTCGGCTGCCGGTGACGATTGGGCGGCTGCAAGTAAAAGACGGCAAAGCTTCCGCGGAGATTGTTGGGATTTTGCCAGGGGACTGAATAGCCGAGCTTTGCTCGGCCGGGCGGACGAGGCGTCCGCCCCTACGTGGGTGGTGACGATGCCTCTCCTACGCGGGGCCTGGAGTGGGTGGTGCGGGCGGCGCCGGTGGGGCTGGAGTTTGCCCGCCTCCCGTATTGACCAGATCTTTCAACTCTTTGCTGGGCTTGAAGAACGGAATCTTTTTGGCGGGAACTTCTACCCGCTCGCCGGTCTTCGGATTGCGGCCGACGCGAGGTTTGCGCTGGCGGGTGCGGAAGCTGCCAAAGCCGCGAATCTCGATCTTATCGCCCACGCGGAGCGAGCGCACGATGCTGTCAAAGATGGTCTCCACAATCACTTCGCTGTCTTTGCGCGTTAATTCCGCCAGTTTGGAGACTTCGTCGATCAGATCAGCTTTTGTCATACGCTCCTCAATCCGTCTGGATTATACGGGATGGCGACTTGGTTGGGAGCCGCAATCCTGTATAAACTTCTCAAATTTCAGGGGTTCTATGCAAGCGGCTTTTCCGTGCAAGCTTTCTGGCCGGGTTCCAGGGTTTAGGTTTCTTTCGCTTTTTCGGAGCTCGATCATGTCTCGGAGCTTACCCAGGGCTTGCGCCCTGGGCTATATTCTTGCGCCGCTTCGCGGCTAACCTGCCGCGGGCTTGCCCAGGACACCACTCCGCGGCTAACCTGCCGCGGCTTGCCTAAGGGCGCAGCTTCTACTTCCACAAATAGTAGAACCCGGTGTGCTGGTCCATCAGCTTTTCCCGGGTGGGCAGCCACTGGGAAACATCCCCGAACAGCAAATCGAGCGCGGTTTTGCGGTCCTTCTCGGGGTGCACCAGGACGGGCTTGCCGGTGATGCCGACCGCCTTGGCGGTGTCGTCCACCGCCGCTTCGAAGTCGGCAATCTGGTCGATCATGTGCATGGAAAGGGCTTGCTCACCGGTCCAAACCCGTCCATCGGCTACGGCTTTGATGTCATCCACTTTGGCGTGGCGTCCATCGGCCACGGCCTTGACGAACTGGCCATACATGTTATCGATCAGCGACTGCAGGTAGGCGCGTTCCTTGGGGGTCATATCGCGCGTAGGATCGCCCGTGCTCTTGTATTCCCCAACCGTCAGCACCTCCGGCTTCAGCTTGGCCCAGCGCAGCAGGTCGCCATAGTTGACCCACTCGGAAATGACGCCGATCGAACCCACGACGCTGCCGTTGTCGGCATAGATCTTGTTGGTAGCGGAGGAAACATAGTAGGCGCCGCTGGCGCCCACGGTTTCAATGGAAGCCACGATGTGCTTCTTCTTCTCGTCGCGGACCCGTTTGACTTCGCGATAAATCTCTTCCGAGGCGGCCACTCCGCCGCCCGGTGAATTTACGTGGATGATGATGGCCTTGATGGAATCGTCGTCGCCGAACTTCTTGATCTGCTGCACCACGGTGCCGGGATCGAGAATGACGCCTTCGAGTTCAACCACGCCGATCTTGTCTCCAAAACTGGCGCGGAACGAGGCGTTCTCCCCTCCGGCATGCAGGGCGAGATAGACCAGGGTAAACACGGCCAGCACGAAGAGGAAGAAGACCCCTCCTCCAATCACAATCCAGAGAAATGTGCGCGAACGTCCGTTTTCAGCCATACAGATGGCATAGTTTAGCACTTGGGGCAGTTCCCAGTTTCTAGGTTTTCGTCGGCGCCCCACCAAACGGGAAACGGCTTCCCGAATGCCCCTTGACGCACGTCCAAAGGCTTCGTAACATTGCGCCCCTACTGGCTTTTGCGGCCGGTGACCCAAGGGAAAGGATCATCTAAATGGCTGCATTCTGCGTAAGTTGTGGAAACCCGCTGGCCGAGGGAGCGAAATTCTGTACCAAGTGCGGCGCCACTCAGCCGGCCGCGCCGGCTGCGCCGGTGGGAACGGTGATGCCTCCGGCGCCTGCCGCCCCGGCTTCGAAGGGCAGCAGCACGGGGATGAAGATCCTCATCGGCGTGCTGGCCTTCTTCGTCTTCCTCATCCTGGCGGTGGCGGGCAGCTGTGCCTACATTGCCTACCGGGTCAAGCAAAAGACCCATGAGTTCTCGGAGTCGATGCACACCAACGCCAAGCCCTACACCGGCAAGCGGCAGCCCTGCGCCATGTTGACCACCAGTGAGGCGTCCGATGCTCTGGGCCAGACGGTGGAGTCGGTGGAGCAGCGCGGCACTTCCGTCTGCGAATATTCCTACGGCTCCAACGGGCAGCATTTCGATGTGGAATACACCTGGGAGAACGGCGGCATCACCATGGGGATCGCGCACGGCGCCATGAAGCATATTTCCGGTATGGACACTTTCACCACCGTGGAAGGCATCGGCGATGAGACTTACATCGCACCCGGAAACTCGGCTCTCATGATGCGTAAGGGCGACGTCATGGTAAACATCGACCTGCGCGAATCCGGAGTGAGTACGGACGCGGCCAAAAAGATGGCGAGCAAGATCGCCGGCCGCCTGTAGTCTCGATCGCGTTGATTGCATCCCTCGGAGGGATGTGGAAAGGCACGGCTTCAGTCGTGTCGACCAGAGCTGAGTACCCGCATGTGGAAGGGCACGAGTTCACTCGTGCCGCTCAGGCGCCGAGACTCTGGCGCGCTTTAGCGCCTGAGGCTGGCTCTTTGCCGCCGCTGGGAGCTACCCTATGCCGTTTTGCGGACAATGCGGATCCCCAGTGGGCGCAGGCAGCTTCTGCGACAAATGTGGCGCCCGTCTGGCCCAGCCTTCCGCGCCCGCGCCTCCAGTGCAATCCTCCTTCCCGCCGCCACTTCCTCCAGTCGCCGCGCCTCCCCAACCGTTGACCCAACCCGCCGCGCAGGGCAGCAGTGTCCTGGTCAAGGTCCTGGTAGCTTTTCTGGTCTTTATTCTGCTCATCGTCCTGGCCGTCATGGGTAGTTGCGTTTACATCGGCTATCGCGCCAAGAAGAAGGCCGACGAAATCCGTCAGGCTTATAAATCAAACGACCTGAACAAGCTGGCTGGAGCGCTGGGCGCTGGACCCTCAAAGGGCTCTACGGGCTCCCAGGGATCATCCGGGAGCAGTTCCTCGAATTCGGCCCCACTTTCCTTCCCCGCCTGGACGCCCTCCTCCGGCCCTGAATCCGGAGGCAAAATCCCGCTGCGTCCCGGGCTCACGGTAGTAACGGCCATTGCCCAGTTCGGCGGAGACTACGAGTCCATCAAACAAATCCAGCAGGTGACGGCTTCCGCGGTGCGCCTCTCTTACCGCGCCGACAATGTTCCCAATCCTCTGGAGGGCCTGCAGAAACTCAGCGGCGACAAAGCTCCGAAGTCGGGCGGCTCGGTTACCGGCTCGCGCACGGTTCGCGCCGAGGACCTGCGAAGCGCGCACGACTACATGCAGTGGTTTGGTCCCAGCCAACCCGAAGTCATGCCCGGATCAACTGCCATCAGCGTTTCGCGGGAAGTGCTCTCCGAGCTCAAGGGCAAGGGAGAAACAGAATTCAGCTTCCGCATCGGCGGTCTCAAGGGCATGGCGGGATCGCTGCTCGGCGCCCTGGGCCAGATGGCAGGCGGCGGCGCTACGGGCGCATCGAAAGAAACCAAAGACCTGGCCGATATGGGCAAGGGGCAGTGCACCCTGAAGCGGGTTGAAGGCCTGACCTCGTTTCCAGTGCTGCTGAACGACCAGCGGGTTTCGCTTCCGGCAGTGCATGCCCAATGCAACACCGACGACGGGCTGGCCGATTTCTACTTTCTCGATGACCTCGACAATCCTCTGGCCCTGGCCTGGAAGCTGGCCGGGAGTGACACGCTGCAGGTGGTGAAAATTTCTTATCCGGCCGCTCCCGCCACCGCTCCGGCGGCTGGCCCATCCAGTTCTGCCGCCGGTGCTGGCGCAGGCACGGCCGGCGGCCAGCATATCGAGCAGGAGTTGAAGCAGAAGGGACAGGCCGAGGTTTACGGTATCTACTTCGACTTCGCCAGTGACAAGATCAAACCTGAATCGGAGCCGGTGCTGCGCGAAATCGCCGACGCGCTCAATCACAATCCCACCTGGAAGCTGCGGGTGGAAGGCCACACCGATAATATCGGCGGCGATCAATACAACCTCGACCTGTCGCAGCGCCGCGCCGAGGCGGTGAAGTCGGCGCTCGTGACCCGCTATCACATTGCCGCAGCGCGCCTCACGCCTCAGGGTTTTGGCGCTACCCGTCCCAAAGAGCCCAATGACACGCTGGCCGGTCGCGCCCGCAACCGGCGGGTGGAACTGGTACGGGAGTGATCGTTTCCCAGTTTCTGGTTTCCGGTTTCCAGTTTCCAGACCCGACGATTTTTCTCTGGTTCGTCCCCGCCGCAGCTCAATACGACAAGGAAATCCGTGAACCGGATCGCCGGGAATGGCATCAATACTACGAGGCCGGAAAATTGCGCGTCGATAGACATCGAGGAACCAGGAACCTATGAGCACACCAGCAAAGACTTTCAAACTTGGCGGCGATCTTGAAGTAAACCGCCTCGGCTACGGCGCCATGCGCCTGACCGGCAAAGGCGTTTGGGGAGAGCCCAAAGACCGGAACGAAGCCAAACGAGTTCTCAAGCGCGCGGTCGAACTAGGCGTGAACTTTATTGATACCGCCGACAGCTACGGGCCCGCGGTCAGTGAACCCCTGATCGGAGAAGCGCTCGCGCCTTTTCCCAAAGGGCTGGTGGTGGCCACCAAAGCCGGATTTACCCGCCAGGGGCCGGATAAATGGGCCCAGTTGGGCCGTCCCGAGTACCTGGTGCAACAGGTGGAGATGAGTTTGCGTTATCTCAAGACCGATGTAATCGACCTCTGGCAGTTGCACCGGATTGACCCGAAAGTTCCCGTGGAAGAGTCGCTGGGAGCGATTGCGAAGCTGCAGAGTCAAGGCAAGATCCGGCACGTCGGGCTAAGCGAGGTAAAGCCGAAGGAGATTGATCAGGCCCGCAAGGTGATCAAAATCGTCAGCGTTCAGAATCTATATAACGTCGGCGACAGGCAGCACGAAGATGTACTGCAGTATTGCGAGAAGCACGGGCTGGCCTTTATTCCCTGGTTCCCCGTGGCTGCCGGCAAACTGGCAAAACCAGGCGGCGAGCTGGATCAGGTGGCGAAGCGTCATGGATCGACGGTCGCGCAGCTTTCACTGGCCTGGCTGCTGCGCCGTAGTCCGGTGATGCTGCCGATTCCGGGGACATCATCGGTGGCGCATCTGGAAGAAAACCTCAAGGCCGCCGAGATTGCGCTGTCGGCGGACGACATGAAGGCCATCGAAGAAGCAACCCGATGACCGTCCGTGGATGACTGCCCGTTCAGGAGCTTGACCGGCTGGCCGTGCTCAGGCGATATCCCGCACCGCCGCCACCGGGCTCTTAATGGGCAAAACAGCTGTGACGCGCGTTCCATTTGCGCCCGAGTGGATATCCAGGCTGCCTCCCAGTTGCCCCAGGCGTTCTCGCATCCCGCTCACCCCGACTCCCCTCGATCCGTACGAGGTCAGCAGAGACTGCTTCTCGGGCGGCACTCCTTTGCCCGCGTCTTCAATCTCGAGTCTCAAGTTGTCCCCTTGATGGATGAGACGAATCGTCGCCGTAGGACTCTCCGCGTGCTTATGAATATTGGTCAGGCATTCCTGCACGGTGCGGAAGATCGAGATTTCGACTTCATTCGGCAAGCGTCTCAGTTCGTCGGACATCTCCAGATCGACCCTGATCCCGCTGCGTTCTGAAAACCCTTCCACATACCATCGCAGGGCCGACGCCAGCCCGGCTTCATCCAGCAGCGGCGGATGCAGAAGGTGCGAAATGGTGCGGATTTCCGCGCTTATCTGGCTGACCAGGCCGACGTTTTCAGCGAATGCCCTCGCCGCCGCCGGACTCAAGTGATTCGCTTCACCACCCACCACCGCATTGTTCATACTGAGCGCGGCGAGCAGTTGCCCAACGCTGTCGTGCAATTCCCGGGCCAGGCGGCGCGATTCATCGTCTCGAATCTGCATCAATCGGCCGGAGAGCACACGCAGACTCCGATTCGCGGCATTCAGTTTGGAAGTGCGTTCGTCGATGCGGGCTTCAAGGTTCTCGCGCTCCTTGCGGAGGTCATCTTCGACCTGCTTGCGCTCTGCAACGTCGGTGCAGACGCCGCGCATGTGGGTGGGCCTGCCGGCATCGTCGTAAAAAACCTGTCCCTTTCCCTCCATCCAGCCGAAGGTGCCATCGCTCCGGCATTGCCGGTAAAGCACGCTGTACTTTCCGTCGCCGGCAATGGCCTGCTGGATCAGCAGGGGAATAGTTACCTGGTCATCGGGATGCACACCCTGAAGAAAACTGTCGAAATTTCCGCTGAAAGATCCGGGGGCCTGCCCGTGAATCTTCTCCATGTTGTCCGACCAGCGGACGTTGCCCGTCCGCATGTCCCATTCCCAGGTGCCCACGTTGGCGGCTTCCAGGCTGAACCGGGTGCTGGTTTCGCCTTCCCGTAAGGCCGCCTCGGCGATTTCACGCTTCGCCACCTGACGTCGCGTGGATTCTCCCAGCAAAGAAATAGCGGAGGAAAGGAGAAGAAAAACCACCAGCCCGAAAACCTCGGCCGAACCCTTGAGTACGAACGAGTTGTAAGGCGGCAGAAACCAGTACAGAATAGCGCCGGCTCCCAGCACCATCGTGACAATCGCGGGCCCGATGCCGCCATACCAGGCGGAAAAGACCACCGCCAGAAACATGGTGTTATACGGGTATTGGTCCCCGATAAGGGGATCCAGGAATTTGCGAAGCAACAGAGCGGCTACTGCTGCCAGTACCGCCAGAGCGTAGCGGGTTAGGTTACGCCTGATATCACGCATGACAGTTCCTCAGGATTGACCCTTGAATCCAACTCCGGCGCTATTCTTACGGCATCCCCAGTATAAAGATTCGGCGGAGCTTCAGGAAGCTTTCACGGCGAGAGGTAGAGGCTCCACGTCACGGCGAGATCACCCGCAGCGCGCCCGCCGCAACCCTCACCTGCACGGGGGTAGAACAGACATACTCGCCATCGGCGTAAACGTCTGATGGTTGTTCGGTTTCGATTCGCAGCCGCTCCGCCTGGAAATACCTGACCTCCGGAAGGCGCAGATGACGTCCGGAAAGGACCGACGGAAACAGTCGCAGCAGGCGCACTTTTGCCATGGCCTCAACCACGCAGACCTCCAGCTTCCCATCGTCGAGCCGAGCGCCGGGCGCAATCCTGATGCCTCCACCATAAGTGGGAGTGTTGGCAAAGGCCACTACCATCGCGGCCCCGGCGAAGCGGGTACTCAAAGCGTCTGCTCCGAGCGAGGCCTGCAGCCTCACCCCGACCGGCCGGAATGCGGCCAGGGCAGGCAGAAGGCTGAGCAGATAGCCGCCGCGCCGGCGCAGGGCGCGGGGAAGGCGGTTGGCGCGGCGCGCGATCTCGACATCGAGACCGACCCCGCCCACACAGCAGAAGTAGCGCTCGGTTCCAGGTTCGTGTGGCGCAGGCGCCCCGCCCGCGTCCGGCGGAACGGCAGGCGCGATGACGCCCAAATCAATCTGGCGCACGCCGCCGCGTCCGGAAACGAACTGGCGCCACGCCGCCAGCGCGTCACCCACGCTGGGCAACTTCAGCGCCCGGGCAAAATCATTACCGCTGCCATGCGGGACGACCAGCACCGGAAGCCCCAGCTTGACCAGTTGCGGCAGATGACGGTGCACCGTGCCGTCACCGCCAAAAATCAGGATGGCATCCGCATCGGTGGGGCTGGCCGGCATGCCCAACTGCCATTCAGCATCCGAGCCGCGCGCGAAGGGCTGGAGATGCCCAGCCGACGAACCCAATCCAAGGATGGCGGCAACTCGCATTTTGCGCCGCCCGAGAGTAACAAACATTGCATAGTGAAGTCGAAGGGATGAGCTGGAGGGTAAATGGGTCAGTTTTGAAGAATCCCCCCAAGCCACCCAGGGGTCATCCTGAGGGACCGCAGTCCCGAAGGATTCGGCGTGCACAGTGTCCGCCTTGCACCAGCCGCGCACGTGCTTCACGCCAGATGCTTCGCAAGCTCAGCATGATGCCCTGAACTGCGCGCCCATCCTGGAAATGAGACCAGCTGGAGATGCCCCATGGGCGCTCGGTTCAGCCGATCTTGCCTGAACGCAGAGCACCTTTCGTCCTCCTCCGTTGGCTTGAGTTTGCGCCCCGGAAGTGACATACTCCTTGCATCTGGCCTGAAAGTTAAAAGACCCTGTTTCCAGCCATTTCCTTGAGGGAGTCTCCCAGCCATGCGTTTGTCCGCCTATGTTGCAGTGTGCCTATCCTTGAGTTGGATCGTGACCCTGACGGGTTGCGGCGGGAGCATTGCATCTACTTCTCCCCCGCCTCCGAGCCACACGGCTCCCGCGATCACGAAGCAGCCCGCGAACAAGACCGTAGCGCCGGGCCAGACCGCGACCTTTTCCGCGACCGCAACGGGAAGCACCCCCTTGACTTACCTGTGGCAGAAGAACCAGTCGGCGATTTCAGGCGCGACGTCGGCCAGTTACACCACGCCCGCGGTATCGACAACCGACAACGGCGCCCAGTTCCGTGTAGTGGTCACTAATTCCGTGGGCAGCGCCACCAGCAATGCCGCGACCCTGACCGTGAGCAGCACGCCTCCGCCCCCGAGCGTGGTTGACGTGTTGACCTATCACAATGACATCGCCCGCACCGGACAGAACTTGAAAGAGACGGCCCTGACCGTTGCCAACGTCAACTCCAGCACCTTCGGCAAACTGCGCTCGCTTTCGGTCGATGGAAAAGTTGATGCTCAGCCACTCTACTTGTCCAGCCTCGCCAACATCGCGGGCGGCACCCACAACGTGCTCTACGTCGCGACCGAGCATGGCAGCGTTTACGCCTTTGACGCAGATTCCGGCGCCCAGTTGTGGAAGATTACGACCCTGGGCTCGGGAGAAAGTACCAGCGACACCCGAGGCTGCGACCAGGTAAATCCGGAGATCGGAATCACGGCCACGCCGGTGATTGACCGCAGTGCGGGCACGCACGGCGTGATCTACGTGGTAGCCATGTCAAAATCCGGCTCCACTTACTTCCAGCGCCTGCACGCGCTCGATGTCACTACCGGCGCGGAAATGTTCGGCGGACCGAAATCGATCGAGGCCTCTTTCCCTGGGACCGGAGATAACAGCAGCAGTGGACGGGTAGTCTTCGATCCGGCGCAATATAAAGATCGGGCGGCGTTGCTTCTGCTGAACGGCGTGGTGTATACCACCTGGGCGTCGCATTGCGACATTCGCCCATACACCGGCTGGATCATGGGATACAACCAGACCACGCTGGCGCAGACGACGGTCCTCAACCTGGTTCCCAATGGCAGCGAAGGCGCCATCTGGATGGCCGACACCGGGCCGGCCGCGGACAGCGCGGGAAATATCTATCTGCTCGATGCCAACGGAGATTTCGGCACTACACTCGACGCCAGCGGCTTTCCCAGCAACGGCAACTACGGCAATGCATTCATGAAGATTTCCACTACCGGCGGATTGTCGGTGGCGGACTACTTCGAGATGAGCAATCAAGCGCAGGAAAATGCCTCCGACGCCGATCTCGGCTCCGGCGGAGCGCTGGTGCTGCCTGACCTCACCGACGGCAGCGGAAACGTGCGCCATCTGGCCGTGGGCGCGGGTAAAGACGGCCACATCTACGTAGTCAACCGGGACGCGATGGGCAAGTTCAACGCCAGCAGCAACAATGTCTATCAGGAGCTCACCGGAGTGCTGGGCGGCGGAGTATTCAGCATGCCCGCGTACTTCAACGGAACGCTCTATTACGGCGCGGTCGGAGACGCGACTCAAAGCCTTCAAGATTACCAATGCGCAGGTTCGGGAGCGGTCCGGCGTACCAAAGCAGCAACACCTTCGGTTACCCGGGGACGACTCCAAGCATTTCGGCAAACGGCACCAGTAACGCCATCGTGTGGGCGGCGCAAAATTCCAGTCCAGCCGTGCTGCACGCCTACGATGCCAGCAATCTGCATGAACTCTACAACAGCAACCAGGCCAGCGGCAGCCGCGATCAGTTCGGTTCGGGCAACAAGTTCATCACCCCCACGGTAGTGAATGGAAAAGTGTTCGTGGGCACCACAAATAGCGTAGGCGTGTTCGGCCTGCTGCCCTAGGCCAAATGTAGGCGCGAGCGTCCTCGCTCGTGCATTGTCATCTGAGCGAAGCGGTCGAAGGACCCCTACCTCACCAAAAATGCCGGGGTTCGTCAGGCTTACACCCTATTTTCTGAAAGTGTTCGAATAAGGTAGGGGTCCTTCGACTCCACAATCCGATTCGCAAAGCGAATCGGATTGCTCCGCTCAGGATGACAGTTTCGGGTCGATAGACTTTGTTCCCGTCGAAGTGATAGCGCGGATTTTCTTAATTTTTCTTCCTACCTGCAGGACGATTGGTTGCTTGAGATCCAGCGAAACGACGGAATCGGTCTTAACTTCGCCATTCACCTTCACGGCTTTCTGCTTGAGCTTCCGCACCGCGTCGCTGACTGAGTCCGCCAGGCCTTCACGCGCCAGCAGTTTGTCCAATCTCACCAGGCCATCTGCGGATACTTCCACCGACGCCTCGACCTCTTCGACATCCTCCGGCACATCGCCTTTCTGGAACTGCTTCCCCCAGTCCTCAGCCGCCTTCGCCGCCGCCTCCGCCGAGTGAAAGTCAGTCACGATGCGCCGCGCCAGATCTTTCTTAGCGTCCATGGGATGCGACTCGCGCTTCATCTTTTCGATCTCGGACAGCTGGGCATCCGTGAGCAGCTCGTAGTACCGCCACATCATTGGATCGGAAATCGACATCACCTTGCCGTACATTTCGAGCGGCGGCTCCTGGATGCCGATGGCGTTGCCCAACGACTTTGACATTTTCTGCACGCCGTCGAGGCCTTCGATGATGGGCGTGGTCAGCACCACCTGCGACTCCTGGCCGTAGGCGCGCTGCATTTCGCGGCCGACCAGCAGATTGAATTTCTGATCGGTGCCGCCCAGTTCGACGTCGGCCTGAAGCGCGACCGAGTCGTATCCCTGCGCCAGCGGATACAGGAGTTCGTGCAGGGCGATGGGTTTTTCTTCCTGGAAGCGCTTGTGGAAGTCCTCGCGCTCGAGCATCTGCGAGACTGTGAACTTGGCGGCAAGCCGGATCCAGTCGGCGGGCTTCATTTTGTCAAACCATTCGCTGTTGAAGCGAGTCTCGGTCTTGGCCTGGGAGAGAATCTTGAACACCTGCGCCATGTAAGTCTTGGCGTTGCGCATGATTTCTTCCGCGCTCAACGGCGGACGGGTGACCGAGCGTCCGGTGGGATCGCCAATCATGCCGGTAAAATCGCCGATCAAAAAAATGACGGTGTGTCCGAGGTCCTGAAAGTGCTTGAGCTTGCGCAAAAGCACGGTGTGGCCAAGATGGAGATCGGGCGCGGTCGGATCGAAGCCGGCTTTTACCCGCAAGGGTTTGCCGGAAGCAAGAGACTTCTCCAGCTTGGCGCGAAGCTCGGACTCCTTCACAATTTCAGCCGAGCCTTTTTTGATGTAGGCGAGTTGTTCGTCGACAGGGAGAAACGTGGGCATGAGCAGACATTATTGCAGAAAATCGATTCGCAGATGAAGCGGAGGTACTCTGGAGGTGGTCCCAACTACTTGAGAGCAATGGGTCAAGAGAGCACTTTTAAGCTTTGGTGAAAGTCTTGTTGAGCATTTAAGTATTACGTGCTAAAACTTAAATGTGAATAAAGCTTTTAAGCTTTCGGAAATTTGGTGATTGCGCGGATGAAAAGAGGATTACAAGGAAAGCTGGTAGTACAGGGTTCGAGCCCGGAAACGTTCAAAAGCTTTGTCCCCAAGCCCTTGCCGCCGGCTCCTGCCATCGAATTCCAGGTTGACTTGCTTGATTTGATGGAGCGAGCCAATCTGGCGCTCGGCCGTCTGGACGGCCTTGCTCGCCTCCTTCCGGATTTACAACTGTTCCTCTATTTCTATGTTCGCAAGGAAGCAGTGCTGTCATCTCAAATTGAAGGTACGCAATCGTCTCTGTCGGAGCTCTTACTGTTCGAGAGCAAACAGCTTGGCGGGACCCCGACCGACGATGTTGTCGAAGTATCCAACTACGTCTCGGCTCTACAGTTCGGCCTCAAAAAGTTGAAGCAAGATTTCCCAATATCAATCCGGCTGATCAAGGAAATGCATGGAGTATTGCTTGCAAAGAGAAGGGGCCAAACCAAAGATCCTGGAGAGTTTCGCGCCAGCCAGAATTGGATCGATGGTTCGCGACCGGGTAACGCTGCGTATGTTCCGCCACCGAGGGACGAAGTCGTACCCCTCATGGGCCAGATTGAGAACTTTTATCATGAGCACAAGTCCTTGCCGGTACTGGTGAAAGCCGCCCTCATCCATGTCCAGTTTGAAACCATTCATCCTTTTCTCGACGGCAACGGGCGGCTGGGGCGATTGTTGATCACGTTGATGTTGGTGGCAGACGGCGTACTGGTAGAGCCCTTGCTATTTCTGTCCTTGTACTTCAAGACACATCGAACCAAGTATTATGACCTGCTGCAAAAGGTTCGGTTTGAAGGTAACTGGGAGGAGTGGCTGATATTTTTCTTTACGGCGGTTCTCGAGACGGCACAACAGGCAGTCACGACATCGCATGAGGTCCTGCGGCTTTTTCAACGAGATCGCGCTAGGATTGAGAAGCTAGGACGAATTCGAGGCTCGACGCTTCTTGTGCATGGACTTCTTCAAAAAAAACCGTACTTAACCATATCCACTGCGTCGAAGGATCTCCGCTTAAGCTATCCCGCCGTCACCAACGCAATGCAGGCGCTTCAGAAGCTTGAAATTGTCAAAGAAAACAGCGGAAGAAATTGGAACAAGATATTTGTTTATTCGAAATACCTTCGGATCATGACTGAAGGCGCGGAACTATCCGCAGAGTAGCGGGCGGACACAAATTGGTTGGCTATGAACCGCTTGGTGCCGGTTTCCTTCTAAGCAGCCTTCGTCCCACAATTTCAACCTGTTCGTGCAATACCATGTTGAT
>CAVWSP010000028.1:0-302219 GCA_963757835.1 Terriglobia bacterium | reverse complement strand
CTACAACTCCGTAGGTGTGACTAAAGTACTGCTGTCTTTGTTGATTCCGCTGGTCAGCTAAGTCCCGCCGAATTAAATACTTCACATAGACATCTTGACTGGCCAGCCAATTGCCATATCGACCGCGCAGAGGCCTGTCGTAGAGTGGCACTCGGGGCGTGTTTTCCAGCCGGGAAGAATTTTCTGGCATTCATTGTCCGCCCCGCCGACAAGTCGCGAGAATTGGTCGCAGCCGGCCCGATGACTTGCGAACGGCTTGATGAGTCAAGGAGAGAAACAGATGCAGAGCTTAAGACTTTTTTGGGGAAGCATCCTGACGATGCTGCTGTGCGCCACGCTGGCGCTGGCCCAGACCGGTTCGATCCAAGGCACGGTGACGGATTCGGCGGGCGCGGTCGTGTCGGGCGCGGAAATCACCGTCCGGAATCTGGGGTCTAACGCCGTCCGCACTGCGACCAGCAGCGGCACGGGAGCTTACAGCATTCCGTCCCTGCCGCCTGCTGCCTACGATATCACGGTGAAAATGGCGAGCTTCAAGACCTTCCATGCCTCCAATGTGCAGCTTACCGTGGCCCAGGTGCTTTCCGTGAACGTGGAGTTGGAGCCGGGCGCGGTCACCGAAGAAGTTCAGGTGCGCGCCGACCAGATCCCCGATGTGGATCTTGAAACCTCGCAGGTCAGCAATCTGGTGGATGAACGGGCCATCAAGGAACTGCCGCTGATTACACGCAATCCCTATGAACTCGTCCTGTTGTCTCCCGGCACGTCACAGACCAACAGCCGGCTGGGCGGCTACACCGTGAATGGTGCGCGGGAGCGGAACAATAATTTTCTTTTGGATGGCGTGGATAACAACGACACTTCGGTACCGGGAATCGCAGGTGGAGTGCTCGGCGCAGATCCGGAATCGACTCAGGAATTTCGCGTCATTACGAACAATTTCAATGCGGAATTCGGGCGCAACACCGGCGCCATCATCGACGTGGTGACCAAGAGCGGTACCAATGAATTTCACGGCAACGCCTACGAATTCGGGCGCTGGAACGCTTTTGGAGGGGCCCGCGACTGGTTCAACCGGGCCAGCGAAGGTCCCCAGGACCCATACGTCCGAAATCAGTTTGGTTTTTCGATCGGTGGACCTATTCGCAAAAACAAGACGTTTTTCTTCTTCAATGACGAGATGGATCGGTTTGTTACAACTTTGACGGGTACCGCAGTGGTACCTACGCAGGCCTTCAAAACCGGCGTGTTCAATTTCACTTATATCGATCCCAGTACTCTCGGTTCGACAACTGTGCCGGTTGACCTTAGCCCCTCCAGTTCCAATAACGTCTATGGATTGCCCATCGATCCGACGGTACAGAAGATTTTGGCGCTCTATCCGAATGCACCTCAGTCGGCGGACGGGGTAAGCGGTGTCATTCACTATCCCAGTTCGTCGCGGACAAGTTCCTATCAAACCGTGGCCAAGATTGACCACCATTTCACCGACCGCGAGACGCTCAGTCTGCGTTACGGCTACGATCACGCCACCGACCCCAATCCGTTCCACGACGATATTTTGCCTGGCAATGTCGGGGCCACTTCGACGAAGAGTATTACGCAGGGTTTGTCGGCGAGCCTGGTTTCAAGCATCAATTCCAATCTGCTCAACAGCTTTAATTTTGGCTGGAACCGGATCTATGCCGACTTCAAGTGTACCGGCCTGGATAAGTTGGACAGCGTAAGCCCGATCGATCAATTCGGAAATGGGGTCGATTATGCGATGGATCCCTTCTCCAGTTTCGGCTGTATCAGTCTGTCCTCTGATGGTCAATTCCGCGCCACTGGGACGACCAGTTACACGGATACATTAAGCTGGGTGCACGGGGCCCATACTTTCAAATTCGGTGGTGATTTTCGCGACATTCACGAGAGCGGACCCAACAGCTTTGCTTCGCGGCGCCAACTTGGTCTTAACACCTTTGCGTTGTTTGGTGATCCTTTCAACGTCGGATTCAATCTGATTGATATCCCGGGCGTGACCGATCAGCCAAATATTGGGTTTGCCGTGTCGGATGCGGCCAGTGCGCTCTATGGCTTTGTGGCCACGGACTTCAACGCGGAGTTTTTTAACAAGAGCGCAAACCGGGTCGCAACGGACGACAAGCTGTTCCGGCAGCACGAACTCGACGGGTTCGCGCAGGATACCTGGAAGGTGCGGCGCAATCTTACCCTAAGCCTCGGACTGCGCTACCAGTTCAATGGCGTTCCGTACGAAGAGAATGGTAATTTGTCCAACCTTCTCTCCGATCCTTCAACCACGTTTCCCGTTGTTCTCTCACTGGTTGGCCCTGGGACGGGACATCAGCTCTACGACGACGATTACTCCAACATCGAGCCCCGAGTGGGGTTCTCATGGGACCCCTGGGGCGACGGCAGGACCGCCATCCGCGGCGCCTTCGGCGTTTTTCATGATCGTGTGTTCGGCAACCTTTTCGGCAATGCACGTGGCAATCCGCCCTTTGAGCAAGACTATTCCACGCAGCCCTTCGACTCCATCGGTAACACGTTCAGCGGCCCCGCCACTCCGGCGGTTCCGGCGATTGTGCCCAACACCACGCCCTCAGCGACCATTCCCGAGTACGACGGGACCGTCGGGGGGCTGGCGCCGACCCTCTTTGACACCCATTTCCGCAATGCCGCCAGCAAGAACTGGAGCTTTGGCATTCAGCGCGAACTAGGCGGCAATAACACTCTCGAGGTTGCCTACATAGGGTCCAAAGGGTCGCACATCTATCGGGCTGTGGACGGTAATCCTCCCGATCCCAACCTGGTCAATCAGTTGGTGGCGTTTTGCAGTGACCCGACCAACTCCTTCACTGATTCTTTTGGCAACACCTCCTCCTGCACCCCCAGCGAGGTGTCCGGCCTTAATCTGTACAACGGCGCTCAGAGCTTTTTCACGCCCTTGCCCTTCAACGCCGTGGCGCACAATGCCCTGATTCAGCCGGGGTACAACCGCTCGGTGGCAAACTCCCTTTACAACGCACTGCAAGCCAAACTTACGCGCCGCATGACCCACGGGTTCCAGATACAGGGGTCGTACACTTACGCGCATGCGATTGATGATTCTCCTGATCCCATCGATCCCGCTCAGGGTGCTCGCACCTTTCCGCGTAACTCGCGGAATTTGAGCCAGGACCGAAGCAACTCCGATAACGACGTACGTCACGTCGGGGTTATCAACTATTCATGGGAGGCGCCTTTCGGGACAGGCAAGGCCTACCTGAACAATGGTGTGGTGGGGAGAATTTTTGAGGGCATCCAGTTCGCGGGAATTACCACCCTGCAGACCGGGCATCCCTTTGAAATTCGTGGCCGTACCGATAGCCAAAGAACTGGCATCTCTTCTTGGGGCGATCTGGTAGGGGATCCGTACGCCCCCGGCCAGAACGACGACCCGGCCGTCAACGGCGGAAACAAGGTAATCTTCAGCAACCCCGCCGCTTTCCAAAATCCGCAGATCAACGGCGTAGCCGGCAACATCGGTCGAAACCAATTCTACGGACCTGCGTTCGTGAACTTCGACCTGGTCTTTACCAAGAACATCAGGATCACGGAACGTTTCCAGGCGCAGCTTCGGGTCGAAGGCTTCAACATCTTCAACCATCCGAACTTCACCAATCCGGGTGACCAATCAGCCGCCAGTCTGGGCAACCAGATCGGCAACGTGGGAGTTTTTGGATTGAGTACTGCCACGGTCGGACGGCCCGATGGGACCACATCGGCGCGGCAACTCCAGGTGGCATTGAAGTTAAATTTCTAGATCTGCAAGTGGTTCGGGGAAATTGAGCCTGTCGCTACACGCGGCAGGCTTTTTTTGCCTGGAAGCTATTTTCCCAGAATCGTGTAATGCGAGCTGGCGGCCATGAAAAATATCATGGGCACCGACAGGAAGAAATTCATGCGCGAGGCCAGGAATGCCTGTCGCGCCAGCACCGCCGCGTTGGCTGGGGGCGTGCCTGCCAGAGTTCCGCGGATGATCATCTTGTTATTGCGCCAGATGATTCCCCAGACGTTGAACAGCATGATGAAGCCCAGCCCGCCGCCGATGCCGATTGAGAGCACATGGTTATCGTCCTGGCCTACCGGCGTGTAGTTCACGAATAGCCAGCCTGCCGCACACACCAGCACCAGCGTGATTACGCCCAATACGTATCCGCTGGGCGTCTTCGAAATCACGAAATAGAGAATCATCGAAGCCGCGATCCAGATCAGCAAAAACAACCCGATGGTGCTGCCGGGGCTGACGCCCATGCGATGCGCGTCCGCGGCGACATAAATTTGCGACCAGTACCAGAAGCCCATGAACACGGTGAGCATGGCGCTCCAGCGGAAGAGTTGCAGCGCGGGCATGGTCATGTATTGCAGGACCTTTGGTTTGGTGGCCGCGTCCAGGTTCTTCATGAAGGGCACGTTCACCAGGTTGAAGAAGTAGAGCAGTCCCACCCAGGTGATGCCTGCCAGCAGGTGGACCCAGCGCAGCATGAAGGCGAGCGCCTCGGTGCCGGTGTGATTGGGCATGACAAACAGAGCGATCGCATGATGCATACATGACTCCCGAAGCTCAGTATGAACACGGCAGCTTCGACTGCGGCTGCTCTTGAAGGCGAGAATGGTTGCACTTTGTGGTGGCGATGTCAATCGGGCCGCGCGCCCAACTTCCGCAGGCGTCTCGCTTGGCGAATTTGGGCCGCAGGAAACACGTGGGGACAGCCGAGGGCGGCTCTCCCCACGTGGTCTGTGCTGACTACCAATGCCCAACTTGAAATGCGGGCAACAACGCCGTATCGTACAAATACTTACCGGTCAGCATTGCGTCGCTAGCGTACGGAGTCTCATGCGAGGCGCGCGCTGCCTGTTTATCCCGATTCCTTACGGCGGCGCCAGCTGCAGCCGTGGGGAGCAGTGGCAGTACAGACCTGATCGTCAGGACGTTGCGGTCAAGAGCGAGGAGATCGGCGATGGAAAATAAGCCAGCGCAGAACATCCAGGACACCTTCCTCAATACGGCACGCAAGGAGCGAACCAATATCACCATCTACCTGTTGAGCGGGGTCAAACTCACGGGCCGCATTCGCTCCTTCGACAAGTATTCCGTCGTGCTCGAAACCAACAACCAGGAACAACTGATCTTCAAACATGCCATCTCCACCATCGCCATGGGAAAGAGCCTGCATGGCCACGGGGAGAAGCCGGCGGTCCTGGCGGCATCGGCAGGGGCCCCGAGCGGGGAAGCGGTTGCCATGCCGCGTGCCTCCGGGACTGAAGGCTGAAGAGCCACTTGGCAAAAAGCACCTGGCAGTTGGCGATCAGCCATCAGGCGAAAGCCGATCTCGCCATGTGCCAATGGCCAGGTGCTGAGTCAACAAATTGAGCAGTCCACAATCCAGATCCTCCCGAAAGACCAGCCTGGGTAAGACCGGCGACGCGGGGCGTGGCCCGGCTACGACCGGGAGCCGTGTGCCCCGGGAGCGTGCGTTTCTCATTGGTCTTGACCTGCGAACCCGCTCCCGCGGGCCGGCGTCTCCCAAGGCCAGGAGCGGTCCCCTGACCGCCGCCGCTCAGGCGGCTCGCGACGGTTCCGCCGCCAAGCTGGCGACCAAGGCCCCGGACATCCCCGAATTCAGCGCCGAAGAGTCGCTGGCCGAGCTGCGTTCTCTGGCGGTGAGTGCGGGCGCGGAAATCGTCGGTGAATTTCTGCAGCACCGCGACCGCCCCGATCCCGCCACCCTGATCGGAAGCGGCAAGCTGGAGGAGATCGCGGGCGCCACCGCTTCAGTCTCCGCCGATCTGCTGCTTTTCGATCACGACCTCACGGCTTCGCAACAGCGCAACATCGAGAAGCTGGTCAACACCCGGGTGATCGACCGCACCCAGCTGATCCTCGATATTTTTGCCAAACATGCGCGGACGCGGGAAGGCCAGCTGCAGGTCGAACTGGCGCAACTGGAGTACATGCTGCCCCGGCTGGGCGGACGCGGAATAGAGATGTCGCAGCTGGGCGGTGGTATCGGTACCCGCGGTCCTGGAGAAACCCAGCTCGAAACCGATCGCAGAAAAATTCACCGGCGCATCCGCCACGTGAAAGAGCAGATTGAAAACGTGCGCCGGGTGCGGGCGCAACAAAGGGCGCGGCGGGAAGCGGTGCCGGTCGCAACGGTGGCGCTGGTCGGCTACACCAACGCGGGGAAGTCAACGCTGTTCAACGCGCTGACCCATGCGGCGGTGCTGCAATCCCCGCGAATGTTCGCTACGCTCGATCCCACGATCCGTTCGGTGGCGCTGCCCTCGCGAAGAAAAGTGCTGCTCTCGGACACGGTCGGATTTATCCGCAACCTGCCGCACACGCTGGTGTCCGCGTTTCGCGCCACGCTCGAGGAAGTGCAGCGCGCCTCGCTGGTGCTGCAAGTTTCAGATGCCAGCAGCCCCTTGTCGGAGGAGCAGGATGCGCAGGTGGACAAGGTCCTCAGAGAACTGGAAGCCGACGGCAAGCCGCGCCTGCGGGTGATGAACAAGATTGACCTGCTGCCTCCCAAGCAACGTGAGTCCCTGTTGGACGATGCGAGCCGAGTGCATGTCTCCGCGGCAAAGGGCACGGGCATGACCACGCTACTCGACCGGATTGACGAAATGCTGTCCGAGGACCCCTTGAGCCGCATTCACCTGCGAGTACCTCAGCAAGAGGGGAAGATGCTGGCCCTGCTGGAAGCCCGCTCGCGAATTTATTCCCGCGCCTATAAAGATGGATTGGTAGAGATGGAAGTCGAAGCTCCGGAGTCGGTGGTGAGGAAGGTCAGGGAGTGGGTGGTGCGGGCTGAAGAGCTGAACGCTGAGGGCTGAAAGCTTAAATGGGCCGGCAACCAAGAAGCGGTGACATTCCTTGGCTATCGGCCCATTCGATCCGGATTGGATCGGAGGTGATACATCCATGCTAGACCCCTTATGCTGGATGTCAAGCCTGTTTCCGCGATCCCGCAAAATACTTCGCAAGCCTTGGTTTCAATCTGGAAACAGCCCGCGGTCGCGTTGACACTCAATTCGTAACATGTTACTTTCAATGGTCTTAAGCCTCCTTACGCTCTAGACCTGATCAGCACACAATGGACGAGATACTAGGACAACTAGGCGGATTACTGCTCGGGTCCGTGCCGACCATTATCTTGATCGTCCTGCTGTTCGGCATTTACACCGCGGTCGTGCACAAACCTCTGGTTAGAGTGCTGGCCGAACGGCGTAGCCGGACCGAGGGCGCAATCGAAAAGGCGCGCGCCGATATCGCCCAGGCTGAGGCCCGAACTGCGGAATATGAACAGCGGTTGCGGGAGGCGCGTATGACGGTGTTCAAGAGTCAGGAAGCGCGCCGGCAGTTGGCATTGCAGGCGCGGGCGGCGGCAGTGACCGAAGCGCGGACCAGGGCGCAGGGACAGGTGGAAAAAGCGCGGGCAGACATCGAGCAGGATAAGGTAGCTGCGCAAACCGGCCTGCAGGCGGAGAGCGGAAAACTGGCGGCCGCGATTATTCGCACCGTTCTGCAGCCGGCGACCCAAAGTCCGGCGGGAGGCGCCTGATGCCAAGGTCGCGCCGAACCCGACATGTCCGCGTGATTCTCGCGTCCTTCTTTTTGGCGTGCATCCTGCTCAGTTCGGGCTCGCGAGCTCAGGCCAGTGGTTCGGAAGAATCCTCCGGCACGAATGCCGAACTGGCCAAGGAATCGCGCGAAGCGGCGGGCGAGGAGCAGGACCAGTTCAAGCACTCGCCGTCGGTGCAGTTGGTGGCGAAGCTTACCGGGCTGAGCTTGCAGCACGCGTACTGGCTGTGCGTGCTCTTCAATTTTGCCGTGGTTGCGGGCACGGTTGTTTATTTCTCGAAGAAGCATCTTCCCAACGTGTTCCGCAACCGCACCGCTTCCATCCAGAAGGCGATGCAGGAGGCACGACAGGCGAGCGAGGAAGCCAACCGGCGCCTGGATGAAATCGAGAACCGGCTCTCCCGGCTGGGTTCAGAAATCGCCGGCATGGGCGCGGCTGCGGAAAAAGAAGCGATCGCGGAAGAATCGCGAATCAAGGCAGCGGCGGAAGAAGATGCGCGCAAGATTGTCGAGTCCGCCGAACAGGAGATCACAGCGGCGGCCAAACTGGCACGTCGCGAACTGACCGCCTATGCGGCCAATCTGGCAGTATCGCTGGCAGCCAAGCAGATGAAAGTGGACACGGCCACTGACCAGGCACTGGTACGGGAGTTTGCGAAGGAGCTTGCGCCGAAGAGTCCAGGCGGTGGCGGGGCGAAAGCCGGACAGGACGGAGACTAGAGCATGGCTTCCGTGACCAGCACCTACGCTCGCGCCTTTGCCGACGTGGTCTTTGACCAGCGCCTGGACCCGGCCAAGACCCTGCAGGAGGCGCAGTCTGTGGCCCAGCTGGCGGCCGGCAGCCGGGAGTTGCGGGAAGTGTGGGAAGCGCCGTCCATTCCAGCGGAGCAGAAACGCGCGTTGCTGGATGCGATTGTCGCGCGTGCCGGCTTCTCCCGGCCGGTGAGAAATTTTGTCGCGGTGCTGATCGATCACCGGCGCATCAAATTTCTCGATCCGATCGTGAAAGAATTTGAGCACGAACTCAACCGGCGGTTGGGTTTCGTGGAAGCCCAGATCATCAGCTCGCGCGAGTTGGGGGCGCCGGAACGGAGCGCGCTCGAGGCGCAGGTCGCGAAGCTCACCGGCCACAAAGTCCGCGCCCGCTACGCCCAGGATGGTTCAATTCTCGGCGGCGCCATCGTGAAAGTCGGCAGCATGATCTATGACGGTTCGGTGAAAGGCCAGCTGGAGCGGATAAGAGAAGCGATCAGCTCTTAGCCATTAGCTTTTAGCTTGAACCAAAAGCTAGGTCGATTGGGAACTGAAAGCTTCGAAGAGCTTAACCGCAAAGATCGCAAAGAAATCCGCAAAGGACGCGAAGAAAAGCTAGACGCCAGGAGCTAGAAGCCAGGAGCTAGACGCGAAGAGCTGACTTTATGGCACAAATCAAAGCAGACGAGATCACACAGCTGATCCGGCAGCAAATCGAGAACTACGAATCCAAGATCGCCGTGGATGAAGTCGGGACGGTGCTCACTCTGGGCGACGGCATTGCCCGGGTGCATGGTCTCGATAAGGTCATGGCCGGAGAACTACTCGAGTTCCCGCACGACGTGGCCGGCATTGCCATGAACCTGGAAGAAGACCAGGTGGGCGTGGTGTTGCTGGGCGAGTACACGGAGATCAGCGAAGGCGACGAGGTCAAGCGCACCGGCCGCATCATGAGCGTGCCCGTGGGCGAAGCCCTGGTCGGGCGGGTGGTGAATTCGCTGGGACAGCCCATCGACGACAAAGGCCCCATTGCCACGGAACAGTTCATCGCGCTGGAACGCCTGGCTCCGGGCGTGATCGACCGCCAGCCGGTGCGTGAGCCCATGGCGACCGGGCTGAAGGCCATCGACAGCATGATTCCGATCGGCCGCGGACAGCGCGAGCTGATCATCGGCGACCGCCAGACCGGCAAGACCGCAGTCGCGCTCGACACCATCATCAACAGCAAGGGCAATGACCTGATTTGTATTTATAACGCGATCGGCCAGAAGCGCTCTTCGATTGCCCAGGTGGTAAAAATTCTCAGCGACGCCGGCGCCATGGATTACACCATCGTGGTGGCCGCATCGGCTTCCGAGCCTGCCCCCATGCAGTACATTTCGCCCTATGCGGCTTGCGCCATGGGCGAGTATTTTCGCGATACCAAGCGCCATGCGCTGGTGATTTACGACGATCTTTCCAAGCACGCGGCATCGTATCGCGAGATTTCGCTGCTGCTGCGGCGTCCACCCGGGCGCGAGGCTTATCCTGGAGACGTTTTCTATCTCCACTCGCGTTTGCTGGAACGCGCCTCCAAGTTGAGCGACAAAATGGGCGGCGGTTCGCTGACCGCGCTGCCGATCATCGAGACCCAGGCGGGCGACGTCTCGGCCTACATCCCGACCAACGTCATTTCGATCACCGACGGCCAGATCTTCCTCGAAACCGACCTGTTCAACAGCGGCGTACGTCCGGCCGTCAACGTGGGAATTTCCGTAAGCCGCGTTGGCGGCAGCGCGCAGATCAAAGCCATGCGGCAGGTGGCCGGCAGCATGAAGCTGGAACTGGCGCAGTACCGCGAACTGGCTGCCTTCGCGCAGTTCGGCAGCGATCTCGACAAAGCTACGCAGGCGCAGCTCAACCGCGGCCAGCGCCTGGTCGAAGTGCTCAAGCAAAAACAGTTTTCGCCGCTGCCTTTCTCCAAGCAGATTCTGATCATCTTTGCCGGCACCAACGGCTTTTTCGACGATCTCCCGGTGGACCAGGTGCGCGAGTTTGAAGCCGAACTCTACAAATACGTGGACGCAACCAACCCCGGCCTGCTGCGCACCATCATGGAGAAAAAAGTTTTGGACGATGCCCTCAAAGCCGAGATGAGCAAAGTGATCAAACAGAGTAAAGAAGCGTTCGTAGCAGACCGGCAGGCAGCGGTGAAGTAGCTTTTAGCTCTTAGCCGTTAGCTTTTAGCCTGAAGCCAAAGGCCAAGGCCAACGACCAAAGGGAATGTCCGACGACTGACGACCGAAGACTGACGACTGATTCATGCCTAACATTCTCGACATCCGGCGACGCATACGCAGCGTGACCAACACGCGGCAGATTACCAAGGCCATGAAAATGGTCTCGGCGGCGAAGTTGCGCCGCGCACAGGAGCGCGCCCTGGCAGCGCGCCCCTACGCCCAGATGCTGGCCAATGTGCTGAAGTCGCTGGTCTCGCGGGCCGAGATCTACGATCCAGAGACGGGCGAACCCCGGCATCCGCTATTGGCCCGTCGTCCGGAAAGAAACGTTCTGCTGATCGTGGTCACCGGCGACAAGGGGCTGGCGGGAGCTTTCAATACGAATATCCTGAAAGCGGCGGCCCGCTTTATCGAGACCAAGGCGGACAAGAACCTCGAGATTGAAACTATCGGGCGCAAAGGGCGTGATTTTCTCCGCCGCCGCTACCGGGCAGCAGAGCCGAGAACCGCCGACGCGCAAACGCCGCCGCAAACCACCATCGTGGGCGAGCAGATCGGCGTTTTCAACAAGATTGAATACTCCCTCGCCTCTGACCTGGCTGAACGCATCATTGAACGCTACGGCCGGGAAGAGATTGATGCTGTGTATGTGGTCTTCAACGAGTTCAAGTCGGTAATCGCGCAACGCCTGATTGTCGAACAGATCCTGCCCATCGAACAGATTGGCGCACCCGAAGTGCGGATGGCGGAGGCCATGACCGAAGAGGAAAGGGACCGCGCTCTCGAAGCTGCGAAAGGTGCGGGCGTCGGCATTCGCCCCGCGGACACGCGCGACATTGATGCCGCGGCCGCCAAGTTCGCCACCGCCCCGGTTGACTATATTTACGAGCAGTCTCCGGAAGAATTGTTTCGATCGCTTTTGCCCAAGTATGTGGCGATACAAATTTTCCGCGGCCTGCAGGAATCGGTAGCGGCGGAGCACGCGGCCCGCATGACCGCCATGGATGCGGCCACCAACAATGCCACCGACATGATCGATTCCCTGACCCTGGCCATGAACCGGGCCCGGCAGGCCAAGATCACGAAAGAGATTATCGAAATTGTAAGTGGAGCGGCAGCGCAGTAAAAACCGCTTCTAGCTGCTAGCTTCTAGCTCCTGGCCAGTCGCCAACGGCACGGTCGCGAGCTCTTGAGATCAAGCTAGAAGCTAGTAGCCAGAAGCCGAGGTCCCATGCCAGAGAGAATTGGACGCGTAATCCAGATTTCCGGCCCCGCCGTTGACGTGCAGTTTGTCGAGGGCGCCATGCCGCCGATTTATGAAGCGCTCAAAGTCGTGAGCGATGGTTTCACCGTGCCCAACCCGATCAACGTGATTCTCGAGGTCCAGCAGCACCTGGGCGAAGGCCGGGTGCGCTGCGTTGCCATGGAAGCCACCGAAGGCATGGTGCGGGGCATGAAAGTCGTCGACCAGGGCGGGCCGATCTCGGTGCCCGTGGGCCGCGGCACGCTGGGTCGCGTCATGAACGTGATCGGTCAACCGGTGGACCAGTTGGGGCCGATCGAGCATACCAAGACCATGCCCATCCATCGTCCCGCGCCCCTGTTTGAGGACCAGGCGACCACCGCCGAAATGTTTGAAACCGGCGTCAAGGTCGTCGATCTCATTCAGCCCTTCCTGAAAGGCGGAAAAATTGGACTGTTCGGCGGCGCCGGTGTGGGCAAGACTGTGTTCATCCAGGAACTGATCAATAACGTTGCCAAGCAGCACGGCGGATATTCCGTGTTTGCCGGCGTGGGCGAACGGACCCGCGAAGGCAACGACCTTTGGCTGGAAATGACCGAGTCCGGGGTCATCAAGCCGGGCGATCCATCTAAGTCCAAGGCAGCCCTGATCTACGGGCAGATGACCGAACCTCCCGGCGCGCGCCTGCGGGTAGCGCTGACCGGACTGACCGTGGCCGAATTTTTCCGCGACGAAGAAGGCGCGGACACGCTGCTCTTCATCGACAACATTTTCCGTTTCACCCAGGCCGGATCGGAAGTCTCCGCGCTGCTCGGCCGCATGCCCAGCGCCGTAGGCTACCAGCCGAACCTGGCCACGGAAATGGGCGAACTGCAGGAACGGATTACCTCCACCAAGAAAGGTTCCGTGACTTCGGTGCAGGCCATCTATGTCCCCGCCGACGATCTCACCGATCCCGCTCCGGCCACGACTTTTGCCCACCTCGACGCCACCACGGTGCTCTCGAGGGCGTTGACCGAAATTGGAATTTATCCGGCGGTCGATCCCCTGGCCTCGAGCTCGCGCATTCTCGATGCCCGCATCGTAGGCCAGGAGCACTATGACGTGGCGCAGGCAGTGAAGAAGATTCTGCAGACCTACAAAGACCTGCAGGACATCATCGCGATTCTCGGTATCGACGAACTGAGTGAAGACCAGAAGATCAGCGTGGCCCGGGCGCGAAAGATTCAACGCTTCCTCTCGCAGCCCTTCCACGTGGCCGAGCAGTTCACCGGCTCGCCGGGACGTTACGTCAAAGTGGCCGACACCGTGAAAGGCTTCAAGGGAATTACCGAAGGCAAGTACGACGACATCCCGGAACAGGCCTTCTACATGAAGGGCACGATAGAAGAAGTTCTGGAAGCAGCAGAAAAAATGAAAGCGGCGTAAGAGCGGACTTCGGACCTCAGACCTCGGACGTCGGCCGTCATGGATTCTGGCTGAAGTCCGAGGGCCAACGTCCGACGCCGAGTTTACAATGACTGACACATTCCAACTCGAGATCGTCACCCCGGAAAAAATGGTGGTGAAGGATGTGGCGGAGGAAATCCAGATTCCTGGCAAGGACGGATACCTCGGCATCCTGCCCGGCCACGCGCCGCTGATTACCGAGTTGGCTGTGGGCGAAATCAGTTATCGCAAGGGCGGCCAGACCTCCTATCTTTCGGTGGCCTGGGGTTTCGCTGAAGTGCTTCCGGACAAGGTCACCATCCTGGCAGAAACCGCCGAGCGCCCGGAAGAAATTGACGTGAAGCGCGCCCAGGAATCGAAGCTGAAGGCCGAAGAGGCCTTGAAGACCGGCAAGACCGAGGCCGATTTCACCCACGCGGAAGACGCCCTGAAGCGCGCCGAAACCCGGCTGGAAGTGGCCGAAAAGAAGAGCTGACCTGCAGGGTCCCGATCATCATTCACCTGTTAACTTGAACGGCCGTCAGACCGCGAACGATCTAACTCCCCCACTTCTCCCGGAGTCTGCCAGCACAGATCAATGCTGTTCCTGCAACTCTCCCACCGGAACAATCCTGGTGTCCGTGCGAAATTTCTTGTAGTCGCGGTAGGTCACATCCTCCGAGATGTTGACTCCCTTCAGTAACGCCAGCCGCGCGTCGAGCTTCAGAACGACGTGTTTGGGCAGCCAGACTTCGTCATTGACCCGCACCTGTTCGATCTGGATGCTCGAGCCCTTGTGCAGCCGCACCAGAAAGAGGCCGACTGAAACTGTGTCAATGCACTGGATATCGAGTTTCACCCACTGCTTCTCGGCTTCATCCAGCCAGACTCGAAAGCGGAACTTGGGCAGAAACTTCGCGTCTTTCATGTGGGGCTCGTAGCCGGGACGCGGTTCGGCTTCGATCACCTGAGTTTTGCGTCCATCGAGATCTTCTTCCCCCACGACGTGGAAGTTGTAGGCGTCGGCAATCTCCTTCACGAACTGCCGTCCTTGTTCCTGCTCCTTATCTTGTTTTTCCAGACGCTTGCGGCGGTCGTCTTCGCTTTCGTTCCTCCGCTTCTCGATGATTTTCTGGATTTTCTCATCTTCCTTTCGAGCATCGCTCTGGCTGAGCGGCTTGTCGTCCCGGGCAACCAGTTTTCGCACTTGCTCTTCGTACAGCACCAT
The DNA here is from genome assembly GCA_963757835.1 of Terriglobia bacterium. Lineage (GTDB taxonomy): Bacteria > Acidobacteriota > Terriglobia > Terriglobales > Acidobacteriaceae > JAIQFF01. The sequence continues at coordinate 287,715 of CAVWSP010000028.1, read as the reverse complement.
GATTTCGAAGGTGCGCGACTCGCTGGACTTGACCTGGTCATTGCCGTCGAGCTTGTGCTCCTCCTCGCGCTGTATATAGGTATAGTCGCGCTGTTTTTTGTCGTTCTGAATGTCTCGTTCCGCCGCGTCGCGAATGAGGGCGCGAATCTGGTCCTGGGAAAGCAGCGGCGCCGCGGCCGGACTTGAGGACGGCGTCTCCACCGGCTTGTCCTGCGCGAGCGCGGGCCGGAAAATGAGAGCAAGAAGAAGGAGTGTGGCTGCGAGCTGAGGCATGAAGGTTGGTTAGTTGAAGCGGCCTGAACAGCCATCAATCCTTGCTTTGGGTCTTGAATAGAACCACGATAAATCTCTCCGCATCAGCGGTGGCGTTCAGAAATGTGGGCTTACGCCCCGCCGCGATCCAGACTACCTCGCCCGAAGATTTGCGAATTCTCTCGTACTCCCCGGCTTTCAGGTCGATGTCGGTGACTGGAAGCAGTAGTTCCGCTCCCGGTTTCTCCGGCGGTGGAAGGGGATCGCGGGAGAGTAGTTGGACGTCGCTCACTGTGACCGGGCCCAGCGAGATCGAGTTCATGAACCTGGCGTGAGGATCGACCGGCGGGTTGATGGAAGCGGGGCCGTAGTCCCACCCGCCGGAGTAGGCCTGGTAGCCGTAGTTCGTCACTTTGGGATCGAGAAATTCGACGGTGAGGTTGCGATATTCCGTGGTGCGGTCATTGCGGATACCCAGCGCGCGGCCGCCGGAGTAGAAGCGCACATCGCCCTGGTTGAAGTGATAATCGACAATGTCCGATTCTCCTTCCGGCCAGATCACTACATCGGAATCGAGCAGGGCAACCACCAGGAAGTTGCGATCGTGCCGCGCCATGGTCCGCTCCAGAGGCTTGAGCGTGAGCGCAAACACGCGCACCTGATCGTTGGCCAGCAACTGCAGGTAATGCGGCGCCGAGGCCATATCCGGCGCGCCTTGCGCCCAGGTCAGGGGCGAGCACAGCACTAGCATCAGAAGGCTGAACTTCATGAAGGAATTGTATTCCGGAAAGCAGGGCAGGCAAGTATTCCGAAGGTTGCAAGTCGCGGTACATAGACTCGCCGCTGACCGGCAGCAGGCCGTGAATCAGGCAAGCTCATCCAGTTGATGAGCTTCGTCATCTTTCTCCGGCGAGGCTTCGGGTGCTGCCGGAGCCGGGGCCTTCACTTTTCTACGGCGACTCTGCCCCTTCTGCCCCAGGCGATCTGGTTCGGAATCGCCAATGCGACTGCTCGGGTCCAGGTGTTCAGGAATGTGGATGCGATCCATAACCGGGCTCGCCGGGATGATCGGCCACTTGGAAGAGAAACTTCAATGATTTTGGAGGCGCTCGTGACCAGAGTGTCTCAATCGGATCGCCGGCTGGGCGCAAGTCGCGGTGGCGAGATCACAATTTCGCATCGACCCGGTCGTGAGTGTAAACGCCCGTTTACGCCAACTGAGAGGGGCGGCGATAGAAACATGACAGGGAGATTGCAACGAACAACGCTGACCAAACGACCAAGGCTGTGCCGACCCAATACGTGTCAGGTCTTCGGTGGTGATTTGCGGGTGTAACCATCAGGACGCTAAGGATGAGCAAGCCTGTTGACAGAACCGCAAACAACCCGTTCCAGACTCGGGGAACAGCATGTGACCTTGAAACATACCCAAAGAGTCCGTCTAACCAGCGGCCTATGCCATACCAGACGAGCGGTACGAATGGCACCGCCGCGTAAAGCGATGCCATATCGTCACCGGGAAAAAACATGAGAGCGACTGGAATCGCTAGAAACAATGCGGGAAGATTGAGCAAAATGGCAATTTTTTGCGCGGGCAGCAATGGTTTAGGTTCCATCGGCTCCCACCTGACCGACGAGTCTTCCTGATATGCGACGGGGTGGTAGGCAAAGTCGATGCAATAGCTGGAAATGGAGCGATGCCCCTCCTCCAATGCGCAAAAGAGAAGGGTCACATGCACCAACGTGAATAATATCGGTAGCAGCCGGCGAAAACCGATTCGACGAATCATGACCATACAGACATCATCGTGGCCCAGGATGGTGTCCAGCGGAATCTTACCCTATTCATAGTTGGCGAGAAATCGCGATTTCACTCATCGACCCGGATTGGTCCGATTCTCAATGAGTGCAAACGCCTGCCTGGGTCAATTGATGGAAAGACCTGCACCCTTCGGGTAGAGTGCTTGACATGGGTCGTCGCCGTGCTTGTCGGGACTATAGTAACTTGCAACGCCACCATCGCGAGTTCAACATCAGTCTCTTGCCTACGATCCTACTCATCGACGACAGCAAGTTTCTGCGGCGGGCGAACGAACTGTCATTAGCCAAGGCCGGGCATCAGATTCTCGCGGCTTCAGACGGTGAGGAAGGTCTTCGTTTGGCCCGTGACAAGCAGCCGGATGTCATCGTCCTGGACATGATGTTGCCTAAACTGGGGGGAGCACAACTTCTTCAGCTCCTCAAGAGTGACTCCCTGACCGCGAAAATTCCGGTAATCGTATTGAGCAGCCTTGCCCAAAAGAACGAGACCAAGCTCATTGCTGCCGGTGCCGCGGCCTACTTCGAGAAGTCCGACCTGGGTCTCGAACAGTGCTCAGGCGAACTTTCGAGAACGATTACTAAGATCCTCAGTTCGCCCCACATCAGTGTTTAGTTTGACTGACCTGAGATCAAGTGAGGAAAAGTCCTGCACTCCTGTGCGTTATAGAGTCTCCCTGTTGTAACACCCCATTACACTCACACCCCCGCAGGAAGCTGCCCATGGGGGAGGCTCCCGGGTCGTACTTGGTGTAAACGCCTGACTAGAGTGGTTGTGATCAGAAGATGCGGAACGCTCAATGGGCTTTCACAGCCTTGACCCCGTACCTGTAGGTCTCAAGCACCTCCGCCAGCACGGGTACGGCCTTGAGCAACCCTTTTTCAGTTTTCGAGCTCAGCACCACCAGAGCTATGATTTTGTCTTCGTCGATGTAGGCGACGGCCTCGGACGAGCCCTGGTTGACGCCGTGGAAGTAGCGCACCTTGGCAGTTCGGCCCTCGAAAGGGATGTCTCCATCGACATAGGTCATGCCCGGATTAACTTTGCTAAATTTTGCCAGGTCGGAATCCATCACTTCCTGGAGCGTGGCTCGCCCCGGCCCCTTGGTCAAGATGTTGGGATACAGGATGGTTTCCGCGGTGTCCCAGGACCCTTTTTCGTAATAGACGCAGCACACACCCAGGCGGTGTCCGACCTTCCGGTCGGCCATCCAGTTCTTGGGCCCTTCGATGGCGAAAGACCCACCGTCTGACTCAAGAATGATTGTGTGGCTTGTGCCACCCGCCGCCGCTTTCGGCTTGGCCTGCTGCGAAACAGCGGGCAGGGTAAAAGCAAGCGCGACCATCACGTGCACCAGACAATTCATAGGAAGCCAATGCGCCAAGCATAGCTGACGCACGGCAAACCTCCACGCGGGTCACGCGAGCTATGGTTAACTGTGTTGATTCTCGCGCTTTTACGTTAAGTTCCTAAAGCTGTGCTCGGCCAGCATGTCGCCTGAAATTGCGTGGAGCAACAGTCAGCGCAAGTCTTTCACATTCCCGAACGGCATTGCTTGGGTTGCGAGTACAAACGCGGCTCCACCGCAATTTAGCCGTAGGGCCGCCGCAGGTTGCGCGCAAGATTTCCGCGCAGGTTGAGTGATAGAGTTTTGAGATGCGATTCAATCGGTCTGTGCCGCCTTGCGCCGTGATACCTGTGCTCATTTACCCCGACCCCAGTGCTGCCGCCGATTGGCTGGGAAAGGCCTTTGGCTTCACCATCCGCCTCCGCATCGCCAATCACCGCATCCAGATGAAAGCCGGCGAGGGCTGCTTCACCATCGCCGAAGGAAATGCGTTGCCCAACCATTCCCACATCGTGCAGGTTCGTATCGAAGATGCCAAAGGTCACTGTGAACGCGCCCGTCAGAACGGAGCCATCGTTCTGACTGAACCTCAAGATCAACCCTATGGCGAGCGCCAATACAACGCTCAGGACTTTTACGGCCACCGCTGGGACTTCACTGAAACCATCACCGATGTCGCTCCCGAAGAGTGGAGTGACGGTGCATTTCATGTTGAATGTCCCTGACCCAGATCCACCTTAAACGCGGAGCAGTAAGTAGTGGAAGGAAGCGCACATGCAAACGACCCGAATCATGACCCTGGCGGTGCTGATGGCCGTGAGCGCGTTGACGCTGCACGTGCTGCGGGCGGAGCCGAGGGCGAACACTCCAGCCAGTGAAAATCGAGAGGGGAAGTCCAATATGACGAATGAAAAGGTAATCATGCTGATCGAAGCAAAAATTCAGCCGCATCTCCGCGCGGAGCTGGTCGAGGCCGCACGCCAATACCTGCCGTTGGTGCGGGCGGAGCCGGGTGTGGAGGCGTTTTATATCACGGCACGAAAAGACGATCCCAATACATTGGTTTTCTACGAGATTTACAGGTCGCAAGCCGCACAGGATTTCCATCTGCAGCAGGACTTCACCAGGAAATTCCTGGCGACGCTAAAGAACGCGCAGGTCGGAGACCGAGCGCGGACAAATCTCGTCGAGCTGGCCCCATGAGGACAGACGCATTCCGATTAGGGAGATTTTCATTGTCTGGGGGGCTGCGCTTCGGAGGATCAAGAATCGGGGCATGATATGCTGTGCCCGATCCGGGAGCCAGAATGGAAATCCTGGTTAAGATTAAGGACCAGCCATGAAGCGCAAAAGCAAGCTCACGATTGCCACAGCCACGGCAATGCTCGCCGTCCTCGTCGCCACCGCCGTTTATGCGCAGGACAAGTACACGTTGAAATCGCCGAGCGGAATCGCGTTCTCTGACTTCAGGGGATACGAGGACTGGGCTGTGGTTTCTTCCGCCCGGACCGAAGAAGTGCTCAAAGTGATTGTCGCCAATCCGATCATGATCAAAGCGTACAAGGCCGGCGTTCCTGGCAACGGCCAGCCTTTCCCCGAGGGCTCCAAGATCGCGAAGCTTCAGTGGAAGCCGAAGAAGAGCACGGAGGCCCCCTTCGTCGTGGATGTGCCAGACGTCTATACCCAGGCTTTCGTCATCGAAAAGGACAGCAAGAGATTTCCGAAAAGTGGCGGATGGGGATATGCCGTGTTCAACTACGAAGCCGCATCGGACAAGTTCACGGCCGATCCTAAAAGCCTCTCAGACTGCGGACACGCCTGTCACACTGCTGTGAAGGCGAAGGACTACATCTTCCACCCGTACCAGAAGCGTTGAAGTGCGCGTATCCCCCGACGTCGGGTACCCCGCGGAGCTCAACCGGCCTTTGCTCGAGAACGCCTGTTCTCAATACCTGATGCGATCCGAGCCGGACTGGAGTTTGGGCTTCCCTTGGCAGTGAGGTATTTCCCTGCTTTTGCAAAACGTCAGCCGGACTTCTCCGCCTTCCCCAGCGTCTCTGCCCGAAACAACCTCTCATCGATGCGGTGCAGATGGCTGGCCATCCCGGGCCGCAGCAGTTTGTAATGGTGGACTTCGAAGAGGTAATCCACGACGAACCAGAGGGGTTTCTCCGTGGTCATCCAGTGCAGGTGGTCGAAGCGGGCCAGGTTTACCGGGCGTGAGAATGTACGCAGGGTGCGCTCCCGCCGCATATTGAAATAGAGATTGAAAAAGCTCATCGCCAGTTCGCGCAGCGAGCGATACACCGGTTCGCGATAGCGGCAACCGGTGTAGTTGGATGTCGCCACCACTCCCCAGTGGCCCTTCACCCGGTAAAGCGCAAGAACGTGATCGGTGTCGTGTTCAGCTTCAAGATCCAGCAGCAGGGGAGGGAAGCCGTTTGCCCGCAGCGCGGCGGCCGCGAAGATCGCTCCCTCCAGGCAGTGCGCGGTATTTTCGTGGAGCACACGGCGCGGCGACCACGCAGTATCGGCCAGGTGGTACGGCATCTTGTCGAGGTGACGCTGGATGCCGTAGGGATCCTTCAGGCTGCGCAGCTTGCGCAGTTCCGCGGGGGTGAAGGCGGTTGGGTCTGGCATTTTGTGCATTCTCGATGGAGTTTAGCTGATGAAAGCCGGAACAGAGTTAACCACGGAGGACACTGAGGACACGAAGGGCAATCGTTTCAGGTAAACAACTCTGCCAGGTCACGGGTAGTGTCGAGTAGCACGTCAGGCGCGGCATCGCTCAGGGTATGCGGAGCGAAGCCGTAGGTCACCCCGCAAGTCCATGTTCCAGCGTTCCGTCCGGTAAGGACGTCCACGCCGGAGTCACCCACGATCAGGGTCTCATGGGGCTCCGACCCTGTTTCCCGCAGGATAGTTTGCGCGCCCTCGGGATCGGGCTTCTTGGTGGCAAAACTGTTACCGCCGTAAACCAGGGAAAAGAACTGACCCAGGCCGAGCGCTTCTACAATGGCCCGCGAGGGGTTCACCGGCTTGTTCGAAAGCACGGCCATCTTGCGGGGCAGGCCGTTGTGCGAATTCTGGATACTCGCCAGGGCTTCGCTGATGCCTTCGTACACGTGAGTGTGGTCGAGCTTGTGTTCGCGGTAGTAGGCCAGGAAATACTCCAGGCCGGAGCGCACCAGTTTCTCATCAGCGGCCTCTTTGCCCAGGGCCCGGCCGATCAGCGCGGGCGCTCCGTCCCCGACGTAGCTGGCAATCACATCGTCGGGCAGCTCGGGGCGCTTCATATGCCGCAGCGTGGCATTCACCGAATGCACCAGGTCGAGTCGGGAGTCGATCAAGGTACCGTCAAGATCGAAAATCAGGAGCCGGATTTTATGGGGATCGAACGGACGATGGAATTTGATCATGCTGATTTCTACCGCCGAGCACGCTGAGGAACCTGGAAAAGGTCTTCTCCGCGTCCTCGGCGGTCAATCTTTTTGAACTATTCAGTATATTCGGAGTTCGGCCCAGGATTTACAATGCAAAGGCGGCTTGCACTCTTGCATCGAAGGGAGCCGGATGGCCACCACCAAGACTGACCCTAAAGCGGCCGCAGTATCCGAACGCGATGGCAAGAAAACGGGAAAGAGCTATGAAGGTCTCTCCCGCGAACAGCTGATCGAAGCCTACCGCCACATGTACACCTCGCGGCGGGTGGACGACCGTGAAATCCTGCTCAAGCGCCAGCAGAAGATCTTCTTCCAGATCTCCGGCGCCGGACATGAAGCCGTGGGCGTGGCCGCGGCCTTCGCCCTGAAGGCTGGCTACGACTGGTTCTATCCCTACTACCGTGACCGCGCGCTCTGCCTTGCCTTGGGAGCGACCGCCTACGACATGCTGTTACAGGCCGTAGGCTCGGGCGACGATCCCAGTTCCGGCGGGCGGCAGATGCCTTCTCACTGGAGCCTCCCCGACCTCAATATTGTTACCGGCTCTTCGCCCACTGGGACACAGATTCTGCAGGCTGTGGGTTGCGCCGAGGTAGGACGCTATTACGCCGCTCATCCCGACGCCGCGCGCAAGGCCACCGGCGACTACCGGCAATTCAAGGACGTCAAATTCCACGGCGACGAGATTACCTACGTTTCGCTGGGCGACGGCACCAGCAGCGAAGGGGAGTTTTGGGAGGCGCTGAACACTGCTGCCAACTCCCGGCTGCCGCTGATCTTTGTTGTCGAAGATAATGGTTATGCCATTTCCGTGCCCGTGGAAGTCCAGACCGCGGGCGGCAATATCTCCCGCCTGGTCAGCGGTTTTCCCAATTTCCACTTTGAAGAGGTGGACGGCACCGACCCGGTTGCCAGCTATGCCGCCTTTGTGCGCGCCGTGAGACACAGCCGCGCCGGACATGGTCCTTCTTTTGTGCATGCCCATGTGATCCGGCCCTATTCCCACTCTCTTTCCGACGACGAACGCCTCTACCGGCCGGATGTCGAACGTCAGCGCGATGCCCAGCGCGATCCCATCCACTGCATGCAGATGTTTCTGATCCGCGAAGGCATTCTGGACGAAAAGGGCATCAACCGGCTGGAAAAACAGGTGGATGACGATCTGCAAGTCGCCGTCGATCGGGCCCTGCAGGCACCAGCGCCCACGCCCGACACGGTCCTGCAGTATGTGTATTCTCCGAATCTTGATCCCACGTCGTCCACCTTCGAAACCCAGCCTGCGGCGTCCAAGGCTGAGGCTGTGGCCTCTGATGGCAAGAAGGCCGCGCCCAAGACCATGGCCGATCTGATCAACTCTACCCTGCGCGACGAGATGCGCCGGGACGAGCGGATCGTGATCTTCGGAGAAGATGTCGCCGACTGCAGCCGCGAAGAGTATTTGAAGCAGAAACTGGTCAAAGGCAAGGGCGGCGTCTTCAAGCTGACCGCCGGATTGCAGATAGAGTTCGGTTCTGACCGGGTATTCAACTCGCCTATCGCGGAGGCCAACATCGTGGGGCGCGCCACTGGCATGGCCCAGCGCGGACTGAAGCCGGTGGTCGAAATCCAGTTCTTTGACTACATCTGGCCCGCCATGATGCAACTGCGCAGCGAACTGCCGCTGATCCGCTGGCGCTCGTACAACACATTCTCTGCGCCCTGCGTTATTCGCGTGGCCATTGGCGGCTACCTTACCGGCGGGGCCATCTATCACTCCCAGTGCGGCGAGAGTGTATTCACTCACATTCCCGGGCTGCGGGTGGTGTTTCCATCGAACGCACTCGATGCCGCGGGCCTGTTGCGCACCGCCATCCGCTGCGACGATCCCGTACTTTTCCTCGAACACAAGCGGCTCTACCGCGAGACTTACGGCCGCGCTGCCTATCCCGGCCCGGACTACATGGTGCCGTTCGGAAAGGCCAAAGTGGTGCAGCCGGGAACCGATCTCACCGTGATTACCTACGGCGCAGTCGTTCCCCGCGCGTTGCAGGCGGTGCAGAAACTGGAGCGCGATCACGGTGTCAAAGCCGAGCTGATCGATCTCCGCAGCCTGAATCCCTTCGACTGGGAGACCATTGCAGCCTCGGTGCAAAAGACCAGCCGGGCCCTGGTGGCTTATGAAGATACGCTGTCCTGGGGCTACGGTGCCGAGATCGCGGCCCGCATCGCCGACCAGATGTTCGAGCACCTGGACGCGCCCGTGCGCCGGGTGGCCGCCATGGATGTCTTTGTGGCCTACCACCCCGACCTGGAAAACGCTATTCTGCCCCAGACCGCGGACTTGTTCCAGGCCATGAAAGAGCTGTCGGAGTACTAGGTTTTCGTAGCGCCGCCGTCCCGGCGGCTGTCGCGAGGGCATCCTGCTCTCGCCGTGGCTAAGCCTATAGATCTATGAAAGCCTTTGGCTTCGGTTTGTGGTTCTCCCGTACCCGGTTCTCGGAATGCCAAGGGCGGCGAGGGCAAGATGCCCTCGCGACAGTCGGCAAAACGCCGGCGCTACGAAGGTCAACTGCCGGCCCAATGCCGGTTGCCAAGTGCTGATTGCGGCTTTTCACCCTTTCCCGTCTGTCCAGATACCTGAGTAACGTCTGTAGTACTTTGGTTACGCAATGGGGGTACTGCTCGAACCGACTGTATAAACACTGCTATTAGTAGTATCCATGTATAACCAAACCACCAGCCATAGTATCAGCGTGTAACTCCCGCCAAGCCACTTTCCAGAAAACAGGTATAAAACCCGGTAAAACCCGAAGATACGCCTTGACCTTGGCACTTTCGGGGTTGATATATGCTCAGCACACCTAAATTCACTCGAACGCAATTTTGTGCGAGGAATTTTCTCCCAACGTTTGCCCGATACCGGGCCTGAATCTGTGGAAAGGGTTTGGAACTATGGCCGACTCGCGGGAAGTGATGAACATTCGCCAGGCGTCGCAATACCTGGGAGTGAGTCCGGACACGCTTTACAAGTACGTAGGCGAACAGAAGATTCCAGCTTTCAAGCTGGGCAACCGCTGGCGCTTCAAGAAATCGAGGCTGGACCAGTGGATGGAAGAGAAGTCAACCCAGATGGAAGTAAAGAGCAAGAGGAAACCGAAGGCGGCTGGTAAGGCTGCCGGGCAACTGTAAAAGGCGGGCACATGTTTGGATTCGGATCGAAAACGATTGTTGGTCTGGATGTAGGCTCCTCCAGCATCAAGGCTGTGGAGCTTAGAAAAGGGCGCAACGGAATTGAAGTGGCGCACCTGGGTCTGGAACCGCTGGCTCCGGATATCGTTGTGGACTCCATGATTGTGGATTCCGGGACGGTATCGAGCGCGATCTCGAAGCTGTTTCTGGACAACGCCATCAAGGCGCGGGCCGTGGCCACGGCGGTAAGCGGGCACTCGGTGATCGTGAAGAAGATCTCGCTGCCTTCGATGAGCGACCAGGAACTGGCCGAGACCATCGAGAAGGAAGCGGCGCAGCATATTCCCTTCGATCTGGCGGACGTGAACCTCGACTACCAGATCCTTTCTGAAGACGCCGGCAACCCGCAGATGGACGTTCTGCTGGTGGCTGTCAAGAAAGACAAGATTCTCAACTACACCAACGTACTCTCGATGGCAGGCAAGACTCCGGCTATTGTGGACATCGATGCCCTGGCCTTGCAGAACTGCTACGAGTACAACTACGAACCCGCGCCAGGACAAGTGGTGGCTCTGTTGAACCTGGGCGCGAGCGTGATGAACATCAACATCGTGAAGGGTACGACGCCTCTGTTCCCGCGTGACGTCAGCGTGGGCGGGCACCAGTACACCGATTCGCTGCAGAAAGAGCTGGACCTGAGCTTCGACGACGCCGAGTCGCTGAAGCTGGGCCACAAGGTGGGCACGGTGAGTGAAGACGCCAAGACGCCCATCCTGCAACAGGTGACCGAGATCATCGTGCTCGAAATTCAGAAGACGTTCGATTTCTTCCGCGCCAGTTCGGCGGGCGAGCACATCGAGAAGATTTATCTGGCGGGCGGTTCGTCCAAGGTTCCCGGTTTAGTGGAAGCCCTGCGCCAGGAGTTTTCGCTGCCGGTGGAGATCTTCAATCCGTTCCAGAAGATCGGCCTGCCGACGGAAGGACCGGGAGTGCAGTTGATCGAGCAGAACGCGGGCCAGTTGGCGGTTGCAGTGGGCTTGGCCTTAAGGAGTTTTGAAGACTTATGATCCGAATCAACCTGCTGGGTGCACAAAGTAAGGGAAAGAACAAGCGATCCGCAGCTTCGGCGGCCGCCAGCGTCATGGAAGTGGGTGACGTAGGCTCCCCGAAGGTAAAGGTCCTGGTGGTGCTGGTCCTGGCCGCGCTGGTCAATGCCGGCTACTGGTATCAGCTGGACAAACAGCACCAGGACATTGCCGCCAAGATGGAAGTGGCGGTGCGGAAGAACGCTGAGCTGGCCGACGTCAAGGCACGCTACATGGAGCGCCAGCGCGAGGCCGAAAACTACAAGCGCCGGGTGGATGTGATCGACCAGCTGCGCGCAGCCCAGGGCGGCCCGGTCAACCTGCTGAACACGGTTGGCCAAACGGTGAATAGCACCGAAGCCGTCTGGCTGAACAGCATGAAGGACTCGGGCACCAGCGTCGATATCGACGGCATGGCTCTGAGCACGGACGCGGTAGCCAGTCTGATTTCCAATCTGCAAAAGACCGGATACTTCTCCAATATCGAAATCAAAGAGACCTACCAGGACGACACTTTTAAAGAAATGCAGGCCTTCAACTTTACCTTGACCTGCGAAAAAGCGAAGTCCTAGGGAGGCAGGAAAATATGGCCAACTTTAGCGAAATGTCGGGCATTAAACAGTGGGCAGCCATGGTGGGCGTGGGGCTGGTGCTTTCCGGGGCCCTGTACTACACCGTGTTCAAGAGCCAGCGCGAAGCCAATGCGACGGCGCAAGCCGCGCTCGAAACCAAGCTCCGTGAAAACGCGGAACTGGAGTCCTACCGGCCCAAGCTGGTGGATATCGAACGCCAACTGGCCAGCCTCAAGCAGCAGTTGGAAATCGAGCGCAAGATCGTGCCCGACGAAAAAGAAGTGCCTGGCTTCATGAAGATGATGAACGCCGAGGCCGTGAGAGCCGGGATCGAGCTGCGCCGCTATACCGCGAAGCCGACCGCAGCCAAGGAGTACTACACCGAGGTGCCTTTCGAGATGGAACTCGACGGCCCCTACTACTCGATGCTGAACTTCTTCGACAAAGTGGGCAAGCTGGAACGCATCGTCAATGTGTCGGGCCTGATGGTGGCGACCACCAAACATCCCACCGACGCCAAGGCGAAGCATACCTATCAGTACGCGCCTAACGAAAGTGTTGTGGCCACCTGCACGGCCACGACCTTCTACAGTCATGACATGGCACCGGCAGCGAGCGCGCCTGGAAAACCGGGTCAGCCCGCGGCGGCAAAAAAGCAGGGGACCATATGAAGCTGACGACTGGAATTGTTTTCCTGGGGATGGTGGCGGCAACTGCCTGGGGGCAGAACCCGAACGCCGTCAACAACACGCTGAAGACGTCCACACAGGGAGGCGCCAATCCAGCCCTGCCTGCCAGCAGCCCGGCCAAGCACTCGGTCAAACAGACGAGCGCGTTCACGGCCAGGGTGAAGCCTGTGGCCGGACACAAGAAATCGCAGCCCAAACAGCAGATCGCGGTGGAGAACCAGAAGCAGCCCGCGAAGGCGAAAGTGGATGGGCCCAAACAGGTCAATCTGTCCAGCCGGCGCGACCCCTTCGTCAGCCCGGTGGTAAATCGCAGCATGCTGGGTTCGGGCTGCAGCGTCGGAAAACGCTGCCTGGCCATCGACCAGATCAATCTTAAAGGTGTAGTGAGGGCTGACTCAGGAATGATCGCCGTCGTGGTCAACAGCTTGAACAAGGCATATTTCCTGCGGGAGAACGATCCGGTGTTCAACGGTTACGTGGTCAAGATCACCGGCGATTCGATCATTTTCAAGGAAACCATTCAGGACCGCCTGGGCAAGGCCATGACCCGGGAAGTGACCAAGAAGATTACGACGTCAGCAGTCTAGGGCGGCGGGGATGTTTAGCCGGGAACCCGGCAGAAGCGAATCTTGCGAGAAAGATACGGGGCGAGCCAAGCGCAAAGCCCGTGGGGAGAGCGAAATGCGAAAGCAATTTCTGACCGTTTTACTGCCGATGCTGGTAATGGTGCTCATTACCGCCTCGGCCCAGACGCAGGGCGCGGGCGCGGACGCTCCGCAGCACGCCGCACTGCAGAAGGTAAACGTCGTGCGCACCGCCGACGGCGTCAGCGTGGAGATCAGGGCCCATGGCACTGTGAAACCGCGGCTGACCACGCTGGACAATCCGGCCCGCATCGTGGTCGATCTGCCGAATACGGTAGTCGCCACCTCGCATGGCCTGATCAGCGTCAACGGCGACGGCGTGAAGGACGTACGCCTCGGCATGGACGGCCGGAGTACTCCCACCTCTCGCATCGTGGTTGACCTGACCCAGGCGTGCCGTCACGAACTGGTTTCGGGCAGCGACAATTCCCTGGTCCTGAAGCTCTACACCAAGGCAGCGGTGGCCAAGGCGGCGCCGGTCGTGGTCCAGGCCGCGCAGCCCACCGTGGCTAAGAGTGAAGTTGCGGTCGCGCCTACGGTCGCCGAGATTGTGGCGCCGGCGAAAGAGGCCAAGCTGCTGCAGGCTTCGGCCCGCGCCTCCGATTTTGCTTTCATCGAACCTTCTTATCGGCCCAAGGATGCAGCCGCGTCCGACGATACCAAGGCGGCTGTGATCGATCCTTCGGCGCGCGCCACTGTGGCCGCCGGAAAGTTTGCCGCCCGCCCCGAGGGCAACCTGTTGCCTCTGCCCAGCGCCGCCATGCAGTCCAACGGTCTGCAACCGGCCGTGAACATGGCTGCCGAGCAGAAGGTACAGGCTGCGCAGGCGCCCGCGATTACCGGTCCGAAGTACACCGGTGAACCCATCTCGGTCAACCTGAAGGATGTGGACCTGAAAGATTTCTTCCGCCTGATTCACGAGATCAGCGGACTGAACGTCGTGCTTGACCCCAACGTCAAGGGCACTCTGACCATCGTGCTCGATGACGTGCCGTGGGACCAGGCACTGGACATCGTTCTGAAGAACAACGATCTGTCGCGCCAGCTGGAAGGCAACGTACTGCGCATCGCCACGGTCGAGACCATGCGCAAGGAAGCTGAATCACGGCGCGCCCAGATTGAAGCCGAGGCCCTGGCGGTGGACAAGGTCACGGTCACCCGTTTCCTGAGCTACGCCCACTCCAAGGATGTCGTCCCCACGGTGAAGAACTTCCTCACCCAGCGCGGCGACGTGATCTCCGACGACCGGACCAATGCTCTGATCATCCAGGACATCCCTTCGGTGATGCCGGCGATCGACCGCCTCCTGACCCAGCTCGACCGCAAGACCCAGGAAGTGGAAATTGAAGCTCGGGTCGTGGCTGCGACCCGCAGCTTCGCCCGCGATATCGGCACCCAGCTTGGTTTCGGTTGGGGCGATGGAAAAACCGCGATCGGCGGCGCTTCCGCAGTCGGGACTTCGCCCACCACGGTGGGCGGTCTGACCCCGGGCTACATCACGGCCGGCAGCGCCACGACGGGAAGTCAGATTCCCTTGTTCTCGAACTTCCCAGTCACCAGCCCGACCAGCGGTCTTACCTTCGTCAATGCCAGCAACAATGTGCGCATCGATGCCATCCTGACGATGGCGGAGTCGCGCGGATTGCTGAAGATCCTTTCCCGTCCGCGAGTGGTCACGCAGAACAACATTCAGGCTCTGGTTCGCCAGGGCGTGCGCGTGCCCATCGTGACCCAGGCGCAGTTGGGTGGACCGCCCACCGTGACTTACGTGGACGCGTTCCTGCGCTTGACCGTGGTTCCCCAGATCACGTCGGAAGGCACCATCTTCCTGAACGTGGACGTGGAAAACACCACTCCTGACTTTGGCCGTACGGTCCAGGGCAACCCGACGCTGATCACCCAGCAGGCAACCACCCAGGTCCTGGTGACCGACGGTGGCACGGTGGTCATCGGCGGCGTGATCCAGACCCAGAACTCAGTCAACATCCAGCAGATTCCGCTGTTGGGCAGCATCCCGTACCTGGGCAACCTGTTCAAGCGGCAGAGCGTCAGCACCTCTAACCAGGAGCTGATCTTCTTCATCACGCCGCGCATCATCCAGACATAGCAAGCAGTAGCCACGAGGTAGCAGTAAAGACAGCCGCCGGATCCTGAAACACTCAGGGCTGGCGGTTTTGTTTTGCGGCCAAGACAGTGTGGCGCGGGCGCCCTCGCCCGCGGGTTTTGACCCTGAGTTGCGCAGCTTTCCGCCGCTTGGTTTAAGGCACCAGGCCGTCTCTAGCGAGAGGGCCAATGCCAGGCTGGAGCCCCAAGGCCCCTGGTTCCCGCGATCTGAGTTTCACCGAACTTTTTTTCAAGCGTGATGGAATGACAACCAGGGTACTCTGCGAGTGTCGAAACAATTGGGCTTGCATGGGTTACGACTACGACCTGAGTTCGCTCGGCTGCCCTCGCAATGAGGCGGGCAAGAGCAACAAGCAGGTCAGGATGCAGACTCGTCTCCGGCTCATTGAGGATCATCAATGCTGGAGGCCGTGGCGTTAGCAGCGCGGCAATCCAAAGCAGGTACCGCAGCGTCCCGTCCGACAACTCCGCTGTGCCAAGCGGCCGCAACAGACCATGCTGGACCATCGTCAGGGCGAACCTCCCTTCTATGTTGGCTACGGAAACACGACCACCCGGAAAAGCATCTTCGACTGCCGCGTCGAGCAGGTCGTCGGACCCGATTTCGCGAATGGTCTGTATTGCCGCAGCGAGGTCCGAACCATCGTTACCGAGTATCGGCGTCCAGGTGCCGACTTGAGGTGTGCGTACCGGTGCATCCGCGTCTGTTCTGAAATGATCGTAGAAACGCCAGTCTCGAATCGACTCTCGTAATGTCATCATTTCGGGGGCGTTTCTCGGATCGGAAATACTCGTCATCATGCTGTCAAAGGCGGAAAGGCGGTCCGTGACCAACTCCGACTCTCCGCCTTCACCGAAAATGCGAACCAGAGGTCCGTGACGATCGACCAGCATCGTGCTGGGGCGAAGTATGGGGCCATGCCAAATACATTCACGCTTAATTTGAGGATCGAGGCTGAATGCTGAAGAGGCGGGCGTCGGCAACCCCAGGTCGATAAGATAACCATATTCGTCGCTGGCAAATCCCAATCGCAGATTCACCGGCTGGGTTCGCCGAGTTCCTTGAATTGGGTGATCCCCTCGACGCATGGATGGCGAGATGGACTCCGGACCAGCCCAGAGTGTTGATGGGAGACCTCCTTCACGAGCGATGGATGAAACAACTCGGCCTTGTGCAGTATCGGCAAGAAGCCGAAGCGCACGATAGAGGCTGGATTTTCCGCTGCCATTCGGGCCGGTAATGACGTTCAGTCTTTGGAGAGGGATAACCAAATCGCGCAGTGACCGGTAGTTGGAAATGGCTAGGACAGCAAGCATGGCTTAACGATGTCCCCTTACCGCACCGACAACTCATCGGCCGTGACGGAATCCAATGTACCAAACAACGCTGAACTGGGGTGCTTTCCATACCTCCATACCACCAACTTGCTAAACTCCTCGAATGGATCATCGAGGCCGCCAGCAGCGACTGCAGGATTCTCTTTCCGTCCATCGCCTGGACGCACTACTGGTCACCCATCCCCCTAATGTCCGGTATCTCTGCGGATTCACCGGCAGCGCCGGCGTTCTCGTGATCGCCGCAAAGAAGCGAATCTTCTTCACCGACGGGCGCTACACCGAGCAGGCGCGGGCCGAGGTGCAAGGGGCGAAGATCGTGATTGCCCGACAAGGGCTGCTGGCGGCAGCCGCCGCGTGGCTGTCCGCGAACCGGTTGTCCGTGCAACCGAAAAGCAAACGAGGGACTTCCCCGGCCAGGATTGGAATTGAGGGCGAGCACATGACGCGTGGCCGCCCGTTCGCGCCTCGCCGGAATTCTCCCCGTGGGCTCCGCTTGCGCGAAGCCCCGGCCCTGATTGAGCAGGCCCGCATGGTAAAGGATGAGGATGAGATTGCCTGCCTGCGATCAGCGGTCAATCTGGGCTCGAGCTTGTTCGATCGGGCGCTTGAAAGCATCCGTCCCGGCGTCCGCGAAACCGAAGTGGCCGCTGAAATGGAGTATGCCGCGCGCAAGGCCGGCGCGGAGGCCATGTCCTTTGACACAATTATTGCTTCGGGAGCCCGCTCGGCCTTGCCCCATGGACGGGCTTCGCAGGCAGTCATCCCGGGTGAGGGATTCGTGGTCTGCGACTTCGGTGTTATACTCGCGGGTTATTGTTCCGATATGACCCGCACCGTATATGTGGGTCGCCCCTCGGCGGAGGCTCGCGAAGTTTACCGGGCGGTGCAGCAGGCACAGCAGGCTGCAGTGGACGTGGTGAAGCCGGGCATCGCGGCAGGGGAAGTCGATCGCGTCGCCCGTAAGTCATTGCAAAATAGTGGCTTAGCAAAATATTTCACGCATTCGACGGGTCACGGCGTAGGCTTGGAAATCCACGAGGCGCCGCGCCTGGCTGCGGGGCAGACTGCGGTCCTGAAGCCGGGGATGGTGATCACGATCGAGCCTGGCGTTTACGTTCCCGGCAAGTGGGGCGTGCGCATTGAAGATATGGTTGTGGTCACGGAACGAGGGTGCGAAGTTTTGACACCCACCAGCAAGGAACTTGTGGCGATTTGAAATGCTGTCATCCCGGGCGCCGGGAGGTGCCTCGGGAAAGTTGATCGTGCTCTTCCGGCGGACGCCCAAGAAGGCAGAAGTCGGTCCCACCGTACGATGAATCAACGCATACGATGAATCAGAAAGAGCTGAAAGAACTCATCGAGTTCTTAATTGAGAAAGACATCGCCGAGTTTGAACTGGAGCGCGGCGACGTCAAAGTGCGGATCAAGCGCGGGAGCGAGGCCGTGGCCTCGGCGTCCGCCCCGGATGCGCGCTTTTATACCGTGCACTCCGCGCCGCCTCCGACTCCCGAGTTCGGCGCCGCGCCGGTGCCGGGGACCGCAGCCGCGCCGGCTGCCGCCGAGAAAGCGCCGGCGCCCGAGGAGGGACTACACATCGTGCGTTCGCCGATCGTGGGCACGTTCTACGAGTCGCCATCTCCGGGGTCTCCGCCGTTCGTGAAGCCCGGGGACATAGTCGAAGCCGGCCAGATTCTGTGCATCGTGGAAGCCATGAAGTTGATGAATGAAATCGAGTCCGATGTAGCGGGAGAAATCGTGAAGAAGTTGGTCGCGAACAATGCGCCCATCGAGTACGGGCAAGAGCTGTTCGCCGTAAGACCGCGAAAGTAACCGGCGCGAAAAGCTTTTTCACCACAGAGACACAGAGATACAGAGAAAACCAAAGGACTAGAAGCCTCTCGATGCGATGGTGCGGTTAGAGATCGCACATTGCTGCTTCGGTTGATTTTTCCTATTTTTTGCTTTCCTCTGTGTCTCTGTGCCTCCGTGGTAAAGGCTTTTTCCGCAAAGCTAGCGCATGTTCAGGAAAATCCTCATCGCCAATCGTGGAGAAATTGCCTTGCGGGTGATCTGTGCCTGCAAGGAACTGGGCATCCGCACCGTCGCTATTTACAGCGAGGCGGACCGCAATTCGCTGCACGTACGTTTTGCCGACGAGGCCATTTGTATCGGCCCGCCGCAGCTGGCACTGAGCTACCTCAACATTCCATCGGTGATCAGCGCCGCGGAAATCGCCAACGTGGATGCCATCCATCCCGGCTACGGCCTGCTGGCGGAGAACGCGAACTTTGCGGAAGTTGCCGAGACCTGCAATATCAAATTCATTGGGCCGCCCCCCGAAATCACTCGCCTGATGGGGGAGAAAGAGAAAGCCCGGGCGGCCATGAAGCGCGCGGGAGTCCCCATTCTGCCAGGCTCTGACGGAATTCTGGCCAGCGACGGCGAGGCCATGGAGTGGGCTCGCCAGGTCGGATTTCCCGTGATTATCAAGGCGTCGGCCGGCGGCGGCGGACGCGGCATGCGCATCGTGCGCAGCGAGGAAGAGCTGCCGGCCCTGTTCAAGGCGGCGTCGTCCGAAGCCGCGGCATCGTTCGGCAACGGTGATCTCTACATGGAAAAATTTGTGGAGCGGCCGCGCCACATTGAATTCCAGGTCCTGGCCGACCAGTACGGAAATGTCGTCAGCCTGGGTGAACGCGAGTGTTCCATCCAGCGCCGTCACCAGAAGCTGCTGGAGGAATCGCCCTCCACCCAGGTCACACCGGAGCTGCGCGACCAGATCGGAAAGGTTCTGTGCAAGACGCTTTCCGACGTCGGCTATGTGAACGCCGGCACCATCGAGTTCCTGATGGATGAAGACCGCAGGCTTTATTTCATCGAGATGAATACCCGCATCCAGGTGGAGCATCCGGTCACGGAAATGGTCACCGACGTCGATCTGGTGAAGAGCCAGATCCTGCTGGCGGCGGGCGAGCGGCTGGAAAATGTGCTGCATGGCCCCATCTTGCATCGCGGGCACGCCATCGAATGCCGCATCAACGCCGAGCATCCGGAGAAGTTCACCCCGTCGGCAGGGAGGATTACCACCTTCAATCCGCCGGGTGGCACCGGAGTGCGGATCGACACTGCCGCCTACGCGGAGGGCGTGATCCCGCCGTATTACGATTCCCTGATCGCCAAGCTGATTGTGCGCGGCAAAGACCGCGACGAGGCGGTGTCGCGTATGAGCCGTGCCCTGGAGATGTTCATCATTGAGGGCATCTTCACCACCATTCCGCTGCACCGCAGGATCCTGGCGGACCCCGACTTCCGCGCCGGCAAGGTGGATACCACGTTCATTGAGAGGTTTCTGGCCCAGGGCAAGACGGCGAAGCCTTGAGCAAAAGTGTGGGGCGGGCGCCCTCGCCCCGCCGTCTTTGAATTTGGTTTGGTTTTGGATTTTAATTGGTTGTTGTAGAGGACATAAAGTCCAAGCCAAAGGCGTCGGACAAAGCCTGCCCTGAGCGAAGTCGAAGGGGAGTGTCCGACCCACACACCCTACACACCCGCGATGATTTTGTTACCTCGGCTCTATGCCATCCTCGACTGCACGCACTTTTCGGATACCGAAGCTCTCTGTCGATCGGCCCGCGAACTGGCCGCGGGGGGCGTCACACTCCTGCAATATCGAAACAAGTCGGGAAATGCCCGCCAGTGGCTGGAACAGGCCAGGGAGTTAAGGCAGTCCCTCCCCACTTCCGTCAGACTGATCATGAACGACCGCGCCGACCTGTGCCTTGCGGCGGGTTGCGACGGAGTGCACGTGGGCCAGGACGACCTGTCTCCCGAAGGCGCTAGAAGAGTAATCGGCGATGCCCTGTGGTTGGGAGTTTCCACCCACACTCCTGAACAGCTCGCCGCAGCCGACAAGACTACGGCAGACTATCTCGCCATAGGTCCCGTATTTTCGACCCGAAGCAAGGCCAATCCTGACCCCGTGGTTGGGCTCGATGGGGTGCGCCGGGCGAGAGCGTTGACTCGGAAGCCAATAGTGGCAATCGGCGGGATAACCCGCGACAATTGCCGATCGGTTGTCGAAGCGGGGGCAGATGCGGTGGCGGTGATATCCGACTTGATACGGGAGCCGGGCAAATCAGCAGAGGAATTTTTTCGCATATTAGGGTAAAGTCCCATTGAGTTTGGCGGGCGAGGGCGAGACGCCCTCGGGACGCCGGCGGGACGCCGGCGCTACAAGTTCAGGAGGGTTGTGAGTACCGAGACCAATCGACCCACGCCTGCGGCAGCAACCGACTGGGACCTCCACAGCCATCAGGATAAAGAACTGGTAAAGGGCCTGGGGTTGACCAGCGCCACCATGCTGGTCATGGGCTCGATGATCGGCTCCGGTATCTTTATTGTTTCGGCGGAAATAGGCCGCGAAGTTGGTTCGCCCGCGCTCCTGATCGGGGCCTGGCTGGTGACCGGTTTCCTGACCATCGTCGGCGCCCTCAGCTACGGCGAACTGGCAGCCATGATGCCACGCGCCGGCGGCCAGTACGTTTACCTCCGAGAAGCCCTGGGGCCGTTGTGGGGATTTCTTTACGGCTGGACGCTTTTTCTCGTGATCCAGACGGGAACCATCGCCGCCGTCGGCGTCGCCTTCGGCAAATTCCTCGGTATCTTCTTTCCCTCGATCGCGTCAACCAACTGGATTGTGCACTTCTGGAAGGTGCCGCCCATTCACATCGGCCCCATGGTGCTGGGAAACATGGAGACTGGGCTCAGCACGCAGAACCTGGTGGCGATTCTGGTGGTGGTGCTGCTCTCCGTGATCAATGTTACCGGCCTGAAAACCGGGGCGATGATCCAAAACGTTTTTACCTTCGCCAAGGTTTCCGCGCTGCTCGGTCTGGTTTTTCTGGGCCTCTTCATCGGACGCAATGCGCATGCGCTGGCGGCGAATTTTCAGGGGAACTTCTGGCACAACGCGGGCCTGGGCGCGCAACACGCGGTGCAGGTCGGCGTGGGCGGGCCAACGGTGCTGGTGGGCACGCTTACAATCCTCGCGGTCGCGCAGGTGGGCTCGCTGTTCTCGGCTGACGCGTGGAACAACGTCACCTTTACTGCCGGCGAAGTGAAGAATCCCAGCCGCAATCTGCCGCTGTCGCTGGCCATCGGAACCGGGGTGGTGATTGCGTTGTACGTCGCCTGCAATTTTATCTACCTGAGCGTTCTGCCCCTGGACGGCAGCGCGGCGGGCGCGACCATTCTGGAGCGCGGCATCAAGTACGCCACCGAAGACCGCGTGGGCACGGCCGTAATGTCGCAGATGCTGGGCGCCACGGGCGGAACGCTGATGGCCATCGCCATCATGCTTTCTACTTTCGGTTGCTGCAACGGGCTGATTCTGGCGGGCTCGCGGGTTTATTACGCCATGGCCAAGGATGGATTGTTTTTCAAGAGCGTGGCCAAACTGCATCCCACTTACAAAACCCCCGCGGTTTCGCTCATGGTGCAGATGGTCTGGACCTGCATCCTGTGCGTCTCCGGCAGTTACGGACAGCTACTCGACTACATCATCTTCGCCGTGCTGGTTTTTTATATCCTTACCATCTTCGGGCTGTTCGTGTTGCGGCGCACTCATCCCAATGCGGAACGGCCGTACCGGGCGATTGGTTACCCTGTACTGCCGGCGATTTATATTGTGATGGCTTTATTTATCGATATCGTACTATTACGCTACAAACCGCAGTACACCTGGCCGGGATTGATCATCGTGCTGCTGGGGATTCCGGTGTATTTCCTGTGGTCGAGGCGTTCCGGCACTTTGTCATCCTGAGCGGAGTCGAAGGACCCCTGGGATCGGCATGAGTGCAGTTCTCCAGGGGGCCTTCGACTCCGTAAGTTTCGCTCGCAAGCGAGCGAAGTTTCTGCGCTCAGGATGACACCGGCAAGATACCGCGCTTCAAGCGCGAAGGAGAAACTTAGGCATGGCAAATCTCTGGGCTAAAAAGCCCCTGAAGATGCTCCTGGCGGAAGCCGGCGAATCGGGCGAGCACAGCCTGAAGCGCACTCTCGGCCCCTTTCAACTTACCGCTCTGGGCGTCGGCGCGGTCATTGGCGCGGGTATCTTCGTGCTCTCCGGACTGGGCGCACACTATGCCGGGCCCGGCCTGATGCTCTCCTTTGTCCTGTCGGGCATGGGATGCGCCTTCGCGGCCCTCTGCTACGCTGAATTTGCCGCCATGATTCCTCTGGCCGGCAGCGCCTACACGTATGCCTACGCGACCCTGGGCGAACTGTTTGCCTGGATCATCGGCTGGGACCTTACGCTCGAGTACGCCATGGGCGCCAGCACCGTGTCATCGGGCTGGTCGAACCACTTCATCGAGCTGCTGGATATTTTCCATATCAAGATGCCGCTGTGGCTCGCCTACGATCACTGGACGGGATTGCGCGCCGCCGAAAATATCGTGGCCCGCCAGATGGCGCAGGCCTCGGACTCCACCCTCGTTCCCGGTACTCAGGCCTTTCTCAACCGGGTGACCGACATTGTGTCGGCGCAGTCTCCACAACTTCTGGAGGGAGCGCATAAGTTGCTGGATGCCCCGAAAATGTTCGGGGTTGAGCTGGGCTGGAACATGCCGGCCTTCTTCATCGCACTGATCATCACCGCCATTCTCGCTGTCGGCATCAAGGAGAGTGCGCGCTTTAACTCGACCATCGTTGTGATCAAGGTGGCGGTGGTGCTATTTGTCATCGGCCTTGGCTTTCGCTACGTGAGCGCCAGCAATTGGGGAGGCGACTGGCATACGTTCGCTCCCATGGGCTTCTCCGGCATCGGAGCCGGCGCAGCTTACATCTTCTTCGCCTACATCGGATTTGACGCGGTCTCGACTACCGCCCAGGAGGCCAAGAACCCGCAGCGCGACTTACCCATCGGCATCATTGCTTCTCTGGTGATCTGCACCGTCCTCTACATTGCAGTGGCGGCGGTCCTCACCGGCATGGTGCCGTGGCGCGAAGTGAACATCGAAGCCCCGATCGCCCGCGCCTTTCTGGATCGCGGCCTGGTCGGCGCCTCTCACATCATCACTCTGGGCGCGCTGGCCGGACTCACCAGCGTGATGCTGGTCATGCTGCTGGGACAGACTCGCGTCCTTTACTCCATGGCCAACGATGGCCTGCTTCCCAAAAAATTCTTCGCCGACATTCATCCCAGGTGGCGTACCCCGTGGAAGAACACCATTCTGGTGGGAATTCTGGCAGCGGTGGTGGGAAGCCTGGTGCCCATCGACGATATCGGAAAGATGGTGAATATCGGCACCCTGCTGGCTTTCGTCATTGTGTGTATTGCCGTGATCCTGCTGCGGCGCACCAATCCCGATCAGCCCCGTCCTTTCCGCACTCCGTGGGTGCCGCTGGTGCCAATTCTTGGCATCATCTTTAATGGTTACATGATGTACCGGCTGGGCTGGATCAACTGGGCCCGCCTGATCATCTGGCTGGCGATTGGGCTGGTGGTGTACTTTACCTACGGCCGAAAGCACAGCAAGGTGCAAGCTTTGCCGGAGAACTCGGGCAAGTAGCCTGGCCGTTGGTCGTTGGCGAAAGCGACGTGATCACTCCGCGGACATGAACTTTGGATCCAGAGATTTTCGTGTCATCCCGACCGGAGCGAAGCAAAGCGAGCGCAGTGGAGGGACCTGCTGTTTCGGGCGCCGCGCTGCTCTCCACGTCAGGACTAAGGCACAGCATTCCTCATAGTCGCCGTCTTAGTTGACAATCACGGCACGAACAACCTCGCGGGGGAGCGGCGGCCGCCGGCACAGCAGGTCCCTCCACTGCGCTCGCTTTGCTTCGCTCCGGTCGGGATGACACGATCGGGGGTTGAAGACTGACGACTGAAGACCGACGACTGAAGTACCATGAAATCTCTCCGCAATCTGCGGCTCATCGGCTTGGCGCTCCTCGCGCTCTCGCTGGCAGGCACTGCAGGCTTTCACTTCATCGAAGGCTGGTCCTGGTTCGATGGCTTCTACATGGTGATCACCACCTTCACCACCATCGGATATCAGGAAACCCATCCTCTTTCTCACGCCGGGCGCGTGTTCAACGTCGGACTGATCGTGGTGGGAGTTTCGCTGGTCTTTCTGGGCATCGGGTCATTGACGCAGGCTTTGCTAGAATTCGAGCTGGGCAGTTTTTTCGGAAGGCGGAAAATGGAGCGCGAGATTGGCCGGCTCTCCGATCATTACATCATTTGCGGGGCGGGCCGCGTCGGCCGCAGCGCGGCGCGGGAATTGGCGAACAAGGGAGTGCCCTTCATTATCGTCGATCAGAGCGCGGACCGGGCGGCGGGCGCCGGGGACGCATGGCTGACCCTGGTCGGCGACGCCACCCAGGGACAGACCCTGCGCGCCGCTCACATCGAACGCGCCCGCGGGCTGGTCGCCGCCACCACCACCGACGCCACTAACCTCTATATCGTGCTCACCGCGCGCGAACTCAATCCCCAGTTGAGAATCATCGCTCGCGCCAGTGAAGAAGACGCGGAAAAGCGCCTGCGTAAGGCCGGCGCCGACTCCGTCGTGCTGCCCTACCTTTTCGCCGGACAACGCATCGCCCGCTCGTTTCTGCAGCCGCACGTGGTCAGCTTTCTGGATTCCGCTACCACGCACCTTGAAATGGACCTTGAGATCGGCGAGATCCGCGTGGCGGACGCGTCAACAGTCGCGGGTAAGACTATCGAAACCTCCCGCATCCGCCAGGACTGTGGAGCGGTCATCCTGGCCATCAAGCGGGAAAAGAAAATGGATTTCAATCCCTCGCCCGAAGACCGCATCGAGCCTGGTGACTACCTGATCGCCATGGGCGACTCCTCGCAACTGCGCCAGCTGGAACGAATGGCCGCGGCCCAGTCATGAAGATCGTCACGGCTGCAGAAATGCGTGAGATCGACCGCGTCACCAGCGAGCGCCTGGGCGTCCCCTCGCTGACTCTGATGGAGAACGCGGGAGCGGCCGTGGCGGCTTTCGTCGCATCGGAGCATCCCTCGGCCAGGCGCATTGGCGTTATTTGCGGCAAGGGCAACAACGGCGGCGACGGATTTGTGGCGGCGCGCAAGCTGCACGAAGCGGGCCGCGATGTGCGCGTGCTGTTGCTGGCGGAGCGCTCTGAGTTGCGCGGCGATGCCGCGGAGATGTTTACCAGGCTCCCCATGCCGGCGGTCGGGGGGTCGAAAAATGAGCAGTTGAAAACTGAAACCGCGCGAGGCGTTTTTGATGCGGACGTATTGATCGATGCCATCCTTGGTACCGGCTTCCGTCCACCCGTGAGCGGGCTGTACGCGGAAGCCATTGCCGCGATGAATGCGAGCGCAGCTTCCGTCGTCGCGGTGGATATTCCATCCGGCGCCGACGCGGACGTGATGGGCGGCCAGGTAGGCGCGGTGGCGAGAGCGGATGCGGTGGTCACATTTACTGCTCCCCGCCCGGCGCATGTTTTCGGAATGCTGACCACGGGGCCGACTGTAATCGCTCCCATCGGTTCGCCGGATGAAGCCGTGGTTTCTTCTCTTCAGCTCAACCTGATTACCGCGCGTGAGGTCGCGCCGCTGATCGGTCCGCGCCCGGCAGCGTCCAACAAAGGGAACTTTGGCCACGTTCTGGTGCTGGGTGGATCGACGGGTAAAGCGGGAGCAGCGGCCATGGCTGGCATGGCCGTGCTGCGTGCCGGCGCGGGTTTGTCCACGGTGGCCACCGCGAAATCGGTGCTCGCGACCGTCGCCGGTTTTCAGCCCGAGCTCATGACCGAACCACTTGAGGAAACGGAAGCCGGCAGCATTGCCCTGGCCGCGCTGCAAGGCCTGGACGCTTTAGTAAAAGCAAAGACCGTGCTGGCGGTCGGACCAGGCATTTCGCGCCATCCCAAGACTGCCGAATTCGTTCGAGGCGTAGTCGGAAAATACCAGGTTCCCATCGTGCTCGATGCGGATGGGCTGAACGCATTCGACGGACGCGCGGCAGAACTGAAGAGTGCAGCGGGCCGTCTTGTCATCACGCCGCATCCGGGCGAGATGGCGCGGCTTGCCGCGTCCACGATTCCCGCCGTGCAGCACGACCGGCTGAACGTGGCCCGCAGCTTCGCCAGCGAACATCAACTGATCGTCGTTCTCAAGGGACACCGTACCCTTATTGCGCAGCCCGACGGCACGGTTTGGGTCAACACCACCGGCAACCCCGGCATGGCAACCGGAGGCACGGGAGACATTCTGACCGGCATGGTCGCGGGCCTGATCGCCCAAAATCCTGAGCGCATCGCCGAGGCGGTGATCGCCGCGGTTCACCTTCACGGGTTGGCGGGCGACGTCGCAAGCGAAAGTATGGGGGAGCATTCGCTGGTCGCGACTGACTTGCTCAAGGCGTTGCCAGAGGCGTTTCGCCGGACGCGGGAGAGCGCGCAAACAACAGCGGTCACGATCCGCGGCTAAAAGCTGCCAACAGATTGCCGGAATCCTGGCTCGCGATGCTGAATCCAATTCGCGACGCTACAGGAAAGGTCGAACCGCGCCGCGCTGTTAAATCCGCTTGCCACGAAAGTGGAAGGGCATGACTTCAGAGGCTGCGGAAAAACCGTCAATGCCGGCCCTTCCGTGGAAGAGCGGCCCTTCAGGGCCGCGTAGGTGGTTAGAAATGAGTGCGGGCTTTAGCCCCCGCGAAATCTTCGTCCGGACAAATTGAGTTTTTCCGCACCGTGCCGCAATTGGCCGCGAACTTGTTGGCGCTTTAGCGCCGGAGGTCTGCTGTCTCGACCGGGAAGCTCGCCCCAGGCGCTGAAGCGCGAGCAAATCCAGACGACTTGAGCGGCCCGACTGAAGTCGGGCCCTTCCCGAAAACCGCTTGCAACAGAGTTTTTCCGCAGCCTCTTCAGTCGTGCCGATAAGTTTTCCCGAAGCGAGCTTGCGCTTTAGCGCCTGAGGCTAGCTGCCCGCGCCTGGTTGGGCTCGGGAGCAACCGCTCGGATTAATGTCCATTCGGCCCGTGTCCAGTTTACCAACAGGCGCGCATCTTCCTGACGATACGGGGCTTTTGCCGCGCTTCGAAAAAGACCTCAACTGGAATCCGGACATGTGCCTTCTGTAACCTGTGCCGGCAGGCAGCGCCGTGAAATAGTCGGTGGTATGACTCACTTTCCCCAAGTGCATCCTCAGCGCCGCTCGCCGCGCATCAAGCTCAGTGGTTCCATTCTGGCAGTAGTCATGCTGGAAGATGGGAAGCGCGCCAAAGCCAAACTGCAGACTATCTCCGTCACCGGAGGTTTGTTGCGGCTGGCTAAGTCTCTCAGCGAGGGAGATTTTGTCGAAGTCGCCTTTCAAACGCAATCGGGGCCAGTGCGGGGCATGGCTGAAATGCTCACGCCGGTGCGGGCGGCCACGGACGGCGCCCTGCAACCCTTCCGCTTCGTTGCGCTGGGCGACGACGACCATCGCGCCTTGCGCATGGTGGTGGATTCGGCCGCGGATCGAAGCTTCCAGGGAATACGGTCCAGCCAGTGGACGGCGCCGAAATCAGTTTGAGAGTGCCTCAGCGGCTGGTGTCGCGACTTCCAGTTGCGCCATGGGGTCTGGGAAGGGCACGACTTCAGAGGTTGCGGATAGCTCGTCAATGCCTGCCCTTCCGTGGAAGAGCGGCCCTTCAGGGCCGCGTAGGTCGTTAGAAATGAGTGCGGGCTTTAGCCCCCGTGGGATCTTCGTCCGGACAAATTGAGTTTTTCCGCAGCCGTGACGCAATGGGCTGCAAACTTGTTGGCGCTTTAGCGCCTGAGGTCTGCTGTCTCGACCGGGAAGCTCACCCCAGGCGCTGAAGCGCGAGCCAATCCAGACGACTTAGCGGCCCGACTGAAGTCGTGCCCTTCCCGAAAACTGCTTGCAATAGATTTTTCCGCAGCCCCTAAAGTCGTGCCCTTCCCATTCTTGTCCCTGGCACCGAAAGTCAGGTTCATTTCCCGGAAAAAGAATCGCTATACTGGTCATTCGATTTCGACCCGCATGGCCACAGCAGGAATTCGTCACCCATTCCGCCGAGGAGACCATCGCGCTCGGCCGTACTCTGGCCGGGATGCTCACTCCGCCCAAACTGGTGCTGCTGCGCGGCGATCTGGGAGCGGGCAAGACTACGCTGGTCAAAGGTATTGCCGAGGCTTTCGAAGCCGCCTCCGCGGACGACGTCACCAGCCCAACCTTCACCTTGATCCACGAGTATCGCGGTCCCCAGACCAGCCTGTATCACATCGACTTGTATCGGATTGATACGCCGCGCCAACTGGAAACGCTGGGGCTCGATGATCTGATCGCGGACAACAGCATTCTCCTGATAGAGTGGGGAGAGAAGTTTCCACGCTTTGAGCGCGAGCGCGATGTGGAAATTGCGCTGGAGAAAGTGAATGACAAACTCAGTGACCCAGGGCGAAGTTCGGAAAACGACCGCCTCGTTCGGATCACGACATAGGTCAAAGCTGACGCTTCTTATGGTTGATCGGTCGCCGTCTGAGTTAGCCAGCGAAGTTCCAGACAACCGGTTTGGCTTCGCCATCGTGACCGCATTGATCTTGACGATGACGGTGGCGAGCGCTCAAATCTGTCGCTCGCAGGACGCACCCGCGGCCAAAGAGAAGGATGGCGCGAGCCAGAATCAGGCGCAAAAGGCCGACTCCTCTACCCAGCCCTCAGGCCAGCGACGAATGTTCGGGTTCGTGCCTGCTTACGGGCTGATCGAAGCCGGGATGCAGCCGCCTCCGCTCACCTCTGGCCAGAAGTTCAAGCTGGCGGTGCAGTATCTCAATCCTTACACGTTTCTATTTGTGGCCGCGGAAGCCGGCGTGAACCAGGCGCGCAATGATCCCCCCGAGTATGGCCAGGGCGCTGAGGGTTATGGCAAGCGCTATGGCGCCGGCTTTGCCGATGGTATGACTGCCAGCATCTTTATCACCGGCATGTATCCCTCTCTATTGCGGCAGGACCCGCGGTACTATCGCCTCGGCGATGGAGGGTTTTCCCACCGCACGGGATATGCGGTGAGCCGCATCCTGGTGACGCGGCAGGATTCGGGGCGAAAGGCGTTCAATGTCTCGGAAGTCTTGGGCAGTTTTTCTTCCTCCGCCCTGGCCGTGACGTACTATCCCAAAAGCCAGAGAGATTTTTCCGACGTGGCCGAGCGCGCCGGCATCCAGTTCGCCTTCGATGCTGGATTCAATGTGTTGAAGGAATTCTATCCCGAGATCCAACGCAAGTTTTTCGGCAGGAAGGGCCGGCGGTAACGCGGGAGAAATGTCATCCTGAGCGCAATCATCCCATTCGCTTGCGAATGGGATGGTGGAGTCGAAGGACCCCTTGCAGCGTCGATGCTGTTGTGTGCGTGACCGGCAATCCAGATATATTTCCGGTACTGTAAACGCCGAGGCGCTCTGGATGACGGCTAAAAACCCATAATGTTGTAGCCGCAGTCCACGTAAATCACTTCGCCGGTAATGCCGGAACTGGCGTCTGAGGCCAGAAACACACCGGTCGCGCCCACCTCGTTTACGTCCACATTGCGTTGCAGGGGGGCGCGCTCGGCATGCGCTTTCAGCATGTCGCCGAGGCCGGAGATACCGCGCGCCGCCAGGGTCTTGATCGGTCCGGCGGAAATGGCGTTGACCCGTATCTTCTTCTTGCCCAGATCATAGGCCAGATAACGCACGCTGCACTCCAGCGCTGCCTTCGCCACGCCCATGACGTTGTAGCGGGGCACAACCCGCTCCGCTCCGTAGTAAGTCATGGTGATGATGCTGCCCCCGTCTTCCATCAGCGGCGCCGCGGCCCGGGCCAGCGCGACCAGCGAGTACACGCTGACGTCGTGGGAGATGCGGAAACCCTCGCGCGTGGTGGCAAGGAACTCGCCCTTCAGTTCCTCGGCGGGAGCGAACGCCACGCTGTGCACCAGCACATGCAACTTGCCGTAGCGCTCCTTGAGTTGGATAAACAGGCGGTCGATGGCCGCGTCATCGGACACGTCGCACATGAAGCCTTCCGCACCCGGCAGGGAGGCGATCAGTTCCCTGGCTTCCAGTTCCAGACGTTCATTCTGGTAGGTGATGGCCACTTTCGCGCCCGCATGATGCAGCCCTTGCGCGATCGACCAGGCGATCGAACGCTTGTTGGCGACTCCAAAGACAACCGCAACCCGACCTTCGAGGCTGGATGACATGCAAGTCTCCTGGGCTAAGTTGGAACCGGAAAGGATAACAGCTTAAGGCGGAAGGAAAGAAGTCGGAAGCGCGATTTCAGATTTCGGATTGTAGATTTCAGATTTGAGGTTACAGTTCTCGGTTGCCGGGAGGGGGCAAATCTGCAATCTGAGATCTGAAATCTGCCTCAATCCGGCCCAACCTCGCAGACAGGTCTTGCCGCCGCCACCGGCCACA
The DNA here is from genome assembly GCA_963757835.1 of Terriglobia bacterium. GTDB lineage: Bacteria > Acidobacteriota > Terriglobia > Terriglobales > Acidobacteriaceae > JAIQFF01. The sequence goes on along the minus strand of CAVWSP010000028.1, from coordinate 256,791 downwards.
CCGCGGTGACGAAGGCTACCGCATAGACCATGCCGATGATGGCGAAACCCGCCACCAGATTCAATTGCGCCACCGCGCCGACCAGGAACCCCAGGACAATCTGCAGCAGGGTCCCGGCGAAGTAGAACGTGTTCTGCACCCGTCCCATGAAGTGCTGCGGCACCTGTTCCATGATGCTGGTGTTCATGGCCACTCCACTTATACCGCGGCCCGAGCCCATGACAGCGTAGATCGCCACTGCCACCGCCAGCCAGGGCGAGAGGGGTGCCACGGCCATGGCAATGGCCAGGACGCCCATGGAAATAGCAATGGAACGGCGCGCACCCACCGAGGAAATGAGCGCGGGGGCGTAGAGCACGCTCAGAAACGCGCCCGTGCCCCAGCCCGCATTCAGCCAGCCATAGCCGACGGCGCCGGCGTGAAACACGTTGTCGCTGAGCGGTGCAGTCACCACCACTCCGGTCATCATCGCGCCCAGAAAGAGCGCCCAGCTGATTCCCAGCGTAACCACCGAGCGGTGGTCGCGCAGGAAATCGATACCCTCGCGCATCTCGCGCACGAAGCGCTCAACCGTGGTTTCGGCGGCGATGATGTCCGCCCGCAGTTCCGCCGGACGGGGCACCACGTGGCGTCCCTTGCGCACTCCGAGATAAAGCAGAAACGACGCCAGGTAAGTGGAGAAGTCAATCAGAAGCACCCCGCCCAGGCCGATGTGGTTGTAAACGAATCCCACGATTGATCCGGCGATGAGCCATCCGCCCTGAATTCCCGCCAGCAGAAAAGTGTTGGCGTGGACGAACTCCTCTCCGGGAGTCAGTTCCTGGATCAGCGCAGTGATCGTGGGCCAGAACATCCAGAAACCCGCTGCCACCAGCGTGTTCATCAGATAGAGCTGCCACACTTTTACCTTACCGGCAAAGGCCAGGATGGCGACCGCGAGAATGATGATGGCACGGGTCGCGTCCAGCATCATCACCAGGCGGCGCCGGTCTTCGCGGTCGATCAGAACTCCGGTAAAGGGCAGCATCAGCATGGCGGGCAGGGTTTGCAGTACGGCAAACGTTCCCAGCGCAACTTCGGAGTGCGTGGCCTGCAGGATGTACCAGGCCACGGCGGCGGAATTCATCCCACTGCCCAGCATGGAGATCATATTGGCGCCAAAAACAAATCGCAGCGCCCGCTTCTGCAGGATGGCACGCATGCTCTAAATGTAAATGATGAAAGAAGGACTCTCCAATGGGATGAGTTGGCGATGCGAGTTCAGGGCTTTTCTTTGCGCCCTTCGCGAACTTTGCGGTCAAACGCTCCTAACCGCAAAGGGCGCGAAGAAATTCCGCAAAGGACGCAAACTCATTCACGAAGGCCTGGCGCGAGGCCAATTGATCTGCACCCGGCTGGCTTCCCAAAATAAATACACGGCCAGCAGGATCATCTCCGGCTCGATGGCATGCTTGTAACGTGGGAACGGGTTCACCAGGTAGTACGGCAGCGGATAAATCAGCAGGAAGCAGGTCAGCAGAAATCCTCCCCGCTTCCGGTTGCGCAGGGTCAACCACAATCCTGCGAAGGCGAAGGCAGCGGGAAGAATGAACATGAGATGGCGGGCAATCATCAGGTCATAACCTGCCACGATATCGGCCTGCGGAGGCCCGACCCAGAAGTAGAGAACACGCTTCAATGTAAAGCGAAGAAATTCGCCAGGATGTTCCCGGATGAATTCTCGGACCTGTTGCTGTTTCTCCTGCATGAAGGGAATTTCACCCAGTTGCTGGAAACGCCGCATCGCTTCGGGATCGTTTCCGGGATGCTCGCCCCGCGTCCATAGGCCGTTGGAGCGGTCATTGTTGGCCATGTGTATTTCGAGTGCGAGATTGTCGCGAACAAAAACGAATTTGCCGAAGACGTCATAATTGCGGACCAGCCAGGGGCTGACCACCAGCCCGGCCGCCAGGATGCACAATCCAACTCCCACAAACTGCCGGGGCTGCCGGGGCAAGCGCCACAGCAGATACAGCAGACAAAACGGCAGCATCGAGAGCACCGCGGTATTGGTAATGGCCAGCAGACCCCAGAGCACTCCGAATCCGATCCAGGCGCGCGGGCGCGGTGGCTCATCCGCCATGCGCAGGGTAAGCAGGAAGGCCAGGCTCAACAGGTAGGCGCTGAGACTCATCTCCCAGACCACGCGCACCGGCCAATAGATGGCATAGGGGAACAGCGCCCAGGTCCAGGCTGTGGCCCGGGCCACGGCAACTCCGTAGATCCTTTCTCCAATCCGATAAAGCGTGAGGCAGGTCAGCGCGGAAAAAATGCTGTTAAACGCGAGGATGACCCAGCCGGAAAGATTGCTGTAAACCCCGAACAACCTAAACACTCCCGCCAGGATGTAGGGATAGACCGGCGGCGCCCAGGCGCTGGGCCCGGTGGACAAATCCGTGGGAGAGCTGAAGCCTTGCCCGGTCGCGATGGAGCGCGCGATGCGTCCCATTTCCCAGCCAAACTGGAAGTGGTCGCGGCGGGGCGTGATGCGGTAGGTGTGGCCGATGGTGATGACGGCGATGCGAAGCAGGAAGGCTACCAGAACGATGAAGAATATGGAATGCGTCCAGGATCGCCGCGCGCCTGCAGCTGAATTCTCGGCGACTGCCGGCGAGTCCGTTCGCTCGCGATTCCGCATGAGCAAAAGACTAGCACGGACTGTGTAGGGGCGGTCCGCTTGACTTGGTAGCGCCGAAGTCTCGCCGGCTGTCCTGCGGGCGTCCCGCCCGCAGTGCGAGGGATGCCCTCGCGACAGCCGCCGGGACGACGGCGCTACCGGTCGGCATCGCTCAACCGTTCTCCAGTCCGGCACATCGTCTGTAGCCGGGCCAAGCTCGGCCTGGCCGGGTCAAAGACCCGGCCCCACACGATCCGCTTCAAGGCTTGCATATTCCTGCCCTTCGGCGCTACGATGCCGACGCCATTCCGGAGGTGACGTATGAAGCACGGCCGCTGGTCCGTCCTGCTGGTTACCTTTCTGTTCGCGGTTGTTCTACTTTCCCTGGCCCAGATCGAAACCATCGTGATTCCGGCAGGCACGCCGGAGGACCAGGCGCTGCAAGCCATCACCAGGGAACCGGATGATCAAAAGAAGCTCGCCATGTACGAGGATTTCCTGAAGCAGTTCGCCTCCAACCCCGCTGCCGTGGCCTACGGCAACTGGCAGCTGGCGCAGGCTTACCAGGGCAGCGGCGATTTGCCGAAGGCGCTCGATTACGGAGACAAGGCGCTGGCCGGCGCACCCCGCAGTCTCGATATTCTCGTCTCCCAGGCCAGCATCGCGCAGCAGATGAAGAACAATCCCAAGCTGCTGGATTACTCGGTGCGCGGCGGCGAAGTTTACAACTCCATCGGCAAGACCAAGCCGGAGAGCATGAGTGACCAGGATTTTGCCACCCAGACAGAAGAGCAAAAGACGGCGGCCAAAAATTCATACGAATTCCTCGAAGCCGCTGCCTTCAATGTGATCGTCGATGACACCAACGCCAAAACGCGCATGAGCGACATCGATCGTTTCACTGCCGCTTTTCCGAAATCGCGCTTTGACGAATCGGTTGCCTCCTACGCCATGATGTCGCTTTCCGAACTCAAAGACACGACCCGTGTAGTGGCCTTCGGCGAAAAGGCGTTGGCGGCGAATCCCGACAACCTGGCTGCGCTGTTGCTGCTGGCCGGAACTTACGTCGAAGATCCCAAGCCGGGCAGCGTGGCCAAGGGCGCTGCCTACGCGCAGAGGGCGGTGGTGGCGGCCAAGGCGGACGCCCCGGACGCGGACCGCACGCGCAAGCTCTCGGCCGGAGTTGCCCATTCCACCCTGGGCTATGCCGACATGAAGCAGGACAAAACCGCGGCTGCGATTGCGGAGTTGAAGTCTGCCACCGCGCTGCTCAAAGGACTGGATGACCAGCAGTACGCGGTTGCGCTCTATCGCCTGGGTTACGCCTACGCCAAGATCAGCCGGGTCTCCGAAGCGCGCGAGGTATTGCTGGAAGCGGTAAAAATTCCCGGACCGGTTCAACCGCTCTCACAGGATCTGTTGGCCAAAGTGAATGCAGCCCGCGCCAAGGGAAGATAAAATCTCTGTCATCCTGAGCGCAGTAAGGGCTTCGCAATTGCGAAGCCCCTGCGCAGTCGAAGGACCCCTACAAGATTGTCGGCGCGTATTTGTGGGCGCATTTCGTTCTGCTTAAAGACTCCTGAGTGGAGAGCGCATCGTGACGGTAGGGGTCCTTCGACTCGCCTGACCGTCCGCAAGCGGATGGTCAGACTCGGTCAGGATGACAGGGAATGGAAAAGGCGGCGGCACTTGTGCTGAGCTAGTAGCTAGCAGCTAGCAGCGCTTTCCTCAATGTTTCACCAGATCATCTGCCAGCAGTAAAGCTTTAGATGCGAGATTGAGCGCGCGCTGCACGTCTCCGGCTGCCTCGGCGGTTTTGGCTTGCTCCATGTATTTGCGAATCTGACTGACGCTGTCCTGCTGGGTGGAGTCCAGTTGGCGGGAGGCGAGTTGCTTCAGGTTCTCGTCCGTGGCAGAGAGCAGTTGGGCGGTGCTTTGGCGCTGGCTCGAGGCTTGCTCGGCACTGATGCCCGGGGCGAGTTGGACGACGGGATCGGCCGTGCCGCCGTTTTTTACGACTTTTTTCTCCGTGCCGGTGCTGGAATCGCTGGGGAGCTTCTTTCTGTGGTGATGCCGTTTCTTGCTGGCCTTCTTCGATGCGGGTGCCTTGGATTCGGGCTTCTGCGCAGTGGGCTCCGGCTGCGCTGTTTGTGATTCTGGGGTGGCCGCCGGCGGGGTTTCCTGGGTAGAGCCCTCAGGAGCTGACTGCGGTGCCGGCTGAGTCTCCTGGTTCAGTTGGGGAAGTTGGGTCCCGTGCACTGCGGCCGTGACGGAAGGATTCGTCAGCGCACAACATCCGAGAATGACGGCCAGATACATACTCATGTGATTTGGATGCTGCCAACCATCGCTCAGGCTTGCCCGGAATTCTAACGTCCAGGCTGGAATTTCGATCGTTTGCCGCCCGGAAATTCACGCGGTGTTCACACCGCCGTCGCCCTCAGCTCCGGGTTGCTGCTTCCTGCAGGGCATTCGCGCGGGACTGGACCAGCGGCAGGCGCAGGCGAAAGGTCGTGCCCTCGCCCTCCACCGATTCGAAGTCAACCGATCCATAGTGCCATTGCAGAATCTGGTAAGTCTGCGCCAGCCCGATGCCGGAGCCCTCTTTTTTTGTGGTGAAGTACAGTTCAAAAATCTTTTCCTGAGCATCGGCTGGAATGCCGCCGCCCTGGTCGCGAATTTCGGTGACCACCATGTCATCTTCTCGACGGGCTGAGACCGTGAGCTTGCCTCCATCGGGCATGGCCTGGACCCCGTTGAGCACAACATTGAGTATGGCCTGCTTGATGAAATCAGTGTCCACCTTGACCATCATGGGCTGGGCGGGAAGCTCGGAGACGATGGTCACGCCGTGCCGGCTGGCGTCGGGCCCGGCCAACTGGACTCCGTCCTCCAGCAGGCGGCGCAGGTCCATTTCCTCGAGATGAAGATCGCGAGGGCGGGTGAAATCCACCAGGATCTGCACCACCCGGTCCAGCCGATGTATTTCGCTTCCAATGATGTCCATGTGGCGGCGAGTATCGGGATCGACCTGCCGCAGCTTTCCCTGCAGCAACTGCAGGTGCAGCACGATGGCGTTGATCGGGTTCTTGACTTCGTGGGCCACGCCTTTTGTGATCCGGCCGGTGGCGGAGAGGCGGCGTGACATTTCAATTTCGTCTTCGATGCGGCGGACTGACTCCGCATCGCGCATGGTGAGCAGGGCGCCGATGGGAGTTTCTTTTTCCCGGATGAAGTCGAGAGAAATCTGTACCCTCTTCCCGCTGGGAAACTCGATCTCCCGCGGAGTGATAGGGCTGCGTTGCGCGAAAGAATGCAGGAGGAGAGCGCCGAACTCGGACTCGGGAGAAAAAATCTCCCGGGCGGCATGGCCCAGCAGCTCGCGCCGCGGCCGTCCCAGGAAGCGTTCCACCGACGCGCTTACCAGGACGACGCGCAAGTCGCGGGTGAACAGCATCAGGCCGTCCTGCAGATTACCCATGATCTGGTCAACGTTGTCTTTCAGGGCGGAAAAGATTTCCTTGGCGTCGCGCATCTGGCGACCCAGGTGCGCGATCTTGAGGCTCACCATCCCATACTCGTCGTGTCCGGCCTCGGGTTCTCCGACGGTTTCCGCATCCCCGGCAGTGACGCTGTCCAGGCTGCGGTTGATCTGCTCGAGCGGGCCCAGGGCAAGATGCGAGAGTCCGGCAGCCAGGAGCAGAGAGAGAAAAATTGCGATGCTGGAAAAGACCAGCGCCTGCTGCAAGCGGGGCGTCAGCTCGTTCTTCAGAAAAACCGTGGACACGCCCACCCGGATGCTGCCGAAGCGGGCCCCGTCCAGTTGCAGCGGGATGCGCACGTCGTACACCGTGGGCGGGTTGTACACCATGCGAAACTGCCGGCGAAAGTTCGCGTTTTCCACCAGGTGGAAGTCGGGCCGGTCGGGAACTTCCTTGCCCACCAGGTCGGGATTGGTGTGCAGGATAGCCTTGCCGTCGCTATTAACGATGGCGGCGTCGTAAATGATGGGCCATGTGCCCACCACCGATTCCAGAAAATTATTCAGATCGCGGTCGGTGCTCAGGTAGTATGCGACCGCCCGCCGCATGGCCTGGGGATTGGTGGTGTCCACCTTGGTGCTGCTCAAATCAGGGGCGGCGTTCGCGGCCAGGTAAGCCAGGTTCGAAGTCAACTGCGCTGCCGATTCGCGGGCCGTGCTCACACGCTGGCGCAGCAATTCGGAGATGTAGATATAGGAAAATGCCGTGACCAGCACGGCCACCATGAAGGTGATGGCCAGCACGATTTTGGTTTTTCGCCGCATGGACTGCCGAAATCAGCTTTTAGCTCTTAGCCCTTAGCTACACCTCATGCGAATTGCCTCACGTGCCTAAGCGACATTTGCAATAGCTCCCTCATAACCGCTCTTGTCTTTAGGAACTCTGCTGCAAACCCCGGCATTTGACGGGCAACATGGGTTCTAGCTAAAAGCCAAAAGCGAGTAGCTAAAAGCTGCCTTATTCCTCCCTCGCCAAGGCCGCGTCGGCCGTGGCGTTGCCGTACTCCTTGAGCTTGTTGTGCAAAGTCTTCAGGCTGATGGCGAGGATCTCGGCGGCGCGGGTTTTATTGTTGTTGGTCGCCTCCAGCGTTTTCAGGATCAGCAGCTTCTCCGCTTCTTCCACCGTGGTGCCTACACCCAGGTGCACGGTGTCAGAATCCTCGGCGGAACTGCGCAGGCTGGATTGCCCGAAGCCCGGCGGCAGGTGCTTGGTTTCGACCACCGCTCCGTCGCACACGATAATCGCCCGCTCCAGCGTGTTGCGCATTTCGCGCACGTTGCCCGGCCAGGAATAATTCTGAAACGCGTTGAGCACGGCCTCGCTCACCCCCGCGACCTTGCGCCCATGTTTTTCGTTCATGTCCGCCAGCAGCGCCGTCACCAGTTCGGGGACGTCTTCCTTGTGCTCCCGCAGCGGCGGCATGTGAATGTTGAAAACGTTGAGGCGATAATAAAGATCATTGCGCAGTTCGCCGCGGGCGACCGCTTCCTCGGGGACCTTGTTGGTAGCGGCGAGAACGCGGACGTCCACCGTGGTCTCTACCTTGCTGCCCAGCCGGCGCAATTTGCGGTCTTCGAGAACGCGCAGGAGTTTGGCTTGCGTGGCCACCGGCATCTCGCCGATTTCATCCAGCAACAGTGTTCCGCCCTCCGCCAGCTCGAAGCACCCCGTGCGCCGCTCCAGGGCACCGGTGAAAGCGCCCTTTTCATGACCGAAGATTTCGCTTTCGATCAGGGTTTCGGGAATGGCGGCGCAATTGATGGGAACGAATGGCTTGTTCCGGCGCGGGCTGAGTTCATGAACGGTGCGGGCCACCAGTTCCTTGCCGGTTCCGCTCGCGCCGGTGATGAGCACGGACGCAGTGCTGGGTGAAACCATTTCGATGAGGTGAAAGATTTCCTGCATTTTCTTGGAAGACCCGATCAGGCTTCCAAGGGAACCCGCGTCGCGCAGCTTGCGGCGGGTGACCTCGAGTTCAGCGCGGGTCCCCAGCAGAGCGGATGCATTTTGCAGGATGGTGCGCAGGCGGTTGGTGTCAATGGGCTTGGTGATGTAGTCATAGGCGCCCATGCGCATGGCCTGCACCGCGCTATCTATCGTGCCCTGGGCGGTCACCACGATCACCGCCATGGTCTGCGCGTCGGTGGCCAGCCTTTCCAGCAGCTCCAGGCCGCCCATGCGCGGCATCTTCATGTCCGTGACCACGATAGAGGGCACCCAGCTGGTAACTTTCTCCAGTCCTTCGGCGCCGTCTTTCGCAGTTTCGGCCCGGTAGCCCCAGCCTGTGACCAACTCGGCCAGGCCGGTTCGTTCGTTTTCTTCGTCCTCGACGATCAGTACCTTTTCGTGGTTCATAGTGGCCGACAGCCATTATTTAGGCTTTCCGGCGCGGCTGCAAGCTGACGCTACCGTCTGGCGGAGTTTTCTTCCGTCCCGAAAGCCGAGGTCGCAATCTCAGATGCCTGCTCCGGGCAAGCTGGATGGCAGGCGGGAAATTCAGGGAGTATATCAATCTGAGACGCTAACTGGAACTTGCTAGTTTATTAAAAGGTTCGCGACGAGCTTGATTTGACTCTGGTCTGGGGTAAAATTGCTTCCCATACCTGATTTCGGTATTTGCTTCCCACGCAAACTCCCGATCGCAATCTAAATCACGAAGCGTGGACGCGAAGTTTTTATTCAAAGATTTTCGGAGGATGGCATGTCACTTCGTCGGTTGTTGTGCGGCATTTTTCTGATCTTATTGGCTGTGATGTTGATATCAACTGCGGCAGTGGCACAAGAACAGGAGACCCCGAAAGCTGAACTCTTTGTCGGGTACCAGTGGCTGCATCCCGGCGCCACCGTTCCGTCGCCGTTTCAACCGCCGACTGCTCCGATAGCCCAGAAGATGGGCGACATTCCTCAAGGAGCGGGCGCCAGCTTTACCTACAACTTTACTCCACACTGGGGACTGGAAGCCGACTACGGCGGCAACAAGAACAAGAACGGAGCCGAAAATACGGTATCGATCGGACCGCGCTTTGCGTGGCGTAATGAAGGAGTCACCTTCTTCGCCCACACGCTGCTCGGATACAACCGGTTGACGGTGCCGCTGGTGGACTCAAGCAATGGCATCGGCGCCATTCTGGGCGGCGGAATGGACCTCAATCTTTGGCGCCGGCTCTCGTTCCGTTTGTTCGAGGCCGACTACGTGTGGGCACACCATAATTTTGCTGATGAAGTTTCTCCCGCCTTCCCGGACCTGCGGCGTCCCACTTTGAGTGGGGTCCGGCTGCGCACGGGATTGGTTTTCAACTTCGGCTTTGAATCGCCGTTGGTTCCCGCGGCGAGTTGCTCCATCGAGCCCAGCGAAGTAATGGTGGGCGAGCCCGTTACGGCCACCGCCAGCGGCAGCAATTTCAATCCCAAGCACACCCTGAGTTACAGCTGGGCCAGCACGGGCGGCAAAGTCACCAGCAAGGACAACACCGCGACCCTCGATACCAACGGAGTTGCGGGCGGCAGCTACACAGTTACGGCTCGCGTCAGCGATCCCAAGGTGAGGAAGGGCGGCGAGGCCAGTTGCACCGCCACCTTCACGGTGAAGGAGCCGCCGAAGAATCCGCCAACCATGTCCTGCTCGGCCAATCCGACATCCGTGCAGACGGGCACGCCGGCCACGGTGACCTGCAGCTGCACCAGCCCGGACAACGTGCCGGTCACGGTCAGCGGTTGGACGGCCAGCGGTGGCAGTGTCTCGGGTGAGGGCAACACCGCCACTCTCAATACGACCGGAGCCTCAGCCGGCCCAATAACGGTAAGCGCGACCTGCAGCGACTCTCGTGGTCTGACTGCGTCGTCTTCCAGCCAGGTGATGGTAGAGGTTCCGCCGCCACCGCCGCCGGAGGCGAGCAAGCTGAGCGAGTGCGACTTCCCCAACAAGGTGAAGCCGTGGCGCGTGGACAACACTTGCAAGGCCGTACTGGACGACGTTGCCCAGCGGCTGCAGCATGATCCCGATGCCAAGCTGGTCATCGTGGGCAATGCCGAACCCGGCGAGAAGCGCAAGAACCTGGCCGGGGAACGCGCGGTCAATTCCAAGGCATATCTGTCAGGTGGCGAAGCCAAGCAAGCCATCGATGCCAGCCGGATTGAAGTGCGCACCGGCAGCGCCGGCACCAGGACCGCTGAATACTGGGTAGTCCCGGCAGGCGCGACCTTCTCGGCTCCCGGAACCGAGACGGTGGATGAGTCCATGGTGAAAGCCGTTCCTGACCACCCGGTGGTCAAAAAGAAGGCACGCTAAACCGAAGGCGCAGTGACCTTTAGCGACTATGGGCCGGCCGAGCTTCCGACTCGACCGGCCCATTTTCGTCTGGCCTTCGGTAACTTGAAAAGACCGTATTACGCTGTCAATCTCAGCCGCGAGCGCATAATTTTTCGCCAGGGGCACATTCAACTATGATTTCGCGCAAGGTTCGGCTGAATTCTTGTAAGTGGTTGATTACATTAGCAATTGCAATGCTCTCTGTTTCTGCCCTGTGGGCTGGTCAGTGGACCGCCCTGGGCCCGGACGGAGGCGACGTGCGGAGTCTGGGTTTCGACCCGCAAAATCCTGACCGCGTTTATCTCGGGACCAGCACGGGAACGCTTTTTCTGTCTTCGGATGGGGGACACAATTGGTCGCGCCTGGCCCACCTCGGTAGCGACGACAATGTGCTCGATCACATCGTCATTGACCCGCAGAATCCCAAACACATTTATGTTTCGGCGTGGAGCGTAGTGAACCAGCAGGCCGGCGACGTCTTTCGTTCGCGCGACGGCGGCAACAACTGGGAAGCGCTTCCGGGCGTGCATGGCAAGTCGGTGCGGGCCATGGCCATCGCGTCTTACGATCCAAAGGTGCTGGTCATTGGCGCCCTCGACGGTGTGTTCCGTAGCAAGAATGGCGGCAACAGCTGGGAGCAGATTTCTCCCGCCAGCCAGGCCGAACTGAAAAACGTGGAGTCGATTGCGGTTGATCCCAAGAATCCCGACGTAGTGTATGCCGGCACCTGGCACCTGGCGTGGAAGACCGACGACAGCGGAGCCAGCTGGCATCGCATCAACAAGGGCATGATCGACGACTCGGATGTCTTCTCGGTCATCGTGGACTCGACCAATCCGGCGGTGGTTTATGCCAGCGCGTGCTCGGGAATTTACAAGAGCGACAGCGCCGGCGATCTTTTCCGCAAGATGCAGGGCATTCCGTTTTCCGCTCGCCGCACTCGCGTTCTGAGGCAGGACCCGAACAATCCCGGAACGGTTTACGCCGGGACTACCGAGGGACTGTGGAAGACTGCGGACGCGGGCAAGACCTGGAAGCGGGTAAGCAATCCTGAAATCGTAGTTAACGATGTGCTGGTGGACCCGCGCAACTCGAACCGGGTGTTGCTGGCCACCGACCGCAGCGGAGTCCTGGCCAGTGACAATGGGGCCCAGACGTTTGTGGCGTCCAATCACGGCTACGTCCACCGCTATGTCAGTTCGATTCTGGCCGACCAGAGCGATCCCAACAGCATCATGGTGGGCGTGGTCAATGATCGCGAGTTTGGCGGAGTGTTCTCCACCCGCGATGGCGGACAGAGCTGGCAGCAGAAGAGTGCCGGCCTGGGCGGACGCGATGTTTTCGCGCTGCAGCAGACTTCCACCGGCGGGCTGATTGCCGGCACCAACAAGGGCATCTTCCTGCTGGATCGCAGCGCCACGCAGTGGCGTCCGATCAATACCATCGTCACCGAGAAGTCGGCGGCGCGAGTGCTGAAAGCCAGGAAGGGCAAGAAGGCGGTAAGAGTGCCCGCGGTCGTGGTTCGCTCGGTTCTGGATGCTCGCGTGAGCGATATCGAAGTCACCCCCAAGCACTGGCTGGCAGCGACCTCCTCGGGACTGTTTACCAGCTCGGACCAGGGCAAAACCTGGACCGGCGGTCCGGTGATGGGCAAGTCTGATTTCGTTGCGGTAGAGTCGAACGGCGAGTTGTTGGTGGCCGCCACCCGCACCAACGTTCTTTGCTCCTCCAATAATGGAGCGACCTGGCAGCAGGCGCCGCTGTCTTCCTACATCACCAGCATTCACGGCGTGGAACTTACGCCGGATGGCGAAATTCTGGTGGCTTCCCGCGAAGGCGCTTTCCGGAGTTCCGACTCCGGCGCGACCTGGGAGCATATCGTGAACGGACTTCCGGACAAGAACATCAGCTCGATCACCTATGACCCGAGCAGGAAGCGTCTGCTGGCCACCAGCAACGCTACGGGAGTGGTCTTCGAGAGCCGGGACAGCGGCCGCAGCTGGCATCGCGGTCCGGATTCGGGGTACCCCCTGCGCCGCATCAGCGTTGTTCGCGGACGCTTTGTGGGAGCGACCCCGTTTGACGGCCTGATTGTCCAGCCCGAAAATGAAGCGGCCAGCGCTTCCGCCGGCCTGGGCGGATCGTCCGACTAACCGTTCAGCAACAATAGTGTTATTTAATCGACGGAGGAGCGCTCAACCCGCTCCTCCGTTTGTCTTCACCCACGCAAGAACCGGCCACGGATTTACGCGGATCTTCACGGATTTACTTCTCTTATGTTTCTGTTCCGTTATGTTTCTGATCCGTGGAAGATCCGTGCGAATCCGTGGCCGGTTCATGCCGGCGCGATAATACCGGTAATAACTACACCTCGATCTCCCACGCGGCCCTTAACTTGCTGATAAATCGGTTGGGGACGATGGCATCCAGCTTGCGACTTGTGGGATGGTGGTCGCGCGCGGCAGGATTGTTTTATGACGTTGTCGAAGGGGAATGGGTGGAAGGCTGCCGTGTTCTCCGTTCTTTTGATGGGGCTGATTCTGGCCGGATGTTCACGACGGGAGAGCCTGCCGGGGATCGAGGAGAATGCGGCCACGGACCAGCATTTGCCTTTTGAGGCCGCATCAGACAAGGGCGGAATTTCTCCCACCGGCTCCCTGACGCCCACGGCGATTCCGGCCGGAACGCCGATAACCATCCATGTGAGGCTGTCTTTATCGAGCGCCAGTTCTCGCGCCGGAGACCCCTTCGAAGCGGTGCTGGACGAACCCATCATCGTCCGGGGGCGTGCCCTGGCACCGCAGGGTGCGGTTCTGACGGGAAAAGTTCTGGACGCCAAAGCCTCGGACCAGTTCCAGGGAGCGGGTTACTTGCGGCTGGCCCTGACCGCGATTTCAATCAACGGAAAATTCGTTCCCATCCAGACTTCCAGCATCTTCATGAAGCGGGGCTCGCACGAGCAGCGCAACGTCACCATCCTGCGCGACGGCGCCGGGAAAAAAGGCGCGCTCATCGGAACCTCGGTTGAAGCGCCCGGGACCACGTATGCCACGGGCAGCATGGACGTCGGCGTTGCCCCCGAGCGCAGCCTGACCTTCAGGCTGGCCCAACCCTTACCCCTTTAAGTGAAAGTGTGGGGAAGCATGTGTGGGGAAATATGTGTGGGTCGGACACTCCTGTCCGACGCCTTTGACTTGGGATTTTAAGGGGCGGAGCGAACTGCAAAGCGACTGCAAAAAGAAGCGGCAAAAAGCGAACTGCAAAAGCAACCACAAAAAAACCAACAGCAAAAAGCAACAGCAAAAACCAACTGCAAAAGCGTCGGACAGGAGTGTCCGACCCACACATCCCTAAAGAGCGTTCATGAATGCGACCAGGTCGGCTTTCTGGTCGTCGCTCAGCAGCATATTGAAACGCTGGTCGTAGAAGTTGACCACGTCCAGTAAGGTATTTGCCGTGCCATTGTGGAAATAGGGCGCCCGCGCGGCCAAGCCGCGCATGCCTGGGACTTTGACCTTGCTGATATCGGCACATTTGCCGGTCACCATCGCCCGCCCCGGATCGGTGGTCACCAGTTGAGTGCTGTCGTTGCAGAGAATCAGATATGAAGGAAGGTTGGCCTTCGGCGAAGCGGTCCCGATGTCCATCATCTGGAAGGTCGAGCTGCTACCCGCATTCGGGGTGTTGTGGCAAGTCGTGCACGTGCCTATGACCTGGGTCTGGCCCAGAACGTCGTTGAATCCCGGGACGCCGGTGATCCGCATAGGGAAACTGTTGAACAACATCTCTCCCCGCGCGATGGACTGCCGGGATGCGGCGTTGCTGCCGCTCGCGTTGCTCCAACTGGTGAACAGAGTAAAGGCGTTGGGGTCAAACCCGCTTCCGGAGTTGATCCCCACTGAGAAGGGCTGTGTGGAGAGGAACGCCGGGCCGCCATTTGCGCCCTGTGCGTTGAGGTCTCCGGCCAGGCTGTCCACCGACTGGGCGGTGAACAGCGAGGATTCGAAATTCACAATCTGTTGTAACTGAGCATCCGTCGGCTGACCGTTGGGTTCGGCATGCACCAGGGTTGCGTGCAAGGCCTGGGTCTGCAAGTCGGGCTCCCGGCCGTCCCACATGATGCCATTGAGAAACTTCAGGTTAGTGGAAGGAAGCGGACGCCGATACAGCGCCGGCTGGGTGGCGGTGGTTTCGGGGCACTGGTAAGGGTCGTTGATGCCGACGATGCTGAACTCGGCGTTGGCCGGCACCGGCAAGGTCATGCGAATCAATCCATGATTCAGCAACAGGCTGTACGCCGCGGTGGCGGCCCCGAGAGTGGAGACGTCGTCGCTGGGGCAGTTGGCGCCGTCATTCGTGCGAAATATCGGGTCCGTGCCCTGGGTGTTGCTGAAGCGCTGCTGCAGGTGCGCTGGAGTGATGCTCCATCCGTCGGCGGCATCATGACAGCTGGCGCAGGTCCGGTCGTTGCTCCCCAATGCTGGCAAAAAAGGGACTCGTCTTATCAATCTTCTGCTGGCTGAAAGTCTCGACCGTGCCGCTGGAATCGGGAAAGGACTCCTGGAATGAACTTGGGGGCGCAGTCACGTTTCCGCCTGTTGACCCTCCCCCGCATGCTGTGAAGGCTGAAACCAATACTCCGGCAACCGCTAACAAGACTGGCTTTCGATTCATTGCTTACAGGGCCCTTTTGGTTTTTGGTTTCCACGCCCGCCCGCCGGCACCGTCCGTCGGAACGCTAAGCGTGGTCTATGGGGGGAGAATTCGCGGGGAGGGAACTTAAAAGTACCACACGCGGGCTGAAAATCAAGGTGAGAAATGAGTGGTGGTAAGTTCTAAGCCCATAAACCACGAAGGACACGAAGGTACACGAAGGGAAGCCTGGAAAAAAGCCTTCGTGATGCTCCGTGTCCTTCGTGGTTTAGGCACTTCGCCGTGTTCCCGGAGATAGGTAATCCGCAGCTTCGTCCGGATGTTGCAAATAGTTGCACTTACTCGAAGGGAGGCGGGGTATTTTCTTCCGCGTGCTTCATGCCGGATGGCAACAGGAAATTATCGGCGGTCGAAATTTCCGCATGTTCTTCCGTCACATCATGGTGTGACCGGTGCCCTTAGCAATTGCTGCGCGCGCGCATAGACTTCCCGAAATGGAGAGCGCGTCACAGGGAGACTTGTCGCAGCAAACTTCCCGATTCGGGAGGGGTGAGCCTTTCGACAGTATGGCCGAACCCATTTGGTGCTTTCCCGAAACATGCTCTGTGGCTAATGCTTTCGTTTGACCGATGCTGGATGAAAGCCAGCACGCCAGGTGTGATCGCGGGTTCGGCAAACCCGGGGGCAGGACTTGAGACGATGAATGCAATCGCGCAGTTGCGGCCGAGTGCTCCCGGATCTCCCGACCCCACGATCCTGCTGGCGGCGATCGAGGCCTGCCCCGAGAGTCTGGCGATCATCGCGTCGGGACGCATCGTTTACGCCAATCCGGCATGGTGCGGGTTGTTTGAATATCCGCAACGATCGCACGGTCAGGAATGGGAGTCAGGAGATTTGCTTCCCGAGATATTGATCTCCGCGGTGGCCGGCGCCAGGCCGCACGAGGAAGGCGAAAAAAGTCCCGACCCGCGCGTGGTTCACACCCGCAGGGATGGCACCCCGATGCATCTCGAGGTGGCCAGTGCCGCCTTTGAGCTCCGCGACGGCGAATTTCAGGTAGTCCATGCGCGCGACGTCAGCCGGCAGTGGCAAGCGGAGAGACGGCATCGGGAGTCGCAAGGGATGGAGGCGGTTGGCCGCCTGGTGGGAGGAGTCGCCCACGACTTCAACAATCTGCTTACCGGAATCATGCTCTACTGCGACCTCCTGCTCGGAGAATTACAGGAGGACAGCCGCTCCCGCCGGCACGTGCAGGAGATGCGCATGGCCGGCGAGCACGGGGCTGCCATGGTGCAGCAACTGCTGCGGGTGGCGCGGCCTCCCGCCGACGAATCTCGAGTGGTGGCATTGAACGACCTCGTAAGAGGATTCCGGGAACTGCTGGTCCGTCTGATTGGCGAGAATGTTTTTTTCATCGTCGCGCTGGCCGACGATCTGGGCCAGGTGAAAATGGATCCGGCGCAGGTCCAGCAAATTCTGCTCAACCTGGTGCTGAATGCCCGCGACGCCATGCCCGAGGGTGGCCGGATTACCGTCAGCACGCGAAACGGCACCGGAACATGTCTTATGGGCAGCGAGCCGGAGTTGCAGAGTGGGCAATGGGTCGAACTCACGGTGGCTGACACTGGCGGCGGCATGGACGCTGCAACCGCGGAGCGCGCCTTCGAGCCTTTCTTCACTACCAAGAGTCCGGGCCGGGGCAACGGGCTGGGCCTGGCCACAGCCCGCCGCCTGGTCCATCAGGCGGGCGGAACGATTATCGCGGAAAGCGAACCCGGGCAGGGCACGCGCGTTTCCATGCGCCTGCCGCGAATCCAACCCGATCAAAATTCGAAAGCTCCAGAAAGGTGATTTCATGACCACAGCCGCACTTGCCGCTCCCACTCCGGTCCAGCTGGAACGGGCCAATTTCCTGAACCTGCTGATCGTGGACGACGAACGCGCCATCCGGGAAGTCTGCCGCGAAGTTGCACAATCGCTCGGCTTCAACACCGCCGTGGCCGATTCCGCCGAACATGCGTATCGTCTGCTGGACACGCAGAACATCGATGTCGTGCTGCTCGACCTGAAGCTGCCCGGCGCCAGCGGGCTGGAGGCGCTGCACCAGATCGGCGAACGCAAGCCCGAAGCGGTCATCGTGGTGGTCACCGGATACGGCACCGTCCAGTCCGCGGTCCAGGCCATGAAAAATGGCGCCTATGACTACGTGACCAAGCCCTTCAGCATGGAAGAACTGAGGTTGCTGCTGGAGCGCGTCTCCGACCACCTGAAATTGAAAACCGAAAACCGCACCCTGCGGGAGAAGGTCAAGTCGAAACTGGGTTTCGGCAGCATCGTGGGCCGGGCGCCGGAGATGGAAAGGCTCTACCGCATGATCGGCAAAGCCGCCCACAGCAGCCATCCCGTGCTCATCCTGGGCGAAAGCGGAACGGGAAAGGAGATGGTGGCGCGCTCCATCCATTTCTCCGGACCCTTTCGCGACAAGCCTTTCATCCCGGTGGACTGCGGCTCCCTGGTCCCGACTCTGATCGAAAGCGAACTGTTCGGTTACGTCAAAGGCGCCTTCACTGGAGCCATACAGTCGCGCGACGGCCTGCTCGCGATCGCCGAGGGCGGCACGGTATTTCTGGATGAAGTCGGAGAACTTCCGGTCGATCTTCAGGCTAAGCTGCTACGCGCCATCCAGGAGCGGGAGATTCGCCCGGTGGGAAGCACCAAGCGTATCGCAATCAATGTAAGGATTCTGGCGGCTACGAATCGCGACCTGGAGCAGGCCGTGGCCCAGGGAACCTTCCGCCGGGACCTTTACTTCCGGCTCAATGTTCTGAGTCTGAAGATCCCTCCGCTGCGCGACCGCCGCCAGGACATCCCGCTGCTGGCCGGGTATTTTCTGGAAAAACTGTCGCGCACCTCGGGCCCCGAGCGGACTCTGAATGATGACGCCATGAAGGCTCTGCTCGCATATGACTGGCCGGGGAATGTGCGGGAACTGGAGAATTGCCTGGAGCGGGCCTGCGCCTTCACTTCGGGACCGGTCATCCACGTCGCGGACTTGCCCAGCGCCATCCATGGAGCCCCCATCCATGCCTCGAGCGGAGGCAATGGCAAGACCCAAATCATGCCCATGGCGGAACTGGAGAAACATACCATCCTGAGCACGATTGCCCAGCTCAACGGCGACAAGCTTCTGGCGGCGCGAATGTTGGGCATAGGCAAGACCACGCTCTACCGCAAGCTGAAGGAGTATGTGGCGCAGGACTAGGCGGGTTGGCTCACGATTGCGAATCATGACGCTCGGCAGGCCGCTGGAATCACTGAAGCGTGCAGACTGAGAAGTTTCCAGCCGTCCCAACATCGTTGTGGGCGGTGGAGTTCCCCGCTACACCCCTCGGCACAGTTCCCTCTGGCTATCCCGATCCCCTCCGGATTGTGAACCAGCTTCCCGCACTGGGAAGAACAGAGTGGAGCGACGCACTCTAACCAGTCTGTTTTCAACGGCACCTCTGCGGCAAGAGACGTGCAAAGTGGACGAGCATGCTACTCGTCATTACGCCTTCCGCCAAAGCTCGAGGCTGCGCCCAGGCGATTCAGCAAGTCACCTCGGAAGAGACCCATGTCGCGGCCACCTCGTCCCAGGCGCTGGCCCGCCTGCGCGCTCAGGAATACGTGGCTGTGCTCATCGATCAGGCATTCCTCGAAACCGAACCAGTCGAGAGTGACATGGTGCTACAGCACATCGGGATCGCCGTCCCCGTCCACGTGAACTTCGCCATCAATAACCTGGACCGGGTCGCGCGCGAGCTGCGCGTGGCGGTGCAGCGGCACCAGAAAGAGGTCCAGCGGGTCCGGCAAGAGGTACAACACGCACTGCGAAATGAGCTCAAAGGCACGGCCACAGCCCTGCTGCTCTCGTGCGAATTGGCGTTGCAGGTTCCTGACCTCCCGAGCGAAGCCGAAAGCAAGATGCGCAGCG
This sequence comes from Terriglobia bacterium, assembly GCA_963757835.1. GTDB lineage: Bacteria > Acidobacteriota > Terriglobia > Terriglobales > Acidobacteriaceae > JAIQFF01. The sequence continues at coordinate 237,658 of CAVWSP010000028.1, read as the reverse complement.
TCCACGAGCTGGCCAAGGAAATGCGTCTCAAGCTTGAAACTCCCGTCTGAGGCCAGCGGCCGCAAACCGCTTCACCCTCTATCTCCAAGTGCAAAATTTTGCGCAGCCGCCCGCTTCCCAAGAAAATCCTTCCCGGATATCGCACTTCCCGCACTACAATGACGCAGCAGAAAGAAATGCGGAGTCGCCACTCCCTGGCCACTCTCCCCGCTTCCCAGGTGAAATTCGTGCACGTACTGGTTACCGCCGACACCTTGAGTGGTACATGGGCCTACACCCGCGAGCTGGTCTCCGGGCTGGTCAGCCGAGGGCTGCGCGTCACCCTGGTGAGTTTCGGCGAAATCCCTCTGCCCGAGCAGACCCTCTGGATGGAGAACCTGCATGGCCTGGAGTACCGTCCTACGGCTTTCCGCCTGGATTGGATGGAGGAGGGACAGCAAGACCTGAAAGATTCCTCGGCCTACCTGGCCGCGCTGGTCAAGGAACTCAAGCCCGACGTGCTCCACCTGAACCAGTTGTGCTATGGCGACCTGCCGGTCCCGGTGCCGCGCGTGGTGGTGGCGCATGGCGACTTGATTACGTGGTGGCGGGCGGTGCATGGCCGGGAGCCCAAACAGGACCGATGGCTGCAATGGTATCGGGAAGTAGTCACGCGCGGCCTGGCCATGGCCAGCGTTACGGTGGCGCCTTCGATCTGGATGAGGGACACAGTCCGCGAGTGCTATACCCGCTCGCGGCATGAGACTGTTATTTATAACGGGCGCAATCCGATTTTCTTCAATCCCTACGTGGGCAAGGATGATTCGGTCCTGGCGGTGGGCCGGCTCCTGGACGCGGGGAAACAGGTGTCGCTGCTTACCCAGCACACCCATCCCCTTCCGGTCTGCATCGTGGGGTCGGAGACGCCGGTCCACGGCCCTGCCAGGATTCCGATACGCGCCGATGTCAAACTGTCCATCAATGAAATGAATGTTGCCCTGAAGGGGCCGCAGACCGAAGCGCAACTGCGCACCCTCTACAGCCGGGCTTCGATCTATGCCGCTACCTCACGCTACGAACCTTTCGATATGGCGGCGGTAGAAGCCGCATTCTCCCGCTGCGCTATTGTGGCCAATGACATTCCCGCATTCCGCGAAATATGGGGCGACGCGGCGCTGTACTTCCGTGAAAATGATGCAGCGAGCCTGGCCTCGGCCATCCGCCGGCTGAACGACCAGCGCGACTTGTGCCGCACCTACGGCAACCGGGCGTATCAACGGGCCCGCGAATGCTTTACTTCCAAACGCATGATTGATCAATATCTCGAGTTGTACGGCAACCTGCTGCAGGCCAAATGGGCGGCGGCTTAGGAAGCTGTCAGCTATCAGCCTGGTCTCCGAACCACATAGGCCCGGACGCCTCGTCCGGGCGGGCGAGCAACGCTCGCCTGGTTTAAAGCTCTGCGGAGCTACGCTCCGCTGGGCGGGTGAGGGCACCCGCCCCTACGTGTTCTGTGCGGCTACGTAGCGCCGCGACCAAGTGGGTTGACTGAAAGCTGACAGCTGACAGCTGAGAGCTGCCTTTCTGCTATCTTCAATAGCGAACAGGGAGGCCCCATGGCAGTTAAAATTACTGTGCGGAAGAACGGACCTTATCGGGTGGAAGATCCCGAAGGCTCGATCGAAATGGTGGACGCCGACGGCAACAAGTACGACCTGACCGGCAAGCCGGCATTTTCTCTTTGCCGTTGCGGTGGATCAGTGACCAAACCATTCTGCGACGGCACTCATAGCCGTATCGGTTTTCTGGGAGCAGAATCGGCGGTAAAAAAGACGGAAAGCAGCAGCTGACCTTCCCCTGACCGGGAGAGGTCTTCCATGCCGGACGGGGCTGCGGCCCCTTTGCTTCAGCCAGGTTCCCGCCCGTCCAGGGATGGCCATTGGATTCTCATCCAGCCTTTGAGGAGCCGCCGTGAGCGATTGGAAAGATGCTGAGCTAGGGATGGGCCGTGGGATTACGCGGCGTGATTTCCTGAACGGAGTCGCACTCACCGTTGGTGCGGCAATTCTTCCAACTGATTTTCTTGCCGCCGCCGATGTGCAGGCCGGGCGGCAGCAGTCGCCGGATTACTACCCGCCCGCATTGACCGGACTTCGCGGCAGCCATGTTGGGTCATTCGAGGTGGCGCACAGCCTCCGCGACGGCACTTTCTGGGACCATGCCGGGACTCCCGTGGACACCGGAGAGACTTACGATCTGGTGGTGGTCGGCGGCGGCATCAGCGGGCTCTCCGCGGCGCATTTCTTTCGCCAGGCTGCGGGACCGAAGGCGCGCATCCTGATTATCGAGAATCACGACGACTTCGGCGGTCACGCCAAGCGCAATGAGTTTCATTCCCCCCAGCGGACCATGCTGGGTTTTGGCGGGACGTTTTCCATCGAAAGCCCGGCCCCATACAGCGCCGTGGCCAGGGGACTGATCGAAGAGCTGGGAATCGATGTGCCCTCCTATCCCAGGTATGTGAACCGGGATTTATACCGCTCGTTCGGCCTGGGGCCGAAGATTTTTTTCGACAAGGAAACATTCGGCGCCGACAAACTGGTTACCAATCCAACGCCGCGGGTTGGGGGCGAGAGCGAAGACGACAAGGTGCGGGCCCACGCACTGGAAGTGTTCCTCCAGGAGGCGCCTTTTTCGGAATCCGCGAAGGCGGACTACAGGCGTCTGGTTACGGAAAAGGCAGACTACCTGCCCGGCCTCAGCTCGGACGAGAAGAAAGCCCGCCTGGCCCGCATGAGCTACAACAGTTTTCTGGCTGACTTGGTCAAAGTCAGCCCCGAAGTAGTGAAGCTGTTTCAGAACATGCCCCAGCCTTTGTTCGGAGTTGGATTTGACGCGGTGGCAGCGCAGGACGCATGGGGACTCGGCGCGCCGGGCTTCGCCGGGATGAATCTCGAGGCCGGGCCGGGCAAAGGCATGAACCGCGATGCCATTCCGAACAAGGAAGCGGAGAAATACTTTTTCCATTTTCCCGACGGAAACGCTTCCATCGCGCGCCTGCTGGTGCGCAAATTAATTCCGCAGGCGATTCCGGGCGAGTCCGCCACCGACGTGGTGCTGGCGCGGGCCAATTACGCCAGGCTCGATGAGAAGAAGTCGCCGGTCCGCATCCGCCTGAACAGTACGGCGGTGCGAGTCAAGCATCTGGGGGATCCTGCCAGCGCCAGGGGAGTTGAAATCGCCTACGCGCGCGGCGGCAAGGTGTACACGGTAAAGGGCGCCCACTGTGTCCTGGCATGCTGGCATGTCGTCATTCCTTACATCTGTGAACAGTTGCCTCAAAAACAGAAAGAAGCACTTTCGTCCGCGGCCAAGGTCCCCTTGCTCTATACCAACGTTGCCCTGCGAAACTGGAAAGCTTTTGAAAAGCTGGGCGCGAACGCGATCTACGTGCCCGATGGCTACCACTCCTACATGAGCCTGGATTTGCCGGTGAGCATCGGAGGCTACGAATGCTCGAAAAAGCCGGAGGAGCCCATCGTCGTCCACATGGTGAAGACGCCCTGCAAGCCGGGACGTCCGGCGCGCGACCAGCATCTTTTGGGGAGGGTTGAACTCTTTACCACGACCTTTGAAACCATGGAACGAAATATCCGCCAGCAGTTCGCCCGCGTTGTGGGTCCGGGAGGCTTCGATCCGGCCAATGACATCACGGCCATCACGGTAAATCGCTGGCCCCACGGCTACGCCTACGAATACAACTCGCTCTGGGATAAATTCTGGCTGGAAGGCCAAGAGACGCCCTGCGAAGTGGCCCGCAAACCCTTTGGCAGGATCGCCATCGCCAATGCCGACGCCGGCGCCTACGCCTACACCGACGGCGCTATCGACCAGGCGTGGCGGGCGGTGGGAGAGCTTAAGAAGGGATGAACTGAGATCCGAGAACTAAAAACTAGAAACTGAATATTTGTTTACATCGTTTAATTCTGAGTGCCAACTTCAGTGGATGGTTTTGGTCTTCCGCGACATGTAATCCATCAGCAGATACTGCCCCAGGGTGTAGGGCGTAGTGAAGTAAGCCTTGCCCCGGCACATCTCAGTCACTTTCTGCACGAACTGAACCAGGCCGTAATCCGAAGCCAGCATGAAGGTATTGATCATTACCCCGGCGCGCTTGCACTTGGAAACTTCCTCCAGGGTCTGGCTGACTACCATGGGGTCGAGGCCGAAAGCATTTTTGTAGATGCGTCCGTCTTCGAGCGTCAGGGCGGACGGCTTGCCGTCGGTGATCATCACAATCTGTTTCATGTCCTTGCGCTGGCGCTGCAGGACGCGCTGCGCCAGACGCAGGCCTTCCCGTGTGTTGGTGTAGTAGGGACCGACTTTCACCCGCGCCAGTTGTGACAACGGAACTTCCTCAGCCGAATCATGAAACAGGACAAGGGATAGCGAATCGCCGGGATATTGTGTGCGAATCAGGTGCGAGAGCGCCATGGCGACTTTCTTGGCCGGTGTGAAACGGTCCTCACCGTAGAGAATCATCGAGTGTGAACAATCCAGCATGAGTACCGTCGCGCAGGAGGACTGGTACTCGCACTGGTGCACTTGCAGATCGGAGTATTCAATGTTCAGCGGCAGCTTCAAGCCTTCGCGCTGGATGGCGCTGGAGAGCGTGGCGGTAATGTCGAGGTTGAGCGTATCGCCGAACTCGTAGGGCCGGGATGCGCCACTGGCCTCGATGCCGGTGGAGAGGTCGCGGGTATCGTGACGTCCAAAGCTGGATTTTCCCAGCGACCCCATCAGATCGCGCAGTGTCTTGAAGCCGAGAAAGTCCAGGCTCTTGTCGGTGATTTCAAATTTCGCCTGCTGGGCTTCGCCCGCCTGTCCGCCCACACTCGACTGCTGCGATGGATCGTGAGGCTGATCCACGCTGATGTAATCCTCCTGCTCCATGCGCTCGATCAACTGCTCGATCAGTTCTTCAAGCGTGCCGTCCATCTGCATCTGGCGCAAGCGCTCCTGCATTTCTTCGTCCAGCAGATTTCCGTCGAGCAGCGCCTGCTCGATGGCGCGGCGCAGATCGTCGAGCGTCTGCTCGCCTTCCATGTCGTAAAACATGTAGTTCTGGAAGCCGCTCTGCAGCAGGTAGTCGGAGAGCGCGCTGAGCAGGTCTTCCATGCTCATTTCGCCGGCCGGGTCGGGAACGTACTTACTGTAGCGAATGCGTTTCATAGGGGCAGTCGTCGGTCGTCGGTCATCAGTCGTCACAACATTCGCCGAGCTTGCTGACGCCTGAAGACCGACGACTGAAGACTAGTTATACGGCCTGCGGCCGCGAAACGGGTGTTCCTCGCGCTCAAACGGTTTCTCGGCCGGTTTGGGTTGCTTCTCTCCGGCGGTGAAGACGCGCTCTTCGTTGCGGCCGATGCGTTTGTGCGCATGCAGGCCTTCGAGAATAAATTCGGCGGCTGATACCTGAACTTCGGGACTGTCCTTGGGGCCGACACCGACTTTGACCGTTTTTTCCATTAATCCCTGGATGCCGCGCAGGGAAGATATCGCTTCGGCAGCGCTGGCCGTGTCCGCCAGTTGAATTTCTCCGCCCAGATCAAACCATTGCACGATCTGCTGCATGTCAACACCCTTGAAGTAGGTGTCGTGGGTTTTTGCCACGGCGGCACGAATCAATTCGCGGCTGACGTGGTCGGCGCCCTTCATCTCGCCTTCGTATTCCAGTTCCAGTTTGCCGGTGATGGCCGGCATGGCGGCGTAAACGTCGGCGATGCGCGGTACGACCAGTTTTTCTTCCTGATGGATGGCGCGGCGCTCGGCGTTTGAAATCACGTTTTCCATGGCGGAGATGGGGAGGCGCTGGCTGACGCCGGAACGCTTGTCGATCTTCTTGTCTTCACGGGCGGCGAAGGCGATGCGCTCGATCACCTCCTGCACATATTTCGGGAGGTGCAGTTTGTGCCCGTTGCGCTGCGTCCAGGACTCCTGGGCTGTGATGGTGATGCCTTCGTCGACGGTAGCCGGATAGTGGGTGCGGATTTCCGAGCCGATGCGGTCCTTCAACGGGGTGATGATCTTGCCGCGGGCGGTGTAGTCCTCCGGATTGGCGCTGAACACCAGCGCGACATCGAGTGGCAGGCGAATGGGATACCCCTTAATCTGCACGTCGCCTTCTTGCATGATGTTGAACAGGCCCACCTGAATTTTTCCCGCCAGATCAGGCAATTCGTTGATGGCGAAGATGCCGTGATTGGCGCGCGGCAGCAATCCATAGTGCACCGTGTACTCGCTGCCCAGTTCGTGGCCTCCGCGAGCTGCCTTGATAGGGTCGATATCACCTATTAGATCGGCAATGGTGACGTCGGGCGTGGCCAGCTTCTCCACGTAACGTTGTTCCGGCGTGAGATACGCAATGGGAGTGCTGTCGCCCAGTTTGGCGATTTCTTCCTGGCAGCGGCGACAAATGGGCGCGTAGGGATTGTCGTGAATCTCGCAACCTGCGACATAAGGCGCCTGGGAGTCAAGCAATGAAGTCAGGGCGCGCAGGATGCGGCTTTTGGCCTGTCCGCGCAGTCCCAGCAGAATGAAATTATGGCGCGAAAGAATGGCGTTCACGATCTGGGGCACGACCGTGTCGTCATATCCGACGATGCCGGGGAAAATGGGACCGCCCTGCCGCAGTTTCACGATCAGGTTGTCGCGCATTTCGTCCTTCACGCGCCGCGTACTCAGCCGTTGTTCGCTAAAAGGACTTTGACGCAATTCGCCCAGCGTCCGCGGCAGACTCATGATGAACAACCCCCAGGGAAGCAGCTTCTGCTCGGATTATACGCCGTTGCTGGAAGCCGTCGCGCCCGCTCCTTCGGCCGCGGGCAGCGTTTTAAGTCATAAACCACGAAGGACACGAAGGCACACGAAGGAACAAAACCGGCTTGCCTTCGTGTACCTTTGTGTCCTTCGTGGTTTACGGGTTTGATGAAGCCAAAGGCTCCGTTAGTGCACATGGCCATTGCCGCCGGCCTTCTGCCGCACCCGTACCGTCCGCCTGAGATTCGGCAGAATGGCCTCGAAGTAGGAAATGACGGCTTGCATACGCTCCGCTTCCGACTTCATTCCCAGCAGGGTCTGCTTGAAATCGAGATCGAGCGGAAGTGGACCGACCAGATTGAATGAGAGTCGCGGGCCTTCGCTCTCGGAAGCATTCGGGGGAGTGGCCCCCGCCAGTTCAACGATCTCGCCTTGCAGCTTCACCGCCTGGGCAATTTCATCCTCTGTAGCCTTTTCCGGTTCATCCTGCAGGTAGAGCACCTCGGCTTGCAGAAACGAGCGCTCCTGACTGACCTGCATCACTTCAAAGCGCTCGCGCCCTTCGGTCACGATATCCAGGCGGCCGTCGGGATATTTTCGGGTAACGGTGATAATCTCTGCTGTGCAGCCGATCTCAGCGACTCCTTCCTCTTTGGCCCGGACGACGCCAAACGACATCTTCCGGTCCAGGCATTCGGAGATCATCTCTCGGTAGCGCGGCTCGAAAATGTGAAGCGGCAAGGGTGTGCCCGGAAACAAAACCACATCCAGCGGAAACAGCGGAAGAAGGCTCACTCGGGACTCCAATAATTTCTTAGATTGTACGCCCCTGGTTATGGGGATTGCGGAATTCGCCAGGGGTCAATTTTTTCCCTGGCGAAGGCTCTCAAAGTAAACGCAGGAAGAAAAACGGAAAATCTAAAGATGAAGCCCAGCCAGGTCAGCGTTTCTGAAAAGGTCGTGGTGATCACCGGCGCTTCGATGGGTATTGGCGAAGCGATCGCCAAACTTTTTGTGGATGAGGGCGCCCGCGTGGTGCTGCTGTCGCGGGACGCGGGGCGCGCCGAAGCCGCGCGCGGCCGCATCGGCCAAACCGAAAACACGCTGGCGCTCTCCTGCGACGTGCGCAACCGCGAGGAGATCGACCGCGTCGTCAGCCTTACCCTGCATCATTTTCAGCGCATCGATGTCTGGATCAACAACGCCGGGCATGGACTCATGGACACAGTCGCCAATGTGGAGATGAATGCCCTGCACGAAACCTTCGACACCAATTTCTTCGGCACGGTCGAATGCATGCAGGCTGCGCTGGCGGTGATGAGGCAGCAAGGGTCCGGGACGATCATCAATATCTCGAGTGTGGCGGGGCATCTTCCGCTTCCGTTTCACGCCGTTTACAGCGCTACCAAATTTGCCATGAACGCGTTTGGCAAGGCAGCCAACGTGGAACTCAAGGGCTCGGGCATTCATGTGCTGACGGTGTGCCCTGGATATGTGCGCACTGACTTCAGCGCCAACGCCATCAAGGGCAGGGAAGCCAGGACGGTGCGGCCGTCGGCGGTCCGGGGAATCAGCGCGGAGCGAGTGGCGCGGGCCGTGCTACGCGGCTATCTGAAGCAGAAGCGGGAAGTCGTCGTGCCCTGGCCCATGCACCTGGCCATCAAGGCCTATCAGTTGTTTCCGGCTCTGGTGGAAAGAGGAATGGTGAGAATGTCCCGGCGAGCGGATTAAGACTCTTACACTTACCCCAATTCCGCCAGCATGCCTTCCATTTCGGCCTGGGCGTGGCCGTTGCCCGTCTTCTTCGCAGACGCAATACCGTCCACCAGCATCTTCCGGGCTTCTTCAGCGCGCTCCGCTTTGGCCAGGGTCTGCGCCGCCATAAAGTAACCCGCGGTGTAGTCCGGATGGGCCGCAAGAAGTCTGGCAAATTCCTCCAGCGCCCGTTCGACATCTCCGGAGTTGGAATATTCCATGGCGAGGCCGTAACGGGCGAAGGCGTCCGATGGATTCTGCGAGAGAACTTCGTTGAGCAACGCGATGCGGTCCATAAGAAGCTTCTTAGCTCTTAGCTCCTGGCTCTTAGCTTAGAACATCAGATTACTACAGCCGCGTGGACCCGCCGGGGCGCCTCTGCTCGTGTGGCCGCGGGCGATTCGCCCGCAAAAGGCTACCCCTACCAAAAACTTCGGCAGCAAGTCTCAGAGCTGGCGAGTCCCCGGCCAGATGGATACAATGACCATCACATCACCGGGAGAAACAACGTTTGGCTTGCCCTTTTTTCATGCCGCTACAAAAGTTGGATGGAGGATGGCTGCATCCGTCGCGCCTGCCATTGGGCGGAGGATGGGAGGGCCATTGTTCTGCCCCCGGCCATGAGGGTACACGGCCTTCGGACCCGGAGTTGCACGAATTCTGCAACCTGGGGTATGCCGTAAAGTGTTCACGCCTGCCGGCCGTCCGCGACTGCGACGCCGTGCGTTTTTCGGTTGCCCGCGACCACGGCTCGCGCCTCGTGCTGTGGTTTGTATGCGAGACCGGCCATCGCCCCGCAACCCACGGCACTCTGGAATACGACGTGGAGCGCGGACAGTGGATCTCAGCGCATTCCGACGCGCGCATCCAAAAGATGGTGGAATGTTTCGTTCAGAGCTATTTGCAGCGTAGAATTCAATCGACCACGACTGACTCAACCGTGAGCCCCGGCTCATGACCCAGAGCGTTTCATGACAACCAACGAAGATCTGGTATTGCCCCGCCCTGTCCGCGACTCGCAGTCGGAGATGGCGGAAATTGTTCTGCCCAACGATTCGAACGTGCTCGGTGCCCTGTTGGGCGGGCGCCTGATGCACTGGATCGATCTGGCCGCGGCCATGGCCGCGCACCGTCATTCGCGCAACTATGTGGTCACGGCTTCCATCGATCATCTTGACTTCAAGGTCCCGGTGCACGTAGGCGACCTGGTGATCCTGCGCTCTTCGGTGAATCGCGTGTACCGCACTTCGATGGAAGTCGGAGTAAAAGTGTGGGTGGAGAATTACATTCTTGATCATTGTGAGCACGTGAGCTCGGCCTACCTGACGTTCGTCGCCGTAGACGCCGCCGGCCGCCACCTTCCGGTGCCTCCGGTAGTTCCTGAGACTGACGAGCAGAGGCGCCGCTACGAAGATGCCGGACGCAGGCGCGAGATCAGGCGCCTGGAGATGGAACGCAAACGCATCGCCGGGCACTAGCAGGCGGCAATCAACCGTCGCATCCTGATTTCTCCAACCGCGAACGCTTGGTGTTGGTCCCTATGAACTCTCGCCTGAAAGACAAGGTCGTCATTGTGACCGGCGCCGGCAGCGGTATCGGCCGCGCAGTCGCGTTAGCCATGATCCGGGAGGGCGCCCGCGTGGTCCTGATGGGACGCCGCAAAGACCGGGTGGAGGCTCTGGCCCGCGAAGCGAAAGGGTCGGCGATCGCAGTCGGTGCCGACGTCTCGAAGCGGGATGAAATTGATCACGTCCTCGAAAAGACCGTGAAGGCGTTCGGCGGGGTCAATGCCCTGGTAAACAATGCCGGAATTCTTCACCCTGGCACCGCTGAACAGATCACCGAGGCGCAGTGGGACGAGACCTTCAACATCAATGTCCGCGGACTTTGGCTATTCTCCCGCGCCGTCCTGCCCCACCTGCGCCAGGCTGGCGGCGGCTCGATCATCAACGTCGCGTCGGTGCTCGGAATCAATGGCGCGCGCAACCGGGCAGCGTACGCAGCCTCCAAGGGTGCAGTGGTGTTGCTGACCAAGTGCATGGCGATCGACCACGGCCACGAAAACATCCGCGTGAATGCCATCTGTCCATCTTTTGTCGAAACCGACTTGACTGCGGCCGTCCTCAGCAAGGCAGCGGATCCGGATGCCGTGCGGCGCGAACGAATTGGAGTCCATCCTCTCGGACGTCTCGGCCAACCCGAAGACATGGCCGGACTGGCGGTCTATCTCGCCAGCGACGAGTCATCATGGGTCACGGGGACGACATTCCCGGTGGATGGAGGATATTTAGCGGTGTGAGGGAAGCAGACGTCGGACCTCAGACCTGACGCTCCTACATTCGTCTGGCGGAATGCTGGTCGTTGAGGTGTGAGTCTGAGGTCTGAAGGCTGAATGCTAAACCCCTCACGTATAATCGAAGCATGAGTTCTCCTCTTCCCCCTCGTCCAGCACAACAACCGCCATCGCCGCAGCCGCTGCCCGGCGTGGGCGCTATCGTGGCCGTCGGTTCCGGAAAAGGCGGCGTGGGCAAGACCACGCTTGCAGTCAATCTGGCCATCGTTTTGTCCAAGCTGGGACACAAAGTCGGCCTGCTCGATGCCGATGTTTACGGACCCAATGTTCCCCTGATGCTCGGCATCAGCGCGCAACCCAAGGTGCTCGGCGACAATCGCATTGAACCGCTCGAAGCCCACGGACTGAAAGTGATTTCAGTCGGGTTTCTGAATCCCGGCGACAAGCCTTTGATCTGGCGCGGCCCCATGCTGCATTCCATCATCAAGCAGTTTCTGGGTTCGGTCGTGTGGGGAGAGCTGGACTATCTGGTCGTCGATTTGCCGCCGGGCACGGGTGACGTGGCGCTGTCGTTGATCCAGACCGTTCCGCTGACGGGAGCGGTCGTAGTTTCCACGCCCTCCGATGTTTCGCTGCAGGACGCGCGCAAAGCCATCGAGATGTTTCGCCAGATGAAGGTGGACCTGGTAGGCATGGTTGAAAACATGAGCTACTTCGTTTGCCCGCACTGCAATCATCAGACCGATATTTTTTCTCGCGGCGGCGCGGAAAAAACGGCAGGCCAGTTCGGAGTCGCGTACCTGGGCGAGGTCCAACTCGATCCTGATATCCGCAAAGCCAGTGACAGCGGCCGGCCCACGGTGCTTGCCGGCGAAGCATCCGTGTCCGGCAAATCGCTCTTCGATTTTGCCCGCAAGGTGGTGACCCGCGTGGATGAGATCAAAGCCAACGCCGGCGAGAGCGTCATCCAGATCCAGTAGCAGGGCTCGCGTAGGGGCAGGTGTCCCACCTGCCCAGCGGAGCAACGCTCCGCAGAGCGCTGGAGCTCTAGAGAATTCCTTATCGGATGATTTTTCCCGAGGGACGCACGACCGGGACGGTCGCGCCCACATCAGGCGAGACTATTTACCAAACCTGCCCAGCCGGAACAGCGCATCCGGGTCCTTGTGTTCCAGCACCCATCCCGCCACCAGTTCGCCCAGCGCGGGTCCGTGCTTGAAGCCGTGGCCCGATCCGCCTCCGAGCAGCCAGACATTTTTGTGCTCCGGGATGGCGGTCGATGATGAAGTTATTGTCTGGGCTGTTCTCGTATTGGCAGACGCGCGACTCGAGCAGCGGAGCATCCTTCAGCGCGGGAAAGCGGAAGGCAAGATACTCCCGAACAGTTTTCAGACTTTTGGCGCTGACGGTTCTTTCCCCTGAGGTGGGATCGAATTCCGGGCCCCGGGTATCGTCGGCGACTTTGAAGCCTCTGCCCTGATTTCCCGGAATGCCGTAGATGAACCGGTCGCGATGATCGGCCCAGACCGGCAGCCGGGCTGCGGTAAAGCGGTCGTCACCGGCGGGAGTGCCAAAGAACAATACGTCCTGCTTCGTCGGGCGAATATGATTGCCAATGGTTTCCGGAAACAATTTTCCCAGCCACGGTCCGCAGGCGAAAACATACTGGTCCGCGGCAAGCTCCGAGCCATCGGAGAGCGACAGGCTGTCCCACGTACCACTATCGAGATCACCCTGAGCCACAGCCGTCTGCCGGTACTCGCCGCCTTCCGCGAGAAAGCCATCGAGCACCGCGCGGCAGGCACAGCGTGCCGCGAGAAATCCGCCTTCCGGCTCGTAAATTCCCCAATGGACCGCTTCGAGATTGATCTGCGGCCAACGCTTGACCATTTCCTGCACTGAAAGTTCCTGATATGCGATTCCCGCCTCGCGCAGCAGCGGCAAAGAGTCGTGCTCGAAGCGGTCATCGCCTGCGGTCACCATCCACAGCACGCCGGTCTGGTGCATGAGCTTCAGGCCCCAGAGCTGCTCATTCTCCTTCCACAACTGCGTGGCGCGGGCCGCCATCTTCGTATAGGGCTGCTTCGGTCCATAGGTGCCGCGAATCACGCGCGTCTCGCCGCCTGACGACGCGCGCGAGTTACCCGGACCCCAGGCATCCACCAGAGTCACGCGCGCACCATGGCGCAGCAGATAGAGTGCGGTCCATCCGCCGAATGCCCCGGCACCGATTACCGCGATGTGAGTCTTCGCTTCCATCCTGATTCAGACCGCCCGCCGGACCTGCCTGCCTGAGCATATTCGCAGAAGTCTGAGATCACTGCCACGGCAATCCCGGGTTCAAGCCTGGGATTCAAGTTCTGGAAGATGGAGGCTGCGGGCCTTCTCCACGATCAGGCCGGCCAGTGGGCGTGGCGGATGGCCTCCGAATTGGGGTAGCAGTCGCGAATCGCCTTTACGTGGGCCAGGGCCCGCGCCAGCGGCCAGCCCAGGCACCAGTGCAGGTAGGCGACCACAACCGTGGGCGAGCGGCTGACGCCGGCGGTGCAATGGACATAAACCGAGTCTCCCGCCTTGACCATCCCGTCGAGTGTTGAGACGCACTCCGGCAGCTTGCGCTGAAGGTCGGCGGAATCAAAATCGGTGACGGGAACGTTCCGAAATGCCAGGCCCACCGCCCGCGCCGCCTTTTCCTCCCATCCAACCCCGCGGTCCCGGAGGTCGTCACTCGTCTGGAGGCTGAGGATTGCCGTGATCTTCAGTGATCCCAGAGCCTCGAGGTCCGCGTCCTCCCTCGGGTCGGGCCCCACAAACAGGCTGGGCAGAACACGATGGCAGTTCATGGCACGAACCATGATATCCGAGTCGCCGCGGTCGGGAGGAGGCTCAAAATCAGTCTGGACTGGCCAAACAAATCCCTTGACCCCGTCCCTTTTACCCGCTAAATTACAAGGTTCCACGGACATAGGGACGGTTTTAGGGGCCTTCCCAGTACCTCCGCAGATAAGTGGGACCCGATCCGAATCGAAGAAACTTTCGGGCGCGGCGGAGCATCTATACCAGTAGCCAGAGCATTCCCGTACAACCCATAAGAACTGAAGGACTTAAGAAACTGGCCGGGACTTGCCCTGTCGCAAAAAGTGAGAATTTCGCGATTTTGCCGGAGTCAGGAGAAAGAACAATGAAGCGCTCGGATCGAGTTTTTGATGCTTTACATACTTTGCGGAACCGTTATATGCTCTGTCAGCTTGCATCGAAGGCTACCCGTAAGTTTCACAAGCCCAACACCAGAATCCAGGAGACCATGAACGAGGTCCTGGATCGGATTGCAAGTTCAGAGCGGCAATCGGTTCTGGCCGAACCGGAACATTTTGCTGAGGCACAACGGCGGGCTGCATAAGTTAGCCCGCCCCTTGCCCCGCTGGATGGATCCTTCTCTTTCGCGTACCCCCCTTTGAAAAATCTCCTCGCAGGTGACTGATGACCATTGCTGAACTCAAAGAAAAAAATATTACCGAGCTAACCAAGATCGCCCGATCTTTGGACTTGCCCGGAGCCAGCGGATTGCGCAAGCAAGACCTGATCTTCAAGATTCTCCAGGCCCAGAGTGAAAAAGAGGGCCACATTTTTGCCGAGGGCGTGCTCGAAATACTGCCTGACGGCTACGGCTTTCTGCGCTCGCCGGATTACAACTATCTGCCCGGACCGGACGATATCTACGTTTCACCGTCGCAGATTCGCAAGTTTGACCTCAAGACCGGAGACACCATCAGCGGCCAGGTGCGTCCGCCGCATGAGGGCGAAAAGTATTTTGCCCTGGTCAAGATTGAAGCGGTCAACTTCGAATCGCCGGAAGAAGCGCGCAACAAGATCCTCTTCGACAACCTGACGCCGCTCTATCCGCAGGAGCGCTTGAAACTCGAGACGGTGCGCGAGAACGTGAGCGCCCGGGTGATGGATTTGCTGACGCCACTGGGCAAAGGCCAGCGCGGCCTGATCGTTTCGCCGCCGCGCGCCGGCAAGACCATGCTGCTGCAGAACGTGGCCAATTCGATTACGACGAATCATCCTGAAGTTGTGCTGATGGTGCTGCTGATCGACGAGCGGCCGGAAGAAGTTACCGACATGCAGCGCTCGGTGAAAGGCGAAGTTATTTCTTCCACCTTTGACGAGCCTGCTGCCCGTCACGTGCAGGTTGCGGAAATGGTGATCGAGAAAGCCAAGCGCCTGGTCGAACACAAGCGCGACGTCGTAATTCTGCTGGATTCGATTACGCGTCTGGCACGCGCCTATAACACGATCGTTCCGCCCAGCGGCAAGGTGCTGTCAGGCGGCGTGGATTCGAACGCGTTGCAGCGTCCGAAGCGGTTCTTCGGTTCGGCCCGGAACATCGAAGAAGGCGGATCGCTGACTATCATTGCCACCGCGCTGATCGATACCGGATCGCGCATGGATGATGTGATCTTTGAAGAATTTAAAGGCACCGGTAACTCGGAAATCATCCTCGACCGGAAGCTGGTGGACAAGCGCACCTTCCCGGCGATCGACATTCAGCGCTCTGGCACGCGTAAGGAAGAGTTGCTGATTCCGAAGGAAGACCTCACCCGCATCTGGGTATTGCGCAAGGTACTGAATCCGCTTTCGCCCGTGGAAGCGATGGAACTGCTGATCGACAAGCTGAGCAAGACCAAGTCGAATGGCGAGTTCCTGGCGAACATGAGTTCGCTGTGAGAAATGTGGGCGCGAGCGTCCCGCTCGTCCTTTTGTCATCCTGAGCGGAGCGATACGATTCGCTTGCGAATCGCAGGGCGGAGTCGAAGGACCCCTACCTTCTTTCGGCGCTCTTTGATCCGGCGCTTGTCGCTCTGAAGAAATCCCACCACACTCCGGCTTTGAACTGGTTATAGGGGTCCTTCGACTTCGCAACTGCTTCGCCAGGCGAAACCGTTGCTCGCTCAGGATGACAAGTCCCGAGTTTTTCTGCATACTTTTCCGTCCTGACGCTACAATTTCGTCCTTCGAGGTGGACTTTGCGACTCCAGAGCCTGTCGCGACTCCTGCTAGCGTTCGTTCTGGTGGCCGCGATGCCGTCAGTGTCTCAGAACCCTCCCCTGCGCCTGCCGGACGTTCCGCGCCCCGGTCCGGCAGACGAGCCGCGTCTCAGGATGGAAAGGGAGATGGCCAAGAAGGCCAACCTGGAGCGCCAGGCCGACCTCAAGCGCGATACCGACAAGCTGCTCAAGCTGGCGAACGAACTGAAGGAGTATGTGGACAAGACGAACGAAGGCACGCTGTCTGTCGATGTGGTCAAGAAGGCGGAGGAGATTGAAAAGCTGGCGCACAGCGTGAAAGACAAAATGAAAGGATCCTACTGAAGCGGGCTTGTACGCTGCCCGCCAGCAGGTTCCTCCACTGCGTTCGCTGCGCTCACTTCGGTCGGGATGACAGGTTTTTGTGCGACCCCTACCAGCCCCAGGGAGCGGTCAACCACATCGCGATGCCTCCCCAGGCCAGAGAAGTCACATTCGGCGGGGGCCCAGCCGGGCGGGACGCCCGTCCTCCATTCCTTGACTATTCAATCCGCAGCCATGGTGACTGTTGCTCCCGGGCCTTCCTTGACGATGCGCATGCCGTAGAACGAGCGGTACACGAAGATGAACGATGCCAGGAAGAATCCCACCGCAAGCAAGTGGCCCAGCATGCCGCCAGCCTCGGCGGTGAGTTTTACTGCCAGTTCAACCGCCAGCAATCCGAAGAGCGTGGTGAACTTGATGACCGGATTCAGAGCTACCGATGAAGTGTCCTTGAAGGGATCCCCGACGGTGTCGCCTATGACCGTGGCATCGTGCAGCGGAGTACCCTTTTGCTTGAGTTCGACTTCAACGATTTTCTTGGCGTTGTCCCAGGCGCCGCCGGCGTTGGCCATGAAGATGGCCTGGTAGAGACCGAAGATCGCGATCGAGATCAGGTATCCGATAAAGAAGAAAGGCTCGACGAAGGCAAACGCCAGGGTGGCGAAGAAGACTGCCAGGAAAATATTAAACATGCCTTTTTGCGCGTACTTGGTGCAGATTTCAACCACTTTCTTGCTATCGGCGACGGAGGCTTTTACCACGCCTTCGAGCTTGATATTGGCCTTGATGAACTCCACCGCCCGATAAGCGCCGGTGGTCACGGCCTGGGTGGAAGCGCCGGTAAACCAATAGATCATGGCGCCGCCGGTGATCAGGCCGAGCATGAAAGGCGCGTGCAAAAGCGAGAGGTTGTTCACGTTTTCGGTGAGACCGTTGGTAAGGGCCATGATGATGGAGAAAATCATGGTGGTGGCGCCGACCACCGCCGTCCCGATCAACACAGGCTTGGCCGTGGCCTTGAAGGTGTTGCCCGCGCCGTCATTTTCTTCCAGCAAGTCTTTGGCGCGTTCGAAGTTTACATCCATGTTGAAATCTTTTTTGAGCTCCTGCTTGATGTTGGGGACCTGCTCGATCAGCGACAGTTCATAGACGGATTGCGCGTTGTCGGTCACGGGACCGTAGGAGTCCACGGCAATGGTCACCGGCCCCATGCCGAGAAAGCCGAAAGCCACCAGCCCGAACGCGAAGACCGGGGCCGCCACCATCAGAGCGTCCAGACCCATGGTGCTGAAGTAGTACCCGAGGGACATCAGGCCCACCATGGAAAGTCCGAGATAGTAGCCAGAAAAATTTCCCGCTACGAAGCCGGACAGAATTCCAAGCGACGCGCCGCCTTCGTTGGCGGAGGTCACAACTTCGCGTACGTGCCGCGACTCAGTCGAGGTAAAGACTTTTACCAGTTCCGGAATGATGGCCCCCGCCAGCGTGCCGCAGGAGATAATGCTGGCCAGCTTCCACCACTGCGTGGTATCGCCGCCCAGGCTGGGAACGATGATGGCGGAAATGACAAAGGTCACGGCGACGGAAATCAGCGAAGTGAGCCACACCAGCCAGGTCAGGGGCGTCTCGAAATTCATCTTGTCGGCGGTGCCGAACCGGGCTTTGGCGATAGCGCCGTTGATGAAGTAGGCAGCCGCGCTCGACACTAGCATGGCGATGCGCATGACGAAAATCCACACCAGCAGCTGGACCTGGATGGTAGGGTCTTTGACTCCCAGCAGGATAAAAGTGATGAGCGCGACGCCGGTGACGCCGTAGGTTTCGAAGCCGTCGGCCGAGGGCCCGACGGAATCGCCGGCGTTGTCTCCGGTGCAGTCGGCGATGACGCCGGGGTTGCGCGCGTCATCCTCCTTGATTTTGAAGACGATCTTCATCAGGTCGGAACCGATGTCGGCGATCTTGGTGAAGATGCCGCCCGCAATGCGCAGCGCAGCTGCGCCCAGCGACTCGCCGATGGCAAATCCGATGAAACAGGGTCCGGCGTAATCAGCCGGAATAAACAGAAGAATGATCAGCATGAGCAGGAGTTCGACGCTGATCAGCATCATGCCGATGCTCATGCCCGCCTGCAGTGGAATGTTGTAGATCGGATAAGGCTTGCCCGCCAGGCCGGCAAAAGCGGTGCGCGAGTTGGCGAAGGTGTTGACCCGAATGCCGAACCACGCGACTCCGTAGCTGCCCGCGATTCCCACCAGGCTGAAGAGAAGAATGATGGGAAGGGTGATGGCAATCGGCTTTTCCGGCACAGGCGATAGAACGCCGAAATAGAGCACGATGACTACGGCAATGAAGAGCCAGAGGATCAGCAGGAATTTGCCCTGGGTCACGAGATAGGTTTTGCAGGTCTCGTAAATCAGCTCGGAAATCTCGAGCATGGAACGATGTACAGGCATCTTCCGCAGGCGGGTATAGATGATGAGGCCGAAGCCCAGGCCGAAGATGCAGAACAGAATGCCGATCATCAGAAGGCGATGGCCGTCGATGCCGAGGAAGAGTACCTGTGAGAGATCGGGAAGCTTGAGGCTGGCTTCGCCGCCTACTTCGTGGGCGGGCTGGGCCAGGGCGGAAATCGAAGCGAAACTGAGGACGGCGATGGTGGCGGCCACCGTCCGGGTGCAGGAATGGGCGAATTGGCGTCCTTCAGACACAGCTCTCGCCAGCCAGGTGCGCATAGGAATTCCTCCGGTATGAAGACTATTTCAGGACCATCACGTGTTTAGGCACTGCCACCCAGCGAACAGCACCAACCGGACGCTCTGATCGAGAGCGCCGGGGAGCGCATTGCCGGAGTTCCGAACACGCTTCCACTACACGGCATTGAACAGGAGTGTTGAGCTTGGCCGCGTCGGATGTTTCGTACCGCAGAGGCCGCCGGTTGGACGCTGAACTTGCTGCCGGAGGCCCGATACAAAACCAGCTTTTATAACATGTTACAAGGGGTTGGTCAAACGGAGTCTTGGGGCAGATTTCGGCCCATTTCCGGGGACTTGGAGCCCTGCCGCGGAGCGGCAGAAGAATGTAGCCCACGGCGTAAGCCGTGGGTGCCCGTGCCATTGGCGTGGGAGCCCCGAAGGGGCGAAAGCGCCCTCAATCCCAGAGATATCGTTCATCCACGTTAATTCCGTTCTTCTTCAAAAACGCCATGAACTCATCCTGAAACGACCTTACCCGATGATGTTCTCGCTGATTTGAAATGTAATTCCGCACCGCCACCACTCCCGACTCGCTTACGGTGAACGCGCCATATCCGGTTTGCCATGCGAAAAGATGGTATTCGGGCCAGCGCTCGTGTACCCATCGCGAAGAATTTGTCTTTATCAGACGGGCCACGTCCGCAACCGAGCGGTTGGCCGAGATACGAACCAGAATATGCACATGATCGCGCGTTCCATTCACGCAGAGCGCGGTGCCTCCGATTTGACGAATAATGCCGCCGAGGTAGGCGTGCAGGTCCTTTTCAAAGTCGGGTTGGATGAGAGCACAGCGTTGTTTGGTACTGAAGATGAAATGGACGAGGAGGTTTGTGGCGGTGTGCGGCATGGTTTCTTTCGCCCCTACGGGGCTTGCTGCGTTCACCCGTTTTACCCACGGCTTGCGCCGTGGGCTACATTCTTTTCGCCGCTCCGCGGCTCTCTACTAACTGCTTACCCGCTCTTACGCCCAGAACGTACGGTCGAGTGTCCGGTACTGAATGGCTTCGGCGATGTGTTTGGGCTCGATGGCGGGGGCGCCTTCCAGGTCGGCTACGGTGCGGGCTACCTTTAGTATTCGGTCGTGGGCGCGGGCGGTCATGCCGTGCTGGGTCATGGCGCGTTCCAGCAGGCGTTCGCAGTCGGCGGAAAGGTCGCAGGAAGCGCGAATATGGCGGGGCGCCATCTGGGCATTGCAGTAGAGCCGCGAGTGCGACGATGCGAAACGCTGCATCTGGATTTCTCGGGCGCGCATGACCCGTTCCCTGATTTTGGCTGAGCTTTCAGGTTCGCTTCCGGCTCTCAGTTCTTTGTAGTTCACCGCGGGCACATCAATGTGGATATCGATGCGGTCGAGCAGGGGTCCGGAAATTTTGCCCATGTAGCGTTGAATCATGGGCCGGCTGCAGTGGCACTCGCGGGAACGATCATTGAAATAGCCGCAGGGACATGGATTCATGGCCGCGGCCAGCATGAAACGGGCGGGGAAAGTCAGCGACATGGAGGCCCGCGCAATGCAGACCGTGCCATCCTCCAAAGGCTGTCGCATCACTTCCAGAACATTGCGGGGAAATTCGGGAAGTTCATCCAGAAAGAGCACGCCGTTGTGGGCCAGCGACACTTCGCCGGGGCGGGGCACGGCGCCGCCTCCGATCAGGCCGGCGTCGGAGATGGTGTGGTGGGGCGAGCGGAATGGGCGTACACCAACCAGGCCTGCTCCGGCATCGAGCACTCCTGCCACGCTGTGGATCTTGGTGGTTTCAAGCGCCTCCTCAAAACTGAAGGGAGGCAGGATAGTGGGCATGCGCTTGGCCAGCATCGTCTTGCCGGAGCCGGGCGGGCCGATCATCAGGATGTTGTGGCCTCCGGCGCAGGCCACTTCGAGGGCACGCTTGGCGGTGTGCTGTCCGCGGACATCCTTGAAGTCAACCACGTAGTGCTGGGCCTCGCTGAGAAGCGTGTCGCTATCCACTTTCAGGGGCTGAATGCCGTTGCCGGTGTTCACGAAGCGGATCACGTCCAGCAGCGACTTTACGGGATAGACTTCGACGCCGCCCACCATGGCGGCCTCGCGCGCATTCAGTTCCGGTACGATCAGGCGGGGGATCTTTTTGCCCCGGGCTTCGATGGCGATGGGCAGCGCGCCGCGCACACCGCGAATGCCTCCATCGAGCGAGAGTTCGCCGACGAACAGGCAGTCCGGCACCTCTTTCTTATTGAGCCCTCCATAGGCGCCCAGAATTCCCAGAGCCATGGGCAGGTCGAATCCTGAACCTTCCTTGCGGATGTCGGCGGGCGCCAGGTTGATGGTGATGTGGGTGGGAGGGATGTCGTAGCCGCAGTTCTTCAGGGCGGCCCGTACCCGGTCGCGGCTTTCGCGCACCGCCGCGTCGGGCAGTCCTACGGTGTGAAAATAATCTTCATTGGTCTTGATGCCGGAGACGTCAACCTCAACCTCGATGATGCTGGCATCAATGCCATACACCGCTGCGCTCAAGGTCTTATAGAGCATGAGACTGAGCGCTCGCAGACTGATGGTTCATCTCCGAGCCACCATGACCAATGAAGATCGGCCGCTGACCTGCACTCTGCTTCCACCATACCGGCTCGTCCGCAAAACAGCGGTGACGGACGTCACAAGCGCGAGTGACGGACAACCATCCAGTCCAGATCATGTGGGCGCGAGCGTCCCCGCTCGTGCTGGGTTCGCCGTGCTGCCCGCACGAGCGAGGCGAACCCAGGAGCAGCGAGGCGAAGCCGTCACAGCGTGGTAAGCCCAGCACGAGCGAGGACGCTCGCGCCTACATGAACCGGTCTAGAACCAAGTTGCCCAACATACCTCCATTGTGTGGGCTCGGGCCCTGAACTAGGATTCAGCTAACCTGTCTAACCTGCGATTCCCAGCGCAGGTCCAGGATTGGTGTCGGCAGTTATGGAAGAAGAAGATCAACCCAAACGCCCGCCTCGTGCTCCGGGTCATCTGGAAAAAGAAGAAGCCCGGCTTTGGCGGATGGCCCTGGCCTTTCTGGTATTGCTGGCCACTGGCCTGGCCGCACTCTCATGGGAACGGCTGCAGGGGCTTCCGTATCACCTGGGCGCCGTCTCCATCGGCCTGCTGGTGCTGTCGATTCTGTTCGCGGCATACGTGTACGGACGACGCCGCGAAGTCTCGGAACTGAAGCACCTGCTGCACGATCTGCACGACCGCGCCGGCGTTACCCCTTCCGACGAGCAGCTCGACCAGCTGACCCAGGTCATTCAACGCTCCCAGCGAAGCTTCAAGGAACTCATTGACTCGTTCGACGACGTGGCCTTCGCCTGCTCGCTCGACGGCACCCTGCGGACGGTCAACCGCCGCGTCACCCAATTGCTGGGCCTGGCCTACACCGACGTAGTGACCCACAAGATCGATGAGTTTCTGGACGAACCTCTCCGCGGCGAGGTCGAGGCTGGGCTTTCACGCTTTCTGGAAAAACGCCGCTGGTCGGGGCTGGTCCGGGTCCAGGTCAAGAACACCACGCGCGCGCTCTATTTCGACTGCGTATTGAATGCCATCGTCAAAAGTGACGAGGTTGTGGGCATCAGCGCTCTCGCCCGGGACGTGACCGAAGAACGCGAGAAGGAACGCCGTTTCACCGAACTCTTTGAGACCCTTCAGGAGGGCGTGTACTTCAGCACGCCGGAAGGGAAGTTGCTTGACGCCAATCCGGCACTGATCCAAATGCTCGGCTGCAGCAGCCGGGACGAACTGCTCTCTCTCGATCCCAGTACGCTCAATCTGGATCCCGGCCAGGGCCCGGTTCTGGGCCGGAGTGTGGACGATCGAGGGAGCGAGCGCAGCCGGGAACTCACGCTGCGCCGCAAAGATGGAAGCACCGGCGTCTTTCTCGATACTTCGCGCGCGGTCTGGGACGGCGCGGGCAAGATTATCCGCTACCAGGGCACGCTGGTGGATGTCACCGAGCGGCGCAAGATGGAAAAGGCCCTCCGCCAGCAGGAAGAATTTCAGCGGTATCTGCTGGAGAGCTTCCCCGACCTCATCCTGGTGGTCGGCCTGGACGGGCGCTACAGCTTTGTCAGTTCACGCATCCGCGATCTGCTGGGCCGCGCCCCGGCGGACATGCTGGGCAAGAAAGTGGACGACGCCGAGCAGGAGCAATCCCCCGAATTCGTGGCCCTCTACCACGACGTAAGCACGGGCGCGAAGAAGTTCGGCTTCTGCGAGTTTGGAGCGCGCCACCGCGATGGCAGCTGGCGCACCATGCGGGCCAACGCCAGCCCGCTGTTCGACGCCGAGGGCAAGGCCAGCGGAGTGATCGTTTCGGTGCGCGACATTACCTTCGAGAGGAAGCTGGAACAGCAGATCATCCAGAGCGAACGCCTGGCCGCCATGGGGCAGATGATCGGAGGCTTCGCGCACGAGCTCAACAATCCTCTGACCAGCATCATGGGAGTGGCCGAGCTTCTGCAGGAAGGTGAACAGGCTGAGACCACACGAAAGCAACTGGTGATGTTGCAGCAGCAGGCCCGGCGCGCGGCTGACATTGTGCAGAACCTCATGTACTTCTCACGCCCCCCGGCTCCGGGAAGAGGTCCGATCAATCTGAGCGAACTGGTGCAGCGCACCCTGCACCTGCACACTTATTCATTAAGGAAAAATAATATTACGGTGGACTATCTGCCGGAACCCTCTTTGCCGGTGATCACCGGCGATTCGCACCAGCTGATGCAGATCTTCCTCAACCTGATTCTGAATGCCGAACAGGCAATCCGGGAAGCACGCGATCGCGGCACCCTGCGGATCCGGCTGGAGAAGAGCGGTAAGTCGGTTGCAATCACCTTTCAGGACGACGGGCCCGGCATCGCCGCCGATGTGCTGCCCAACATCTTCGATCCTTTCTATACCACCAAGCGCCCGGGACGCGGCACCGGTCTGGGGTTAAGCATCTGCAAAGCGATTTTGCGGGAGCATGGAGGAGAAATTGAGGCCAGCTCCGGACCAGGCGGCGGAGCGGTGTTCAAAGTCACCCTGCCGGTGCCGGAAGCTCCTGCGAGCGCGTAGTGCCCCATTTGCTAAACGCAGAGGCTTACCGTTCTACGGCCATCGCCACCGCATTCCCGCCACCCAGACAGAGGGCGGCAATGCCACGACGGACATTGCGCCGAGTCATCTCGTAAATCAGAGTGACGAGCACCCGGGCCCCGCTGGCGCCGATGGGATGTCCGATAGCGACCGCACCGCCGTTGACGTTGACCTTGTTGGGGTCGAGACCGAGCTCGCGCATCACCCCCAGCGCCTGCACCGAGAAAGCTTCGTTGAGTTCGTACAGGTCCACGTCTTCATTTTTCCAGCCGGTCTTCTCCCAGATCTTTCGGACGGCATCCACGGGCGCCATCATCACCCATTTGGGATCAATGCCGCTGGTGGCCTGGGCCACGATTCGCACCATGGGCTGCGCGCCGAGCTCCTTCGCCCGCTTTGCACTGGTTACCAGCAGCGCGGCGGCCCCGTCGTTCACCCCCGGAGCATTCCCCGCTGTCACCGTGCCATCTTTCTTGAAGGCGGGCTTCAGTGAACGCAAAACTTCAATGGTGGTGTCCTCGCGCGGAGACTCGTCCTTGTCGAAAATCACGGCTGCACCACCCTTTTTCTTCGCGGGCAGCTCTACCGGAACTATCTGTGACTTGAATCGGCATTCCTTGATCGCAGCCAGGGCTTTGCGGTGAGAGTTGAGAGCGAATTCGTCCTGCTCTTCACGCGTGATGCCGTATTTTTCCGCCACGTTCTCGCCGGTGACGCCCATGTGATAGTTGTTGAAGATGTCCCACAGCCCGTCGTTCACCATGGAATCGACAATCTGAGCGTTGCCCAGACGGTATCCCTTGCGCGCCTGCGGCAGAAGATAGGGAGCATTGGTCATCGATTCCATGCCGCCGGCGACGACGATGGAACTGTTTTCCGTCTGGATGGCTTGCGCCGCGAGTGCGACGGCTTTGAGTCCGGAGCCACAAACCTTGTTGACGGTCATGGCACCCACTTCCGGAGGCAGTCCGCCGAAGATTGCGGCCTGGCGCGCGGGATTCTGTCCCAATCCGGCGGAGACCACGTTGCCCATGATGCATTCGTCCACTTGTTTCGGATCGAGACCGGCTCGCTTTACCGCCTCGCGGACCACGATCGCGCCCAGTTGCGTAGCGCTCAGATCGGACAAGCTTCCCTGGAATTTTCCCACCGGCGTGCGACAGCCGGAGATGATGACGACCTCGTCGTAAGCAGCCATTTATGTGCCCCCGCGATGATTTCCCGTCTTCAATTATAGATGCGCGCGGCGTGATGGAAGATCGAAATTCGCACTCTACCCGCTGCGCTGTGTTGAAGCGCGAGCGCAACCTTCACGACGCTGTCGAAATGAAAAAACGCGAGCGATGAGAGAACTTTCGTGCCGCAAAACTCCGACAACGACGCTTGCATGCGCGAAAATTTATGCGCTGGTGGTCGCTGGTGACTTTGGTTCAGCGGTCGCATGCGCGCGCGAGCATCATTTTTTTCTTGACATCACTTTTTATTGACTCTATACATTCAATTAGTTGCAACAGACGACCGTTGCTATAGCAAGTCCATGAAAAATGGAAAGGGAGAATAGAAACCATGGCAACCAAGAAAAAGGCAAAGAAGAAAAAGAAGCACTAAGAGAAGTATCAGTAAGCAACAAACAAGGGGACGCGGAAGCGTCCCCTAAGTTTTTCCCGCACCGAAATTCCTCCCTGTCATCCTCAGCGAAGAAATGCGATTCGCTTGCGAATCGCATTCCGCAGTCGAAGGACCCCTATCAACGCCAACAGACCGCGTGGGGACAGCCGCCCTCGGCTGTCCGGCGGAGCGGAGCTCCGCTGTCAGTGGCGCCAGCAGGAAACTGTCGAGCTTCGCTCGACTGGACAGCCGAGGGCGGCTGCCCCCACGCGGTCTGCTTGAGGGTGCGCACGGGGCGCTTGTCCGAGTCAAAATCCCTTACACCTGCACATCACTGAGCTTATAGGGGTTCTTTCGACTGCGTAGCTGCTTCGCGAAGCGAAGCAGCTACTCCGCTCAGGATGACAACTATCTTGAGCGCGCGGTGGCGACTCTATTCTGTGGCGATCGGTCTTGCAGTTGTTTCTCGGTGGCGGGGCACAGGTTGCGATAGGCGCAGAATTTGCAATAGAAGCCAGGCTTGGGCTGGAATTTCCCGGCGGCAACGTTTTCCGATACTTCCTTCACCCGGTTCTTCGCCGCCTCCAACTCAAAGTCGCTGCGCCGGGTCACGACCGCACTGTTTCCCTCCAGGTTATAGAGCACCAGGCGGTCGGCGTGATATCCCCACTTCTCCCGGGCCGCCAGGGCATAGATGGAAAGCTGCATGCTCTCGTCGGAGTCTTCCTGCGATTGGGCCCTGCCGGTCTTGTAGTCGGTAATCACGACTCCGCCGTCCGCCGACTGGTCGATGCGGTCGATGCGCCCGACCACGGTCACCTCGCCTACCTTCACGTCGAAGAATTCTTCGGTGTGCAGCACCTGGGGTACGGGATTGCGCCGGAATGCCGCCAGAAAATCCTTTAACTGCTGCACTCCCTGCGCCTCGTAGAGGTCATGCTGGTAGCGGTCCTGCATACCGGCCTCAGCGAGATCGTGGCGGAAGAACTGGACCAGTTCGTCGTCCGCCATGGGACGCTCCAGACGTATCGAGTCGTAGTAAGCGCGCAAGACGCGATGCATGACCGCGCCATACTGCATGGCGGCAGGGACCTCGTCGGGAATTCTCCACTCCCGTTCCAGTTTGAACTGCAGCGGACAGGTCTCATAGGTCTGCACCGCGCTGGCACTCAACCGGGAGTGCAGGCTGGCAGAAGGAGGCAGGGCCAGCCACTGGTTGGTGCGGGTCATGGTTGCGGGGAGCGCAGCCTCGGCAAACATGTCAGTCTGGAAACCGCGGGCGGGGGCTTGCACGAACCACCGGCGCAGGCTTGTGTCCTTCAGCAGATCACGCAGGAAGCCGGCTGGTGTGGGATCTTTCTTTCCCGTCCCCTTCTTGGCGTAGATGGTGAGCGAATCCCGCGCCCGGGTCATGGCAACGTAAAACAGGCGGCGCTCCTCCTGCTGGCACAACTCTTTGTCATCGCCCTGGGCAATCGAGTCCGGGTCATACAGCTCCCGGGGCAACTCGATCAGCGCTTCCTGATAGTTCAAGGGAAACGAGCCTGAGTTGGCGCGAAGAATGAAAACGTGGGGAAACTCAAGTCCTTTGGCGGCGTGCGCCGTCATGAGGGGAACTGCGTCATCGCCGCTCGACGAAAGAGGAATCACCCCGCGGGCTTCCCGGAAATATTCCAGGTAATCGAGAAGCTCGGCAATTTCGCCGGTCTTGGTGATTGCCTTCTTCCGCCATTCGCTCACGAAGTCGAGGACCGCTTGCAGCACTCTGGAGTCGCGATTCAAAGCGAAATTGCGCACCAGGATCTCCACTGCGGCCCGGCCCTTGGCGTTGGCGGCGGAAATGTCGGCTCGAGTCTGCCGCACGCGCTCCAGAACCGCTCCGCCTCCTTCGATCTGGGAAAGCACGAGTGCGATGGCGGAGGTGCCAGCGTCGCGGGGAAGAGCCTTGATGCCGGAGCGCAGCTTTTCCGGATCGATGGCAAACTGCGGCAGCGCTGCCACTCGAAACAGGCTGGCTCCGTCCGCGTCCGAGACCACGGCTCCCAGGCAGGCGAGCAGGTCCCGCGCCTCGGGCGTATCCATCACGTCCATGTTCTCGATGGTGAAGGGAATGCCTTGCCGCACCATCTCAGCCGCCAGCTGATCGCGATTCGCGTGGCTGCGATAGAGGACGGCGCAGTCGCTCCACCGGCACCGCAACTTGCGGCGCAATTCATTCAGCTTGGTGATTACCTCACCGGATTCCGTGTCCTTGGTGTCGAGCACGACCGCTTCCACCGGGGCTCGCGGCAACTCGCTGCCCGAACGCGCCGCATCTTCTTCGCGGGCAGAGAGCAGGACCGAACGCTGGTAGGCGGTGGAAGCGCGTCCGGCGTCGAAGACGTTCGGATTTTTGGAGATGAGGGCGAAGGCGCTGTGCAGAATGGGCGACAGCGAGCGCCGGTTCTTCTCCAGCTTGATCAGCTTTGCGCCCGAAAAGTGGCGCTGGAACAGAACGAAGGCGGCGCTCGAGGCCCCGCGAAAGCGATAGATGGCCTGGTCCGGATCTCCGACTGCGAAGACGTTTCTCTCCACTCCCGCAAGTTTTTGCAGGACCTTTACCTGGGCGAAATTGACGTCCTGAAACTCGTCCACCAGGATGAAGCGGGCGCCCGCCCGGCTCGCCAGTTCGCTGTTCTGCTGCAGCAAGTGGTGGGCGTTGGTGATCATGTGGCCGAAGGTGCCCAGGTTGTCTTCCCGCAGCATGCGTTCTACGGTGGTGAAGACTCCGGCGATTTCGCGGCAACGCCCTACTACTTCTTCGTCCGAGAGGGTCCCGGCATCCTTTGACTTGCTCACCCGCGGGACAGGCAACTCGCCGCGCTCCAGCCGCTGAACGTATTCCTCATATTGTTCCGGGCTGACCAGTTCGTCGTGGCAATGCCGGAAGAAGGTGAGCAGGTCGTCAAAGAACTTGCTGAGCCTGGCGGCCCGGACGTAATAGTTCAGGTTCAGTTCGCGAATGCGGCGGCGCAGATAAATCCAGAGGTCCTGATCGTCCACCACCCCGAATTTCTTGCCGCATTGGTCGAGGAGACCATTGCAATAATCATGAAAGGTTGCGAGGCGAAGGCCGGAGAGGTTGGTACCGCGCAACTCCTCTTCCACGCGCTGCCGCATTTCCTGCGCCGCATTTTTGGTGTAGGTGACGGCCAGGATCTCGTCGGGCCGCGCGTGTCCCTCGCGAATCAGATGGGCGATGCGCCTGGTGAGGACGGTAGTTTTCCCCGTGCCCGCGCCGGCGATGACCAGCACCGGTCCGTGGACATGTTCGATAGCTTCCCGCTGGCGCTCGTCAGGCTCGAACGACCGGGGGCGAGAGTTGGGTCTTGCTACTGCCACTGAGCAGGAGAATACCAGAGAAGCTTGAGGATTTTTCTGAGGAGATCTTATGGGCCGCAGTTCCAGCCCGACATGGAGCTTGGAGTATCTGATTCCCACGACAAGGCGTCATCCTGAGCTTGCGAAGGATCTGGCGTGCTGTGCCTGCAATGCTTGCACTTTCGCCGGCACGCGCCAGATCCTTCGGACTGAAGTCCCTAAGGATGACGCCGATGAGGTTGGCTCGCCTTATTGCAGCTCGGCAACGGCAATGGCGGTAGCCGCGATCGCCGCGGTTTCTGCCCGGAGGATCGTGCTTCCCAAGGATGCCGCAATCCAGCCGGCCTCGGCGAACAACTTCAGCTCCGATTCGGTCCAGCCGCCCTCGGGACCGAAGGCGAGGGTTACTTCGCCTGCTTCGCCTTTCGCGTGCAGAGCTTCTTTCAGCATCATCTCTTCCTCGGCTTCAGCCAGGACGATGCGAAGACCGTCGCACGACCTCAAGACCTCCTGCAGGGGCACTGGCTGCGAGACTTCCGGCACCGAGGCCCGCCGCGACTGCTCCGCCGCCTGTCGTGCCACGCGCTGCCAGCGCTCTACTCGCTTTTGTGCGGCCCTGGCGAGATGGGCCTCGGTGCGCCGTGCAATGGCGGGGATGATTCGTATGGCGCCCAGTTCAACACACTTCTCGATGGCCCACTCCATGCGATCGAATTTGAAAATGGAAAGAACGAGGGTGAGGCTGAGGATTGACGGGACGCGAACAACTTCGCCGAGCTCAAACTCGACCCGATCGTCCGCGATACTGGCAATACGTCCGCGGCGGACCAGGTCACCGGCCGCGATATCAAATTCCTGCCCGACTCGTCCGCGAAGGACCTGGGCGAGATGTCGCGCATGCGCACCGACTAAGGCAGCTCGGTTGCCGGAAACTTCGTCTGCGATCCAGCGGCGGCGCGTCATGCGTCCTCTGTCATGCTGAGCGGAGTACGTCCGCTCGCTTGCGAGCGGGCGCACGGAGTCGAAGGACCCCAACTCGCGAAACAATGCTCTCTCGTCAGGCTCAATTGAAGAGTCCAGAGAATACCGAACACCATCTGCCTCGGAGTCGCTATAGGGGTCCTTCGACTGCGTGGCTGCTTCGCGAAGCGAAGCAGCGACTCCGCTCAGGATGACAGCCTATCCGATGACAGCTTATCCGAAGATGTCTTTGACTTTGCCCAGCAGGGTGCGGCGTTGGGGGCGGTTTTCCACCCGGGTCATGGCCTCGAGTTCGAGCAGCAACTCGCGTTGACGTTTATTCACCTTTCCCGGTGTCTGCACCCGTACTTCAACAAACAGGTCGCCCTTGCCGTGGCTGTTGAGGATGGGCACGCCCTTGCCCTTGATGCGCAGCGTCGTACCTGACTGAGTGCCGTCGGGCACTTTCAGAACGTGCTCGCCTTCGAGGGTTGGAACGCTGATTTCGGCGCCCAGCGCGGCTTGGGCAAACGACACCGGGATCACACAGTGCAAATCATTCCCCTCGCGCTCGAAGAAGGGATGCTCTTTTACGTGCAGAACTACGTACAGGTCGCCGGGCGGTCCGCCGTGCAGGCCGCCTTCGCCGTAGCCGGTGAAGCGAATGCGGGTGCCATCTTCCACGCCGGCGGGAACTTTTGCGTCCACCGTCCTCTGGCGCAGCACCCTGCCTTCGCCTTTGCATTTGGCGCAGGGGTCGGTGACCACGCTGCCCGTGCCCTGGCAGGTGGGACAGGTACGCGCAATACTGAAGAAGCCCTGCTGGTAGCGGACTTGTCCGCGGCCATTGCAGGAACGGCAGGTGATGGGCGCCTTGCCCGGGGCCGCGCCTGACCCTCGGCACTCTTCGCAGGTCTCGTGCCGCCGCACCGTAACTTTGGCTTCGGTGCCGAAGACCGCGTCTTCAAATTCCATGTTGATATCTTCGCGCAGGTCGGCGCCGCGCTGGGTGCGGCTGCGGCGCCGCGTGCCTCCGCCGAAAATTTCTCCCAGGCCGAAGAAGTCGCCAAAGATATCGCCCAGGTCAGTGGGGTCAAAGCCCGCGCCTGCGCTTCCGCCCATGCCGGCGTGACCGAAGCGGTCATACACGCTGCGCTTTTCGACATCCGCCAGCACGGCGTAGGCCTCGCTGCACTCCTTGAATTTTTCTTCCGCGTCAGGATTGTTGGGATTGCGGTCGGGATGGAATTGCAGCGCCAGCTTGCGATAGGCGCTTTTGATCTCCTGCTCGGTGGCGGCTCGGGCCACGCCCAGAACTTCGTAGTAGTCGCGTTTTCCGTTGCTGGTCAGAATGGCCTTTCCTCTAATCCTTTCAGCTCTTTCATTTTCAGATTGCAGCGGGTTCAGTGCCTGGAATTGCGCGCGACCCTCACCATCGAAGGACGGAGCAGGCGGTCTTTCAATTTGTAGCCGCGCTGGAGTTCATCGAGTACATGATGGTCCTCGGCTTCCTCAGTGTCCACCATTTCAATCGCCTGGTGAAGATGAGGATCAAAAGGTTCACCCTTCGCCGGAATGGGCCGCAGCCCGAGTTTGGCGAGCGCATCCTGCAATTGCTTGTAGATGAGTTCGACTCCGCCGCGAAATTCCGACTTGTCGGAAGCGCTGGTCTGCAAGGCGCGCTCGAAGCTGTCCAGGGTGGGCAGCAAAGCCTTCAAG
This sequence comes from Terriglobia bacterium, assembly GCA_963757835.1. Lineage (GTDB taxonomy): Bacteria > Acidobacteriota > Terriglobia > Terriglobales > Acidobacteriaceae > JAIQFF01. Next base: position 205,978 of record CAVWSP010000028.1, on the reverse strand, counting down.
GCGTCGGTGACGGCATACTCACGGAATTCCTGTTGCTCGCGAGCGGTGCGCTTGCGGGCATTCTCGAACTCGGCCTGCAGGCGAGCCAGGCGGTCGAGCAGCGTGTCCCGTTCACTCTTCAGTTTGTCGAACTCGGTTGTACCCGCCGTCCCCACAGCGTCTTCCCCTGCGGGCAGTTCGCGTTCGGGATCAAGTTCCGCCGGGTCAACCTCGGGTTTTCCGTTTCCTCTTGCCATATCGATGTTCACTCAGATTCGTTCAGGATCTTGTCAAACAGGCGGGCGATATAGGAAACCGCCGTCATGGTGTGCTGGTAGTCGATGCGCGTGGGTCCAATCACCGCCAGCGACCCCATCACATCATCACCAACTCGAGCCGGCGCGCCGATGAGCACAAAATTTCGCATCGACGGCAGAGCTTCGTCCAGCCCGATCACCACCCTGACCGCTTCCTGCTTGGCGTCCAGATATACGCCCAGCAGTTCGACAATTTTCTGCTTTGCTTCCAGGGTCTGCAGCAACTCCTGCAGGCGTTGCCGGTCCTGCTCGCCAGTCACTAGATTGGATGCTCCTTCGACGAAAACGACTTGCGCGGTTTCGTCGGCGGTCAGGGCCCCCTGGCGGTAGAGCTGTTCCACCGATTTCATGAGCCGGTCGTACTCGCTGCGCTCCTGCTCCAGGCGGCGCGCCAGTTCGGCCCGCATTGCCTCCATGGTCCAGCCGCGAAAATTCTCGTTGATAAAGCGCGCGGCGGCGTCCAGGTCAGATTGCGGAAGATCAAGACGCAGGACGCGGTCTCGTACCAGTCCCGATCGCGTCACCAGCACGGCGAGAACTTTTTGATCGCCCAGGCGGGAAAAGTACACATGCTCGAGCGCATTCTTGGGGCCGCCGACGGCGACGGTGATACCGACATTGTGCGAGATCAGCGACAGCACGCGCGAAGTGCGTTCCATGAACTCCTGCACGTCGGTTACCCCATGCAGCGAGTCCTTAATTATGCCCTGGTCTTCCTGCGAAAGGCTGGCTTTACCCGTAAGTTGTTCTACATAATAGCGATACGCCTCTGAACTGGGCACCCGGCCGGCCGAAGTGTGAGGTTGCTCGAGATAGCCGGCGTCGGCGAGATCCGCCATAACATTGCGAATCGTGGCCGGGCTCAATCCTTCCCGGTTAGAGCGCGCCAGGGTTCGCGAGCCGACGGGGTCGCCGGTGGCAATAAAGGTCTCCACAATGGCGGTCAGAATCTCGCGTTCCCGCTCCCCGATGGTGGGTCCAGATGGCATATTAAGTACTTTTAATCCAAAAACTTAGATTAGGAAACCAACAATACTCCAGTTTCGATTCTAGGAAGCGCAACCGCGCCTGTCAAGGCTTAGCACTCTGAGGTCTGGAATGCTAATCTCTTTGATTCAATGTGGATTCAATGTGGGCGCGGGCGTCCCGCCCGTGCACTGGTGGGAGGCCGGAGCATCTTTCCACAGACTGGGACACCGATATAAGACACAGATATAAAAGGATCGTGTATTAGAAGGACCATGCATTAGAGGCATGCGATCTGATGGCTTGCCAGCAACGTCCACGTCAAGACCAGACAAGGCGAGAAAACCAAGACAAGAATGATGATAATGAGGACGGAGAAACTAAGATGAACAAGCAGGCTTTTCTGCCGGGTCTGGCAGTTGTTTTGTTTTTTGGCGTTACGGCTGCCGCCGCGCCGGCGCAAAGCGGTCCGTCTCCCCTGGCCGCCACTCCGCCCATGGGCTGGAACAGCTGGGACGGCTACGGCACCACGGTCAAAGAGGCCGACGTTAAAGCCAATGCTCAGTGGCTGGCCGAACACCTGAAGCCTTTCGGCTGGCAGTACGTGGTCGTGGACATGGAATGGTTTGTCACCAATCCTGCGCCGGAAGGAAATTCCAAAACTTCGCAGTACAGCATGGACGACTCCGGGCGGTACACGCCGGCGGTGAACCGTTTTCCGTCAGCGGCGAACGGCGCCGGCTTTAAGCCTCTGGCTGATTATGTCCATTCGCTGGGTTTGAAGTTTGGTATCCATATTCTGCAGGGCATTCCCAAACAGGCAGTGGCGAAGAACCTCCCGATCTCCGGATCGTCCTATCATGCCGCGGATGCCGCCGACACCTCCCAGACTTGTTCCTGGAACTTCGATAACTATGGCCTGGATGCATCGAAGCCGGGAGCGCAGGCCTATTACGATTCGATCGCGAAGCTTTATGCCAGCTGGGACGTTGACTTGATCAAGGTGGATTGCATCAGCAGCCGTCCCTACAAGGGCGACGAGATACGAATGTTGAGTTCGGCGCTGGCCCAGACCGGCCGGCCGATTGTTCTCAGTCTTTCACCCGGGCCCGCCCCGCTGGAAAAAACCGGGGAGATGCGGAAGTATGCCCAGATGTGGCGAATTTCTAACGATATCTGGGACCTGTGGCACAGCACCGTCGATTATCCCCAGGGCTTGGGAGATCAGTTCGCGAATGTGGCGAAATGGGCGGGCAAGGCGGAGCCGGGGCATTGGCCGGACGCCGACATGCTTCCCCTGGGATATCTGGGGCCGGCTCCGGGATGGGGCCAGCCGCGCTACACCAAGCTTACGCACGACGAGCAGCGAACATTTCTAACGTTGTGGTGCATCTTTCCTTCACCGCTGATGGTGGGCGGCGATCTGCCCAAGGCCGATGCCTGGACGACGGCGTTACTCACCAATCCCGAGGTCATCGCAGTTGACCAGCACTCAACCGGGAATCATCCCGCCATCGCGACCGACACAACCGTCGTGTGGGTGGCGCAATCGGCGGCGCCTGGCAGCCACTCTCTGGCGGTTTTTAACCTCACCGAGTCCAGTCAGAAAGTTCGGTATGCATGGAAAGACCTGGGTTTCACCGGCGAGAAATATAAATTGCGAGACCTGTGGAAGCGGAAAGATCTGGGCCCGGCAGATTCCCTCACCGTGCAACTGCCGCCGCATGGGAGCGTGCTGTATGGGGCATCTCCGGTCGAGACAGGCGCGCGCTGAGGTCAGCGTTGCTCGCGCGTTGGTCGAGATTCTTTGGCAATCATGTGCCCATGGATCCAGGTCTCTCCAGTATTTAAAGTCTGCCGAAAATTGAGTTCTCGGTGAATGTTTTTGGTCAAAAATGACCATCCTGCTCGGGGGCGACGCGTCATGATGGAGTCATGAAAGCGTCGAAGACGCAGGCGCTGGCGATTCGGTGTCCCACCTGCGGCGCCAAGCCCGGCGAAAAGTGCGAACTCAGTACCGGCCAACCGCGCACCGACCCTCATCGAGATCGACGCCTGACGGCGTCGGACAAGTACTCCTCTGCGAAGCGGCTCCTCGGGTAATTCTGTCAAACGCAGACCACGTAGGCCCGGACGCCCTCGTCCGGGCGGACGAGCAAAGCTCGCCAGGGTTTTTCCAACTGAATTCCGGGGTGGCTTTCCCTTCGCCGAAATCGGCCGGGGCCTTGCCCGGCCAGATGGGTGAGGGCACCCGCCCCTACGTGGTGCGGATTGGAAACAGCAGCGGCCAAGGGGCAAAAAACGCCTGTGCAGTTTTGCTCAGACTTGAGGAATCCTTAATGAGATAGTTCTCATATTCCGGGGGGTAGGTTATGTGGATTCTTTCAGGACATCAGACCAAACAGCTCAGGCATTCCCGCTCCGAACTCGAATTGCTGGTTGTGGAACGCACGGCGGAACTGCAGAGCCTTTCCCAGCGGCTGCTCAGGGTGCAGGATGAGGAACGGCGCCGGGTGGCTCGCGACTTGCATGACAGCACCGGCCAGACCCTTACGGCCTTGAAAATATGCGTTGACCTGCTGCAACGAAAGCTGGCCAAGGACAAACGAACCTACGATGAGATTTCTGGAATAGCGCGCCTGGTTGACGAGGCGCTTCAGGAAATTCGTACCACCTCCTACCTGCTGCATCCGCCCATGCTGGACGAAGCCGGTTTCACCAGTGCGGCGCAGTGGTATATCACCGGCTTCTCGCAGCGCAGCGGGATGAAAGTGCGCATCGACTTCTCGCCAGAGGTCGCGCGCATGCCTGAGACCACTGAGATCGCGCTGTTCCGCGTGCTCCAGGAAAGTCTTACCAACGTGCATCGCCACTCGGGAACGTCCGAGGTGGAGGTCCGCTTTCGCCGGGACACACAGGCAGCGATGCTTGAAGTGCGAGACTATGGACGCGGCATGCCCAGCGAATGGTTGAGTCGCACGGGTCCGCCCGCCCAGGATTCAGGCGTAGGGTTGGCCGGAATGCGCGAACGCTTGAATGAGCTGAAGGGGGAATTGGAAATAGAAGCCGCCGATCCCGGCCTGAGGCTGCGGGCGGTTGTCCCCCTCGTTGCCGAGCCACCTCAGCTGAACTTCGATGGCCCGGTGAACATGCCATTTCCTTTAGCCGAAGCGACCCAACTGACGCTCAGCCACGCCCTGCGAATGTAAACGGGACACTCACCCTGCGTCCCGCAATCACCCTGGTCAGATCAGCTTGGGGCTTTTGGTCGCCACCAGTACTGCCAATATAGTGGCCGTGTTGCGAACGCTCCCCGCGATGGTGATGAGCGCTTCCGAGACCGGCGGATGTTGCTCCGCCATTCCCTCCAGACGGTCACTGATGCCGTGGAGTTGCTCGACTTCGTGCAGGATCGCTTCAAGAGGCATGAGGACACCGCTCTTTCGAAGAAACCTAAGGTGTGGGAGGACTTCAGATGGACTGGCTTAGGTCAGAAGACCTGAAAGAGGAGAAGGTGTTAACCACCTCGAAGCTAACCATAACACGCGACGGGTCGATTTACTTCTCCGAATTGACCTGATGAGGGTTTCGGGGCGCCCTTCTGCCGAACGATCCTTGCATGCTGGATCCATGCACCAAGTCGGAAATGCTGCGAATTCGCCGGAAGAGCGGGTAAACCCGAGCCTCGGGAAGCAACTCTGGCTTAGCTGGCCCGGCGAACTCCTGCCCGAGGCAACCCGGCAGAGTAACCCGTTTGATTTCGAGATACTGTGCAAAATCGCTCACTCGATTACCCAGGCATGCGGCCACGATTTATTCTGGTCTTCCGGCCTTTGGGCTTAAAATGAAGGCTGATGAGTCCAGTTGCAGTCAGTAAGAAGAACCGCGAATTCGACCCTGTCAGCTTTCTCGCGACCATTGGCGAGGGCAGGAAGAGTCTGACTGTTGCCAAGAAACAAGGGATCTTCACCCAGGGGGATCCGGCGGATGCTGTGTTCTATATCCAGAAAGGTCAAGTCCGGCTGACCGTGGTGTCCAAGGTCGGCAAGGAAGCCACCATTGGAATCCTGGATGCGGGGAATTTTTTTGGCGAAGGCGGTCTGGCCGGGCAGGCGGTACGTATGGGATCGGCGACTGCCATGAGCGAGTGCCAGCTTCTCCGCATCGACAAGAAGGCCATGATGGGCGCGCTTCATCGGGAGCACGCGTTTTCCGACTTATTTGTGGCGTACCTGCTGGCGCGCAACATCCGTTATGAAGAAGACCTGGTGGACCAGTTGTTCAATTCCAGTGAAAAGAGGCTGGCCCGCGTCCTGCTTATGCTGGCTCACTTTGGCAAGGAAGGCGTGCCCGAAACGGTAGTCCCGAAGATCAGTCAGGAAACCCTGGCCGAGATGGTGGGTACGACGCGTTCGCGAGTCAGCTTTTTCATGAACCGCTTCCGGAAGTTGGGTTTCATTAACTATGCCGGAGGAGTGGATGGCGGGTTACAGGTCCACAGTTCGCTGCTGAATGTGGTACTCCACGACTGAGCGGTCACTCCTCATAATCTTGTTTTACAAACTGCAAAATTCATAAACCACCAAGGACACGAAGTACCACGAAGGTTTTGGTCTCAAGGTTTTCCTTCGTGTACCTTCGTGTCCTTCGTGGTTAAAGGGTTACCTGTATCCCGCGAGCTTGCGCGATGAGCCCACTGCAGTGGCGGCCGTAATCTGGTAATCCCGGTAGTCGATGGTGAAGGCAGCGTGGCCTCCCAGTCGGATGTCACTGGTGCTGCGATTGGACAGGGGAAGCCAGAAGTCCCCAACTTTTGCGTAGGTCTGTTCGATCCTTGTGTCTTTGGTCCAGAAGGAAGGGTTCTTCGCGGGGACGGCATCAATGCGCACTACGGCAAAGTCTTCCGCATCCACCCAGATGCGGCCGCGGTAGAGCAGCTTGTCATCGGTCCGTGGCGCCACTGAAAGAATGTAGGCCAGACCCGAAGGCGTGCTCTCGTAGCCATCGAGAGTGAAGTTGTAGTTGTCGCGATTGAGAGCCACATGGCTTTGGTTCTCTTCGGCGGCTGCCGCTTTCTCGCTCTGCAACATTCGTTTGAATACCCGGTCGATGATTAACTGAGAGCCTTTTTCCGAACGGATGCTGAATTCCTTGGTTCCGGGAGTGCTGTACTTTACATCCACGGTCATCTCCGCTGCTCTGGAACCGGGAAAGCCGTGATACTCTAGGCGGTAAATCCGGGTCCCTTGGTAAGCGCCGAGCGCCCGGGCGCGTTCAAGGTTCCTCTGTATCAGGTTGGTAACGATTTCTTCCGAGTTCAGCTGAACGTGCGGCACCGCCGCCAGTGTGTCTGACGGTTGTGCGAAGGCGCCCGGCGGGAGGCCGAAGCCGAGAAGGAAGGACAGGGCAAGATGGGCGGAACGGATGTGAGCTTTCATCACTGGACCCGGCTTACTCAAGATAACCCGAGTCCTTTCGGCAAAAGTGGTCAATATTGACCAGATTTTGCTGCTCCTCACGCCTGACAATTCTACTCGTCCCATCGTTGATTGATGGCCTCCAAACTGATGGGCTTACTGCGTTCCAAGCAAGCCGAAAAGTCGTCCCGGGCGCAAGCTGCTCGACAGCCTTTGCCAGGCCGCCCAAGGAGGGCGACATCGCGTGCGCGTTCACCTTATCAATCCCAGTGAAGTTTCCTTTGGCACGGCGGTCATAACGCCGCGCTGGCTATATGTGCTGGCAGCGGCGACACCTGCGAGCTTTGGCGACCCCTGCCTGGTGGATGAGACCCTGGAGCCGGTGGATCCGGAGCAGATTCAAGCCGGCGACATTGTCGGCATCGGCATCCACACCGCCAACGCGCTGCGGGGCTACAAAATCGGGAAATTGGCCCGTGAGCGCGGCGCCTACGTGGTGTTTGGAGGCATTCACGCCACCCTCTACCCCAACGAGGCCCATGAACTGGGCGGCGCCCACGCGGTGGTCAAAGGCGACGGAGATGTGGTCTGGTCCAAGGCTTTGTCGGATTGCGCCAGCGGAGCGCCGCTGGCGATTTACGAAGGCGGCCGCATCGAAGCGGACTCGTTCCTGCCGGCCCGCTGGGACCTGGTGCCGCGCAAGAGCTATATGTGGGCCTCGGTGCAGACGGTTCGGGGCTGCCCCAAGCATTGTTCCTTTTGCTCGGTCTGGCGCACCGACGGTCAGCGTCCCCGCCAGCGTTCCTCGGATGTCGTCATTGAGGAAATCGTCCAACTCAGGAGATTGGGATTTCGCTTCATCGCGCTCGCCGACGACAATTTTTATCCCGTGACTCTTACCGACCTCCGCCTGGCCGAGGAGCAACACAACGCGCACCGGCTCAATGAACTTAAAACTATCCGGGCAGAGCGCTTTGAACTGATGCGGCGCTTGGCCCAGTTGCCGCCCGACACGATTTTTTTCACCCAGATCACCATGGAAGCGGCCGAAGACGCCGAGTTCCTCGATGCCATGCAGGCGGCCCACATCAAAGGGGCGCTGGTCGGGGTCGAAGCGGTGACTCCGGCAGGCTTGAAAGACGTTTACAAGGAATTCAATTGTGCCGGTGACGATCTGGTCAAACAGTTGAGGACCTTTCGCCAGCACGGCGTGTACATCCTGGGTTCGTTTATTTTTGGCCTGCCCAGCGACCGGCCGGAGACCTTCGATGCCACCGCGCTTGCTGCCGTCCAGGCAGAGATGGCGTTTGCCCAATTCGTTACCCTGACGCCCTATCCCGGTACCGTGGATTTCATCCGGTGGGAAAAGCAAATGGAAGCGGCGCCGGTAACGGTTGCCGGCATCCCTATCACGCGGCGCTGGCTCATTCCGCAAGCCCTGCGTCCCAAGCTGTATTGGCCCCACCCGACAATGTCGGCCGAGGAAATTCGCCAGCGCACGCAATCCGTCTGGGACACGTTTTACGGACTCAAGTCCATCTGGATGCGCTCCCGCTTCATAAAATCGATGCGCGCCCGCCTGGCCTTTGTCTTGATTTCGAAAATCTACCGCCAGATGTATGCCGACACCGGAATCGCCACCGACAGCGCCCGCGTGTCACGTTCGGCGCAGTGGGCCCGCTGGCTGGCCAAGCCCTGCCAGAAACTGTTCGCGGCTTCCCCCATGCCTGACCTCGAAATTCCCGGGACGTGGAACCCAACGGCCGCGATGGAGCCGGGCACTTCTGCCAGCGATTGAGGGCATGCGGAGTCGTCACGTCCTGACTCTCTGTACTCGGTCCTCCTTTCAATTTTCGCGTCCTTCGCGGTAAAAGAGGTTGGCCTCGCGGGCGACGGTGCAAAAGCCCTCTACCGCAAAGGACGCAAAGAAAAACCGCAAAGACCGCAGGAGAAAAGACCGCCAGGGAACCGACCTGTCAGATTTGGACAGCCGCGGTCACGGTTACGCCGCCCCCGGAAAAAATTCTTCAAATCAAGATTGTTGATAAGTCGTACCAACCTTCGCGCATGAGTGCGCGCCAGCCTGTGTTGAAATTTTCTGGAGGCGGTTCGCCGGCAACAAAAGGCCGGCAGGGTCATGGACTCTGCCGGCTATTCTTGTCTCGCGCCTTTGGCCGGGTTTATTGCCGCGCCGCAGGCCTCGCCTTTCTTTTTGCCGCCGAGGGCGTTCTCTTAGTTTCCTCGACCTTGATCAGGGTCAAGGAATCGGCGGCGTTGAAGGGGAATTCGCGGACCGACTCTTGCCCGGTCGTGCTGAGGGTCACGTCCACGCGCCGATTGCTCGCCAGCACGATGGTTCGCATGTGATCCAGCACTCGCTGCCGCTCCGCCGGAGTCAGTTCGGGATTCTGCTCGACCGCATCTTTCACCTGCGCCTCGGTCAGGTTCTGCTCTTCCCCCAGCGCCTTGGTTTCGAGACTGGCCGCGGGAACGCCGTGTTCGATCAGGAATTGCCGGGTGCGATCGACCCGCCGTTCGGAAAGCGCCTGATTGTATTCCGCCGAGCCCCGATGATCGGCATGGCTCTTGAGAATCAAGTGGGCATCCGGCTTCAGCTCCAGATATTTTTGGAAATCGTCAGCCAACGAAACCAGGGTTTGCTGCTGGCTGGCCAGCAGGCCGCCGTCGGGATGCTCGGCGGTAGGCTTGGCCGTGGGGAAGTAAATGCTGTGCAAGGCAAGCCGGCCTTCGAGTCGCCTGACTTCAGGCGAGACCGGGGGTGGATTCTCTACCATGACCATGGCGGTCGCTGGAGTATCGAGGCCGCGGGAGTCGCTGCAGGTCGCGCCCACGGTGATGGTTCCCGAAGAAGCTCCGGAGGTATCGAGAGCGGCGCTGTTGCCACTGCCGGAAATGCTGCCGCCGCTCGCGGTCCACTGGCCCACCGTAAACGAGACATTGTCCGGGCTACTGCAAGTGCAAGCGATGGTGGAAGGCATGCCGGTCTGAACCGTAGCTGGATTTGCCAGGCACGAAATCGTGGGCGGATTCTTCGGCGGCTCTCTGGCTATGAAAGTCGAGCTGCAGATGGCTTCTCCGACCTTATGCCGCCTGGGATCCGAGACCCGTGCAGTCACGGTGTAACTGCCACCCGCGAGCCCATTGGTGTCGATGGTCGCGTTGGCATCGTTTCCGTTGACCTTCCCGCCCGTGCTGGTCCATCTGTACTCCAGGGTGTGGCGGGGATTGAAGTTGCTGGCGGTCGCGCTCACGCTGACCGGCTCGCCAGCCATGACCTCGCCGGGCCGCACCGCGCAGCTGACGCCGACCGGCGCGGCGGCTTCGCCGCCGAACACGAACACCAGCCCGCTCTGCAGTCTTACGCCCCGAATTTCCGTTTCTGGAGTCGTGGCCGAAGGGCCATAGCGGTAATTGGAGTAAATGAAGTCGGCCCGCAGCGGCCGCAGAGCCAGGTGCGGAGTCAGGTTGATATCAAGCCCGCCTCCTGCCATGACGCCCAGCTTCTGGATGTCGTGGAAGGCATCAGGCATGAGGCGATGGTCGCCGACCAGGACCTCGAGGAATGGCGAAAAGCGGTGGTGCCGGAAGGTAAACTTCGGGCCCAATGAGAGGGTGGAGAGCGCGGTGTCATCCACCCGGTTTAATCCCACCTCGCCGCTGTTCCAGGCCGTGCTGCTGTCGAGGGTGAGGCCGAACCAGCGGTTGAAGTCATAGGTCACGCTGGCGCCGACGCCCCGCGGATTCGCTTCCAGGCGGCTGCTTACCGGAACCAGCCCTCCGGGAAGGAAGCCGTGAATATCGGCGCCGGGATGGAAGAAAGAGTATCCGCCGTAGAGTTCCCATTTGGGGGCGGGCTGCTCCTGCGCCGACGCCATCGCGCCCAGCATGGATAACGCAGCAGCCATTAGCGGCAGCACTCCGAAAACGTAAGCAAGACCGATCTTCGACTTTGATGACATGAGATTTTTACTCCAAGTTATTGCTCCCGCGATTTCCTGCTTGCATTCCGACCGGCATACGGACGCGGCTCCGACGGAGCCGATCCATTCACCGAAGCCTATGGACAGGAAGGCACATTCACTGGATTGCTATCCAGAGTGACGGCACCAGTCCGGGCCAGCGCTCTGCCATTCAGGATGGCGCCGGTGTCCAGCGTGATCGACGCCTGGGCCAGGATGTTTCCCGTGAATGTGGTGTTGGTGCCCAGGGTCGCCGAACTGCCGACCTGCCAAAATACGTTCTCCGCCTGGGCGCTGCCGATCAGGTTGACCTGGCTATTGCCGGACGCCGTGGTCACGGTGGAGACCACCTGAAAAATCCAGACCGCGTTGGGGTCGCCGCCGCCGTCGAGGGTGAGAATTCCGGTTATTCCGAGCGAAGGCTGGCCGCTGGTGGTGCGATAAACGCCCGGCGGGAGGGTAAGTCCTCCTATGTCCGCGGGCAGAACCGCCCCTCCGGCTGCTCCGGCGGCGCTGTTATACGCGACGGTCAGATCACCCTGGGCGGTCATGGCTGTGGCATCGCCCATGTGTTCGGTTCCGCTCAGTGTGGCCGGCGGAAATCCGGTAATCGAAGCCGACGGCCATATGCCCACATCGCCACCGGTTACGACGGTGGGGCCGATGCTGGTGACCGCCGGAACGGCGGCCAGGATTCCGAACGGGCAGGCGTTGCCCAAGGGAGGCAGCGCCGCCGCCGCCGGACACCCCACTGCGGGAGTGGTGAAGGTCCACTCGAAATTCGCGGCCAGGTGATTGCCGAACGGGTCCCTTACACCGGTGGTGATGGTGGCCGTATAACCCGTGTCCAGGGTAAGGTCAAGGGTGGGCGTGAACGTGGCCATGTTGGTCGCCGCCACGTAGCTGACCGTGCCATCTATGCTCGCCCCCCCGGGACCGGTCAGGGTAAACGTAGAGTTATTGACGGTCGCAGGGTTCATCGGCTTGCTGAAGGTTGCGCTCACCACGTTGGTTTCGGGACAAACGATTACGTTGCCGTCGGGCGGAGTTACCGAGCTCACGGCCGGCGTGCTCAGGCTCGGGTTGCCGCTTCTGTCGTCTTTGTCGCTGCAACCGGTGGTGACGATAATCAGCAGGAACGATATGAACCAGATCTTGTGATTGTGGAATGCGCGCATAACCTTCGTCCTCTTGATTTCTCAGCTCAACTGCTTCGGCTCGAATGAGCTCTCGCCGAAGAAATGCAATCTGGTGGCCACACCTCCTCACCTGCCCGGAGCGTCCTGCACCGGGATTGGCGGTTGATCATCTGGAGCCATCGACGGTGACTGCGACCTCTCTCGAATCTCCTGCGCCTCCAACAACTTGCTTCCACGACCGGGCATCCTCCACGCCCCACACAGGATCATTTCGGTCAGTCCGATGAGCAGGGAAAGTATCAGCGGCGCGAGACCGCGATGACGCCGGCGCGACCAATTCCGTCCCGCGACGGGAGAAAGCAGTTCCAATTCGGAAAAGAGGGCGCAGAAGTGAGAGCACAAGGTTTACCAGGCGAATGGCATGAAGGGAGACGGGAGGGCGTCGAAAGCAGGCGACAGCGAGCGATCCGGGCCGCGATTACGCCGGTCTGAGCGACTTACCGCACTCCAGGCAGCAGGTTTCATGGCGCGGTGTGATCAGTCCACAGAAGGGGCACATGCGCTGGGAGGTGAAGTCACCATCGTGAGGCTCCATTCTCAACCACTTCCGCAAGGACGCCGCCATGAAGGCACATCGGCCACGAATCCGGTTGAGAAATGGATGGGGGAGGGAGGTCATGATTGATCTTCTGGGTTCATTGACGCCGCCCGATCGGGCGCAAGTCCTCGAGGAGGTTGCTCCTTCGCACTCCGGGCAAGCCTAACCATCACACACTCCAGCCGGCGATTCTGTGCAAGATTGCTCGCTTTTTTTTGGGAATCGAGGCCCGGGCCGCATCCTGAGAGTGAGCAATTCAGATCAGCTATTCCGTGGTGGCAGGGCCATCATGAACTAGAGACGGGCATTCCTGCTCTCTCTTTCAGGTCCCTGAGCTAAGTCAGCCCATCTGAAGTCCCCCCCTCTTAGTCTGGCAACTCCTCGAGGAACAAATGAAAAAAACTATGTCAGTGTTGTTGATGGGTTTGATGGGCCTGTTTGGAACCCTGGCCTGGGCGGGCACTGCCCGTTCAGACACGGTCGAGCGCCTGAATAACTCCGTTGATGTGCTGCACGCCATCATGGGAGCGCCGGACAACGGAATCCCTGAAGAAGTGTTGAGCAATGCAAAGTGCATCCTGGTGGTTCCCAACCTGATCAAGGGCGGGTTCATTTTTGGCGGCAAGCACGGACGCGGCGTTGCGTCGTGCCGTACCTCCGGGGGCTGGAGCGCACCGGCGTTCGTGTCCATTGGTGGTGGAAGTTGGGGATTGCAGATCGGCGTCGAAGGCGTGGACCTGGTGATTCTGGTCATGAACGACCAGGGCTTCCAGCATCTGCTCTCGAGCAAGTTCGCGCTCACGGGGGAAGGATCAGTAGCGGCCGGTCCGGTTGGCCGTCATGCTTCTGCCGGAACTGATTGGAAGATGAACACTCAGATGCTGACCTACTCCCGTTCCAAGGGCGTGTTCGCCGGGCTCACGCTCGAAGGCGCAGTGATCGAGCAGGACAACGATTCCACCCGCGCCATCTATGGCAAGCACATGAGGTTCCGCAACATCCTTTCGGGTAAGGTTGCAACCCCAAGCAGTGCGGACGCGTTCATGCACGCGGTGGCAGAAGCCGGACACCAGGCAGCCATTGCGGAAGCGAACGACAAGAACTAATTGCGCTGGCAGCTTTGCGCTGGCCGAGACCAAATGCCGGTCTCGGCCAGCGCTTTAGTTTCCGGGCCCTGTCCACCATCCTGCTTCCCGGAAGTTTCAATCGCGCCCAACCCCAGGCACCCCTTCACAAAAACGGGGTAGGTCGGACCGTATCAGAGACTCCGCTTGTTGCCACACGCTCACGTCGCACTCAATCTGGGTGTGAGCTTTTACAAAGAAGCGGTCATACCAGGGATACTTTTCACAGCTGTAAGAAGCGGCTTTGTATTCGAAGCGAAAATTTCCCAGGATACGGGTACGCGCGGGATCGGCAGCGCGAATTTTGGCTTGCCCGTGCAGAAGGCCGTGGGGCTGGTAGAAATTGGCGGCCCGGGCCACGTTCGCGGGGATGACTGCATCATTTTTGCGAAACATGGAGATGCTGTCCACTTGAACCGTGAGAAGCACCGGGATGCCATCTTTTTCCAGCCGCCGTGCCATGGCGACGGTCGCGGAGCCGCCCCAGCTGTGTCCGTAAATGATGATTCTGGCATTCTGTTTCTCGTCCAGGTTCAGAACCCCGTCGTGGTTCGTATCCAGCAGGCGGAGGACGCGCTTGCGAGCTTTTCCCTTGTGATAGCTCTCAAAGGTCTCCACCTCCACCCCGGAGGGATAGGCCTGGCGCAGACGCGCCGCCAGCTGCACCTCGCTATGATTGGGATTGTCGTGGCTGATGAACCCGCCGACAAAGCCGATGACGATTACGGGCGGCATGGCCGGGGCAGGCGTCGCGGGGACGGATTGCGCCTGGCCGGTCAGCAGAAGCGCAAGGACCGCCGCTACCTCGATAATTAAGATACACATTGAGCGCCTGATCGGGGAACGGTAGCTGGGGGTGATCGGATGAGATGGGCATCGGAAGAGGGTTCGGTCGGCGGCGCAGCATTTCATTCGATCGCCGGCGCCGGGCGGCCCGCAAGAGTCTGAACCGGAGCCGTGGCCTTCAACAGGTCGAGCGCCGTCAGCACATCTTGCCAGTGGGCCGCGTCCTTCTTGGTCTCAATCGGCAGCGATAGGTCGGCGTAAAACTGCAGAATGTTGGCCCGCAGAGCCGGGGACGCCATGTCAAACTTCAGGTCGGAGAGCTGGGCCAGCAACCTGGCATAGCTGTCGTCGGTGAGCGAGTATTCCGCGGCCCTGGTCGGGTTGCCGGTATCGAAATCACAGTTGGGGAGCACCAGGGTCCCGCGGCGCACCGCTTCGAGGAAGGCACGATACTGATCGACGGTGGCATTGATGCTCTTGATATAGAGATCAGCGGTTTGCGGAGTTGGGCTGTTGAATTGCAGCTTTTTGAACGGACCAATTTTCGGCATGTAGCGCAGCAGGGTTGACAGAATCCGTGTTCCCAGCCCGGGCTTGACGTAGTCCTTGCCCCATTCTTTTTCATAGTCCGAACGCGAAAGGCGATAGAGGAACTTTCGTTTGGCGAAATTGGGTATTTCGCGCTTCAGGTCCTTCTTGTGGATTTGCAGCGCCACCTTGGTCATTTGTGGAATCAGCCGGCTGACCGAGAAACGGTAGGAGCCGATGGCAAGGTCCTGGTGCGCCAGCACGTCTTTCAATTCCAATCCGTAAACGACGGGAAAGACCCGCTCCAGCAGAGACTTCGAGACTTTGAAGCCGATGAAGTCGTGATACTGCTGCGAGGCATAGCGATTTTTCGCCACCTGCGCCATGTCGAAGCCGAACTCGGTTTTCAAATGCGCCGACCTGTCCTGGGCATAGCGGACCGATTTGCCAAACTTGGCGCGCAACTTGGGATACTCGATGGCTACCGCCTGGTTGACCGCGGGGTGGCCGGCGATGTCCGACGCATAGTGCGACAGGGCTCCCAGCGCGAAGGCGTACTCGTTGACATCCTGGCTCTCGCGCAGCAGTTCCTGGACGAAGTCGCCGCTGCGGACGTAATGCACCAGGTTGCTGAACTCCGTGCTGCCGAAGGGGTAGTAGCCAAGGTCCTGAATGACGGCGCCGCCGTAGGCGTAGGCATGGGCCTCGGTGAGTTGGTCCTCCGTGAGCCCCGGGAAGCGCTGCAGCAGGAGGGGACGAAGCGCGCTGCTCCAGAGCAGATCAACGATTTCTTCGTGGGTCAGAACCGAGTATCCGGAGGAAGTGCCGCCGCAAATGAGCACGATGAGGAGAAGGGCCACCGCGCGGACAAAGAGCAACCGCCGGGTCGATACAGGCGTGTGCGCGGGCGTCGCCGCCTGTGCTTCCCGGTTTCGTGTATTTTCCGTGCCTGGATATTGCGTCGGGGACCAGCACGAGCGGGGACGCTCGCGCCCACATCGTGCCTGTTGGCGCCGCATAATTCAGATGCGGCCGAGGAGCAGGAGAACGACCACGATGACAATGACTATGCCCACTCCGCCGGTCGGGGCATAGCCCCAGTCCCGGCTGTGCGACCAGCGGGGAAGCGCTCCTACAAGCGCCAGAATGAGCACGACGATCAGGATGGTTCCTAGCATGGTTGCTCCTTAAGCAAGTGGGTCGATTACGGTGCAGCCTCCCCCGAAGCTGCACCGTGTAATCGCGGGCTACAGCGTGATGTTGATCGCAATTCCCTGGCCGGGATATCTGCGGTTGTACATGTAGTAGCCGTTATCGACATAGTCCACGTACACATCGTCGTTGTCGTACCAGTCATCCTCCCAGTTGGACGGCCAGGGATCGACCGCACTGATCCAATATCCTTCGTACTGGAAGCGGGGATATCCGCCTACGACCAGGAAGGGGAGGGTGTTGATGCGGAATCCGTGGCTCGGCCCAAAGTAGCCGCGGTAGCGGTCATCCGGAATGCGATAACCGTGGTAGCCGCCGCGTTGTTGCCAGTTGCGGTGGTCGGACTGCCAGTTCTGCGAGCGATGCTGCTGCCAGGCGCTGTGCCGCACGCGCTGCTGTTGTGGAGAGCGCTGACGCTGCTGCTGAGCTCGGGCCTGCTGCTGGTTATGCTGGGCCTGTTGCTGGTTGCGCTGCGACTGCTGCTGGTTATGCTGGGCCTGCTGCTGATTGCGTTGGGCCTGCTGCTGGTTACGCTGGGTCTGTTGTTGGGTCTGCCGAGTCTGCTGTTGCTTCTGCTGAGTCCGCGGTTGGGCGTGCTGAGGCTGGGCGTGCTGCGGTTGCGGTTTCTGCGCATGCTGCGCTTCAGATTTGCCCTGCTCGTGCCCGCCCTGTTGCTGCCTGGCATGGTCCTGCCTGTCGCCCTGCTCTTCGTGCTGGGCGCAGGCAGGTGCAGCGATTCCGAGAACCAGGGACAGAATAGCCGTGCTGGTAATTCCGATCACTTTCACGTGTGCTACCTCCGTTGTTGCTGAGTTGCGTTTGCCCTACCGCAGGCTTCCGGTCTGCGGGTTGACGGGTTGACCGATGGCTTCGCCGGAGACGAGAAGCTCGACTCTCCGGTTCTGCTGCCGTCCCGAGGCGTTGTCATTTGAGGCCACGGCGAGGCTGTTGCCAAAGCCTTTGGCCGTGACCGCATTCGACGACACGCCTTGTTCCACCAGGTAGCTGCGTACCGAACCGGCGCGGTTCTCAGACAAGGTCTGGTTCATCTGATCGCCGCCTACATTGTCGGTATAGCCGCCGACCTCAATATTGAGTCCAGGGTAGGCGAGCAGAATTCCGGCCACTTTTGCCAGTTTCTCGCGCGCGCCCGGCTTCAACGAGTATTTTCCGGTGTCAAACAACACATCGGACATGCTGACGATGAGCCCGCGGGCGCTGTCGCGAGTCTGCAGGATGGTGTTGAGCTGCTCGGACAGGCGCACGCGCATGGCCGCTTTGTCGGCTTCCGCCTGTTGCACGTTCGACTGGGCCTGTTGCGCGGCTAGCCGGGACTGGTCGGCATCTGCCTGGGCTGCGGAGAGGGCATCGGCGGACGAAGCCTGGTTGGCCGCCATGTCGGATTTGGCCTGGATGGCTTCCGACTGCGCATTCGCCGCATCGGCCTGGGCTCTTGCCGTATCCGACTCGGCCTGGGCCGTGGCCGCTTGCGCCCGGGATGCGTCCGACTCGGCTCGCGATTTGGCGCGCTCGGCTCGGGCCTGGTCCGACTGTGCCTGCTCTTTCTGGCGAGTGGCGTCGTCGGCCTCGGCCTGGGTGTTGGCTTGAGCGTTGGCGGCAGCCTGGCGTTCGTTCTCCAGCCGCTCCTGATCGATCTTCTTGACCGTGATGGCACGGGCGTCTTCCGCCGTCTGCACGACTTCGCGGGCAACCCCGATCATGGCTTTGCGATCGCTGTGCTTGTTGATGGCATCGGCATCGACCTGGTCCATCAAGCGGGACGCATGCTGATAGCTGTCATGGGCGTAGGTTTCGGCGCCTTCGGATTGCGCGATGCGCAGGGCGTTGCGGGCCTCGAAGAATTCCAGGGGCAGCTTGGTATTCAGCACCACCGGATCGAACTTGTAGCCGGTGGGGATGTAGCCGCCGCGTTCCAGAAGGTCATACTTGGTGTGCATGGACTCGACCGTCCCCTTGGTGTCCTCGCGGACCACGTTTTCGAGCACCACCACGTTGCTGGGCTGCCGCACCGCATAGTAAGGCTCCGCGGTCACGACCAGGGCGAAGGACTGAAGATCGGTAGTGACATCCACCTTGCTGCGATGGTTATCGCCCACCAGGATTTCGCCCAGGTTCACCGCCCGGCCCTCGGGCGAGATAGCCCAAAGAATGTAAGTCAGATACTCATTGCCGAAAGTCGTGGGTTTTTCCAGGTTGGCGAACTCTACTTCGATTTCGATGTAGCCCTTCTTGCTCTCTACCTTGGCTTCACCGCGGGCCTGGGGCATCAGGTCGGTGCCGGCGAAATCCATTTTGGTCGCTCCGCCGCGATGCTTGTAATTGACCGCCTGAATGCTGCGGCTCACCACCGTCACGCGGAAGGTGGGAGTGTGCTCCATGGGCTCGACGACTTGAGAATTGCCCTGTGCGAATGCACTCAAACTGAGGGTGAGTCCGGCTGCTAACAAAAGCTTGGTATTCAAAGGTCTCTCCTTGTTGGCAGATATCTGCCGTGCTGCTCTAGTCTCCGCCTGAAAATCGCGGGTCGGGATTACCAAATCCTTATTTGCACTTCACCCTTTCCCGATGTGGATATGGGAAAGGGAATGAAACAGCCCAAAAACATTCAATAGCCACAAAACCACGGCGATTACCACGACGCCGTTCAGGATCGACTTGATGGACGACTGCATCGGAATGAAGCGGTTCACCAGCCACAGAAGAACACCTACCACGATCAGAACTTCCACGAGCTGAATTAAAGGCATGGTCTTAGACCTTTCCTGTTCGTGCGGGCAGACGCCCTCTCCGCCGAGGGGGTCGCCCTAATGGTTGTTCGAGTTCTTAGGGTCGCATCGTGTTGCCGTGAAGTTCCGCGGCCCAACACGGACGAAGAATGTCAAAGCGCTGGATGTGATCGCTTGAACTTGGATTGGCCGGGACCTGGCCCGCCGCGACTAAGGAATGAGAGCTCCGAATTAGGGACCGTCGCCATCTACACACTCAGCAGAGTAAAGAATGACAGGCAGGCGCTGTCTTGTCTGAGCAAGAATGCTCACATCGGGAACTGGGATATTGGCTGGTTCACGCCAGTGCGAAAAGCGTCTGTCGCTTCCGCTTACGCCTTGATGGTGACCTTCACCGCATCACCTTTTTTGAGGGCCACTTCGCCGCCGTTTTTCGTGGTGAGAATGTTGTCGATGCGGATCTCCTGCAGCCCATCAACCGCTGGAATAGCGATCTGCGCCTTTTCCGGCACGGCGGGATCTGATGAGCGGATGGTTTCTTCGACAACTCCGGGCAGGGTAATGCTTACGGGATCGGTCATAGGGGTTTCTCGTGTGACGTAGTTACAAGGTGTGAAGAAACAGGATGCAAGTCAGCATGACAGACGCGCAGCCAGGCGTCTGAGCAACATAGCTCACATCGGGAGACTTAGCCTGCGAGGGCGCTTGGCCGCGGCACGATCAAAGGGCTGGGGGTTCCGAACACTCAAACTCCCGTCCGCATTTGAAGCAGACCTGGTAGGTTCGCCCCTTGATGGTGAATACGCGGCTCATCTCGCGGTGACGGCAGCGGAAGACGAATTCGAAAACCCACAGCAGCGGGTTCATACGTCCTGCGGTCGCCGCCGTTCGAAACTTCCATTCGCATCCAGCCACTCGAGCAGAGCGCGCACGCTGGCCCGGGCCAGTGCGATCGAACAGTCGGCCGCCCCGTAGTAAATATTGACGGTGTCGCCATCCGGATCCATGGTGTATCCGCAGGGAAAGACGACATCGTTGACGTCGCCATTGCGCTCGTACTCCGCCTCCGGCCCGAATATCCAGGAGTCGCCGCGCAGCAGGCACTTTTCCGGGTCCTCCAGGTCGAACAGGGCCAGGCCCAGCCGGTATAAACATCCCGAAGGAGTGTGCCGCACCCCGTGGTAGAGGATGAGCCAGCCTCTCGAAGTCTCGATCGGTGGCGGGGAGAGCCCGATCTTGTTGGCATCCCACCAGGCGCCGCGGCGGGCTTCAAGGATGGGCCGGTGCCGGCCCCAGTGGCGCAGGTCGGGCGAGTAGGAAATCCACATGTGGGCCCCGAGCGGCGTCATGGGACGATGAATCAGCGCCCAGTAACCATTGATGCGCCGAGGCAGGAGCGCGGAATCTTTGTCATCGGGCGTCATGATGACGCCGTAGCGCTCGAAGCTGCGAAAGTCTGTGGTCAGGGCCAACGACACGCCCGGGCCGCCGCGCGAGTACGAGGTATAAGTCACAGCGTACTGTTGCAACTCCGGGACGAAAGTAATGCGCGGGTCCTCAATGCCCCAGATCTCCTCGGGATGGTCCTTGGGGCTGGGCATCAAAGTGGGTTCGCGGTCAATTTGCCAGCCATCGACGCCATTCAGCGAGCGGGCGGCGCACAGATGCGACAAGCCGCGCCGGTCTTCGATGCGGCAGAGCAGCAGAGTGGTTCCATCCTGCAGCAAGGTGGCGCCGGCATTGAACACGCTGTTGATGGAGTACGGCCAGTCTTTGCGGGTGAGGATGGGATTGCCCGGATAACGTAGGAGCAGCGGCGGGTAGTGCGGACTTTCGACGTTGATCAGCGTGGTTTCGGGAGCGGTCATGACCGGCCTTCCAACTTCTCAGGAATGTGAAGAGAGTTCATTTCGAGTAGTGCCATCAGGAAAGACAAAGTGGATTCCGCTCCCTGATTTTGATTGGCGCGGTCAGGATGCAACCCGTCCCGGCACCCGCCCGTGGCAGAATCATACAGTGGAAGCTGAAGATCGTTGTCGCCCAGGAACCAGTTGAAGGCGGACCAGGCATCCGTGCGCCAGCGCTCGTCGCCGGTGACGCGGTAAGCCTGCAAACAGGCGGAGACCGCACCCGCGGCTTCAACCGGCTGCTGATCGAAGCGCGCCCGTTCTCCACCCCGGCGGTAAAACCCTTCCGAGCCGATGGGCACAAAGTGTCCATGGGCCGGGCAACGCTGGATTTCCATGAGCCAGTTCAGGGAATCAAGTCCGGCCGAAATCATGCGCTCATTTCCGCAAGCCGACCCCGCCAGCAGCAGGGCTTGCGGCAGCCTCGCGTTGCCGTACGCCACCACATCCTCAAACCACTTCCAGTCGGGACGGTGGACCGACTCATACATGTCGAGCAGCTTCTGGGCCAATGCGGACCGGACGCGCTCAGCGTCCCGGTCTCCCGCGTAGGAATGCAGGTACTCCTGAATGCCCAGCAGAGCATAGGCGCAAGCCCGGGGGCTGTGGAAGCCGACAATAGCCGGGACGGAGAACTCAAACAAGCGGCCAGCGGCACCCCGCAGTCCGGGATTCACGGAGCGGCCGAGAAGGGTTCCGAGCGCCCACAAGGCGCGGCCGTGAGAATCTTCCGAGCCCTGTTCTTCCATCCATCGGCGGTCGTAGCCCAGGAAGTTCCGGAACCTCTTCTTCCCGGCATTGAAGGCATGCTCGAGGAATGCCAGGTAACGGAAAGCCCAATCCGGGTTGGTTGCAGCGACGGCGGCAGACAGGTTGGTTGAGTCGCCGCCCAGTTGATTCAGCAGCACGGTAAAGATGAGGGCACGCGCATTGTCGTCGGTGGTATATCCCTCGGCGCGGTTGGGGATGGTGAAAATGGCATGCTGCAGCATCCCGGTATCATCGGTCAGGGCATTCACGTGGCTGAGATTCAATGCGGGCAGCCGGTTCAGCGATTTCTCGGTGGAGCTTGCCGAAAACTGGACTCGGGGAGCCTCCATGCGGTCGCTGCGAACCCGGGAAAAACTTGCCATGTAGCCCTGCGCGGATTTTTTCCAGACCATGTCGCGAGCGTATAAGTAGGCCCGTTTGCGCATGGCATGACGCAGCGCCGGTGTGGTCAGGAGTTCGATCGTCTTTTTTGCGATAGCGTCAGGCTCCTGGAAGGGAACCAGCGCCCCACGACCCTCGTCCAACAGCTCAATGGCGTGCCAGTAAGGAGTGGAGATAATCGCTTTGCCCGCCCCCAAGGCATAAGCGAGGGTCCCGGAGACTACCTGCGCTTCGTGGCGGTACGGGGTGATATAGATGTCGGCCGCGCCGATGAACTCTGCCATTTCCTCAGGGCTGGCAAAACGGTCGTGGAAGATCACTTGCGACTCTACTCCGACTTCCCTGGCCAAAGCCTGCAGGCTGGCTCGATATTTGTCCCCCTCGCGCCGGAGGATGTGAGGGTGGGTTGCACCCGCCACCAGGTACACCGCGTTTTCGTGCTTCGACAGTATTTGAGGCATGGCCTGAATCACGTTTTCAATACCCTTGTTCGGCGAGAGCAGGCCGAAGGTGAGCAACACTGCTTTGCCTTCGACGCCGAAGCGGTCCTTGTAGAAATTGGGATCGAGGAAAGGCAGGTCCGGAACGCCGTGCGGAACCAGGTCAATCTTGCTGCCCGGCACCTTGAAAATTTCCTGCAAAAACTGGGATGAAAGCTGGCTCATGACAATGAGCCGGTCGGAGAGCTCTGCAATCTCTTCCATGACCATGAGCTGGTCGGCATCGGGCTCGCGCAGCACGGTGTGCAGCGTGGTCACCACCGGCATTTTCAGGCCGCGCAGCAGATGCAGGATATGGCTTCCGGCGGGGCCGCCGAAGATGCCATATTCGTGCTGCAGGCACACCATGTCAATATTGTGGAAGTTCAGGAACTCAGCGGCTTCCTGATACGAGGCCACGTCATCCTGCGCCAGGGACCATCGCACTCGGGCGGGATAGTCATACCCTTCTTCCGTGTCATTCACCGGCAGTGCCAACAGCCGGGCGGTCCCATACTCCGCGGCAATGGCCTCGCACAGGTCGGTCGTGAAGGTGGCGATCCCGCAATGTCTGGGCAGATAGTTGCCGATGACCGCAATCCGACTGGGCAGCGAGGGCTTGGTGTGCCAGCGGGGCCGGGCGGCGTCCCGCGTTCCGGGGCCGCGCGCGACGACTTCCAACATCCTTCCTGAAAGCATTGTCTTTGGGAGTGACATGGCCCCTTGTGGTGCTTGAGATCGCGTAGGCCCGGACGCCCTCGTCCGGGTGGGCGAGCGAAGCTCGCCAGAAATTGCGGGATCCAGAAAACCGCTGCGGGGCTTGACTCCGCTGGGCGGGCGAGGGCGTCCGCCGCTAGGTAAGCTCGCTGGTAGAATTTAGCTACTCACAGTATCGTTCACTAACATGCCTGAGGACTGATCAAAATTGACCAGCTATTCGTTGCAGACTCTGAACCCTGGAGATTCTCATGTCTATTCGTCCCGTTAAGCGCCTGGTGAAGGCCAAACCGACTCTTGAAGGCGCGGGCGTGCATCTGCGGCGTGCGTTCGGCTTCGGCAACACCTCCGACTTCGACCCATTCCTCCTGCTCGACGACTTCCGCAACGACGTTCCCGAGGATTATCTGGCTGGCTTTCCCTGGCATCCGCATCGCGGGATCGAGACCATTACCTATGTTCTCGCTGGGACCGTCGAGCACGGCGACAGCATGGGCAACCGCGGCGCCATTGCTTCGGGCGATGTGCAGTGGATGACGGCCGGGAGCGGGATCATCCATCAGGAGATGCCGAAAGGCGATCAGGCCGGACGCATGCATGGTTTCCAGTTGTGGGCCAACCTTCCGGCGTCGCAGAAGATGACGGCGCCGCGTTATCAGGAAATCAAGGCGCCCGAAATTCCGGAGATTAAAGACGACGACGGTACGCACGTGCGCGTGGTGTGCGGCACGTTCTGGGGGAAGACCGGCCCGGTCGAAGGAATTGCTACCGATCCAACTTACATCGATGTATCTGTTTCTCCGGGCAGACGGAAGACGCTGCCGGTTGAAGTTACGCGCCATGCGTTTGCGTATGTCTTTGCGGGCGGCGGAAAATTCTGCAACGCCTCGGGCCCGCTGACGGTGCCGACGGAAGCGGTGAAATGGTCGGACACCACGCCTCCGGTCGAGGCCGACAACCGCTCGCTCGTGCTCTTCGACCGCGGCGACGAAGTCACGGTGCAGGCGGGCGATGATGGCATCCGGTTTCTGCTGGTGTCGGGAAAACCGTTAGAGGAGCCGGTGGCATGGTACGGCCCCATCGTCATGAACACGCAGGAGCAGCTGCGGCAGGCCTTTCAGGAATTGGAACAGGGAAAATTTCTGAAGTAATACCAGCCCGCGTGGGGACAGCCGCCCCCGGCTGTCCGGTCGAGCGCAGCTCGACAATCCCGCCGATTCCACAATTACCTACACTAAAAAATAGCGGAGCTTTGCTCCGCCGGACAGCCGGGGGCGGCTGTCTCCACGTGGCTTTACTTTGAAATTGCCGGCTCCAGAAGGCCGCGGTATTTCAACATCGGCTCTATGCTGGGTTCTGCTCCCAGCCACTGCTTGTACAAGTTAGCCAGCTCTTCCGTGTTGCCCCGGGAAAGCACCATGCGGCGCAGACGATCACCGTTGGCGCGAGTCAGGCCGCCGTGGTTTTCGAACCACTGGAAGGCGTCATCGTCCAGCATCTCAGCCCACAGATAAGCGTAGTATCCGGCGCCGTAGTCGCCGCCCCAGATGTGGGCGAAGTAGGTGGAGCGGTAGCGCGGCGGCACGGCGCTGAGCGCTAAGTGCGTCTTCTGCAGCGCAGCGCTTTCAAACGCGTCTGGATTCTGCAATGGCGCGCCGGGCGGCAGCGTGTGCCACTGCATATCGAGCTCAGCGGCGGCCAGGATTTCCGTCAGCGCATAACCCTGGTTGAAGGTTGCGGAGGTCTTGATTTTTTCGGCCAGTTCAGCCGGCATGGGCGCGGACGTCTTGTAGTGCTTCGCGTAATGACTGAACACCGCGGGATAGGTTGCCCAGTGCTCGTTGAACTGCGAAGGGAACTCGACGAAGTCGCGAGGCACCGCCGTTCCAGAGAGAGTTGGATATTGACTGTCGGCTAGAATGGCGTGCAGCGCGTGGCCGAACTCGTGGAACATGGTGGTGACATCGTGAAAACTAACCAGAGCCGGCTCGCCGGGCGCGGGCTTGCTGAAGTTGCAGACGTTATAAACGACCGGCAGCGTACCCAGTAGCCGGGACTGGTCCACGAAGTTGCTCATCCAGGCGCCGCCGCGCTTGTTATCGCGCTTGAAGAAGTCGCCATAGAACAGTGCCAGAGGCTGGCCGTCGGCGTCGAAGACCTCGAAGACGCGCACCTCCGGGTTGTACACCGGAATGTCTTTGCGCTCCCTGAAGGTGATTCCGTAGAGCTGGCTGGCGGCATAGAACACGCCATTCTCCAGCACATTGTTCACCTCGAAGTACGGCTTGATCTGGGCTTCGTCCATGTCGTACTTCGCCTTGCGTACCTGCTCGGCATAGAAGTTCCAGTCCCAGGGCGCGAGCTTGAAGCCGGCCCTCTGCGAGTCGATTAAGGCTTGAATGTCCCCGGCTTCGGCGGTGGCCCTGGCGGTCGCTCCCGGCACCAGCGCATCCATGAACTTCAGCGCTGCCTCCGGCGTTTTGGCCATCTGATCGTCCAGTTTCCAGGCGGCGTAGTTGGGGAAGCCAAGCAATTTGGCTTTTTGCGCGCGCAGCTGAGCCAGACGGGAAACAATGTCGCGGGTATCGTTCGCGCCTCCGCGTTCGGCGCGGTTCCAGGAATTCTCAAAGAGCTTCTGACGGCTTGAGCGATGGCTCAGCAAGTCCAGGTCAGGCTGTTGCGTGGTGTTCTGCAGCGGAAGCATGTAGCCGTCCAGCTTGCGCTCTTTTGCCGCCAGCGCGGCAGCACTGATTTGAGCGTCGGCCAGGCCTGCCAGCGCGTCTTTGTCCTTGGTCACGTAAGCTGCGTCATTGGTGGCGGCGAGCAACCTGGTGGTGAAATCGTTGGTGAGGGTTGACTCCTCTTCGTTGAGCGCCTTCAGTTCGGCCTTGTCGGCATCGGAGAGGTTGGCGCCGGAGTGCACAAATTTCTGGTAAGAGAACTCGATGAGGCGCAGCGACTCCGCATCGAGTTTCAGGGAATCGCGTTGCTGGTAAATCGCGGCCACGCGCTCGAACAATCTGGAATCGAGATAGATGGCATCGCTATGCGCGGCCAGCCGGGGTGCCTCGTATTCCTGCACTTTCTGCAGTTCCGGATTCAGGTTCGCCGCAGTGACGCCGTTGAATGCACCCATGGCGCGATTGAACAACTGGCCGGTCTTTTCCATGGCGACCAACGTGTTTTCGAATGTCGGCGCAGCGGGGTTGTCGGCAATCGCCCGAATCTCCTGGCGTTGCTCCGCCATGCCGGCCTCAATAGCAGGCTGGTAGTCGCTGTCCTTGATCCTGTCGAAGGGCGGCGCCTGAAAGGGCAAAGTGCTCGGCGCGTAGAACGGGTTATTCGGCCCAAAGTCCATAGTTTTATCCAGGGTGAAAGCGCTGGAGCCAAGCGCCAGGGCGCCGGCTGCGAGCAGAATCGCTAGTCGTGACAACATGAGTTCAAACTAGAATTGTAAATGACCAGCCGGGAATGTGTGTGGCAGGTTTGTGTGTGACAGGTTCGTGTGTGGGTCGGACACTCTTGTCCGACGCTTTTGACTTTGCTTTTGACTTTGCTTTTGAGTGCTGTAAGCGGAGGCTCAAAGACAAAATCAAAGTTCAAGATCAAAAATCAAAGTTGAAGATCAAAAATCAAAGTCAAAACCAAACAGCAAAGTCAAAGGCGTCGGACAGGAGTGTCCGACCCACACGCCCTCAGACTGCTTGGCGGCTGAGGGCCTCGCGGTTGGCGGCCCAGTTCATCACTTCCGCGATCACACGCTCAACCTCCTGATTCGTGAGTTCGGGGTACATAGGAAGCGACAGCACGCTGGCGGCGGATTCTTCCGTGACCGGCAGCGCACCAACCCGAGCGGGACGTCCCCAGGGAAAGCCTTCCTGCTGGTGGATGGCGATGGGGTAATGAGTAAGGGCGGTGATGCCCTTCGATTGCAGATACGCCTGCAGTCCGTCCCGGTCGTCGCTATCGACTACATATAGATGATAGACGTGCTGGTAGCCGGGCGGCGTAAAAGGCAGAGTCATCGATGCGTTGGCCAAGCCGTGATCGTAAAGACGGGCAATCTCGCGGCGGCGCTCGCTCCATTCGTTAACCCGCTTCAGCTTCACCCGCAACACAGCGGCGTGGATGTCGTCGAGGCGGCTGTTGTAGCCAACGCTGTGGTGGGAGCGCTTCGTCGAGCCGTGATTGCGTAGCTTGCGGATCTCGGCAGCGAAAACTTTGTTGTTGGTGGCCACGGCGCCGCCGTCACCGAAGCATCCCAGGTTCTTCTGGATGATGAAGCTCAGGCAGACCGCGTCGCTGAGTTCTCCAATAGCAAAGGTGTCGCCTCGCGCCCCGATGCCCTGGGCGCAGTCTTCCACCACGAACAAATTATGGGCCTTGGCAATGCGCGCGATCGCCGGCATGTCCGCAGTGAGGCCGTACAGATGCACCGGCACGATGGCGCGAGTCTTCGGAGTGATAGCCGCTTCGATCTTGCTGACGTCGATATTGCGGGTGCGGGGATCGGAATCCACGAATACCGGAGTTGCGCCGGCCAGCCAGATAGCTTCAGCCGTGGCAAAGAAAGTGTTGGAAGTGGTAATGACTTCGTCGCCGGGCCCGAGGCCCAGGGCCAGAAACACCAGCAGCAGCGCGTCGGTGCCGGAGTTGACCCCGACGGTTTCCTTCGTCTTCATGTAACGCGCGAGTTCTTCTTCGAACTTGACCAGCTGCGGACCGAGCACATAGCTGCCGCTTTCGAGCACATCCAGAATGGCCTGATCAATCTCCGCCTTCAGATTGTGGTACTGCTTCACGTGGCCATAAAAACCGATGTTGGATTCGGGCATGGGGGCTGCCTCCTTAAATTTTTGACGCGACCAGACGAAGCCAGGGCTCTATTCTATTAAAACGATTCACTCGCTGCAAAAATGGGCTGGCCAAGCCTTTGTACCCCCGGCACGCCCAATTCGCTAAACTCAAAAATCCGATGTGAATGAACCAAAAAACTGCTGGCACGGCCGGTCGATTGATTGATTGCAGGCGGTCGAGGCGGAAGCAAGCAGGTTGTAGGACTGGTAACTTCAGGCGTAATTCTCGCGCCACCGATTCACCAGGTCTGTCGCGGCCGCAGGCCACTCGGGGAAGTGGAATTCGAAACCAGCTTGCAGCAGACGGCCGGGAACCACCCGACGACTCTTCAGGATCAGTTCGGTTTCCGTGCGCAGGAACCATGCGCCCAGCTCCAACATCCAGACGGTGGCGGGCAGGCCCAGGGGCGTTCCCCAGGCTCGTCGCAGGACCCTCATGAACTCCCGATTGGGCAGGGGATTGGGCGAGGCCAGGTTGAATGCACCCGCACATTCTTCGTGCGTCATCAGATACTCGATGCTGCACAAGAAATCTTCCCCGTGAATCCAGGAAACGAACTGTTGGCCGGAGCCCGCCGTACCTCCCAATCCGAGGCGCACAAGACGAATCAACTCGCCATAGATGCCGCCTCGGTCGGGACTCATGATCATGGCGCCGCGCAAAGCGACCTTGCGCGTCTCTGGGGCCACACTGCTGAAAAAAGCCTCTTCCCAACTGGTGGCCACGTCGATGCTAAAGCGCCATGTGCTGGGAGCGTTCGGCTCATGACCGCCGATCTCGCCAGTCGCCTCGTCCATCGGACGATCCAGGGCGTGGCGGTAAATCGTAGCCGTGCTGGCGTTCATCCAAAGACGCGGCGGGTGAGCCAGCCCAGTCATGGCCTGACCGAGCAAGCGGGTGGTATGAATCCGCGAGTCCTTGATCGCACTACGATTGGCAGGCGTATAGCGGCAATTCACGCTGCGTCCGGCGAGATTGATGAGGACGTCTGAGCCTTCGAGATGCGAGGCCCAGTCACCCAGGCTGATTCCATCCCAGCGCACGACCTGCCAGGGCGCCGGTTGAACGCCGCGCGCAATCACCACGACATGCTGACCTTGACTATGGAAATGGCTGGCAAGCAAGTTCCCCACCTGGCCGCTGCCGCCGGTAAGAACGATGCGAAGAGGGTGATTCACGGGACCGCCTCCACCAACTTCTCATTACCATAGATGATGTCAAGCAGTTCGATTGCCAGCCGGCGCGCCGGCCGCAGTAGTGGGAAAGTCGAAAGCCTGATGAGGTTGACCACGATCGAGAGGCTCTTCTCGAACAGCTGCATGGTCCTCTTCTGCTGGGGCGAACGATCGTAAACCCAAAAGAGGAGGAGGCCCATCTGGTATAGCCATAACAGGCGAGGCAAGTGGATCTTCAGGTCCTGGGGAACCCGAACCCTCGATCCCTCCAGGGTGCGGGCAAAGAGCGCAATGTCCTGGTCGCGAATGTCACGGCCTTCCGCGCTGAAGGGCGACAAGGGATGCTGCGGATCGATGTGAGCGGAAAGGGCCCCCAGCAGCGTGCGGTTCGGGGCATAGTATTGGAACTTTACGCCCAGCAGGGCACGCAGTCTCTCTTCCAGTCCCCTCGTGTTGGAGAGCGCATTTTCGACCAGAGGCGTTACCTCCCTTTGGGTATGTTCGTAGAACGCCATTACTAGCGAGTCTTTGGAATCGAAGTAATAGTAGACCGCGCCCAAGGCTGTCCCCGCCTCTTTCGCGATGTCTCGCATCGTCGTGCTGCCGAAGCCGCGTTTGCGGAACAGGGTCAACGCGGCTTGCAGAATGCGAGCGCGAGTCTCGTCGGACTTCCTCCTCGTCGTGTCGGCGGAAGCCTTCATGACCGTTGTGCCTGGGGCAGGGTGTGAGAAACCGGCAGAGTTGAGTTTGCCCCGATCCGCGCACGCTTGCGAATGCGTGAAAAAACAAACAGGTTGAAGAAGTGCATGAAGCCCAGAACCAGCAGGACCAGGCCAACCTTGTCGCTTACCAGTTCGATGGACGCGCGCAGGGTATTGAGAGTTTCCGTAGCCCGCAGCACCAGAGCGACGTATCCCACATTGATCAGATAAAAGCCTACGACAAGAAGGTGGTTCACGGAGTCAGCCAGCTCATTGTTGCCGTGAAAGGCGTCCACCAGGAAGACTCTCCCGTTCTTGTGTAAGGTGTGGGCGACCCAGATGGTCACGGTGAGACATATGACTAAGTAGCTTATGTAGCAGCCGATGACATACATAAAAGCCTCCTCAAAGTTGATAACTGAACATGTTCAAATACATGATGAACCGGCGATGGGGTCCTGTCAACACTAAAAGTGAACGTGTTCAAAAAAGGTATTATGCCGTTGTTTTTAATAAGATAAGAAGCGCGGCGACAATGCGTCGAGGGCGGGGCTAGGGCAGGCGCACATCCAGGCTGTAAATCTCCTGGGTGCTCTTGTCCCGCATCAGCAGCGGCGAGTCATCCGACGCCAGACCGACCCAGAATTCCCAGGGATCGAAGCCGCGCGGAACTTCCTTCAGGCTGAACAAGCGTTCCAATTTGCCCGTGGAGGCATTCACCCGGACCAGGTCATCGGTCTTGTCGGAATAGTCTTCGGCATAGAGATACTTTCCATCGTGTGACCAGTTTTCGAAACCGAAGCGTGATGAAGCGATCTGCTTCCAACTTTTCTTTTCCCGGTCATAGAGCATCAGCCGGGTGGAGTCGCCGGAAAGGGCCGCCACGTAGCGTCCGTCCGGCGAGCAGCGCGGGCTGAAGAGATCTTCGGAGCCGGGCAGATCCGAAACCTGCGATGTCTTCAAGTCAACCATATGAATGTTCGGTCCCGACGGCGATCCGTACTCCAGCCAGGGCATGCCGGCGAACACGATGGAATCGCTGTTGGGCATCCAGGTGGGATCACCCTGATTGCGCTCCCCTGCCGTCACCTCCTCCGGGGTGCCACCCTCGGCGGGCACTACGAAGATCTTCCAGGGTTTTCCTGGACGCGAGGCCACAAAAGCAATCTGGCTTCCATCGGGCGACCAGTGCGGCATGTGGGCCTGCATCGGCGCATAGGTGAGTTGGGTGCGAGAACTTCCGTCCGGTTTGCTCCGCCACAGCGTGAGTTCGGGATGTGTGACGTAGGTGATCCATGCGCCGTTGCGCTGAAAGTCGGCTTCGCCGGCCGAGATGCCGGGAAGATACACAGTGAACTGCTGCGAGTTGCTGTCCAGGCGTACCAGATCGAAGCGGCGCTGCTGGCCGATGACGAACAGCTTCTTTCCGTCCGTGCTGGGAGTGGGATTGCTGAACAGGAGCGGTCCCACGGTCAACTGCATCGGCTCGGCGGCCGCCTTGCGAAAAAAAGAGGTGCTCTCACGGCGGGCCCAGATATTCTGGGTATGATCGCGGGTGGATTCGAAGAGAAAGTATTTTCCATCGGGCGTCCAGGCTCCGCCAAACTCCTCGGGCGGCTTGTTCCAGTCCGGCAGCACGGGATGCAACCCCTTTCCGTCGGCAGAAACCTCCCACAGCGACGAGGTGCGCTGGTTGGTGTCCCGTATGGTGAAACGCAAGCGGCGGCCGTCGGGAGAAAATCGCGGGGCAAAAGGAACCCCCGGCACGGTGACCAGTTCGCGCGAATCCGTGCCGTCCGCATTGCAGGTGTACAGGCTCGATTTCGTCACATAGACGATGTGCTGACCATCCGGCGCCCAGGTGGCCCCGTGCGCGAGGATTTCTCCTACCGGCCGGAGGGAGCCCGCGGGGAGGGGCAATATCCAGACCGGCCACTCCGTTTCCGAACCTTCGGCCACGCCTTTCACCAGCAATTCCGAGCGGCCGGGATAGAAATCATAGATATCGGCGCTGACCAGCGAGATGGGCACAGGCGCGGTCTCGCCGCCGGATACCGAAACCTGCCTCAGGACGGAATGCCCGCTCAGATATTCGGAAAAGTAAACCCGAGATCCGTCGGTGACCAGAGAGCGCTTCGAGGTGCCGTCGCTGGTGATTTGCAGCGCGGAAATCACGGCCGGTGGGGGCTGAGGCGATCTCAGGAAGAGAAGGAGTACAACCAGGGCCGCGACGACGCAGGTGGCCATCGCCAACCGTCCGACCACACCAACCTTGGGCTGTGGCCGAAGGACGTCGGCGGTGGCGAAGAAAGAACGGATTCGTTCTTTCGAATCCGGGGCCCGCTTCACGGTCGGCGCCGCGAGAACTGATTCGGTGGTCCGGCGAAGGTTTTGCAGATCGGTCCGCATCTCCGCCGCGCTGGCATAGCGACGATCTGGATTTTTCTCCAGGGCTTTGCGCACGATGCGCTCAAACTCGGGCGGGGTCGCGGGATTAGATTGCTGCGGCCACTCCGGCACGCGGTGAATGATGGAGTCGAAGACCGCAGCGGCGGTCTGTCCCTGGAAAGGCTGTACTCCGGTCGCCATCTCAAAGAGCACGACTCCGAAGGAGAACAAATCGGTGCGCGTATTCAAGGGCTGGCCCAGCGCCTGCTCCGGCGACATGTAAGGAATGGTTCCCAGCGTCGTGCCCCGGCGATTGAGTTCATCGGGCGAGCGCGTGTCTCCGCCGAAAGTATCGCCGCTGATGCTGCCTTCGTCGCCCACGGTGAACTTCGCCAGACCGAAATCCAGAATCTTGGCGTGGCCGCGCTGGGTCACAAAGATGTTTGCCGGCTTGATGTCGCGGTGCATGATGCCGTGGGTATGAGCGGCATCGAGGGCGTCGGCGATCTCGATACCGAGATCGATCAACTGGGGCAGGGGGAACGGGCCTTCCGCGATGCGCTGCCGGAGCGTCGAACCATCCAGAAACTCCATCGCGATGAAGCGCCGGCGCTGGGCCTGGCCGACTTCATAAATCACACAGATGTTGGGGTGATTCAGAGCCGAGGCGGCTCGCGCCTCCCAGCGGAATCGTTCCAGTACGGCGGGGTCCTGGGCAACCAGGTCGGGTAGAAACTTGAGGGCCACCAGACGGCGCAACTCGGTGTCCTCAGCTTTGTAAACCACACCCATCCCGCCGCCCCCCAGCTTCTCGATGACGCGGTAATGCGAGATGGTATGGCCGATCATCTGGGGGACTAGAATGTTACGTACAAGAAACAAGGTCAGTCAATGAAGGACCGACTGGCTGTTCAGATCGAGTGGGTCGGACACTCCTGTCCGACGTCTTTGAAGTTGATTTTGCTTTGGATTTGATCGATAGCCTCACCCCCGGTTGGGGCAGCAGGTTGCAGTCAAGCGGCAGCTTCAGGAGAGACGAAAAGCATGCACTACCGCGCGCTCGGTCGTACGGGATGGAAGGTTTCAGAAATCAGCTTTGGCGCCTGGGCGATTGGCGGGTCATGGGGCCAGGTTTCGGATGAAGAATCGATGGCGGCACTGCATAAGGCCATCGACTGCGGCGTGAATTTTATCGATACCGCGGACGTTTATGGCGGCGGCCGCAGCGAGCGCCTGATTGCGCGGCTTAAGAAGGAGCGCAAAAACGAGGAAATTATCGTTGCCACCAAGGCGGGACGGCGCCTGCCCCGGCAGACGGTAGAAGGTTACACCCGCGAGAACCTATCAGCCTGGATCGACGACAGCCTGCGCAACCTCTCGACCGAGAGGCTTGACCTGGTCCAGTTGCATGGTCCGCCGACGGCGCTTTATTCCCGTCCCGAAGTTTTTGGAATGCTCGATGATCTGGTGACCGCGGGAAAAATTCGCTATTACGGAGCCAGCGTGGAGAAAGTCGAAGAGGCCTTAAAGGCGATCGAGTTTCCCAACGTGCAGACGGTGCAGATCATTTTTAACTGCTTCCGGCAGCGTCCGGCTGACGACTTTTTCACAAAAGCGAAAGAGAAGCGGGTGGGCATTCTGGCGCGGGTGCCGCTGGCCAGCGGGTTGCTGACCGGCAAGCTGCGCCGCGACTCGACGTTCGCTGCCGACGATCACCGCAACTTCAACCGGCGGGGCGAGGCCTTCGACGTCGGAGAAACATTTTCCGGTGTGGACTACGAGACCGGCCTCGCAGCGGTGGAAGAGATTCGCAAACTCCTGCCTCCGGGCGTCTCAATGAGCCAGTTCGCGCTGCGTTGGATATTGATGTTTGACGCGGTCAGCTGCGCCATCCCGGGAGGCAAGCGGGCGGAGCAGGTGGCCGATAACTGCGGTGCTTCCGAGCTTTCGCGGCTTACGCCGGAAGCTATGGCTGCGGTGCGCCGTATCTACGACGAGAGAATCCGCCCGCTGGTGCAGCACCGCTGGTAAGTAACAGCTCCCACGTAGGGGCGGGTGCCCTCACCCGCCCGGTCGAGGGCAGCTCGATAGGGTTTGCGCGGCACTGCGAAAACCAAGGCGAGCCTTGCTCGCCTGCCCGGACGAGGGCGTCCGGGCCTACGTGGTCTCCATTACAATGGCGGCGCATGAACGTACTCTTTATCGGTGGTACCGGGATCGTCAGCAGCGCCTGCACCCGGCTGGCGCTGCGGCGCGGCATCAATCTCACCCTGCTTACCCGCGGACAGCACGCGGCCGACTGGGTGGCTGGCGCGGAGACGGTGCGCGCCGATATTAATGATCCGCCGTCGGTTTCGCAGGTGTTGCGGGGACGGCACTTCGATGTTGTCGTCAACTGGATTGCCTTCACGGCGGCGGACATCGAGCGCGACCTGGAATTGTTTCGGGGACGCACCCGGCAGTACATTTTTATCAGCTCGGCCAGCGCCTATCAGAAGCCGGCCACCGATTACCTGATCACCGAATCGACGCCGCTGGCCAACCCGCACTGGGAGTATTCGAGAAATAAGATCGCCTGCGAAGAGCGTCTACTCAAGGCCTACCGCGAGGAAGGATTCCCCATCACGATTGTCCGGCCTTCGCTTACTTACGGCGAGAATCTTATTCCGCTGGTGGTGAACAGCTGGGAGCGCTCCTACACCGTGGTAGATCGAATGCGGAAAGGGCAGAAGGTCATTGTTCCGGGAGATGGCTCGTCGCTATGGGTGATCACGCATGACAGCGATTTTGCCAAAGGATTTGTCGGGTTGCTGGGCCACGCGCAGTCCATCGGGCACGCCTTCCACATCACGACCGACGAGGTGTTGAGCTGGGACCAGCTCTACCGCATTGTGGGTGCGGCGGCCGGAGCGGAGCCGAAGATCGTGCATATTCCTTCCGACTTCATGGTGGCGTGCCAGCCGGAGATGGAAGGCACGCTGATTGGCGACAAAGCGGTAAGCGTGGTGTTTGACAACAGCAAGATCAAGCGCTTCGTTCCCGATTATGTGGCGACGACCCGCTTCGCGCAGGGCATTCGCCAGTCGCTGGCCTGGTTCGACGCCGATCCGGCCCGCAAGCTGATCGATTCCCAGGCCAATGCAACCTGGGACAAGCTGATCGACGGCTACGAAAAAGGTCTGCTAGAAGCTGTGGCCAGCTTCTAGCGTAGGCCGGATGTGGGCGCGGGCGTCCCCGGTCGTGCTTTACCTCGTGACGGGCGGGACGCGCGTCCTCCATTTCTTCTTCTAGTTAAGTTCTTCCACAATTCCACAGCGGGACGATGCGTCCGCTGGCTTTGACAATTTGGAGACATCCTCCGAAAGTGCCCAATCTGCGCCACTTCCAAGACCCTATCCCTTCCGGGACGGCGCGCGTATAAAAAGACGAAAAAGAGGTTGGCAGCACGCGCAAGATGATCTATCTTGGCAGGCACAAAATCTAGGCTCCGGGGGCGGAAAGAAATGCGGGCTTAGTTCGAACGCGGCGCGGTGGCGGTACTTGGGCCCGGGTCGGCAACCTGACGTCACTCGCTGGCGAATATCCCTTCAGTCCCTGGCATCCTGCTCGTTTGGTATCGAGTCTAAGATTCGAAAGAAGGGCCAGCCGTGAAATCTCCTCGTTTCCTGCTCAGGGCTTCTCTCTCCATCTTTTTGTGTCTGGGTGCAAGCGTTTACAGCGCCGCGCTGGATTCCTCATCCGGTTCGGGTTCTGACCCCACGACCGGCGCGAAGTCACCTGAGGTTCCGCAACCGGCGCCGGTGGCGGGCGCAAGCGTCCTGATACCGGGGCCGCTACGTTCGTTTTTGCGCATGGCCGGCGTGAGCCAGAAGATCTCAACCGAAGAAGTGATGCCTCTGTTGGCGCGCAACATCGCAGTTGAAGGCTATCAGGGACGCAAGGACAAGGCGGGCAGGCCCACGGAATTCCTGATTCTGCTGAAACGGTATGTAGAACAGGCCAGGGCGCTGGTCACGCTGGCGGGCCCCCAAGGGATCATTCGAGTCTCCAGTTGCGACCAGGCGGGGCCGTTGCTGAACATTCTTGGCTACCGGGTGCGCGGCTGCGGCAAGGATGCTGCCCTCGAGACTGCCGATCCTGAAAGCGCCTTTCTGACCATCGATTCCGGATTCCCCCTGTCTCAACTCGAGCAAACCTTGCAGGGCGGCCAGCCTTTTGCCTGTAATTTTGCCCCCACTGCGGTTCCGCTGCTGTTTGCGCCGGATGACTGGATCCAGGCGGCCCGGAAAGATTCGCACGACCAGGGAAATGACGTGCTGGACTCGCTGCTCGACGACCCTACGCTGGCCAGACTTTACTGGGCCATGGCGCGGATGGATACCGAAACCAGCGCCAGCCTGCGGCAATTTGCAGGATTAC
Organism: Terriglobia bacterium; assembly: GCA_963757835.1. Taxonomy (GTDB): domain Bacteria; phylum Acidobacteriota; class Terriglobia; order Terriglobales; family Acidobacteriaceae; genus JAIQFF01. The sequence continues at coordinate 169,390 of CAVWSP010000028.1, read as the reverse complement.
CCCGGTTGCTTCCGTTCGCTCCCGTTCTCGATTTTTACGGCAGTCACATTTCCATTCGGAATGGACGGATGGTCGTGCCCGGCGGGGCGGCTGCAGAATCTGCCTGGAAGCAGCTGGCGGGAGCAAATCCGGAATCTCCGGAACAGTTCGTGGCACGCCTGCTGGCGAAGGACGACGGGTGGCTGGCTGCGTATTACGACACGCTCTCCCGCCTGACCCCGGCCCAGCAGGTTTACTTCACCGACGCGCACCGGCTGTCTCGTTTCTACGAGGCGTTGCGCGGAAATGACCTGGGACCAGGCCCGGCGCGTCCCGTGTTCCGGCCCGATCCCGATCTGCTGCTGCTGGTGACCCGGCTTGAACTGGATGCGTCGGGCCAGCCCATGGTTCCCGGAAACCTGCAGGTGTGGGAGCAGATTCTCCGGCAGAAGACCGATTCCAAGGTCGTGCGCCAGTGGGCCAAGCGCGCCAACCATTGGAAGAATCCTGACCAACTGGTGGAGGCATTGTTCGCCTTCTCGAGGCAAAGTTCGGTCGAGGGCCCTCTGCAGATCTACCTCATGCTGAGCGCGATTGACGGCGTCCGGCCGCCGGAGCGGCGTTTGAGTCCGCAGACAGCCCTGTTGCTGGCGCAGAATTTTGCCCGGTACGGCAATCAATATCTCACTTTTTCCGAGTTCGGTGGTTTGAACGATGATTCCATCACTCGTTTTCTCGAGGTGGCGGCAGTCATCGATCGGGTCTCGAATGTCACTCTGCGGGCCAACGCGCTGGGCATTTTTCAGGCCAACGTAGGTCTGTGGCAAATCCTGGCGCGTCAGGGTCAGATCTCCGCCGCCAATCTGAATTCGTCCTGGCAGGCGGTGATCACTCCGTTCGCGGCCGGGGTGCCCTCTTCGACGCAGCTCTTCGATTCCGCCCGGACTTCGGTGCGGGAACTGTGGCGGACTGCGGCAGGCCGTGCGAATCTTTCCCAGGACGAAGTGGTCGCCCTGCTCGCCGGCCCGAGTCAGGCGAATCCCGACGGTCAAAGAGTCCGCAGGGAGCTGGCCGACAGAATTCGCTCCGTGCTCGATGGCCAGCGCCTGGTTTCACTCGACACCCTGCTGGCCCTGGGAGAAGGACTGAATGAACTGGCGCAGGGCAAGGATGTGGGCGATAGCCTGATTCCCCTCGCAGGACAGCTCAAGGAATTTGAGATGCCGCGCCCCATGTTTACCAGCGGCGAGCGCAGCGAATGGGCGGCTGGGTTCTACAACGTACGTCACAGTTCCCTGCAGACGCGAACCGATCTGGCCAGGATCATCAAGTCCAGCAAATCGAAGAAAGAACTGGTGGAGGCGCGCGGGCTGGTTGTCCCCTTCCTGAGAGACACGCTGGTGGGCTTGAACTATGCCTACTACGAACCGCCGGGTGCGCAGATTCTTCTCAACAATCCTCTCTTCGTGCGCTCGCACGATTTTTCGGGAGAAATGGCGATGGGAGGCGGACAATCCTGGCATGTGCCGCACGTATTCGGAACCGGCCTGCCGGCGGGCGGAGGCGCTCACCTGGCGGGTTCGCTGGCGGACCTGCCCTTTGTCCTGGCGGAAGCCGAACAGGATTTTATCGTGCCGGAAAATGTGCAGGCCCTGATCTGGCATGAACTGGTGCCTGGGCTGGTCAGCAGCGCCACCCTGCCGCGCTGGTGGGGAGTTACCCGAAACGAGCTGCACGCGGTCACTCTCTATCAGCGAACTGGTGAGGAATTACTGACCGCTTCCGCGCAGGATGAAAAATTGCGCCAGACGGTGCTGGATATTCTTTCCGAGCGCATGGCTCCGCAACGCTCCGAGCAAATCGGGAAGTCCCTGAGCGCCGGCGCCGTCGAAGATGCACTCTCCCGAGTGTTGCCCGGCGAGACTTTCTTCCTGGCGGCGGAATACCGGGAGAGATTTCCCGGCCAAAGCGGTCACTGGGGCAAAGCCGGGGAGGAACTGGAGGATCTTTGCTCCCGCTACCCCGCGGAGTCCAGCTGGAAGCGGCTGTCCGACGATTTCGGCGTGCCTCATCCTGCCCTGGCGCAAAGCTATTCCCTGGAGTTGCTCAAGGTGAAGCCCTTTCCGGCGTTCATGGGTTATTCCAGCCGTCTGCTGGCGGAGTCGTGGGACTCCAACAATCTGTATTGGGCCCGGCTGGCGGATGAGATGGGTTATTCGCCGGCCATGCTGAACCGTCTGGTTCCCGAACTCACCTATCGCATGGTGGAAAAGATTTTTGCCACCGACTTCGAGGATTGGCCGGCCATGTTGCGGGCCATGCGGGAAACCGGTGACGAATTCCGGCGCGGCAAGATCACCACGTTGCCGAAGGTGGCCTTGACCACGACCGTTCAATAAAAGTGTTCTGGGCTGTACAGAACTTATCAATTCCCGGCGCCGGGTGAAAACGGCAGGTGAACAAGCTTATGGCAAAACGATTCCTTCTCTTTCTCTTGCTTGTTGTGGTGGTTCTCTTCGGTTCCATCAATCGGGCCGCAGCCCAGGAAACTGAAGCCGAAACCAAGATTCGCGTCGAAGTTGACATGGTGCAGTTGAACGTGGCGGTAATGGACCGCAAAGGCAACTACGTGACCGGACTGCGACCCTCGGACTTTGTGGTGAACGAAGATGGGATCACGCAGAAGGTCGCCACCTTCGGCGAGGGCAACGAAGCCACCCGAAGAGTTACTTCCAGCGGACCCGGCCGCGACCAGGAGGGAGACCGCATGCGGTTGCAGAACGGCTCAGCGGATTCCGAAAGCGCGTCGGAGTTGGGGTCCGAACTCGGATCCATGATGGCGGGCGCCAACGTCTTCATCCTGTTCGACACCAGCAACTACATGTATCGGGGGTTTGTTTTCGCGCAGGATGCGATTGCCGAGTTTGTCCGCTCGCTCGACGGTCCGGACCGGGTGGCATTCTATTCCTACAGCCGCGATCTTTCGCGCGGCGCCACTCTGACCGCAGACCGCTCGCAGGTATTGCGTGGAGTGCGCACCACGGTGGCGGGCGATGATGCCGCGCTGTACAACGCCCTGCTGATGACGGTCAGGGATGCCGGCCAGAATACGGGCCGGAAAGTCATCGTGGTATTTTCCAATGGCCCGGACAATGCCAGCATGGTGCCGCCGGAAGATGTGGCCGAACTGGCGCAATCGAAGGGTATCCCTATTTACATGATCAGTACGCGGGAGGCCAAGTTGGAGCCGGTTTCGAGCACGGTCTTCAAGCGCATGAGCGCGGCCACGGGCGGTGAAGCGTATTTTGCCAAGACCTGGAAACAACAGCAGAAGGCCTTCGCCTCCATCCGCAATGATCTGGCACACCTTTATTCCTTAAGCTACTACCCCCAAGCCAACCCGAATCGCGGATGGCGTTCGATCACGGTAAAGTTGGTGGGCGAAAAAGCGAAGGGCTGCCGGGTGCGCACGCGTAATGGCTACCGGCCGCAGTCCGGACACGTCTCCGCCGAGGCGATCACACCGGCATCCGGAGTGGAGCCAGCGCCGGCGCCGGGTTCATCCAACTGAAAAGACCTTGATTGGGCTCATCGCGGAACAAAACGGTGCCCCATCCTTTTCGCGTTTTTTGCGAAAACGGTGGGGTCCTTCCGGATCCGCGAACTCTGAGCAGAATCGGACCGGTACGCCTCAGCAGGTCCCACCCTGCAAAAGCGCGAGGGTGAGGCAGCCGTATTTCCAATTGAGTCCGCAATAAAAATGTTTGCGGCGGTGCGGGTAAACGTTTACTATTTTCCCCGCTCACACATTCCAGGAGGCACTCCACATGTTCTCCGCCAATCGACGTCGTTTCTTGCGGCAAGTCTCTTCTGCTGGAATCGCCTGCTCCGCCAATCTTGCCTTTGGCCGCTTCCTGTCGGCCCAGACTCCGGCGTCCAGCGCGGGCGATCTGGTCAAAGTTTACGTGGACCCGCGACGCACCGTTGCCCCGCTTGATCGCAATCTCTTTGGCTCGTTTCTGGAACACCTCGGCCGCGCCATCTACGAGGGGATTTACGATCCCGGTTCGAAGCTTTCGGACTCGAACGGCTTCCGCAAGGATGTAATGGACGAAGTGCGCCATCTGGGAGTTCCCATCATCCGTTATCCGGGAGGAAATTTTGTTTCCGGATACAACTGGCTCGATGGCGTGGGCCCGAAGCAGGACCGCCCGCGAGTGCTCGACAAGGCGTGGAATTCCCTCAACACAAATCAATTTGGCACCGATGAATTCATGGCGTGGTGCAAAGCGGTCGGCACGCAGCCCTTGATGGGCCTCAATCTGGGCACCGGAACTCCGGAACAGGCCGCCGCTCTGGTGGAATATTGCAATGTGGAAAAGGGCACGCAATGGAGCGACCTTCGCCGCAAGCACGGCTATGCCGAGCCCTACAACGTGAAGCACTGGTGCCTGGGAAACGAGATGGATGGTCCCTGGCAGATCGGTCACATGACGGCCACCGAGTACGGTCTGAAGGCGCAGGACGCGGCGCGGCAGATGCATGCGGTGGATCCATCCCTCCAACTCATCGCCTGCGGCTCCAGCGGGCCTTTCATGCCCACCTACCTGGAGTGGGACCGCGAAGTTCTCGAGCAATGCTACGACTACGTGGACGCGCTTTCTTTGCATCGTTACATCGGAAACACTCCTACAGAAACTGGTAGCGACAGTTCGAAATTCCTGGCCATGAATCTGAGCATGGAAAAGCAGATCGCGGAGACCATTGCGGTTTGCGATCTGGTGCAGGGGCACAAGCGGTCTCCCAAGAAACTATGGCTCTCGTTTGACGAATGGAATGTCTGGTATCGGGCCCGCACCGGGGACGCGGTGAACGGCCATGGCCAGGAGGCGCCCCACCTTCTGGAGGAGGTTTACAACCTGGAGGACGCCCTGCTGGTGGGAGGGATTCTCAACTCGCTGATCCGCAATGCCGACCGGGTGAAGCTGGCCTGCCTGGCCCAGTTGATCAATGTCATCGCTCCCATCATGACCAACCCGAACGGACTGTTCCGGCAGACCATTTTCTATCCTTACAGTTGGGCGCTGCAATTTGCCCGCGGCTCGGTGCTCAACCTTCTGGTGGAATCTCCCACCTATGAAGTTTCGGGCATGGGCCAGGTCCCTTACCTGGATGTTGCCGGAACGGTCAGCGCGGAAGACGGCAAAGTTTCTCTTTTCGTTCTCAACCGGGACCTGGCGAAGGCACACGCCGTCGAGGTGAATTGGCAGGACAAGGCGCCGGCGCGGACCCTGTCGTCGGTGCTTCTCACCGGCGACGACCTGAAAGCCTTCAACAGCTTCGAGGCGCCGCAAAAAGTGTCGCCACGAACCTTGGACAAGCCTTCGATCGCGGGAGGGCGGGCGAAGTTTGAAGTACCCGCCCGCTCCTACGCGGTCATTCAATGGGGAGCGTGAGCGTGGTCGGGCGCAGAGAGTTTATCCGCAGCAGTGTGGCGGGTGCAGGCTACCTGTGGCTGAACCGGGCGGCGCCCCTTGCCGCCGCCGACGTCATCGGCGACGACTCACGGATCGAGGTCCTGCTGGGCGAGCCTTTGGGAACGATCTCGCCCAACATCTATGGTCACTTCGCCGAAAATCTTGGCGGAGTGATCTACGACGGCATCTGGGTGGGCGAGAAGTCCAAAGTTCCGAACGTGAATGGCATCCGCAAAGAACTGGTTGACGAAATGCGGAAGATCAAAGCCCCGGTAGTGCGTTATCCGGGCGGATGCTTTGCCGACAGCTATGATTGGCGTGACGGCATCGGGCCCGCTGACAAGCGTCCGCGACGCACCAACTTCTGGGAGCAGGCGGAGAGTGCAACCAGCCCGGCCAGCCATAAGTATGATCCCAACCAGTTCGGGACCAACGAGTTTATCCAGTTCTGCAAGCTGATCGGAAGCCAGCCTTACCTCGCGGCCAATGTGCGCAGCCTTCCCGCGGCCGAATTCTACCGCTGGGTGGAGTATTGCAATTCGCCCGCGGGCAGCACCACGCTCGCCGACATGCGCGCGGCGGCCGGATACGCAGAGCCCTTCGGCGTGCGCTATTGGGGCGTAGGAAACGAGTCGTGGGGTTGCGGTGGAAATTTCACGGCACAGGAATATGCCGTGGAATTTCGCCGCTATACGGCGTGGGTCCCGCAGTATGAACAGAAATTGTCATTCGTCGCTTCCGGGCCCAGTGACGACAAGTGGGATTGGACGCGCGGGTTTCTGGAAGAGATTGTGCGCCATTCTCCTGGAGACATTCGTTCCATCTTCGGTCTGGCGCTCCACTACTATGCCTGGAACCTGAGTCGGGGCCGCACCAGCAATTGGTTCGAAGGCAAAGGCGACGCGCTCAAATTCGATGTAGTCGACTGGTACGAACTTCTGCGCCAGGGCGACGTCATGGAGTCTCTGATCAACGGGCACTGGCTGGTGATGGGAGAATTCGACCGCGAACATTCCATCAAACTGGTGGTGGACGAATGGGGACCCTGGTACCGTGCCGGCAGTGAGGCCACGCCGGGTGACATTATCGAACAAACGCCGACCCTGCGGGACGCGCTATTCAGCGGCCTCACGCTCGATACCTTTAACCGCCACCCGGAAAAAGTTGCGATGGCCAACTGCGCTCAGCTGATCAATTGCCTGAATAGTCTGTACTTGGCGCATGAGGACAAATTTTGCGTCACTCCGGTGGGCCATGTTTTTGGAATGTACGCCGCGCACCAGGGTGGGCAAGCTCTGCGGACAATGTTCTCCGCCCCATCGGTGAACTACGACCGCGATGGAAAGCCCGCGTCATTCTGGGGCTTGCAAGGCTCGGCGTCTCTGCATGACAAGGAGTTGGTGCTGACGGTGGTGAATCCCCACGTGACCGCGACCCGCGAAACCAGGATCGGGGTGCGCGGCGCGAGTTTGAAATCGGGTTCAGCCACAACCCTGACCAATTCGGACATTCACGCCCACAACACGTTCGCGGAGCGGAACGCAGTGAGTCCTCAAAGCAAAGCGCTCGATTTGCAGCGGGGAAGCCTTACCTTCAATTTTCCGCCCGCTTCCGTAACCAAGCTGGCGCTGTTGCTGGAGTAGAGCTGCCACGGAGTGGATTACTTTCACGACATTACCTTTTAGAAACTGACCACCAAGCAACAGCCAGCCTTTCCTGGACCTACCGCTTTTCCGCAAGCTTCGAAGCGCCGGCAAGCAGGCTGGTTGATTCACGCAGCACGAGATTTGTCTTGAGCACGTAGTCGGTCCCGTTGGGTGCGGGCACTTCGCGCTCCACTTCAGCCAGGAGGGCATTGAAAGCCAGCCGCGCCAGTTCGGGTTGCGACATCTGCACCGAAGTGAGCGGAGGAATCACAAACTGGGCCAGGCGGATGTCGTCGAACCCGATAACCGAGAGGTCGCGGGGAATGGAGATGCCGGCGTCATGGCTCTCGCGCATCACGCCGATCGCGGTCATGTCATTCGAACAAAGCACGGCGGTGGGGCGGACAGGGCCGGCGAGCAAGCGGGTGAAAGCCGCCATGCCTCCTTCCAGGGTATGGTCGCCTTCGACCACCAGCCGCGGGTCCGGCTCCAGGCCGATTTCCTGCATGGAGCGCAGAAACGCCTGTTTTCTGGCCATCGCGGATTTCAAACGCAAGGGTCCCGTGATGAATGCGATTTTCTCGTGACGAAGCGCAGCCAGATGTTGCACCGCCTGCCGGATGCCGTTGAGATAGTCGATACGGATGTTGCTGACCCGGGGGCGTTGCGGCCCGACATCGACAAAAACCAGGGGCACTTTCCGCAGCTTCAGGTCTTCGAGCAGCACCTCTTCCATACCGAAAGTCAGAATGGCGACGCCCTCGACCCGGCGTTCGATCATCCTCCGCACTGCGCTTTCCATGCGGGTGGGATCATTTCCCGTCGAGGTGAGAAGGATCTCGTAGCGGTGCTGGACCGCTATGGTTTCGAAAACCTGAACAATTTCCGGAAAGAAGGGGTTGGTGATTTCAGAAATGATGAGTCCGAAAATCCGGCTGCGCCCGGACACCAGGGCCCGCGCTTGCGTATTTGGATAATATCCAAGTTCCTCGATTATGCTCCACACCCGTTTGGCCAAAGCAGGGCTGACGGTGGGGACCCGGTTGATGGTGCGCGAGACAGTGGCGGTTGAAACCTTGGCCCGTTTCGCGATTTCCCGAATGTCCATAAGATCAGCAGGCAGGTGGAAGCGATGGCGGAATTCTAGCACGGCAAACGTTATCCCGGCAGCCTTCGAAGGGCGACGGCAGAGAAAGTGTGACGGTGCGGACGAAGAGAGGAGACCGACAATCCGCGTCCGAGATGAGAATGATGGGCTGCGGGTTGCCAAGCATCTCAGCTGGCAGAAGGGCGAAGCCGACGTTCGCAGTGGCTAGGCGGATGAATCGAGATAACGTTTGCTAAAAACCTCAAAAATGCGGCCCGCAGTGGTTTTGGCCATGGGTATTGTCTTGAAATTCCAGCACTAACCAGCGATCGGAAGAAATCCCGGGAGGGCAGGAAATTCCATGATTGACAAAAACGGTTACGTACACTATTTTGACTTTTCGCATAGTAAACGATTACTCATTAACACGTGGCGTTTCTCGGATAAAGCTCACTATGTTGTTGCCTCGGTTGCGGGAAGAGGTGCTGGAAGCGAACCTCGAGCTGGTGCGAAGGGGATTAGTTCTCTACACCTTTGGCAACGCCAGCGGCATCTCACGCGAACAAAAGCTGGTCGTCATCAAACCCAGCGGCGTCCCCTACGAGGCCATGAAACCAGAGCACCTGGTGGTCACCGATCTCGAGGGCAAGATAGTGGAAGGCAATTTACGGCCCTCCTCCGACCTCCCCACTCATCTTGTCCTCTATCGGGCCTTTCCGGGAATTGGAGGGGTCGCTCACACTCATTCTGAATATGCGACTTCGTGGGCCCAGGCGCGCCGGCCGATCCCTTGTTTTGGTACCACCCATGCCGACTACTTCCACGGCCCGGTCCCGGTCACCGAGGTCATGGCGGACGGCGAGATCGCCGCCGAGTATGAGAAAAACACCGGACATGCTATTGTTCGTGCCTTTGAAAAGGTGGAGTATGCCTCGGTGCCGGCTGTTCTGGTGGCCAACCATGGCCCTTTCGCCTGGGGGCCGGACGCGGCCGCGGCGGCGCATAACGCGGTGATACTGGAAGCGGTGGCGCGGATGGCATACTTTACTGCCACCCTGAGTCCCGAGGCCGAAGCGGTCGGACGCGGGTTACACGACAAGCACTATTTGAGGAAGCACGGTTCCAGCGCGTATTACGGGCAGGCAAAGGAAAAGAAATGATGCCAGCTTTGGCGATGTTCGTCGAGACCCAGCTTGTGCATTTGTCCCCGGTGGATTTTGTCATCATTGGTTTCTACTTCGTCCTGGTTCTGGCGATCGGGTTTTACCTGCGCGGCCGGGCGAATACCGGCGAAGACTTCTTCATGGCCGGGCGCGAGATGACGGCCTGGGTGGCCGGCCTCAGTTTTCTCTCCGCCAACCTCGGCGCTCTCGAACTGATGGGTTGGGCCGGATCGGCCTACCAATACGGCATTCTGGCCACCCATTGGTACTGGATCGGCGCCATTCCGGCCATGCTTTTCCTGGCGCTGGTGATGATGCCGTTCTACTACATTTCCAAAACCCACTCCGTCCCAGGATATTTGAAGCTGCGTTTCGGCGAGCCCAGTCGCGCCCTCTCCGCGATTTCATTCGCCTTCATGACCGTGCTCATGAGCGGCGTCAACATGTTTGCCATGGCCAAGGTCATGCAAATCGTGCTGGGCTGGGACATCAACTTCAGCATCTGGGTTTCATCCATCACGGTTGCCATTTATGTCACGCTGGGCGGACTGCGCTCGGCCATCTTTAACGAGGTGCTGCAGTTCTTCCTCATCTGGGCGGGCGCCCTGCTCATTCCGATCCTGGGATTGTATGAAGCCGGCGGCTGGGGCCATCTCAAGATACTGATCACGCAGAGAGCCTCGGAACAGTACGTCCATCTCTGGTCGGGTTTGGGTTCGTTCACCTCCAACCCGATGGGGATTCACTGGACCGGCATCGTTTTCGGACTCGGTTCCGTGATCTCGATGGGTTACTGGACTACGGATTTCCTGGTGGTGCAACGCATCCTGGCGGCGAAAGACATTCGCAGCGCGGAAATGGCCCCCATTATCGGCGCCGGATTCAAGATGCTGGTTCCGATCATCGTCATCCTCCCTGGCCTTCTGGGTCTGGGCCTGCTGCCGATGAAGCTGGTTCCGGAATCAGTGGCCACGGTCACCGGAGGACACAGCTACAACGACGTGCTTCCCCTCATGCTGGCCCGTTACTGCGGCCCCGGCCTGCTGGGCCTGGGAATCACTGCGCTGATAGCGGGATTCATGTCGGGCATGGCGGGCAACGTCAGCGCGTTCACCACCGTCTGGACCTATGACATCTACCGTCCGCTGATCAACAGCAAGGGGACCGACCATCACTACGTGAACATGGGGCGCTACTCCACGGTGTTCGGAGTGTTGATCAGCGTAGGCACGGCGTACCTGGTGATGCGGTCCGCCAGCATCATGGACTACGTGCAGGCCCTGTTCAGCTTCTTCATTGCGCCGTTGTTTGGCACGGTCATCCTGGGCATGTTGTGGAAGCGGGCGACCGGTCCGGGAGGCTTCTGGGGATTGCTGTGCGGGACGGTTTCGTCGGTCGGCATGTGGGCCTGGGTCAAGGTCGATCCCAGCGCGCTGCGTTATGTAGCGCTCTCGCCCCATGCCAAAGCTCTGGCCCAGGATATGTATCAGGCGCTCTGGTCTTTTCTGGTTTGCGTAGCCGTCACTGTCGCGGTGAGCCTGGTAACGAAACCTGTGCCTGACAGCCAATTGACCGGTCTGGTGTATGGGCAGACGGAGATTCCGTCGATTGGCGACGTCCCGCTATATCAGAAGCCGCTTTTCTGGGCGGGCATCGTGGTGGTCGTGTTCTTTGTCCTGAATATTATTTTCTGGTAAGCGTAGCGACGCCGTCCCGGCGGCTGTCCGGCGGGCGTATCGCCCGGCGATCCGAGGGCGGGAGAGCCGGCAAGACGGCGGCGCTACGGAAGATCGCAGGTTTCTAAAAGCAGAGGTGCGCAAGCATGATTTCCATCTGGTTTTTTATTGGCGTCTCGCTGGCGGTGAACGGCGCGTTGATTTGTGCTGCAGGAATCTATCAGCTCATAAATCCTCCGGTGAATCCGGGTGTGGTTTTATTCAACATGCACGCCAATGTGTGGTGGGGCGCCGTGCTTCTGATCATCGGGTTGATCTATTGCGTGAAGTTCGCTCCCAGCAAGCAGGTCTAAGAGAAAGGTTTTCATAAGGGCTAAGTATGGCAACGAAAAAAATGACGATGGGCCTGATCGTGGGCAACCGGGGCTTTTTTCCCGATCATCTGGCCAAAAGCGGTCGCGAGGAAATGCTGCGGGTGTTGACCGCCGCCGGTATGGACGTTGTGGCGCTGACCCCGGAAGAAAGCAAGTACGGCGCGGTCGAAACCCGGGAGGAGTCTCGGCGCTGCGCCGATCTTTTCAAGCGCAATCGCGATCGTATCGACGGCATCGTTGTGACCCTGCCGAACTTCGGGGAAGAGCGGGCCATTGCCGACGCTTTGCGCCTGGCTGACTTGCGCGTCCCGGTGCTGATCCAGGCCACGCCCGACGAGCCGCTGAAGATGACCATCGCGTTCCGTCGCGACAGCTTCTGCGGCAAGATGTCGGCCTGCAACAATTTGCGCCAGTACGGTATTCCATACTCCATCACCACGCTCCATACGGAGAGTCCGGACTCGCCCGAGTTCGCCAGGGACCTGCAATGGTTCGCCGGAGTTTGTCGAGTCGTAAATGGATTCCGCAATCTGCGCGTGGGAGCGATTGGGGCGCGCCCCACGGCTTTCAATACCGTCCGCTACAGCGAGAAAATTCTCGAAGGGCAGGGCATTTCGATCGAGACGCTCGACCTCTCCGAGGTGCTGGGACGCATTGAGCGCATGAAGGACAACGACGACGGCGCCCAGGCCAAGCTGGCCTTGATCAAGAAGTATGTGGATTCCAGCGGCGTGCCGGCGCTCGCGTTGATGAAAATGGCGAAGCTGGGCGCGGTTGTTGACCAGTGGATGGCGGCTACCGAAGTTTCCATCAGCGCGGTGCAATGCTGGACCTCGATCGAGGAAAATCTGGGTGTGGTGCCCTGCACCGTGATGAGCATGATGAGCGACAGCCTGCTTTCGAGCGCGTGCGAGGTGGACATTTGCGGAGTGCTGGGCATGCACGCCCTGCGGTTGGCGTCGGAAACGCCTTCAGCCCTGCTCGACTGGAACAACAACTATGGTTCCGATCCCAACAAGGCAGTTTGCTTCCATTGTTCCAACCTGCCCAAGCACTTCTTCCGCTCGGTGAAGATGGATTTCCAGGAGATCATTGCGGGCACCGTGGGCAAGGAAAACACCTTTGGCACCTGCGTGGGATTGATCAAGCCGGAAAAGATGAGCTTTGCCCGCTTCTCTACCGACGATACCGCGGGCAAGATGCGGGGCTACGTGGGCGAAGGCAGGTTTACCGACGATCCCCTGAATACTTTCGGCGGCGCCGGCGTGGTTGAGATTCCGCAGATGCAGAAGCTGCTGCACTACATCTGCGAAAACGGCTTCGAGCATCACGTGGCCGCTAATCTCTCAAGCGTTGCGCCCGCCGTTTATGAAGCCACCACCCGGTATCTGCACTGGGATATGTACCAGCATCCGGGGAACAACGGGGCCTGCTGATGGCCATCGTGGCGGGAGTTGATTTCGGAACTCTCAGCGTGCGCGTCTCCATCGTGGACAGCGAGCGCGGGCCGCTCGAATCCGCGGTTGCCGAATATCCTCTGCATCGCAAGCGCGAAGACCCTGAATACGCCACCCAATCGCATGAAGATCACATGCGCGCCCTGGCCGCCGCGACTCGCGAGGCGGTGAAGAAAGCCGGCATCCCGGGCGACCAGGTCGAAGCCATCGCGCTCGATACCACTGGCTCCTCTGTGATTCCCGGTGGGCAAGGGCCTGCAGCCTCTCGGCGAATACTATCTCTGGTGCGATCATCGGGCCAAAGGCGAGGCGGCGGAGATCACGGCGGCCGCTCATCGCGAGGGACTGGAAGCCATCAACTGGTGCGGCGGGGTGTATTCGTCGGAGTGGGGGTTCTCGAAACTTCTGCACTGGCTCCGACACAACCCTGAAAAGCGTTCGGAATTCGTCTCCGCCTTCGAACACTGCGACATGGTGGCCGCCACGCTGTGCGGCATCACTGATCCCAGGAAGGTAAAACGCAGCGTCTGCGCCATGGGCCACAAATGGCTCTGGAACCGGGCCCTGGGAGGGCTGCCGCCGGAGAAGTTTCTGGTCAAGGTGGATCCGCTCCTTGCGGGAGTGCGTGAAAAGTTGGACGGCGAATACGCGGCTTCCGACCAGATCGCGGGAACGCTTTCCAGGGAGTGGGCCGAAAAGCTTGGACTGAAAGCCGGCATTCCGATTCCGGTGGGCGCATTCGATGCGCACTGGGACGCGATCGGGGCCGGCTGCGGCACCGATGACATGGTGAATGTGGTCGGGACCTCCACCTGCATCATTGGGATCACGCCGTCGGTCAATCTGGTTCCGGGCGTGTGCGGCGTGGTGCAGGGAAGCGTGCATCCGCTCCGCACCGGGATCGAAGCCGGTCTCTCCGCGGTTGGAGATATTTTCAACGCCATCGCCACCCGCGCCGGCACCGATGTGAAGACGTTGAGCCAGGGCCTCGATAAGTATCGCGCCGGACAAACCGGGCTGCTGCGCATGACCTGGGACAATGGCGACCGCACTGTGCTGGTGAATCCCAACCTGCGCGGTATCACCCTGGGCTGGAACCTGCAAAGCACCGCCCAGGACGAATTGTTTGCCGCCATCGAAGGCACGGCGTTTCACACCCGGGTGATTCTCGACCGCATGGCTGCGCACGGGGTGAACATCAAGCGCGTCATCAATGCGGGGGGAATTCCGCAGAAAAATGACGTGCTCAACCAGGTCTATACCAATGTGTTGGGGCGGCCGGTGCTGGTGCCAAGCAAGAGCGTGACCAGCCTGGGTTCGGCAATTTTTGCGTTCATGGCGGCGGGAACCTTCAAGACCATCGAGGACGCGCAGAAAAAGATCTGCCCGTCGCACCGGGTATTTGAACCCGACCAATCCGAGCAGAGGGTTTACGAGGAGCTGTATCCGCTGTACAGCCAACTCTATTTCTCCTTCGGCGATCCCCAAAAGAATGGCTTAGGCGCGGTGCTACCTACCCTGATTCGCGTGGCTGAGTCCGTGCACAAGGCGTAGTAGCCTGTCATCCTGAGCGGAGTGTTTGCTTTCGTTTACGAAAGCAAACATGTAGTCGAAGGACCCCTATAGGTACACCAAGGCCGGACGATGCCCGCGAACAGCGAATCCCGCGTCCGTCGTCTCCTCCCCCGCCGTCTTTCCCTTCCAAAAACCTGGTCGAGCTGCGCTCGACCAGGCGGGTGAGGGCTCCCGCCCCTACGTGGGCATTGGTGACGCCGCACGAGCGAGGACGCTCGCGCCTACATTAGAATGGGCAGTCTTGCCTGGCTCTCTTAAACTCGACCGTCTGCGCGTGGTGCTGGTCTCGTCGCGTAATCCCCTCAACATCGGCGCCGCGGCGCGTGCCATGAGCAATTTTGGTTTCTCCCGCTTGCGGGTGGTGAATCCGTACGAAAAGGCCTTCCGTACAGCGCGTTCCGCGGTCGGCGCCGCGGAGCTGCTGGCCAGCGCCGAGGAATACGACAGCGTTGCCGACGCCGTGGCTGACTGCACGCTGGTGGTAGGCACAACCGCGGTGCGGCACCGGGAAGTGCAGCATCCCCTGCGACGACTGGAGTACGGCGGGCGTCTGATCCGTAAACACATGACCTCCGGACCCGTGGCCCTTTTGTTTGGCTCTGAGAGGTATGGGCTCTCGAAAGATGATCTTAGCTACTGCCACTGGCTGGTGCGCATTCCGACCCGGGAAGAACACATCTCGATGAACCTGGGCCAGGCGGTCGCGGTATGTCTGTACGAATTGATTCGCAACAGCCGGGCGGCAGCGGCAGGAGAGAAACAGGCGCTGGCCACCGCCGGCGACATCGCGCGCATCATGCCTTTGCTTACCGATGTTCTGAGCACCAGCAGTTACATGCTGCCGCAGCGGGCCGCCGATACGGAGCAGCGAATTCGCCGCATGCTGCGCCGCCTCCGGCTTTCGGCCCGGGATGTCGAGGCCTGGCTGGGCATTCTGCGGCATGTCCAATGGGAACTGCGGAAGGGGAAGAAGAAGGCGGAGTGACCTGTCCCTTCGGGATTCTCGGAAATGCAAAATCATTTACACTAGGACAAATGTCTGATCGGATCGTGTGTTCGTGCATCACTTGTCCCAAGTGCGGAACCTGGGTTGTGGTCGAACGGGAGATGACGCGAGAAACCAACAAGGAAAAGCTCAGCGCGACTTGTCCCGGGCCCGAGTGCGGCAAGCAATTTTCCTTTGCCCCGGGCGAGACCAAGATCTTCGAATTGCCGATGAACCTGTTTGAGCGTCGCCATTTCTACCGCTCCGAGTTATCGTAGTTCTCGCCCGGTCATTGTTGATGGTGCCGTCTCTCATTAGGCGTAAACTTAGTCAGCGTGTCGCGTAGGCCGACGACAATCGAAGCTCCATCCACCAGCGCCGGGTCCCGCCCGGGCCTTGGGTCCTTCCTGCTTCTCGCCATATGGTTTGCCATCGTGGCTGGCCTGGTGGAAGGCGTGGGCCTGCTGCTTTTCCAGAGAATCAATTGGGCGCGGTGGGGACCGACTCTGCACGTCTCAAAACCTATCATCTGGATTTCCCCTATCGTCGATCTCATTCTGTTTGGGGTTTTGACGCTGGGATTATGGGCGGTGGCGCGGCTGCTCCCGAAACTCCGGCCGCTGCAGTCCGCTATCGCCTTGCTGACCGCGCTTACTCTGTACGACTGGCTCACGGTTACGGCGCGTCTCTCGCACCTCAGTTGCCTGTTGCTGGCTGCCGGCGTGGGAGTTGCCTTCAGTCGCTGGGTGGCGAAACACGAAGCGGCGACCCTACATCTTGTCAGGCGAACCTTTCCCTGGGTGGTTGCGGCCGGGATCATAGCGTTCGCGGGAATTCAGGGCGGCCACTGGCTGCTCGAAGCCAGGGCAGTGGGCAAACTGCCGGCGGCGGCTGCGGGCGCGCCCAATGTGCTGGTCATCGTGGTGGACACGTTGCGCGCGGATCATCTGTCATCTTATGGATACGACCGGCCTACGACTCCGAATATTGATCGCATCGCGAGCGAGGGCGTGCTCTTTGAGAATGCGGTTGCAACCTCATCCTGGACGTTTCCCTCGCACGCTTCATTATTGACCGGCCGCTATCAGTATGAGCACGGCATGGACAAGATCAGGGAAATGACAGTGGTCGGTGGCGAGGCATTCGGTCGCAACGGGCTGCCCACGCTGGGCGAAGCCCTGATGCAGAAGGGATACCGCACCGGGGCCTTCTCCGCCAATCGCACTTACTTTACCCACGACCTCGGATTTGGACGCGGTTTCATCCACTTCGAAGACTACTTTCATTCGGCCAGCGACATGTTTGTGCGCACGCTGTATGGACGCGAGTTTGCCCGCATCTATCTCAAGCGCAGCGACCATAGTCTGGTTAAGCGTGTGCTCCGCCAGCTTGGTTTCACGTCCTTGCTGGATCAGGGCGCAGAGGGCTCCGGCAGCTATGGCGGCGCTTTCGGAATCCGCAAACGCGCCGACGCGGTCAACCGGGAGACCTTGGATTGGATTGATCGCGATCGCCGCCGGCCCTTCCTGGCGTTCCTCAACTATTTCGACGTGCACGATCCATACGGCGGGCCGCGCGCTTATCCCAAGCCCGCATGGCCGCAGCAAACCAACAAGGACGCCTACGACGACGGCGTGAAGTACGTGGATGATTACATTGGCCGCCTGATGAATGAACTGGAGCGGCGCGGTTTGAGCAGGAACACGCTGGTCGTGATTACCGGCGATCACGGGGAGGCGCTGGGGCAGCACCACCTGAGAACGCACGGCAAAGCACTCTACTGGGAGCTGATTCATGTTCCCCTGGTCGTTCGCTATCCGGGGCATGTTCCAGCGGGAATTCGCGTGGAGGTGCCAGTAACCAACTCAGCCCTTCCGGCTACGATCGTGGAGTTGCTGGGCGAGAGTGGACCGAACACATTTCCCGGACCGCCATTGAATGCCCTCTGGCAAGCGCCATCGGCGCAGCCGGCCTGGCCCGATGCCCTCTCTGAAGTCGCAAAGCACAACATCGTGACCAATGAGAGCAACGCGGTAGGGAAGCTGGTCGCGACCACGGCCGACGGTCCCATGAAATCGGTGGTGACCGCGCGTTGGCACCTGATCGTGCACAAGGAACTGGGAGACCAGCTCTACGACTGGGTGCACGATCCTGGTGAAACCAACAATCTGATCAACACTCCCGACGGGCAGCAGGCTGCGGGTGGGCTGGACGCGCGGCTGGAAGCGCTCTTGGCGCGCTCCACGGGGCGAGAGCCGGCGGCAACCTCGATCGCCTTACGCGACGGCCGGTTCAACATCGAGGAGAGCAGTGTTCATGCGAACAGGCCGGGAGGCGGAGCCTCACCAGCTACTGACGATTCCTACCGCATGGAGGCGCAGGCCGGATCCACTCTGACCGTCGAGGTCCGCGCTCAGCAACTTGTCCGTTCGGCCCGGCTGGATCCGGTGATCGCGATTGTGGACGAGAATGGGCTGCCCTACCAAACGTGCAGGAATCCAGGCGACGATCACACCCCGGAGCCTGGACTCGCCGACCCAACTCCCGACGCGTTCGACGATATCTGCGTGAATGACGACATCAATCCCGGCGTGAATACCGACGCGCGACTCGAGATTTTGGTGCCGGAAGGCGGTAAGTCTCTAGTAGAATTGAACATCCGCGTATCTGACTGGAATGGACAATCGGGGGTCCGATTGCCGTACCAGATGCAGGTCCAGGAAGCAGGCGCGCGGCCGGTGTCAGCCAGGGCGAATCCCTGAACTGGGATCAAGCCCGGCGCCCCGACCATCGGCAAGGCTATTACCAGAAACCCGGGAGTTACTTCTGCTACTGGGTGCGAGAGCCGGGCGATGTTAAAATCAAAGCAAATATTCACAACAAGATTGGGCCCAGGGTCAGAGCACAGGAGCATTCATGAGAGTTGATTTGCTGGCGCTTTACGGTGGTCCCGACCAGGTGATGACGGTGACTTCCGGGCTGGCCAGTCTGCTCGGCCTGTTGCTGCTCTTCTGGAACAAGGTTGTAGGGATCTTTTTCAAGGTCGTGCGGAAGTTCACCCGCTCGGCTACGCCTGCCGACGTTGACGCTCCCAAGGAAACTCCCAAAGGAACTCCGTAACTTCGGGTCCGCCGCTTGCGCAGAAAAGTTATCGTCATCGGTTTGGACGGGCTCGAACCCGGCATTGTGGAAGCAATGCTGGAACGCGGCGAGCTTCCCAACCTGGCAAGAATCCGGGCCTCCGGCAGTTACTCCCACCTGAAGACGACTTATCCCGCGCAAACTCCCGTGGCCTGGTCATCGTTTGCCACCGGTACTAATCCCGGCGGACACGGAATTTTTGACTTCATCTCCCGCGATCCCAAAACCTACATGCCCGATGTCGCTCTGACCCGGTTCGAACGGCCGAAGAGCATGCTGGCCCAGCCCCGTGTGGTAAACCGGCGAAGCGGCGTACCGGTGTGGCAGACACTTTCAGCTGCGGGTATTCCCAGCACCATTCTGCGCTGTCCATGCACTTTTCCTCCCGAGGCCGTGCAGGGCCGCATGCTGGCCGGCGTGGGTGTGCCGGACCTGCGCGGCAGTCAGAGTAAGGGCACCTTCTACACCCAGGACCGAGGGGTGGTCGCGCAAGAGAACGAGCAGCTCATTTTTCTCGATACCGGGTATGAGATTGCGACGAGGGTGATCGGGCCGCGCAACACTAAGGTTTCGCCGGCGGTGGATACTTCCTGCGAAGTGCGCGTCCGGGTGGACAAGGCGGCGCGCAAGCTGACGATTCACACCGGCGGCTCGCCCTCGGATATTGAAGTTCCGGAAAGAGGATGGAGCGACTGGGTACGATTCAAATTCAAGTTCTCCATGTTGCAATCAGTGACCGGAATCGCGCGCTTTTATGTGCGGCAGCTGGAACCGCATCTCGAATTCTATGTGTCTGCGGTTAACTTCGATCCGGCTGCTCCGATGTTTCCAGTTTCTTCTCCGCCCGAGTACGCCCGTGAGCTGGCTGACAGGATTGGCCTCTTTTCCACGCTGGGCATGGCGGAGGACCACAACGGCCTGAACAATGGCCGCCTGGACGAAGCCGCGTACCTGCAGCAGTGTGAACTGGTGCTGGCGGAGCGCGAACGCACCATGCGTTTTGAACTGGACCGCTTCAGCGAAGGCCTGTTCTTCATGCTGTTCGACACTCCGGACAGGGTGCAGCACATGCTGTGGCGTTTCCGCGATCGTGAACATCCCGGCTTCGAGCCAGACCTTTCGCCGGAACTGGCCACCCGGATTGAAGAACACTACCGGCGTTGCGATGCGTTGCTCAGTGCCGTACTTGACAAGGTGGATGAGAACACACTGCTGATTGTCCTTTCCGATCACGGCTTCGGAACTTTCCGGCGCGCTTTCGACACCAACACCTGGTTGTGCCAGAACGGCCTGCTTGCGCTCAAGGACGGTCGCAAGCCGGGAGAAGACCTGGGCGAGGGATTTGCCGCGGTTGACTGGTCGAAGACTTACGCTTACGCGGTTGGCCTGGGCGGGATTTATCTGAACTTCAAAGGGCGCGAGGGCGGCGGGATTCTGGAAGAGGGAAGCGAAGCCGAACGAGTGCGCAATGCGATTCAGACCGGCCTGGCCGATTTTCCGGACGCACACACCCAGCGGGCTGCAATTCGCAGTGTGTCGCGCCGTGAAGAGTTATACTCGGGAGCGTTTGTAGAGAACTCGCCGGACCTGCTGGTAAATTTTCATCGTGGCTTCCGGGTGTCCTGGCAAAGTGCGGTGGGCGGCTTCGCGCATTCCGTGCTGGAAGATAACATGCGCCGCTGGAGCGGGGACCACATTGTCGATCCGGAATCGGTGCCGGGTATTTTATTCATGAATCGCGCGGCGCTGCATAATCATGCGCGAATCATCGATCTGGCACCCACGATCCTGAATTATCTCGGGGTGGCGCCCTCCACCATGGAAGGCGCGTCGTTACTGTAAGCCGTGCGACTCTGATGACAAGACTCTGACGACATGAAGATCTGCGTACTCGGCCTCGATTGCGCCGCACCCGAAGTCATCTTTGGCGATGAACGTCTGGTAAACCTGCGCCGTTTGATGGACCTGGGAGTTTACGGACGGCTGGAAAGCGTGGTTCCGCCCATCACCGTCCCTGCCTGGATGTGCATGAGCACCAGCCAGGATCCTGGCTCGCTCGGCGTGTATGGATTCCGCAACCGCTCCGACCATTCTTACGACAAGCTCGCCTTCGCCAACTCGGCCTCCATCAAGGCGCTCGCCATCTGGGACGAACTGGCGCGCGAAGGCAAGAAGTCGATCATCGTCGGCGTGCCGCCCAACTATCCTCCCCGCAAGGTGAATGGCATCAGCATTGGTTGCTTTCTTACGCCGGACACGGTGAAGAACGATTTCACCTATCCGCCATCGCTCAAAGTGAAAATCAACGAGTTGGTGGGAGAGTATCCGGTTGACGTAAAAAACTTTCGCACCGATAAAAAAGACTGGCTCAAGCAAGAGATTTTTAACATGTGCGGCAAACAGTGGGCGGTGGTGCGCTGGTTGCTGACCGAACAGGAGTGGGATTATTTCCACTTCGTGGACATCGGCCTCGACCGCATGCATCACGGCTTCTGGAACTATTTCGATCCCCGCCACGTCCAGTACGAACCCGACAATCCTTATCAGGACGCGATTCCCGAGTACTACCGTTTGCTCGACGAGCAGATCGGCAGTGTTCTCGAATTGCTGGACGACGAAACCATCCTGCTGGTGGTCTCGGACCACGGGGCACAGCGCCTGGACGGAGGTTTCGCAATCAACGAATGGCTGATCCGCGAGGGTCTTCTGGTTCTGAACGAATACCCGAAGACGCTGACGCCATTTGAAAAGCTGAACGTGAACTGGAGCCAGACGAAAGTCTGGAGCGAAGGCGGATACTACGCCCGCGTCTTCTTCAATATGCAGGGCCGCGAACCGCAGGGCGTAATTCCCGCCTCTGAATACGAGTCCTTTCAAAACCAGATGAAAGCCCGTCTCGAGGCACTGCCCGGCGAGAACGGTCAAGGGATGAAATCTCTGGTATTCAAGCCGCAGGAAATTTATCGCAATGTGCGGAACGTGGCTCCCGACTTGATCGTCCACTTCGGCGAACTCTACTGGCGTTCCATCGGAACGGTTGGACATGCGAAGCTTCACGTTCAGGAAAACGATACCGGCCCCGACGGCTGCAACCACGCACAATACGGAATATTTATCCTGACCGCGCCGAATTGCCCGCTAAGCGGCGAGTACGAAGGCGCGCGCCTGCTGGACATTGCCCCCACGTTGCTGGATCTGGCCGGGTACGAGATTCCAGAAACCATGCAGGGACGTTCGCTGGTTTCGGGCATGGAAAAGAAGAGCTCAGGCGGCGGAAGCTCTGATGAGGAGTCGGCGCGAATAGTGCACGACCGCCTGGCGGGCTTGGGATATGTTTAGCGGTATTGCGGCGGAAGCAGGTCTTGATAAGGGGTTGGGAAGGGCACGACTTTAGTCGTGCCGTACAGGCTCAATGAGACTCGCGGCTTCAGACGCTGCGGTTGGGTTTGGAGGAACGATGTTAAGAAAGTCACTCATATCCCTGGGAATCGCTGTCTTCCTGATTCCTGCGTTCGCGCAGCGCGACACCCCCGCGTCATTCGACGGGAAATCGTGGTGGGAGCACATCAAGGTGCTGGCCGCGGACAACATGGAAGGACGCGACACGGGAAGCCCTGGGCTCAAGAAGGCAGAGGCCTACGTCGTCAGCCAATTGAAGAGTGCAGGCCTTCAGCCCGCGGGCGTAAAGGGCTATTACCAGCCGGTGAAATTCGTGTCGCGACAGTTGGTGGAGCAGGAATCAAGCGCCGCTCTCATTCGAGATGGCAAAGCGGAGGCGCTGACTCTGGGAGAAGACGCGATCTTCAGCACGCGCGTGGACCTTGCTCCTGAAGTGGAGGCCCCGCTGGTATTTGTGGGTTACGGTCTGAGCATTCCGGAAAACGACTTCGACGATCTTGCCGGGCTCGATCTCAAGGGTAAGGTCGCAGTCCTGATCAGTGGCTCGCCTTCGCAGATTCCTTCAGCGCTGTCGGCGCACCATCAGACCGCAGCGGAGCGCTGGAAGCCTTTTCGCGCCGCGGGAGCAGTCGGGATCGTCGTGATTCCAAATCCTGCGTCAATGGACGTGCCCTGGTCCCGCATTGCCCTGAACCGACTGCACCCGAGCATGGAGCTGGCAGGAGCAGAATTCAGCGAGACGGACGGCGAGAAGCTCGCCCTTTATTTCAATCCTGTGCACGCAGACAAGTTGCTCACCGGGTCGGGCCATACCTTCGAAGAACTTGCGGAGTTGGCCAAGGAGCGTAAGCCGCTGCCGCATTTTCCCCTGACCGCTTCAATCCGTACCCGGGCCAGGTTGAAAACGAAAGTGGTGATGTCCTCCAACCTCGTAGCCAGGCTGCCGGGGAATGATCCGCAATTGAAGAATGAATATGTGGTGCTCTCGGCGCACATCGATCACGTGGGCATCGGCGAGCCGGTCAACGGCGACCGCATCTATAACGGCGCCATGGACAACGCGGCCGGCGTCGCCGTGCTGCTCGACGTCGCGGCTTCGCTCAAGAAACATCCCGAAGACTTGAAGCGGTCGCTTCTGTTCGTATTCGTCACCGGAGAGGAGAAGGGACTGCTCGGGTCGAAATATTTCGCCGCCCATCCCACGGTGGATTCGAAAGCCATGGTGGCGGACATTAACGTTGACATGTTTCGACCGCTGGTACCCCTGAAGTTGCTCACCGTTCTGGGATTGGCGGAATCGGACCTGGGCGACGTGGCCCGCCAGGTAGCGGAGTCGGACGGCGTTTCCGTCCAGCCCGATCCGCAGCCGCTGAGAAATGTTTTTGTCCGCAGCGATCAGTACAGCTTCATTCGGCACGGCATTCCGGCGCTGGCGCTCGATATTGCTCCAACCACGCCGGAGCAGAAGCAGCTTTACCAGGACTGGCTGACTCACCGGTATCATGCGCCGTCAGACGATCTGGATCAGCCGGTGGACCTGCCGGCGGCCGGCAAGTACGAAGAAATCATCCAGCAGCTTCTGGTCAAAGTGGCGGACGATCCGCAGCGCCCGCAGTGGAAGGCGGACAGCTTTTTTCGACGCTACGCAACGAATAACTAGAGTGCCCAGAGTGGCTCTCGCTCCGCTCGTGCTGCGGAAAACAAAAAGCGGCCCACACCCGTGGGCCGCCCGGTGAGGTTACATTATTACGCAGCCACCTGCTTGCTGCGCTTGAAGAACGCGAGCATGTCGGCGTTGATCTGGTCCGCATGCGTAGTTGGCATCCCGTGCGGGAACCCTGGATAGACTTTCAGTTCGGCGTTCTTAACGATTTTCGAGGACTGCATGGCCGCCGCGCCGATGGGTACGATCTGATCGTCGTCGCCATGAAGAATGAGGGTTGGCATGTCGAACTTTTTGAGGTCTTCCGTGAAGTCCGTCTCGGAGAAAGCCTTGATGCAGTCGTAGCCGGCCTTCATTCCTCCCAGCATTCCCTGCAGCCACCACTTGTCGCGGATGCCCTCCGAAATCTTCGCTCCCGGGCGGTTGTAGCCGTAGAAGGGAAGTGTAAGGTCTCTGTAAAACTGCGGCCGATTTTTTGCATATTGGGCCCGCAGGTCGTCGAAGACCTCAATCGGCGCACCCGCGGGATTCTTGTCGGTCTTGACCATCAGCGGCGGTACGGCGCTGATGAGCGCGGCAATGGCGACACGTTTTGAGCCATGCCGTCCAATGTAACGGGCAACTTCTCCGCCGCCGGTGGAGTGGCCCACGTGGATGGCGTTCTTCAGATCAAGCTTTTCCGTGAGCGCCGCGAGATCGTCGGCGTAAGTGTCCATGTCATTGCCGTCCCAGGTCTGGGTGGAGCGGCCGTGACCGCGCCGGTCGTGGGCGATGACGCGATACCCTTGCTGGCCGAAATACAACATCTGTCCATCCCATTCGTCCGCGGTGAGGGGCCAGCCGTGACTGAATACGATAGGTTGTCCCGTGCCCCAGTCTTTGTAGTAGATCTGGGTTCCGTCTTTCACAGTGATCGTAGGCATGATGCGTTTCCCTCCAGTTTGATTAGGTTCTAATGATTTGCTGTTTGATGATTGCCGCTGTTCTTGTTGGCTTGCGAGAGTTCGTGCCTGAGTTTCTCGTTCTCTTTTTCCAGTTCGTGCATTCGTTTTTCCGCCGGCGCCAGAGCCTCCCGAATTTCCTCTGCGGTATATCGGGGAATAATGTGTTGCTGACAATTCCAATCGAAAGCTTCAACTCGAATTACATACACCCGCTCGACGGTTGCCGCATATTCCGGATCGGCAACCTTCACGATCCAGTCTTTCGCTTGCTCGCCTTCAAGTATTTCGACACGCCCCAGGAGTTTGAGGCGCAACTGCCTGGGATAGTCCATCAAGATCAGCGCCACGCGGCCGTCGCTCATCAGGTTCCCAGTACTGATGTATTGCCTGTTGCCGCGAAAATCCGCGAAGGCGATCGTGTTTTCGTCGATCACCTTCAGAAAGCCCCTGGGGCCGCCCCGGTGCTGAACGTATGGCCAACCGGTCGAGCCCAGAGTTGCCATGTAAAAAGTGTCGCGCTCAGCAATGAACTCTGACTCCTGCGGGCCTAGCCTGCCAGGGGACAAGTTGGACTTCTCCAATCTTTCGTATTGCCGGCGGCTGCCGTGCTGCTCTTGCAAAGCCTTGACCAGCGGCGTGAACACCAGGGATCCGAAGTTGTGGGGCATTGTTTTTTCTCGTGTACCTCGGGCCGCGCTGTTCGGGCGGACTCGCAGCTTTCAATACTTTACGCCGCCCAGAAGGTGGTACCCAGTAGATGCGTTTCGACGTTCATTCGATCCCGACTTTTGGGCGTCGCCTCCTTTCGGCGGAAAACGAGTAAGCCTGGGACGTTATTGAAAGATTCGGCTGAAAGCGGAACTCCAGGTCATCGGGAGCGGCTGGAATTCGCCGGCAGGTGATCACTCACCAGGGCGAATAATTCATCGCGCAGGAAAGGGCCGCCCGCCAGCAACCCGGACAACAATGGCGACCTGCGGTTACATCGCAATGGCGAATTGTCCAGCGTACTGATGAACCCACCGGCGCTGCTCACCAAGGCCGCGCCCGCCGCAATGTCCCATTCATTCTTGGGCGTGAGCGTAAACGTGATGTCTGCCAGGCCAGCGGCCACCAGCGCCAGTTTGTAAGCCACCGATCCCATGGGCCGGATCTGTACCGGAGAGTTACCGAAGCGCTTCCACTCGCCCCGATTGCTCTCGCTCCGGCTGGCAAGAATTATAGAACCTTCGATGGCGGTTCGCTGGCTGGCGCGGACCGGCTTGCCGTTGTAAGTCACGCCTGAATCCAGCGCGCCCAGAAAAATCTCGCTGGTGGCGGGATTGCAGATTCCTCCTGCCACGGGAATTCCGTCTTCCACCATCGCGACGGAGACGCAGAACTCGGGAATGCCGGCAACAAACTCCCGTGTGCCGTCCAGCGGATCGACGACCCAGACGCGCTTTTTCTCCAGGCGCGACAAGTCGTCCACACTTTCCTCTGACAGCCAGCCTTCATCCGCACGCAGCAATTCCTGACGCAACACGGCATCCACCGCCATGTCAGCTTCAGTGACGGGATCGTGGCCGGCTTTGTATTCCGCCGCGATCTCTCCGGCCGTGAAGCGGGCGAAAACCTGGCGGGCGGACTCCAGCGCTGACTGGATTCGTTGCAGCGTTTCGGCCTGGAATGAACCACTCATAAGTAGGTTAGCGTTGCCGATTTTTGCGTCCTTTGCGGGTTTCCTTGGCGACCTCTGCGGTCAAAATCTTTAACGGCAAAGTTCGCAAAGGGCCCGCAAAGATCGCAAAGAAATCTGCGGAGCTGCGCTCCGCGGGACAGCCGGGGGCGGCTGTCCCCACGTGGTTATTGGTTATGCGCGTTCTCCAATCGCTCCGAAGAAGCCTTCGCGCTCGAGATGCAGGATGATCTCCTGCGCCGCCTCTTCCGGCGTCAACTCTGCCGTGTTGATCACGACCTCGGCATCTTTCGGTTCTTCATAGGGATCGGATATGCCGGTGAATTCCTTGAGAATTCCCGCCCGGGCCTTGGCATAAAGACCCTTGCGGTCGCGCTGCTCGCAGACCTCGACCGAAGTGGAGATGTGCACCAGGATGAATCCGCCCACGGGGTCGATCAGACTGCGCACATGTTTCCGGGTCGCATCGTAAGGCGCAATGGGAGCGCAGATTGCGATGCCGCCGTTTTTGGTAATTTCGGAGGCTACGTAACCGATGCGGCGAATATTAATGTCGCGGTGCTCTTTCGAAAATCCCAGCTCGGAGGAAAGATTCTTGCGCACCAGGTCGCCGTCCAGCAGCGTCACCGGACGTCCCCCGGTTTCCAGAAACTTGGTCAGCAATACATTGGCGATGGTGGATTTACCCGATCCGGAAAGTCCGGTAAAGAAAATCGTCACGCCCTGTTTGTGCCGCGGCGGATAACTTCGCCGCAACTCCTGCACCACTTCCGGATAAGTAAACCAGCTGGGAATGTCGCGGCCTTCATTCAGCCGCTGGCGCAGTTCTGTGCCTGAAATGTCGAGCACGCGAGCGCCTTTGGGCACCTCGTCCGTGGGAAAATATTTATCCTGATCTTCGAGGTACACCATCATATTGAATGGAACCATGGTGACGCCGATGTCGGCCTCGTGTTTCTTGAAGACTTCCTGGGCCTCGTAGGGACCATAGAATGGCTTGCCGTCGGTGTCTTTGCCGGGACCGGCGTGGTCGCGGCCCACGATGAAGTGGGTGCAACCGTGGTTCTTGCGAATCAAGGCGTGCCAGATGGCTTCGCGCGGTCCACCCATGCGCATGGCCAGCGGCAACAAGGAAAGCTTTACCGTGCCCGGAGGATACTTGGACGATAACAACTGGTAACAGCGAACGCGGGTGAAATAATCCACGTCGCCCGGTTTGGTCATGCCAACCACAGGATGAATCAGCAGGCTCGCCTCCACCTGCTTGGCCGCGCGGAAAGTGAGTTCCTGATGCGCGCGATGCATGGGATTGCGCGTCTGGAAGGCGACGATGCGGCGCCAGCCCAGGCGCGCAAACTCGGCACGAAGCTCCGCCGGAGTCAGTCGCAGCGAACGGAAATCGTAGTGGGAGGGAGATTGAGTGCCTTCGATGCGTCCGCCCACATACCAGGGATTCGCCTTGTTGATGGTGTAATCCGCGCCCGGATGGGCTTTGCTGGTGCTGTTGAACACCGCCTTGGCCTCGGCCTGCCGGTCGGGCTGCCAGACGTCCTCGACGTGCAGCACCGCGAGCATCACTCCCTCAGCATCGCGCAGCGCGACTTTGGTGCTGCCCGGCTTCAGAGATTTGGCGAACTCTTCGCTCACGTCAAGCGTGATGGGCATGGGCCACAGCACTCCGCTGGCCAGCTTCATGTTGCTGCATACGCTTTCATAGTCGGCGCGATTCATGAAGCCGCGCAGGGGAGAAAAGCCGCCGCTCAGCAGCAACTCAAGATCGCAGAGTTGGCGCGCGGTGAGGTCCCACGAAGGCCACTCGCGGGAGTGGGATTTCAGTTGGTTGATGGTTTCCGGTTGGGCGATAAGATCGACTAGCTCTCCACCGTGCGGCGCGATCAGATGACTGCTCGAGGTGCTCAAACTCTTTGGCCTCCTGGAATTTTGTGAGATCCCAACGTCAGCAAAATATTGTGCAGTATTCCGGCAGGTGCGAAGATCCTGCCACTCAGATGTGGGGAAGGTCGCGACAGTTGCGCCATTTCCCGCAGCCTGTCCGGTATTAGAAGTGAAACCGGCGACCAGGGGCCCGAAACCCGAGCTTGCTAAGGGGCATCCTGTCCTTCCAGTTTAAAACCAAAAACAGCGCCCTGCCAGAGCAACCATCTCGAAAATCGCTGTCCTCAAGCCATCCAACTGTCCGCTCTGTCCCCGGCCATTATTTTGCACGGTCTTCACGCACTACGACGGTCTGAGGAGGTTAGCTTTTGCGGCATCGACGAATATGACCTCGGGTTGCTTACTTCGTCATCGGGTAAAAGATGTAATTAGTTCCAAACTCCCAGGTACTCGGGGGAAAATTTTTCTCGCCGGTGAGTGTACTTAGCTTGAAGATAAAGCACTTAGCCTCGTCGAAGGTTTTTCTTAACCATGCCGAAAGGTCGGCAGGACGGCAAGGAAAAGCCGAGATTCTCCGGTTCCGGAGGAAAATTATCCTGGCAGACAGATCATTCGGCTGCGATCCCATTTTTCTTCTCCCACCGGAATCTGGCTGGGTTCATCGGCGGAGCTTGAATCGTATCACTATGATACAGAAAACAAATAGCTTGCGATGCCCCTGAGCGCCACACGCAGGTCTGGGCCAACCCCCGGTTGAGCTTCGCGGAAATTTCCACATTTTCCGCTGAAAGGGGAAATCCACGGTCAGCTTGGCAGTGTGCATGCTATGAATTTTGGGAGAAATCATAAATCTGTGGAGTAAGTCAGTGATCCGGGGCCTCAAAGGGGCTTCGGACGCAAGCTACTTCTATTCACAACTGCCCGAATCGGGCCTTGAATCATTAAACCAGGGGGGAAGCCGGAATGAACGAAAGCTCTATTCGGCTGGGTCCGCGGGAACAGCAGATTGCCGAACTGCTACTCCAGGGTTGCGACAATGCGGAGATTGCCCGACAGCTCAAGATGGCCCGGCGCACGGTGAAGGCGCACTTTAATCGTCTTTTCTTACGTTTTGCAATTACTGGCGGTATCAAGCGAGTCAAACTCGCAACCATTCTTTACCGGAGGCAATTATGTTCGGAGAACAGCGTTACGGAAACCGTATCCCCAGCGAACGAGAACATCAAGTCATCGAACTCGTTGCTCAAGGGCTCAAAAACCGCGAGGTCGCGGACGCCATCGGAACCACGGAGCACGTCGTCAAAAACTACCTCCGAATCATCTACGACAAGCTCGGACTCTGGAACCGCGTCGAGTTGGCTCTCT
Organism: Terriglobia bacterium; assembly: GCA_963757835.1. GTDB lineage: Bacteria > Acidobacteriota > Terriglobia > Terriglobales > Acidobacteriaceae > JAIQFF01. The sequence goes on along the minus strand of CAVWSP010000028.1, from coordinate 139,885 downwards.
GGTACGAAGCCCGCCGCCAGCAAGTCCCGGCGCACGCCTGAGGTGCTGGAAAGCTGGGAGCAGAATATTCTCAGTCTCCATCAACCCGGCCTTCGCCGTAATCACCTGCAACGCTGAATTCGAAACCGACTCCCAGACGCAAAAAGAAGACCCTCGGAACTCGAGGGTCTTCTGCTTTTGCATTTCGATGCCTGCGCGATTTTTACCGGCAGCCCTGCGATTCCAAGTCGCGCAACTGTTGAGCCGCCTGCGGAGCTCCGCGCCGGGCGGCGGCCATGAGCAGGAGGCGCGCCTGATCGCAGCTGCGGGGAACGCCGTCTCCGCGTAAGTAAAGGCCGGACAGCAGAAGGGCCGCGGTGGCATTTTGCTTCCCGACTGACTTCCACAACAGCTTCGCGGCTTCAGAGGAATCCCGGACGCCCAAGCTTCCTCCGAGATAGCGCTGGGCGAGGCGCAGATCGGAGTCGCCGCTGGCCTCGCCGGCCAGGGCCGGCTGCGGCGCTTGGGTATTGAGCAGTGGAGATTTCTGAGAAGCCGGCTGAACTCCGGCAGGCATGGCTGCGTGATTGTGTGGCTCGGCGGTATTCAGGGCCTGCGGTGCTTTGCCTTCCGGCGAAATTGTTTCTGCGGGATTGGATCCGCTCGAAGAAGAATTTTGCAGGGGAGAAGCCACCGGAGCACTCAACTGCGGCGCTGTAGCGGTTGGCGCCACCCCTGTTTGGGGTCTCGGGGTCCACTGCAGATACGCGAAGCCGGCCAACACAAGCACCAACGCGCCCGCAAGATATTTCCATCCCCGCCTTTGCGGAGATTCAGATCCGTCCAGACCGCTAAAGGCCCGGTCGCGCAGCCACTGCACATCGTTCTCGGAGCGTGAAGGCTGCACTTCGCTCATTTCGGTTTCGCCGAGGTGGTGCGCCGGATCGGATTGGACTGGATGGAGGGCCTGGCCGCACCGGCTGCAAAACTTGTGGCCCGGCCGATTCTGGTGCTGGCAGGCAGCGCAAAGGGCGCTCTGGAATTTTTCGTCCCGGGCAAAATAAGGGCGGACTTCTTTCTGCGCCGGGCCCGCACCAGTTTCGCGTTGGATCTCTTCCAATAATTTGCCCACGGCCTGTTGCCGTTTCGCGGGAGGAGTGCTGAAGTAAACCTGGGCCCAGCGTCCAAGATTGCGCTCCAGAACCGGGTTAGTCAGCGGGTTCAGTTCGGACGGGAAGGGTGGTTCAGACAACTTGTCCTGGAGATTGGGCACGGGCATACCTCCAACTGGTGAGGTTACCAAACATCACACTATGAGTTGGAGGTTGTCAATCCTGAGATGTGGAAAATAAATACTGTAGATTCCATACCAGGCTGGGAGAGCAGATTTACGGGCAGGCCTTGCCTTTAGCCGGCTGAAACTGGTCCTGTTGAGCATCCCGCTGGCTGGAAAACTTTCCATCTGCGGTCTTGCCATAAAGGTCGCCGCCGGGGCAGTAGTACAGGGCGGTGTGGACATCGACCCACACCTGGGTGTCGGGATTACCCAAATCGACAGGCGGAGGTGGAGCCTCCGCCAGGCCAAGATTTACCAGAAGCTTTTCAAACAGAGTCAGCTGCGGTGGAGGCGGCGCCTGGTGCTGGCTGGGGACCGGAGTCGCGGTCACGGCCGGGTTCGAGGCTGGTCGAATACCCCAGCCCGAGATCACCAGCAGAAGCATTGCGGCCGCCACGACGACGTAAATGTTGGCCCGCCGCTTTTGCCATTGCTGCGCCAGCCATTCCGCCCGGGGACCGTGGTGCGACTTGACTGTCTCCAGCCATTCCTGCGTCTTCTTGGCTGATCCCCAGGGATAGGGCGCAACTTTTTTCGCGGCTTCGCCCGGTTCCACATGAAGCGGATCTACAGGACCCGGATCTGCGGGAACAATGCGCAGCGCATCCGGACTCGGAACTTCGGCCGGCGCTGCAAAAGGATCGAGCGGCAGAAGCGCCTCGCTGGTCTTCATCGAAATCGAAGGCAAGGCTGGCATAGAGTCCGGTTCGAATGGTTCCGCCGGCGGTGGTTTAACAACGCCCTGCGCCACCACGGCCGGTGTCACTCGAAGTTCGGACACAACGCTGGCTGACGGAGCGGCTGGAAGTGGGTTGTTCTTGAGAACGGTGTCCGTGGTCTGGCCTGCACCGGCTCCGGAATTCCCGTTAGTGGGATTTTCCTGCCCGTAAGGTATCAGCCAGGGAGGGTCTTTCCGGTTGGCAACATCTAGGACTGGGTCATTGATGGGTGCGGGCGTCAGGGGACGAGCAGTCCCACAAATTCCGCAGAAAGACTCGCTCTCATCAAAAAAGTCACTGCCACAGGCGGAGCAAACATCCGCGCTGCGAATGGCCTGAGGCTCGCGCCTGGTCCCTGCCGGCGCCGGCGGCGGGGCGAAGGGCCTGGCTAGCGCTGCGTTCTCGATAGGAGAGGATTCGCTGCCCAGCCGTTCAATCTGGGGCTTGATTCTCTCCAGAGCTTCCAGCATGCTCTGCCGCTCCGACGCGAGCGCCTCCTTCCACTTCATCCGGGCCGCGGTCACCATGGCCTCGCTTAACAGGCCCGCCATGAGTTCAGCAGTTCGGAGGTCGGCTTCGCGAAAGGAATTGGCGCGCGCAAAACGCAGCTCAAGTACGCCGGCCACCTGGCCTGCGTGGTAAACCGGCACAGCGATGAAAGCTTTCACTTCGCGATTACGAAAAAGCTCGGAGTGTACATGCAGGCTGGGAGTGACATCGGGATAACTCAGCGCCGAGCCTTTGCTCAGGCAGTCTGCCGAGAGCGCAGAATTCAGGGGTATGCGGGTGCCCGCGTCCAGGGCGGCAGTTCCGGTGGCGGAGCGATAAAAAAGCTGGTCCTTTTCGATAATCCCGATCGCGGTTCCGGAGGCGTGGGTGATCTTCTGCACTCTCTCGGCGACAAGTTCGGAGGCAGCCGGCAAGTCCAGCTGCAGAGTTTGGATCAATTTTTGGGTTTCTACAATTGCCGAGAGATTTTCCGCGAAGTCAGCCTGATGCCCCTTCGCTCGCAAGCGATCATTGTGCTCCTGGAGCACGTAGGCCGCGGAGAGAAGTTGTTGAAACGAAGCCTCGTCAAGAAGAGGCTTGCGTTGCGGGCTGGTAGCAGTCTGGGTCACAATCTTATTACGCGCCAGCCGGTGGGGGACCCCGGAAACTCTATTGTAATGCAATCCACAAACCAAACCGGCTTACCAAAGCGTGCACCGAAGTTCCCACTGCTTTGATGACTGGATGAGGAACCCGGTTCAAAAGTGGAGGTAAGTCGCTGCAAAGTATAAGCCATGATGCCCTAAGTTCGACAATTTGCGGTCCCGGGACACGCCCTTGCCGGGGCATGGGGAAGACCAGGCTGGTTCTAGCGGAGGCGGGTGTGCAAAGTTGTGCACTTTCGGCTCAGGTATCGAACCGGCTGATTGGGCGCCCAAGGTCAAGGTTGAAGGGCTCTGTGCGGACGGTGCAGATAGTAGTGGACCGCGGGGGTGATGATCAGCGACAAGGCCATTGAGATCAGCACGCCTCCGATCACGGCGATGGCGAGAGGTTGCAGCATCTGCGAGCCGGCTCCCAGCGCAAACGCCAGCGGCAACATTCCCGCCACCGTGGCCAGCGCGGTCATGACGATGGGACGCAGACGGCGACGTCCAGCTTGGAGCATGGCATCCTCCGCGGAAAATCCAAGGACGCGAAATTTCTGGTCCGCATCCAGCAGAAGAATTCCATTCTTGGCCACGATCCCAACCACCATGATTATTCCCATGAAGGAAGACACATTGAATGTGGTGCGGGTAATCATCAGAGCGATGAACACTCCTGCGGTTGATAGCAATGCGGACGCCAGGATGGCCAACGGGGCGGCGAATGATCCGAATTCGAAGAGCAGAACGATGAACACCAGAACGATGGCCAGAAGCAGCACCAGAACCAGGTCAGCGAAGGATTTCTGTTGTTGCCTGTAGGTGCCGCCGTACTCCACGCGAATGGCGGAGGGAAGATGTAAAGCGTCCACCGCCTTCTGCACCGCGGCGACCGCGCTTCCCAGGTCGGTGCCCTCGAGACGCGCCGTTACCGAGACGTCGCGCTGTAGGTTTTCCCGGCGGATTTCGGTTTGCGGAGGCAACTCGGTGATGGTGGCCAGGGCCCCGAGGGTTGCGGTCTTGCCCGTGCTGCTGCTCAGCAGCGTGTCGCGAATGGCTTCAAGGGACGCCCGGTTTCCAGCGGGGAAGCGGACTCGCACAGTGTAGGGACGATCGGCGCTGATCACAGGTGCAGCGGCTGGTTCGCCACCCAGAATCGCCGCCGCATCGGTGGCAATTTCCTCGGGGGTGAATCCAGCGCGGGCGGCGACACTGGGATTGATCTGAAACGTGGTGGCGGGCCCGCTGATGGTGTTTTCGATTCCATCGAGTACGTCCACCACGCCGTCGATCTTGCCGATGGCGGCCGCGACTCGTGGAGCCCACGCTTCCAGGAGGGCGGGGTCAGGCGAAAACAGCTTGATCTGGACGGGCTCGGGTTCGCTAGTCAAATCTCCGATCATGTCCTGCAGGACCTGTACGAACTCAACCCGTACGGCCGGTTCCTGCGCCGTCACTTTACTCCGGACTTCTTCCATGATGTCGTCGATATTTCGATCACGATTTTCTTTTAGCTTGACCAGAATGTCGCCGCGATTCGCCTCGGTCACTGCCGCCAGACCCAGTTCCAGGCCAGTGCGCCGCGAAGTGCTCTCCACCTCGGGCACAGAATTCAGGATCTGCTCCATGTGGGTGACCATGCGGTCGGTCTCCGCGAGCGAAGTGCCGGCGGGCGTCCAGTAGTCCACGGTGAATCCGCCTTCGTCCATTTCCGGCATCAAGTCGGAGCCGGAATAGCGGTAGCAAACGTAAGAGGCGGCGACCAGGAGGAGGCTCAAACCTGCCAGCCACGCGGGATGGGCCAGGGCCCGGCGCAGCCAGCGGGCGTGGAAGTCCACGATCTTTCTGAAGAATCCGCCGAGAGAAGCATCTTCGGCGGCGAGCAATCGCTCCATGGACGCTTGTTCCGGATCCTCGATCGGCCCGTTCTCTTCGTCCTGCCTGTGGCCCTGCTTGCGCCTGCCGATGAAGTACTGGCTCAGACTTGGCGTCCAGCTGAGGGCCAGGGCCAGTGATGTGAACAGGGACACACTCATGGTCACAGCCAGGGCGCGGAAAAATGTTCCGGTCACTCCAGTGATTGAAATCAAGGGCAGGAAGACAACCACCGGTGTCACCGTCGAGCCGATCAAAGGAATCGTGATCTCTTTCAAAGCGCCATGGATGGCTTGCAGCCGGCCTTCGCCGGCATCGCGGTGAAGCACGATGTTTTCCACGACCACGATGGCATCGTCAATCACCAGCCCCACGGCTGCGGCCAGCCCGCCCAGCGTCATCAGGTTGAAACTCTGGCCCAGGAGTTTGAGCGCGATGAACGTCACCAGCACGGTTACCGGAATCACCAGACCGGCGACAATTGATGTTCCCCAGTCGCGCAGGAAAACCACCAGGATGATGGAGGCCAGAATCAAGCCCAGCAGAATGGCATCGCGCACGCTCCTGATGGAATCGCCCACGATGATGGACTGGTCATAGAACGGCTTGATTTCAATTCCCGGCGGCAGCGATTTACGAATCTCCGCGACTTGACGGTGGACTTCGTCCGCCACCTGGACGGTGTTGCTGTCGGGCTGGCGATTGATGTTGAGCAGCACGGCGGGCTTGCCGTTGGCCGTGACCAGCGTATATACGGGCTTGACCCCGGGCGCGACGGTGGCCACGTCGCCGATGCGCACGGGAATGCCCGCGGGCGTGTTCCGGATGACCGTGTCCGCGATCTGTTGCGGCGTTCGCACCTGCCCGCTCACCAGCGCCAGCACCAGCTGATGGTTGCGTTCGAAGAGTCCCGGGGAATCGATGAGATTGGTGCGCTTCATCGTGTCCAGGATGTCGGTAACGGTGACGTTCGCGGTCAGCAGTTTCGCGGGGTCGGGCGTGATGTGGAATTCCGGCTCCTGACCGCCCTGCACCAGGACTGTGGATACGCCGTTCAGCCGGTTCAGCCGCGGCTTGATGTCGTAGGTGGCCATCTCCCAGAGCTGGGTTTGTGGAATGGTGGCCGAAGTCAGGCTGTATCCAATGATGGGGAAGCTGGCGAAGGTCATGCGATTGGCCACTACGCTGGCGGTCGGCGGCAGGTCCGTCTGGACGCGCGACAGGGCGGCGTTTACGTACTGCAGGGTGAGGATGGTGTCCACGTTCCAGTCGAAGAACAGATCGATTTCGGCGGAGCCGCGGCTGGTGATCGAGCGCACCTCCTGCAGTCCGGGGACGCTGTTCACGGCTTCTTCGATGGGGCGCGTGATGGTCACCATCATCTGATCGGTGGGCATGACACCGTTGTCCACGGCGATCAGGATGCGAGGAAAGTTGGTCGCGGGAAAGACTGCAACCGGAATGCTGAAAGCCAGGAAGCCGCCGACCAACGCCAGGGTCAGGATCACGAAGATCAACGGCTTGGAGTAACGCGAAAACCAGTAGGCCGAGTCTGACGAATTCGCTTCCCGGCTACTTTTCATTCTGGCTTTCCGCTTTGATCTTGCTGTTATCCGGCAGGCCGTAAGCCCCGGACGCGACCACGCGGTCTCCAGCTTGAAGACCTTTGATGATCTGCACCGCATCGCTTTGCCGAATGCCGACGCCCACGTTTTTCTGGTGGGCGTGATCGTCAGCGCTGACCTGCATGACCGACGTTGTGCCGTCCTGCGCGGTCAGCAGCGCCGCAGCGGGAATGACCAGGGCATTCGGAATGGTCTGCGCCAGCATCGAAAGCTGCACGCTGGTGCCCGGCTTCAGGCGCTGGTCGGGGTTCCTGATCTGCACCCAGATCTCGACCGTGGTGCTGTTGGGATCGAGCGCCGGGCTGACCACCGTGATCTTGCCCTCGATCGGATTCTCCTCGCCGGGCACGGTGATGGCTGCCTTGTCGCCGGCTTTGAGCAAGCGCGGCTTCGGGCTGCGGAATGTGGGCGCGGGCGATGACCTGGGAAATATCCATCACGGTGAGCAGGGGAGCGCCGGCCGCGGCCATCTCTCCGGGGTAGAGCGGTCGGTCGGCCACCACGCCATCCATGGGGCTGCGGATTTCGGAATAGCTCAGTTGCGCCGCCGAGCCCAGGTATTTGCCTTTCGCGGATTCCAGTTGCCCCGCCGCGGACTTTAGCTGTTGCTGTTTCCCCACTTTCATCAGCGCGTCGAGATGCTGCTTTGCGATTTCATACTGGTTGCGCGCGTTGGTCAGGTCCACACCCGCCTGGTCGAGGTCTTTGCGCGGCATCGCTCCCTGCTGAAAAAGTTCCTGCCGGCTGCTGTAAATTTTCTGCAGCGCGGCCAAAAGTTGCTTCGCGGCTTGCTCGTCCAGTTGCGCTTTCTGGACTTCCTGCGGCAGGGCGGAGGTGGTGGTGGTCTCGTAGGCCGCCTGGGCCTCGTCGTAGGAGCCTTTGTTCTCCTGGGCGGCGGCGGAGAGGTCGCGATTCTCAAGCACGGCCAGTAACTGGCCTTTTCGCACCTTGCTGCCACGCTTGATGTAGAAAGTTTTGACTGGCGCACTGATCTTCGGAGTGATCGCCGCCTGTTGCAATGGGAACAGCACGGCGTCGGCGGTAACCGTGCGCTGCAGAGTTTCCTGTTTTGCCGTGACCACCTGCACAGGGACCGCGGATTCCTTCTCGGTGGAATTGCTGGAGCACGCTGGCAGAAAAAATAAAGGAACGATGGCCAGGCAAATTGTGCGCCACCGATACGACAATTTGTGCGCGAAGACCCCGCCCTGTCTCTCCAAAAAACGGAGAGACGAGGACGGGGCACCCTTGCGATTTTGTTTCTGTGTTGTCAGAAGGTTCCTGTCAGGGTTTGAAGGTTGGCCAGGGCTACGCGAAAGCGCGACTGGCCGTCACTGAAAGCGTTGCGCGTCAGGGTGGAGGTATTTTGTGCGTCCACTACTTCGAGCACTGTGGCTTCTCCTGATTGATAGCGAAGCGTGGTCAGGCGGAGGCTTTCCGCCGCCAGTTCCGCCGACTGGTTCAGGGAATCCAGCTCTGATCGCGCGGTTTGAGCCTCGTCGTACAGGGAGCGCAACCTTGCCAGCAACTGCCGCTGGGTGAATGTCAGCTCCAGTTGCGCCTGCTCGCGCTGCAAGCCGGCCTGCTTCAATCGACTGCGATTCGCTCCCCAGTTCCAGACCGGCAACTGCAGGGTGGCGGTAGCGGCGTACCCGAGATTGCGCACTGACAGCTGCGAGGCCGGGTCGAATTGTCGGGTTGCGAAGTGGTTCGCGTCAATGCCGTAGAAATAGTCCAGCTTGAGAGAAGGTAAGAAACCAGACCATGCAACGCCGACTTGCTGCCGCGCTTCCTGAAGGGTGCCCACGGCAGCACGCAGGTCAGGGTTCTGTCGGGCGGCCGCGGTTTGGACCTCGCCCAGGGACGGTAGCGGCTCGGGAGTTTGCAAATCGTCCACGACGCTGAACTGTTCGTTGAAGTCGGGGAAGATCAGCACAGCGAGCTCAAGGCGGCTGCGATTCATTTCGAGCTCCGCTTCCTGCAGGTCGCGCTCTTGCTGTTGAAATTGTATCTGGGCCTTGATCACGTCCGAGTGCGCTACCTCGCCGCCCTGTTCAAGTTTCTGGCTGATATCGAGAAAGCGCCGGCCCTGGCTGGCGGCGCGCTGCGCGGTGTCATACTTCCGCTGCGCCACCACGAAGTGATAATAGGCCTGGACCACCGTGACCACCAGCCCGCGGGCGGCGATTTCAGAGCGGGCCCGTGCCACTGCTTCCGCGGCCCGCGTGCGCCGATATTCTGCTATGCCCTGCAGCGAGATGTCCTGGTGAACATTGCCCTGGCTGAGATACTCATGCACTCCATTGGCGCCCACGAAGCGCCCCGTGGATGTGCCATTGCCCTGAGTGTAAAGAAATCCGGCGTCGTAGTTCACGCCCGGCAGCAGGGCGGCGCGGCCTTGTACGCGGTCTTCTTTCGCGGAACCGTAAGCCGTGAGGGCGGCGTGATATACAGGATCATTTTTTCGGGCGCGGGCGATGGCATCCTGCAAGGTCACGGTCAGGGGAGCAGAGTTCGTGGCCTGATTCGGATTGCTTTCGACATCTACCGCAGGGAGTGAATTCTGGGCTGATGCCGTCGCGAGCAGGCCGAGTGTTGCGAAGAACAACCTCAACTGTTTGCCGGCAATGCGGCTGCAAAAATAATTTGGCATAGGCGTCACCGTGTTCGGGGCCGAACCGCAAATATTACCGGAACGTACCTTAAGGGAAGCTGAAGCCGGCCCGAGGGCAAAGTATCGCCGTCCCGGCGGCCGTCGTTGGCGATCCCGTCCATACGGCCGAGGGCGGGACGCCCTCGGGACAGCCGGCAAGATGCCGGCGCTACTGTCAGGGCCGCCTATTGCTTCGGAACGGGAAGCTCAACCGTCATGCGGGTGCCCTGCCCGGGAGTGCTTTCCGCGGCAATGCTTCCGCCGTAAGCCTCCACCAGGGCCTTGGCGATAGCCAGCCCCAGGCCAAAGCCGCCGGTGGTCCGGGCCCGAGAGCGCTCTCCGCGATAGAAGCGTTCGAAAATCTTGGGCAGATCGTCGGCGGCAATGCCGACGCCGTGGTCCTGAAACGAGATCCGCGCCCGGCCGGCGTCGCGGGTCACCGCGACTTCCACCGATGTTCCCTCGGGACTATAACGAACCGCGTTCTCCAGCAGGTTCGTCCACACCAGCTGCAAGTCCTCGGGATCGGCGCGGATGGGGACTGGGCCGTTGGTGCTCAGATGAATGGTCGTGTTGCGAGACTCAGCCAGAGCGCGAATTCTCTCGACTGCTTCCTCGCAGGTGAAGTTGATGTCGATGAGATCGAGATTGCGCGCCTGCGAATTTTGAGTCCACTGCTCGGCCCGGGCCAGGCGGAGCATCCACTGCAGCAGTTGTTCCAGCCGGTCCATATCCTGGAGCGATGCCTGCAGGCCGGCGCGATACTCTTCCGAACTGCGGGGACGCTGCAGCAAGGACTGCAGGGTGGACTTCAGCACCGCCACCGGCGTCTTCAGCTCGTGGGCGGCGTTACCCACGAATTCCCGCTGCTGTTTGAAGGCGTACTCGAGACGCGCCAGCATCTGGGTCATCGATTCGGTCAAAGGACGCAGCTCCTCGATCTCCTCGGCTTCCCTGGGGGGCTGAAGCTTCCAGCTTTGGGTCGAGACCAGGGCAGCCTGTCGCGCCAGGATCTGGAGAGGCAGCAGGCTGCGTCGAATCCTCCACGAAGCCAGCCCGGTGGTTATGCCGAGCAGCAGCAGGCTGGCCAGGGCAATGGACCCTCCCGCGACCTTGACCTGGTGTCGAATCCGGACCAGCGGCGAGGCATAGACAATAGTCAGGGTCTGGGGACGGAAGGCTGCGCCCTCTTCCCGGTCCAGCACCGGAACATGGGTCACGCGCAGAGCGTGATAAGGGACCCCGGCCCAGGTGAAATTCCAATGTTCGCTGGGGCCGGGCTGGAACTGCAGGCCTTCGGGCCAATCTTCGGAACGGGTGAGAAATCCGGTGCGGTCGGCCCAGACCGTGAACTGGTCGGGATGAAGAGGGTCAATCGACTCGGGCAGCAGGCTGTTGTCAAAGTATACGTGCCCGCTGGCGTCTTCGGTATAGCGGACCAATACGGCCACGCTGGTGGCGTGGGCCTGCATGCTGGTGTCGAGCGTCGATATCAGTCGCCAGTAAGTGACCAGGACGCCGATGACCACCAGCCCGGCGGTGAGGATGATCTGCGACAGCAGGACTGAAGCGATAAGCCGCCGTTGAATGGAGTCGCGCCGCATGTAGGTTATTTCTGAAATTACTCCTGCAACATATACCCCTGCCCGCGCAGGGTTCGGATCAGTTGCCGCGACGAGTCCTGGTTCAGTTTGCGCCGCAGCCCTGAGATATAGACTTCGATCACGTTACTGAATTTTTCCCAGTTGTAGTCGTATAGATGCTCGAGCAGTTCGGTCTTTGAGACCACGGCGCGTGGGCGGTGCATCAGGTACTCGAGAACGCGATACTCCATCGCGGTAAGCGAGATGGCCTTTCCGCCGCGCTGCACGGTGCGATTGACGGTGTTGAGTTCGAGGTCGCCGATGACGACCACCGGGGAGGGCTGTCCCTTGCCGCGGCGGATCAAGGCCTTGGTGCGCGCCAGCAGTTCGCCCAGATCGAAGGGTTTGGTCAGATAATCGTCGGCCCCGGCATTGAGCAGGGCAACGACGGATTCCTTGTCGTCCCGCGCGGTCAGCACCAGGACGGGCGTGTGCTGGCCGGACTGGCGGATTCTGCCCAGCAGTTCCATTCCGTCCAGTTTGGGTAGCATGAGGTCGAGCAGCACCACGTCGTAGGGGTTCGATTCCGCCAGGAACAATCCTTCCTGGCCGTCGGCGGCGACATCGACTGCGTAGCCGGCGCTCTCTCGCAAACTGCGGGCGACGTTTTCGGCCAGCCTGAGCTCATCTTCGACTACCAGGACGCGCATAGGGTCCCCCTTGCAGGCAATTCTATCCGGGCCCGCGCCCATTGTGGGACGAGCTGTCCCGTATCAGGCCTGGCGGACCAGGCTGCACACCGTAGGCCATAGACCAAGATGTAGCATTCGCAAGGCTTTGTCCCTTGGTGCGAGGCGGCGAAGCTTTGGCGAAGCAGTTGCTTCTGTGTAAATCGGATCGCAGCCCGGTCGCAACCGTAAGCGCAGGGCAAAAGCGATCAATATCAGCAATCCATATGAGTGAGGAATCGTCATGCTGAGCCTGAACCAGATCAAGATTACACCCCGTGATGAACAAGTCCTGCAGCTGCTGATCCAGGGCTGCAGCAACAAAGAGATCGCGGCGCAACTGAGCATCAGCCCGCGCACCGTAAAACAGCACCTGCGGACGCTCTTCTTGCGGGCGGGTATTCGGGACGGCAGGAAACGGGTGAAGCTGGCGACCGCGATGTTTGAGAAGGAGCAGATGAAACATGCAACCTCGTGAACGGCTGACCGCAAAAGAATTGCAAGTGGCGGGCCTGGTCTGGGAAGGCCAGACCAACCGCGAAATTGCCCGAGCCATTGGCACCACTGAGCAGGTGGTGAAAAACTACCTGCGCAACACCTTCGACAAACTGGGAGTATGGAGCCGCCTGGAACTGGCCATCTATGTCGCCCGGCACGGCGGCGAGAGATGGCAGGAGGATGTCGCCGTGCGACTTGGAGATGTCTTGTCCGGGAGGATTGCTTCCTGAGGGAAGATAATGTGGGGACAGCCGCCCCCGGCTGTCCGGCGGAGCAAAGCTCCGCTACTTCCGGCAAGAGGAAAAGATCGTTGTATGGAGAGCGGCTAGCCGCCCTTGCTTGTTTTTGACTTGGCAGTATCAGAGCAGCGTTGGTTTTCTCCAGGGGCTCAGTTTGAAATTTCTCCTTATCCACCAGGCCTCATCTTGAACGGCCTTCTGGCCGTGAAGGATCTGGCGTGAAGCTGACTCACCCCTTGCCCTTGGCTTGCTGCCGGTGCACGCCGGATCCTTTGGGACTGAAGTCCCTCAGGATGACGCCGCTCGAAAGAGATGGTGTCAACTGGAAACGGACGGTGTCGAATTGAGCTATTGCCAACTCTTCGCTTCCTGAAAAAGCCGGGCAATCGTCCTTCTATCAAGATTGATCTGACCTGGTTCTCGTACATCCCAAGGCCCCACCCTCTTTCGCGGAGCGGGCGAAAGGAGGATGGGGCAACCCTGGCGCCGGGGGAAAAGGCTGCAAAAGCTTGCATTTTGCTCTCGGGCGTTCTTTTGGGGAATCTCGTAAGTAGTTGATGATTAACGACCTATAGCCATCTCTGCGGTGGTTTCGTCCCGGCAGTTCAATTGCATTCCTCAGAGCGGGGAGTATTTTCCAGGACCCTTCGGCCCTTAGCTGAGCCAGCCAAAGTCCGACCCCGCGAGGCAAAGATGGCATACAAGGAAACGTTTTGGATGGCTTGCGATTCGACCGAACAGATGCGGGCCGAGTACGGTCCCTTTCACACCCGCGCCGAGGCTGAACAGGAAGCAAGAAAACTGGCGTTCGGTTACCTGCTGCGCTACGAGCACATCATCGGCGACAACGAAGACATACTGGAAGTGCGCTGCGTCTTCGTCGAACTGCCTCCCGGCCCGATTGCCGTTCCATCTCGCATGATTCGAAAGCTTCACACCCGTTGTGCCTCCTGTGGCGAAACCGCAATTCACGATGAAGCCTGGCAGGCTGAAGTGTGGGCGGACATTCATGAATTTGAGCACTCGCGCCATCGCGTGCGGCTCTTTGAACAGACCCGGGCCGACGGCCTGAAGGAAATCTCCGACTGGCGCGACACTTGCGCCTGAAATAAGTCGCAGTTTCAAGGTTTCATAAGTCGTAGTTTCAAGGTTTCACGTTTCAAAGTTTCAAGAACAAGAACCCATGAAATCTTGACCTGGAAACCCTGAAACCCTGAAACCATGAAACCTTGAAACCTGAAACCTTGAAACTTTGAAACCCTGAAACCCGTTTTTTTGCTAATCTGTTGGCCGTGACTTCCACCTCTCGCGGACTCTTCCGGACGAAATCATGATGCTGGTCATCTCGGTGCTTTTGGCGCTGGTTCCGCTTCTGGGTATTGCCTGGATCGTGTTCTACGGTTCGATCACCACCGTCGATGGATTGTTCATGTCCCTGATCATGGCCGCCATGTCGGGCATCGTTGCATTAAATGTCCTCATCGAGCTGCGCAAGTGGGGCAGCGGCAAGCAGGGTTCCGCCGCGGCAACCGCGACCGCCGCAGGTGGGCTTAGCCAGCGGGGCAAAGTGCAGAGTGTGCAGTTCTACGAATCGGGCGTGGGACAGCCCAACAAATCGATTGTGACCCTCACTGACGGCGGCGGGGCGTCGAACCTGCTGGTGCTCGAGGGCGACATGCGAAACGCGCTGCCCGTAGGCCAGAGAGTTCTGGTCACATTCCGCAAGGAGAGCGGACACAACGTACTGGTGGATGTCGATTACCCCTGAAGAGTCCTGGCGGTTCCAGCCCCCGATTACGAAGGTAATCGCGGAAAAAGCTTTTCCCCCTCCCTGCCTGCCCCAATTGCGATACAAATTCTAAGGACGAGTGTTCCAGATCAGGGAGCCCTGTATTGGAGAGGAGGGAGAATGTCGCAGTCCGGTGAAGAGCGCCCACTCCAACCCTCCATGCTGGAGCGCGCGGACGAGATTCAGCAGCAGATTCAGCACCTTTCCGGACGCGACCTGCAGCTCTGGTCCATCGGAATCCTGGTGATGCTGGTCCTGACTTCGGGACTGCTGGCGCTAATCTTGCCCAATCTGGTGTGGTCGCAGCTTTTTGTGCACATCGACCGCTTCTATCTGCCGCAACTGTTCTTTGGACTGATCTCACTGGTCTTACTGTTCAATATTTACTTGTTGACGCAAAAGCGGACGCTCAACAGCACTCGTCTGGCCTTGATTCGCGAACTGGTTTTGAATGAGCGGCTCGAGAGTCTGTCGCTGATCGATCCCCTTACCCAGCTTTTGAACCGGCGGGCCCTGAATGAACTGCTTCCGCGGGAAGTGGCGCGCGCCAACCGGCTGGGCAGCAGCCTGACTTTCATGGCGATTGACTTGAACGGCTTCAGCGCCATAAGTTCCAAATTCGGAGCACTCGAAGGAGACAAAGTCCTGATCGAGTTTGCCCGGATATTGAAGACGGTCTTCCGCGGCGCCGACCTGGCATTCCGTCAGGGTGGAGACGAATTTCTGATCATGATGCCTGACACCACTGAAGAGCAGGCCGATTCCCCGGTGCAGCGGATCCTCCGGGAAGTGGATCAGTGGAACCTGGCCAGCAAGAAGGGCTTCGAACTCTCGTTCAGCTGGGCCCTTGCCCCCTATGTCACCGGCTCCGACGCCGAAGATGTTTTGCGGGCGGTCGATCGCAAGATGTATTCCAAGAAGCACAACCTGGTGCCGGTGTTCTAGAAAGCTCCTCACTGGAGACTTGGATTGCGCCCCGGCCTGAGCTACTATCCTTCCGGAGTTTTGTCTGTGCGCTCTCAGCTTCCATGGTATGCGCGCCCGTTCTTCCTGCTGCTGCTCACCCTGAGCGCGGTTCCCGTGTTCGCCGCCGATGCGCAATGGATTGAAGTCAAGTCACCTCATTTTTCGGTTGTGACCGATGCCGGAGAAAAACGCGGACGGGAGACCGCCATGCGCTTCGAGCAAATGCGCGCCGTCTTCGGGGCCCTGCTGACGAAGGCGAATATAAATATTCCCGTGCCCCTGCAGATTGTTGCCTTCCGCAATGCCAAAGAGTTCAGACAGTTCGTGCCCCTGTGGAACGGAAAGCCGGTACAGCTTGCAGGGTTGTTTCAAGGCGGCCAGGACCGCAGCTTCATCATGCTCGACATGTCCACCGAGAATCCCTGGAGCGTGGTCTTTCACGAGTATGCCCACCAGCTCATGAACGGGGTGCTCACCGCCAGGGTGGATCCGTGGTTTGAAGAGGGGTTTGCCGAATACTTCTCAAGCATCGAGGTCGATAGCAAAGAGGCCCGTGTGGGCAAGGTCCCGGAGGATGAATACCGGGTGCTGCAGCAGAACGGCGTGATGAAGATCGCAGATCTTTTCCGAGTGCAGCAGAATTCATCGACCTACAACGAGAGCGGCAGTCATCGTACGGTCTTTTACGCCGAATCAGGAATGGTCGTGCACTATCTCTACGACAACGGCCTGATTCCCAAACTCTCCACGTACTTTGACTTAAAGAAGGACAAGAACCTTCCGGCCGAGGATGCCATTCAGAAGAGCTTCGGCATGAGTGCAGGCGAGTTCGACAAAGCCTTGCGCAACTACATAAGCAGCGGTCGCTATAAGTACTATCCCATGCCGACCCCCGCTAACATTATCAGTAACCAGTATGCGGTGCAGCCGCTGAGTCCGGCGGACAGCGGTGCTGTGCTGGCCGATATCCATCTCCATTCCCGCGATTACCAGGAGAAAGCCATCGCGGAATTCGAGGAGATCCTGAAGGCGGAGCCAAACAATGGGGCGGCTTGCCGTGGCCTGGGTTATGCCTACCTGCAGAAGCAGGCCTTTACCCAGGCGGCAGAATATTTTAAACGCGCGGCCCAGGCTGACTCCAAGGATCCGCGCGTGCACTATTACCTGGCGCTGCTGATGAGCCGCGAGGGAGGATTCGCGGATCCATCGGATTCGTCGGCAATGATCATGCACCTGGATACCGCCATCGCGCTCGATCCCAATTTCGCCGACTCTTACAGTCTCCTGGCGTTCGCCCAGGTGTCCGCGGGAGATCCAGCCAAGGGGCTCACCAGCATGCAGAAGGCAGTGTCTCTGAGCCCGCGGAACGAGTATTACCAGTTCAATCTCGCGCAAATCTACATGAACAACCGGCAGCCGGATGCGGCCATTGCAATCTTGCAGGTATTGGCCCGGAGCGGCAGCCCCGAGGTGGCGGCAAGAGCCAGCGGGACGATGGAGCAAGCTTTGCAATTTAAGGCTGCGATGCAGGAACGGCAGTCGGCGGGTTTTGGAGCCGGACCGGCAAATGGCGAGGAAGCACAGGACAACGGCTCCATGGGAACAGGAAGCGGGAAGGGCTCTAGCGTTGAAGAACAGGTGCGCGTAATTCCAAGTCAAACTCCGCCCAGCTTTCTTAAAGGCACAATCACCGGCGTGGACTGCTCCACCCCGCCCCAGGCAACCCTGACCGTGGTCTCGGGCGGGAAAACCTGGAAGATGCAGGTACCGGACAGCAAACACGTGTTGCTGATCGGAGCGGACCTTTTTTCCTGCTCATGGAGTAAGCAGAAGGTTGCGCTCAACTACCGGGAAACAGGCGCCGGTGCGGGACGGGTAGTCTCGATCGAAATTCAGTAGGATTCAGGTTCAGCCCGGTCGCAGGGTCGAGAACAACAACGAGAGTCTTTCGGGTTTGCAAAATTCAGTTTTGCGCGAGCGTCTTCGGTGGAAGGACCGGAGTTTCAGGTAGCTAATGGCGAGGTGTGCGATCAGATAAAGCGCTCGCCGCTGCCTCATCGACCAGCCAAATCAGTTTTCCGTTCGTGGGCTGCACTTTTTGCGCTGGCAGATCGGCGGCGCTGTTCTCGAGAACCTGGTGGAGGATTGAAGCCTTGTCGGGTCCGCTGGCCAGAAAAATAACGCAGGCGGCGGCATTCAGGACCGGGAAAGTGAAAGTGATGCGGTGGGTGTTGAATTTCGGCACCCAATTGGCAACCACCAGGCGCTGAGTTTCATTCAGCGCGGCAGTGCCGGGGAAAAGCGAAGCCGTATGTCCATCGGGTCCAGTGCCCAGGAGGATCAAGTCAAGGCGGGGAAACTGGCCGGGCGAGAGGCGAAAGAACTCCTGGAGTGCTTGATCGTATTGCAGCGCCGCCGCGGCCGCGTCCTTTTCCTCGGCATGGATACGAAAGATATTTTCCGGCCGCACCGGGACTTTGGAGAGCAATGCCTCATTGGCCATGCGGTAGTTGCTTTCGGGATGGTCGGGAGGAACGTGGCGCTCGTCGCCCCAGAAAAAACAAATCTTGTCCCATGCAATGTCAGGCCTGGTGGCCAGCAGGGAATACAGGGTTTTGGGGGTTGAGCCGCCGGAGAGAGCCACGGTAAACCTTCCACTGGCCCGCACCGCTTGCCAAGCCTGAGCCGCGAACTCGGCCGCTGCCGCTTCAAACAATTCGGCGGCCGTCTGCAAAATGCGAATTTCAGGTTGAACCGGCATGCAGAAGGTATTTTACGCTGCCGTGGTTTTGACCAGGGCACACCGCGCAGCGCCCAGCAAAGCAATGCGGTCGTTGGTGATCACCCTGACCGGCATGGACTCCAGCAAGGCTTGCATCCGACCCTTGCCGGTGAAGGCCTGCATGAACAACGGCCCAGAGAGTTTTGAAAGCATCTTGGGAGCGATCCCGCCGCCCAGATAGATCCCGCCCGTAGCCATGATCTTGAGCGCCAGATTACCCGCCTCGGCGCCATAGATGGAGACAAACAGGTCCAGGGCCTGTTCGCATAGGCCGCACTTGCTGTCGATGCCGGCGCGCGAGATCGCGGCCGCGGGGTCCGAGTGTGCCATCTCATCCGCCAGCCATTGCGGAGGCGTCCCGCGTCCGGTGTCGCGCAGAAAGTTGAATACATTTACCAGGCCGGGCCCGGAAACGATGCGTTCATAGCTGACATGGCCGAATCTGACTTGCAGGTAATTGAACAGCTCCACTTCCAACTGGGTACGGGGCGCGAAATCTCCGTGCCCGCCTTCGCTGGCGAAAACGTGGTGCCTGGTTCCGTCCCAGTACATTCCGGCTTCGCCCAATCCGGTTCCGGCGGCGATCACCGCCTGGTTGCCCACGGGTTCTCCTTTCACCTGATTGAGCGCGACCACGTCCTTGGCATCGAGAGCGGGAATGCCCCAGGCGTTGGCTTCGAGATCGTTAATCAAAAAGGCTTTCTTGATCTTGAGCTCATCGGCCAGACGATTGGATTCGATGATCCAGGGAAGATTGGACGCCTCCACGCGTCCGTTGCGCACCGGGCCCGCAATGCCGAAGCAGGCAGTGTCGGGATGCAGGTTCGAGGTATCGACAAACTTGGTCACGATCTCATCCAGGCCGGAATAATCGCGGCTGGGAAAGATGGATGCGGAGACCAGGCTGAAACGGCCATCGACCGCGTCGAAGAAGGCCAGCCGGGTGTGGGTACCTCCAATGTCGCCTGCCAGAATCATTTGTCGAAATTCCTCCAGTGGCGGCCGTCGCGTTCCAGCAGGTCTTCGGCCTCTTTGGGGCCCCAGGTGCCGGCGGCGTAGTTGGGAAAATTGCGCGGCGGCAAAGCCTTCCAGACGTCAAGCACGGGACTGACCACGCACCATCCCGCTTCGACCATGTCCGCGCGCTGGAACAGGGTGGCATCGCCGATCATGCAATCGTGCAGCAGGCGCTCGTAGCCGGTGCTGGGGATGGCCCCGAAGTAATCGGAATATTCAAAGCTCATGTTCACCGCGCCCAGCCGCATCGCCGGTCCCGGCACCTTGGCGGCGAAGCGCAGCGAAATGCCTTCTTCCGGCTGGATATGCAGCACCAGTTGGTTGGGCATGAGGTTCTCCACCGGAGTGTCGCGGAACAGAACAAACGGAGCACGGCGAAACTGGATGACGATGCTGGTGCTGCGGCTGGGGAGGTGTTTGCCGGTGCGCAGATAAAAGGGAACGTCGGCCCAGCGCCAGTTATCGATCTGCAGCTTCATGGCAACGAAGGTTTCGGTTTTGGAATCGGGCGGCACGCCCTGTTCCGCGCGGTAGGCAGGCACGCGTTCTCCGTCACTGGTGCCCTCGCCATATTGTCCGCGGACCGTCCGGGTCAGCACGTCTTCGGAACTCATGGGCTGGATGGCATGCAGAATCTTGCCCTGTTCGTCGCGCACGGCGTCGGCACGAAATGAAACCGGCGGTTCCATCGCAGTCAGGCTGATGAGCTGCATGATGTGGTTAGGCACCATGTCCCGCAGCGCGCCCGCCTTGTCGTAATAACCGCCGCGCTTCTCCACGCCCACGGTTTCCGCTACGGAAATCTGGACATGGTCGATGTAGCGCCGGTTCCAGATGGGCTCGAAGATTCCATTGGCAAAGCGCAGCGCCAGGATGTTCTGGACGGTTTCCTTCCCCAGGTAATGGTCGATGCGGTATATCTGCTTTTCGCTTGCCACCCGCAGCAATTGTTGGTTCAGCAACCGGGCAGACTCGAGATCGTGCCCAAAGGGTTTTTCGATGACCACTCGCCGCCAGTGCTGATCGTCTTCCTGCATCAGGCCGACTTCCGCGAGGTGCTCAACTGCGGGACCAAAAAAATCAGCCGCAGTGGCCAGGTAGTACATGTGATTGCCGTGAGTAGAGTGGTCGCGGTCAACTTTGTCGAGCAAATCTTTCAGTTCCAGATAGAGTTTCTTGTCGCTCATGTCGCCGCTCAGGTAGTAAAGCCGGCGCACGAACGACTCCCAAATGGCGGGGTCCACCTTGTCGGTGGCGAATTCCTTGATGTCTTCCGAGGCTTTGCTGCGGAAATCCTCGTCGGACAAAGGCGAACGCGAAACGCCGATCACGGCGAAGTCCTGCGACAGCAAATCGTTTTTTGCCAGATTGTAAAGCGCGGGAATCAGCTTGCGGCGGGTCAGGTCGCCACTGGCGCCAAAAATCACCATGGCGCAGGGATCGCCGAGCTTGCCGATCCGCTGCTGCTCCACTGCAGGCATGACTTCAGTCTGGGCCATATCTACTTCTTGAGCGTTCCCGGTTCGACGTGACCACCGAATTGTTGCCGCATCGCAGACAGCATTTTTTCCGCGAAGGTATGCTCCTGCCGCGAACGGAACCTGGTGTAGAGCGCCGCCGAAAGAACATCCACCGGAACCGCTTCGTCAATGGCGGCCTGAATGGTCCAGCGGCCTTCGCCGGAATCCTGAACGAAGCCGGTGTACTCGGCAAGCGTGGGATTTTCCGCCAGCGCAATCGCGGTCAGGTCGAGCAGCCACGAACTTACCACGCTGCCGCGGCGCCAGACTTCGGCGATGTCGGCGAGATTAAGGTCATAACGATGCTCTTCCGGGACCTCTTTGCTGGTGGCATTGCGGAAGATATCGAAGCCTTCGGCATAGGCTTGCATGAGCCCGTATTCAATTCCGTTGTGCACCATTTTGACGAAGTGGCCTGCGCCCGAAGGGCCGCAGTGGATGTAGCCCTCCTCAGAGGTCCCCGGCATCTTCTCGCGTCCGGGAGTGCGGTCAATATTGCCGCGGCCGGGGGCCAAGGTCTTGAAGATGGGATCCAGTTGCTGCACCACATCTTTGGGCCCGCCGATCATCATGCAGTAGCCGCGCTCCAGTCCCCAGACGCCGCCACTGGTCCCGACGTCAACGTAGTGAATACCTTTCTGCTTGAGCTTGGTGGAGCGGCGAACGTCATCCTTGAAATACGAGTTGCCGCCATCGATCAGAATGTCGCCGGCCTGCATGCGTTGGGCCAGCGCATCCACCGTCTGCTCGGTGGGAGCGCCGGCCGGGACCATCAGCCAGGCGATGCGGGGCTTACCCAGTTTGGCGACGAAGTCGTCGAGAGAAGCGGAGCTGATCGCGCCTTCGCCGGAAATTTTCTTAATGTTGTCAGCACTGAGATCGGTGACTACGAGCTCGTGCCCGCCGCGCATCAGGCGGCGCGTCATGTTGGCGCCCATCTTGCCCAGACCGACCATTCCCAGACGCATAAATCCGCTCCTTATCCAATGTTAAATCGTTTCTATAGTCCACCGCCACTGCTTTCGGCGGCCATAGTGTAACCAGTGTAGTATCCCGGGACGAATATCAGGCTAGAGCTTGGTGAAATGCCGCCGACAGCCGCTCGAGGCCGGCTGCCAGGTCTTTGCCCAGATGGACCCGCAACGCCCGGCGTCCACGTTCCGCCAGCACCTGGAAGTCTCCCCGGGCCTGCGCCGCTTTGACCACGCCAAAAGTGTACGTCTGCCCGGGCACGGGCAGGTCGGCGGCATCGTCGCAGGTGATCTGCAAAATGACGCCGCTGTTCGGTCCGCCCTTATAGGCCTGGCCCGTGGAATGAAGGAAGCGCGGTCCGAATTCGAGACAGGTCGCCACTCGCTTCCGGTCGCGCAAGGCCAGGCGCAATTTCTGCAAAAGCGCTTCGTGCCTGGCGTTCATCTCGATGTAGGCCAGCAGGGCAAAGTAATCGCCGGCACCCGCGCGCCTGATATGGGCGCGCAGATATCCGAGCAGGGTCTTGTCACTGCCTGCGGCTTTCGCCAGTGCGTCGGCGTTGACCGCATCGGTAAACAGCTTGATGCCGCCGTCTTCGAGGACAGGTTTCTCCGCGGGCAGGGAGCCAGTCTTCTCGTATTCCGTGGTCAGGTTGCGGGTTGCGATCTTGCTGGCTTCAACGTCGGGCTGGTTGAAGGGGTTGATCTGGATGATGGAGCCGACAATTGCCGTGGCGATTTCCCAGCGGAAGAACTCCTGGCCCAAATCGTAAATGTCGCCGAGAGGAATGCGGACGACGGGCTGCCCCGCCTGCTCCAGGGCCGCGACTTTTGCGTCCTGAGCCTTGTCCGGCGCGGATTCCAGCCGCACGTAAGCGAACATGCGATCGTTGCCGTAAACCTCGGCAGGCCCAAGGTCTTCGCGATCCACTGGGACGATGCCCTTGCCCTGCTTGCCGGTGGATTCCGCCACCAGCTGTTCGAGCCACGCACCCAGGGCGGAGATTCCGGGCGACGCGATGAGGGTGAGCTTGTCGCGTCCACTGCGCGCAGCCGTCCCGAGGACGATTCCAAGCTGCGCTCCGGGATTCTGTTCGACGGGGACGCCGGCTCCGCAGGCTTCGACCATCTCCTGAGTGCGGGCCAGGAACCGACTCATGTCCAGACCCATGAGCGCGCCGGGCACGACACCAAAATTCGAGAGCGCGGAGTAGCGGCCGCCGATGCTGGGCAGGCCAGGGAAAATATGGCGGAAGTGATCGGTCTCGGCGACCTGCTGCATCTTCGAGCCGGGATCGGTGATGGCGATGAAGCGGCTGCCGGCCTTATCGGCGCCGATGGCTTGCTTCACCCGCTCGAAGAAGTACTGCTTGAAAATATTCGGCTCAAGCGTGGTGCCGGACTTGCTGGAGACGATAAACAACGTCCTGGCCAGGTTGACTTTGTTTTCAGCCGCCTTGACTTGTGCGGGATCGGTGGAGTCGAGCACATGCAGTTGCGGGAAGCCCGCGATCTTGCCGAAGGTCATCGCCAGCACGTCAGGGCACAGACTGGAACCGCCCATGCCCAGCAGCAGGATGTCGGTGAAATTCTCTTTCTTGACGTCGGCCACCGCGGCCTGGAGCTTGTCGCTGTGGGCGATCTGCTGGGCGGTGATGTCGAGCCAGCCCATCCACTTGGCTTCGTCCGTGCCGGTCCAGAGCGAAGCGTCGTGCTGCCAGAAACGGCGCACCTTGTTGCCTGTGCGCCAATCTTCAATGTTCGCCTTGACCGCTGCCGTCAGGGCCTCAGGCAGTTTGGAGGACTGCAGACTTACTTTCGGACTCATTTGGATTTCGAACTCTTTTCTACCGCCTCAAGTAGCTTGTCGAAGGCCTCGG
Organism: Terriglobia bacterium; assembly: GCA_963757835.1. Classification (GTDB taxonomy): domain Bacteria; phylum Acidobacteriota; class Terriglobia; order Terriglobales; family Acidobacteriaceae; genus JAIQFF01. Next base: position 116,589 of record CAVWSP010000028.1, on the reverse strand, counting down.
AGAAGAGACGAACTCCATCTTCGGTCAGCTTGTCCGTCACTTCTTTCATCGAGATGCCGAGTTTGGCGGCGGTGTCCATGGTCTTGTGGGCCGCCGGCAGGTCTTCGGTCAGGCTTTGGCGCGGCTTCCCATGATCGCGGAAGGCGTCAAGCGTGGCCGGCGGGATGGTGTCCACGGTGTCGGGCCCGATCAGTTCTTCCACGTAGAGCACATCGCGGTACGCCGGGTTCTTGGTGCTGGTGCTGGCCCAAAGCACGCGCTGGGTCTGTCCACCTTTAGCGGCCAGCGCCTTCCAGCGAGGCGTGCTGAAGATGGCCTGGTACTTCTCGTAGGTCTGCTTGCCGTTGGCGATCGCCACTTTGCCCTGGACGCTCTTCAGTTGCTCCTGTTCGCGCGCATCTTTTGAAGCTTTGAGGCGGGCGTCGATGATGCCATCGACCGCGGAATCAATGCGGCTGATGAAGAAGCTCGCCACGCTGGCCATCCGACTGACGTCGCCCCCGCCGGCGGCAAATTTTTCCAGGCCGGCAATGTAGGCTTCCGCCACCTTGACGTAAACGTCCTGCGCGAAGAGCAGGGTCACGTTCACGTTGATGCCCTCGCTGATGGCTTGCTGAAAGGCCGGGATGCCCTCGGGCGTGCCGGGAATCTTGATCATGACATTCTCGCGTCCCACGGCCTTCCACAATTTGCGTGCTTCCTCGAGCGTGCCCTTGGTGTCGCGGGCGAGGTGGGGCGAGACTTCGAGGCTGACATAGCCGTCGCGCCGCTTCGAGCTGTCATACACCGGACGCAGGAGGTCGGCGGCGTCCTGGATGTCGCGGATGGCAAGAATCTCGTAACGCCCCTTGGCATCGAGGTCGCTCCGCGAGCGCAACGAATCGAGCAGATCGTCGTACAACTTTCCGCCGGCAATCGCCTTTTCGAAGATGGTCGGGTTCGAGGTCATGCCTCGAAGACCGTCTTCGTCGATCAGGCGCTTGAGTTCGCCGCCGGTGAGAAGGTCGCGGCGAATGTAGTCCAGCCAGACCGACTGACCAAACTTCAAAAGCTCTTTAAGGGGGTTGGTGGCTTTGGCGGTTTCGAGAACTCCTACTGGCTGCATATGAACCTCTCTTTTAGTCGTCGGTCGTCAGTCTTCAGTCGTCAGGAAAATCTGGTTTGCTTTTCTGACGACTGAAGACTGACGACCGACGACTGTTTATTTCCCCAATGCTTTTCGGGCCGCCGCAATTACATTCTCGGTGGTGAACCCGAACTTTTTCTGCAAATCCTTGATCGGCGCGGAAGCGCCAAACCGGCGCATCCCTATGACGATGCCGGATGGTCCCACGTATTGCGACCAGCCAAACGTCGCGGCCTGCTCCACCGCGACCCGCGCTTTTACCTCGGGCGGCAGAACTTTGGCTTTATATTCTTCACTCTGATGCTCGAAAAGATTCCACGCCGGCATGCTGACTACCCGGGCCTTGATGCCCTCAGCTTTGAGTTGTCTCGTAGGCGTTTACGCACAGCGAAACCTCGCTTCCGCTGCCCATCAGAATGACTTCCGGCTTGCCGTCAGCGGCGTCGGCCAGGATGTAAGCCCCTTTAGCCACCCCTGACGCCGCGCCGTACTTCGAACGGTCGAAGGTGGGAACGGCCTGCCGGCTGAGCACCAATGCGGCAGGTTCATGCTGCAACTGCATGATGACCTTCCAGGCTTCTACGACTTCGTTGGCATCCGCGGGGCGCATCAGCATCAACCCCGGCATGGCGCGCAGCGATGCCAACTGTTCAATCGGTTGGTGCGTGGGACCGTCTTCACCCAGGCCGATGGAATCGTGGGTCCAGATATAGATGGTAGGAATCTCCATCAGGGCGGCCAGCCTGACCGAGGGCCGCATGTAATCGCTGAAGTTGAAAAAGGTGCCGCCAAAGGCCCGGATCTTCGAAACCGCCATGCCATTCAGGGCGGCGGCCATGCCGTGTTCACGCACGCCAAAATGCAGGTTGCGCCCGCCGTAGCTGCCCGCCTGGAAGTCTCCAGCTCCTTCGAACTTGAGCCGCGTCCGGTCGGAGCCTGCCAGGTCAGCCGAGCCGCCTACCAGCCAGGGGACGTTCTCTGCGACTACGTTCAAGACTTTCCCCGAACTCTCACGCGTGGCAATGCCTTTTGCGTCGGCGGGAAACGTCGGCAGGTTCTTGTCCCATCCGTCGGGCAGCTCGCGCTGTTGCATGCGTTTGATCTGGTTGGCCAGGTCAGGATATTTTTTCCCGTAGTCCGCGAACAGCGTTTCCCACTTCTGGCGCAGTTCGCCCCCGCGCTTGCCAATTCCGTTTTTGAAGTTTTCCAGCACACCCTCGGGGACGAGAAACTTTGCGTCTTCGGGCCAGCCGTAGAATTTCTTTACCAGCCGGACTTCTTCTTCTCCCAGCGGTTCGCCGTGCGCCGCGCTGGTGTCCTGCTTGTGCGGCGATCCGTAGCCGATGTGGCTGTTGACCCGGATCAGCGTCGGACGGTCTTTAGTGTTCAGGAAGCCCTTATAGGCATCGAGCAGGGATTGCAGATCATTGGCGTCGGTGACGTGTTCCACATTCCAGCCGTAGGCCTCAAATCGCTTGCCCACATCCTCGGTGAACGACACGTTGGCCAGGCCATCCAGGGTGACGTGATTCTCGTCGTAAATCCAGCACAGGTTGGAAAGCTTGAGGTGGCCGGCCAGGGAAGCGGCCTCGCTGGCCACGCCTTCCATCATGTCGCCATCGCCGCACAAGGCGTACACGTTGTAGTCAAAAATCTCAAAGCCGGGCTGGTTGAAATGCGCCGCCAGCCACTTGCCGGCAATCGCCATGCCTACGCTGTTGCCCACACCCTGGCCGAGCGGGCCGGTGGTGGTTTCAATCCCGGCGGTCCAGCGGTATTCGGGATGTCCTGGAGTTCTGCTGTCGAGCTGGCGAAACTTCTTGATGTCGTCAAGCGTGACTGCGAAATCACCCAGCCGTTCGTACTCCGGATTCACGCCCCGCACCTGGGCCAGGTACAACATGGCGTAAAGCAGCATGGAGGCGTGGCCGTTCGACAGAATGAAGCGGTCGCGATTGGGCCAGACCGGGTCCGCGGGATCGTAGCGCAGGATCTGTTGCCACAAACTGTAAGTTACGGGCGCCAACGCCATGGGCGCGCCGGGATGTCCGGAGTTCGCCTGCTGGACTCCATCGATCGCCAGGGTGCGGATGGTGTTGATGCAGAGCATGTCCAGTTGCTTGCCGGTGGCCAAAGTCTGCTCAGTCACTGCCATGAAAACTCTCCCTCTGGAGGGTACGTCATCAACCGACGTGGATGGAAGTGCACTATCCTTTAATAATTCGTCAGGAACGGGAATTCTCAATCAGCCTATTCAGTTTATCAATTTCCGCCAACCTGTGCTGCGGCCATGGTTGTGTGTGGGTCGGACACTCATGTCCGACGTTTTTGACTTTGATTTCGGCCCATCATAACCACAGCAAAATCCGTAAACAACGATCAAAGACAGAACCACAACTTCAATGGCGTCGGACAAGAGTGTCCGACCCACACAGGGGCGCGGGCTGTCCGGTCCCAGATTAAGAACCCAGGTTAAGAAACTCAGGCTAAGAAAACTACAGGTGGGTAAATGATCGGAGGAAGTCTAACGCTTCATCTGCGCCAGATATCCGTTCTCGCTGTTGTAGCCCTTGGTCGTGCTTTCCACGAATTTGAGGAAATGCCTCAGGTTTTCGCGCTCGGTGGGTTCGAGTTCAGAAAATTTGATGCGCACGCCAAAGGATGGACTGCTCTTGGTAACGATCCCGGTAAGGATGAGTCCTTTGATCCAGATCTTGCCGTTGGCCAGCCAGAGGCCGATTTCCACGCTTACCCCTGAGGGCACGGGTGAAGCAGTCTCGACGAAGCATCCCCCCAGACTGGTGTTGGAGAGATTTCCCCAGATGGGAACCGCGGAGTTGCCGAGTCGCAACTCAACCGCAACGAAGCATCTCATGCGAGCGTGGCGGCGGCGATCCTCGCCCCAGGTGGGGGTGAAAATGTCTGGTTCGAAGGGCGGACTTGAGGCCGCGCTGGTTGCCACCGGGGATGGGGGTGCCGGCTGCGCCGCTGCCGCGGGCTGCGCCTCTGGTGTTAACTCTGCTGTCTGCGATGCCGCTGCGGCCCTTGCAGTCCCGCCTTTAATGTTGCGCATGGCCTCAAGCAGGGCCTGATCACGCTTCTCGGCCGGGGCCTCGCGATAGACCTGCAGCAACTCTCCCAGATGGCTCACAAGAGCGGGATCGGTCAATAGCTGGGTCCAATCCGCACCGGTGCCGGAATACTTAGGGTCACTCATAAGATCGAAATATTCCCAGGAACTTTGGTTATGCCTTCACCAGATTGAAGCAGGATGGCCTTCGGAACAAGATGACTATAGTCACTGGCCTGCGTAACCTGTGATGATTACCAGCCGCTCCGGCAGGCAAACCAGGTGATGCAACGCATCCGACTTCGGCCCTTCCAGGAAAACGCCAGGCCCATAAATGTCATCCAAGCAACATCATCCAATCAGAATTAAAGGAGAAGCCCTCATGCAGAAAATCACTCCGTTCCTGTGGTTCGACAACAACGCCGAGGAAGCGATGAAGTTCTATACCTCGGTCTTCAAGAATTCAAAAATCGGCAAGGTCACTCTTTATCCAGAGGGATCGCCGGGGCCGGCCGGAACAGTGATGGTAGGGACCTTCCAGATCGAGGGACAGGAATTCATAGCGTTAAACGGTGGCCCAATCTTCAAATTTACCGAAGCCATATCATTTGTGGTGAACTGCGAGACCCAGGAAGAGGTGGATGAGTACTGGAGAAAGCTCACGGCGGGAGGTGGAAAAGAGGTGGAATGCGGCTGGCTGAAAGATAAGTTCGGGCTATCGTGGCAAATCGTTCCTGCAATTCTGGGGAAGTTGATGGCTGATAAAGACCCAGAAAAAGCCAAGCGGGTCATGCAGGCGATGCTCAAAATGAAGAAGATTGATATCGAAGGCTTGCAGCGAGCCTACGCGCAAGAATGACAGAGCTGGTGAAAAGGCGGCCTTCGGCGGGAAGGCTATCGTGCAGGAAGTTTGTGGTGCGCCCGGAGAGATTCGAACTCCCGACCTATTGCTCCGGAGGCGGCGCTTAGGCAGTTGTGCGCGTTCCCAATCCCATCTAGCAGTTACGTGTGAGTTTCCAACGGCACGAATACTAACACAGCGGGTCAAGTTCCCGCACACGCTCGCCATTGAGATGATTCGCCACGGCGCCACCTTTGAGGACGTGGCCGCGGCCCTCGGTAATACGGTGGGCATGGTGGCGAAGTTCTACAGCCACGAATGGGCGAAGGTCCGGCAGGGGCGCACGGACAAAGCGATCAGGGCCACGTGGTAGATGCCGCCGGATGGCACCTAACTGCCTCAAAAACAACGTAGAAGACACAAACGGATTGCTGATCTTTAGGCGGAGGATGGCGAGCGAGGGGGGAGAAGTTCCCTCAAAAACTCCAGGGATTTGCGCGTCGTTTCCGATTTGATTGTTTCGAACAAGCTGTTGAGCTTTGTGTTCAAATTTTGATCTTTGGACCCGTCCATGCTGACCTTCAACAGCAAGGGGCGTCCAGGTAATGCCTCGAATGCTTGCAATACGTACCATGTTGTCCGCCGCTGAATCACTTGTGGTGGTGTGGCCGCACTTACCCTGATACTGGTGGAGGACTCGACTCTTTGAAGACTAACTCTCGCCTTCGCGGGCGTGTCCCAGATAAACGTCGTCGGGTTCGACGGACTCCATTCAACTGAACCTTCCCGCGTCGCCGCAGTCAAGTCGTCGATATAGGTCACTAGATTCAGACTTTCAGGCTCTGGCATTTTGATCTCCGAAATCGAAAGTCTGCCTTTCGAAAAGTCCGATCAGGTCAGCAACAAGGTTGTTAATCGTCGCGAAATTTTCTTCGATCGCGAAATAAACTGCGCTGAGCGCACTCTCGTCTTCCTCCTTTGTCAAGTCTGTTGGCCGCACTGACTTCAACGCGGTTTGAGCCGCCTGTAGTGCCTGCAACGCCAAATCAATTGCTCCCGCGAGTTTCGTTTCCCGCGCGAACGGAGAAACGGCCCTGTGAAAACGGCGAGCAACCTCCGACAGAAGATCCCTCGCCTCACTGTAGGTCACATCGGGCTGAACTCTGTCGAGTTTTTGAGAAATTTCCGTCAACTCGATGACCACCGTTTGCAGCTTAACCGACCGACCCGCTGCGGTAGCCGCTCGTTTTGCTTTCCGCGCTTCCCTGAAGGCCAGAATCGAAAAAATAACCCGCCTATTCCGAGGATCGCGAAAATCCAAAAATCCGCGCGATCCCAAAACGGACGCGCAAGTGCATCAAGTTTCTGATTCAGAGCGGATAGATCGTCAATTGCCATTATAGCTTCCGTGAAGGAATGTTTCCGTTTGAGGGCCAGCGTTCTAACACGCTAGCGGATCGCAAAACGGATCGCATTAGCCTATTTCAATGAACTACAGGAGCGTGATCCGATTGCCTCAATGACATGAGAAACGCTGTACCCGACGAGGATACCGGAATTGACCAATAGCCGTGTATCCACATGCGCTCCGTTAACAAGAACCTTTGCCGTGTCCTCCCTATACCCCTGCACCACACCCAGGATTCGATACGCATGCTCGCTGAAGTCCCAGTAGATAATCGGTCCACCCGAGAAGCCTGGATTGTTGAATCCGTCAATGTAGATCACAACAGCAGCGGGATTCGATGAACGGCCAAGGATATCTGCGGGCACGGCATCTTGCGCTTGGGTTGCAGACCTGAGCGGAAGACAGATCGCAACCAATATCATTACGATTTTCATGGCTGGCGAGCAACACCGTGACCAAGTTCTCATGCCGCGGCGTGAATCTGCTGACGAACCTTTTGGCCGTCCGCTACGTTTAGATCCCATGCGTGCCCGCAGACAATAGCGCCAACCCTTATCGGGTGGTGCGTCGCTACTCTGCTCCGGCTACAGGAAACGGACCTCACGCGCTCGCATTCCTGGCAATAAGCAGTAAAGTTGTGACCATCAGGATTCATCGCTGCCTCTGTTCTGACTCTATCTCGTGACCGGACCAAATGGGCGCATTGTGCGAGCAAGGTGCGGATGGTCGCTTAGGTGATAGGCTGCCCGAAACAATTTGTACTTCACGCCCGTCTTGCAATCTCGGCACGGCGGAAACGGCTCTCCCCGAACGCAAGTGACCTGATGGTGATCGCTAGCGGTGTGGGGAGGACAGTGAACCACATCGTAGATACCCGATTGGAGGACTCGGTCTCCAGGCTTAAACATCACCCCCGCGTTAGAAATCATCCCGTAAAACCCCATTAATTCTGATCGGCCCATAAAACTCTCCTGCCCTTGAATTTGAGGGCTCTCCAAGCCCCATGAGATGCAGACAGTACGCCTGTATGTTGGGGCTGTCAAGATGGTATCCCTATATATTGTATCTCAGACTTAGCAAGTGGGCTTGCCGTCTCCTCTCGCGGCTTTTCCACAAAGCGCCCGGCTTTCTATAGGCATAGCAATCCGGCTCAAACCGTTACAATTTAAATGTCGTTGACAATCAGTTTGTCAGTGGAGTAGGGTAATCACATGACGCTGACGGTTCAAGAGAAGCGCGTAGCGGCCCAACGGGAATCTCCCGCCTACACTCCAGCACAGCGAGTAAGGCAAGCGTGTATGCAGCGGCGTCGGCTTAAGAACGACTCGGGTCTCAGCCCTTTTCGTGCGGTTCTGGAAAGCTGCATCCTCACCGATGAAGTCCGCGAACGAATGGCGGCTTTGCACACGATGCCGGAAGAGAAATTATTTGTCGCGGTTGTCGTGCGGCACGTAGATGGTGAGTTTTTGAAGTTTCGCACAATCTTGTTGGACCCGTCGCCCGGCGGAATCTCTGCCGTCATGGAAGAGATTGGCACTCTAAACGACCCGAAAGTTTTGGGGTGCGTTTTTCGTTTGTATGACCTCAAGGCCGGAGTTTCAAGAGATTGGGCTCGGCCGTTTGTGCCGGGTGAAGTTACACGACAGATTTTGCTTCGGGCGTTGCGTGAGCAGTCTAAGAAATCGGAGGCCGAAATGTCTTGGGTGGAATCCACAAGAAAACTCACCCCCATTGCCCTGCGTATCTCCATCGCTTGGGTGCATCCCGAAAATCACAAAATCGTCCTTCTGCCACTTGAGGACAATACGCTGGCCAGTTCGATGGCTGAAACCGAATTGCGCGCGGAGGGCTTTGGGCCGGTCCAGGTAGTAGCCCTTGTCCCCGATAACGCGAACGGCCTTGAGATCCGGGCTATCCCCATGTGGCCTCTAGGAAGCGCGGAGCGAATAGTTGCTGCCAGCTTCTTGCCGGCAATCGTCCAGGCTTTCAGCAAACAGGCGAAGGCGGATGGAATTGCGGGTGAAGAGGAATTGGGCGAGGCATAGAGAGAAGCGCCACCGGCGAGGGCTCGTGACCCAAACCGGTGGCTAACAAGGCGGGACCCCTGAAGGTATCGCCATAGCTATTTTTATTGTAGCCGAAAAGTTTAAGTCCCCGCCGTGTGCACTTCCGGCCGGGCAAATTTTAACGCGGGCTTCCGGACTATGAGCCGGACAGAAGACATGAGCCCCCCGCCTATGCGCGGGAAGCCGGGATGACTTCAGGTGGTTGCTGGCAATTAAACGAGGCCAGTCGAAACGCGGGGACCACGCCCTATAGCGGGCACAGCAAGCCGCGTAATTCAACCAAAAAGGAAACAGCACCATGGAACGACAATCATTCACAGAAACACTCGCCTCGCTTCTCCCGAAAGGGTGGACGATAGGCGAGACCACACCCGCGCATGTAGGTTTCATACCGGGACACCGCTCAATGTTTACACCTGATAGTCCGTATGGCGGACTGAAGGACATGCTCAAGGCGCGGCACGGACTTGAGTCCACCATCAAACAGGCTGAAGGACGCAACCTTGATGCCACGGAACAGTCGGCTATGAGAACCGCTCGCGCGGCTATCGGGGACCTCACGGCGGAAATCGAAAAGGTCCAGGCCAAAAATACCAGCGGCATCTTTGCACATGGCGAGGTATCGGAACCGCAACGGGCCGCGATGCTGAAGCCTCTGCTGGATTACGTGAAATTCGGAACGCCAATCCAGGCAACCGATGACAAGTGGCACACGGATACGACCGGGAATAACGCGATTATTCCCACGAACATCCTGGACCTCTTGCGGGCGTACACCTCCAGCGACCCTTTCGCTTTGGCCGGTGCGACCATCTACCAAACCGATAACATCGAACCGCTCCGCAAGCCTGTCATCCTGCCCGGTGCGGACCCGGCCACCTTTAACGAGGGGGCTACGTCCACGGACAGCGCTCCGGCTTCGATTGACTCTTTCACATTCAATGGCACGAAGTATTCGAGACTCGTCAAGGTCTCGGAGGAAATGCTTCTGTCCACGGATGTGGACTTGGCCAACGAAATCACAAGCGAACTCGGGGCATCGGTGGCGCGGGCCTTCTCCAGCGCTATCACCTCGGCCATGATGTCCGCGTTCTACACGAACTCGGACACGTTTGTGGCGAACGGGGCGGACGCGCTCGAATGCGTCTTGAACCTCATTGCGGCACTGCCTCCGCGGTGGGATGGTCCAGGCGTGTGCTTCATGGGCTCGCGCGAGTCCTTGAAGGTGCTTCGCAACGTGCGCGCCTCAACCTCGGGGACGCCGCTTTTCGAGCCGGCTACATCGACCATACTTTCTCGAAAATACGTGGTCAATGATGACCTGGACCGGCTCGTCTTCGGCAACTTCACCGCGGGCGCGTTCATCCGCAAGAGTCCGTATTTCCTCCAGCGTTTGGTTGAGGCGTATGCCTCCACCGGCGAAGTGGGATTCCGGGCAACGCAATGGTTGGACCAGCATTTCCTCGCGGAAATTGCCGAGGCGGATCAGCCCTTGTATTACGCCTCACTGGAAACGGAGGGAAGCTAGTCGCAAATTGAGTGACGGGCGGGACTCATCACCTCGCCCATTTCTCAGACTAGCGGAAACTCTATGAGCGCAACCCAAGCAATTTGCCCACGCGGTACGACCACGGGATACGCAAGTCTCGCGGCACCTGCCGTGTTTACCGATGTGGCCGAAGTAGTGGCCATCAAACGAACGGGAGCGAAGCACGAGACCGATGATGCAACGAACATGGATTCGACCTCGGGCTATCGCGAGTACATCGCCACGATCAAAGTGGGAGGGGAATATCAGCTTGATGTGAACTTCCTTTCCACGGATACAGGGCAGCGCGGCGTTAAAGCGCTGTTCGAGAGTGGCGATGCAGTGAATTGGAAGATCACCCTTCCGAATGGTGCCGGGCTTTTTCTTTTCGCCGGCATCGTGACCGAGTACGGGAACTTGAGTCTGCCGGTGGACAAGAAGGCCACGGATAGCTTCAAGGTCATGGTAACCGGTGGAGTGGAAGAGGACTTCGCGTCCTAAACATCCCCGAGGTGGGCGGGTCTCCGTCTTGTTTGCGCTTTGAGGGACGGAGTTTAACTCACACCGGGCTATGGCGACCGGACATCATTTGCGCCATCTTGGCGACTCAGTGAGTCGTGCATTAACTCCACGAGATGGGTGGGCGTTTTACACGGGCGTCCACCCGCTTTTTACAAAGGCCATGATACTCACACCTATTTTCGAGGTTCCGAACGTGGCAAGCATCAAGGTTACGATTCACCTTCCCCCTGTCCTCTTCGATGAACTTTCCCATGCGTGCCGTGAAGCCGGGATTACCACGCGACAGTTTATAGCCGAGTCCACCGAGGTAGTTCTAGCCTCCAGGCGACTCGAAAAATTACCACCGACCACCGTACACGCACGTTATACGTGCCCACGGTTGCCGGAATTTAGAGACGAAGGATAGAAACATGGACGCACTCGAAGAACTCTTGCAGCACATCGAAACTACCCGCGGCCTCAGTCCGATGCTGAAGCGCATCCGTTGTTTCCACGGTCTCAATCCGCAAGTGCTGGACTTCTTGGTTCAGGAATTGCGGGACGTGCGGGCCAGTGATTGGGGGGGTGCTTCCGTTCACTCGCTTTGGGAACATACCCGATGGGTGCTCGGTAAGAGGCGTGTGCCGGGCGAGCACTTCGAGATGCCCAACGCCCTATGTCCCTATTACGCCCGGATCATCGCGGTGCTTCACCCCGGCTTTAACGGCTTCTTTGTAATGTGCAAGAGTGCCGCGGATGCGGACTTGGGCACCATGCTTGAGCCTGTGTCCAAAACAAACGGGCCGGGCTACATTCGCCGGCTACTGTGGGCCGATGGCTTGGCCCTGGAGAACGGATGGAGGCCGACCACACCACACGAGCCCAAGCCCGTCCCCCGCCGTGAGCGCGTGGCGAGAATCACCACAATATGACCATTGACGAGCTAAGGCGGCAGAGAAGGTGGGTGGTGAACGAATGACACCGGAGCAACGCACACTGGCCATTGAACGCATAGAGAGATGGCGAAAAGAAGGCATGGACGATGCGGAACTACGGGAAGAGTTTGTGTACGGGTTAATCTACAGCCTTGGCGAAGCCGGTGAGAGTGTACCGGTCACGCCCGAGGACGTGGAGGAACTTGTGGCGGCCACTCGCCACTTCTTTATCCCGACTAAGGCCGCGCCCGCCCGTAGTCCGAAAGCCCTGTCGGTTAAGGTGAAGCCGCTTGGCGATGAGCGCTGGTACGTGATACCGAGCCACCCTGATTACTGCATCAGTGACCGGCTACGGGTTTGCCGGTTGACGGCCAGCAAACGAAGCCCGGCCGGGCAGTTGCTTGCGCCACGAGTGAGGTTCTTTCGGGGGCAGGTCCATTGCACCTACCGGCTATCGCGGGACGGTAAGAATGCAGACCTTACGGTGGGTCGTTTGCTCCTGGCCGCCACACGGAACGGTAAGAAGTGGGCTGGTAATCAGTAATGGAATATTCAGTGAAAACGGAGGGTATATATACCCCTGTCTGTTAGCACAAAGCGTGTAATTACATGGGGATAGGTTGGAAATGATGGTGTCCAATACAGGGTACTCTCTACTAGAGAGAGGGGAGTACCATCCCCGCTCGCTCACTCGCGGTGATGCTCCTCCCCTTTAAAGGCTAATGGTCAAGAACACGAGATTAAGAGAGGTTGGTGGGTGAATACGCAATCCATAAATAGAGGGCACACTTGCCCAAGGAGAACCAGCGTGGCGAATTTTGAAGTTCTGTCCATCCACCCCACAACCTACAGCCGGGAGTACGTGCCAGCAGAGACCGCCGAGCAAGCTCAATCGCAAAAGAGCCGGGCCGAGCGCGACGGCCATCTACTCGTTGAAATCATCGAATCGGTGGAGCAACACGAGGACTGGCAGCGGAGGGCGAGAGAGTTGGTCGAGCAGCTAAAGGGAGGGTAAATTTCTTGGGGGCGACTTGCCTAACAGGCCCGTCGTTCCTCAAGTTTGCATAATCGTTATCATCTGAGGTCATTTTAGTAACATAGGAGTAATCAGTCAAATGAGCAGAAAATTAGGTAGTCATCTGGAAAGCACCAAGCCTAAGCCCACCCTCGTGCCCGGGCAGCCGGTCAAGCCGGGGGCACTATCCACCCAAGCCGCCAAGGAATGGGACCGCATCGTGGCTGAATTGAACGCCTCCGGGCTCACCTTGTCCCCGGCCCATCGGGGGCTCGTCACCCTAGCCGCCACCCTATCAGCCGACATCCGGCGTTGTTGGGCCACGCTCGAAGTGAATGGAGGCGACTACACCACCGCGGGCACGGGGGCAGTTAAGTTGCATCCCGCGGCCGCGCGGCTGGATTGCCTACGCCGGGACTTGCTGAAAGCCCTCGTGGCCCTTGGGCTACAGCGTCCGAAGGCCGAACCGAAGGCGGACGAGGGTGAGAGTTTGGAAGACTTCCTCAACGCGGACTGAAGGGGCGTAAGCTCAATGGGTAAACTGTCGGTCTCCAAAACCGAACTTGCCGGTTCGAGTCCGGCCGCCCCTGCCATCTATTTGTCTAGATGTTTAATCCCACCTTCTTAAATTCGACTTTCCACCCGTCCACTGCTTTCTCGCAAATTTTCTCGAAACTGCCAAGGACGTTGCCGTCTTTGTCTGCCACCGTGGCTACGATGGATACGCCCACGTCGCCGGTGGTCTGAACAGAACCGGAAAAAAACTCCACGCTGATACCTGACTCTGGCGTGCCAGGACCGCATTTCAGCTCGATAGCCGAACGAGGCGGATCTTTCCAGATCGGATACAGCCCAGATCGTGAGCGGTCTAGCTTTCCATGCTTGTCTAGATTCCACAAGTCGTGGACGACTGCCACCTCCCTGTTCGAATCAATCAATGTGTCACCGCCGAATGGCTGTGCATTCTTCTGGCACCAGACCTTCAGATGGTCCTTCAGACAAGCTATATTGTTCAGGAGTTGTGATGCCCGATTTGCAGCATCTACGTCATCCGCAATCTTGTCCAAATTGATTCCAAGGGAAACGCTCGTTGCCGTTCGTCGGGATTTTATGGGGAGCGCAGTAGGCTGGGAAATGACCTTCATTTCTGCCAAAGCCCGATACATCTGTTCAACTTTTCGTTCAATGCTCATACGCCTTGGAAGGATTCTACCAACGTTTTTCCCCAAGTGCCGCGCCCCCAATGTTCCGTTTTCCGAAAACCAGAGCATTCAGGGGATGCCCCCCCGCGGCGCTCTATCCTTCTGAGCTACGAAGCAGAGTTACGCTGCCCCGGCCGGACTTGAACCGGCGACCTCCGCGGACAGGGAGAGCACCCTGACTCTATTAAATCCCCGAGCCCTCGCTTTGGCCTGGACAGTGCCGGCCGACAAGTGGAAGACGTGGGGAGACGCTGGAATCGCTGTGTCAGTCAAGTGTGCAGAATTGACCAGATTTTCGGGCCGGTTAGAGGCACATTGCAAGAGTGGACGCGGAACGCCTCAGCGAACTCTGCCAGGGAAATGAACGAACTAACCTGAGGCTATGAAAGTCGCTCCCAAGCAAGCCCTCGCAGTTCGGTGCCCCGTGTGCGGAGCAAAACCGGGCGAGAAATGTGAACTTGCTACTGGCCTTCCTCGGAGCAAGCCGCATCGAGACAGGCGTCTGACGGCGTGGGAAGTTCTGGATCGTGCACTTAAGTAATTGGCGGCCAACTCCTGGCTTCAGCCTCAAGCATGGCAAGCGCTCTTAGCGCGTGCTCAATTTGTTCCCTTTCGGCGTGGTGATCAGGGTTATCTGCTAAGGCTTGTAAGCGTTCTGCTATTGCCTGACGCGCGGCGGTAATTCGCTCCCGCATCTTCGGACCATCCACTTCCAGCATAGCGTGGTGGCAAACGTCTATCCAGTCTTGTTGCCGGCGTTCGTCCAAAATATCTCCAAGAAACAAGATGAGCCGTAGGTCACGATAACCCGGCTCTCGCTCACTGTATGCCCGCTAGCGTACTGTGATGAGGTCAAGTGAGTTTTACCCTCTTGACAGCAGACTCACGCGCTCGTGAACCGCCTGGAGGTCCGTGGTCACGAGGTTCGCATATCGCCGGGTCATGTCCAGCGTTGAATGGCCCAAGACCTTCTGCAAATGGAACACGGAACCACCCCGCCGAATGTAGTTGACCGCGAATGTGTGCCTGAAGGCGTGCAGCAAGCGGGCCGGTGCTTCGATGCCGAGGTCTTCACACATAAGCCCCACGTCGCGCAGAGTGTTCCGGTGGGTTATGTGCCTCCCCTGTTGTGTGGTGAAGAGAAAGTCCCAACGGTTGACCTGCCTCCACCGCCACAGATGACGGCGTAGTTCAAACGAGAAGGGAACGAGCCGGTCCTTCGCGCCCTTACCGTGCAGTTTCAATAGCAGATTGTCGAAGTCCACGTCCGCCCATCGGACCCCGATGGCCTCGCCAATCCGACATCCGGTGTCCACCATGAGCAATACAAGCACGTGCAGCCGCGACGGACAGAATCCCTTGGGTTTCCAGACGGCTATTTTCTTGATTTGCTCCGGGGTGAAGGTGGGCAAAATCCTCTGCTCTTCTTTGAGCCGGGGCACCTTGAGCGGGATGGCCGCCCACGTCAGGTAGCTATTCACGGCTCGGATGACGCAATTGCAAGACGTGGCCTTGAGCCCCTTGGCCCTCATCCGCATCACGAAGTCTTTTAGGGTGGCCTCATCGGGCGTTGGGGTGGGCAACCACTTCAGTGAGTCGCGATACCACTGGACTGTGGCCGGGGAAACGTTGCGGAGGTACTTCTTTTCCTGAATGAACAGTTCGAAACGTGGGTCCATGTGCCCTCCAAGACATTGGGTCAATTGGAAGGAAACCCACAACGCAAATTCTCACAGACTGCCCTTGCAGCAAGGTTTGTGGTGCGCCCGGAGAGATTCGAACTCCCGACCTATTGCTCCGGAGGCAATCGCTCTATCCATCTGAGCTACGGGCGCGTTGCTTCAGTTTACATGCCGCGGCTGTGGCCATCAATTGGGCATGGGTACTCTTGCAGGCAGGACAGTTCTAAAGCGCGAGATCGGCGCCTTGGGCCACAGTCGCCGGTCTCCCGGCAAATTGAGAAGCCGGGGGACCGGCTGAAGGAGAGATATGCCTAGTAGCGGCCTCGGCCACCACCGCCACCGCCGCCACGTCCGCCCCGGTCGCGGCCGCCACCACCACCACCTCCGCCGCCGCGCTCCACCTTGGGGCGGGCTTCGTTGACGTTCAGAGTGCGCCCGCCTACCTGGGTTCCGTTCAGGGCAGCGATCGCTTTGTCTCCTTCTTCCGCGTTGGTCATTTCCACAAAACCGAACCCGCGTGAGCGGCCGGTGTCCCGGTCGGTCATGATGCTGACGCGGTCAACCTGCCCGTGCGCCTCGAACATCTGCCGTAGTTCTTCCTCGGACGTATTGAAGTCAAGGTTGCCAACGAAAATATTCTTCACGCGAGTCGCCTCTAGTTGAGCTATCTGAGAGTGACTGACTTCGGCGGAAAAGCAAAGGCTGGTTGGCCGTCTTACAGCCGGAGCAGGCGAACAGTCAAATGCGTGGGGAAGTATAGCAGGTCTTTTCCCTGTGGGAAGTTATTCCGCGAACCGCGCTCGGGGCGAGGGTTTCCGCCGGGGGAAGAGCGAGACCGCTAGCAATCATCGACCTTCCAATACCCTTCGCGCTCATATCCGATCTGCAGCAGCCGATTCTTCGGGTCGTGCCGTTTCTCACAACTGGGGCACTTCAGATAGCGGCTCCAGGCGGTCCCCTGGTGATCGTAATTTTCAGCGACGGCGAAAGTCGTCCCGCAGCTGCAGGGAATCACAAACATTTTGAGCCGCTTGTCATCGCCCATGGTCATCTCGCGAGTATATAGCTCCAAAGTTGTGTGTGGGTCGGACACTCCCTTCGACTTCGCTCAGGGCAGGCTCTGTCCGATGCCCTTGATCTTAATTGGATTGAGGTCTTCTGCGCTCTTTGAGGTGCGGATACACAATCCTAAGTCAAAGGCGTCGGACAGGAGTGTCCGACCCACACTGCGCACCCTCTACTCTTCGACCGCGACCATTGAATTCTTCTTGCCGCGCTTGTTGGCCTGCAGGACTTTTTTGCGCAGTCGCAGAGATTTCGGAGTGACTTCGACATACTCATCGTCGGTGATGAATTCGATGGCCTGCTCCAGATTCAGGTTGCGGAAGGGGACGAGGCGGATGGCCATGTCGGAAGTGGAGGAGCGCATGTTGGTCAGCTTCTTTTCCCGCACCACGTTCACGTCGAGGTCGTTATCTTTGGCGTTTTCGCCGACGATCATGCCTTCATACACGTCGATGGTGGGGCCGACAAAGAGTTCGCCGCGCTCCTGCAGGTTATAGAGAGCGTAGGGAGTCGTGACTCCGTTGCGGTCCGAGACCAGGGCGCCGGTCAGGCGGTGCGGAATTTCTCCCTGCCACTCGATGTAGCCATCGAACAGCGAGTTCATCACGATGGTGCCGCGAGTGTCGGTGAGCAACTGGCTGCGCAGGCCGATCAGGCCGCGGCTGGGGACGCGAAATTCGATGCGCACCCGTCCGTATCCGTGATTGTGCATGTTGAGCACTTCACTCTTGCGCGCTCCCAGTTGCTCCATCACCACGCCGACAAACTCTTCCGGGACATCCACCGTGAGCTTCTCGATCGGTTCCATGAGCTTGCCATCCACGCGCTTGGTGACGATCTCGGGCTTGCCGACCATGAGTTCGAAGCCCTCGCGGCGCATCATCTCAATGAGAATCGAAAGCTGAAGTTCGCCTCGTCCCATGACGACGAAAGAATCGGTGCTGTCGGTCTCTTCGACGCGCAACGAAACGTTGGTCAGCAGTTCCTTCTGCAAGCGTTCGCGGAGATTTCTGGACGTGACGTATGTTCCCTCGCGTCCGGCGAAGGGCGAAGTGTTGACGGTGAACAGCATGGCGATGGTGGGTTCATCGATCGCGATGTGGGGCAGGGGAGAAGGGTTCTCCGCGTCGGTGATGGTTTCCCCAATGGTGATGCCTTCAACGCCGGCTACCGCGATGATGTCTCCCAGCGTGGTGTCGGTAATGTCAACGCGCTTCAGTCCGGAGAATGAAAACAGCTTGGTGATTTTTGTCTTGTGCAGCGTGCCATCCAGCCTGGCGATGCCGACATCTTCGCCAGTGTGCATGGTGCCGTTGAACACGCGCGCGATGGCGAGGCGGCCAAGGTAGTCGCTGTAGTCCAGATTGGCCACCAGAATCTGCAGCGGTCCCGCAGGATCGCCTTTCGGTTCCGGGATGGTTTTGACGATGGCTTCGAAGAGCGGCTGTAGATTTTCTCCACCGCCCTTGATGTCCGTGGACGCGGTGCCGGTCTTGGCGTTGGTATAGAGGACCGGGAAATCGATCTGCTCTTCTTTGGCGTCGAGGTCGATGAACAGGTCGTAAACCTCGTTCAACACTTCCTGGGGACGGGCATCCGAACGGTCAATTTTGTTGATGACCAAAATTGGAGGCAGGTGCGCCTCCAGCGCCTTGCTCAGAACATAACGCGTCTGGGGCAGGGGGCCTTCGCTGGCATCGACCAGCAGCATCACGCCATCCACCATCTTGAGGGCCCGCTCCACTTCGCCACCAAAATCGCTGTGGCCGGGCGTGTCCACAATGTTGATCTTTATGTCGTGATAGAAGATGGCAGTGTTCTTGGCCAGAATGGTGATGCCACGCTCACGCTCCAGGTCGTTGGAGTCCATGACCCGCTCGATCAAATGCTCGTTGGCGCGGAAAGTGCCGCTCTGCCGCAGCATGGCGTCAACCAGCGTGGTCTTGCCATGGTCCACGTGGGCGATGATGGCGATATTGCGAATGTTTGAAGTCAAAAGTCGGGCGCCTTCCTGAGGGTAGCTCTACTATTACTTTACTATGTATTGGACGTTCCGCAGCGAGCTAGTTTCCCGTAGCGGTAGGGTGTGGGTCGGACAGTCCTGTCCGACGCCTTTGGTGTTGAGGTTTGAACCGTTTGCAGCCCTTGTCATGTGCGGTGGTACGCAGTCTTAAGTCAAAGGCGTCGGACAGGAGTGTCCGACCCACACAACCAGGTGGCAGCACCGGACGCTACAACACCAGGTCGGTTTCAGCCTTTGCTCTCAGACGGTACCAGGTCACGATTGCGGCCAGTGAAAAGATAAAGATGATGGTGGAAATGGCGTTGATCTCGGGCGTGATGCCGCGGCGCAGGCGTCCCCATATTTCGAGTGGCAGAGTATTGTCGCGGCCGATCAGGAAAAAGCTGACTGCGATTTCGTCCATGGAGAGGGTGAAGATCAGCAGCGCGGCGCCAATGATCGACAGTCGCAGATTGGGCAGGGTCACGCGCCAGAAAGTCTGCCAGTAGTTCGCGCCCAGGTCGAGCGAGGCTTCCTCCTGGGCGCGGTCGAGCTTCTGCAAGCCGGCGAAGACTTCGGTGGTCGCGACCGAAATGAGCGCGGTGCCATGGCCGAGAATGATGGTCAAAAGGCTCAGCTTTACATCGGCGACGCGAAACAGCATGAGCAGGGAAAGTCCAGTGATGATTCCCGGAAGGATCAGCGGCAACAGCACCAACCGGCGGAACAGAGCCTTGCCGGGGAAGTAGGCGCGGTCGAGTGCCAGCGCCGCGGGAATCCCGAAGGTCAGCGAAATTACCATGGCTGCAAAAGCCACCAGCAGGCTGTTCAGCACAGAGGTCCAGATGGCATCATCAGCAAAGAGGAGGCGATACCAGTTCAGAGTCAAGTCGCGGGGTGGAAATCCGCCCACGCCAGAGCCATTGAACGAATAAATAATTAGCGTAACGATGGGCAGATAGAGAAAGCCGAAGACGGCAATGGCGTGCCAGGGCAGCCAGCGCGAAGTGGGTACGGTGCGCACGGGTTGGTTCATCGGAAGCTCCATTTCTTTTCCAGGCTTTCCGAGAGGAACAACAACGCCAGCACCAGGGCCAGCAGACAGAACGAAATCGCCGCGCCCAGGGGCCAGTTGTAAGCCGCGCCGAAGAGGCTGACGACGATATTTGAAATCATGATGCCGCTGGGACCGCCCAGCAGCAGGGGCGCGAGAAAATCGCCCAGGCTCAACACGAAGGCGAAAGTCGCTCCCGCCAGAACTCCCGGAATAGAAAGCGGGAAGATGACTCGCCAGAAAGTCTGAAAGGGCGACGCTCCCAGATCGTGCGACGCCTCCACCAGGTTGCGCGGTATGTGTTCAAGCGCCGCATAAATCGGCAGAAAAGTAAACGGCGTGTAGATATGCGTGAGCGTCAGCACCACGGCAAACGGGCTGTACAACAGGAAATCCAGCGGATGGCTCGTCAGGTGCGCATATTGCAGAAGCGTGTTGAGGACGCCGTCGCTTCCCAGAATTGTCTTCCACGCGTAGGCGCGCACCAGGTAGCTGACCCAGAGCGGAATAATCACCAACTGATAGAAGAGTTCTTTTCTCCTGCCGGCGTGAAACGACAAATAGTAGGCGAGCGGATAGCCGAGCAGCAAAGAAAAGATTGTCACCCGCGCTGCGATCCACATCGAGCGCAACAGGGTTTGCCAGTAAACATTCACCGCGATGAGCTGGCGGTAATTTTCCAGGGTCCAGGCATGGACAATCTCCTGCGACGACGAGACCGACCAGAAGCTGTAGCAGAAAAGAAGGGCGTAGGGGAGGAGTAGGAACACAGCCACCCACAGCAGGGGCGGAAGAGTGATCGCGGCTCGATACGCGCGAGAGAACATAAAAGATCCAAGTCAAAAGCGGCGGGCGAGGGCGGCGCCCGGCCCCACACATTCAGGTCCTTTCCGAGGCCCGGACCGGGACCGCATCGGCCGGAGAGAACTCAAGGTCCACCTCGCCGGTCCAGCTTTCGCGGCTGGCAGCGCGAATCGAAAGCGCCAGGCCGTCAGCACATTCAACTTGAAGCAATTCCGTGGCCCCGTGAAAGGCCTGCCGCAAAAGTTTTGCGCGAAAGCGCACGCCGGCGCCGCTGCTGGACCCCGCGATGCGTATATTTTCAGGACGCAGTGAGAACAAGCCGGGGCCGTCGCGTAGCCCGGTCCGCCAGGAGAGCGAGTGGCAGCGCGCCACTCCATCCTTTACTTCGCCGCTCAGGAGATTGGTGTGGCCAATGAACTGGGCGGTATAGGCGGTTGCGGGCCGGTTGTAAATCTCTCGGGGAGAAGCGACCTGTTCCAGTTCTCCCTGTCGCAGCAGCGCGATCCGATCGGACATGACCATGGCCTCTTCCTGGTCGTGCGTGACGAAGACGAAGGAGATTCCGACTTCACGCTGCAGCGATTTCAATTCCACCTGCATCTGGCGGCGCAGGTTGGCGTCGAGTGCGGAGAGTGGTTCGTCCAGCAGCAGAAGGCGAGGACGGTTTACCAGGGCGCGCGCCAGGGCGATGCGCTGCTGCTGTCCGCCGCTGATTTTCGACGGCTTGGCGGCAGCGTAGGCACTCATCTTCACCATCTCTAACGCCTGTTCAACTCGCGTCGCGACTTCCTGCCTGGGCACTTTGGCGACCCGTAATCCGTAGCCCACATTTTCCGCGACCGTGAGATGAGGAAACAGGGCGTAGTGCTGAAAAACCGTATTGACACGACGCCGGTAGGGCGGCAGGTCATCAAGCCGCTCGCCTCCCATGAGAATTTCTCCCGAACTCGCGGCCTCGAAACCGGCGATGACGCGGAGCAAGGTAGTTTTGCCGGAGCCGCTCTCGCCCAGGATGGTGAGGAATTCTCCCTCGGCGACTTGCAGGGAAATGTCGCGTAGAACGGGATTTTTCCCGAACGACTTGGCGACATTGCGGATGTCAAGCAACGGGGCCGACGTAGGCGTCGTGCCGGTAGTCGCGGGTTCGCTGATGGTGGCCACTTTTTGTAGCGCCGGCGTCCCGCCGGCTGTCCGGAGGGCGTCCCGCCCTCCGTGTCGCGGGCGAGTCGCCCGCGGCCACATGGCCACATCGGCCACATGGCCATGCTGGTGTCCTACTGCGCCGCTTTTACTTCGTTCCAGATTTCGTTGTATTTGGCGCGGCGCGGAACGTTTTGCCAGAAGTAAAGACGCTTCTGATAAATGTCCACATCGTCGAGATGCAGACCCTTGATTTCTTCCGGCGTCATGAACTGCGCGGCCTGCGGGTTGGCCGGAGTGTACCCGGTGACGTCGCTGACTTTCTTCTGGGTCTGTGCCTCGACCATGTACTCCAGGAATTTGTGCGCCAGGTCCTTGTTCTCGCTGCCCGCGGTGATCATCAGGTGATCGATCCACCCCGTAGTGTTTTCCCTGGGAATGGTTTCGCCGACGGGAAAATCGATCTTGCGCAATTGGTTGGTCATCAGCGGCCAGCCCATGGCTGCGACGACTTCATGATTCTGGAAGAGATTGGTCAGCTCGCCTCCGGTGGACCACATCTTGCGGATGTTCGGCTTCAGTTCCAGCAGCTTCTTCTTCACCGCGTCGAGCTGTTCATCGGTAAGGTTGTAAAGCTGCGAAGGGTCGGGCTTGTCGTAGCCGAGGATTTGCGCCGCCATGTACACCGTCGAAAGATCGTCCCACACCGAAATTTTGCCGCGATATCTCGGGTCCCAGAGCACGGTCCAGCTATCAGGAGGTTTGGGGAAGACTGTTGTGTCGTAGAGCAGGGGGTCGGGCCCCCACATGAAGGGCACGCCGTACACCTGTCCCTTGATGCGCACCAGACGCAGGGAAGTGAGCTGGGGAGAGAGTTGGCCGTAACTGGGAATCTGCGAGAGATCGATCGGCAGGGCCAAACCCGCCTCGGCGATCGAGGTAGCAACATCGCTCGAAGGCGAGATTACATCGTAATTTCCCGCGCTGCCGCCCCGCAGCTTGGCGACCAGTTCATCGCTCGAACCCATGTAGGAGGCGGAAACCTTGCAATGATATTTTTCTTCGAAGGTGTGCACGAAAGACGGATCGGCATAGCCTTCCCAAACCAGCAGGTTCAGCGTGGGAGTCTTCTTGCCGCAGGAACCCAGGAGAACAGCGGCGGCAAACAGTGAGAGCGAAAATGCCAGACGCCGGATCATCACTTCATCTCCCCTGTCGCCGGCTTATCTGGTGCCTGATAGACAACTCTTCCGCCAACCATGGTCAAAGACACTTTCATATCGGCGACTTTGCTGGGGTCGAGTTTGAAAAGGTCCTGGGAAAGTACGATCAGGTCAGCCAGCTTTCCTGGCTCGATTGAGCCTTCGGTCTTTTCACGATGTCCGGCAAACGCTGCGCCCAGAGTGTAGGCCCTGATGGCGTCCTCCAGGCTGATGCGTTCCTGGGGCACAAAGCCATCGGGAGGATCGCCCTCCCGCGTCTTCCGAGTAAGCGCATTCTGCACTCCCGGCCAGGGATTGAGCGTAACTACGGGCCAATCGCTTCCAAAGGCAAGCACTCCGCCCGTGCTCTCGATGCTGTGCCACACCCAGGCCCGTTGCGCACGCTCTGGGCCCACGTTGCGCGCCCATATGCCGAGCGTATCTTCATCCGGATAGGCATGCAGGGGCTGGAAGCTGGCAATCACTCCGAGTTTGCCGAAGCGCGGAATATCCTGCGCGCTGATGGTCTCGATGTGCTCGATACGGGGGCGCATGTCATGCGTGCGATTGCTTTCAGCAGCGCCCTGGTAGGCGTCGAGTGCCAGCCGCACCGCTTTGTCGCCGATGGCGTGAGTAAAAATCTGCAGCCCGCGGCGGTCGAGTTCGGCGACGGCTTGCTTGTATTTCGCGGGATCCCAGAACAATTTGCCGATCTTTGTGGGATCGTCGCTGTAGGGCGCGAGCATGGCAGCGGTGTGGGCCTCGATCACCCCGTCGAGCATGGTCTTGACCACTCCGCCTGAAATCCAGTCGTCGGCGTAGGTGCGGCGCGCCTGCTCGATCTTGGCGATCTCATCCGGTTTGAGTTCCGGCGGATCGAGAAAGTAAGCGATGTAGAAGCGGAGCGTCATCTCCTGCTGCTGTCGCAGTTGCTGGTAAAGATCGAGCCATTCGAAATCTCCGCCGGCGCTGTGCACTCGCACCAGGCCATACTTGTTGGCCGCGCGCATGCCGAGACGAAGGGCCGCCAGGCGCTCTTCGCGGGTGGGCGGGGGTGTAAATTTGCCCACCAGGTCGCCAGCCGCTTCCTGAAGCGCGCCTGTGGCTTCTCCTTTATCGTCGCGCATGATCCTGCCATTGGGAGGATCGGGTGTGTCGCGCGTGATGCCTGCCATCTCCAACGCTTTGCTGTTGGCCCAGGAGCTGTGGCCATCGAAGGCGCGCAGGAATACCGGGCGATCGGGCACCACTTCGTCGAGGAACTTTTTGTCCGGCAGAGCGGACGGGCCAAATGTCGGGTAAGTCCAGCCCATGCCCTGAATCCACTTCTCTTCCGGATGGGCGTCAGCGTATGCCTTCACCCGCCTTTGAATCTCAGCCACAGACTTCGATCCGTTGAGATCCACCTGGGTGAGACCGAGAGAGCCTTCCATGAAGTGGATGTGACAATCAACGAAGCCGGGAAGGACCAATTTACCGTGGGCGTCGATCACCTTCGTTGAAGGCCCGCGATAGACGGCAATCTCTTTCCCGCTCCCTACGGCCAGGATCTTGTCGCTGCCGATGGCAAGCGCTTCCGCCCAGGGCTGCCGGGGGTTCACGGTGTAGATCCGCGCATTGACGATGACCGTGTCTGCCGCCGCTGGCGGTTGCGCCCACGCGATGGACGAGGATGCGAGCACAGCCAGGAGGACTAGAGGAAGAACATCACGCCAGCCGATATGAAAGTTTCCGGATTCAACCAAGACTCGCTCCCTTTTTTGGTTTTGCAGAATTCCGCCGTCCGCTAGAACGTCGGCGGTGTGTTGACCCACAGCACCCAGGTCTCACCGCGGCCCGGGTTTTTCCAGCTGTGCGGCGTGGCGCTCTCGAAATAGAAACTGTCGCCCGGTTGGAGATGGTACTCCTCCTTGTCCAGGGAAATCTGCAACTCACCCTGCAGGATGTACAGGAATTCCTCGCCTTCATGATGGTAGCTCTCGCCGCTGCCGGAGTGAGGAGCAATGCGAAACAGGTGCGGTTCCATCACGGTGTTGCCCCAGGCCAGCAATTCCATGCGCACGCCGGGGCCGGCCTCGAGCACCTTGCGCTTGTCGGGAGACACCAGCCGGATATTCGATTCCGCCGGATCGAAGAAATCCAGGATGTTGGTTTTGTAGAAACGCGCCAGCTTGCGCAGGGTCGAAACCGAAGCGCTCATATGCGAGCGTTCGAGCGCGCTGAGGAAGCCCAGGGAAATTCCCACGGCCTGCGCTACCTGCGCCAGCGAAAGGCCGCGGCGGAGACGCAATTTTCGCAGCCGGGTGCCGATCGGGTTGGAGGCACCGTTGGGAGTGGACCGCAGCAGGCCGTCGCGCTTCAAAAGCTGTACGATGGCG
Organism: Terriglobia bacterium; assembly: GCA_963757835.1. Taxonomy (GTDB): domain Bacteria; phylum Acidobacteriota; class Terriglobia; order Terriglobales; family Acidobacteriaceae; genus JAIQFF01. Next base: position 91,570 of record CAVWSP010000028.1, on the reverse strand, counting down.
GGCGCGTTCAGGCCTCGAACCTTGCGCAGGAAGCGCGCCCGCTTGAGCAGTTTCACGTCCTCGGGGGCGTAGAGCCGGTACTTGCTGGGGGTGCGGCGCGGACGGGTCAGGCCCAGGCTTTCCCAGGTACGAATGACCGACGGGGAAACCCCCACCAGGCGTGCCACATCGCCGATTTTCAAGTAGGGTTTTCGCTCCGACGGTTTCATTTCCGAAGCCTGCTCCCACGAATTTAGCGATCCGTCCTAACGCTATTTTTTGCTTGACAGTGCGCGGATATTGCCTCTAACCTTGCGCGATTATAGCAAGGTTTGCGGCATGCACAAGCCTTGCTTTTCGACTTGTAACTTCGACCCGGAGCCCGGAGATTCCCCATGTCTTCGTCGATAGCGCGCTGGACGAGCCGCTGGCTCGTCGTCCTTTGCTTTGCCTCTTCCACATTCCTGCTGGCCCAGAGCACGGGCGGCAGAATCCTGGGCCGGGTTGCCGACCCCAGTGGCGCGGTTCTTTCCAACGTAAAGATCACGCTGGTGAATGAAGCCACCGGCGTCGCTCGCGAAGCTGTGACCAGCGACAGCGGTGACTACGTTCTGGTCGAGGTGCAGCCGGGAAGTTACCGGGTGGAGTTTGAGGCGCGCGGCTTCAAGAAGAATGTACAGAAGAACGTGGTCGTGCAGGTCAACCAGGTGGTCACGCTGAACTCCACCCTGCAAATTGGCGGCACGCAGGAAGTCGTCGAGGTAACGGGCGAAGCGCCGCTGGTGGAGACCACCAGCACCCAGATGGGCGCGGTGGTGAACCAGCGCGCGGTTTCCCAGCTGCCGCTGAACGCCCGCGATACATATCAACTGTTGCAGTTGCAGCCCGGCGTGCAGTCGCAGACCGGTTCCGACCTCTTCTACGGCAGCGACAATGCCGGCGTGGTTTCGGTGAATGGCGGCCGCGGACGCTCCAACAACTTCAGCGTCAACGGTGGCGACGCCAACGACCAGTTTGCCAATCTGCCAGCTGTACAGCCCAGTCCGGATTCCATTGAAGAGTTCCGCGTCCTGACCAACACGTTCGATGCGGAATACGGACGCAACTCCGGCGCGGTAGTCAACGTAGTGACCAAATCCGGGACCAACGCGTTTCATGGCAACGTGTACGAATTTTTCCGCAACAAGGTGCTGAACGCGACCGGTCCACTGGACAGTGAAAAGCCTGATTTCAAACAGAACCAGTTTGGGGGCACATTTGGCGGTCCCATCAAGAAAGACCGGACATTCTTCTTCGCGTCCTACGAGGGGCGGCGCATCCGGCAGGGAATTTCGTCGGACTCCATTCAGGTGCCGACTGCCCAGGAGCGCGCGGGGGATTTTTCTGGCCAGAGCGTGTTTTCGGGTGCCCTGAACGATCAAACGGTTGCCGATACTCTGATCGCCCGTCCCGGATGCAGCGCTGCGGTCTCAGCAGCAGGCGGCAGCCCCATTGCGGCGGGAACAGATTTCGCGGCCATTTTTCCGGGCAACGTAATTCCCACCGAGTGCATGGACCCAACCGCGGTTGACCTGATGAACCAGTTCGTCCCCGCATCCAATCGCCCGGATGGGACCTTCCAGACCGTCTCCGGTATTCACCAGGACCGCACCGACCAGTTCACCTTCAAGTTCGACCACCGCATCAACGACAAGCAAGGCCTCTCCGCGTACTACTACTTTGACGACAGCACTCTGTTTGATCCCTATTCGCGCTTTCAGGCGGGCGGAGCTTCGGTCCTCGGCTTCGGGGCCAACACCAAAGACCGCTACCAGCAATGGAACCTCACTCACAACTGGACCATCAGCAACAATCTGGTGAACGAGGCCCATTTCACCTATTTCCGGGAGGCCCAGAGAAACTTCCTCCACCCGGCGCGTACCAACCTGGTGCAGGACTCCTGCGCTACGGTCCCGTCGGACGCCTGCTTCAGTGACGGTACCGCCGCCAATGATACCGGCATCCATCCCCGGCTGGGCGCCGGGCGCGAAGGGGTGCCCTTCGTCGATGTATCGGGCCTCTTCTCCTATGGCAACAACTTCGAGGGCGAACTTCCCCAGGTAGGCAACACCTTCCAGTGGTCCGATAGTTTGAGCTGGGTGAAAGGAAGCCACACCTACAAGTTTGGCGCCGATGTGCGCCGCCAGCGCTTTGATCAAACCCTGTACTACAACATCAACGGCCTCTACAGCTACTACGGGGGCAGCAACAACGACGTGGGCAGTGATGACCTTATGCCCAACTACCTGCTGGGATTGCCCGACAGCTTCAGCCAGGGCTCCGCGCAGGTGGAAAACGTCCGCAGCACGATCTTTGCTCTCTTTGCCCAGGACAGCTGGAAAATCCGAAAGAACTTGACCCTCAATTACGGGTTGCGCTGGGAATTATTTACTCCGCTTACCGACATCAGCAAGCACGTGCAGAGCTTCCGCCCCGGACAAGTGAGTACCGTCTATCCCTGCCAGTTCACCGATCCGGTGATGATCCAGATTTTTCAAGACTCCGGCGTGGCCAACCCGGACTGCAACAATACCGGAGTTGTTCCCACCGGGCTGGTCGTGCCCGGCGACAAAGGAGTTCCTGCGGGCCTGACCAGCACCTATTACAAGACTTTCGCTCCGCGGCTGGGAATTGCCTGGAGCCCGGGCGATTCCGGCAAGACCAGCATCCGGGCAGGCTGGGGACTTTTCTATAACCCGATGGAGCAACTGGTGCTGGAACAGTTCAGCGCCGAGCCTCCATTTGGCGGCAGCAACATCATCAACGCCCCGCTGTTCAACACTCCCTACCTGCAGCAGGACGGCACGCAAAAACCGAATCCCTTCAACGGGATTCTCAACCCTCCGCGCGGACAGCCCGTGGACTGGGCGCTCTACCGTCCGCTTCTGCTGTACGGTCAATTCCAGCCGCACCTGCGGACCCAGTATTCCACCCAGTACAACCTGAATATCCAACGTGAGCTGACCAAAGACCTGGTTCTTCAGGTGGGCTATGTGGGATCGCAGGGCCACCGGTTGCTGGCCAGTCACGACGTTAACTACGGCAGCGCGCAGACTTGTATCGATCTGAACTCGGTTCTGGGAGACGGTAGCTGCGGCCAGTTCTACGCGGACAGCCCGTTCACAATTCCCGCCGGAACGACTTTACCCGTGCCCTTCCACCTTCCCTACTCTGCTAACGGCGGCGGTCCCACGGTCATTCCCCAGGGGACAACGCTGGCCAACGATCTTCAACTGGTGGGCTTGCGACGATACTCTTCTCCCAACTGCGATCCTCTGACCGGAACCGGATGCCCGCAGGACGGCACGCCGGTCTTCTCCAGCATCTTCGCCGAAGACACGATTGCCAATTCCAACTACAACTCACTTCAAGTATCGCTGGAGAAACGTTTCTCGCACGGACTGCAGGCTGAGATGGCCTATACCTTCAGCAAGTCCTTTGACCAGGCTTCGAGCTTTGAGGGCGAGCTGAATCCGCTCGATCCGCACGGCACCTACTCTCTTTCCCAGTTCGATGCCCGCCACCGCCTGGTGCTCAGCTACGTGTGGCAGTTGCCGATCCCGAAGTATTCAGGCGTTGCCGGCAAAGTGCTCAGCGATTGGGATGTTTCGGGCATCTACACCTACCAGTCGGGATTCCCCATTCGCATCACTTCCTCCGCCGACAACGAACTGATGTACAGCGCGTTCTTCGAATATCCGGGAGAGCCCGATCAACTGGCGCCCTTCCGCAGGATAGATCCAAAAGCTAGCGGCGGCTACTGGTTCGATCCCAACAGCTTTACCGAGAATGCTTCCGATCGACTAGCGCAGCCCCCTTGCTCCGCGGGAGCCGTGTTCAATTGTTACGATCCCGAGCCTGTTCGGCCGGATCGGGAACGCCCGGCGCACCATCTGCTGCGGTCCGCCCGTAAACAACGTTGACTTTGCTTTGCACAAGGTGCTGCCGGTGGGAGAGGGCAAGCGGTTTGAGTTCCGCGCCGAATTTTTCAACCTCTTCAACCATTCGCAGTTCAATAATCCGGACGGGAGCACCACCGACGGTTCGGATTTCGGCCGCATCATACGGGCCAAGCAGCCGCGCCTGATTCAGATGGCCTTGAAGTTCTACTTCTAGCCGGAAAGGGTTAGAGTAGAGACAGCTTTCAAACCCGGGCGGCTGCGGTCGCCCGGGCATTCTAATGGCCGCGATCAGAGCGGCTTGAGCCATTCCTGGAGACCCGATGTACCCCGCACTGCAGCAAGAGCTCGAAACTTTCGAGCGCCGCACGCCGAAATCCGCCGCCGCTCACAAGAAGAACCTCAAACGCATTCCGCTGGGAGTAGCCAGCAATTACCGGGCTTACGATCCTTATCCGATTTTTGTGAAAGAGGGATCGGGAAGCAAGTTCCGCGACCTCGACGGCAACGAATATATCGACCACAACCTTTGCTTCGGCGCGCTCATGGCCGGACACTGCCACCCCGCCGTGATGAAGGCGGTAGAAAAGCGGCTCAGCACCGGCACCATGTTCGGCATGCCGCACGACATGGAGTGGGAACTGGCCGAAGAAATCTGCAACCGCTTTCCGGTCGAGATGGTGCGCTTCGGCAACAGCGGCACGGAAGCGACCATGCACGCCATCCGGTTGGCTCGCGCCGCCACCGGACGCGACAAGATCGTAAAGTTTGAAGGCGCGTACCACGGCCTGCACGATTCTGCCCTGGTCAGCGTCAAGCCGCACGCGCCGGATTACGGCGATGTCAGCGCGCCCACTTCGGTCCCCGGTGGGCTGGGCGTACCGAAGTCAGCCGTGGCCAACGTGCTAATTGCCACCTTCAACGACCTGGCCAGCGTTGAGCTGCGCTTCAAGCAGAATCCCGGCGAGATTGCCGCGGTCATTCTCGAACCCATCCTGATGAACGTGGGCTTGTGCATCCCGCAACCAGGATTTCTGGAAGGACTGCGCGAGACCTGCACCAGAAATGGTGCGCTCCTGATCTTCGATGAAGTAAAGACCGGTGCGAAGCTGGGATGGGGAGGCGCGTCCGAATATTTCGGCGTGCAGCCCGACATGATTTGCCTGGCGAAATCGATTGGCGGCGGTTTGCCTCTGGCGGCGTTTCTCGCCCACAAATCCGTCATGGACCTGATCTCGCAGCATAAAGTTTTTCACGGCGGTACTTACAACACCAATCCGGTTTCGATGGCTGCGGGCCTGGCTACTTTCCGCGAAGTGCTTACCCGCGAGAACTACGTCCACGTGGACAAGCTCAGCAAGAAGTTGACCGAAGGCTACAGGAAGATTGTCGCCAAGTCGGGCCTGCAGGGCTACATTGCCAGCGCCGGGGCCAACGGCGCATTGATGCTGTATCCCCAGGAGATTCGCAACTACCGCGACTGGGAAGCCATTGATGTCGATCTGTGGCGTCACTACTGGTTCGCCATGGTCAACCGCGGAGTGATGGCGCAACCTTACTGGTGGGACGAGCAGTGGACCATCTCCGTCCAGCACACCGATGCCGATATCGACAAGCATCTGTCTGCGTTTGAAGATGTGGCCCCCGCGCTGGCCAAGGCGCAACAGGAGCGCGTAGGCGAAGTTGTCGCAGTAGCCCACTAAGGTTCTCGTAGCGCCGCCGTCCCGGCGGCTGTCGTGGGGGCGTCTCGCCCCCAGCGAGGGCAGGATGCCCCCGCGACAGCCGGCAAGATGCCGGCGCTACAAAACCCAAAAGGAGCAGGTATTGTCCGCGAACGATCCTGAACAGCCGCACCTCAAGCGCGTTCTCGGCCGCGCGGATTTGGTTCTGCTGTTCGTGGTCGCCATCTTCAATCTGAATGTGGTCCCGTCAATCGCGGCCAACGGCGGGGTCACGGTCTGGTTGTGGATCGTATCGCTCGTCTTGTTTTTCTGGCCGCAAGGCATCGCTGTCATAGAACTGGCCCACCGCTATCCCGGCGAGGGCGGCGTCTATCTGTGGGCCAAGGAAGTGTTCGGCGACTTCCACGGCTTCCTGTCGGGCTGGTGCTACTGGACCAACAACATGCTTTACGTCCCGACTGTCATGCTGTACTTCGTTGGCGTATCGGTGTTCGTTCTGGGCCCGAACCATCAGGCTCTGGCGGACAACAAGCCGTTTGCGCTGGTGGCGTCGCTGCTTCTGCTGATCGTTCTGGTGGTGCTCAACATCGTGGGCCTGGGTGTAGGGAAGTGGGTCAACAATCTGGGCGGCATAGGAACCGGAATCGCCGCGGCCACTCTGATTGGCCTGGGAGTCGTGATCTGGATGCGATTTGGCACCACCGTGAGCGTAGCTGATTTCCGGATCCCGGCCAATCCGCGCTTCGTGCTCAACTCGTTTGGCGTAATTTGTTTTGGCTTGGTGGGTCTGGAACTGGCCTCCGTCATGGGCGACGAAATCCAGGATCCGCAGCGCACCTTGCCGGGCGCGGTAGCCTGGGGCGGCGTGCTCTCCGGGTTGCTGTATATCGGTGCCACACTCACCCTGCTGATTGCCGTGAGCAAGGACCAGATCAGCGTGCTGCAGGGCATCGTGCAGGCGGTGGGCAGCATGGCGGAAAGAGTGGGCGCGGGCTGGATCTTAGCGCCGTTTGCCCTGTTGCTGAGTTTTTCCATCGCGGGCATCGGTTCGGCGTGGTTGGGCGGTTCCGCCCGCATCCCTTTCGTCGCCGGACTGGATTCGTATATGCCGGCGTGGATGGGGAAGGTGCATCCCCGCTATGCGACTCCCTATGCCGCGCTGATCGTTCACGCGGCGGTTTCCATGGTGCTGATCGTGATGAATTTCATCGGCGCCGGGGTGCAGGAAACTTTTCAGAAGATGTTGTCGTTGGCGGTGGTGCTGCAGTTGATTCCATTTCTTTATATGTTCGGGGCGCTGATCAAGCTTGCCCTGCAACCGTCCGCGGGGAAGGGGCACTACAGCAAGACGACGTTGGTCCTTGCTGGTGTCAGCGGCCTGGTGACCACGACGCTGGGAATCGTGCTGGTATTTTTCCCCGCGCAGCAAATCAGTTCGTTATGGTCGTATGAAGTATGGATGTTCGGCGGCACACTGTTCTTTATTGGCCTGGCCGCATTCTTCTTCTACGTGTACGGCGGCCGCAAAGCAAAACATGTGGTTTCGGGCGACTCGCCCGCGCACCCGAGCGCAGCTCGGCGTTAGATCGACGCAGCAGGAGGCCATGATGCCCGGCGGAGTGAAAACCGACGTACGCACCTACCAGCTTTACATCAACGGTGAGTGGGTTGACAGCAAATCAAACAAGACTTTTCCGGTGTACGATCCGGCCAGCGAAGAGGTAATTGCGCAGGCCCCGGACGCCAATGCCGACGACGTGAACCGCGCTGTCGCCGCCGCCAAGGCGGCTTTTGAGGATGGCCCCTGGGCCACGACGACTGCCCAGGAACGCGGCCGCGTGCTCTTCCGCCTCGCCGAAAAGATTCGCCAGAACACCGCCATGCTGGCGGAGTTGGAATCCCGCAATACCGGCAAGCCGATCGTCGAAGCCGAATATGACATTACTGACGTAGCCACCTGCTTCGAGTATTACGGCGGCCTGGCCACCAAGATTCTTGGATATGTGAATCCGGTCCCCGACAACGCCATGAGCCTTACGCTCAAGGAACCCATCGGCGTCGCGGGCCAGATTATCCCCTGGAATTACCCGCTGTTGATGGCGGCCTGGAAGCTGGCGCCCGCGCTGGCTGCGGGCTGCACCTGCGTACTGAAACCGGCTGAACAGACTCCGATCACTGCGCTGGAGATGGCGAACTGGCTGGCGGACGTGGGCCTGCCGCCGGGTGTGGTCAACATCATCACAGGCTTCGGTGAAACTTGTGGCGCTCCGCTGGTGCAGCATCCTGATGTCAACAAGATCGCCTTCACCGGCAGCGCCGCAGTCGGAAAGCTCATCGTCAAGCAGGCCGCCGACACGGTCAAGCGCGTCACGCTCGAACTCGGAGGCAAATCGCCCAACATTTTCTTCGCCGATGCGGACTTCGAGGCTGCCATCGACGGAGCGCTCTTCGGCGTATTCATCAACCAGGGCGAGGTTTGTTCCGCCGGCAGCCGCATCCTGGTGCAGCAGCCTATCTATAAGAAGTTCGTGGATGCCATGGCAGCGAAGGCCAAGACCATCAAGCTGGGCGCTCCTCTCGATCGCGACACGAAAATGGGGCCGCTGGTCAGCAAGGAGCAGTACGACCGCGTGCGCTCCTACCAGGAGTTGGGAAAGAAAGAGGGCAAGCTCGCCGCCGGCGGCGGACGCGCCGAGAAATTCGCCAAGGGGTACTACGTCGAACCAACCATCTTCTACGATCTCGACAACAGCGCCCGCATCGCCCGCGAAGAAATTTTCGGGCCGGTGGCAGCGGTGATTCCATTCGAAGACGAGAAAGATGCGGTCAGGATTGCAAACGATTCTCCCTACGGACTGGCGGCTGCAGTCTGGACTCGCGACATTTTCAAAGCCTTCCGCACGGTGAAATCCCTGCGCGCCGGAATTGTCTGGGTCAACCACATGCAACCCACATACGTGGAAGCGCCCTGGGGTGGTTACAAGCAATCCGGCTTCGGGCGCGAACTTGGACCCTGGGGCATCGAAGAATATCTGGAAACCAAGCAGGTACACATCAATCTGAACGAGGCCCCGATCGGCTGGTACTGAGAACGGGGAACTGAAGACTGGAAACTGGCGTTATAAAAAACGTCTTTGGTCATTGGTCATTGGCCAAACCAACAAAACGAAGAGACCAACGACCAAGGGCCAAAGACCAACGACCAACGACCAAAGGCCAAGGGCCAACGACCAAAAACGACTTTGAGAATTGACATGGCAACTATTCATCTAACAACTCCGATTCCTGGACCGAAATCGAAAGCGCTGGCCGCCCGCCGTGCCGATGCCATTCCGCGCGGCCTTTCTATTGGCACACCGGTGTACGTCGCCAAGGCAGAAGACGCATGGCTTGAGGATGTCGATGGCAACCGCTACCTGGACTTCGCCGGCGGCATCGGTTGTCTGAACGTGGGACATCGGCGCGAGCCTGTGGTCAACGCGGTCAAGGCTCAGGCTGATCGCTTTCTGCACACTTGTGTCCAGGTGACGCCTTACGAGGAATACGTGCGCCTGGCCGAGCGCATGAACCAGGTCACACCGGGCAAGTTCCCCAAGAAGACGTTATTCGTGAATAGCGGCGCCGAAGCGGTAGAGAATGCGGTGAAGATAGCGCGCGCGCATACCGGGCGCTCCGGCATCATCGCTTTCGAAGATGCCTTTCACGGCCGCACCATGATGACGCTCGCGCTGACCAGCAAGACGCATCCTTACAAGGCAGGCTTCGCTCCCTTTCCAGGGGATGTTTACCGCATCCCTTACGCTTACTGCTATCGCTGCTCGTATTCCCTGAAGTATCCGTCGTGTGACCTGTTCTGCGCCCGCCATCTGGAAGACACTTTCAAGCGGGTGGTCGCTTCGGAGGATGTTGCCGCCGTGATGGCCGAGCCGGTGCTGGGCGAAGGCGGCTTCGTGGTTCCCCCTAAAGATTTCTTTCGAGTGCTGATGGAAATTTGCCACAAACACGGCGTCCTTTTTATCGCGGACGAAGTGCAGAGCGGATTCGGCCGCACCGGCAGACTTTTTGCCAGCGAATACTACGGCATCGAGCCGGACATTCTAGTGACGGCGAAATCGCTGGGCGGAGGGCTTCCGCTGGCGGCCATTACCGGCCGTGCGGAAATCATGGATGCGCCCGGCCCGGGCGGACTGGGCGGCACCTTTGCCGGCAATCCACTGTCCTGCGCGGCTGCTTTAGCTGTGCTGGATATTTTTGAGCGCGAGAATCTGCTGGCCCGCGCCAATGAACTGGGTGATCGCTTTCAGAAGCGGGCCCGGCAGTGGCAGAAGCATTGGCCAATGGTCGGAGACATACGCGGCCTGGGTGGAATGCAGGCGATCGAATTGGTGCGTTCTGCGGAGACTCGCGAACCGGCGGCCGAGGAAACTAAACAGATCACGAAACACTGCTACGAGCATGGCCTGATTACCATTACGGCTGGTTCTTATTCCAACGTGGTGCGGATACTGGTGCCGCTGGTCGTCACCGACCCGCAATTGGACGAAGGACTGGACGTGCTGGAGTCCGCGCTGCAGATGGTGTGTGAAAAGAAGGGTGCCGTCGCGCAGCCGGTTTAGAACTGTGTGTTCTGCGTTTTTGTGTGGCCGCGGGCGGCTCTCCCGCGAGGCGGAGGGCGAGACGCCCGCCGGTCGAGCCTGCCCTGAGCGGTGTCGAAGGGCCGGCGCTACAATAACCCTGGGATAAATTTATGACTGTTGCTACTGCGACTTTGACCAAAGTTCCGAACTACGTTAACGGGCAGTGGGTCGATTCCAAGGCCACCGAATGGCTCGACGTCACCAACCCGGCGACGGGCGAGGTCATCGCCCAGACTCCGCTTTCGAGCGCCGCTGAAGTCGCGGCCGCGATCGAAGCTGCAGCCTCGGCCTTTCCGGAATGGCGGCGCACGCCAGCCGAGGACCGCATCCAGCCGCTGTTCAAGCTGAAGCACATTCTCGAAGCCGAGATCGAGGACCTGGCTCGCATCCTCACCTCGGAGAATGGAAAGACTTTTACCGAGGCCAAGGCCGAGCTGCGCCGCGCCATCGAAAATGTGGAAGTGGCCTGCGGCATTCCTACCATGATGCAGGGCTATAACCTGGAAGATGTGGCCCGCGGCATCGACGAAATGATGATCCGGCAGCCGCTGGGCGTGGTCGCCGCCATCGTTCCCTTTAATTTTCCGGGGATGATTCCGTTCTGGTTCTTGCCCTACGCCATCGCGACCGGAAATACTTTTGTCCTGAAACCATCGGAGCGCGTGCCGCTGACCATGAAGCGGGTCTTCGAGATGATGGAAAACATCGGATTGCCCAAGGGCGTCATTAACCTGGTGAATGGCGGCAAAAATGCCGTCAATGCGCTGCTCGATCATCCCAAGGTTCGGGCCATCAGTTTTGTCGGTTCCACGCCAGTGGCACGCTACGTGTACGCGCGGGCTGGGGAGCATGGGAAGCGCGCGCAATGCCAGGGCGGCGCCAAGAACCATGTCATCGTGCTCCCTGACGCCGATATGAAGATGACCACGCAGATCATCGGCGACAGCGCGTTTGGCTGTGCCGGGCAGCGTTGTCTGGCGGTTTCCGTAGCGGTGACGGTTGGGGAGGCGCAGAAAACATTTCGCGATTCGATTACCGAGGCGGCTGCGTCGTTGCGAGTTGGCAATGGTCTCGACGAAGGCGTGCAGATGGGGCCGGTCATTACGCCGCAGAGCAAGTCGCGGGTCGAGACCTTGATTACGACAGGTGAGAAGCAGGGAGCAAAGGTCCTGCTGGATGGACGCAATTCGCGCGTTCCGAGAGGTGATGCGGGGAATTTCGTGAAGCCAACGGTTCTCGACGCGGTTCCGGCCACCAGCGAACTGACGGAAACCGAAATCTTCGGTCCGGTGCTGAGCCTGGTCCACGCCAACGATATGGATGAGGCGATGGCCTTCCTCGAGCGCAGCCCCTACGGCAATCAGGCCTCGCTCTTTACTTCGAGTGGAGCGGCGGCGCGCCGCTTCCGCTATGAAGCCCCGGCGGGCAATATCGGCATCAACATCGGTGTAGCCGCGCCCATGGCGTATTTTCCCTTCAGCGGCTGGAAAGACAGCTTCTTCGGCATCATGCACGCCCAGGGACGCGATGCCATCGAGTTCTATACCGAAAAGAAAATCGTGGTGGAACGCTGGGCGAAAGACCATTCACGAAAATTCTAGACTCGCCGCAGCCCACGTAGGGGCGGGCGCCCCCGCCCGCCCGGCCGAGCGCAGCTGGGCAGAGACGATGACGTAGCGGAAGCCTGGCAAGAAATACCGGCGAGCGTTGCTCCCCGCCCGGACGATGGCGTCCGGGCCTACGCAGGAACCACTTAGAGGAATTCATGTCAGATACCATCCAGAAATACAAAGACTACGTGATGACTGGCTTCATGAAGTCAGTCGTGCCCATCGTAATTGACCGGGCCAGCGGCGTTACCGTTACCGATATCAACGGCCGCGAATATCTTGATTGCTTTGCCGGCATTTCCGTAGTTAACGCCGGGCACTGCAATCCCAGTGTGATCGCCGCCGCCAAGGCGCAGATGGACAAGCTTGTCCACTGCTCGTCCTACATCTATCACGTGCAACCTGTTGCCGACCTCGCGGAAAAGCTGGCGCACATTGCGCCCCGCGGCCTAACCAAGACATTCTTCGGCAACAGCGGAGCCGAAGCCATCGAAGGCGCCATGAAGCTGGCCCGTCTGTACACCGGGAAGCATGAATTCATCGCGCTGCACGCCAGCTTTCACGGGCGCAGTTGGGGCGCACTCAGCATCACCGGCAACATGGGACGCAAAAAGCGTGGCGGCCCGTACGCGGCCGGCGTGACCTTCGCGCCCGCGCCCTATGCCTATCGTTCGCAGTGGCCGAACGATCCAGAGGAATGTGGAAGGCAGTGCGCAAGGGCCATTGAGGACGTCATCCGGTTCACCACCGCGGACGACGTGGCTGCATTCATCGCGGAACCGGTCATGGGCGAAGGCGGAATCATTGTCCCGCCGTCCAATTACTTCACGGAAGTGAAGAAAGTTCTCGACCGGCATGGCATCCTCTTTATTGCGGACGAAGTCCAGTCCGGCTTTGCCCGTACCGGAAAGATGTTTGCCATCGAGCATTACGGCGTCGAACCCGACATTCTGGTCACCGCGAAGGGCATCGCGGATGGTTTTCCGCTGAGTGCATTCACGACCCGCCCTGAAATTGCTGCTGCGTACAGACCCGGCGACCACCTTTCCACCTTTGGCGGCAATCCGGTGTCGTGCGCCGCCGCACTCGCCAACATCGAGTTCATGGAGAAGGAGAGTCTTCCGGCCCGCGCCACCGAGACCGGCAACTACGCCATGGCCAGGCTGCGTGAGATGCAAAGGGACAATCCGCTCATCGGCGAAGTTCGAGGGCTGGGGTTGATGATCGGCGTGGAATTGATCAAGGACGAGAAGCTCACACCGGCCACCTCCGAAGCGGAGGCTATTCGCGACGGATTGCTGCGCCAGGGCGTGCTGGTGGGCGTGGGCGGCGTCTATGGCAATGTCATACGCTTTCAGCCTCCGCTGATTATTACGAGGCCGCAGATCGATCGAGCGATTGCGGCGTTCGCGGCTGCCCTGCAGGAAGTGGCGCAACCGGCGCAGGTGTAGTTCGGGCCTTGCCGGGTTTTGGTCAGGCGATGGTTGATCCCTGCTTACGCGGTGCCGGCTTCTTTTGTGCTTCGGAAACCACGTACACCATCAGAATTCCCAGCTCCGGCTCGATGGGATGGCGATAGCGCGGATGAGGGAAGACGGCGTAGTACACCGCCGGATACGACAGGATCAGCCAGAAAAACAGCCACGCTCCGTGCCGCCGCTTGCGCAGGGCGCGTCCCAGGCCCCATACCGCGAGTACCGACGAAGCCAGGAAGACGGAGTTCTTGATGGGAGCTAGCGCCGGAATCTCCGCCAGACGCGGAACTCCACCCCAGTAGTAAATGAAGCGCTTCAGACAAAGAACCGCGAAGCGCGGGTAATCCTCCCGGATGAAATCGATAGCCTGGCGCTCGCGCTCCCTTACGTACGCAACTTCGCCCATCTGGCGGTAGAGCCGCATCTGGTAAACATTTTGCGTGGGATGCAGATATTCCCGCCAGGTTCCGTCAGCCCCGGGACTGTTTCCGATGCGCAGTTCGGCGCCAAAGTTCGAGCGTAGACTCATTACTCCCAGAGTCCGGTAGTTGCGCGCCATCCAGGGAGCGACGCAGGCAGCGAATAACAGCGCCGACAGCGCCACCCCGGCCAGTGAAGTTTTGCCGCGCTTCCAACGCCGGTACCAGGCCCACACTCCAGAAGCCGGCAGGAAGGCGAGCAGGGAAGTGTTGGTCAGAGCCGCGATCCCCCAGAGCAGGCCGAACTGAATCCATGGGGCGAGCCCGTCTCTTTCTTCGAGGTCCAGGGTCAGCCAGAAAATCAGGGCGAGCAGCAATGCCGCCAGACTTGTCTCCCACACCCAGCGCGTGCACCAGTACATTACGGGTGGGAGCACCGCCCACAGCCAGGCAGCCCACACTGCCAGCTTGTCGCTGAAACATCGCCGGGTGACCAGAAAAATGGGGATACAAGTCAGGGCAGAAAACACGCTGTTGATGCCCAGCAGCACGACCGCCGAGGCGTGGGTATAAATCCCGAACAGCTTGAACACTCCAGCAATGAGGAAGGGATAGAGCGGCGGCTCCCACGCCGTCGGCCCCGTGGTCGCGCTGAAGGGATTGCTGAAGCCCTGGCCCTGCGCAAGGGAGCGTCCGATGCGGCCCATTTCCCAGCCAAAGCTGAAGTTGTCGTCCAACGTTTTGAACTTGTAGGTGTGGGCGACGAGAATCCAGCCAAAACGCAGTACGAATGCGACCAGCACCATCCAGAAGAAGGATGTGCGCGCCCGGCGCCACCAGCGAATGAAGAAGCCAGCTTTCGTGTCGGTCGGGGGAGTGGCGGCGTCAGCCATGGTTCGCCCGTCAGATTTCGGGCACTTCCATTTGTAGCTGATACGGCTTAGGCGGGCAACAGCCGAACCGTGCGGCCGCACGAGCGAGGCGCTCGCGCCCACATTTTACCTTGCCGTTGAAGTACTGGAGCGGGACGCTTATATTGTATCGGGATGCTCTCTGCAGGGCGCAGAGATTGAGGACACTACATGGGCTGGCTGCAGAACAAGTTCGAAAAGAATTTCATGATCACCACCGTGGACTACGTGTTCAACTGGGCACGTAAATCGGCGGTGTGGCCAATGACATTTGGGCTGGCCTGTTGCGCGATTGAGATGATTGCATCTTCCACCGCGCGTTTTGACATTGCGCGTTTCGGCTCTGAAGTCTTCCGCCCCAGCCCGCGGCAAAGCGACCTGATGATCGTGGCCGGCACCGTGACCTTGAAGATGGCCCCGGTCGTGAAGCGTATCTATGACCAGATGCCCGACCCCAAGTGGGTGATCTCAATGGGCGCATGCTCGTCGGTGGGCGGTCCGTTTAATACTTATGCGGTGCTGCAGGGCGTGGACAAGATCGTCCCAACGGATGTGTATGTCATCGGCTGCCCGCCCCGCCCGGAGAATCTCTTCTATGCACTGCTCAAGCTGCAGGACAAGATTGATCAGATGTCGCTGGCCAAGCGGCCCACTGAAGTCCGGCTCGACCCGAACATGGTGGAAAATTTCAAACGCCAAGTGATGATCGCGCAGACGCTGCAGCCCAAATAGCTGTCAGCTATCAGCTATCAGCTCTCAGCTGTCAGTAAAATCAGAGCCCACGTGGGGACAGCCGCACCCGGCTGTCCTGGCCGAGCGCAGCTCGGCAACTCTGTTTCACTCTGAAAGGTCTCATGTCCAACTTCGTAAAACTTGCTGCTCAATCCGAACTGCCGCCTGCAGGTGAAGCCAAAGAATTCTCCCTGGGGGACAAGGTCATCTGCGTTGCCAACGTGAACGGGACCATTTCCGCCATGGACAACGTCTGCCTGCATCAGGGCGGTCCGTTGGGACAGGGCGTGATTGAGGGCGGCAAGGTAGTCTGTCCGTGGCACGGCTGGCAGTGGGACCCCAAGACTGGCCAGGCAGGCCGCAATCCGGGAGCAAGAGTTGAAGTCTATCCGCTGAAAGTGGAAGGCGGCGACGTGTTGATCGAAATGTAGGCATGTGTGGTCGCGGGCGACTCGCCCGCGAGGGTTTAAGTCAAAGTCAAAACACGCGGGCGAGTCGCCCGCGACCACACATGCCTGCATTTATCCCAGGTATCTCAAGAACTTTCCTGGCTGGTTGTCGAACCCCGGAAACACCTGATCCAGGGCCGGGTTTCCTAGATGCCGGTCAACCGCTTCGCCCAGCACGCGGCGGAAATCGGTCGTTACCGCCAGGTCCCTTCCTTCATAGAGTTGTGACTGATCGAGGCCGGGCCAGCGTCCGTACACCTTCCCGCCTTTCACCGGACCGCCCATCACGAACATCACATTGGCATGGCCATGGTCAGTGCCGCGGTTGCCGTTTTCACGGGCGGTGCGGCCGAATTCCGACATGGTGACTACCACCGTGTCCTCGGCCAGATCTCCCAGGTCAGTCCAGAAAGCGCCAAGAGATTGAGAGAAGTCGCGCAGCACGTTTGCGATCTGGCCCTGCGTGCTGCCCTCATTGACATGATGGTCCCATCCGCCGATGTCGGCGAACGCCACCTGCACCCCCAGGTCAGCTTTGATGAGTTGGCAGAGTTGCTTCAGGCTTTCGCCAAAACGTCCCCGGGGATAATCCGCTCCTGCTGCCGGCCTGTACTTTGCCGGATCGGCGGCCTTCATCATTTTCACCGCTTCAAAAGTTTCCCGACCCGTGCCGTGCAAAACGGAGTCCACCGAGTTCGCATACATCGCTTCAAAGGTGTTGGAGACGGGAGTTGCGCCGGGATCACCGCCGCCCACGCCGAAGGAGCTTATATTGTTCACGGCCACCGCAGCTTCCGGCCCGGCCAGAATTCGCGGCAGAGACGGCCCCAGGCCGATGGCGCGAAATGCCGACTTGTCAGCGGGAGCGGGCAGCGAGTGCAATGTCCGATTCAACCAGCCATCCTCGGTGGCCTTGATACCGGGCGTGCCGGACTCCATAAAATCCTGAGCGTCGAAGTGGGAACGGCTGGGATCGGGAGAACCGGCCGCGTGCACGATCGCCAGATGGCGCTGGTTCCATATCGGCTGCAGGGCCGCCATGGATGGATGCAAGCCAAAAAAGCCGTCCAGATCAAGTACTGCGCTGCGCGGGATATTGATGGACGGCCGCAAGGCGTAATAGGCCTGCTCGCCGTGTGGCACCACAATGTTCAGACCGTCGGCCGCGCCCCGCTGGAAGATGACCACCAGTCGCTTGTTGCCCGCGCCGCTCCCGACAGCCGAAAAGGCGGCGCGCGTCAGAAACGCCGGGATCGCGGCCGTGCCCACAACCGCCAATGCACCATTGCGAAGAAACACTCTGCGAGAAAACATGAAAACAGCTCCTGGCTTCTGGCTCCTAGCTTCTGGCTGACGACCGACGACCGACGACTGACGACTGACGACCGACCCCTACCTTCTCTGAAATTCAGGCGACCCCAGCAGCAGGCCTGCGATTGCACTCGTGTTGGGCGGCCGGGCCGGGTCATCCAGTTGACGCTGGCTGATTTTCGGATCGTTCAACTGCGCCGCAATCGTGTCATGCGTTTCCCTGGAGACATCCCCCGCAAGCAGAGAGTTCTCCAGTGCAATCAGGGTATTCTGGGAATCGGGGTGCGACGTGCCTGGGCCGAGCATTTGCCCGGGGTCCACTTGCACGCCCTTAACTTTTGCCGCGGTCAGCGCCAGCGCAAAGTTCATCCGCCCCAACAGGGCGGACGAATTTACCCAGGCATCGGCCTTCATCGAATAGCCCGTCGGCGGCTGCATGCCGTAGAGCGGCATGCCCAGGCTTTGCAGCTGCCGGGCCAGCGGCAGCGCGTCGCTGACTTCCGCGCCGCTGGTCCGCACCGCGGAGACGATGAACTCCAGCGGAGTTTTTACCTTGGCGCGGTAGGACTGCGGCGCCCAGAATTCCGGCGAGTGGAACATGGTCTTCAGCACTTCGCGAATGTCGCCGTCTTTTTTCAGGAAGGTTTGAGTCATGCGTTCAACCAGGGCCGGTGGCGGATCATCCGAGACGAAACGCATCGCCAGTTTCGTGGATATGAATTTGGCCGTGGCAGGATGGTGCGCCAGAATATGCAGCACCTCGCGGCCTTCTTTTTCACCACTCGACTTGATACGGTGCCCGAGCACGCGCTTGTCTCCCGGTTCGTGCATCCGTTCCTCGAAGACGAAGCCGCCGCCCTGCCGGGGCTGCTTCAGCGTCCAGCCGGTCAGGACGCGGGCGACCTCGGTGACATCTTTTTGGGTGTAGCCGCCATTTACACCGAGGGTGTGCAGTTCCATCAGTTCGCGGCCGTAGTTCTCGTTGAGACCGCTGCGCTTGCTTTTGGCTTGTTTCACCGGGGCGGGGCGCCGCGGCCGCGGAGGCCGCCGCCAGTTGTAATTGTTGTTGCGTCTCGAAATGCCGCGAGCGAAGTCCGAATCTGGCCCCACACTTAACCAGTTATCGAGATAGAACAACATGGCCGGACTCTGCGCCGTCGCCACCAGCAGGTCTTCAAACTTGCCCAGGGCGTGGGGACGAATGACGTCGCGCTCGTAGCTGGTCAGCAGGAAGCGGTCAGCGCCTTTTCCGATGAAGACGTTGAAGTGGTTGAACCAGAAATCGGTCATCACTTCATCCAGCTGGCGTTCGCTGTAGATGGCGCGCAGAAGCTTGCCCTGCACCAGTTCGCTGGTCACCACCTGCTGGGGATTGTTAAGGGCCATCAGAGTTTCGCGCTGCTGCGGTTTCATGCCCTCCATGAACTCATCCCGCCGGTTGCCCTTCAGCGAAGTTCCAACCGCGCGCTGCTCTTCGGGAGACATTTTCAGAATTGCCTTCATGCGCTGGTCGGGTGGCAGATCCAGCAGGTCTTCGGCCTTGAGGTCGGCGTAGAGGCGGTCTTCACGCCCGCGGGCTTGCTCGTCGTCGGCCATCTGGTCCGGTTTCGCGGAAGCGACAGTCATCGTGGAATCGCCATTCGCGCTCTCCTGCTTGCGCTCCTTTTTTTCCTGATAGCGCTCCAGTTGGGCCTCGTACACGGCGCGCCTGGCGGAATCGGATGGCATCGACTGCCTGCCTTCGGCGATGGCCTTGATTACTTGCGGCGGTGGAAAGTTCTCGACCATCTCGCGTGTGTCCATACGCAGGGTGCGAAAAGGCGCCAGCCGGGTTTCAAGAGCGTGATCGTCGATCTTCTCGGGATGCAACTGCTGGTCGATCCACTTGTCCACGCCCATGGCCGCCACGCGCTGGACGTCGCCAGGGCGCGGGCCGAAGGCCACCCGGTTGAGCGCGTGCAGCGCACGTCTCTGCTCATCGATCGGGCCGGCGGATGCAGCTTTGCTCTTGTGGGCAAGCGCATGCTGAAAGGAAACGGCAACGCCAAGCGCGGATACCGCAACCAGAACAGCGATTTGTCGTCGCAAAGCAATCATGCGGAGTTCATCATGCGGACTTGATGAGTCGACTTCACGCCGGGCCAGGAGGCGCTGCAATGATGCGCTTGAATATAGTTAACCCGGGATGAGGGAAAAGTTGCTGGCGGCGAGGTAACCGGGGATCGCACGCGGCTTCCCGCGCCATCTCTGAGGGCCAAATCCAGCCTCGTTCTAAGTGCGGGCAGGACAATGCGTTAGCTGCTAGGGCGCGGGATCAACCTTGATCACGACCGAGGTAATGTCGTCATTCTGCGGCTCGTAACCGGCAAATCTTCGTGCCTCCAGATGAAGGCCGTCGGCGATTTGACGGGCGGGCTCGTCACGGTGGGCGGCGATAAATTGCAGCGCGCCCTGCGCCCCGAATTCCTCTCCTCCATGAGCTACGGACTCCGTGATTCCGTCGGTGAGCAGCACAACCATCTGCCCCGGTTGGAGCAGGATTTCTCTCCGGCAAGAAAATCGGCTGTCGGAAAAAAGTCCCAGCGGTGGTCCGTTGCTTTCGAGGACATGCTCGACCGCTCCCGATCTACTCAGCACGAAACCGGGCATGTGACCCGCCCCGGCGTAGATCAGCGAGTGCCGGCTGGCATCAAGACAAGCCAGCGCCAAAGTAACAAAACGACCATGTTCGAGGTCCTGGACCAGCATGCGGTTTACCTGGGCCAGAATCTGGTCCAGTTCAAGATCGAGGGTGGCGAAGGAACGGAGGTAGGCGCGGGTAAGGGCCATGACCAGGGCGGAGCCAAAGCCGTGCCCTTCGACGTCGCCCAGCGCAATTCCCAGGTGGCCGCTGGGCATGGCGATGAAGTCAAAGTAGTCGCCGCCCGTCTCGTACGCCGGATAGGAGGCCGCGCCGATATCAAAGCCTGCCATCGCCGGGGCGGAAACATAAAATTGTTGCTGCACTTTCCGCGCCAGCCGCAACTGGAACTCATGCTCTTCCTGCTTGCGGAGCTCGGTGATGTCCTGCAGCACGGAGACGAAGTGAGTGAGGTTGCCACCCTGCTCTCGGACCCCGGTGATGGTCTGCTGCGCCCAATAAAGTTCGCCCGATTTCTTTCGATTGATGATCATGCCGCGAAAGGTCTGGCCTTCCATCAGCCTGCCCCACAGTTGGCTGTAGAATCCGGCGTCATGCAGGCCGGATTTGAGAATGCGCGGAGTTTCACCCAGCACTTCGGCAAGCGGGTAGCCGCTGGTCCTTACGAAGGCAGGGTTCACGTATTCGATCGTGCCCTGCTTGTCGGTAAGCATTACGCTATCGGCGGTCTGCTCCACCACGCGGGACAAGAGGGTGATGGCCTGAATCTCCCGGCGGCGTTCGGTGACATCCTGAAAAAAGACCACGCCGCCGTATAGCAGTGCGACACCGTCCCGCAGCGGGCCGCCGCTGATCGAGATCCACAAACCGGCCGGGTGGCTCGGATTGCGCACAAAAAGCAGTTCTTCGCTGACCTGTTCTCCCCGGCTGGCGCGGAACAGGGGGAAGTCCTCCGGCGGGACCAGCGTGACCTGATCAGAAAAGTACCAGCCATAGACGGTGGTTTGGTCTGGGATATTGAGGTCGCTTGCCCCCGCACCGAGGATTCTCTCCGCCGCAGGATTAACAAATAGAAGTCTGCCCTCGAGATCAGCCACCATGACCCCCATCGGTAAGGTCTCGAAAATTACTTGCAGCGTCCCCGCACGACGCTTGAGCATTTCAGGTTCCAACTGGGTCCCGGCCGACATTTCCGCCTCTTTCTTCAACATCCACCTGAGCGGGCCTGTCGTATCGCATGGCGGCGCCTGCTGTGGTTTCGCTTATGGAAAAAATCTGTAACGAAGGGGATAAGATGACTGACTAGAACATCTATCGGCGAATCGAGGGCAGGGTTTAGCGAATTGCCGGGAATAATTTCTGGCTGGAAAACCGAGGTTACTTTGGTGTCGCCTAAGTCAGGTAAAGGCGGCCATGCGTGACTTTATGCTGCAGGGTGGCCGCCAGTTGGTCGATGTCCCCGGCGGCGATGTTAACCGCCATGCGGTCCTGCAGAAATGGTGTGCGGTTACTGCCGACCGAGTCGCGGCGGATCTGCAGAAGCAGGCCGTGGACCGCGTTGGGGTCAAATTTCAGCGGAGAAAGGCGAACGATCTCACTCAGCGTGTTTCCGACTGTGAGCGATTCGCGATAGGGCCGCTCGCTGGTCATGGCGTCGAAAGTGTCGGCCAGGCCGATGATCCGCACCGGCAGGGCGACATCCTCCATCATCAGTCCATCCGGATATCCCGAGCCGTCGCCGCGTTCGTGGTGGGAACGCACGATCTCGGGAATGCGCGGCCAGGGGAACTCCACGCCGCTCACGATCTGATGTCCTACCACGGTATGGTCAGCCATTTCGCGGAACTCTTCAGCATCGAGAGAGCTGGGCTTCCCGAAGAGACGTTTGTCCACCGCAACCTTGCCGATGTCGTGCAGGTAGCCCGCGGAGCGCAGAGCTGCGACGTCGTTTTGATCCATGCCCATGGCCTCTCCGATGGCGGAGGCATAACGCCCCACACGCAGCGAATGGCCGTGAATGTTCACATGCTTCACGTCGATGGCAGTGGCGAAAGCTTCGAGCGCGGTGTCATAGAAACCGTGGAGAGAGGCCAGCAGACGCAGGTTCTCTGAAACACGCTGCGCCAGGGTCTGCGACAGCACATGGTTCTGCATGGCAACCGCGACATAGTTACACAGCAATTCGAGCGCTCCCAGGTCTTCGTCGTCGAAGAGAGCGTCACCTTCGCGCCGGCCGAGCGCGACCATGCCCACAAGTTTGCCGCCGACTTTCAGTGGCGCAACGCACTTGAACAATTCAGGTGCAACATTTCCGTTCGAACTCAGGAAGACGTCATAGGAGCCGGGCTTCAGCACAACCGGTCCGTGCGCCGTAACCAGGGCATGCACGTGCTTCGGCAGCAACGGCATGATGGCGGGCTCGGGCATCAGCGCGAAGCCTTCGGAGGCCACGGAGGAGAGCATGGAAGGCTTGTCGCTGAACGTAAACAGCACGCCTTCGCGCGCGCCAGCCGCCTGGAGCAGCGCCGAGACCATGGCCCGCGCGGTCTGTGGAAACTCCCGCTCCGCCGTCATCTCGGGGCCGAGATCGGACAGAGCTTCCACGGTTCGCAGCAGCCGCCGCAAATTGTTTTTCTGCACAGCCACGCACGGATGCGGGCAAAAGACCAGAGCAGAAAAAGAGTAACATGCGGCGAAACAGTGGGATACGGAGGTTGTTGGTTAGTTTGGTGCTGGAAAACAGCCGTCAGCTTTCAGCTCTCAGCTGTCAGCCCTCTTTCCCGCGTGAACCCTGTCATCCCGACCGGAGCGGAGCGAAGCGAGCGCAGTGGAGGGACCTGCTGTGTGTACGGCCATGCAGTTCGTACGGCCTGCAGTTCCTACGACCTGCTGTTCTGCCGTGTGCAGCCGGCGTCAAGCTAGAAGTGCGTCTGCAACTCAGAGAATTTCTCCACCACCAGCAACCTCCTCGGCGGTTCAGCCGACTCCACTTCCTCGTGTTCCAGCACCCAGGTGGCGCCATGCGGAACGAACACCGCATTGAGGCCGGCGGCCAACGCTGGATTGATGTCGGACTTCGGGCTGTTGCCGATCATCCAGCTGGCATCGGGATCCAGAGCGTACTTCGAAATGACGAGTTGGTAGGTGGGGACATTCTTTTCGGACACTATCTCCACCGCCGAGAAATATTCCTTAAGACCGGAGCGTTCGACTTTGCCGGTCTGCTCCGGCACTGCACCTTTGGTCATCAGAATCAGGTGGTGGCGTTGGGAGAGATATTGCAGCGTCTCCGGCACTCCGGGCAGAAGTTCAACCGGATGACCGGCAATGGTGTGGGCAAACCCGTTAATCGTCTCGTGCAGAGCAGGAGTCAGAGGTTCGACGGCCAGGCGCTCGAAGGTCGCTACCAGAGAGTGGGCGAAGCTATGCAGACCATAGCCATGGCTGACGATGGACTCGCGCTCCACCTGGTTCAGCACTTCGCGCACTTGCTCGGGCGTGTACTCGTGGTGATTGAGGAACGAAATAAAGTTTGCGATGGCGCGCTCAAAGTAGATGTTATTTTCCCAAAGCGTATCGTCGGCATCGACCAGCAGGGTTTGCGCGCCATCCAGATTCATTTCCGCGGGCATCGCAACATGATAACGAGGAAGACGGAGGTTGGCGAGAAGCTGCTAAAATCAGGTTGATGATTAAAGAGGGTTTCGTCCTTCTCCTGCTCTTCATAACTCTGATGATTTCTCCAGCCTCAGCCCAAAAGAAAAAGAAGCCGCTGTCGATGACTGGGTCGGCGGCCCGAGGCGCAGCTTCCGGCGGCATGCAGGTGGCTTCCGATCTGGCGCAGCGCCTGGCGAAGTTTCGCCGCGTGGACATGCCCTTTCACTCCACTGGACTCAGCGCGCGCGAAAAGAAATTGGTGGGCAAGCTGGTGGATGCTTCACGTTATCTGGAGGATATTTACTGGCGGCAGAGCGATCCCGAGGGCCTGGGCCTCTACCAGTCTTTGGCTTCGAGCAAGAGCGCGAAGGACCAGGAACTGCGCCACTATCTGTGGATCAACGGCTCGCGCTTCGACCTGATCGAACAGAACCGGCCTTTTGTCGGCATCACGCCCATGCCGCCGGGCCGCGGATTTTATCCCGAAGGTCTGACCCGCCAGCAGATTGAGCAATACGTAAAGGACCACCCCGAGAAGAGAGAGGAAATTTACAGTTTAACGACGCTGGTACGCTGGCACGGCGACCGCCTTGAGGCTGTTCCGTATCACATTGCCTACCGCTCCTTCCTGGAACCGGCCGCCCGCGATCTGCGTGAAGCTGCGGCCTTGAGTGACGATCCCGCCTTCGCGAATTTCCTGCGCCTGCGCGCCGATGCCCTGCTGACCGATGACTACTTCAAAAGTGATTTGGCCTGGGTCGATTTGAAGGATCCCAAGTTCGATGTGATCTTCGCTCCCTACGAGACCTACACCGACGGCCTGCTGGGCGTGAAGGGTTCTTACGGCGCCGCGGTGCTGGTGCGCAACGAAGCGGAGAGCCGCAAGCTGGCCATGTTTCAGAAGTATGTGGCCGACATCCAGGATGCGCTGCCGCTGGCCCCCGAGGACCGGCCTTCCAAACACGGCCTTGAAACTCCGATGGAGGTCATGGACGCCCCCTATCGCGCGGGCGATCTGCGTCATGGCTACCAGGCCGTAGCCGACAACCTGCCCAATGATCCCCGGGTGCACGAACAAAAAGGCAGCAAGAAAATCTTCTTCAAGAACTTCATGGACGCGCGCGTCACTTATGTGATTCTTCCACTGGCGCAGTTCATGATGCCTCCGGAACAGGCGGCCAAGGCCTCAGCCGAGGGATATCTACTGGGCACGATCATGCACGAGATGGCCCATGGACTGGGCCCGGCATACTCGCGCACCGCGAACGGCAAAGTGTCGGTTCGTGAAGCCATTGGCCCTCAATACAGCGGTCTGGAGGAAGCGAAAGCCGATGTGGTCGGAATGTTCGGCCTGAAGTGGCTGGTGGACCACGAGGTGCTGCCCAAGGACAAGCTGGAAGAATATTATGCTTCCTACCTCGCGGGAATTTTCCGTACCATCCGCTTTGGCACCGGAGAAGCCCACGGCCAGGCCGAGATGATGGAGTTCAACTATCTTCTGGAGCGGGGCGCAATCAAGCGGCAGTCATCGGGAACGTATGCCATCGACTATGCAGCTATCCCCGGTGCGCTGGCCGACCTGGCAAAGGAACTTCTGGACATTGAAGCCACCGGAAACCGCGAGCGTGCCGAAGCGTGGTTCAAGAAGTACGACGTAATGCCGGCTGAATTGCAAGTGTCGTTGAAGGCGGCATCGAAGGTGCCGGTAGATGTGGACCCGGTATTCTCATTTCCGGAGAAAATCAGGTGAGACGCTTCTCAAGGCTGCTAGCTTCTGGCTGCTGGCTCCCAGCTAAATCTCGCACCTCTGAAGTTTTGGCCAGAAGCCAGAAGCTAGCAGCCAGAATCGCTCCTCTAGACAAACTCTACTCTCGCCTCTCGCGGAATAATTCCTGCCTTGTGTCCCATGTCCAGCAGGCGACGCACGGCTTCGCGTCCATCCGGGCCGTAATCCAGGGTGCGCTCGTTGACGTACATGCCCACAAATTTGTCGGCCAGCTGGGGATCGACGTCGCGGGCGAATTGCATGGCATAGGCCAGGGCTTCGTCGCGATGGTCGAGCGCGTACTGAATGCTGTCCCGCAGGGCGCCTGATACTTTTGCCGTCAACTCCGGTCCCAGACTGCGCTTTATCGCGTTGCCTCCCAGTGGCAGCGGCAATCCGGTAACTTTCAGCCACCACTTGCCCAGATCCACAATGCGCTGCAGACCGGCCTTGGCGTAGGTCAACTGCCCTTCATGGATGATGAGGCCCGCTTCATAATTACCGGCCACGACCTGGGGAATAATCTGGTCGAAGGGCACAACCTCGGTCTCGATCCCGGGCGCGAAAAGCCGCAACGCGAGATAAGCGGTGGTCAGAGTACCGGGTATGGCAATCTTTTTGCGCTTGATCTCGCTCGGAGAAAATCCCTGGGTGGCCACAATCATGGGGCCGTAACCATCTCCGACGCTGCCGCCGCTGGGCAACAGAACATAATTGTCCTGAATATAAGGATAGGCGTGGAACGAAATGGCTGTGACATCATAAACGCCTTCGCCCTCTCGCGCCTTCTGGTTCAGGGTTTCGATGTCGCAAAGCTTATGAGTGAAGCGCAGCCCGGGGACTCGCACCTTGTTGGTGGCCAAAGCATAGAACATGAAGGCGTCGTCGGAGTCGGGACTGTGCGCGATGCTGATCTCACGCGTGGACGCAATGCCGCTCGCCGATTCCTTGCTTTCGGGTGCGAGCGCGGTCGTTCCAGAAGGTGTTTCGACGAAACTCATGCCTGCTCCTTGCGGACACGCTGGTATCCGGTCGAGACTCCGGCAGCCAACATGACCTTGATCACTTCCGCGAACACGAACCAGTAAAGGCCGAAGCGTGCTGCCTGGGCGAAAGAATGGGTCAGCACCGCCAGCCACGAAAGGCCTCCGGCAAACAACACTACTTCAGCCAGCACGCCTGCGGCCGCGGCACGAG
This sequence comes from Terriglobia bacterium, assembly GCA_963757835.1. Classification (GTDB taxonomy): domain Bacteria; phylum Acidobacteriota; class Terriglobia; order Terriglobales; family Acidobacteriaceae; genus JAIQFF01. The sequence goes on along the minus strand of CAVWSP010000028.1, from coordinate 65,167 downwards.
CGAAAGTGGCCTTGCCGCGCTCCATGATCCAACCCGCCAGGCCGGCGACGAAGGGATAGGCCAGCAAGAAGCCGCCAGTCGCACCCATCAGTTGGGCCACCCCGCCCAACCCCGCGGGGTTGAACACCGGCATGCCCGACGCTCCTTCAACCAGGTAAAGCGCCAGAGCCGCAAAGCCGCGGCGGCTTCCCAAAGTCAGGCCGACCAGGAGCACGCCAAAATTCTGCAAGGTCAAAGGCACTGGAGTAAACGGCAAGGGCACGGTCACACGCGCGCACAGGGCAACAAACAGGCTGGCGCTCACCACAATCGCACCTTGCTCGGCCCAGTTGAGAGCGCGGCTGCCTCGGTCGAGGGCAAGACTAGCGGGCTTCGCCATGTTGGACGTTTCTCCGTGTCAGAATCGGAAGCGACAAACTCGGGTCACTCTTTGCCGTGGGTCTCCCTGGAAGACGATTCCTTCATATGGCTGCGTACTCGAAGGTAGGCCGCCAATCCGACCAGAGCCACTGCCACGGTACTCAGGGCCAGGATCAGGAACAACCAGATCATCCGCACGATGTCCTAGGATATCAAAAGGGGGGCCCATGTGGGTCAGGTAGTGCAGGTGTGGGTCGGACACTCCTGTCCGACGCTTTTGATCTTGCTTTTCTGTGGATGGTTCGATGCCAGTGCTTCAGGCAAAGCCCTTTTCGCGCCGGTCAAAATCAACATCAAAGGCGTCGGACAGGAGTGTCCGACCCACACACCGGCTCATCTTCACTTCCCCGCCATGGCGCGCTCGACATCGTCCGCAGTGTGGGGCAGGTTGGCGGTCAGGTTGATCAGCTTGCCATCCGGGCCCACATAAAGGATGTCTTCAATCCGTACACCGAGCTTTTCCTCCGGAATGTAGATTCCGGGCTCGATGGTGAACACTGCTCCTGGGCCGAGTGGAACGTTGTAATCGCCGGCGTCGTGCACATTCAATCCCACGTAGTGGCTGAGCCCGTGAATAAAGTATTTTCCCAGGGGCTCGCCGTGCAGGTCCTTGCCGTGCGAATTGATGTAGTTGTAGGCCACATCGTAGAGGGAATCCGGCTGGTCTTTTCTTAGGCTGGACTTGCCCGAGCGAAACGCCGCCATGGCGGCCTGTTGCGCGCCCAGGACGATATCGTAGATTTCCCGCTGGCGGGCGGTGAATTTTCCGGATATCGGCAGCGTGCGGGTAATGTCCGACGCGTACATGGAATATTCTCCCGCGGCATCGATCACCACAACGTCTCCCGACTGCATGGTGCCGGAGTCATCGGAGTAGTGCAGCACCGTGGAGTTGAAGCCAGAGCCCACGATGGGGGCATAGGCTGGCCGCTCACAACCGCGCTTCCCCCACTCATATTGCATCAGGGCGGCAATTTCACGCTCGGTGACGCCCGGCCTCACGGTGCGCATGGCCGCAAAGTGAGCCGCAATCGAGTCGTCGGTAGCGTGACGAATCCGCTCGATTTCCCCTGGATCCTTGAATGTTCTAAGTGAAGCCAGCATCGGCCGGACATCCTGGAAAGCAACCCCTACGGGAAATGAGTTGGCCCGTTTCAGCCAATCCAGCGGCGCGGCTGAATTCGAAATCTCGCCGTCGGCGACCACGTCTGTATAAACCGTTACCCTCTTTGCCGGGAGCAGGCGGACCAGTTCCGACCGCAGGTTGTCGAGAACCTCGACGTGGTCAAATCCGGTAATCTTGCCGGCATCAGGACTGTCCGCGCCAAGTTTCGGCCCAGTCCACTTTTCCTGTGAAGGATTGTGATTGGGAAGAAACAGGATCTCGGTATAGGAGTGATCTTGCGGGTTGGCTGCACCCACGAGCAGCAGGGCCGCTCCCGGCTCGCTCCAGCCCGAGAGGTAGAAAAAATTGTCATCGGGACGGTAGCCGTAAAGATCGTTCGGCCCTTCCGCTTCATTGGAAGCGAACAGGAGAACAGCGCCGCCACTGGCTTTGCTCGCCAGCGATTGACGTCGCATCCGGAAATCGGAGTTGGGTTGGCGGTCGAGGGCCCATGTGAGTTGGGAAAGCAAAAAACAAACCAGCAACACCTTTCGCATTCGGGGTCCCTTTTGTTCGTACTTGCAACTTATTTCGTATTGCTGGTCACGGACTTGCTGGCCGCGATCAGGGCATCGACGTTGGTTTTGTCCACCAGAGATGATCCCGTGTCCACAAACGCCGGAATGGGGGCAAAGCTGTCTTTGGCCCAATCATTGGTGAGCGTGGGCAGCTTGTGGTGGTAAAGGTCATCCAGCATTTTCAATCCCACAAAGCTCATGGTGTAGGGTTTCTGCGAGATGGTGGCCGCGATCACGCCCTTCTGGATCCACTCCAGCGTTTTGTCGTCCGTGTCCATGGCGATGATGATCTTGTCCTTGACGTCATGCTGGCTCAGAACGGTGGCGACTTCCTTGCCTGAGAGCGCTTCCAGGCATACGAACGCATCGACGTGTTCCTTCTTGTCATTGCCCACGATCTCGGTAGCGGTGTCGAACGCGACCCGGGAGTCGCCTTTCATGTCCACCACGCGGGTGATCTTTATTCCCGGCGTGGCCTCGAGCGCGTCGCGGTAGCCGCGCAGGCGCTCCTTCAGGTTGGCTTGCTCGGGGATGGTAAATACCACCACGTTGCCTTTGCCATTCAATTCTTTCGCCAGCCTCTGGCCGCCAATCTGGCCGGCATGGTAATTGTCGGTCCCGATGAAAAAGAGCCGCTTGCTGGCGGGCGCATCCGAATCCACTGTGATCACCGGAATACCGGCCGCGATGGCGCGATCAATGTCATCCTTCATCAGGGTCGGGTCCGCCACTGAGACCAGGATTCCGGTGGCTTTGCTCTGCACCGCCTGCTGGAACGCCTGCTGCTCCGCCTTGGGGTCGTAGGTGTCCGGACCCGCGAATTCCGAACGCACCTTAAGCTGCATGGCAGCCTGGAACAACCCAGCCCCGCCGGCCTGCCAGTACGGAATCTTGTTATTGGCGGAAATCAAGTAGTACTTCTCATCGGCATCGTGACCGGTTCCGCAGCTGATCAGAAAAACCAGCAGAATGCCGAGAACGACTTTGGCAGTTACCGTGAGGTGGCGCATGGGACCCTCCTTGCGAACCGACATGACTCGCGCCCGACGGGACGCGAAACGGTAAGGATTCTAAACCCGCGTGCTGCGAAAAGAAAGGAATTGAATAGAGGGGTAGTGGCTCAGTTTGAAATTTCTCCTTAATCCACTGGCGTCATCCTGAACGGCCTTCAGGCCGTGAAGGGCCTGGCGTGAAGCAGATACACCCTTTGCCCCCGCGTTGCTGCCGATGCACGCCAGATCCTTCGGGACTGAAGTCCCTCAGGATGACGCCGCTGGGAACGGACGTCACTACCGGAGGACGGGTCCGCCTCTCCCGCGAAGACGGGCGAGGACGCCCGTACTCCATCTTTACACGCCCACCGGAAATGGCTTAGTGTGGGTCTCGGCGCTCATGGACAAGCCCGAGAAGCGGCCTTGCAATAACGACATCAAACCCGTGTACCAGTATCCGAGCACGAACAAAACCAGGAACGGCACGGTGATGTAGTTCTCGTTGGCGATGGCGTAATAGACCGTTAGCGCGAAATAGCTGCCGATCAGAAGCTCAACCCAGGGGACCCACCCCAGGCGGCGCCGGTACTTGGCGGCATTGATGCGGTCGGCTTTCGATTCCACGCGATACTTGGGCGTGCGCGCGAAGGCTGACTTTTTTCCGATCAGCGCTTCCAGCACGGCGCGCGTGTTGGTAATGGTCAGGCCGATCCCCAGCGCCATCAGGAAGGGCAAATACAGCAGCGCCCGCAGCCAGCTTTTCGGAAACAGCTCGCGCTGCGAGACCAGGTAGAAACTGGAAATCGAACACGTGGACGCCAGGAACAGCGGCAGATCGATATACAGCATCTGAAACCATCCCTGATAAAAACGGATGATCATGGCGGGCAGCAGCAGCACCGAGAGCACGACCATCAAGGGATAGCTGAGATTCGCCGTCAGGTGATACCAGGCTTCCAGCTTCACCCGAAAGGGCTGATCGCTCTTGATGACGCTGGGAAGGACCTTCTTCGCGGTCTGGATCAGGCCCTTGGCCCAACGCGCCTGTTGGGTCTTGAAGGCGGTCATCTCTACCGGCAGCTCAGCCGGGCACTCCACATCCTGCAGGTAAATGAACTTCCATCCTTTGAGCTGGGCGCGGTAAGAGAGGTCGGTATCTTCGGTGAGCGTGTCATGCTGCCAGCCTCCGGCTTCTTCAATCGCGCTGCGGCGCCAGACGCCCGCTGTGCCATTAAAATTGAAGAAGGCGTGGCTGCGCGCGCGCGCGGAATGTTCCAGCACGAAGTGTCCATCCAGCAGGATGGCCTCAACCTCGGTAAGAAAAGAATAATTGCGGTTGATGTGGGTCCATCGGGTCTGCACCATGCCGATCTTGGGATCGGTCAAGTGGTGGATGGTGCGCATCAGGAAATCTTCAGGCGGCACAAAATCGGCGTCAAAGATCGCGATGAACTCGCCCTTTGACGTTTTCATGCCATCCGCCAGCGCCCCTGCCTTATAACCTTCACGATTGCTGCGATGATGGTAGGTGACCGGGAAGCCTCGAGCGGCATACTGCTCGACCAGGCCTTGCGCGACGGCTTGGGTCTCGTCGGTGGAATCGTCGAGGAGTTGCACATCCAGTTTCTCCAGCGGATATTGCAGGCGGCAAACCGCATCCAGCAAGCGCTCAACCACGAATTGCTCGTTGAAAATCGGAAGCTGTACCGTCACCCGGGGCAGCTCCGAAAAATGGCCGGCCGGCCCGGTCGTGCGATTGTCCCTGTGCTTGTAATAAAGATATACCAGAACGTAGCGGTGCAGACCGTAAGACGCCAGCAGGATCAGGACCACGAAGTAGGGCACCAGCAACGCCATGTCAAAGGCGTTGGCGTGATAAAGACCCTTGAAGGTGGTGTCGAGGAAGTGCTGGCGAATGTACTGGCCGATGCCCCGCGAGGCTACAAAAGCGGCGAGAGTTTGAATCGAGATCGACGTAATGCCCAGGGGATCGTCTCCAGTCGGTCCCGACGGACCAGCCCAAGACCAATCATTGTACCTGAACCAGGTGTGGGTCCGACCCACACGGGCCTATTGGGGGTTTCGCCAGCCGCCGTCTGCCGAGGCAAGTTTTTCCGCCTCCGCGGGACCCCATGTGCCTTGGTCGTATTTGTGCACCGGGGTTGCATTGTCGAGAATTGGCTGTACGATTCTCCACGCCTCCTCGACATAGTCTTCGCGGGCGAAGCGCGTGGGATCTCCGTGAATGGCGTCATCCAGGAGTTCCTGGTAGGCAGACAGTTCGGCGGGATCGGATTCCTGCGTTGCCAGAAGTTCAACCGGCTCGCCGGCCATCTCGTCTCCGGACTTTTTTACCTGACCGCCAATCGCGATAACGAGGTCGGGAGTAACCCGAAAGCGCAGATAATTGTGAGCCGGCGCATTGTCGGAAAAGATCGCGGGAGGATGCCGCAGCGCCACGTGCACCTCAGTGGCGGTCACCGGCAACGATTTTCCCGCCCGAATGTAGAAGGGCACGTCCTGCCAGCGCCAGGAATCAACGCGCAGGCGCAACGCCACGTAAGTTTCCACGGTTGAATCCGGCTTGACGCCTGCCACCTCACGGTAGCCGTTGAACTGGCCGCGCACCACGTCGTCCGGACCAAGCGTCCTTATTGCTCGAAGCACTTTGACTTTTTCGTCCTGCAGACCTGGATTCGCCATGGCCACAGGGGGTTCCATGGCGACGTTGGTGAGCAACTGGAAGAGATGGTTCTGTACCACGTCCCGGATCGCGCCGGCCTGTTCGTAGAACGCTCCCCGGCCAGCGACACCGAATTTCTCCGCCATCGTAATCTGCACGCTCTCTACGAAGTGCCGATTCCAGATCGGCTCCATGAAAGTATTGGCAAAGCGGAAAAACAAAATATTCTGGACCGCGTTCTTCCCCAGGTAGTGGTCGATGCGGAAAATATTCTGCTCGGGGAAGGCCGTGTGCAGCGTTTTGTTCAGCGCGCGCGCGGAATCCAAATCGTGTCCAAAGGGTTTTTCTACCACCACCCGGGCGCCTTCCGAGCATCCGGAGGACTTGAGTTGCTTCACCACCTCGCCGAAAAGGTTCGGGGGGATGGCGAGGTAATGCAGCGGGTGACTGGCGGTCCCCAGCTTTTTGCGCAGCTCACGGAAGGTTGCGGCGTCGGTGTAGTCGCCATCGATGTACTGCAGCACAGCACTGAGTTTGGCAAACGCCGCCTTATCGAGGCCGCCGTAGTGCTCGACGCTGTCCTGGGCCCGTTTTTTAAGTTGATCGAGCGTCCAGCCTGACTTGGCCACTCCGATGACCGGCATGTTCAGTTCATCGCGCTTGGCCAACTGCTGCAGGGCGGGAAAAATCTTCTTGTGGGCAAGGTCTCCGGTTGCACCGAAAAATACCAGCGCATCGGAGATGGCTTCACTCATGGTTGACCTCGTTCCAGATCAAGTCTGCTGTGGGTAAGAAGGAACATTCAGGCGTGGGGTTGCTCGGCGGAGCCATCCCGCGGTTGCAATGTCAGGCTGAGCGAGTGAGTGCTTCGAGCGACGCAGGAGTCGAAGTGCCCGTATTCGCCGGAGCAGCGTGATTGTAGGGGTCCTTCGACTCCGCGGGAAGTTCGCGAAGCGAACTCCCCACTCCGCTCAGGATGACACTGGTGCGTTAGCAGCCAGAAGCGCTTTACTCGACCGTCACCGACTTCGCCAGGTTCCTGGGCTGGTCCACGTCGCAGCCGCGGCGGACTGCGATGTGATATGCCAGCAACTGTAGCGGGACGATTTCGAGAATCGGCAGCAACTCTTCCGGCGCCGGAGGCACGTAGATCACATGGTCGGCGGCTTCCTTGATGTCCTCGTCACCCTCGGTGGCCAGCGCGATGATCATGCCGGAGCGCGCTTTCACTTCTTTAAGGTTGGAGCAGGTCTTTTCGTAGCGCGTCATCGAGAGCGCGTCCTTGGTATCGCGGGTCGCAATGATCACCACCGGAAGGTTCTCGTCAATCAGCGCGTTGGGGCCGTGCTTCATTTCTCCGGCGGGATAGCCTTCCGCGTGAATGTAGGAAACTTCCTTCAGCTTGAGCGCGCCTTCGAGCGCGATGGGATAGTGAATGCCGCGCCCCAGAAACAGGAAGTCCTGGGAACGCGAATACTCTTTGGCCAGGTCTTCACATTCTTCTTCACGGGTGAGCAGGTGCTCGAGCTTGCCGGGAATGCGCGTGAGTTCCTGAATTGCCTCTTTGGCCTGGTCGGCGCTCATAGTGCCGCGCTGCTGGGCCAGGAAAAGAGAGAACAGATACAGCGCCGTAAGTTGGGCGGTAAAGGCTTTGGTAGAAGCCACGCCAATCTCGGGACCGGCATGAGTAATGATGGTTCCCGCCGCTTCGCGCGTGATCATCGAACCCACCACGTTGCAGATGGCCAGCGTTTTTGAACCTTTGGCTTTGGCCTCGCGCTGGGCCGCTATTGTGTCCGCGGTCTCGCCCGACTGCGTGATGAGCATGGTGAGGGTATCGGGGGCGATGATGGGGTCGCGATAGCGCCACTCGCTGGCGTAATCGACTTCCACCGGAATCCGCGCCAGGCGTTCGATCATGAACTTGCCCGCCTGGGCAGCGTGCCAGCTGGTTCCACAAGCCGCGATGTTGATTTTCTTCGCGGCTTTGAACTCGGCGTCGCTGATCTCCATTTCGTCGAGGAATACGTGACCGGTCTCCTGGGAAACCCGTCCCAGGGTGGTGTCTCGCACCGAGCGCGGCTGCTCGTAGATTTCCTTCAGCATGAAATGCTTGAAGCCGCCCTTTTCCGCCATGATCGGGTCCCAGGTGACATGCTGCACCTGGCGGACGACGGGCTGCCCGTTGAAGTCGGTGAGTTGCACTCCTTCGGGAGTGATCACGGCCAGGTCACCGTCGCCGAGGAAGAACAGGTCGCGGGTGTGGTAGAGAATTGCCGGCACGTCGGAGGCGACGAAGTACTCGTCCTTGCCCAGGCCGATTACGGCGGGCGGGCCATTGCGGGCGGCCACGATCTTATTGGGTTCATCCACTGCGATCACCGCCAGCGCAAACACGCCGGTCAACTGGCCCACTGTTTTGCGAACGCACTCTTCGAGCGAAGGGCGATGACCATTCGCCGTCTTCAAAAAATATTTTTCCACCAGGTGAGCGATCACTTCGGTATCGGTCTCGGTGGTGAACTTGTGCCCTTCTTCAATGAGCTTGCGCTTGAGCGAAACATAGTTCTCGATGATTCCGTTGTGAACGACTACGATACGCCCCGTGCAGTCGCGATGCGGGTGGGCGTTCTCTTCCGTGGGACGACCATGCGTGGCCCAGCGGGTGTGGCCGATGCCATAGGTGCCGTCGAGCGGCTTGAGCCGGATCACCTCTTCCAGATTGCGCAGCTTGCCCTCAGCCCGGCGAATCTGCAACCCTTCGCCATTGCCGCACACCGCGATGCCGGCGGAATCATAGCCGCGATACTCCAACCGTCTCAGACCCTCGATGATGACCGGTACCACCCGCTTCTTGCCAACGTATCCCACTATGCCGCACATACCGATGCTCCTAGTTTTCGGCTCGGGGGGAAACCGAAGATGTTTTTTGTGAGTTAGAATCCGGCCACTACTTCGAAACGCCATCAAGCCTGCCGCTGCAGGGAATACTTCCATCACCGAACCGGGGACTTCGGCTAGTCTTCGAGGGAGAAACGAAACTCTTCAATCACGGGATTGGTCAGAACGTCGCGGGCAATGCGTGTTACTTCTGCCTCGACTTCGTTCCGGCTGAGGCCTCCATCAAGTGTGAGTTCGAAATACTTGCCCTGACGGACCTCTTCCAAACCCTTACATCCCATTTTCTTGAGCGCGCCCTGAATGGTCTTGCCTTGCGGATCCAGAACGCTCTTCTTGAGCGACACGTACACGTAAGCTTTCATGGGGGATTGAAACCATTATACTCGAAAACATTCAAGCTCCACCGCACCATAGACTTAGCCCAGCCGTGCCCGGCGGGCTTCTAGCTCGGAAAGGGCGCTCTCAAGCATTTGGCGGTGGCGCGGATTCTGGGCGGACTGGAGTTGCTGTGCCACCCGCCGCCGGGATAGATCAATCGCCTCCCGGGCTTGCTTCAAGGCGGCTTCTTCCGGCGTAAGTCGTTGTTTCGATGCGACCTCGGTGGTGGCCGCCGACTGCTGCTCCTCCACAGATTTGCTTTCCCAGCCCCGGGCCATGGACTTCATTATAAACTTCCCATTCTGGGAAATCCGCTCCCGGCTGGCACAATGGGGCCATTCCCGGCGAGGCAATTGTGCAGATAACGTTGACCTTAGCTGGAAAATCAATTGTTGCGATCAAAATTTTGAGCCGGGATAAAAGTTGTTTGCAAGCAAGTAAACTTTAGTTTATGGTTCGCTGCGTTGCCGGGTTGCGTGAAGTTCGAGGGGGCGCAAACCGACCGCTGGCAGGCTTGTACGTCGCCTCCTATACTGGGGACTTCGTCGGCCGCGAAGTATAGCCTCGAAATCAAGTAGAGGAACGCAGCTGACCCGGGGCATTCTTGATGCAGGCTCCTGACGGTAAAATCGCCATCCTCGCAGCCGGGCTCAACCTGCGCGGTTTACGTGAGCGCCTTGGCCTTACCATGCGGGAAGTGGAAAGCGCCTGCGCCCGCATTGCCGAACGGCACGGAAATGACGAGTTCGGAGTCAGCCCCAGCCGGCTGTCCGACATTGAAACCAAGGGGTTGGTTCCGAGCATCTTCCGCCTGTACTCCCTCGCCATCATCTATCGCTGTGACCTTCGCGACATACTGGCCTGGTACGGAATCGACTTGAGTCTGTCGGCGGCGGATTTGCACCTCAATCTTCCTCCCAAATCGCATTTTGAAGAGACTCTCCAGGGTACGTCCAAGGTGGCCATTCCCACTCGACTGGATCCCTCGTTCGATCCCCGGCGCAGCGCCAACCTGAGCCGCATTATTGAGCAGTGGGGATCGGTGCCGCTGGGGTATCTCGCCAACTTGAGCCAGGACAAATATATGTACGGGTACGTAGGCAGTGAGGATTTCACCATGTATCCGCTGCTGCCGCCCGGTACTTTTCTGCAGGTGGACGAAGCCAGAAATAAGATCGAGCAGGCGCTATGGCGTTCCGAGTTGGAGCGTCCCATTTATTTCGTGGAGACCCGCGAAGGCTATACCTGTTGCTGGTGCAGTCTGAAAGGCTATGACATCGTGCTGCATTCCCATCCGCTTTCGCCGGTGCCGGTGCGGGTGCTGCGCCATCCCCAGGAAGCGGAAGTGATCGGCCAGGTAGTTGGCATCGCCCTCAAGCTGGGGGAATGGCGTCCGATGCAGTCGCTACCGGAGCCGAAAGCAGACTCGAAAGAGCATGCAACACTGAACTGAAATGGCGCGCCGACCCGCCGCCAAGATCTTGTGGAAGCAAGGCCGTGGCCTGGCTCCGAAGTTGCTCCATAAACTCACCCGCGGTCATCTTTAACGCCTCACTCGAAACCTGCACATCATCGCGCAAAGCGCGCAGCGGCGTGCGCAGCATCCGGAGAAACAGCAGACGATGCGCCTCGGCCAGAGCCTGCTGCGCCGCTATCTCGCCGTAAGTCCGGGTGAGTCCCCAATGCGCATAGGTGCCCGAGGCTGTGTCCCGCAGGCTCGCGAGATATCCAACCTTTCCGACCGTTCCGGTCACCTCGGCCAGTGTCGTTCCCAACAAATCTTCGAGAGCTGATCTCAGCGCCATTTTCCGATTTTCAGAAAATCCTACAGCTTTCAGTTTTGTCCAACAGTCCGCCAATCGAAGCAGAAGTTATCACGGTTGAACTTCCCAATCCACCTGAAAAAGGAGATTCACCGTGAAACGATTCTTGCTTTTCCTCATCGGGGGCATACTGCTTGCCGGCGCTCTTTCAAGTCCACCTTTCGTGAACGCAGATGGAGGTCCCAGTCCGCAATGTCCGGGACGTGAAATTTGTAAACCCTGAGATGTGAAATTTTCTGTAACTCTTGCGAAAAAACGAGGACGTGAGGCAACGGGATCGCACTGGGACGGGTTCAACCTCGTTTCCAGCGCTCGGGAAAAGTGTTTGCGGTTGGGCGGCAAATCGGGATATAGTTTCCGCGGTCTGCCATGTATCCGCACTCATTCCTGTGGCACTACCTGTGGATCGCGCCCCACGTCCTCCAGTTCTTCATCGTCGTGGTCATGCTGCGGCGGGGCTGGTTTCGCGAGTTTCCCGTATTTTTTGCCTACACCGCGTTCCAGGTTGTGGAGGGGGGAACGCTTTTCATCCTGGATCACAGCCCGGCGATTTCCGGGTACCAGTATTGGTTTGCCCACTCCGTAGGCTTGGCCATCGACGTTGGGTTGCGCTTCGCTATCATCTTCGAAGTATTTACCAGCATCTTCAGGAACTATCCCGGGCTGAAGCAGTTATGCCGGATTCTCTTACGGGGAGCGATTGTGATTCTGCTGTTTGCGGCAATCACAATCGCCGCGCGCGCCCCGGAACATGACTTCGTCCCTTTCCTCGCCAGAATCCACATCCTGGATCTGTCTGTGAGCGTTATGCAGAGCGGCTTGTTGATCCTTCTGGTAGGATTCTGCTCCTATTTCGGACTTTCCTGGCGCAATCTGACTTATGGCATCGCGTGTGGGTTAGGAATTTTCTCCAGTGTCAAGCTTGCGACGGAGGCCATCCGGGTGTGGACCGGGCCGGTCGCGGGTTACGCTTTCGATTTTGTCACCATGGCGACTTATCACTGTTGTGTGGTGATCTGGCTGGTGTATGTCCTGGCGCCTGAAACGGCACGCAGTACAGTACAGGAATTGCCGCAGAACACCCTGGATGAGTGGAATGCCGAGTTACAACGGTTGCTGCTGCAATGATTCTTTCCTTCACCTTGATCGCGGTTGCGCTGGCGATTCTGCTGTTGCTGCTCTACGTCGAAGGCGGCCAGAACTCGTCCGTGAGTCGCATGGAAGATCTGGCCGGACGCACCCGGCCGGTGGATCTGGAAGCTTTCCGCAATCTGGTGGATGCCGCGGAGGAGGGTTTTCTGCGTGCCAGCCTGTCGCGGCGTGAGTTTCGCGCCGTGCAGAGAGAACGCACCCGGGCAGCCGTGGAGTATATCCGCAAGACTGCCCACAACGCCGCCTTCCTGTTGCGCCTGGGAGAGGCTGCAAGCCGGAGCCAGGATCCCCGCATAGCCCAGGCGGGCCGGCAATTGATGGATAGCGCGTTACGATTGCGCGCTTACGCACTAATTTCCGGGGCCAGGCTTTATGTGCGAATGGTCTTTCCAGAGGCCCACATTTCCTATGGCCAATTGGTGGACAACTACCAGCGTCTCAGTGCCTTAGCGAGTCAACTCGCCCTTATGCAGCATCCTGGCCATGCCGCTAGACTCTCGGCGTTGCTCTAGCCACCACTTTCAGCTTGTTCTGAAAACCCGAATTCCACAGGCCGGCGGGCTGCACTTCCTTAATCCCGATTTTTTCCGGAAACCGAACAAGAACCAAAAAAACCATTTACCCACTAGACAATAGCACTATAATTCCTCCCGTTTGCCGAGGGGGAGTTAGCGGGCTCGCGCAAATTGAGTACAGACAGCCACTTCGATCCTGACACAGATCTTCAGCGGTACGAAGCTCTGCTTGAGATGGCGGACCTTGTTGTCCACCATCACAACCTGCCCGAGCTGTTTCTCGCGATGGCGGAACGACTCCGCCAGGTAATCGCAGCCGACGCCGCCAACTTCTCGCTTTACGATCCAGAAAAAAATGTGATGCGATTGCATCTCTGGGAAGGACATGAGCTGTCCCTTGCTCCGCTAGAGGTGCCGGTTGAGGAATCACCCGCGGGCTGGGCCTGGAAAAATCAGCAACCGCTGGTTGTGGACGACCTGAAAGCGGACCCGCGATTCGCGCCCGTACTGCGCAATCTGCACGAGAAAGGGCTGCGGTCCTACTGCTGGTTGCCTTTGACCACCGCGCAAAAGCGGTTGGGCACCCTGGGCCTGGGCAGTTCTCAAGCCAATGCGTACGGTGTAAAGGACATGCGGCTTCTGCCGCGGGTGGCAAAACTGGTGGCAGTGGCGGTGGAGAATGCTCTGACCCGTGAGGCCCTGGTGCGGGAAAAGGAAAGGCTGCACATGTTGCTGGAAGTAAACAACACGCTGGTGACCAACCGCGACTTGCAGAAGCTCTTTCCCGCGATTTCAGGTTTCATTCGCAAGATGGTTCGCTATGACTACGCCAGCGTGGCGGTTTACGACGAGTCGGCCCACTCCCTGTCCCTCTATCCGCTGGACTCGCCGCTGACCACCGGGCTGGCCGGCCTGGACACGACGCTTCCGGTAAAAGACACTCCCGCGGGACGCGCCTTGATGGAACGGGAGACCAAGATTTTTACCCGTGAAGACCTCCTGGGAATTCAATCCAGCTTCGTCAGCCAGATGCTGGAACACGGAATCGAGTCGTTGTGTTGTATTCCCCTGACCACACGCAAAGGTGAACTGGGGACGCTGAACCTCGCCAGTCGAGACGCGCGAGCGTTCGCGCCGCGCGACGTCGGGTTTCTGCAGCAGATCGCCGCGCAGGTGGCGGTGGCGCTGGACAATGCCCGGGCCTACCGCGAGATCGCGCAACTTACCGAGAAGCTGGCCAGTGAGAAACTCTATCTCGAGGAGGAGATCCGTACTGAACTCAACTTCGAAGAGATCGTGGGAGAGAGTGCGGCGCTGAAACGGGTGCTGGCCCAGGCCAGAACGGTTGCGCCCAGCGATGCCACGGTACTGGTCCTCGGCGACACCGGGACGGGCAAGGAGTTAGTCGCGCGCGCCATTCATCGCATGAGTTCCCGTAAAGAGCGGCTCATGGTGAAATTGAACTGCGCCGCCATCCCCACCGGCCTGCTGGAGAGCGAGCTCTTCGGCCACGAGAAGGGCGCCTTTACCGGCGCCATCAGCCAGAAGGTTGGACGTCTGGAACTGGCGGACAATGGAAGTTTGTTTCTGGATGAGGTCGGCGACATTCCTTTGGAGCTGCAGCCGAAATTGCTCCGCGTCCTGCAGGACCAGGAATTCGAGAGACTGGGAAGCACCCGCACCATCAAGGTGGACATTCGAATGGTGGCCGCTACCAATCGTGATCTGGCCCGGACAGTGGCGGAAAAGGAGTTCCGCAGCGACCTCTATTACCGGCTGAATGTGTTTCCCATCCGGATGCCCTCCTTGAGCGAGCGGAAAACCGATATTCCTCTGCTGGTGCGACATTTCGTACAGAAGTTTTCCCGCCAGATGAACAAGCAAATTGAGATCATACCCATCGCCACCATGAGCGCCCTCGTAAACTGGGAATGGCCGGGCAATGTTCGCGAGCTCGAGAACCTTATGGAGCGCTCGGTGATCCTCACCGATGGCGCCGTGCTCAAGGCTCCCCTGGCGGAACTCAGGACTGGGCACGAGGGCCTGGAGAGCGATGGCACGCTGGAGACCCTGGAGCGTCAGTACATCATTCGCGTCTTGCGCGAGACCAGCGGCGTCATTGCCGGTCCGCGGGGAGCTGCGGTCAGACTTGGAATGAAGCGCACCACTCTCCAGTCCAGAATCTTGAAGATGGGGATTTCCCGCCAGGAATATGAAAGCTGAACCCCTGTACTGACGATCCATCGGCACCGTGCCGACTGACGGGCAGCTCGATCTCCGCATAAATTGACATCCTGACCGCTTCCACAGCCGACATAGTCTGCATTTGCCTCAAGTGAGGCCAGTCTGGAGTTTGGAACCCCAGATGCCATGTGAACAACGTCGGGCACTCACCCGTAGGTGCCAGGTGATATCCAGGAAGATGCGAGGTTGCCACGATCCGGCTGGCGTACGCGATGTTGAACGCCGGGAACGAGGATCGCAGTGTTACTTTCAGAGCGCAACCCGGAGCAGAGCAGGCACAACCGAACCAGGACCCTCCCCTTTAGCGGGCTCCTCAGACCCGTAGCTGTTCGAGGCCAGGCGCGACGTAACCCGGTGCAGGGAAGCCAGGCGCTTCCCGTACGAGTGGAAATGCCGGGGGCAAAAGTCAGCCCGGCTCCGCCCGGCAAGCCGGGCCATGACCCGGGAATCGATCCCTTGTATCTCTTCGCCTGCGGGCTGTCGTGGCGCAAGCAGGGCAATGCCGGCGCTGGATGGGAACTGGTCCGCTGCCTGAAGCGGTCGGGGCAGACCGCCCGGATCGCGGCCGCGCTGTTGACGCTGGCGAAAGACTTCGAGTTACCGGCTCGAGCCCCGTCGCGATCCCGGGCCGGGCCCGGCCCACCTTCCCCGAAGAGTGAACCGGCAGCACCGGATGCAAGCGAGGCGGTGGCACCCATGAATACCCCATACGGACTGGAAATTATCGAGAACTGTGTCTCCTGCAAGTTGCGGAAGGACAAGTGGTTTTGTGGTCTGTCTTCTGAGGTGCTGAAGGCCTTCAGCGCGGCCAGCCACTTGAGCACGTATCCCGGCGGGGCGGTGTTGTTCGTGGAAGGCCAGACTCCCCGGGGCGCGCTGGTGTTGTGCTCGGGCAAGGTCAAGCTCTCGACGACCTCCCGCGATGGCAAGGTACTCATCCTCAAAATGGCCGAACCGGGCGAGGCACTGGGCCTGAGCGCGGTCATTTCCGCGACGCCCTATGAATTGACGGCAGAAACCGCCGGCCCCTGCCAGGTAAACTTCATTGATCGCGAGTCCCTGATGAAGCTGCTGGACAAGTACGGAGAACTGGGCCTGCACTCGGCCCAGGCGCTGAGCCGGGAGTTTCAGTCCGCTTATCGCGACATCCATGAACTAGTGCTGGCGCGATCGTCGGCGGGGAAACTGGCACGGTTGCTGCTCTCATGGGGCGGCGATCACGAGCGGGAGGCCGGAACCCGAGAGATTCGCATCCGCTCCAGCATGACCCACGAAGAGATCGCACAGATGATTGGTTCATCGCGCGAGACGGTGACGCGCCTCCTGAGTGAGCTCAAAAAGCGGGAACTGATTCGTCTGGAAGGTTCGACGCTGGTCATCCGCAATCGACCAGCATTGGAAGCGCTGGCTGCCTAGCCGTCGAGGGGCAGCTTGCAGGGCGGCTGGACCTCCAACCGGCCGCCTCCCCCCGTTGTGATTGCAGATTTCAGATTGAAGATTTCAGGTCCCCCCTCAGATTTGCCCATGGTTGCGCACCGGAGTCCGACAATCCGCAATCTGCAGTCTAAAAATCTGAAATCTGAAATCTAAAATCTGAAATGTTTTCTAGAGTCCGAAGAGCTCGCGCAGGCGCTTGGTCTGGGCCCGGCTGACGGGTATTTCGGTTTGCTTCTTGTCGTCCATCCGCAGTTGGTACGAACTCTTGAACCAGGGGACGACTTCCTTGATCCGGTTAATGTTGACCAGGTACGAGCGGTGCGCTCGCCAGAAAAGATTGGGATCGAGACTGTCGAGCAGTTCTTCGAGAGTGCGGCAGTTGGACTGTCCCTCCATGCCGCTCGGTCCGCTGGTCACAACCGTGATCACGCCTTCCTCGATAGAGGCGAAACCAATGTCTTTCTGATTCACCAGGAAAAGACGCCCGCCGGCTTTGATCAGGATCTTGGAGGCCTGCGGTTTCTGTGACTCCAGCATGCGGACCAGGGTTTCCAGCTTATCCGATGACGCGCTGCCCGATTCCAGCTTGGCCCGCACCTTCTGCACCGACTGCGCTACCCGCTTCTTGTCAAAGGGCTTCAGCAGGTAGTCAACCGCGTTGACCTCGAAGGCCTTGACTGCGTACTGATCGAAGGCGGTGGCGAAAACGATTTTGGGGAGGTTGACCTTCTTGTCCAGCAGTTTCTTGATGACGCCGAAGCCATCGAGGCCCGGCATCTGAACGTCCAGAAAGACCAGATCGGGGTTGTGTTCGCGGATCAGATTGACGCCTTCGAGCCCATTTTTACCCTGGGCCACCACGTCCACGTCGCCCACATCTTTCAGCAGGAAGGCAAGCTCGTCGCGCGCAAGCTGTTCATCGTCCACGATGACGGCGGACAGAGACATTTGTTCTCCTAACGGGCGCCTTCAAAGTATATCGAGTGGCAGTTGAAAGTGCCACTGGTCGGGGCCCGGGCAGGCCTCAGACCTCGGGCCTCAGACGTCGGGCTTCGGCCTTCAGGCGGGAGATGTCAGACCCCAGATGTCGGATCTCAGTTCTCAGATCTCAGTTCTCAGATTTAGACCTTTGGTCCGAAGTCCGACGCCTGACGCCCGAGGTCCGACGTCTGCCTCGCGCTTCTACCTTGCCAGGCAGTAAACTTACGGTTCAATGAATTACATCTATGGGATCAATGCCGTTGCTGAAGCTCTGAAGGCACGAGGGCGATCGTTCGAATGGGTCGGCGTGTTGAAAGAGCGTCACGACCTGCGCCTGCAACGCGTGGTGGAGGAATGCCGGCGGAATGGCGTTGCGGTGCGTTTTCTTCCCCGGCCAGAACTCGATCGCATGGCGGGAAACAATGCTCATCAGGGCGTGGTGGCGATTACCTCGGGCAAACAGTACAACCGCCTGGATGACGTAGTGGCAGCTAAGCGCGGGCAATATTCGCTGGTGGTCGTGCTCGATGGAATTGAGGACCCGCACAACCTGGGTGCGATTCTTCGCACCGCCGATGCCTCCGGCGCCGATGGAGTGGTAATTCCGGAGCGGCGCGCGGCTGGGGTGACCGCAACCGTCATTAAGGCGTCCGCGGGCGCCAGTGAGCATCTGCCCATCGCCAAAGTGACAAACATTGCCCGCACGCTGGAGGAATTGAAGGAAAAGAATTTGTGGATCGTGGGACTGGATGAACGTGGCACCCAGAGTTACGACGCTCTCGACTACAACATGGATTGCGCTATTGTGCTGGGAAACGAAGGCAAGGGTGTGCACGATCTGGTGGCAAGAAAGTGCGACTTTCTGGTTTCCATTCCCATGCTGGGGAAAGTGCCGTCGCTCAATGTGTCGGTGGCCGCGGGAGTCATGTTGTATGAGATTGTCCGCCAGCGCAGGATCAAGGCTGCGGGTACAAAGTGAAGACGAGGGTCCTCCGTGTCTTCTGTATCCTCTGCGCCTTGCTGGTTCAGGCGCATGCCCTGGATCGCGAAGCTTTCACCTTCACCCGTTACGACCTGGACGTCCACATAGAATCTGAGCAGCAACGTCTGGCAGCGCGTGGCAAGATTACGCTGCGGAACGACTCATCATCGCCGCAGAGAAACCTGATATTGCAGATTTCCTCCAGCCTGGCTTGGAGGTCGATCCAGATCGATGGCAAGCCGGTCCAGTTCATCTCCCAGCCCTACACCTCGGATATCGACCACACCGGCGCGCTTTCGGAAGCGATCGTAACTCTGAGCAGTGAAGTCCCGGCCAAGGGCATGGTGGAATTGGAGATCGGATACGAGGGCACCATTCCGGTCGATGCAACCAGGCTGACGCGAATTGGAGTGCCGCAAGAGCAGGCCCGGCACAGCGACTGGGACCAGATCGGCAAGTCGTTCACTGCGGTACGCGGCATAGGATACGTGGCCTGGTATCCGGTCGCGACCGAGTCGGCGAACCTGTCAGAGGGAGACAGTGTGTTCGAAACCGTGGCGAGATGGAAGGCGCGCGAACTGCAGGCGGAAATGAAAATCAAGCTGGTTCATTCCGGCGAAGGCGCGCCCGCGGTCCCGCAGTGCAATGGCGAAGCTGGCGGAGTGCGATACCTCAAAGAGGCTGGCCAAGGATACGAAAGCGCCAACGAGTGCGCCTTTCCATCTCTAGGCGAGACGGTGCCGCTCTTTGTACTTGGTCCTTACGAAACGCTCGATCAACCTCCAGTGAATATTTCCTACGTGCCGGAACATAAGGCGGCGGCGCAGACTTATGCCTTAGCGGCGCAGTTGGCAGCCCCATTCGTGACGGAGTGGTTTGGCGCGCCGAAAGGAGGAGCCGAAGCCCGAGCGGAAGTTGTGGAGTTGAGCGATCCCGAGGCTGCGCCGTACGAGAGTGGCAGCATGCTGCTCACTCCTCTCAACAGCGATTCGAAGCTGGCCCAGCTGACGGCGGTGCATCAGCTCACCCACGCCGCCTTCTTCTCCTCACGCCCCTGGATTTACGAAGGCCTGGCGCATTTTGCCCAGGCCATCTATCTCGAGCGGGAGAGTGGGCGGCAGTCGGCGCTCGACTTCATGGGACTGCATCGGACGGCGTTGGCCCAAGCGGAAAAGGCGCTGGCGGATGAGCACGGACAGAAGGAAGAGCACGGGCAGAAGGCTGGAGCCGGCGAGTCGCTGATCAGCACCAGCATTGAGGACCTGTATCGCAGCAAGGCAATGTACGTATGGTGGATGCTGCGCGACATGATTGGCGAAGATGCTCTGAAGAAGGCCCTCGCAGCCTATCGGCCGGACGCCGACACCACGCCGGCCTATTTGCAGCATCTGATCGAGGCCCAGTCCAAACACGATCTGGGATGGTTTTTTGAGGACTGGGTGTACCGCGACCGGGGCCTGCCGGATTTCCATCTGGCCTCGGTCTATCCCTGGGAGCCTTTGCGGAAATCCTTTGTGGTGACCGTAACGGTGGAAAACCTGGGAGACGCCGGGGCCGAGGTGCCAGTGATCCTCAAGATGGAACAAGGCCAGGTCACTCAGCGGCTCCTGGTACGTGGAAAGTCGAAAGCCACGACCCGCATTGAGGCGGCCTCCACTCCCCAGGAAATCGTGCTGAATGACGGCAGCGTGCCGGAAAGCAACACGCGAAACAACGTGTACAGGATTGAGGAGCCGGCGAAAAGAAATTGAAGATTTCAGATTGAAGACTGCAGATTTTGAGAACACCAGTTCCGGCTGTTTCGCCAATCTGCAATCTGAAATCAACAATCTAAAATCATTTGTGGAGGCATACTCTTGGCATACATCCAGTTCCTGGGCGCGGCGGGTACGGTCACCGGTTCGAAGCACCTGGTCAACACCTCGACGGACGGGAGCGGCAAGGCCGGATTCCAGGTGCTGATCGATTGCGGCATGTTCCAGGGAGCCAAGGAATGGCGGGAACGCAACTGGCAGCCCACGCCGGTGCCGGCGTCCGGCATTGACGCCGTCATCCTGACCCACGCGCATCTCGATCACTGCGGCTGGATTCCGCGGCTGGTGAGGGAGGGTTTCCGCGGCCCCGTCTATGCCACGCCTTCCACCATAGATTTGTGCGGCATCATCCTCCCCGACTCCGGCCATCTTCAGGAAGAAGATGCGCGCTTTTACAACCGCCACAAGAAATCGAAGCATGATCCGGCTTTGCCGCTTTATACCCTCGCCGAGGCGCAGGACTCACTACAGCATTTCCAGCCGGTGAAGTTTGAAGAAACCAGGCAGTTGTCGCCCGAGGTTTCATTCCGCTTCGTCCCCGCCGCCCACATCCTGGGATCGGCGATGGTGGAACTCACGCTGCAGCTGAATGGTCAAAGCAGGAAGTTATTGTTCAGCGGAGATATTGGCCGGGTGCGTGACCAGATCAGCGCACCCGGGAAAGTGGTGCATTCGGGGCCGACCGAAGGCGAGGCCGCCGACATTCTGGTGATGGAGTCCACGTACGGCAACCGGCAGCACCCCACTGACGATCCGCGGCCGAAATTGGCCGAGATCATCCGCCACACAGTGCAGCGTGGCGGCTGGGTGATTGTGCCCGCGTTCGCCGTTGAACGCACCCAGAAATTCCTCTTCATGCTAAAGGAGCTGATGGAATCGGGGCAGACTCCCCGCGTTCCGGTGTACTGCGACAGCCCCATGGCGATCAAGGCGGTCGAAGTCTTCCTGAAGCACTCAGACGAGTGCAGCGATGAGACCTGCCGGTTGATCAAGCAATATGGCTCGCCTTTACAGTGGCCGGGCTTTACCTTCGCCCTCACCACCGATGACTCGAAGAGAATCAATAGCGCAAACTTTCCCGGGATTATCGTTTCCTCCAGCGGCATGGTGACCGGAGGACGAATCCTGCACCACCTGATGCAACGGCTTCCCGATCCGAGGAATACCGTGATCTTTATCGGATTCCAGGCGCCGGGAACCCGGGGGGCGACGATCAAGAGCGGTGCAGGCGAGGTGCGTATTTTCAGTGAGGCGGTCCCGATTCGGGCTGAAATAGCGGTGCTCGAACAGTTCAGCGATCATGCCGATACTCCGGAGTTGCTGGAGTGGTTGCGCACTTTTTCCCAGAGGCCCGCCACCACCTACCTGGTACACGGCGAGCCCGCGGCGTCATCCCAGCTTCGCGACGCCCTGACGAAAGAGCTGGGGTGGAACGTGCAGGTGGCAGAGTGGATGGAGAAAGTCGTCGTTTGATTGGGTAGTTTTGTGATTGAGTAATTAGCAATTGAAAAAATCGGGCTTTTCAATTGCCCAATTATCAGTTACCCAATTGCTCAATTTGTGGAGCTTCTATGACCGAGATCGAACTAAAAAAGCATCTTGAGGCGGTGGAGAAAAGCCCCAAGCAGGTGGCGGCGGCGGTGTCAGGTCTGCCGGAGAAGGTGTTGCGCTACAAGCCGGCTCCGGACCAGTGGTGCATCCTGGAAATACTTGGCCACCTCGCCGACATCGAGATCGTGTACGGGTACCGGCTGCGTCAGATGCTGGCGGACAAGAAGCCGGTGATTGCGCCCATGGACCAGGACGAATGGGCCCGGCACCTGGGCTACATGGAGACTCCGCCCGCGGAACTGGTCGCGCTCTACGGGCTGAACCGGCATGCCAACCTGCGACTGTTGCAGCGTCTCACGCCAGCGGAGCTCGGTAAGTCGGCCTATCACCCCGAAGCTAAAAAAGACATCACAGTGGCGGAGTTAATCGAGAGAATGGGGGCGCATGGAGCCAGCCACCTTGAGCAAATCCAGAAATTGAAGAAGGCAGCTGCCGGACGTCAGGCGTCGGACCCTGGACCGCGGGCTCATTAGTTAAGAACGCCGTCTTCACACGCGGGCGCTGGTAAACCGGACCAGGGCGTCGAGTTTCGCAGCGGCTGCGCCGGAATCAATGGACTGGGCGGCCAGGGGCAGGGCTTCTCCCAGATGTTCAGCTCTTCCGGCTGCGACCAGAGCGGCAGCCGCATTCAGCAGCACGACATCGCGCCGGGGTGATTTCTTTCCTGCGAGAATCTCGCGGATGATGGCCGCGTTGGCGTTGGCGTCGCCGCCGGAAATGTCTTCGAGCCGGGCGCGCTTGATCCCGAATTCCTCAGGCGTGACCTCATAGGTGCGAACGTTTCCTTCGCGCACCTCAGCAATGCGGGTGGGCGCCGTGATTGTAATTTCGTCCAGGCCATCCAAACCGTGGACCACAAGGGCGCGATGAGCGCCCAACATGCTGAGCGCCTCTGCTACTTTCTCCACCAGATCGAGAGCATAGACGCCGACGACCTGCGCCGAAGCTCTTGCCGGATTGGTAAGCGGACCGAGCAGGTTAAAAATGGTCCGCAGGCGCAGCTCGCGACGGGCGGGCTGCACATATTTCATCGCGGTATGCATGGCGGGAGCGAAGAGGAACACAATGCCGACTTCTTCGAGGCAGGCTGCGAGGGCAGCGGCGGGCAGACCGATCTTTACACCCAGGGCCTCCATTACGTCCGCCGAACCGCACTTTGAGCTGAGACTGCGGTTGCCGTGCTTGGCCACGCGCACACCGGCGCCGGCCACGACGAACGCCGTTGCAGTGGAGATGTTGAAGGTGCCGCGAGCATCTCCGCCGGTGCCACAAGTGTCCACCAGCGCGTCCCGCCCGGTGCCGCTGACGTCCAGTGTGGAATCATGGCGAAGGGGCAAGGGCTCTGCCACGGCACGCATGGCTTCCGCGAAGCCCACAATCTCTTCCACCGTCTCGCCCTTCATGTGGAGAGCGACCAGCAAGGCGGCAATCTGTGCGTCGGTGGCGTTACCGGAAAAAACTTCGGTCATGACCGCGCGGGCCTCTTCGCGGGTGAGAGATTCCCGCTGGTTGGCAATGCGCTGCAGGGCTTCCGTGATCATGGGCCGCTACCAGAGTAGCATCGTTTTACGGCAGCTGACGGGTCCACCGCCAGAGCCACAACGCGGCAAGTCACGTCGCATTGCTCCGCGCGTTTGCCCTATCGGTGACCCTTCTATAAAATTGAAGGTCGCGAACCGCCGCCCTAAACTGCAAGCCAGGTCGTGCCGACAGCTCCAGTTCAAGAATCATTTATGAAAATTCATGAGTACCAGGCCAAGAATATCCTGAAGAAGTATGGCGTTGCGGTGCCGCGCGGAGAAATGGTCGAGACGCGGGAAGCGGCGGAAGCTGCCGCCAAAAAGATCTTCGATTCCGGGGCGACGGGTGTGGTGGTGAAGGCCCAGATCCATGCCGGCGGGCGCGGTAAAGGTGGCGGCGTCAAGATTGCCAAGTCAGTCGCGGAGGCTGCCGACCTGGCGGGCAAAATTCTGGGCATGACGCTGGTGACCCATCAGACGGGTCCGGAAGGCCGCGTGGTTCGCCGCTTACTTATCGAAGAAACCTTGCCCATTGAGAAAGAGCTCTATCTGGGCATCGTGATTGATCGGGTCGAGGCGCGCCCTGTGTTTATGGCCTCGGCTGCGGGCGGAATGGAAATTGAACAGGTGGCGGCGGAGAACCCTGCAGCCATTCTCAAGGAATACATCGATCCGGGCATGGGCCTGGAAGCCTTTCAGGCACGCAAGCTGGCATTTGCGCTGGGACTGAAGGCGGCGCAGATCAATCAAGCAGTCCAGTTTATGACCGGCCTGTACCGCGCGTTCGAGGAAACCGATTCTTCGCTGATGGAGATCAATCCGTTTGTCACCTGCAGCGATGGCCGGCTGTTCGCCCTCGATGCCAAGATGAACTTCGATGACAACACGATGTTCCGGCATCCTGAGCTGCGCGAGCTGCGCGACGTAACCGAGGAGGACCCGCTCGAAGTCGAAGCTTCGAAGTACAGCCTGAACTACATCAAGCTCGACGGAAATGTCGGCTGCATGGTCAACGGCGCCGGCCTGGCCATGGCGACCATGGACATCATCAAGTATGCCGGCGGCCTTCCAGCCAACTTTCTTGATGTAGGCGGAGGCGCCAACGCCGAACAAGTGACGCATGCATTTGAAATCCTGCTCAGCGACAAGAATGTGAAGGCGGTGCTGATCAATATCTTCGGCGGCATTCTGCGGGTCGATACGCTGGCCACCGGCGTGGTCGAAGCGGCGCGGAAGACCCAGATCCAGCTTCCCATCGTGCTACGTTTGGAAGGTACAAACGTGGAGGCGGGGCGGGAGATTTTGAAACAGTCAGGATTAAATTTTATCGTGGCCGAAACCATGAAGGACGCGGCCGAGAAAGTAGTGGCGGCTGCAAGAGCGGCATAGAGACGGCATTGCATGGGATAGGGGTCCTTCGACTCCGCAAGTCATTCGCGAGCGAATGACTTGACTCCGCTCAGGATGACAACGGGTTGAAAGCAGAGACGAATGAGCATTCTGGTAAATAAATCGACGCGCGTGATTGTGCAAGGGCTGACCGGGCGGGAAGGCACATTCCATGCCAGGGCGTGCGCGGAGTATGGGACGCAGATTGTCGGGGGCGTAACCCCTGGCAAGGGCGGCACGACGCACGAGGGCTGGCCGATCTTCAATACGGTCCAGGAAGCTGTGGAACGGACTGCGGCCGACACCTCTGTGATCTTTGTTCCGCCACCATACGCCGCCGACGCGATCATGGAGGCCGCCGACGCTGAACTGGAGTTGATCGTCTGCATCACCGAGGGCATCCCTACGCTTGACATGGTCCGCGCCTGGGAGTTCCTTCAGAACCGGCGCTCGCGGCTGATCGGCCCCAATTGTCCGGGAATCATTTCTCCGGGCCACTGCAAGATTGGAATCATGCCCGCCCGAATTCATAAAGAAGGATCTGTGGGCATTGTCTCGCGCTCCGGCACGCTCACCTATGAAGCCGTGTACCAGCTCACGACCCGTGGGATTGGGCAGTCCACCGCCATCGGCATCGGCGGAGATCCCATCATCGGCACAACCTTCCTCGACGCTCTCGAGCTGTTCAATCGCGATCCTCAGACCGAAGCCGTGGTGATGATCGGAGAAATCGGAGGCAATGCCGAGGAGACAGCGGCGGAGTATGTGAAGACGCACATGAAAAAGCCGGTTGTCGGATTCATCGCGGGCCAGACCGCCCCCCCGGGACGCCGCATGGGGCATGCCGGAGCGATTATTTCCGGAGGCAAGGGGACCGCGGCGGAAAAGATCCAGGCCATGGAAGCAGCTGGAATCCGCGTGGCGAAATCGCCGGCTGATATTGGCGAGACCGTGGCTTCGGTGCTGGGAGTGAAAGCTTAAGGACCCAGTTGCCAGATAGTAGTTCCCGGTTCTCAGTAATGTTTAAGGAATGACTATTAAAAATGAAAACACTTCAACGCACTCTGACTATCGTTAAGCCGGACGCTGTACGCAGACATGCGATCGGCGACATCATCGAGCAATTCGAGAAGAACGGCTTCAACATTCTGTGCATGAAGATGCTTGAAATCTCCAAGCATCAGGCGGAGCAGTTCTACGCCGTTCACGCCAGCAAACCATTCTTTGGTTCGCTGACGGACTTCATGTCCAGCGGACCGGTTGTTGCCCTGGCCCTGGAGAAAGAAAACGCCATAGCCGATTTACGCAAGCTGATGGGCGCCACCAATCCGGCGAACGCCGAAGAGGGCACCATTCGGAAGAAGTGGGCCACCAGCATCGAGAACAATGCCATTCACGGCTCCGATGCGGATGACACCGCCCGCTTCGAATTGAGCTTCTTTTTTGCGGGATACGAACTGGCATAATCGCGGCAAGCCAGTAGCTGGAAGCCAGGAGCGTTCTTCATGCCATTAGTGCAAGTCACAATGCTGACCGGCCGCAGCGCCGATCAGAAGCGTAAGCTGGCGCAACGCATCACCGACGCCATGGTTGAGGAAGCTGCAGCGCGTCGCGAGGTTGTCGTGGTAGTTTTCAACGAAGTGTCGAAGGAAAGCTACGCTTCGGGCGGAGTGCTGATGGCGGACAAGGGAAAGTGACAGAAGCCGCGGGCGAGTCGCCCGCGTCCACACAAGCTGACCACAGCAATTTCCTTCTTAACCTAGCGGTTCGAAGAGGTGGCCTTCCACGCGGTCGCCAAATTTGGGGAGCTCCTTTTTGGCGTATTGCAAGAAGTGGGGAGTAGCGCGGTGGGCCTCCAGCGCGGCATCGTCCTGGTATTGCTCATAGACAAAAAAGCGGCGAGGCTCGGTCTTGTGGCGATGCACCACATACATCCCGCAGCCAGGTTCCTTGCGGGACTCTTCCGTCAGCTTGGCAAAAACTCCCGTCATTTCAGCCTCGCGACCGACTTTCGCCATCCACGTCACAGCCAGGACAACCATCATTCGCTCCGTTGGTCAGATTGTTGCTGAAGCCCCGGTTTTTTGTCCAGTCAAACCCTTCAGCGCGGCGCCGAAGCTCTCCGCCAGCATGGTCTGCTCGCGGCCCGGCCCGTTAGAAACCATGCCGATGCGGGCGCCGCTCTCGTTCTCCAGAAAAGTAAGGTACTCACGCGCCGCCTGCGGCAGCTTATCCAGTTGAGTGATGCCCTGCGTGGAGGTGCGCCACCCTGGCATGGTCTTGTACACGCACTCGATTCCATCAAAGCCGCTGCCATGGGCCGGAATTTCCGCCGTCACCCTGCCATCGATCTTGTAACCCACGCAAACCGGAATCTCGGCCAGTTCGTCCAGCACATCCAGCTTGGTCACCACCAGCCAGGAGATGCCGTTAATCATGCCAGCGTAACGCAGGAGTGGCAAATCAAGCCAGCCGCAACGCCGGGGACGCCCGGTCACCGCGCCATACTCATTGCCCCGCGTCCGCAACATATCGCCGCTGGCATCCAGGGCCTCCGAAGGGAAGGGCCCACCGCCTACCCGCGTGCAATAAGCTTTGGTCACTCCGATCACTGTATCAATGGCGGTAGGCGCGACTCCGGTGCCGATGACGGCTCCGCCCGAGGTGGCGCTGGATGAAGTCACGAAGGGGTAGGTGCCATGGTCGATGTCGAGCATGGTGCCTTGCGCGCCTTCGAAAAGGATGGATTCGCCATCAGCCATGGCGCGGTTCAGCAGCGCCGCCGTGTCGCACACAAACGGAGCGACTTTGGCCGACGCCTCGGCGTACTCCTGATACATCTTGTCCGGATCGAGCGGCTCAGAGTTGAACAACGCGTGCGCGATCATGTTCTTCTCCTGGCAGGCGTTCTCGATGTGCGTCCGCAACAGCTTCAGGTCCAGCAAGTCCGCCACGCGCAAGCCGCGCCGGCCCATCTTGTCTTCGTAGGTGGGGCCGATGCCGCGCGAAGTAGTGCCGATCTTCACCCGTCCCGGAGCATTCTCCGAAGCCAGCTCGATCATGCGATGGTAAGGCAGGATCACGTGGGCGCGGTTGCTGACGAACAGGCTGCCATCCACCTTCACGCCGGTTTCCCGCAGTGCCGCCACTTCCTTGAGAAAAGCGATGGGATCGAGCACCACGCCGTTGCCGATCACGCTGCGGCAGCCGGGACGCAGGACACCGCAAGGCACCAGTTGAAGAATGAATTTTTTCCCGTTGATGATGACGGTGTGCCCGGCATTGTGGCCGCCGGCATAACGGGCCACGACCGAGAAATTCTCCGAGAGAACGTCGACGATCTTGCCTTTACCTTCGTCGCCCCACTGCGCACCGACGATGACCGCAGTCTTACCCTTCTTCAAAGCCAACTCCGTGGTAAAGGATGGCGGCCGCTCCGGCCGCATTGCAGGGTCGCACACACTCCACGCCAAAGGTGAACTGCTTTACATTGAATGACAAGGATTTACAGGGCTGATGTGTACCGACAATGATAACCTGCCGGACTGTGGATGAGCAACGCAGTCTTCACTCTTCGGCAAAGGGACTCTGCTGACGACTGACGCCTGTAAACTGTCTTCCATGCCTGAACTTCCCGAAGTTGAGACCATTGCTCGCGGCCTTTCCAGCCGGGTCACGGGGGACGTGATCGAATCGGTCTGGCTGGGATCGAAGCCTGAGCCGCTGAAATCCCCTGCTGCTGACATCGTCCTCACCCTGGAATCGCGCCGAATTGCCGCCGTACGACGGGTCGGGAAGCACATCGTCTTCGATCTGGA
Organism: Terriglobia bacterium; assembly: GCA_963757835.1. Taxonomy (GTDB): domain Bacteria; phylum Acidobacteriota; class Terriglobia; order Terriglobales; family Acidobacteriaceae; genus JAIQFF01. The sequence goes on along the minus strand of CAVWSP010000028.1, from coordinate 36,824 downwards.
ATTGGCTGGTCATGTGGGGCAGGCGCCCTCGCCCGCCAGAAGGCGCCACAAGAGACGCAGCTTGCCACCACGCAAAAAAGCGTCGGGCAGGAGTGCCCGACCCACACAGGAATCAAACGCGCAGTGGATCGTTCACCTGGGCATGACCGGGCGCATGATCGTTTGCCCGCCCGACAGCGAAGTGGCAAAGCACACTCACCTGGTGGCAAAGCTGGCCTCGGGCAGGGAATTGCGTTTCGTCGATCCGCGGCGCTTCGGACGTCTGAGTGTCGCTCATGGCTTCGAAGCGGGGGGTTCCGAGCCGCTGGAAGTCAAACTCGATCAGTTTGTCGAACTCTTCCAGGGCCGCAAGACTCCCATCAAGAGCGCCCTGCTGAACCAGAACCTTTTGCGTGGCGTGGGTAATATCTACGCCGACGAATCCCTGTTCCGCGCCGGGATTCGTCCGCGCCGACGGGCCGCATCACTCACGCGCGACGACCTGCGACGACTCTTTCCCGCCATTCAGACAGTACTCCGGGAGGCCATCGCCCTGGGTGGGTCTTCTGTCTCCGATTACGTTGACGCCGACGGCGACGAGGGATTCTTTCAGCTGCAGCACCGGGTTTACGGCCGCGAAGGTGAACCTTGCCTGGTCTGCAAGACCCCGATCAAGCGCGTGGTCATCGCGGGCCGCAGCAGCCATTATTGCCCGAAGTGTCAAAAGTAGCACCGCTGTCCCACCGGCTGTCCGGAGGGCATCGTGCCCTCCGCCTGGGATGCGCGCCACCGCTACTTTGATTTTGGTACGCTACTCACCTATGCCCAATTTTTCTATCGGCGTTGATCTCGGTGGGACCAATCTGCGCATCGCGGCGGTCAATCAGCAAGGCGACCTGATGGAAAAAGTCACGCTGGGCACGCGAGTCGCGTTGGGCAAAAACCACGTCATCCATCAAATGTGCGATGCCATCCGTCTGCTCGCCGCCAAGTATCGCGACAGCGCGGTGCTGCAAGGGATTGGCATCGGCGTGCCCGGCATCATCGACATGAAGACGGGCATGTTGCGCGAGTCGCCGAATTTGCCGGGTTGGGCGGAGTCTCCAGTGCAGGCGCAAATCGAGGGCCTGCTCGGGACCCGCGTGATCCTGGAGAACGACGCGAATGTTGCGGCGCTCGGCGAGAAGTGGCTGGGCGCGGCGCGAGATGTGGATGACATGGCGATGCTGACCCTCGGGACAGGGGTCGGTGGCGGAATCGTACTCAAGGGCCAAATCTGGCACGGCATGACCGGCATGGCCGGCGAGTTTGGCCACATGACGGTCGAACCCGAAGGACCTCCATGCGGCTGCGGCAATCGTGGCTGCCTGGAACAATATGCCTCGGCAACTGCGGTAGTCCGGATGGCGAAGGAGGCGATCGCCTCCGGCCGCGCCCCCGGGCTGGCGAAGGCGGCCAACACGGATCCGGAGTTCAACGCCAAAGCGATTTACAACCTGGCAATTCAGGGAGAAGAAGAGGCCAGAAAGATTTTTGGACGTTTGGGGCGCGCCCTCGGAATCTGCATTGCGAATCTGGTCAACGCCTTCAATCTCAACATGTACGTGGTGGGCGGCGGAGTGTCGAGCGCGTGGGAGGCGTTTTCACCTTTTATCTTTGAGGAATTGCGGCAGCGCTCTCTGGTTTATGCCGCAACCGCTGCCGCCTCCAGTTCTGGCGGGGAAGGCGCGTCAGGGCATGTGAGTTCTGAAGGCTCGACCAGGACCATCATCACACGGGCCCTGCTGGGCAGCGATGCCGGACTGTACGGTGCAGCGCAACTGCCGATGACTGGTAACTAGGAAATCCTCAGCTTCTTCATTGCCCGCAAGAGTGCATCATTCTGTTCCGGCCTGCCGACGGTGATGCGGATGGCCTCGGGAGCGCCCCATTTTTCCAGCGGACGCACCCAAATTCCCTCGGTCCTTAGACGGTCGGCAAAGCTTCCGGCGGCCTGTCCAATCCTGCAATACAGAAAGTTCCCCCAGGTCGGAGTGACCGCATACCCGACGTCGGAAAGCGTCCGGTGCAGTCGCTGCGACTCACGGGTGTTATTTTCGACGGCCTTGCGAATGTGGGCTGGATCTTCAAGCGCGGCCAGCGCCCCCGCCTGGGCCAGTGCGGAAACACAATACATCGATCGCTGAGGGGAAATGCGTGCCATCAACTCTTCCGACGCAATGCCGTACCCGACCCGGATTCCGGCCAGTCCGTGTACTTTGGAAAACGTACGCAACACCACCACATTCCGTCCCTCGCGCACGCAATCCAGAGACCGTGAATACGTGATCCCGCGCATCGCTGCGAAATCCTGGGCGAATTCGTAATAGGCCTCATCCAATACGACCACGACTTCCGGAATGCGGTTCAGGAGTCGATCGACTTCATCAGCCGTGACCATTGTTCCCGTCGGGTTATTCGGATTCGCCAGAAATATGATGCGGGTATCCTGGTTCACCGCCGCCGCGATTCCGTCGAGATCGAGTCCGTCCTCGCGAATCGGTACTTCGATCAACTGGGCCCCGGCTGCTTCAGTCGCCAGGGGGTAAACGATGAATGACCGCTGGCTGGTTACCGCGTTCAGACCGGGCGCAAGAAACGCCCGCCCGAGCATGCCCAGAAACTCAGTCAGGCCGCCGGCGACCAGGACCTGATCAATATTCACTCCGTGATACTGAGCAAGCTTGAGGCGCAGCGCAGAGGCCTCGTCGTCGGGATAGTCGCTGCATCTTGCCAGCACGGCTTGCATGGCTTCGATCGCAAAGGGGGAAGGCCCAAAGGGATTTTCGTTTGAGTCGAGCTTAGTGATGGTCGTCATGTGGGCGCGGGCGTCCCGCCCGTGCGTCACCGGCAGGGCCGCCAAGGGGGACCCACCGGTACTTACTTGATCGCAGACTTCAAGCGGGTAACTTCCTGTGCGGTCAAATGGCGAAATTTTCCCGGAGGAACATCGAGCTGCAAGGGCCCGTAACGCACCCGCTTTATTTTTTCTACGTGATGTCCCACGGTCTCGAACATCTGCCTGATCTGCCGGTTCTTGCCCTCGATCAGCGTAACTTCATACCAGGGATTGTCGGCCTCGCGAATGGGCTTGATCTTGGCCGGCGCTGTCTTCTGTCTTCGGCCGCCCTTGCCTTGTATGTAAACACCAGAGCGCAACTTCGTCAGTCCATCCGCCGATGGCGTGCCCGCCACCTTGACCATGTATGTCTTGGGAACGTGAGAGGAAGCCTTCATGAGCGCGGCAGCCAGCTCTCCATCATTACTGAGCAGAAGCAGGCCTTCGGTGGCGTAATCCAGCCGTCCCACTGGATACACGCGCACGCCCACGCCCCGAAGCAGGTCCATTACCGTGGGACGCTTCTCGGGATCAGTCACCGCCGTGATGTATCCCTTGGGCTTGTTCATCAGCAGGTAAACATTTTTCTGAGCGCCGCGCAGTAACTTGCCGTTTACGCGGATGTGATCATGCTCCGGATCGGCCTTGGTACCGGGCTCCGTCACCACCTGCCCGTTGAGCGAGACCAGGCCGCCGGCAATGAGCTGTTCCGCCTTGCGGCGCGACGCGATTCCGGCAGCGGCGATGATCTTTTGCAGACGTTGGGCGGGCATTGGATTTTAACCACGCAAAGATGAAAGGCGGCCGCATGGAAGCGGCTAGCTCACTTCTAGGCGGCGGGGTCGTTCTCGCCGGCGCTGTGGGTTTCGGCGGAAACAGTTTCTCCCTCGGCCTCAATCGCGGCGGGCTCGGACTCGACCACTGTTGCGGCATCGGCAGCAGCATCCCCGCCGTTTTCCGACAGGGGCAGCAACTCGTTCTGGAACGATTCCGCCACCAGCTTTTCAAACTCCTCCATGCTGGGCAGTTCGCCTACATCCTTCAGGCCAAATCGGAGCAGAAATTCTTTGGTGGACTTGTAGAGAATGGGCCTTCCGATGACCGCCTTGCGCCCGGCCGTGGTAATCAGCTTCCGATCCAGCAGGGTGGCGATGACGCCGCTCGAATCCACGCCGCGGATTTCGCTGATCTCGGGCACGGTGACCGGCTGTTTGTAGGCGATCACGGCCAAAGTTTCGAGGGCCGGAAGCGAAAGTCGAATCGGCGGCTTCAGACTCTTGGCAAAATCACGGACAACGTCATGATGCTCCGGCTTGGTGGACATGCGATATCCGCCCGCGATCTGACGGATCTCGATGCCACGGTCGGAAGCAATGCAATCGTCAGTCAGTTCCTCGAGGGCGACCCGGACGCGCGACTTGACCTCGTCCTCGGTTGCGCCTTCGGCAATTGCAGACTCACTCAGCAACTCGACAATGTGATCGAGCGTGATCGGCGTTTCCGCCGCATAAATGATGGCTTCGAGTTTAGCTTTAAGACTCATGGTTGGGCGCCCTGTAAACTGCTGACCGACGAATGATGACCGACGACTGTTTCTAGCGCCAGTCGTCCCGTACCGCCGCCTGTTCGGCGATGATCGCTTCAAAACCGGTGTGCTTGCGCAGCAGGATCTCGCCAAAAATACGGTCCTGCCGCAACTGGATCGCCTGCAGCCGCACCATCTCCAGCAATGCGAGAAACATGCAGACCAGCGCCTGGCGCGAATTCACGTTGCGCAAAATTTGCTTCAGCCGGAGCGGCTTATCCTCCAGCGCCAGCCGCCGCTGCAGGTAGTCAATCATTTGCCCCACGGTGACAGTCTCTTCGTCCACCTGAAGCATGGGGCGAGAGCGGGCGCGCTCCAGAATCTGCTGGAAGGTCTTTACCAGGTCAATCACGTCGGCGGCGATTTCTGGCTCCGTGCCCTCAGCGTCCATGAATTCGCGGATCGCCGGGTTCGACCGGACAGCCTCTTCGATCTGCTGTTTCTGCATCAGCATTTGCGCCGCCGACTTGAACTTCTCATGCTCGATCAGGCGATTCACAAGTTCCGCCCGGGGATCGTCCTGCGCGTCCGAAGCCGCCGCGGGATCGCGGGGCAGCAGCATCTTCGACTTGATGTGAATCAGCACCGCCGCCATATATATGAATTCGGCAGCCACGTTCACATCCAGTTCCCGCAGCTTTTCTACATAGGCCAAGTATTGTGCCGTGATGCGCGCAATCGGGATGTCGTAAATGTCGATGTCCTGCTTGCGGATCAGGTCGAGCAGCAGGTCAAGTGGTCCCTCATAAACGTCGCCCACTGTGACCGAGAAAGGGAAGTCGCTTTCCGGCTTCGGCTTCTGCGCGGCCGGCATTTGCACCACGGGTGCCAGCGCGCTTCCAGCGTCGGTCGCAGCGTTGTCCACGGGCGCGATTTTCAGGTTTTCAGCCATGCTTTTCTTCGTAGTCGAGCGACATGCCCATGGCGTCGCGAACCTCGTCCATGGTGGCCCCGGCGACCTTGCAGGCGCGGGAGGAGCCTGCCTCCAGAATATCCCACGCCAGGCGTGGATTGTCCTCATATTTCTTGCGCCGCTCCTGCATGGGGTTAAGGATGCTGACCAGGGCGTCTGCGGCCCAGCCCTTGCACTCGATGCAGCCAATGCCGGCGGAACGGCAGCCTTCATCCACTTTCACGATGGTCTGGCGGTCGCTGAATACCTTGTGCAGATCGCCCACGGGGCAAACATCGGGATTACCGGGATCGGTGCGGCGGACGCGGGCCGGGTCGGTCACCATGGTCTTCAACTTCTGCCTTACCACCGGCTCGGGGTCGGTCAGCAGGATGGTGTTGCCGTACGACTTCGACATTTTTCGGCCGTCGGTTCCCGGGAGTTTCGCGGCCGGGGTCAGCAGGGGCTGCGGCTCGGGGAAAACGTACATCCCTTTGCGGGTATAAAACATATTGAAACGGCGTGCGATCTCGCGAGTCAGCTCAACGTGCGGTACCTGGTCTTCGCCCACCGGAACGAAATCGCCCTTGTAAATCAAAATGTCGGCCGCCTGCAGTACGGGATAGCCAAGAAATCCGTAGGTGCCCAGGTCTTTTTCCGAAATGTTCTCGCGCTGCTCCTTGTAGGTAGGGACGCGCTCCAGCCAGCCCAGGGGCGTAATCATGGAAAACAGCAGATGCAATTCGGCATGCTGCGGGACGTGAGACTGGATGAACATGGTGCAGCGCTCGGGATCAAGCCCGGCAGCCAGCCAGTCCAGCAGGACTTCGAGCGAGTTCTCCTTGATGCGCGAAGTATCCGCGTAGTCGGTGGTGAGCGCGTGCCAGTCGGCAACGAAGAAAAAGCAATCGTACTGGTCCTGCATGCGGACCCAGTTGTCCAGGGCGCCGACAAAGTTTCCCAAATGCAGTTTGCCGGTGGAGCGCATACCGCTGAGCACGCGTTTGCGTTGGTTGGAGCGAGAGGTCATCAGATTCTCAGGAGAAGGCCGACAAAAAATGCGAAAACCGGGTTGATGAGTCTGGACAGAAATCCGCCGCCCCAAAATACCAGGAGAAGCAGGCCAAAAGTCCCGACCGTGTCATAAATCCGGAGCGCACCCGCGGGCAGCAAGTGACGAACCACGTGACTGCCGTCGAGCGGCGGAACCGGGATGAGGTTGAACACGCCGAGAACGATATTGATGATCATCATTGCGAATACCAGTTTGCACAACGGGACCAGAAGCGAATTGGTATCGGCAAAGCTTGCGCCCTGGAGCGTGCCAAAAACGATCTGTTCTCCCGCAGGCGAAGCGTTCTTTATTAGAACCAGAATCAGTACCGCGCCCGTCGCGACCACAAAATTGCTGACGGGTCCCACCACGGAAGTGAGAATGTCATCCAGCACCGGGTTCTTGAAATTTCGCGGATCGACGGGTGTGGGCTTGGCCCATCCCAGAACTGGCAAGTGGGCCAGCATCGCAACTGCCGGCAGGATGAGCGTCCCGAACAGGTCAATGTGCTTGATGGGATTGAGCGTAATCCTCCCCAGCATGCGCGCCGTCGGATCGCCGCGGAGGTTGGCCATCCAGGCGTGCGCGGATTCGTGAACGCTGATCGCAAACATAAAAGCGATCAACTGAAACACGATATTCATGATGTCGATGTGTTGCAGGTTCATGCGAGATTGGCTTCGATACTAACACGCGAACCAGAGATTCCGCGCTTCCCCGGACGCTGATCTGGAGGGCCTGGCGAGTGCCAGAAATTCGTTTAACGGCGCTTATCCAGGGTGTTTCTCAGTTCTTCCGGCGCAATCGACTTGACCTTGAGCGGCTTGGCGGGAATGCCCCCCACCACGGTAAACGGATCGACATCTTTAGAGGCGACTCCCATCGAGCCCACCATGCCGTGTTCGCCGACCTTCACTCCGCTCAAAACCGTCGCATGATAGGTGATGCGCGCCTTGGGGCCGATCTCGGTTTTGTGATTGCTTACGATCATGCCGTCATTGAGATCGTGCGCGTGCGAGTAGATGTTGGCGTAGTCCGACACGGACGAACCTTCATGAATGATGATTTCTCCGCGATCGTCGAGCAGAACGTATTTGTGGATGGTGCAATTGTCTTCGACGGTCAGGTTGTAGCCGAAGGAAAATTCCACGCCGTGAAAGATTTTGACGTTACTCCCGCAATGCTTGAACACATGCCGGGCCAGCATGGCGCGCACCTTGTGTCCCAGCCAGTGATTCAGGCCAACGGGAGAGCGGTCATACATCATCCAGAACCAGATCAGAGGTTTGCGTTCACCATACTTCGCGGCATCGGCGTCGCCATAAGTTTCAGGCTCGAGCGTCGCGTTGCGTGGATCAAATGAGTGCACCAGAGTTTGTATCGCCAGCGGGGCGGCAACATCGGGCGCTGCATAAGGACGTCCCAGATAAAGCTGGTGCAGTTCCTCGCGAACGACATCGGAGCGATGCTCTGCATCGCGGTTCGCGAATGCATGATCAAGCCTGTCGATCCATTCCAGAAATGCCTTTTCGGCCTCTGGAACCGGCTTCAGGGCTCGATATTCGTATCGGGGCATAGTCGCCTCGCTGATTCGGCTTGCGAGCCTAAAACATAACACACCCCCCAGAACAACCTCTGCAGAGTGTGGGTCGGACACTCTTGTCCGACGCCTTTGACTTGGTTTTTCTGTTAGTGCCTTAACCGTGGCCTGGTTCAACACGACCTAAACCCAACAGCAACTGCAAAAGCGTCGGACAGGAGTGTCCGACCCACACTGCGCTATGGTCTATAATGCGCCGGCCTATGAAATCAAAGAAAACCGTAAAGCCGCATCCCATGCCGGTGGACGCGCTGGTCTATCCACGTTTTTCGGGTGTACCGACATTCATGCGGCTGCCGCATATTCCGCGGGCGGAGGAACTGGACCTCGCGTTGATTGGCGTTCCATTCGATGGCGGCACGACCTATCGTCCGGGCGCGCGTTTCGGGCCGCGCAACATTCGCGTGCAATCCGCCATGATCCGTCCCTGGAATCCGGTGCTGAAGATCAATCCGTTCGAAAAATGGCGCATCGGAGATTTTGGCGATCTCTCGATCAACCCGCTGTCGATCGAAGACACGTACCAGCGCATCACTGAGCAGTTGGGCGATGTGTTCCGTGGCGGCGCACGATCGGTCTGTGTTGGCGGCGATCATTCGATTCTCTTGCCCATTCTGCGCGCTATTCACCGGCACTTCGGTCCGGTTGCCTTTATCCAGCTCGACGCCCATGGCGATACCTGGAGTGGATACTTCGGCAGTCCGCATTCGCACGGTACGCCGGTGAAGTATGCCATCGAAGAAGGACTGATCGAGAAGGGCTGCGCCCTGCAGGTGGGACTGCGCGGGCAGGTTTATTCCGAGGACGACTTTGATTTCGCCCACAAGCACGGCATAAAGATTGTCACATCGGAACAGTTTCACAAGAGCGGAGTCGAACTGGTCAAACGTCACTTGAAGAAACTGCGCGGCCATCCGGTGTACCTGACGCTGGACATTGATGTGGTCGATCCCGCCTACGCTCCCGGCACCGGCACCCCGCAGGTCGGCGGCCTCTCCAGCCCGCAGATTCTGGATCTGGTGCGCACTCTGAAAGGCCTGAATCTGGTGGGATGCGATCTGGTAGAAGTGTCTCCGCCTTACGATAATGGCGAAATTACTTCGTTGCTCGCGGCGAATCTGTTGTTCGAGTTGCTGTGTTTGTTCTAGCGGTGCAGAGCCATTTCCGGTTATAGGGGCCCTTCGACTGCATAGCCGCTTCGCGAGGCGAAGCAGCTAGTCACTCAGGGTGACACGGCGTTCCATGATCACACTTGCGCGCAAACTTCGCGTGGTCGATTACTTCGCCCTGGGTTGGGGAACCATGGTGGGCGTGGGTTGGCTGGTCGTCATGGACGACTGGCTGCTGCGCGGGGGGCCGCTGGGCGGCGTCCTGGGATTCGCGATCGGCGGCGCGCTCCTGCTGCCCATCGGCTACGTGTACGGCCAACTGGTGACGGCCATGCCCGATGCTGCGGGCGAGGTCGCCTACACCGCGAAAGTTTTTCCGCGGTCGATCAGCTTTGCCACCGGCTGGATGATGGTGCTGGCGTATTTCATCGTCTGTCCGTGGGAAGCGGTGGCCGTGGGAAAAATTGCGAGCTACATTTTTCCCAGCCTGGATTCGATGGAGCTCTATCGCATCGCCGGGCGCCCCGTTTATTTGCCCCACGTGATTATCGGTCTGGGGCTCACTGGACTGTTGACCTGGCTCAATTATCGCGGCATCCGGTTGAGCGCGATCTTCCAGAACTGGACGACTTTCGGGACCCTCGGTTTATTCCTCGTGTTCGTCGCAGTGGGGATAAGCAAAGGTTCTCCGCGGAATTTGCCGCCCTTGTTCACGCACAGCGGATTTGTCTCCATCCTTCTCGTCATTCAGATTGTGCCTTATTACATGACGGGGTTTGAGTCGGTGGTAAAGGGAGCGGAAGAGTCCCGGCCGGAATTTCGCTCCGGCGGATTTTTCAAGGCCATCTGGATGGCCATCCTGGTGGGCATTCTTTTTTACACCATCGTGATTGCCGCCGTGGGTTACGTCGCTCCCTGGCGGGAACTGACCGGCGAGAGATTCATGACGGCCGTGGCTTTCCAGCACGCGGTGGGCTCGCGCTGGATTGTCAGCGTGATCCTGGCGGCGGCGCTGCTTTCACTCTTCAAAGTGTTCAACGGCAACCTGGTGGCGGCTAGCCGCATGGTCTTTGCCATGGGAAGGCGGGGGCTGGTGGATGGCCGCGTCGGCCAGGTGCACCCGCGGAATCAGACTCCTTCTGTTGCCGTGATCTGCGTGGGATTGGGCACGGCCGCGTGCATGTTTCTCGGCGACGCGATTCTGGTTCCAATTTCAGATGTAGGCTCGCTGGCGTCCGCGGCGGGATGGCTGGCAGCTTGCGCCGCGTATTATCAGATGGCACCCAACCGGAACCAACGCCTGGTGGCGGCCCTGGGGGCGCTGGTTGGGCTGCTGATGATCCTGATGAAAATTGTTCCGTTCGTGCCCGGACACTTCAGCATTTACGAATGGCTGGCCCTCGGAATCTGGATAGTACTAGGCGCCGTGTCAGCCCGCCGAGCCGCTGTGTAGCGCCGGCGTCCCGCCGGCTGTCGGGTCGGCGTCTCGCCCGGCCAAAAGTTTGCGCTAGATTCTGCCGTCGCAGTAGAAATCAAAACGGAGAAACCATGATAAGCACGACGCCCAAATTAACGTTTCTGATTGGCATCTTTCTTCTAGTCGTCATCCACTTGTCATGGGCACAAACCACGGATCGATCGTTCGATACGGTCATCACCAACGGCCACATCATCGACGGCACAGGCTCGCCCTGGTACTCCGGCGACCTCGGTATCCGCGACGGCAAGATCGCCGCCATCGGTAATCTGAGCGGGGCGCAGCGCACGCGGACGATTGATGTCCACGGCATGGTTGTGGCTCCCGGTTTTATCGACATGCTGGGCCAGTCGGAACTCACCATCCTGGTGGATCCACGGCTGCCGTCGAAAATCTATCAGGGCATAACGACCGAGATTACAGGCGAAGGCGGTTCGATCGCGCCTTTGAATGACGCCATCATCCAGGCCGACCGCTCCGGCTACGATCACTATCACATCACCCCGGACTGGCGCAGCTTTCGGCAATACTTTGTCCGCCTGGAAAAGCAGGGCATCGGAATCAATCTGGCCAGTTATGTCGGCGCCACCCAGGTGCGGCGAATGGTGTTGGGCGATGACGACAAGCAGCCTACTCCGGAGCAACTCGATCAGATGCGGGAACTGGTCAGGCAGGCGATGAAGGATGGTGCGGTCGGAGTCTCGACCTCGCTCGAGTACGCGCCCGCGCCCTACGCCAAGACCGATGAACTGATCGCCCTGGCTTCGGAGGCGTCGAAATTCGGCGGCATCTATGCCACCCACATGCGCAATGAGAGCGATGCCGTCCTGCCCGCGATCGACGAAGCTCTGCGCATCGGGCGCGAGGGCCACCTCCCGGTTGAAATCTGGCACATCAAAGTTGCAGGCAAAGCCAACTGGGGACGCATGCCGGAGGTAGTGGCAAAAATCAACGCGGCGCGGGCCCAAGGCATGGATGTTACCGCCGACACTTACGCCTACACCGCGTGGTTCAACAGTCTCTCCGCCTTCATTCCGCCCTGGGCGCACGACGGCGGCGATGCCAAGCTCATCGGACGTCTCAAGGATCCGGCGATGCGCGCCCGCATTCGCAAGGACATGATGACGGCGTCGAGCGATTGGGACAACGAGTGGCAGGAAATCAGCGGGCCCGAAGATATCCTGATCGGCGTGGTGCAAAATCCCAAGCTGCTTCCACTGCAAGGCAAGCGTCTGGCTGAAGTGGCGAAAATGCAAAACAAAGATCCCATGGACGCGCTCTTCGACATCCTGATAGAAGACAATGCATCCACCGGAGTCGCCGTCTTCGGCATGTCCGAGCCCGATGTTGTGCTCGCCCTGCAGCAGCCCTGGGTGTCCGTCGATAACGATTCTTCCGGCACTGCACCGGAAGGAATTCTGGGCCAGGAACATCCTCATCCCCGCGCTTACGGTACCTTTCCGCGCATCTTGCGCAAATACGTTCGGGAGGAAAAAAAGCTCACGCTGGAAGATGCCATTCGAAAATTCTCCGCTTTGCCGGCGCAGCGCATGCGCCTGACCGACCGCGGAGTATTGAAAACAGGGATGTGGGCGGACATCGTGGTTTTCGATCCCGCCACAGTCCGCGACCTGGCCACCTTCGAAAATCCCAACCAGTTATCGCAGGGAATGGAATACGTGCTGGTGAATGGCGTTCCAGTGATCGATCAGGGCAAGGAGACGGGTGCGTTGCCGGGGAAGGTCCTGCGAGGGGCGGGCTACGTGCAGTAGAGACTAGGCGAGTTGCAATGCGGTTTTTATGGCCGCTTCGATTCGAGACAAGGTCGCACCGGGGACACGGCCCAGCGGCGGGTATCGGACCAAACCCTTCTCCAGGGTTGTGACCTGATCACACTTCGCCCATGAGGCGCGATCCAGTCCGCCCTCGCCGGGCTGGAGTGCGACCCGGAGTGAGAATTTGCGATGTTCTATGGAAGTTACAGGGACGACGCACACATCCAGAGCATGGCGGTTGAGCGCATCGGTTGAAATCACCAGGGCAGGACGGTCCTTGTCCAGTCTCACCAGGCACATCTCTCCCCGCCGTGGGAACCAGCCGGTCGGAACAGGGTTGGACATGAGATCAATCCCTTGTGATCGAACGCAGCGATGCCTTCTGGAACGACCGCTCTTCGCGTCGGTCTCTCGTGCCTGAGTAAAACCGCGCCGCCTCGCGCTCCAGTTCTTCTTGCCGTTCCAGCTCGAGCGCGCGGGCTAGTAACTCATTCACCCGCTCACTGGTCGAGCCCCCGCCCCGGGTGCGCTCCACCTCGGCGAGCAGCGATTCTTCTACGGTCAGGGTCTTCGGAATCCTCATATAATGTATATGATATAGTATCACATCAATACTACTATATCTGCGATGATCTGCGCCTCCGGCCGGCTAGATTTACTTCTGGATTACGGTCACCCTATGTAGACCGACCGTCGCCGATTCCACGCGGGCGGGCAGCGCAAAGCGGGAATCAATGCCGATGTTTGGATACTTCGGCTTGAGATATTTCTCCACAAACATTTCCAGGACGAAGCTGGGAACCTCGACTCCGTCGAGGGACACAGAATCCACATGAACCACGCCTTCTTTCCTGGCACCATAGGCGTGGGCGCTAACCACCACCTCGTGCACGCCACTGAATACCGAGAGCAATGGGTTGTAGGAATTCTTGCCTGCCTTCAACTGATCGAAATCAACCTTTGAAGTCCCGATGATGGTCCCCGGCTGTTCCTGCAAAACTACCGACCGCACTCCCGTGGGCAATTCGACCTTCCCGGATGCAAGATAAGCATTGATCTCCTGCTCGGTGAACTCCGTGGGTGAAGGATCGGGGTGGGCCTGCTCTGCGTTGCTTTGCACGTGTTGCAGCTTGCGCTCGAATCCAGCCACCGGGCCTGGAGCCGTCTGAGCAGGGGCAGGCGAAATGAGAACGGAGCAAACAATAAGTGCGGGAAAAAGGGCGCGGCAACAGGCCTTCATGGTTTGAGGGCGGCCTGGGTCTCCGGAGTCGTGCTGAGAGTCACGTGCGGCTGGTTCAAGGTGCCGGTGATGTCGAAGCCGCGCGCGCCCTCACGCGCCAGTTTGATATCCAGAACTCGACTCCAGGACGCGGTGCCGCTTAACTGGTAGATGCCGCCAGCAGTCTGCAGTTTGCCCGGCTCGATCTCGAACTTGCCGGCGCGCAAAAGGATTTGTCCCGTGAACCGGCTTATGCGGAGCGGACCGCTTTCCCCGGCCAGCGTGAGGTGCGGCAGGGAGCCATCGCGAGCTTCAATCTGGAAACTGGCCTCGGCGTGAGACAGCAATTCTGCTTTGCTCCAGCCCGCCGCGGAGGCGTGATATTCGAGGTTTGCGCTGCCCGTAATCCAGGGGTCGTGCATGGCTTCCGCGACCTGGCCGAGGGCAACTTTCTCCAGCGTGCCATGGCCGCGATATGCCGGAGGATTGACGGTGAAATCCACCTGCCATTCGCCGGCGTGACGTCCGCCCAACATTTCGGCTCGCAGGTTCGAGAGCTGAAGGCGGCCCTGCTCGAGTTCGACCTCGGCCGAGACCCGGTTGGCGACCAGGTTGTGAATCAGGACACGGCCTGCGGTGAGCCTTCCAGCCGCGTGTATGGACGCCAGATACGGCTTGGGTTGCGTGGGTGATGATAGAAAGCGATACCAGGGCTGCTTGCCAGGGACGGCGTTTACCAGAGCGGCGAGATTATCGCTCACAAACTCGTCAGTGTGCAGATCGAAACCAATCACGCAAGCCTTGGGAGTGTCGCATTGCCGGGGAATGGTGAGTGATCCGTGCCAGGTGTTGCCGGCCGCCGAAGCGGTCATCTTCCGCACTTCAGCAGCGCCGGGGGTCAGCTCAATCGTTGCCGAAGAAATTTCCACGGGCTTGTTCAAGCCCCGTATCCGGGCCCGGACCGAATAAAGTTGCGCCGTTCCCGTAACTACAGGGGCCGCAAATCCGGCCCAGCCGCCGCCCACATGAAGACTGATGCGAGCTTCTCCATTGGCCGCGGCTTGTGGAGCCGGCAATCCGATGGTACGAGCCACTTCGAGCAGGCGCTCGACTTCAGCGTCCCCCTGCACCAGAAGGTTATAACCGGAGCGTGTGAACTGGCCGCGCACTGTGGCATTCGCCGGCCTGCCCAGGGCCAGATTGAACGGGCCAACTTCGACGCGTACCTCATGGCTTGCGGAAGCAGTTGACTTTCGGCTTTGCGCGCTTCCCTGGGTCAGCCCTGCGTGGTGTAGATCGAAGTCTCCCACGGAAGAAACGCTGAAGGGAATTTTGTCCAGAGCGATCCGCGTGCTGGTGATGGTTGACCGCAGGTTCAAACCCAGGACTTCGCCGCGGCCCTGCCAGATGGCCTCCATCCCGCTTGCGCTGGACTTGCGTCGCAGGCTGACGCTGGCATCCATCTTGCCGGACGCCATGATGTCTGTGGGTACATTCTTTTTTACCCGGCGGCTGAACTCCACGACTGGTTGGACCGGCAGGCTGCGAACAGACATGGTCAGATCGTAGGCGCCGGCCATGGGAGCCACGCTACCGTCCAGCGCGATTTCACCGTCGCCCACCGGGGCGTGGCACGCAAGCGCGGAGAAAACATGGTCGGCGGTGCTGTAGCGGCCGCTGCACCGGGCCGCCAGGCGCAGGGCGGGATCGCCCGAAATGTCGTAACGACGGAAGTCTTCGATTGAACCCTGTGTGTTGACCTGAAGGTCCTTGGGTGTGCCGGTCAGTGTCGCCGAGAGCCGGACCGCGCCCCGCCATCCCTTGTCCTGGCCCAGAGTCAGCTTCGTCACCTGGCCCAGTTGCGCTCCTTCCCATTGCGCCTTGAATTGCACGGGTGTTTCGTGCAGATCGGCCGAGCGTTGCCAGGTCCCGTCCACGGCCAGCTGGCCGGTGTCGCTGAGGTTGAAATCGGTCCGCATAGGTTGGGCCCTCAAGCGGATGCCCCAGGTATTTTCGGAGTCTTGCCACAAGGCAAAATTGGCTTCGGTCAGGCTATAGGGCTTTTTTTCCTGGCCAAATTTGAAATTGATACGGCCGTGATCGGCTTCAATGTAAGGGAAGCCGGGGCGAACTTCGCTCCTCGCCTTGGCCGTAGGCGCAACCGGCGTGCTGGCGGCGCGCTCGACCAGTTTCTCCAGGTTCCAGCGGCCTTCTGCATTGCGGACCAGGTTGAGGCTGGGCTCGGTGAGGCTGAGGCGGGCAATCTCCAGGCGGCCGCGCAGCAGGGAACTCACGCGCACGGTGGCAACCACGTCGGCGGACTGCAACACCGGCTCCGCGCCGAACTCAGGGTCCTCGTGGACGACAAAATTTTCCAGATCGAAGCCCGGCTGAGGCAGCAGACGCAGAGTTACGCGTCCCACATCCACGGGTCGTCCCAGGGCCAGGCTGATCGAGCGCACAATGCGCGTGCGCAGGCGCTGTGCACCGGGACGTATCAGAAACAGCGCCAGCACCACGACGATGCCGGTGACCACCTGGCCGCGCCTGGAGCGAAAAAATTTCAACGAATCACCTTGAACGTACGCTTCCAGCGGGTCTCGTCAAAGAAATGTATTACTACGTGCGCCAGAAATCCAACCCGCTCGCTGATCGCTGTATGCAGATACTGATTGGGCGGCGTTTCGAACGACCAGTAAATGAACATGGGCCGCCCGATCACATTCTCCTTCGGAATAAATCCCCAGTAGCGGCTGTCGTAACTTACGTCGCGATTATCTCCCATGGCGAAGTAGCTGTTGGGGGGCACGACCAGGTCATCGCCCTGGATGTATTGCGGCAGAAGTTGTTGCCAGTCCGAAAACAGCCGGTTGTAATCCGATGGGGGCACAGCCGGAAAGTTGTCGCGATAATCATTCGGGCCCTGATCGGGGTCGTGGATGACGTAGGGCTCATCCAGTTTCTCACCATTGCGAAACACCATGCCATTGCGCAAATGGATGCGGTCTCCCGGAATTCCAATGACCCTCTTCACCACGTAAAGCCCGGGCTCAGCAGGCGAAAGAAAGACCACGATATCCTGACGCCGTATGTCGCGGTAGGGAAGCAGCGGGCCGGTCCAGTGCGTGGCGGGAGCGAACTGCACCCGGTTGACGAAAACGTGGTCTCCGATCAGCAGGGTGTTTTCCATGGAACTGGAGGGAATCTCAAAGGCCTGCAAGACGAAGGTAATAATGAACAGGCCAGTTACCAGCACCGAGGCCAGCGATGCCAGAAACTCGACCGTAGTCTCGCGCGGTTTTTCTTCGGGCTTGGCTTCTTTCTTGGGCACGGGACCTTTCTCGCTCCGACTTTGCTTTCGCCCTATCGAACCACTCGAAACGTGCGGTCCCACCGGGTCATCTGGAACACGTGGGTCGCGGCATAGGCGAAGTGAATGAGTTTATCACTCGGTGTGGGCGAAGCCGGCATGTCCTGGTCCGTATTTCGAACCGACCAGTAGATCAGCAGCGGGCGTCCGATGACATTTTCCTGCGGCACGAACCCCCAGTAGCGGCTGTCCAGACTCTCATCCCGGTTGTCGCCCAGCACAAAATAATTTCCCTGGGGAATAATGAGTTCGTTGTCTTCGACCAGTTTCTTCATCTCCAGCCACCAGCCGCCTTCCAGTCCGGGGACGGGAAGGTTGAGCCGCGGGAACTCGTCGCGAAAAGTATCGTGCATGCCCGAACTATAGCGGACATAAGGCTCCTGCAGGGGATGGCCGTTGACATACACCTGGCGGTTAATCAGGCGCACGCGGTCCCCGGGCACGCCTACGACGCGCTTCACAAAATGCTGGGTGGGATGCACGGGATAGCGAAAAACAATAACGTCTCCGCGGTGCACCTGCCTGTACGGCATGAAGTGGTCGGTAAAACTGTTTCCGCCATAGCGGAGTTTGTCCACCAGGAGATAGTCCCCGATCAGCAGCGTATTCTCCATGGATTCGGATGGAATCTGGAAGGCCTGCACGATGAAGGTGATGACGAAAACGGCGATGACGACCGTCGCCAGCAGCGACTGCACCGAGCTTACCGTGTCCGCCGGCGGACGCTTTTCCTTCACTTCTGCGGCGGCGGCGACTGGCATGGTGGTCACTGGGGGTGCCCGTTGCGCTTGGTTCTGCCGTTCGATTCGACCGGCACAGTGCCGAGATATTCCAGCACCTGGCGGGCGGCGTCCTGTTCGGCATTTTTCTTGGTGGAACCATCCGCCCGGCCGACGAATTCTGCTTTGCCGGTACTCTCGAGCGGTTGCAGACGCGCTTCCACGGTAAAAGTCTTGCTATGCTCTGGGCCGCGTTCTTTCACCAGCGCGTAAGTCGGTTGCGGCCTTCCGGTGGCCTGCAGCTTTTCCTGCAACGCCGACTTGTAATCGGTCACCGGCAGGCTGGTGCCATTGGAGGCAATCCGTTCCAGCTCCGGGATCACGATCGACTGCAGCACGAACCGGCGGGCGGCATCGAGACCGCCATCAAGGTAGATGGCGGCCAGGACAGCCTCCAGCGCGTCCACCAGCAGAGCGGTCTTGTTGCGCCCTCCGCTCTTTTCCTCACCCCGCCCCAGGTTCAGGTAATGTCCCAACTCCAACTCGTGCGCCACTCCGATCAGGTGCTTTTCGCTTACCAGGTGCGCCCTGAGCTTGGAGAGTTCTCCCTCGCGAAAACTGGGAAAGCGGTTGAACAGTTCCTCGGTAGTTACAAATCCCAGGACGGCATCTCCCAAAAACTCCATCTGCTCGTTGTCTCCCACGCGGGCAGTGCCAGGTTCTTGCAGCGCTTCCAGTTCGCGGGCCTGGGAACTGTGGGTCAAGGCCTGCTCCAGCAACTCGGTCCGCTGGAAGTGGTACGCCAGAGCGGCTTGCAGGAGCGCAATGTCACGCGGCTTCATAGTTAGTGACGGGCGTCGGACCTCGGACCCCGGACTTCGGACTTCAGGCTTCGAACCTCAGACCTCAGCTCGGATGCATGACTTCGGCCCTAAAGCTTTTCTAAGCAGACTCCGGATGAATACATGAAACTCGTAATTCTCAAGGTCCGACGCCCGAGGTCTGAGGTCCGACGCCTGACGCCCGAAGTCCGACGCTCGGTCCTAGTTCTTGGGCGCGGGATTCTGGGCGCTGGCAGGTGGCTTGGCGGCCGGCGGGGCGCCGCCGGTCAACTGAACCAGGCGGTCCCGTTCGTTTTTCGACAGGGTGGCCAGGGTCGTACCCTGACTGCTCTCTGTCATCTGCACCGCCTGATTCGCATACTTCAAGGCCTCCGGATACTTTTCCTGTTTGTCCAAAGACAGGGCCAGGCGCAGCACGGCCAGAGGGTCGGGTTGCGAAGGGAAGGCATCGATCGACTTGTGAAAGTAGCCTTCCGCGGCCGCATACTTTTCCCGCGTGTACTCGATGGTCCCCAGCACATAGTAGGCGCTGGAGCGCAGGAAGCCCTTGTAGGCATCCACCTTGTCCTGCGGAGTTCCAGCCGGCACGGTGATGTCGGTGTCAGTCGTCTCCACCGCGTGCAGCGCCAGCTTCGTGCCCTCATCCAGGCGTACATCTTTGTCCAGGTCGGTCTCCCGGGTGCGCTCTGCCAGGACCTGGGCCACGCCCACCAGGGCTTCGGGATCATCGGGATCGAGCTTCAGCACCTTGCGTCCCATTTCCATCATCTTGTCGGGGTTGTTCGCAGTCTGATAGCCATGCATCGCGGTGCGGTAAAGCAGGATTCTCAGCTCACTGTCGGGGAACTTGGCGGCAAAATCGTCCGCCCCTTTTTCCAGGGCTGCAGGGTCGTTGGCGTTGGCGGCGGCAGCCTTGTAGGCATCGAACTCAGGCTGAGTCTTGGCTTGGGGTGGCCGCTTTCCCGGGGGTGGGGCTGTGGTGGCCGCGGTACCTGCCGGCGCGGGAGGCGTCTGGGTTTGCGCCGATACCAATGTAGCCAGCGCCAGGATCACGACTAGCATCGCTGCTTGCTTCATGCTTTCTCCTTGGGCAAGATCTGATTCGTCCCTCTTGACTGCCGACGTGCTCTACTGCGAGCGCCGGGTGGGCTCGTATGGCTTCTGCAATCCCCGCTCGGCCGCCGCCTTGGCTTCAGGCAGTCCCGAACCGGCGGTGGCCGCCGCCCGGTAATGGTCCATGGCCGCTTCACGGTCTTCCTGCAGGTCGAAAATTCTCCCCAGGTAGATATGAGACCAGGCTACCACCTTGGGTTCATGCGCCACTTCCAGCGCCTGCTCGAAGTAATTCCTCGCGCCCTGCAAGTCAGAGTTGTGAGTGGCCACTTCCGCCAGAATAAAAAGGGCGCGGCCCGGGTCTTCGTTCTTTTCGTCCAAAGCCTCCTGGGCCAGCTTTTGCGCGTTTTCCGCATCTCCCGCCGAAAGCCGCTGCTCGGCTGCGATCAGGAGCTTGCCCTCATGCGGACGTGAAAGCTGCAACAGCTCAGTATCGGAGGTGGAAGCAAACGTGACCTGCGCCGCCCGCTTGCGTTCCTTGCCCACATCGATGCCGCTGACCAGGTCGCCGTAGAGGTGGGTCAGTCCGGCCGGGTCTTTTTCAAACTTGAGCAGCGCTTCATAAAAATAATTGGTCAGGATGAAGCCCTGCTGGGTCGATGCCTGAACCGCCTGCTGGCGCTCCGCTTCGGGAGTCTTGCTCGATCCCGCCGTCCGCGCCTCGATCGCCCGGATAAAACATTCGGTCACCAGAAGAGAAGTGTCGCTCTTGAAGCCGCTGTCCATGGGCGCGGTCTTGACCGATTCCAGCAGCGGTTCGAGTCGCTTCATGGTCAGGGGATACTTCATGGCCAGCGGGTCCAGCAAGTAGTGCAGATAGGTGTGCCGGATCTGCTCCATCTTGAGCCCGGAATCGGGGCCGGGAGAAATCACCACGTAATAATCAGATCCATAATTGCGGGCGTTGGTTTGCCCCGGCGCGCCCATGGGATCAATGTAAACCGTGAAGTTCCGTCCCAGGCGGGTGGACGACGGAAGCTTCAGATAAATTTCCGTGTCGAACATCATCTTGGCCAGCGCCTCGTGATAGCGCATGGTCAAAGCGGAGTAGGCCTGGCGATCAGCTTCCCAGATATCGTGCAAACCCACCTTGGCGGCGAAATTCTGCAGCAGGGGCAGGATGCCCACCACTGCCGTGGCATCGGGAGGCAGATCCGCGTCCTTCACTTTCGACGTCAGGGCGGGCGGCGGCTCCAGGTAGAGCGCGAGCGATACGTATTGCGCCAGCGTTTTGGAGGCATCCGGCTGCTGGTGTTCCTGATAGTACTGGCACATCGCCTGGGTTGCGTCGGTGGCCTCCTGCGAGCCTTGGCGAGCGCTGGCCACCGCCGAGCGCACCCGCGAACGCAATGGATCGGAGACGCCCAACTCCTGGTCGTAACCACAGGTGTTGATGGCCGTAAGCACGGTGAACAGGGTTTCGCTGGTGTCCAGCGCCACCGGGCTCTGGTTCTGTGCCGGGCACAACTCTGCCAGCAGGGCGAACAAGGCCGCGTAAAGCGAGCGTCTAAACCTGAAACTCAGGGAAACCTCCTGCAGGCTGGCCGGGATGCGGATTACGATCTAACCAAGTGTAAGGGGTGTGGGGCGCAGAATCAATGGACGTTGTTGCAGCTTTTTATTCGAAACGCTTTTGCCCCCGGGAGCCGCCGGCAAGCGCTACCCCTTCACGCTGACTTTCGAGAACGACAGTATCGCCCGCCCGGTCGTGGGCCTGCCCATCGACAGCGCGGGACGAAAAGTTGTGAAGGTGGTGAAGATGAGCATGTCCTTCTTCACTCGCGGCAACAATGAGCTGTCTTCCTTGGAATCGGAAAGAATGCGGTAGTCTTGCACCCGCCCCTGCTGGTCCACGTAGGCTTCAATCACCAGCGAGTCGTCATTGATGGAATCCAGCGTGGAACCGAAGGCCGACTGTTGCAGCTGAGGTGCGGTGTGCAGCAACAAGGGGACATCGGAATTGTCCGCCTGTAGCGGCGCCAGAAATCCCATCAGCACCACGAAAATCACAACTGCGGCCGCCAGGCCCGCGGTTGCCGGCACCATGAAGAGGTCAAGCGCGTTGTCAAAACGTACCCGAAGACCGTCCATATAGCGGCGGCGGGAGTGTGCGGCCTCCTGCGAAATCGCGACTCGAAGCTTCAACGCCAGGTCAGACGGCGCCTTCCGCCGGCCCACCCGCGCCAGCAGGTCCTGCGTACGCACCAGCGAGGCATAGTGCCGGCTACAGCCGTCGCAGTCTTCCAGGTGATGGCTGAGTTCGCGCATCTGCTTGCCCGTCACCGCCCCATCGAGATAGGGAGAAAACAACGGCCTGGCCTGGGTGCACGTCATCGTGTGACCTCGATCGCAGAAATCACGCAGCCGCTCTGGTGCTCTTTGACCTCTTCAGGAGCTTGCAGACCGAGTTGTTCCCCATTTTCCATTACGTATCCCGTCAGACGCCGGCGCAGTGCCTCCCGGCCCCGGGTCAGGCGTGACTTCACTGTCCCCAGGGAAACAATCGTAATTTCCGCTATCTCTTCGTACGACATTTCTTCCAGATCGCGCAAGATGACCGTGGTGCGATAGGGCTCGGAGATCTGCCGCAATTCCTCCTCAACCCGCTGCCGTATTTCCTCGTGCACCATCATGTCGAAGGGCGATTCGCTTTCATCCATCAGGGTATCGCGCATGCCCGCCGCGCCCAGCCCGCGATCGTCCTGGTTCGGTTCGATCGAGGTTTCCTTCGCCTTGTGCCGGAACCACCAGCGCCTGCGGTTGGAGGCCTCGTGCACCGCAATCCGATAAATCCAGGTCTTCAGGCTGGATTCACCGTGGAAGTGCTTCATTCCACGAAATACTTTGAGAAAGACTTCCTGCGTGGTATCGGCCGCATCTGCAGGGTCGGCGACGATGCGATGAACCAGGCTGTAAATAGGCTGGTGGAATTCTCCGATCAGCCAGGCGTAAGCCTCTTCCGAGCCAGCCTTCAGTTCGGCCACAATCGCCGACTGCTGTGCCCGCATTCCGATTGCGCCTGCGAGATCGCCCAAGGTGGTTGCTCCCGCCATCAATGCCATGGCGTCACCTCTCATTATAGGTTCTTTCCGCCGCGAGCCCAAAAGTAAAACACAGTCTGGATGTCCCTCTCTGCTATATATAGACCCCAGCATGGGAAGCAGAGTTCCACGATTGCAACTCTATTGTTTTCAATATCGTAGGAGGTGTGTTTAAAGCTTTGCACAGGCCAGGAAGCGAAAGCTCAGCGCTGGCGTCTTATTTTGCGCTCCTCGCGGCTGCTCTTCGCGCCGCTTGCGGAGCCGGCGCTACTTCGGGGCTGGCGGAGCGGCGGCGGGGCTGGTTGTACCGGGGCTTGGGGTGCCAGGTTTGGCCTTGGGGACGGTCTTCTTCTTGACTGGCTTTTTCACCGGCGCGGTATCGTCCACAACAATCTTCTTGGGAGGCTGCGACGCCAGGCTGGCCTGCGCGTCCTGCAATGCCGCACGCAGCCGGGTGACCTCAAGTTCCTTGGCTCCCGCCAGAGTTTCCATGCGGTCGGCAAAAGAACGCCGCCCGTTCTCGAAAGCGCTGACATCATTCTCCAGCGACTGGAACTCATCCTTCGAACCGAAGGCTCCCGCCGATTCCGCCACCGATTGGAATACATCGTAGAGCGCGTCCAGATTGCGATAGATCTTGAAAGTGGAGGCAAGATTCTCGGGAGAGGCCTTGAGTTCGGCGATAAGCTCGGGCAGCGCCGATTGCAGGTTGCGCTGGATGGATTCCACATTCCCCTGGGCCTGGCGTTTGCTGTCCGAGTCCGTCTTCCATTTCTCGATGCGCAGCTTGGCCAAATCCACCTGCGCCGCCTGCGAAGCGTGCTCCAGCCGCGCCAGCAGCGAGTTCAGCTGATTGACGGAAGAATATGAAACCGGACCTTGAGGCGCGGGCTGGTTGGCGGAAATCACCTGCGCGCTCACCGCGAGACAAAGCGGCAACAGAGACAAATATCGAAAACGGAAAATGGGGCGTGATTTCATTAAGGGTCGCCGCAAACCGTCACACAGAATACTAAGTTTCACGGCTTTCGCAAAATTTACATCCAATTTAGAGATGCCGGCAGCCAGCGCCGGGTTTGACTATCGATAGCCAGTAGGCGAGAATTAGTTTGCTCGAGTCCCCTCGTACATTCTCACGTGGGCCTGTGGCGCAGCTGGGAGCGCGCTTCCATGGCATGGAAGAGGTCGTCGGTTCGATCCCGACCAGGTCCACCAAATCTCCTAACAACTTAGACGCGTCGTGTGCTGGCAGTCGCGACTTTTGTGTCGTGACTTGTGTCGTAACCTGTCGTTCTGGTGCTCGCGGCCAGGGTTTCCATCGCGTTGCGCTTCGCTTCCGGGCGGTCGTGGCTGTATTGCTCCAGGGTTCCGACGTGTGCGCCTGATTTTTCAGGGCTGTGGTGTTACGGGAACCAGCAGGAAGCCTTCCGTCACCTGCTCATCGCTGATCGCCGCGCCGACAATCTCGCCGCCCTGGTTGACCCCTGTGGCATAGGCCAGCGTCCATCCACCGCCCGCAGCGATCCTGCTATTGAGGTCCACGATGCCATCAGGCGCACTCCAGGCCATCGCTCGGGTGATGCCCACCAAGCTGGCGTGCGGCGGCAGTACGGGCCGCCGAGCCAGGCGAACGCTTCCGCTGAGCGCGTTCCCGACCTGACCGACCACAATCCCACTGTCGTTGATTCCAGTGGCCACGCTGATGTCTGTACCGGCTGTTCCCAAGAGCGTAAGGACACCATCCTGCCACTCGAAAGCTTGCACGTTGCCGAAGGGAGTAAACCCCGCCACCCGGCCATCAGGGCTGACAGCAACGGCAGCGCCCTGGACCCCCAGATCATCGTGACTGGTCACGGCGTCGAAGTTCGTCCCGATGCCAGAGATCACTCCCTTGCGGATGGCCAGGGCCGACTGAATTCCAGGAGTCGCCATCATGCCGGTCCCAGGCGTCCACGTGAATCCCGTCTGCTGATCGGGATGGGCCAGCACGAACGCTACCCCGACCACGGTCCCGTCATTGTCGATCCCGGTAGCGATACTGGAGTCGTAGCCCGGTAATCGTGTTCAGGTAGCGAAACATGCCCAGTTTAGGCGGTTCCTGCGTTACTGAATCTGCAGGGTCGCATTCAGCGGTGTCTCGCCCGAAGATGGACCGGCAAAGATCTTGTAAGCACCCGGCAACAGACTCCAGGTATTGTTCTGCTCGTCGAAGACAGACATCACCCGCGGATCGGCAGCGACGGTAACGGTCTTGGACTCGCCTGGGGCGAGTTCGACGCGCTGCCATCCCACCAGCCGTTTGAATGGTTCGCCGGCAGCCTCCGGGAGTGAGGCGTACACCTGTGCGATTTCGGAGCCGGCGCGCTTGCCGGTGTTTTTCACCACAAAGCTTACGGTGCGCTGCGCATTGTCGGTCTTCAGGTTGGAATAGGAGTAAGTCGTGTATGAGAGCCCGAAGCCGAAGGGGAAGAGCGGTTGCTTGTGCTCGGACTCGTACCACTTGTAGCCGACCTTCACGCCCTCGTCGTAGTGCACCGTGTACTTGGATTGGACGTGCGCAGGGCCATTCTCCACGCCGCTGCCTTGACCCTCATCCTCCGGGGAAAGTGCCGGAATCACTGGATGCGGCAGATCGGCATCGCTCTTAGGGAAGGTCATGGCGAGTTTGCCGGAAGGATTCACTTCGCCGGTCAGCACGTTGGCGAGAGCCTCATGACCGCTGCTGCCCGCGTACCACGCTTCCACCACGCCGCTCACTTTTCCGATCCAGGGCATGGTCACGGCGGTGCCGGTCTCAAGAACCACAATCGTACGTGGATTCGCGGCCGCGACCCGCTCGATCAAGGCCTCCTGATTGTCGGGAAGTGCGAGGGTTGCCAGGTCCACGCCTTCCGCCTCCCACTGGTACGCGAACACGATTGCGACATCGGCGCTTTTGGCTAACGCTGCTGCGGATGCCAGGTCCTGGCCTGAGTTGAACTCGATCTTGGCGTTCGGGAGCTTTGCCCGTAGAGCTTTGAGCGGCGACGTGGGAAACCAGATGTGGTCCTGCCAGTGCGTCGCCCCCTGTCCTGGAGGCGCGATCGCATTGCCTCCGGGAGGATCCACCTGGGCTGAACCGCCTCCGGAAATCATGCCGACATCGGCGTGCCCACCGATCACAGCGATGCTCCGGATCTTCGCCGCCAGCGGTAAGACTGCATTGTCGTTCTTGAGCAGCACGATGCTCTTTTCTTCCAGGTGCTGCGCGACATCCAGCCCGCCTTGCACATCGACGACGCCTTTTTCGATGGGATGGTCCACAACGCCGGAAAGGAACTCAGCGTAAAGAACCCGGCGCGAGCTCAGGAACGACATCGAGCAGGATTCGATGATCCGGATCCGCACCCGCAACCTCGAGGCCGAAAAGCAGGCGCTCGCGATCGAGCAGGACAGCGAGACCGCAAGGCTCGACCAGCAGCGCATGGTCGAGGCGCTCAGGGCCGCGCAGCGGGCGCATGTGGCGCGCGAGCGCGCCGAGCGCGAGACCGAGGCCGAGCACGCCCAGATCTTGGCCCGCGAGGAGATCGAGAAGCGCCGGATCGTCAACGAGCAGGCGATCAGCCAGGCCCGGATCGCGTCCGAGCGCGAGATCCGGCGCCAGGAGATCGACCGCACCGAGGCGATCGAGGCGGCCGAGATCGCCTCGCGGCAAAAGCTCGAGCGGGCGCGGATCGACCAGGTCCGCGCGATCGAGGAGGCGACGATCGCTGCCCGCGAGGCGACCGAGCGGGCACGGATCGAGCAGGAGCGCGCGGTCGCCGAGGCCCGCATCGTCAACGAGGAGGAGACCCAAAGGCGGGAGATCGAGCGCCGGCGGACGGTCGAGCAGGCCGAGATCGCGGCCCGCGAGGCGACCGAAAAGCTCAGGATCGCCGAGGAAGCGACGATCAGCGCCGATCGGATCGCGTCGGACGAGCGCACGCGCGTGCTCGAGATCGCGCGCACCCGCGCGCTCGAGGAGGCCGAGATCGCGGCCGGCCAGGCGACCGAAGCCGCCCGCATCGCGCGGGAAAAAATGCTGGCCGCCGAGCGGATCGCGGCCGAGCGCGAGACCCGGGTGCTCGACATCGAGCGCACCCAGCGGCTCGACGAGCGCGGCATCGCTGCCAGCGAGGCGACCCAGAGCGCCCGGATCGCCCAGGAGGAGAAGGTGCGCACGCTCGAGATCGCGCGCAACCGCGCGGTCGATCAGGCGGAGATCGCCGCCCGCGAGGCGATCGAAGCCGCGCGCATCGCCCAGGACAAGCGGCTCGCGGTCGAGCGGGTCGCGAGCGACGAGGCGACCCGGAGCCGTCAGATCGCGCGCGATCAGGCACTCGAGGAGGCCGAGATCGCGGCCAAGGAGGCGACCGAGGCTGCGCGCATCGCCCAGCAGAGGAAGCTCGCGGCCGAGCGGATCGATTACGAGCAGCGCACGCGCCGGCTCGAGATTGCCCGCAACGAGGCGCTCGAGACCGCCGAGATCGCGGCCCGCCAGGCGACCGAGGCCGCAAGGATCGCACAGGAGCGGACGATCGCCGCCGAGCGGATCGCGAGCGACGAGAGCACCCGCGCCCGCGAGATCGAGCGCGACAAGGCGCTCGAGGCTGCTGCGATTGCCGCGCGCGAAGCGACCGAGGCGGCCCGGATCGCGCAGGAGATGCGGCTTGCGGTCGAGCGGATCGAGGCCCAGCAGGCGACCCGCCAGCGCGAGATCGCCCGCACCGAGGCGGTCCAGTCGGCCGAGCTCGCCGCGAACCGGATCATCGAGCAGGTCCGGATCGAGAAGGAGAAAGAAACCTCGGCCGACCGGATCGCGCGCGACCGCGAGATCCGCGCGCTCGAGATCCGGCGCAACGAGGCGATCGATGCGGCCGAGATCGCGGCCCACCAGGCGGTCGAGGCGGCCAGGATCGCCGAGCAGAAGACGCTCGCCGCCGAGCGCATCGCCGCCGAGCAGACGACCCGGCAGCACGAGATCGCGCGCGACCAGCTCCTGGAAAGTGCCGACATCGACCGGCGCGACCAGGTGGAGCGGGCACGGATCGCGATGGAGTTGAAGCTCG
This sequence comes from Terriglobia bacterium, assembly GCA_963757835.1. GTDB lineage: Bacteria > Acidobacteriota > Terriglobia > Terriglobales > Acidobacteriaceae > JAIQFF01. The sequence goes on along the minus strand of CAVWSP010000028.1, from coordinate 9,084 downwards.
AGCGCGAGCGGATTGCATCCCAGCGGAGCCGCGAGGTGCTCGATATCGACCGCCGCAAGACGGTCGAGGACGCCGAGGAAGTGCGCGTGATCGAACTCGCCGCGCAAGAAGGCCGAACGCGCGGCCGCCGACGCCCGCGTCCGGCAGGCCGCGATCGACGCGCAACGCGACGTCGAGACGCGCGACGTCGCGCGCGAGCAGGCGGTCGAGACCGCCCGGCTGGAGCGCCGGCGCTCGCTCGAGCAGCTCGAGGTCGCCCGCGTCCAGGCGCTGCGCGAAGCCGAGATCGCATCGCGCGAGGAGATCGAGCGCACCCAGATCGCATCCGAGCGCGGCCTCGACGAGGCCCGGATCGGCCGCGAGCGCGAGCGTCGGAAACTCGAGATCGAGCGCGAGCGCGACATCGAGAACACGCTGATGGAGAAGGCAATTTTCCTGTACCAGAAGTCGCTCGAGCAGTCGGCGGCCCAGGTCGAGGCCGAGGTCGCGCGGGCGCGCGCCGCCGAGGCCGAGGAGCGGGTCAAGACCGTGCGCGAGAGCGAGCAGGCGAAGCGCCGCCGGACCGTCGAGGTCATGCTCGCCGAAAAGGAGGCCGAGGAAAAGCGGATCGCCGCCGAGGCCGAGAAGATCCGGGCCGCGGTCGAGGCGGAAGCGCAGCGCCTGCTCAACGAGGCCGAGAACATCCTTTCGGACCCGGCCCGCTACTCCTTGTTCCGGCGCAAGCTGCTCGATCGCGTCGAGGGCATCGTCGCAGCCAGCGTCAAGCCGCTCGAGAAGATCGAGGGTATCAAGATCGTGCAGCTCGACGGCCTCAACGGCGGCAATGGCGAGGGGCGCAGGAACGCGACCGACGAGGTGATCGAACTCGGCACTCCGCTACCGCGTCCAGGCGCCGATGATCGACGGCCTGCTGGCCGATCTCGGGATCGACGGCGGCGCGCTCTCGAAGATGGGCGGGCTGATCCGCGAGGCGCGCGACATGCAGGCGATCGCCAAGGAAACCGCGCGGGACGGCGCTCCGGCGGCGGCGGCAATCCGGCGGCGACCCGGGCGCACCCAAGGTCCGGGCCGGAGCGGGCGCGGCCGGCGTGGCGTGGCGGCAGCCCGGCGGGCGGCAGCTGATGGCGAGCGTCTTCGTGTCCTCGGTCCTCGAGGCGCCGGCCGACCGGGTCTGGGCGCGAATCCGGGACTTCAACGGCCTGCCGCGCTGGCATCCCCGGATCGCGGACAGCCAGATCGAGGGCGGCCTGCCCGCCGACCAGATCGGTTGCGTGCGCAATTTTCGCCTGCAGAACGGTGACCGGATCCGCGAACGCCTGCTTGGCCTCAGCGACCACGATCTGTTCTGCACCTACACGATCCTGGAATCGCCGATGCCGCTGAGAACTATGTCGCGACGCTGCGCCTGACGCCGGTCTCGGTCGGCAACCGGACCTTCATCGAGTGGAGCGCCGAGTTCGACTGCGCGCCCGAGGTCGAGGAGGACCTCGTCCACGGCATCGCCGAGAACGTGTTCCAGACCGGCTTCGACTCGCTGAAGCGGCATTTCGGCAGCTGAGAGGGATGTGCAGGTCGTCAGGAGCACCGTGCTCGACCCTCCGACCGAGCGGGTCTGGGCGCTGCTGCGCGACTTCAACGGCTTTGCCCGCTGGCATCCGGCGATCGCGGCCAGCCAGATCGAGCGCGGCGCGTCGGCGGCGCAGATCGGCTGCGTGCGCCGCCTGCGCCTCGCCGACGGCGCGGAAATACGCGAGCAGCTCCTGACGCTCTCCGACCTCGAGCAGGTCCTTAGCTACTGCCTGCTCGACACGCCGATTCCGCTCTTCAACTACGTGGCGCAAATCCGGCTCGTGCCGGTGACCGACGGCGATCGCACCTTCTGGAGCTGGCGCGGCCGGTTCACGACCCGCAGAGGCGAGGAGCAGGCGATGGCCCGCCTGGTCGCCGAAGGCATCTTCGAGGCGGGCTTCGCGGCGGCCGGCCGGCATCTGGACCAGGCGGCCTGATGCCCGTCACGGTCCGCACCTATCCGAGCCTCGAGAGGCCGCGGCGGCGCTCGGGAGCGATCGCGAGGCGCGCTTCTTCGGCGGCGGCACGCTGCTGATGCGCGCGGTCAACGAGGGCAACCCGCCGTTCCGGACGATCGTGCGGACGACCGACCCGAGGCTGAGCGAAATCCGCCCGGCGGCCAGCGGATCACGATCGGCGCAGGCGTCACGATGGCGGACATCCTGAGCAGCCGCGAGCTCGACTTTCTCCACCCGGTGGCGCGCACCGTCGGCGGCCCGGCGGTGCGCAACCAGGCGACCGTCGGCGGCAACCTGTTCGCCGAGACGCCCTATGGCGATCTCGCCGCCGCGCTTCTGGCCCTGAACGGCACGGTCGGCCTCCTGGCGGCTATGGCGCCCGCGAGCTGCCGCTGGCCGAGCTGCTGGCGCAGCGCGCCCGCGGCGCGCCGGGGCTCGTCGTGCAGGTCACGATCGACCGGCCGGCGCAGCGAGACGCTTTCCGCTTCAGGAAAGGCAGCCGGGTCCGGCCGAAGGGCATTTCCGTGCTCTCGATCGCCGCCTGGCTGCCGACCACGGGCGGGCGCATCCAGGGCGCGCGGATCGCCTATGGCGCCATGGCGCCGACCCCCATCCGGGCGCCGGCGGTCGAGCGCGCGCTGGAAGGCCAAAGCCTCGATGAGGCCGGCATCGCGGCGGCGCTCGCGGTCGCGGCCGAGGGCTGCACGCCCGCCGACGATGCGATCGCCAGCGCCTGGTACCGGCGCGAGGTGTTGCCGGTGCATCTGCGGCGCCTCCTGCTCGGCGAGCGCCGATGACGAGCAAACCCGTGCAGTTCCGGCTCAATGGCGCCGCCAAGGCGGTGTTCGTCGACGACGGCCAGAACCTCTTGGACGTGCTGCGGCGCGGCATCGGCGACTTCTCGCCGAAGTACGGCTGCGGCCAGGGCACCTGCGGGGTCTGCACGGTGCTGATCGACGGCGCGCCGCGGCTTGCCTGCCTGACGCTCGCCGAGACCTGCGAGGGCCAAGCGTCGAGACCGCGAGCGGGCTCGCCTCGGGGCCGGACCTGCACCCGCTGCAGCAGGCCTTCATGGACCATTTCGCCGCGCAGTGCGGGTTCTGCACGCCCGGCATGCTGATGGCCGCCAAGGCGCTGCTCGACGTAATCCGCAGCCGAGCCGCGAGGACGTGGTCGAGGCGATCGGCGGCAACATCTGTCGCTGCACCGGCTACGAGCCGATCATCGATGCGATCCTGGCCGCCGCCGCGGCAGGCGGCCGGCGCCCGTGAAGGAAAACGCATGCTCGAGTTCCGCAAAGAAATCTTCGCCGACGAGCGCGACGACAACCTGAACGAGGTCGGCAAGCCGACCCGGCGCCAGGACATCCTCGGCCACGTCACGGGCCGCTCGCGCTACTTCGACGACCACGCCTTCGAGGGCCTTCTGCACCTCAAGGTGCTGCGCAGCCCGCACCACCACGCGCGCATCCGCCGGATCGATACCTCGGCGGCCGAGCGGGCGCCGGGCGTCAAGCGCGTGATCCGGGCGGCCGACGTGCCGGTCAACCTCAACACGCTGCTGAGCCTTTTGAACTTCGGCAAGGACGACGAGCCGTCGCTCGCCCATGACAAGGTCCGCTACCTGGGCGAGCCGATCGTCGCCGTCGTCGCAGAAAACGAGCAGGCGGCGCTCGAGGCGCTGACCGCTGGTCCGGGTCGACTACGAGCCGCTGCCGGCCGTCTTCGACGTCGAGGAGGCGCTCAAGGACGGGTGCGCCCGTCGTCAACGAGACCTATCCCAAGAATACGTTCGAGTATCACGGCCGCTACGACCACCAAAAGCTTCGCTTCGGCAACGTCGAGCGCGGCTTCGAGGCGGCCGACCACGTGCTCGAGGACCGCTACCAGATGTCGCCGATCGAGCACGCGCCGACGGAGACCAACGGCTGCATCGCGGCGCCCGAAACCAACGACCGCTTCGTCTGCCACACCTCGACCCAGGCGCTTTTTTTCTCGGTCGACACGGCGGCCAAGATCCTGAACGTGCCGTCCAACCGGCTGCACTTCATCGGCGGCACGGTCGGCGGCGGTTTTGGCGGCAAGGTCGACACGCTGACCGAGCCGCTCGCGATCCTCGGCGCCATGCTGACCGGGCGTCCGGTCCGCTACGTGTTCGACCGCGTGGAAGAGATGCAGTACGGGCCGCCGCGCGGCGCCGAGCGCTGGACCGTCAAGGACGGCGTCATGAACGATGGCCGGATCGTCGCGCGCCAGCTCACCGGCTATTTCGACAGCGGCGCCTACACCCGGCTTTCGAGCTACGCCGTGGTCAAGAGCGTCGGCCACCTGCCCGGCCCTTACACGATCCCGAACGTGTAGGCCGACGTCTACTGCGTGTTCACCAACCGCACGCCGGCGAGCGCCATGCGCGGCTTCGGCGTCACCGGCGCCGACTTCGCGATCGAGTGCCACATGGACAAGCTCGCCCACCTGATCGGCATGGACCCGATCGAGTTCCGGATCCTCAACGCCTACCGCGACGGCGACATGAAGGCGCATCGGCGGGAGGCCAAGAACTGCGCGCTGATCGAGTGCTGCCAGGTCGCCGCCGAGAAGGCCGGCTGGCCGCTCCGCGAGGAGTTCCGCCGGATGTCCTCGCGCCAGGGCGGCGGCGGCGAGCGGGCGCGGATCACCGCGACGCCGCGGGATGCGGCGCCGATGCGCCCGGCCCCGGAGGCGCCAGCGCTACCCGTCCTACGAGCGGCCGGTCGCAGCACCGCCGACGCCGATGCCGGCGAGCGCCCGAGGAAGCGCCGCAAGCCGGCGCCGGTCACCCGCCGCTTCTCGTCCGTTTTCGGCACGAGGAGGCGCTGATCCATGGCCCTGCATCGCGGCCGCGGGCGTCGCCTCGATCAACTACCCGATCGGCATGAACCTCGGCGGCGATCCGAGCCAGGCGCTCGTGCACGCCAACTCGACCGGCAAGTTCACGGTCGCGCTGTCCTCGATCGATCTCGGCCAGGGCATGAAGTCCGTGACCCGCCAGATCTGCGCCGAGACGCTCGGCGTCCCGGTCGAGGACGTCTACGTCGACACCGCCGACAGCGACACCGGCCCGCACTGCATGGGCAGTTTCGCCAGCCGCGGCACGCACCGCGTCGGCAACGCGGTCATGGCGGCCGCCCGGGAGGCGCGCGCGGTCATGATGGAGGCGGCGGCCGAGGAGCTCGAGGTCAGCGCCGACGATCTCGAGACCGACGGCCAGGGAAACATCCACGTCAAGGGCGCGCCGTCGCGCCGATCACGCACGCGCGACGTCGCGATCGCGGCCCAGTTCAAGCAGGGCAAGACGATCGCCGGCCGCGGCATTTTTCTGGTCCCGCTCTCGGACGTCGATCCCGAGACCGGCGAGATGACGCCCGTCACCTGCTTTGCCCACGCCGCCTGATCGCCGAGGTCGAGGTCGACGACGAGACCGGCGAGGTCGAGATGATGCGTCATGAACTCGGCCTACGAGCTCGGCCGCGCGATCAACCCGAAGCTCGTCGAGCAGCAGCTCGTCGGCGGCGCCTGGATGGGCGTGAGCCACGCGCTCTACGAGACGACCGAGCCCTACTACCCCGACCGGCGCGACGGCCCCCTCCGACTTCAACGACTACCTGATGCCGGGGCCCGGCGACATCTGCGCCGCACCACATCGCGGTGCTCGAGCGGCCGGCGCCGGATGGCCCGTTCGGCGGCAAGGGCCCGGGCGAGATGTGCGCGAACCCGGTTCTGCCGGCGGTCGCGAACGCGGTCTTCAACGCGGTCGGCGTGCGCATCGACGACGCTGCCGATCACGCCCGAGAAGATCCTGCGCGCGCTCAAGGCGCAAGGCGGGGCGAAGCCGCAGGGGCGGCGCTAAGGCATGCCGGTCCGCAGCCAGGTCGTCGGCATCGACCGGCCGGAGACGCTCGCGCAAGGCGCTCCGCGCCGCCCTCTATCTCGCCGGCGAGGAGCTCGCGACGGCCGCCTATCTGGCGCTGGCGCTCGGCAAGCCGCTGCTGCTCGAAGGCTCGCCCGGCGTCGGCAAGACCGAGGCCGCCAAGGCGCTGGCCTCGGTGCTCGGCCGCCGGCTGATCCGGCTCCAGTGCTACGAGGGGATCGACGCCGCGAACGCGCTCTACGAGTGGAACTATCCGCGCCAGATGCTCGCGATCCGCCAGGCGGGCGATGCCCCGATCGACATCTACGCCGACGAGTTCCTGATCGAGCGGCCGATGCTCGAAGCCCTCCGGCAGCCGGAGGACGCCGTCCTCCTGATCGACGAGATCGACCGCGCCGACCACGAGTTCGAGGCCTTCCTTCTGGAATTCCTCTCCGACTTCCAGATCTCGATCCCCGAGCGCGGCACCATGCGCGCGATCGAGCCGCCGGTCGTCATCCTCACCTCCAACCGCACCCGCGAGCTGCACGAGGCGCTGCGGCGGCGCTGCATCTACCACTGGATCGACTACCCGAGCCCGGCCGAGGAGGCCGAGATCGTGATGATGCGGGCGAGCGCCGTCGCGGCCGCGACCGCGCGCGCGGTGGTGGCCGCGGTCGGCCGGCTGCGGCGCGAGCCGCTGGCCAAGCCGCCGGGCATCGCCGAGACCGTCGACTGGGCCGAGGCCGCGACGGTGCTCAACGCCAGGGCGCGCCCTGGCCGCTGCGCCTTCCGCCGCGCGATCGGGGCGGCGCTCAAGGACCAGGACGACCTCACCTTCGTCGGCGCCCGGCTGGATGCGATCATCAAGGAGAGCGCCGCATGACGCTGCCCCGCGCCGCCCGCCCGTTCGTCGACTTTCCGGCGCTGCTGCGCGCGCACGGCTTCGCGGTCGCGCCCGAGCAGACGAGGCTTCATCGCCGCGGCCACCCTGCTCGGGCCGCGCCCGATCGACGACATCCGCCGCGCGGCGCGCGCGACCCTCGCCCCGCCGCCCGAGCGCATGGACGAGTTCGATGCCCTTTTTTCCGATTTTTTCGAGCGAGGTCCTCGTCGCTCCTGGCCGAGGGCGCGGCCGAGACGAGGAACGGGTTCGGGTCCGGGACGAGGGCGCGGATATCCTGAATGCCCGAAGCGACGAAACCCACGGCCGGCGACGCTGCGACCGCGGCCGAAGCGCTCTCCGCCCGCGGTTCGCTCGCCAGCGAGGACGAGTCGCTGCGCCGCTCGCCCGCGAGCCGCGAGCCGCTGCCCCAGCGCCGCGCGCGGCGCCGGCGCACCGCCCGCCGGGGCGACCGGATCGCGCTCCGCCGCGCGCTTCGCCTGGCGGTCCGCAACGACGGCGAGCTGATGGAGCTACCGGGTCTGCGCCGGCGGACGGCGCAGCGGCCGATGCTGCTGCTCATCGATGTCTCCGGCTCGATGAAGTCGCGACCGACGGCCTGCGGCTCGCACACCGCTGGCACGCGCGCTGCCGCGGATCGAGGTCTTCACGCTCGGCACGCGGCTCACCCGGATCACGCGCGCGCTCCGCCACAAACAGGGGATGAGGCGCTCGCCGTCGCCTCGGGCATCGTCGCCGACTGGGACGGCGGCACCGGCTCGGCGATGCGCTGCAGGTCTTCCTCGCGGTGCCGCGCTTTGCCGGCTTCGCGCGCGGCGCCTTCGCGCTGATCCTCTCCGACGGGCTCGAGCGCGGCGAGCCGGACGCCATGGTCGATGCCGTGCGCCGCCTCGCCCGCCTCGCCTGGCGGCTCGACTGGCTGTCGCCGCTCGCCGCGCGATCCCGAGTTCCGCCCGCGACCGCAGGCCTCGCGGGCAGCCTGCCCTACATCGACCGCCTCGCCGACGGCAGCTCGACCCAGAGCATCGTCCGGCACATCCTGGGCGACCGGAGCCCATGACCGGCATCATCGACGCCCATCACCACATCTGGCGCCAGGCCGATCTGCCCTGGCTCATCGGGCCGATGCAGCCGCGCATCTTCGGCCCCTACGAGCCGATCCGCCGCGACTACCCGATCGACGAATACCTCGACGACATCGCCGGGGCAGCGGCGTCACCGGCTCGGTCTACGTCCAGGCCAACTGGCCGCCCGAGCGCGTCTTCGACGAGGCGGCCTGGGTCCAGAAGACCGCCGACGAGCACCGGCTGGCCGCACGCGATCGTCGCCTACGCCGATTTGACCGTTCCCGACGTCCGGCCCGCAGCTCGACCGGCTCGCCCGCTTCCGCTGGTGCGCGGCATCCGCCAGCAGCTGCACTGGCACGAGAACCCGATCTACCGCTTTGCGAGCCGGCCCGATCTGCCGGCCGACCCCGTGGTCGGAAAAACGTCGCGCGTCTCGCGGACTACGGCTTCGCGTTCGATCTGCAGGTCTTCGCCGACCAGATGGCGGCCGCGGCCGGTCTCGCGGATGCCTGTCCGGACGTCACCTTCGTGCTCCAGCACGCTGGCATGCTGGAGGATCTTTCGACGAAGGGCGGGGGGACTGGCACGAGGGCATGGCCCGGCTCGCCGGTGCACAACGTCTAGGCCAAGCTCTCCGGCTTCGGCACCTTCATCCATCGCAACGATCCGGCGCACATCGCCTGGACGGTCGACGAGACGCTCGCCCTGTCGGGCCCGAGCGCTGCCTGTTCGGCTCGAACTTCCCGATCGAGAAGCTCTGGACGACTACGACGAGCCCTGTCGCCGCCTTCAAGAGCGCGATCGGCCGGCATGGGCCGGCGGCCGCGGCGGCCGTCTTCTACGATACCGCCGCCCGCATCTACAGGATCTGAACAGGGAGCGACAGATGCCGCTGGAAATCAAGATCCTCGATCTTGGCGACATCGAGCTCGAGATCAGCTTTCTCGTGCTCGGCCATAACTGCGGGCGGACCAAGCGTGTTTGCGTCTACGGCTACCTGATCCTGGGCGGTCCGTGGCCGGTCCTGGTCGATACCGGCTACCGCGCCAACGAGATCATGGAAACCCTCGGGATGCGCGGGCTGCAGTTCCACGAGAACATGATCGAGAACCAGCTCGCCCGGTTCGGGCTCAAGCTCGGCGACATCCGTTACATCCTGCATACCCATCCGCACATCGACCACGCCGGCAAGGACTACCTT
>CAVWSP010000027.1:0-23131 GCA_963757835.1 Terriglobia bacterium | reverse complement strand
ATAATTTCTTGTAGCTCTCCCAATCCAGACCGCCCAGCAGATATTTCAGCTTCCGGTCGAGACCGAAGATTTCTGCGTAGGATTGCGAGAGCATGGCCTGGTAAGCGTAGAGAGAAGGGAAGCCCTGCAGTTCAACCAGTTTGGGCTGAAGCTTGCCAAACTTGTCGCGCACCAGGCCAAAATCCACTTGCACAAAAAGGGGATGGGCAGTCTCGCGCGGAACTTTGAACTGCTCTGGAATGGCCGCAGAGGAAACTCTACGGTAATCGATGCCGTTGAGTTGCTGGACCAGTTCCCGGCCGTACTCCGACATCTGATCAAGAACAGACTTGGGCAAAAAGCAAGGCGTCTCGCAGACCCGGAACTTGACCGGCGTCCCGCAGCGTTCTTCCAGGAGCTTGAGCAGACGCTGATATTTCTCCGGCGTGTAGTTCGCGTTGAACTGCTGTCGAAGGGCGGGAATCATGATCTTTCTACAGCCCTGTCATCCTGAGCGGAACCATCCGATTCGCTTGCGAATCGGATGGTATAGTCGAAGGACCCCTATACCAGGTACGAGCCGTCCACCAGGGTAACTACGGTTCCAGCAGAAACTGCCCGTTACGCATGATCTGTTCCTCATCCACCCAGATGTCGAAATTCCTGCCTACCACATCAATATGGGTGGAAGAATCCCACTGCGCCCCGGTGTGTGCGCCATAAGGATTCCCGAAGGCAATATGCACGCCGGGATATTTTTCGTCCTGCAGAATCTGCCCGATCACGTCTTTCAGTTCGATGTTGGTGCCGATAGCAAACTCGCCCACGCGATCACTGTTCTCGTCGGTATGGGTGTAACGCCAGAAGTCATCTTCCAGTTCGCGGTTGGCGGAGTGGGCCTCGGTCAAACGATTGCCCTTTACCTGAATGGTCAGCGGGTGCTCGCGCAGGCTGCCAAACTTCGCGCACAGCCAGTCGCCCACAACGCCGTCAATCACAAACGTTCCGTTAACTTCGCCTGGAGTGGTAAACACCTCGCCGCCGGGTAAGTTGCCCCATTTGTCGGGGCTGATGATGCCGCTGGTCTTGAGCCAGCGATATTCCGGATTCAGATCGGCAACAAGATCCGTCCCGGCAGCGGTCTTGGCTCGGACCTGCTTCGCGCGTCGCACAGTTTCCACGACCTTGGTGCTGATGCGATCCACTTTAAGGAAGTCGGCGCGCATGCCCTCGAGCATGATCTGATGATTGATGTTGACCATGTGAGCGTGCCGGATTTTGCGGCGGTTCACTACGTCGGTCATCTGCATCCGCGAACGCAGTTCGTTGGCCTGGGCCTGCACCGCGAAGATGCTGACCTGGCTGGTCTCGAGGTCCTCCAGGATTTCGCGCGGCAGGTCGGTCAGAGGCCGGGGAGCAAGCTCTTCCAGAATCCATGCGTGGTAGGGCGAGCCCAGGGCTTCGAGTTCGCGGACGATGCTGGCCGCGATTTCTTTCGTCGCCTCGTCGGTAATCACGGTGACTTTCTCGCTGGGCTGAATGCGCAGGCACACCTTGACTGCGTTGCGGGCGCCGGGAGTAAGTTCAGGATCGAATGGGAGCGCGCTCAATTCACGCCTGGCTTGACTGGCAGGAACGTTCATTACCCTACTTTTCTAGCGGGAGCCTGGGCCTCGGTTTCGGCCAGCCCCACTTCCGTTTCTTCAATGATGTAGTCCACAACCTTTTTCAGGTCGCCGGTCTCTCGAAATACCCGCAGTTGGCGATCGGCGCCGGTGCCATTGTCCAGAATTTTATGGATATAGTTTAGCTCTTCGCGGGAATCGAGTTCGTCCACCACGTCGTCGATGAATTCCAGGTATTCCAGCACCAGTTCGCGGGCGGGAACTTCCATCTGCTTGCCAAAATCAATCAGCTTGCCTTCGAGCCCGTAGCGCGAAGCCCGCCATTTGTTTTCCATGATCAGGGCGCGGCGATACAGGCGGAAGCCCTGGTTCGCGGTGTAAAGCTTGTAGAGCTTGGCAATGGTGGCCTGGATCAGCGCCGCCAGCGCGATGGTTTCCTCCACCCGCATGGGAATGTCGCACACCCGGAATTCCAGCGTGTTGAAGAAGGGATGCGGGCGAATGTCCCACCAGATTTTCTTGGCGTTGTCGATGCAGTTGGTCTTGATCAGCAGCTTGATGAAATTTTCGTACTCGCCCCAGCTGGGGAAGTAATCCGGAATATTGGTGCGCGGAAATTTATCGAAGACCTTGCAGCGATACGATTTCAGCCCGGTGTCCATCCCCAGCCAGAAGGGGGAATTAGTCGAAAGCGCCAGGATGTGCGGCAGAAAATAGCGGGCGTGATTCATCAACTGGATCGCGGTCTCGCGATCTTCCACGCCGATGTGCACGTGCAGCCCAAAAATCAGATTGGCCCGCGCCACCAGTTGCAGATCTTCGACAATGTTCTTGTAGCGGACGTCTTCCGTGATCTCCTGCACCCGCCAGTCAGCAAAGGGATGCGTCGCCGCCGATGCCAGCCGCAGGCCATTCTCCCGGGCCAGGGCAATCATGTCCCGGCGCAGCTTTTTTACTTCTTCCTTGGCTTCCTTAATATTGCTGCAGACCGAGGTCCCCACCTCGACGACAGACTGGTGCATCTCGGCCTTGACGCGCTCCTGAAGAAGCAGCTTGCCCTTCTCTATGATTTCGGCGTGGATGTGGGAGCGCAGATCGCGCGTGACCGGATCAACGGTCTGATATTCCTCTTCGATCCCGATGGTGAAAATCGGAAGCATGGCCCAGCCTTCCTGAAGCGGGGACTAGTATAGCAATCCGCTGCTGAAAGCCGAAGGATTGCCAGATGTGAGCACTCCAGATCGGCCGCTCTTCGCGCACTTTGCGAGCTCCTTTGCGACCTTTGCGGTAGGGCTTTTAACCGGAAAGATCGCAAAAGAAATGCCGCAAAGCGCGCAAAGAGCGCCCGGCAACTACGCCTTTGCTTTCTTCCGTGGCGGGGCTTTCGGCTTGGGAGGGTCCGTCGCTTTGCTGCCCGCCAGAAACGAAGCCCAGCGCAACTCGCTGGCCGGATTCTCATCGCTAAGGGCTTTGGCTACAGCCATTTCGGCCACCGCATTCACGATCCAGTCAAAATTCGTCTGGCCCAAGGAATCGATATCCGCATCCGGCGCCGGATTGAGAAAGTCAATGGCGTACGGAACGCCATCTTCGACCGCGAACTCAACCGTGTTGAGGTCGTAGCCCAGCGCCCGGCACAGCGTCTGCGAATCTTTCACCACCCGGTCGAGCAACTTGGGATCAGCAGGTGCAGGATTTTTCACATAGCGCTCGTGAAAAGGCGCCTTGGGATCGTAGTGCATGATGTGCACCTTCTCCTGGCCCACCACGTAGCAACGAAAATATTCCTCGAACTCGACGCCATGCTGCAGGGTCATGCACAGGTCGCCGGTCTGGTTGTAGTGATGGAAAAATTCGTCCGGCGAATGCACTTTATACACGTGCTTCCATCCCCCGCCCGAATACGGCTTGAGGAATGCGGGGAAGCCGACGTAGTCGAAAATTTCCTCCCAGTTCAGCGGATAAATCAGGTTGCGCATGGACTTGTCGGTCGTGCCCTCGGGATGCTTATTGTGCGGCAGGATCACAGTAGGCGGAATGGCCACGCCGAGCTTCGAGGCCAGCGCGTAGTTGAAAAACTTGTCATCGGCCGACCACCAGAACGGGTTGTTGATGACGATGGTCCCGCTCAGCGCCGCGTTTTTCAGATATGCGCGATAGAAAGGGATGTCCTGCGAAATGCGATCGATGATGACGCGATAGCCGCTGGGTCCGGCCATCTTCACTCCGCCCAGCTTGACGAACTCCGCGGTCACACCCTCGACCTCCATGCCGTTGATCTTTTCCACCAGCGCCGGCGGAAACGTATTTTCCATGCCGAACAGGACGCCGATTTTTTTCACGATCACTCCCCTCTGTCATCCTGAGCGGAGTAGCTGCTTCGCGTTGCGAAGCAGCTACGCAGTCGAAGGACCCCTATGACATCGCAGCGCTTCTTGTCCCGCGCTGCTCCAAAACCGTGGAGAGCTCTAATTCTTATGCTCTGAAATGAAATCTTGCCGCACATATGCTGCTAGGGGTCCTTCGACTCCGCGTGAAGCCCGCTGTGCGGGCTTCACGCTCCGCTCAGGATGACAGTTTGATTGGTTGCGCACAAATTTCACGAAAAATATTTTACCGCCATCCGCTGCCACAACGGCCAGTCGTGTTTGGAGTTGTCTCCCCAAACATCCAGCCAGTGCGGAATTCCCTTGGCGTTCAAAATCGCCGAAAACTTGATGTTCTGGTCCAGGCAAATGTCCCAATCCGCCGATCCCAGCACGAGGTTCATTTTCCGGTAGCGGCTCAGAAACCAGTCGTCGCTGATGTTGGGCACAAAATCAGGCGGACAGTTGAAGTAGCAGTCGTCGTCGTAATAGCCGTCCAGAAACTGGTGAATATCGAAGGCACCGCTCATGCTCACGCAGTAGGTCACTACGTCGGGATGCTTGAGCGAGAAATTCATCGCATGGTAACCGCCGAAACTGCAGCCCGTAACCGCCAGCCGCGGCGCATTGTTTTTCCAGCGCAGGAAGGGAAGCATCTCGTGCAGGATGTAACGCTCGTACTGCAGGTGGCGCAGCACCCGCACCCGGGGATGAACGCCCCGGTTGTACCAGCTCTCGCTGTCCACCGAATCCAGACAGAACACCTGCAACTCGCCCGCATCGATCTTTGGCGTCAGAACGCCGATCATGTTGCGGTCTTCATACTCGAAAAACCTGCCCTGCGATGTGGGGAACACCAGCAAGGGCGTGCCGGCGTGTCCGAAGACCAGCAGTTCCATATCACGGTGCAATTCGGAACTGTACCCTTTATGGTATTCGCGGTTCATGAAGGCGCGGGTTATCTTACCTGATAGTGCCGCTGCGGGCCACGCTCGAAGTGCTGGCGTAGGGGCAGATGTCCTCATCTGCCTGGCGGAGCGAAGCTCCGCTATTTTCGCGGTCTCAAAGACAAGTCGAGTTCGCTCGGCCGGCAGATGAGGACATCTGCCGCTACGTGTTCTAAAATAAACAGTTGCCTCTCTGATGACAGACCTTGCTCAATCATGAACGTCGCGAGTTTGAAACTCCTGACGCGCCGTCCTCCGGTGATCATTGCCAGCCTGGTGTTGGTGACGGTGTTGGCGTTTCTGGGCGTCAACCGCCTGGTCAACCGTTTTCGCGAACAGGAGAAGGCCCTGGCCCGGCATCTTTACGAACATGGCATGGTGGCGCAGAGCGCGGGGCAGCCGGAACGCGCCGTCACTGATTTTCGGGCGGCCCTGGGCTATGCCCATGACAACTTTGATTACCAGCTCAGCCTGGCGCGTGCCTTGCGCGACACCGGACGGACTGCCGAGTCCGAAACCTATCTCATCAGTTTGTGGGAACGCACGCCCCAGGAAGGCGCGGTGAACCTGGCCCTGGGCCGCCTGTTCGCGCGCGAGCGCCTGTTCGACAAGGCGATCCAGTACTACCACAACGCGATCTATGGCCTCTGGCCGGGTGATCCGGACGCCAAGCGGCGTGACACCGAATTTGAACTGATCGCCTTGCTGTTGCAACACCAGGCCTATCCTCAGGCGCAAGCGGAGTTGATTACGACGGCCGCCGCCTTGCCCGACGATCCCGGTTTGCGGATCCGCGTGGCGCAATTGTTCGCGCAGGCCCAGGACTACGAGCATGCTCTGGCACAGTTCCAGCAAGTCCTGCGGGCCGATCGCGACAATCAGGCTGCGCTGTATGGCGCCGGAGAAGCTGCCTTTCATCTGGGCCGCTATCGGACCGCACAGGGCTATTTGCGCAGCGCCGTCCGCCGCGATCCTCAAAATACTCAGTCCGCGCAGTCGCTCAAAATTGCGACCCTGGTTCTGGACGCGGACCCCTTCGCGCCGCGCATTTCAGACGCGGAACGCAGTCGTCGCGGACGCTCGGCATTTCAGGCGGCAGGAGATCGCCTGGACAGCTGCGCCACGAGCAAGGACATTGATCTGAGCCCGAGGTCGCCCTCCGGCGGCTTGCCTGCTTTAAAGGCGCAGTGGCTGGAAATGGCGCCGAAGGCGGCCAGGTTGCGTCCGCCGCGGAACGACGGTGCCCTGGACGAGATGATGGATCTGGTTTTCGAAATCGAGCAGCAGACGCAAGCCACCTGCGGAACACCCGAGGGTCTGGATCAGGCCCTCCTTCTTCTTTCCCAGGACCGTAACGGAGTGGAACGATGACGGGTACCGGCACCGCCGCGAAACCGGGGACCGGGTCCCACCCGTCCTTGCCGGCCGATGGTTCAGCGCTCAAATCACGGGAGCCGATCGTGGTTCACGCTCAGTACTTCCCGCGAAGAACGCTTCTTTCTGCTGCTGGCGGTTTTTATCGGTCTGTTTTCCGGACTCGCGGTGGTCTGTTTCCGTCTGGCGATTGACTGGACCAGGATCTCTTTGCTGGGGCCGGCGCCGGAGCCCCACAGCTGGCGCCTGATTGCCACGCCCACGGCGGTGGGGCTGATCATGGCCCTGCTGGTGGTGCATGTTTTCCCGCTGGTGCGGGGCAGTGGAGTCAACCAGACCAAGGCCGCGCTCTACATCTATAACGGCTATATTCCGTTTCGCACGGCGGTGGGAAAATTCATCACCGCCGCCATGGCCATCGGCTCGGGCCAGTCGCTGGGGCCCGAAGACCCGTCGCTGCAGATCGGCGCCAGCCTGGCTTCGGCGCTCGGCCGGCGGCTCGAACTTTCCCGCGAACGCTTGCGCCTGCTGGCTCCGGTGGGTGCCGCGGCCGGACTGGCGGCGGCGTTTAACGCGCCGATTTCCGCCGTCCTGTTCGTCATCGAAGAAGTCATTGGACGCTGGAGCGCGGGCATTCTGGGCTCGGTCGTGCTCTCGGCGGTCTCGAGCGTGGTGGTAGTGCGTTGGTTTCTGGGATCGGAGCCGCTGTTTCGCATCCCCGCCGTCGGCCTCGTGCGGCCGACCGAGCTCGTGGCCTACGCGGTGTTGGGGATCGTCGGAGGACTGGCGGCCGTGGTCTTTGCCAAGGCCATCGGCTACTTCCGTCCCCGCCTGCGGGCCTGGCCGCGCTGGACGCAATACCTGCAGCCTGCCGCCGCCGGGCTGATCATCGGCTTGATCGGATTCCTCGGCGCTCCCCAGATCATGGGCGCGGGCTACGAATACATGGACCAGGCCATGCACGACCAGTTCACCTGGAAAATGCTGGCCATTCTGGCGCTGCTGAAAATCGTGGCCACCACGCTGTCATTCGTGAGCGGCGCTCCCGGCGGTATGTTTGCTCCCACACTGTTTGTCGGCGCCATGCTGGGAGGAGCCGTCGGAGGCGTGGAACGCGCCCTGTATCCCGGCCTTACCGGCTCCACCGCCACCTATGCCCTGGTCGGCATGGGCGTGCTGTTCGCGGCCTTCCTGCGCGTGCCCATGACTTCCGTCTTCATGGTGCTGGAGGTCAGTGGGAATTATTCCATCATCGTGCCTGTGATCGTGGCCAATACGCTGGCCTACGTTATTTCGCGCGGGCTGGAGCCCACGCCTATCTTCGACCTGCTCACTCGCCAGGACGGCCTCGACCTGCCCTCGCTTGAAGAGCAACGGGAGCAGACCGTCTTGCGGGTGGAAGATGCCATGAAACCCGCTCCTACGCCGGTGTTGGATGCCCAATATTCCGTGGACCAGGCACTCCTCCGGGTGCAGGACCTGGCCGGAACCTTTCTCGTTCGCATGAGCCCCAGCGGGTGGGGCAGCGTTACGCCCGACACGCTGAAGCGGCTGGTCGGCGAAGGCAAGGGGGAAATGTCGCTGGGGTCCACTTTGCCCATACGAAACCTGCCCTATCTTCATCCTGACCTGACTCTCGAAGCAGCGCTTCGCCATGTGTACCAGGTCCCGCTGGTGCCGGTGGTCCATCGCGCCGACTTCCGGCGCCTGGAGGGCGTGATCTCCCGCGAAGATGTGCTGGAGAAATACAAAGAGCAGGAAGAAGATTGAACTGCTGGTGAGTGTGGGTCGGACACTCCCTTCGACTTCGCCCAGGGCAGGCTCTGTCCCACGCCTTTGACTTGGACTTTTGCCCTTTACCAACTAAAGATAACCAAACTTCAAACTAAACTTCAAAAGCGTCGGACAGAAGTGTCCGACCCACACAAGCCGAGCTTGCACTACACATCATATTGTGTGAAAATACACACATGGCAACCAACCTGGCCCTGGATGATCGCTTGATTGAAGAAGCTCGCCGCGTGGGCCGGCACAAGACCAAGAGAGAAGCCGTATCCGCCGCCCTGACCGAATACGTGAAGCGCCGGAAACAGCTGCGCATCCTGGATGTTTTCGGCACCGTGGATTTCGACCCGAAATACGACTACAAGGCTGAACGCAGCAGAAGACGCTCATGATGGTGCTGGTTGACACTCCTGTCTGGTCGCTGGCTTTGCGGCGAAAACCGTCTGACCTGAGTCCCAGAGAGCAGGGCCTGAAATCCGCGTTGCAGGAATTAGTCGTGGACGGTCGCGCCCAGATTGTCGGTCCTGTCCGTCAGGAATTGCTCTCGGGAATACGGGCGGAGGACACTTTTCGCCGGGTGCGTGACGCTTTGCGGGCCTTTGACGAACCTCAACTTCGGGTCCAGGACTATGAAGAAGCGGCCCGTATCAGCAACACATGTCGTGCCCGAGGCATTGCCGGATCGGCAATCGACTTCCTGATTTGCGCCGTTGCCCACTTGCGCAACTGGGAAGTCTTCACTACGGATCGCGATTTTGCCCGCTACAGCAAAGTCCTTCCGCTGAAACTCCATGGAGGTTCAGAAGCGGATTGATACCCTTTCCTTTTCAATACTTTACACACCAACCAATGCGCCATTCCCCCGCTGAACCCCTGTTTTTCCCCTTTCGTTGACATCTGCTCGTGGTTCTCCCATGTCTTCAATAACATAAGGTTAGATTAATCCATCAGGCGGCAGACGCTAACCGGCGCTCCGCGGGTGAAGCTTGTACCAAGGTCACACCACGGCAGGGAATTTCCGGGTTCAATTCGGGAATCTCCGGTAAAACACTAACTTGCCGCGGCATACCAGCAGAGGAAAGCGAGAACGCATGCACAAGCCAGTGAAGTACGTGGAGAAAGCAGTCACAGTCGCCGCCAAAGGCGCGTGGGTGGTCTTCAACAGCCTGAATAAAATCAAGCAGAACCCCTCGCCGACGCCAAAATGGTCGGAGAAGCCGCTGCTGAAGTCCTACGAAAAGACCAAGCCACCTCTGGGCTGGCCGCGCTCCACTGACTCTCTCTGCCCCAAGTGTGTGCCTGAAATCCGTCAGCAGATTCTCGACGGCAAGCTGCCTTATGAAGTGCTGATGAACGAAAAAGTCGGCGAGATCAAGGCCGAAATCGTCGAGCGCGACGGCAAGATTCTGATGGTAAAAGACTGCGCCATCCACGGCCACTTCGAAGACGTGATGTCGATCGACACCGAATTCTCGAAGCACCTGGAAGATGTATTTCCCGGCCGCGACATTCGCGCCCACAATGACGAGAAGCTGCATCACCACGGGTCTTCGACCGTGAAGTACGGACGCGGCTCGGTGCTCACCATCGATCTGACCAACCGCTGCAACATGATGTGCGATCCCTGCTTCATGGACGCCAACCAGGTTGGCTTCGTCCACGAATTGAGCTGGGAAGACATCAAGACCATGCTGGACAACGCCATCACCATCAAGCCGCGCCGCCAGATGTCGGTGCAGTTCTCCGGTGGCGAGCCCACGCTTTCGCCGTACTTCCTCGACGCCGTTCGCTACGCCCGCAAGGTGGGATACAACTCGGTGCAGGCCGCGACCAACGGAATCGAATTTGCCAAGAGCTTCGAGTTCGCGCAACAGGCCGCCGAAGCCGGCATGCGTTACGCCTATCTTCAGTTTGATGGAATCGGCAACGCCGCCAACGCTCACCGCAAAGTTGGCAACCTGTTCGACGTGAAGCTAAAGGCGATCGAGAACATGCACAAGGCCGGTATCGAAATCGTTCCGGTCGTGACCATCGTCAACGGCATCAACAACGAGCAGGTCGGACGCATCATCAAGTTCGCGCTCGACAATCCCAAGACCATCGGATTCCTGTCGTTCCAGCCTGTGTCTTTTACCGGCAGGGATGAAGCCGTCACCGACGATCGCCGTGAAGCGCAGCGCTACACGCTGTCCCACTTGGCGCACGATGTGAAGAACCAGACTGGTCTCGGCGAGCCTGCCCGCGACTGGTTCCCCATTTCGTTCATGGGGACATTCTCTGACTGGGCTGATCTGATGCACGTCAATGACGTCAGCAACGACTGGGGCCAATTGAGCTGTGGTTGCCATCCGAATTGCGGCACCGGTATGGCGCTCATGATCGACAAGGAAACCAAGGAAGCGGTTCCGGTCACGGCATTCCTGAAGGGCGATCAGCTGGCCAAGGACATTGCCAAGGTCAACGATGCCGCTCGCGGCAAGTTCCTTACGGTCGTCGGCATGGCGTTGTGCCTGATGAAGAACTACGATCCGTTCCAGTCCCCGACGCACTTCAAGATGATGGACTTGTTGAAGAAGTTCGACAAGAACTTCAACGCCACCGGCAAAAACTACGGGAAAGTCGGTCCGGACCGCACCATTGATGACGTCATGAAGCGCCGTCAGGATCGCTGGAACTTCCTGTTCATCGCGGGAATGTGGTTCCAGGACCTGTTCAACTACGACTTCCGCCGCACCGAGCAGTGCATCATTCCTTACGCTACCCAGGAAGGCGAGATTTCCTTCTGCGCCTACAACACGGGCGTGGGCTGGCGCAACATCATCGAGAAGATGCACATGACGGCCACGCTCACCAAGTGGTACGACGAGCATGGACGCCACGAAATCTTTGCGGGCGGCAAGAACGTGAAGATGGACTCGGTCGAGCATGCGCTGGTTCTCAAGGAAGAACTGGTCACCAACGAAGAGCAGCACGATCTGGACAAGCTGGGCATCGCCAAGAACTCGCGCGAAGAAAAGATGCGTGCTCGCGACGCCAAGCAGAAGGAAGACCCGGCATACAACGCACGTATGGCTTCGCTTTATCGCGAAGTCGTGCTGAAGGAAAAGCCGGTGGTGGCAGAGAACGGCTTTATCCCGCTGGGCGCGCTGACGAACCCGTCGAATGGCGGCATCGCTCCTGCTCCGGCCAAGTCGGAAGCCGAACCGGTGCTGGGAGACTAAGAGCACCTTCCGGTTTTGTAAGGCCGCCTTCGGGCGGCCTTTTTTCTTGCCTGATGGAGGACGGGCGTCCCGCCCGTGCTTTCCCCGCGACGGGCGAGGGAGCCCGTCCTCCATCATCCCCCATGCTTGACTTCGCAGCGGGTTCGGACTACTCTCCGCCCAACCCCGGGTTGTCCCTTTTCGCTGCTTGGTGCCAGGCCTTTTCCAAAAATCTGAATAAAAGTTACTTCGCGACCGAGGAGGTCAGCATCCATGAAAAGATTCACAGGGCTGCTATTGGGGACATGTCTGTTAGTCGGAGGAGTGGGCATTGCTTTGGCGCAGGAGACGACACCACCGCCGAAGGTGCTTACAGTGTACCGCGAGTTCGTTAAACCCGGTAAGGGCGGCGCGCTGCATGAAAAAGCCGAAAGCGCTTTCGTGCAAGCCATGACCCGCGCGAAATGGCCGACTCACTATTTTGCCGCAAGTTCAATTACGGGTAAACCCCGAGTGTTGTTCTTTACCGGCTACGATTCATTCGAAGCCTGGGAGAAGGACGTGCAAGCCACGCAGAAAAACGCGACGCTTTCCGCCGCACTCGACCGGGCCGGGGTCACCGACGGTGAACTGTTGAGCGATTCCGACTCCGCCGCGCTAGTGTATAGCGAGGAATACAGCCTGCGTTCGGCAGTGGACATCGCCCATATGCGCTATTTCGATATCTCCCTGTTCCGCGTGCGTCCCGGACACGATGCCGACTGGAACGCCATCGTCAAGATGGTGAAGGCCGCCTACGAGAAGATTCCCGACGTCCATTGGGCCGCCTATCAGGCCATGTATGGCCAGGAGGGCAATACCTACCTGATCATCACGCCCATGAAGTCGGCGGCGGAGATCGACCAGGGTTTCACCCAGGACAAGCAGTTCATGGCCAACATGGGCGAAGACGGCATGAAGAAATTCAGTGAGTTGCTGGCTGAGACGATTGAAACCAGCCAGCACAACCTGTTCGCTTTCGCTCCCTCCATGAGCTATCCCCGAGACGAGTGGATCAAGGCCGATCCGGATTTCTGGAAGCCCAAGGCGCATACCGCCGCGGCACCCAAGAAGGCGGATCAAACGGCGGCACAGTAATCAGACCCTCGAATAGGAACAGAGGCCGCCCTCTCAGGCGGCCTTTTGTTTTGGGGGGTGGAGCACGGGCGTCCTCGCCCGTGTTTACCGCGGGACGGGCGGGACGCCCGTCCTCCATCGAACTCACCGATTCGACATCTGCGTGACAAGTCACATCATGAAACGCGCTATATTCGGAACCGCGGTAGAGCCTTCATAAAGGAGATTATTTATGGCCGATGTTCATGTCGCGCTGTGGGTTCGTCTGGATGCCAAGCCGGGCAAGGAGAAGGAAGTCGCCGATTTTCTCCGTGGCGGCCTGGCCATTGTGCAGGAGGAACCGGCAACCACAGCCTGGTTTGCCATCCAGATGGGACCGTCAACCTTTGGGATCTTCGATGCCTTTCCTAACGAGGCCGGCCGCCAGGCGCACCTTTCGGGGCGCGTGGCTGCGGCCTTGATGGCGAAAGCCCCAGATCTGCTGGCCAAGCCCCCGGCCATCGAGAAGATCGATGTACTGGCCGCCAAGCTCCCGGCGTAGCCTTGCTTGGAGGCCCGTGCAGGGGTTACTTTAGGGGCTGATCAATAAGTTTTAAGAATCAAAGCACAACCGCTGGGAGGATAATCAGTTACCAACTGTAGGCGTCGAGTTTAGCGATTCGAGCATCCAATAATCATGGACAACAATGCGATATTCCACGAGAAGTACCGAGTTATCGCCATTGACGAGCAGAATCTCATTCTCCGGGGCATCCGCAGCGGAGAGGTCCTGACCATAAAGAACGCGGATCCGGAAAACCCGCTTACCGCAAAAGACTATCCTCCAGGGAAGCTCATCGCCCTGAATGATCCATCCACCGACATCAACAGCTGATCTGGCCCGTGTGGGTCGGACACTCCTTTGGCTTCACTCGACGGCTTTGTCTGACGCCTTTGAATTTGCCTTCAGTTTGGACGATTGATCGGCTCGAGCGGGCTTTCATGTCATCCAAATTCAAAGACCCAAAGTCAAAAGCGTCGGACAAAGCCTGCCCTGAGCGCAGCGACAGGAGTGTCCGACCCACAATATCTGCCTTCCCTGATTCCCCCAATTGGTGATAAAAGACTTAGGCATGCTTTGCCCTGTCGGATTTCCTGGCGGGTTCCTGTGATCGTGGTGGTGATGGGTGTAACCGGCGCGGGAAAGACGACCATCGGTGTTTTGCTGGCCCAGCGGCTCGGCTGGGAGTTCGTGGACGCCGATAGCTTCCATTCACCGGCAAATGTTGAAAAAATCAGGTTGGGAATTCCGTTGGACGATGCTGACCGCGCACCCTGGTTAAAGTCGCTGCACGAGGCCATGGAACGCTGGTCCGAAGAACGCAAGAACGTCGTGCTGGCCTGCTCGGCGCTCAAGCGGAGTTACCGCGATGAGCTTTACATCGCGGGCCAGACCAGGTTTGTTTACCTGAAGGGAAGTTACGACCTGATTTACCAGCGCCTGCGGCAGCGGCACGGCCACTTTGCCTCGGAATCGATATTGGCCAGTCAGTTCGCCGCCCTGGAAGAACCCCGACGGAGAGCGGCGACGCGATAACGGTAAGAATTGATCGCTCCGAGAACGCGATTGTCGAAGAAATCATGCAGGCGCTCGCCACGGACAGCGGGCCTAAGGCTCCATGATCGTATGACCCGATCAGCAGCCTGGTATTGCGGACACAGCCATCTCTATGCCATCGCTCACTGGAATTGACCTCGGCGCCCGAGTCGTCGCCAAGCTTACCCGGCGATTGCTGCCCTTCCTGTTTCTGCTCTATATCGTCGCCTACCTCGATCGCATCAACGTGGGCTTTGCTGCCCTGCAGATGAAAGGACAGCTGGGCTTCAGTGACGAAGTGTACGGTCTGGGCGCGGGAATCTTCTTCGCCGGATATTTCTTTTTCCAGGTGCCCAGCAATCTGGCGCTGGCCAAGGTGGGTGCGCGCAAGTGGATCGCCGTGATCATGGTGATCTGGGGCATCATCTCGGCTTCGATGATTTTTGTCAGCAGCGCCCGCGGCTTTTACCTGTTGCGTTTTCTACTGGGCGCCGCCGAAGCCGGGTTTTTCCCCGGCATGATCCTCTATTTGCGGCGCTGGTTTCCTTCCGCGGCGCGGGCGCGTGCCGTCGCCCTGTTCATGACTGCTGCGCCCCTGGCCGGTGTCGTAGGCGGTCCGATCTCCGGCCTGCTGCTGGGCGTGCATGGCGCCCATCTGATGGGATGGCAGTGGCTGTTTCTGATTGAAGGCCTGCCGGCAATCGCGCTGGGCGGGGTCGTACTTGCCTACCTGACTGACCGGCCGGAAATCGCGACCTGGCTTACGGAGGAGGAACGCAGCTGGCTGGTGGAACAACTCGCCCGGGAAGAGAAGCCGCATGCCCGGGCCTCCAGCCACGCTTTCGCGGCCTTCACCAGCGCCAGAGTCTGGATCCTGGTCGTGGTGTATCTGGGCGAGACCACGGCCGCCTACGGAATCGGTCTTTGGCTGCCCAGCCTGCTGCGCAACGTTTCCGGCACCAGCAACTTTGTCATCGGACTGCTTTCCGCGATTCCGTACCTGGCCACCATGGCGGCCATGGTGCTCGTGGCCACTCACTCCGACCGCACGGGGGAGAGGAAGTGGCATCTCGCCGGATCGGCATTCGCGTGCGCGATCGGTTTAGGCTGCGCCGCCTACTCCACTTCGACCACGGCGGACGTCGTCTTTCTCAGCGTGACCTTGATGGCGGCCTTTTCCATGAACGGGCCGTTTTGGGCCACTACCACCGAAATGCTGAGCGACACCTCGGCCGCCGCCGGCATTGCCCTGATTAATTCCTTTGGCAATCTGGGAGGATTTCTCGGGCCTTACACCATTGGACTGGTGCTGACCTGGACGGGAAGCTTTCGCGGCGGTCTGCTGACAGTCGGGGCGCTGCTGGCCCTGAGCGGGGTCCTGGCGCTTCTGGCCTACGGCGTGCAATCTCGCAAGACGACCGTCTCGACACCGTAACCATCGGGGTTCAGCAGCTCGCCCACGGAGCATGTCCCCGGCTCTACCTTCTTCGTCCTTTGGGCTCGATTGTTTACAATAGGCTTCGGCCCTGCAGCTGGCGCCCCTAAGTATCGGGACGAAAACGATTTGGAACAGCCCAACCCCAATCCAAGCTCCTCCACCCGTGTGTACTGGCGGGTGGAAGGCAGCCTCGCCGACCTGACCACGGTCCGCCCCGTTGCCTTTTTCACCTGGAACGCCCAGACCTTTCTGGAACGCTGGGTACGTCGCGGCATGGTATTGCTGATGGCGGTATTGCGGCCGTTTCTCTACGCCGCCCATCGCATCTTTGCCACACGAGTGGTGCACACCGTACTTCGCGGCATCAGTCGCGACCGGCTCGACTTGCTGGGCGAGGAATACTTCAAGTACAAGTTGCAACCTTATCTGAAAAACGACGGGATGGAGCTACTTAAATCCCGCATAGAAGCTGGTGATGAAATTGTCCTGGTGAGCCAGGGACTGGAGCACGTCATGCGCCCCCTGGCGCAGCATCTGGGAGTGAAATGGCTGATCGCGAACCGTCTCGAATTCCGCGATGGAATTGCTACCGGAAGACTTCTGGAGCCGGTGGTGCGCCCTCGCGGACTTTTCGCCGGCATCAACGGATCCGGGCCGGATGGCAGGCGTGCGGCTACGCGGCTGGTGCGCGATCTGGGTTTGCCGGGCGTCGAAGCCTTGGAGAGCGCGGTGGTGCCGGCTTCCCGGCAGGTTCCAGTTCTGGCCAGGCCGATTGTTTATTTCGATGGCGTCCGGCACCCGGGTCCGCTTTCGGTTCGCCGGGCGCTCGCCGGGAAGCACATCATGCTCATTGGCGTGACCGGCTTCATCGGTAAAGTGTGGCTGGCCAACACGCTCATGGAGTTGCCCGAGATCGGGCGAATCTATTTGCTGATCCGGCGGCAGAAATCCAATCCGGCAGCGCGACGCTTCGAGAAGCTGGTGGAGGAGTCTCCGGTCTTCGATCCGCTTTACGCCCGTCACGGCGCCGAGCTCTCAACTTTCCTGCGGGAGCGGGTGGAAGTGATCGAGGGCGATGTTTGCCAGCCGGGACTGGGCCTGGCGCCCGAAGTGAACCAGTCCTTGCTAAGAGACCTCGACCTCATCATCAACAGTTCGGGTTTGACCGATTTCAACCCCGATCTGCGCGATGCCCTCGCCACCAACGTCGATGCTGCGGTGAACGTTACCGAGTTTGTGCGCCAGTCCGACCACGCCGGACTTCTGCATCTCTCCACCTGCTACGTGGCGGGTGCGCGGGATGGCCGGGTGGGCGAGTCCATGTTCCCCAATTACACTCCGGCGGGAGTTCAGGGCTTCGACGCGGAAGTCGAATGGCGATCGCTGCATGCCTTCGTGAAACAGGCTGAACAGCTGGCCGAGAGTCCGGCCGTGACCGAAGAGCTGCGCCAGCAGGCTGTGAGCAAGGAGCATGCCGCCAAGGACCTGCATGGGGCCGCGCTCGACAACCAGATCCGAAAAAACCGCTTTCGCTGGCTGCGCGAGTACTTGACCGAAGCCGGCATGAAGCGCGCCGCCGAACTGGGATGGCCCAACACCTATACCTTGACCAAAAGTCTGGCCGAGGCGCTGATTGCCAGACAAGGCGCAGGTTTGCCCATCGCCGTGGTGCGTCCCGCCATCGTGGAAACTTCGGTGAAAGAACCGTTTGTAGGCTGGAACGAGGGCATCAACACTTCGGCTTCGCTTTCGTACTTGCTGGGAACCTCGTTCCGCCAGCTTCCTTCGAATGAAAAGAAGCGCCTCGACATTATCCCCGTGGACTCAGTCTGCCGCGGCATGACCCTGATTGGCGCCGCCATCGTCGAGCGTCGGCATGAGCCGCTGTATCAGCTCGCGACCTCGGTCACCAATCCCTGCGATATGCGGCGTTCCATCGAGCTGACCTCGCTGGCCCATCGCAAACACTACCGCGCCCAGGAGGGCCTGGAATACTGGCTGCGGCTGCGCCTGGACGCGATCCCGGTTTCAAAAGAACGCTACAACCGCATGTCCGCACCGGCCCAGAAAGCGATTGTGAAATCCATCCAGCGCATCATGTCGCCATTGCCGCTGAAGAAGACCCCGCTGGTGCGCGCCGAACGCAACCTCGAAAAAGTAGAGAAGCTCATCAAACTCTTCGAGCCGTTTATCCTGCACAATGAGCAGGATTTTTCCGCCGACAATGTGGAAAGGCTCTCCTACGCCCTGGCGGAAGAAGAGAAATCTGCATTTGGATACAACACCCGCTCGATTGACTGGTGGGATTACTGGATCAATATCCACATTCCGGCGCTGCGCAAATGGACTTATCCTCTGATCGAGGGACGCCCGCTGGAAGCGCGTCCTGCGCGCAGCCTGCAGCCGCCCGCGGCCCTCCCTGAAAACGGGGAAGTGGTCAAAACCGGCACTAACGGAGCAACGTGGCGATATTCCTGACTGGTTCCACCGGATACATCGGCGCGCACGTGGCCGCCAACCTGCTGGAGCAACACGGCGCTTCGCTGAACCTGCTGGTCCGAGCCCGTGACCCGCAGGAAGCCGCCGGCCGCCTGTGGCAGGCCCTGCAGCTTCATCTGGATTTTCCGCGCTTCTACGAACACCTCCAGACGCGTATGCGGGTCTTTTGCGGCGACCTGACCGCGCCGCACTTCGGGCTTTCCGATGACGATTACGACCGGCTGATTCACACCACGGACTCGGTGATTCACTGCGCTGCCTCGCTCAACCGCAAGTCGGAAAAAACCTGCCTCAACGTGAACCTGCGGGGCACGCTTGAGGTGCTGCTGCTGGCGCAGAAATCGAATTACTATCACGGCCTGCGCCGTTTCAGCCAGGTGAGCACGGTGGCGGTAGCAGGCAAGCGCCAGGATGAAGTGGTGACCGAAGACCTCTCCATCGACTGGAACCGCTCGGATTACGATCCCTACGCCCGTACCAAGAAATTTACCGAGCACATGATGCGGCAGCTTCTTCCCGAGGTGCCGATTACGATCTTTCGCCCCAGCATCGTGCTGGGCGACAGCCGTTATCCCGAAACCACGCAGTTCGACATGGTAAAGGCGTTCGTGTTCCTGGCCGGCCTGCCGGTGCTGCCCTTCCGCGCGAAGGACAAGATCGACATCGTGAATGTGGACTTTGTCGCCGACGCGATTGCCACCCTGCATCAGAAGGAAAAACCGCTGTATGACACCTATCACCTTTCATCCGGCGTGGACTCGCAGACCTTCCGCCAGTTGACCAGCACTCTGGCGGCGGTGCAGAACAAGCGCGGACCATTCTTTCTGCCGTTTCTGGAGCGGCCTTTCGATGCGAGCGTGAACTTTATGGCGAACCGCAGCGGATCGCTGGCCCACGGCGCTTCGCTGATGAAAGTGTTCATGCCCTACCTGGTGTGGAACACGGTGTTCGACAACACTCGCGTCACCCAGGAACTGGGACGCAAGCCAGTGCCGTTTTCGCAATACAGCTACCCGCTGCTCAAATTCAGCCGCGATAGCAACTTCACCTATCCCTACCGGGAGTGGCCCACCAGCAAGGCCGGAGGGTCCGCCGCATGATGGATCTGGTCCTCGAAGCCTGGGTCAGCAGCAGCATCGAAGCCGCCAAGCTGGGCTGGATGATGGGCAAGGGCAAATCCTGGCAGCCCGGCGAAAAACTGAAGCTGTTGTTCGCCGGCTATAACGGCACGCGCAACATGGGATCCGATGTGCGGGTTTCGGAAATGCTGCGCCAGACCCGCCACATTCTTGGCGCTGAAAATACTGCCTTCAGCGTGATGACCCAGAACTTCAAGTTCACCGATGGCTACTTTGATGGCACCCGGCAGGTGCATCTGCCGGACATTTTTCCTCCATTTCTCTCCGACGAAGTGCCCCGCCATCATGGCGTGGTGGCTTGCGAAGGCTCGATGTTCAAGAGCAAATTCGCCAACGCGCTCACCACCATGATGATCGGATCACTGGGCATTGCCGCGGCGCAGAACAAGCTCTCCGTCGGCTACGGCGCCGAAGCGGGGCACATGGACCCGCTGATTGCGAAAATGTGCGCCCGCTATTGCCAGAATTCGCTGGTGATCACGCGCAACGAAGAATCGCGGACCCTGCTGCGTGAGCTGGGTGTGCCCACCGAGTTAGGCACCGACACGGCCTGGACATTTGAACCTGCTCCGGCTGAATACGGCCGCGCTATCTTGAGGCAAATCGGCTGGGACGGCAGCACGCCGGTACTGGTGGTGTGCCCGATCAATCCGTTTGAGTGGCCGGTCAAGGCCTCGGTGGCAAAGTTTGCGGCACGCACCCTGACCGGCGCCTACAAAGACAGCCACTACCGTTCGGTGTACTTCCACAATTCGGGTCCGGCGGCCGACCGCGCTCTCGAGCACTACCTCACCGCCATCGCCAACGCGGTTGATGCATTCCGCAAACAGCGCAAGGTTTTCGTTGTTCTGGCCGCCACCGAACGCCTCGACGCGCGGCCGGCGGGACGCATCTCGGAAAAGCTCGGGGGCATCCCCGTCCTGAGCTCGGAAGATTACAAGATGCATGAACTGGTCAGCATTCTGCGCGCTTGTCACATGATGGTTTCATCGCGCTATCACGGCATCGTGACGTCGATGCCGGGACTGGTGCCGTCGGCGGGAATCACCATGGACGAACGCATCCGCAACCTGATGCGCGAGCGCGGACACCCGGACCTGCTGATGAACGTGGACGATCCCGACCTCGAGCCGAAACTGATGGCAGCCCTCGAAAAGCTGGCCGCGCAGGGAGAATCCATCGCGGTGGGAATCGGTCAGACCGTAGTAAAGAATCTAAAAGTAATGGCCCGCATGGGCGTGTACTTCGAAGAAGAGGTGCAGCGGCGCTATCCCGAGTTCCCCACCCGCAAGGGAGAATGGAGCTGGGAAGACTACCTGCCGCCGATCAGCAAGGGTCTGAGGCAACTGGTAGAAGCCTTCGGCTAACAAAAACCACGTAGGGGCAGGTGTCCCACCTGCCCAGCCGAGCAACGCTCGGCCGGGTTTCTGTTCGCCATGGGCAAACAGCGGAGTTCGCTACGCCGGGCAGGTGAGGACACCTGCCCCTACGCAAGCACATGAACTTTCTGGAAAACATTTTCGCCCAGCTCGAAGCCGCCGGAAACACGACGCTGCTCTGGGAGCTCTACGATCAGCAGACAAGCTGGGGCCTCGGCGGGCACGGATTGTTGAAACGCGTAGCGCAAGCCCGCGCGTTCCTGTTGTCCAAGGGGCTGAAAAAAGGCGACCGCTGCGCCCTGCTGGCGCACAACAGCATCGACTGGGCTGCGCTCGATCTCGCCATCATGGCTGAAGGATTGATCGTAGTTCCGCTCTACGCGCGCCAGGCCGCGGCAGAACTCTCAGCTATGATGCAGGACTGCTCTCCGGCAATCATCTGCTGCGGCGATGCCACATTGCGCGACGGCATTCTGCAAGCCTGGCCGGCCGCCCCTCCGCAATATTTGTTCGACGAAATATTTTCCCATCCCGGCGCCAGCGTGAACGGCAATCCAAAGTTGGCGGAATCAGATCCCGTCACCATCATCTACACCTCGGGGACATCGGGTGAGGCCAAAGGCGTCATCCTGACCGCCGGCAACGTGGGCCACATGCTGGGCTGCACCTCAGCGCGCCTCGATCTGCTGATGGAAAACAGGCCGGGACAGGACCGCGTATTCCACTACCTTCCATTCTGTTTCGCCGGTTCCTGGATCATGCTGCTGACTTGCCTGCTGCGGCGCAATCTGCTCACGATGAATATGGACCTGGGAAAACTGGCGGGTGAAATGCGTGGTGCTGCGCCCGATTATTTCCTGAACGTCCCGGCGTTGCTCGAACGTATGCGCAAAGCGGTGGACGAACAGCTCTGGAAAACCGGCGGCCTCGCACTCGCCATCTACCGTCGCGCCAAGGCGGCGTGGATACGCAAGCGGGATGGGCATGCGCAGTTCGCCGATGCAACCTGGCTCGCCTTGGCGAACAAAGCGATCTTTCCCACCAT
This sequence comes from Terriglobia bacterium, assembly GCA_963757835.1. Lineage (GTDB taxonomy): Bacteria > Acidobacteriota > Terriglobia > Terriglobales > Acidobacteriaceae > JAIQFF01. The sequence continues at coordinate 1,663 of CAVWSP010000027.1, read as the reverse complement.
CCGCAAGAAAATGATTGGCGACAACCTGAAGGCCCTGATCTGCGGCTCGGCGCCCCTCAGCCTGGATACACAGCTCTACTTCAATATGCTCGGCATTCCCGTACTCCAGGTTTACGGGCTGACCGAGACCACCGGAATCTGCACCCTGGACGATCCCCGCCACGTCGAACCGGGACGCGTGGGGCCAGCCATCAGCGGCATCGAGATGAAGCTCGGCGAGAACGACGAAATTATTGTGCGCGGCCCGAATATTTTCCCCGGCTACTGGAACCGTCCGCAGGAAACCGCCAAGGCGCTGCGCGATGGCTGGTTTCATTCCGGCGACCAGGGAGAAGTCGATGGAGCAGGGAACTGGCGAATTATCGGGCGCATCAAGAACCTGATCATTCTGGGTTCCGGCCATAACATTGCCCCGGAGCCGATTGAGGATGAGCTGTTGAAGAATCTGCCTGGCGCTCAACAGGCAGTGCTGGTGGGCAACGGCCGTGGTTTTCTATCGGTCATCGTGACCGGAGACGTTACCCGCGAACAGGTACAGGCAGCGGTGGACGCGATAAACCCAGGCTTGCCGCACTACAAACAGATTCGAGCGCTCCATGTGCACGACGAGCCTTTCTCCATCGAAAACGGATTGCTGACCGCAAACGGCAAGCTCAAGCGCGACCTGATTGCATCGCGACTGCAGAATGAAATCGAAGAAATGTACGCAGTAAAGCAGGCCTCATGAAAGTAGCGCCGGCGTCCCGCCGGCTGTCTCGAGGGCATCTTGCCCTCGAACCGTCGGCGCTATTTTCGCAGTATGCTTACAGACGATGAATCAATTCCAAGGCCAAACGCTCTCCTGGGAGCTCAAAGACGGCGTCATCGAGCTGGCCCTGCACCGCGATCCCTGCAACGAGATCGGTTCGCGCACGCTCGAAGAGTTGGAGAAGTTTGCCTCCGCGATGGAACGGATGCAAAACGATGCCCACGCCCTGATTCTCTTTAGCACCCTGAAATCAGGATTCTGCGCCGGCGCTGATTTGCGCGAACTCTATCACCGCGCTCAAGGCCTCGAAAAGCAGGCGGCGGCGCGGGGCGTCCGCGAGTTTCTGGAACGTATCCACAAAGTGATGAATGCCATCGACAGCTCGCCGCTGACGACCATCGCCGCGCTCAATGGCGTGACTTTCGGCGGCGGCCTCGAGCTGGCCCTGGTCTGCGACCTGATCGTCGCCGACAAAATGGCGCGCTTCTGTTTCCCCGAATTGCGTTTGGGGCTGATCCCGGGTTTTGGCGGTATCCCGCGGCTGAAGCGCGATTTGGGCAATGCCGTGGTGCGCGACCTGCTACTCACCGGCCGCAGCTTCAACGCCACCAAAGCTCAGCAGGTCGGACTCGTGAGCCAGGTGGTGGGAGAAGGCGAGTCGCTGAAAGCGGCACGGAGCACTGCCGCTCAGCTCGGTAAATTCGACCGTCGTACCGCGATCGCGGCTAAAAAATTTATCAAGCCGATCCCTTACGAGGAGTTGCAACAGGAGATCGACATTTTTTGCGAGCTCTTTACCCAGCCCGCGGTCGAGGCCGGGTTGAAGAAGTTCGTCGAAAGCAAAGACGCGCAACCGTATTTGCCATGACCCTTTCGGCTAGAATGAGACTAAGCGATGACCGACAACCCAAAAAC
>CAVWSP010000026.1:0-47906 GCA_963757835.1 Terriglobia bacterium | reverse complement strand
TCTGGAAGAGATCCTCAACCTGGCGGCGGCGCAGTTCAAAGTCCCGCGCGAGAAGCTCACTCCCGACGACGATTTCTTCAAAACCCTTGGGATTGACAGCCTGCAGGCACTCGATTTGCTCACCCGGCTCGAGCATCATTTCAATGTCGAACTCCCCGACTACGAGTTGCAGGGAGTATCGGATTTCAGAACGCTCGCCAGCCGGATCCAGGCGCGGTTGTGAAGATGGGCCGGTATGGAGTTTCGGAAATAATCGCCACAACTGCATGACGATCCCAGTGCGAAAACAACCGGTTATCGGTTTGTGGTTCTCTGTTCTCAGCCCTTCGATATCCGCCGGCCTGGGTGGTGAAGTGATCAATAGACTTTTCTCCGTGGCTCGGTGTCTCTGTGGTGAAATAAAGCATTAATGCTCAACCTCGACAAATACAATAGCCTGGGCGCCGCGCTGCGCGAAGCGCTCGACCGTTGGCCCAATGAAACCTGCCTGATTGAATCGGACCGCGACAAGGAAAAGACGCGCCTTACCTACTCTGACTTCAAAGAAATAGCCCTGCCGCTGGCGCGCGCGCTTGAGGACGCCGAGTTCGCTCCCGGCGACCGTGCCGCGATCATCATGAGCAACCAGTCGAAGTGGCTGATTTCGGCCTATGCCATCTTTCATGGCGGTGGTGTGCTGGTGCCGCTTGATTTCAAGCTGACCGCAGCCGAGCATTTGCAGTTGCTGGCGCACAGCAAAGCGAAAGTCCTGGTGATTGAGTACTACCTGTGGCGCGCGATCATTCAATCGCCGGAGTTCAAGGAATACAACGTGCAGACGGTTCTGGTCACCGAAGCGCCGCCCGGAGCGGACCTGGCAGCGGCGTTTCGCTGGGAGGATTTCCGCCGCAAGGGCGAACCGGTGTTCGTGCCGCGCCAGCGTCAGGACGTGGCCTGCATCGTCTATTCCTCCGGGACCGGAGGACGTCCCAAGGGTTGCGTGCTTACGCATGAGAATTATCTGGAGCAGTGCAAGGCGCTGATCGCCTTGTATCCGTTCTGGCCGGGCGTGCGTTATTTAAGTATTCTGCCCACCAATCACGCCATCGATTTCATGGTCGGCTTTATCGGACCCTTCGTCTGCGGGGCGTGCGTGGTGCATTTGCGGACGCTGCGGCCGGAGTTCGTGCGTGACGCCTTCGTTCGCTACAAAATTACCTATGTCAGCCTGGTCCCCATGGTGCTGAAGAACCTGGAACGCGGGCTCAAAGCCAAGCTGGAAGCGGTGTCTAAACCGAAACGGTTTCTGCTGGAGCGTTCGATTGCGGTCAACAAATTCTTCACCGGCTGGCGTCCCGACGTGCGCCTGAGCCGCGTGCTGCTGCGCCAGGTGCATCAGGCCTTTGGCGGAGAATTGCGCGCCATGTTTACCGGCGGCGCATTCATGGAACCCTCGACATTACAGTTTTTCTACGATCTGGGCGTTCCGGTGGCCAATGGCTATGGCCTGACTGAGGCCGGCACCGTGCTCACGCTCAACGATCTCAAACCGTTTCGCGCCGATACCGTGGGCAAGCCGCTGCCCGGCGTGGAATTGCGGGTGCTCAACCCGGACGCCGAGGGCATCGGCGAAGTGGCGGCGACCGGCAAGACTGTGATGTCGCACTACCTCGACGACCCCGAACTCACTGCCGAGACCATCGTGGATGGCTGGCTGCTCACCGGCGACCTGGGCCGCTTTGACAGCAGTGGACATCTGCAACTCTTCGGTCGCAAGAAGAACATGATTGTCACCGAAGGCGGAAAGAACATTTATCCGGAGGACATTGAAACTGTCTTCGACGGGATTCCGGTGAAGGAGTACTGCATCTTCGCCGCCAACTATATCTGGCCGGCCAAGACCCTGGTCCGCGAAATGCTGGTGCTGGTCCTGCGCCTGGAGCCGGGGCAAGAAGGGCAAGCGCAGGAACTCAGCGATACTCTGAAGCAGGAGATCGTCGCCCGCAACCGCCGCCTGCCTGATTTCAAGCGAGTGGGCGGATGTGTGGTCTGGGAAAAAGATTTTCCCCGCACCGCTGCCATGAAGATCAAGCGCGTGGCTCTGGCCGAAGAGATGCGCAAGACGCTCAGCCGCGCCGCCGTAGTCGAACTCTAAAACTTATGAGCGACCAGCGGTGATCGATCCCGACACATTTCTGGCGGTGGTGAACCCCGCCGCGGGCGGAGGGCGCTGCCGCAAATTGGTTGGTCCCGCGCTCGACCGCCTGCGCGCCGGAGGAATCACTCTGAAGATGGTCGAGACCAGCGCTCCAGGCCAGGGCACGTCCCTGGTCCGCGACGCTTACGCTCAGGGCTATCGCAAATTTATCGCCGTCGGGGGAGACGGAACTTCATACGAAGTCGTCAACGGTCTTTTTCCTTCGGAGACGGGTAAACCGGCGACGCTCGCATTTCTTCCGCTGGGAACGGGCAATTCATTCCTGCGCGACTTCAGCGATCGTGGCGTGGAGTTCGCCATCGAAGCGCTGCTTGCCCGTCGCACATCTCCCTGCGACGTTCTCCGGTTGACGCACCAGAACGGGGTGCTGCACTACATCAACCTGCTGAGCATGGGATTTTCCGCCGACGTGGCCACTTTGCGCGCTCGCCGTTTCAGCGGCTGGGGAGAAATTGGTTACCAGTCATCCATTTTCATCTGCCTGGCGCGCTTTCGGCGGCGTCCATTTCCTCTGCGGGTGGATGGCGAGCCTGAACTTGACCGCCGGCCGTGTCTGTTCCTCACCTTCAGCAACAGCAAATTTACCGGCGGCACCATGATGATTGCCCCCAAGGCCGAAGTGAACGACGGGTTGATCGAGTACGTGCGCTGGGGTCCGATCGGCCGCCTGGGGCTGATTCGAAATTTGCCCACGCTCTACGACGGCACCCACATCAATCATCCGCTGGCGGAACGCCGCCCGGTGAAGCGGGTTGATTTCCAGCTCGACGCTCCGGTAGATGTGATGGTGGATGGGGAAGTGCTCACTTTGAACTGCCAGAGCCTGGACGTCCTGCCCGCCGCGCTGAACGTCGTGGTATAAAAAGGTTCCATGGCGAACGACAGCGAAAGTTCCTCAAAGCCGGTGCAGCCGCAATCATCGCTCGCGCGCAAAATTGTCGTCACCGTGCTGATCGTCGCCGCGTTTCGCCGTGGTCATCTTTCTGGGATTGCGCAAGCGCAGCACTCGCCTCGATGCCTTCGCGAAGTGCCTGGCCGCGAAGCCGGCGAAGATGTACGGCGCCTACTGGTGCCCGCATTGTGCGGACCAGAAGGCGATGTTCGAGTCATCCTTCAAGTACGTGCCTTATGTCGAGTGCGGCGTTCCCGGCTCCCGCGAGGAAGCTCCGCTGTGCAAGGATGCCGGAATAAAACACTTTCCTACCTGGGAATTCGCCGATGGACAACGTGAGGAAGGCACACTGTCGCTACAGACGCTGGCTACCAGGACCGGATGCAGTCTGCCATGACCGCATCCACTACGCGCTTTACCCGGCGCATTCTCCTCGCAATTGCTCTCCTGGCCTCTGGCGGTGTGCTGATTTCGTCGGTGTCGCTCTATCATCACTATGGCACCTCGGCGACCTCCTACTGCGACATCGGAGAAAATTTCAATTGCGACATTGTGAACCGCAGCACCTTTTCGACCATTGCGGGCTTTCCCGTGGCCACGATTGGGATCCTCGGATATCTGGCCACGCTGCTACTGGCGACGGTCTATCGCAGCAAACCGGAAGTTCCGGCAGTGCTGGCAATCGCTTCGCTGGCCGGGCTGGCCTTCGCGCTTTACCTTACTTACATTGAAGGTTTCGTCCTGGCGGCATGGTGTGTCTTATGCCTGTCATCGCTGGCCTTGATTTTCGGCATCGCCGTTCTTTCATCCATCCTGTGGATGCGTAATGCCGGGCGAGTCAACTGAACTCCTCATGGAAGAAACCACTCTACCTTCAACCCCCGGCAGCGCGGACTCTCCCGACCTGGCCGGAGAGTTGCACCTGCACGAATTGCAAAGCCGGATTTTCCGCAACACGCGCCAGCTGCGGATATGGTTGCCGCCGGGATACAGCGCGCTCGAAAATGAGGCTCGGCACTATCCTGTTTTCTATCTCAACGATGGACAGAACCTGTTCGATCCCGCGACGGCGTACATAGGGGTTGACTGGCAGGCTGATGAAGCGGTTGACCGCCTCATTCGTGAAGGCCGGATTCCACCGCTGATCATCGTGGGGATCGATAACGCGCAGAAGGATCGCGCCAGAGAATATTTGCCTTACCGGTCTTTTCATCCGCCTATCATGCGTCCCCTGGGAAAGCGCTATCCCGACTTTCTCTTGAACGAAGTAATGCCCTTTGTCTATCAGCAGTACCGCATCGCTCGCGGCCCGGAAAATACGGGGCTGGGAGGATCTTCTCTGGGGGCCATTGCTTCGCTCTTCACCGTGATGGACCGGCCCGGAATTTTCGGCCGCTTGCTGCTGGAGAGCCCGTCCTTATTTGTCTCCAACCGGCAACTCCTGAAATCCACTCGCGCTTTCCGGCAATGGCCGGCCCGGATCTTCATGGCGATGGGAACCAAAGAAGCGGGAAGCGAAGATCGTGACCAGGAAGCTGTAGAAGATGTTCGCGCGCTGGAGCGCGTAATGCGGCGCGCCGGGTTGAGAGAAGACCGCCTGCTGGTAAAGATTGACGAGGGCGCTACTCACAATGAAAAAGAGTGGGCTAAAAGATTTCCGGAAGCACTGACCTTTCTCTTTGGCGTGTCATCCTGAGCGGAGCATCTGCTTCGCAACGCGAAGCAGATACGCAGTCGAAGGACCCCTACCTAATCACGAAATGCAGGTTCGAGGGATTTTCCGCGTCGGCACCGAGAACGCAGTCATGTTGAGAGAGTGTTGAGCAGAGCATAGGGGTCCTTCGACTGCATCTTTCCGTTCGCAAGCGAATGGAAAGACTCCGCTCAGGATGACAACTGTGAGAGGAGGGCGATCGGAAATCCGCCAGCTGATCCACAACAGAGCTGCCATCGCTGCCACGGAAAGCTGCAAGTGAGTGATCCGGGACAACGGCCCCGTCAGGAACAGCAAAAAGCAGACGTACATGAGTTGCTGAATCCGCAGCGCGACCTGTCGTTCACCATGGGCCAGCGCCCACTCGCCGAGCAGCAGGAACGCTGGCGCCAGAATTACCAGGTCATAGACGGTCAAATGTGGAGAGACGAGAACCGTAGCGAACAATAGCGCGGAAAAGCGCACTGACAGTTGTGTCTCACCCCTCCAGGCCCTGATTGCAAGCACCAGAGCGCCGACCGCACAGATCGCATACAACGCAAATGCAATACGCGGCCAAGGCAGCAGCAGTGACCAGAATGAATGCAGCGAGTGCGTCTGGTAGAGCCGCGGCTCAAGCAGCGGCAAGACTTCTCTCAGGTGCATCAAAGCATGAACGTAAATGCGCATGACCTCGCTGCCGTAGTGAATCCATGCTGCTGCCAGTTGAATCGACGCAGCCGCCACCGCGCCCGCCACCACCCTCCATTCACGTGCGAACACAAAGACGACCGCCGCAGCCAATCCCAGTTGGGGTTTGAAGATGAGCGACCCAATCGCCAATCCCGCGAGTAGCGGCTGCTGGCTCCGCAGCGCGAGGTAAGCCAGCGTGAAACACAAAAGCGCGAGACCGGAAGTCTGTCCCCAGGCCAGCAGGTGAAAGAATCCCGGAAAGGCAATTGCCAGGATCAGAACTGTGGAGCGATATGCCTGGAGACTGGGACAACTCTTCCACACCGCGTGACAGCAGAAGGCGTAAATAAGGACGCTCACCGCCAGCCATGCAGTCAGAGCCCAGCCGTAAGACAGGCGTGCGAACGGCGCAAAAAACAGAGACACCTGCGGCCCGTAGAGCGGGACGTACAAACTATTGGGCGCCTGCGCCACCAGCTCGCGCGCCACTTCGGCCTGCGCCCGCATGTTGTACAGAAGATCTCCGCGGCCCCGCAACGCAAGCGTCCCCAAAGTGTAGAAATGGAGAAAATCCGTTCCTTTAACCAGACCGTTGCGGTCGAGCAACCCTGGCGTGGACATATCCACCGCATAAACCGTCCAGAGGCACGCGGCCAGCAACAGGCCATGAATACGCACGCGTCCCGCCGTAAGCCACGAATCAATATTCATGGCGCCAGCCTCGGCGGTGACTCGTCCCCGTTCAGGTGCCAAACCTGCCGGTCATGAAAGTACTGGAGCAATTCCTGGTTATCGCGAGCGCCCATGTCGCGCGCCCAAACTATTTTCGCGCCGTCGATATCAGCAGCGTTGTACACCCATTCCCAATCAACATCATGACGCGGACCGTAGCTTACGATCACCAGCTGACGCCCTGGCATGGCATCCAATTCGCGGGTAATTGCCACGCGGTCCAAATTGCCGCGAGGCCATGCCGGCTCGATCTGAGCGTGCGCCGCTGCCGCTCCCACCCGCAACAACACCATGGCACAGGCGATCGCGGGAATGGCTCGCACCAGGGCAATCCCCACCTGTTCTCCGCGCCAGCGCCACAGCCGTAGATGGCGCATCGACTGCAGCAGCAGGAGGTAGATGAGGCCTGTCGCCGGAGCTACGTAGTGGGGCATGGTCCATGTTTCGACAACGAGGCCGAGCAGGAAAAACGCTCCGGCAAGAAGGGGAAAGCGCATTTTTCTGTCGCCGAGGATCCACGGGAAGGCCAGCAGGGGGATCGTGAACAACGGTCCGCAGTAGAACTTCCACGACCCGACTAGCTTGTCCCAGGTGCGGTAAGCGGCGCCGCCGAGCGTGTGGTATTCCTCGAAGCGCGCCAGCTCCCAGCGATAAAAATCGCGCATCACCGCGTGCCGGTAAACCGGTTCGGGGCGCGGCGACTCCCACAGGAAATACGGGGCGGTCGCGTAGGTTTCACGATTGACCTGGTAAGTCATGCGGAAGGGGCTGCCTGTGACTCGCCAGTAGTAATAACCCATGCCCGCACCCGTTGCAGCCAGAACGAGAACGATGGGTATCACGACGCGCGTCAGTGAAACCGAAAATGTCGGACGTGACTTGCCCAAGATCCAGATCGCCAGCGCAGCCGCAACCGGCAGGCTGAATATCAATCCTTCATAAGGCCGGCTGTTGGCCAGCAGGGCTAGGCCTATGGCTATGATGACGGCGTCGCTGACACTCGCATACTTTTTCACGCGAGGCAGCGCTCCCAGCACCAGCGCCCCGCCCAGAGCCACCACCGACGCGCTCCAGTAACCATTCATCCAGTAGGTGAGAATGCCCAGGCGCAGCACCGCCAGCATCCCGCCCAGCAGGGCCCAAGCTGGCGGCATCCATCCCTGAAGCATCCAGGTGATGGCCGAGCACATCAGCGCCGTGATGATCAGCTGGCCTATCCAGGGATGCCCCAGCCGCTCCCCTGCCGCCAGCACCAATCCCTGCGCCGGCGGGTACATCGACATATAAGTCGGCTGCTGGATGATATGGAAGCTCTCGAAGTGTACCCACATGGGATGGGTAGGATTGGTCACGCGGCCGTGCGCGAAGGTGTCGGCCGCAAGCAGATAACTGAATTCATCATTCCAGCGGGGCGCGGGAATTCCAAGGACGGGAATCAAAGACACGCGAAGGGTAAGCACCAGCAGCCCGACCACGACGACGGAGAGCATCTTGCGCCGTCCCAGCCGTCGAAAGCGGCCTTCCACATACTCAAAGCCAGGGGGGCGTCGCTTGCCTGAAGTGCGTGAACCGAAAAAAATTATCGCTAACGCGGCGATAACCAGAATCAACTCGATGATCTGGATCAGTGAAGGAGCGAGGCGGGCGTAGAATCCGGCCATGTTCATTCGGGCGTCGCGGGTCCAGTAGCGCCGGCGTCTCGCCGGCTGTCAGGCGGGCGTCCCGCCCGCCTATGGGGCTGTTGCCGGCTGACGTCCGAGGTCCGCCGCCTGACGCCGTCCTACTTTTCTACCGCCACTTTGTCCGTGGTCAGCTTGTCCAGGATGCCGGATGCGACATCGATCGTCTCCTGGTCAACCGTGCGGTTTTTGGCGATGGCATCGGCCAGGGGGACGGAGACGATCTTGTTGCCGCGCAGCGCCGCCATGCAACCAAATTCGTTGCGATGCACCATGTCGATCGCCCCCAGTCCGTAGCGCGTGGCCAGCATGCGGTCGAAGGCGCTGGGTGAGCCGCCGCGCTGCACATGTCCCAGGACGACGGTGCGGGTCTCGAAATTGGTGCGTCTCTCGATCTCGCGCGCCAGAATGGCGGCGATTCCTCCCAGCCGGGCGTGCCCGAATTCATCCTTGCCCATATCGACCACGATGGGCGCTCCATGCTTAGGGTCCACATCGGTGGAGAATTTCGCGCCTTCCGCCACCACCACGATGCTGAAGTAGCGGCCGCGCGCGTGCCGCAAACGGATGGTTTCCGCGACTTTGTCCACGTCGAAAGGTATTTCAGGAATCAGGATGACATCGGCGCCGCCGGCAATCCCGCTGTACATCGCGATCCAGCCCGCATCCCGCCCCATCACTTCCACCACCATCACGCGGTTATGCGCTTCGGCCGTGGTGTGCACCCGGTCGATGGCTTCGGTGGCGATATTCACCGCGGTATCGAACCCAAAGGTGAAGTCGGTGCCGGCCAGATCGTTGTCGATGGTTTTGGGGACGCCCACCACATCGACGCCTTTTTCGTGCAGCTTCTGGGCCACCGAAAGCGTGTCATCGCCGCCGATGGCGATCAGGGCTTCGATCTTGTGCTGCTTCAGCGTGGCCATGCACCTTTCCAGCCCGTCTGCTTTCTTCGCCGGGTTGGTGCGCGAGGTGCGCAGGATGGTGCCGCCACGGGGAAGAATTCCGCCCACGCTGGAGAGATCCAGCGGCATGGTCTTGTCTTCGATAACCCCGCGCCAGCCCTCCAGAAAGCCAACAAATTCGTCTTCGTAGTGGAAACAGCCTTTACGCACCACGGCGCGGATCACGGCGTTCAACCCTGGGCAGTCGCCCCCGCCGGTGAGTATGCCAACTTTCATTGCCTGCTCCTCGTCACGTGCAATAGGTGGTACGGCGATCCCCTGGCTCTGCTCAGCCCATGAAAACGCTGGGTACACTTCTGCTGTAATGGCCTGCAACGGAACATAAAGATTACCACTAAATGGTGCACTTTTGTTCTGTTCGGAGCGCCCTGACCGCAAGGACGCCCGTGATTGTGAACCAAGACTCTGAACAGGTAGCGCCGCCATCCCGGCGGCTGTCTGGCGGGCGTCCCGCCCGCCGCTTCGAGGGCGAGACGCCGGCGCTACACTGACCCGAGCCTCTCTTGCCGATTGCGCGCCGGCGAGGGATTCGCCACAATATCTCCGCCAACCTCATGTCGAAAACTTTGAGCATCCTGATCTGGCTCGCAGTCGCCCTGATGGGCGCGCTGGCTCTCGCCACTGTCGCGCTACATCGCGGCGAACAAATCAATGCCATGTGGCTGGTAGTCGCGGCGGTCTGCACCTATGCCGTCGGTTACCGTTTCTACAGCAAATTCATCGCGGCCAAGGTTCTGACCCTCGATGCCCTGCGCGCCACCCCGGCCGAACGCCTGGAAAATGGCCGCGACTTTGTCCCCACTAATAAATGGGTGGTCTTCGGACATCACTTCGCCGCCATCGCCGGCCCCGGACCTCTGGTCGGCCCAGTGCTGGCCGCGCAATTCGGATATCTTCCCGGAACCCTTTGGATACTGGCCGGCGCGGTGTTTGGCGGCTGCGTGCAGGACTTCGTGATCCTGCTGTTCTCGGTGCGGCGCGACGGCAAGTCGCTCACCGAAATGGCGCGTGATGAAATTGGCCGCCTGGGCGGACTGGTGGCCTACCTCGCCGTGATCAGCATCATCGTGATCCTGCTCGCGGTTTGCGCGCTGGTGGTGGTCAATGCCCTCAAGGCCAGTCCATGGGGCACATTCACCATCGCCATGACGATTCCCATCGCGCTGCTGATGGGTGTGTATCTGCGCACACTGCGGCCGGGAAAAGTGCTGGAGACTTCAGCGCTGGGTTTCGTTCTGGTGATGCTCGCTATCTGGGGCGGACAGTGGGTTTCGCAGACTCCTTCGGTGGCGAATTGGTTTACCTTCTCGGGTCCGGCGCTGGCTATCCTGATCATCATTTACGGATTCGCGGCTTCAGCCCTTCCAGTCTGGCTGCTGCTGGCTCCGCGCGATTACCTGAGCACTTTCGTGAAGCTGGGAACCATCTCGCTGCTGGCATTGGGAATCATCGCGCTCCGTCCCACTCTGCACATGCCGCCGCTCACTCGCTTCATTGACGGCTCGGGCCCGGTATTCGCGGGAAATGTTTTTCCGTTTGCCTTCATCACCATCGCGTGCGGCGCCATCAGCGGCTTTCACGCGCTGATCTCGAGCGGCACAACTCCCAAGCTGATCCGGCGCGAAACCCAGACCCGCATGGTCGGATACGGCGCCATGCTGGCCGAGTCCCTGGTGGCCATCATGGCGACCATCGCGGCCTGCGTGCTGCAGCCGGGAATTTATTTCGCCATCAACAGTCCCGCGGGAATTGTTGGCCAGGCACCGGAAGCCGCCGCCGCCACCATCAGCAACTGGGGATTCCCCATCAGCGCCGCCGAGATGCATGCCCTGGCACAGTCGGTGGGCGAGCAGACGCTTTACAACCGCACCGGCGGCGCGCCCGCCTTCGCCGTGGGAATGGCCCACATTTTTTCCAACAGCCTGGGCGGACAGGCGCTGATGGCGATCTGGTATCACTTCGCCATCATGTTTGAGGCGCTGTTCATTCTGACCGTGCTCGATGCCGGAACCCGTGTAGGCCGCTTCATGATTCAGGACGCCCTGGGCCACGTGTGGAAGCCGCTGGGCCGCACCAGTTGGTACCCATCGATTCTCGCCACCAGCGCCCTGATCGTAGCCGGCTGGGGGTCCTTCTTGTGGCAGGGCGTCAAAGATCCCCTGGGCGGAATCAACTCGCTGTGGCCGCTGTTCGGCATCGCCAACCAGTTACTCGCCACCGTCGCCCTGTGCGTGGCCACCACCATCATCATCAAGATGGGCAAAGCGCGTTATGCTGCGGTGACGCTGGGCCCGCTGGTATGGCTGGTCGCCGTGACTTTCACTGCCTCCTGGGAAAAGGTTTTTGATCCCAATCCGCGCATCGGTTTTCTGTCTCATGCGGCGCAACTGGCGTCAGCCCCCGCCGCCAATGCCCGGCTGATCTTCAACGATCGACTCGACGCCGCGGTGACCTGCACCTTGATCGTGATGGTCGCGATGATCCTGATCGAGTCGGCGGTGGAATGGTCGCGCGTACTGTCGGGCCGCAAGCAGGCCAGGGTAAAAGAAGCGCCCTTCGTGGCCACCCGCTTTGCCGAGGAGCAGGGATGAAAGAATTGACCCACGTGGGGACAGCCGCCCCCGGCTGTCCAGTCGAGCGCAGCTCGACTGTTCTACTCCGCGGATTTGCCAAACGCCTGAAGACTTTCTCTACCATTGTTGTGGCTACGCTGCGAGAAATTTTTGACGAATCCGCGTATGCGCGCTTCCTGAAACAGAAGCACCTGGTATCTTCCCGCGCCGCCTACGCCGCCTTCCGCCGGGAGCACGAAGTGGCAAAAGCACGTCGCCCCCGATGCTGCTAGACGTTGAAATGGAAAACGGTATCCGTGTGGGGACAGGTCTCCGACCCGTCCGGCCGAGCGCAGCTCGGCAACGCCTTCACTGTTTGTACCCTGGGTCTCAAAGAACAGAGCCCAGCCGAGCCTTGCTCGGCCTGGACGGGTCGCAGACCCGTACCCCCACGGACCCCGTCAAGATTGGCAACAGTGAAGGTCTGAAACTGGGGTAGACTTTCTGTCATGCGCGTCCTGGGCGTCGATTGCGGCACCGAGTACACCGGTTTCGGCGTGGTCGAACTCGGCCCCAATGACACTCTGGTCTGCCTGACTTGCGGAGCCATCAAGTTATCGCCGCGTGAGTCCATGGCCCGGCGCCTGGCGATTATTTTTGACCGGCTCGGCGTCATCATCCACGAGCACCGGCCCGACAACGTCGCCATCGAAGACGTGTTCTACGCGGTCAACGTAAAATCCGCGCTCAAGCTGGGACAGGTCCGCGGAGTGGCTATGCTGGCCGCCTCCTCCGCCGGACTGGATGTGGCCGAGTATTCCCCTCTTTCCATCAAGTCCGCCGTCGTGGGCTACGGCCGGGCGGAGAAGCCGCAGGTCCAGCACATGGTGACCCGCCTGCTGAATCTTGACCAGGTGCCCGAACCAGCGGACGCCGCCGATGCCCTGGCCATTGCCATCTGCCATCTGCACACCTCTGCCACTCTGCTGCGCCAACGCGCCGTAAGCGGATGAACCTCCGCGCATTTTTTGGCATAATCTCTCTGCGCATGATTCTGAAGAACAATGTGGGCGCGAGCGTCCCGCTCGTGCTGGCCTCTGCACGAGCGGGACGCTCGCGCCCACATAAAACCCTTGGCCTTCTTCTGGTTCTCTTCGCGGTTCTGCAACTTCCCGTCCGCGCCCAGGAGACAGTCACGTTCACTCTCGATTTCCCCGGCTCCGAGCCTTCGCACTATGCGATTTCTGTTTCCTCGGACGGCCGCTCCACCTACGATTCAGACGGCAAGCTCAGTCCCGACTCAGAAGGTGATCCCTTCCACCTGGACTTTTCCATGTCGCCTGAGACTCGCCAACGGATTTTCGACCTGGCGCAACGCGCCCACTATTTTGAGGGCGAGATAGATTCCAGGAAAAAGAATCTGGCATCCACTGGAACCAAAACGCTGACCTACAAAAACTCCGCGCGGAGTACCTCAGCCACCTATAACTACTCTCCCGTGGCCGCGGTGCAGCAGGTAACGCAGCTCTTCCAGAGCCTCTCCACTACGCTCGAATTCGGCCGCCGCCTGCAGTATTTCCATCGTTACCAGAAGCTGGCGCTCGATGAGGAGTTCAAGCGCATGGAGGAATCGGCCGCCGGAAATGGTCTGGAAGAACTGGCTGCCGTTATGCCGATTCTGCGGGCCATCGCTGTTGACTCCTCAGTAATCAATCCCGTCCGGGCCCGGGCTCAGCGCATGATTGAGCGAGCTCAATCCATAAAGCGATGATTCCCGACGTTTCCGGGGGGAACTTCAAACACTTCCGAGTGTCATCCCGAGCGCGGCTCGAGCCGCGCCAGGCGCGGTGAGAGCAAGTCGAGGGACCCCTATCTGACCGCAAATGCATCCGCTTATAGGGGTGCTTCGACTCCGCCGCTCAGGAAGACAGGGATATCAGAGGCCCGATTTCCTCCCCACAGATCTCGATTTCTTGACAACCAAGGGCGTCAAAAAGTGTTCTAATACCGTAACGGGTAGTCTTGGGAGGTGGCATATGTCTGTGCGCCGAATAGCTGTTCTATCCACCCTGGCGGTTTTGTCGTGCTGCCTCGCGATGCCATCCTTTGCCGACTCACAGGCTCGCATTGTGCGCCTGAGCCAGGTGGATGGAGAGGTTCAGATCGACCGCAACACCGGCCAGGGCTACGAAAAAGCCTTCCTCAATTTGCCCATCACCCAGGGCGCCAAATTACGCACCGGGCAGGACGCGCGGGCTGAAATCGAGTTCGAAGACGGCAGCACGCTGCGCATCACTCCCGGCACATCCGTGGAATTCCCCGAGCTGGCGCGTCGCGATTCCGGCGCCCGGGCCTCCAGTCTGGAACTTCGCGGAGGAACCGCCTACCTGAATTTCAAGGGCGACAAACAGGAAGAATTCACTCTTGCCTTCGGAGAGGACAGGCTGGCGCTCACCAGGCCGGCACACCTCCGCATCGAATTGAAGGACGCCACCGCCACCGTGGCCGTCTTCAAAGGTGACGTCGAAGTCGCCAGTGCGTCGGGCAGAGTGAAGGTCGAGAAGAAGCATAGTGCGGCCTTCGCCCTGGCTGGAACCGGGAACTATACCCTGGCGAATAATCTGGAGCCCGATCCCTACGACGAGTGGGACAAGCAGCTGGACAAATATCATCAGCAATACAGCCTCTCCAACAGCTTCTCGCCCTATGGCTACGGGTCCAGTGACCTGAGCTATTACGGCAGCTTCTACAACATGCCCGGTTACGGAATGATGTGGCAGCCCTACCTGGTGGGAGCGGGGTGGGATCCCTTCATGAACGGCGCCTGGACGTGGTATCCGGGGTCTGGATATGCCTGGGTCTCCGCCTATCCCTGGGGATGGACGCCTTATCGTTATGGTTCCTGGACCTACCTCAACTCCTATGGATGGTTCTGGCAGCCGGGAAATAGCTGGGCGGGATGGAACACCGGTCCCAATATCGCGCACGCACCTCAAACCTTTAGCGCGCCCAGACCACCCGCAGCTCCGGGACGGACGTTACTCGTCAACCGCATTGCCCCGGTGAGCCCGGTGCGTGTGGTCCAGAACAGGGCCGAGGTGCGCAGCGATTCCGCAGGCCTGGGAGTAGCGCGCGGTAGCGTGCGCAATCTGGGGAAAGTCTCGCAGCAGATGGAGCGAACCAGTTCAGCCCGCGGAGCCGGTATGCATGCCCCACCGGCTGCTTCCGCGATGCGCTTGCCCCCGGCAAGCTCGCGCGTGTCCTCCTCCGCCCCTCGAGGCGGTACTTCCATGCACGGCGGTGCTCCCGCGCGGAGCGCGGCTCCATCCTCGATGGCAGCTCCGCGTATGAGCGGCGGTTCAGGGTCTTCCGCTCCCGCTTCGCACAGCGGTACCCATCGATAAGGCCGCACGAGTAACACAATGTTCCGGGCTGATGAGCTGCAAGCTTGTTCGCCCCATTACTTTTCAGGAGGTGAGTATGTTCAAAGTCACGAATTGGCTTCCACTCGGCCTCATGATTGCCGCTCTTTTCATCTTCACTCCGCGCAGCTCGGCCCAGACTATTTCATGTTCTTCCGATGACGGTCATCGGCATTATTGTCCGGCGGACACTCGCGGTGGAGTCCGCCTGCTCAAACAGCGCAGCGACTCGGCTTGCAATCAGGGTTACAGCTGGGGATTTGACCGCGGAGGCGTCTGGGTGGACCGCGGCTGCCGCGCCGATTTTATGGTCGATTCCTACCAGTACAGAGGCCCCGCTCCGGGCAGCACCGGTACCGTTTCATGCTCCTCGGACGACGGCCACCGCCATTACTGCGACGCTGGTTCCGGAGGCCGAATTCGACTGGCGCGGCAGCGCAGCGAATCGCCCTGCCGGGAAGGCTACAGCTGGGGCTCGGATGGCAGAGGCATCTGGGTGGATCATGGTTGCCGGGCTGATTTCGCGGTCGAAGGCGGCCGCGGCGGTTGGGACCGAGATCGTGACCGCGACCGCGATCGCGATCATGATCGCTACGGGGATCGGAACGACTACCAGGGAGGCGCAGACCAGGTTGTTTCCTGCTCCTCCGACGACATGCACCGTCACTATTGCAGCGCCGATACGCGAGGTGGGGTGCGGTTACTGAAGCAGCGCAGCGATTCTTCCTGCCGCCAGGGCTACAGCTGGGGCTACGACCGCCGCGGTATCTGGGTGGATCACGGCTGCCGCGCCGACTTCCAGGTCGTCCGCTAATCTGAGACCCGAGAGTTCCCCACTCTAGTCGCGTTCTTTGCGACTAGTGTGGGGATTTTTCCGTCGGTGTCATTCGTTGGCAAGATTTTCCTTCGTGCACCTTCGTGC
Organism: Terriglobia bacterium; assembly: GCA_963757835.1. Taxonomy (GTDB): domain Bacteria; phylum Acidobacteriota; class Terriglobia; order Terriglobales; family Acidobacteriaceae; genus JAIQFF01. The sequence continues at coordinate 32,159 of CAVWSP010000026.1, read as the reverse complement.
CCTTTGTGGTTAACAGTTTTAGGACCGACTTCTCCCTGCCAATGAACATGAATAAACTTCTAATCAAACTCTCATTCTTCACTTCCGACATCACCAAAAAATTACCACCGTTACTTGAGGCCTCAGCTCCCGGCACGTAGCCTTTAGATACCCCAGAACACTTGGAGTCCTTTATGGCCACCCCGGGCCGAGCGCCCCTGCCAAACGCCGCTCCCGCCACTATTCCACCTACGCCAGCGCTTCTGCTGGCCATGCTTCAGGTCTCGAGCCACGTCAGCGATCTGATCTTCTCTCCGGGAAGCCATCCGCACGTTGAGGTCAGCGGTCAACTGGTCCCGGTAAAAATGCCAGGCCTGTCGGTGCTGGGCCCGGGAGACACACTCCGCATCGCGCAAGAATTGATTGGAGACAACCAGCAGGCAACCGCCACGCTGCAGAGCCAGGGATCATGCGATATTTCCTACAGCCTGCCGGGCACGGCGCGTTTCCGCGTGAATGTCTTCGTGCAGCGCGGCAGCCACGCCATCGTGATGCGGGTGATTCCCAAGAGCATTCCCACGTTTGACGAACTGAAGCTGCCTCAGGAACTCGTTCATATTGCCGATATCAAGAACGGCATCGTGCTGGTCACCGGACCCACGGGCTCGGGCAAGTCTTCCACCCTGGCGGCGATTCTCGACCGCATCAACGAAACCAAGGCGTACCACATCCTGACCATTGAAGATCCGGTGGAATTCATGCACCGCCACAAGCGTTCCATCGTCCATCAACGGGAGCTGCACAGTGACACGCCCAGCTTTGCGCTGGCCTTGCGTGCGGCCCTGCGGCAGGCGCCCAAGGTGATCCTGGTCGGCGAAATGCGTGACAAGGAAACCATCGAGATCGCGCTGGAAGCGGCGGAGACCGGCCACCTCGTCCTCTCCACCCTGCACACTACCGACGCCTCAAAGACCGTCGAACGGATCATCGGAGTGTTTCCGCTCACCGAGCAGCACACTATTCGCAACCGTTTCGCGAAAAGTTTTCGCTACATTGTTTCGCAGCGCCTGCTCCCGCGCAAAGCTGGAACCGGGCGCGTGGCCGCAATCGAAATCCTCAAATCGACTCTCCGCACCCGCGAGTATCTGGACAAGGGCGAAGTCGAAGGCAAGAGCCTGCTGGATGCAATGTGCGACGGAGATACCGAGGGCATGCAACACTTTGACGGAGAGATTGAAAAACTGATTCGCGCCGACCTGATCGACTACGACACCGCCATGGCCTATGCCACCAATCCGGGAAATTTGCGTCTGCAACTCAGCGACATGGGGCTGGACCCCGGTTCGGCGGTCGAAAGGGCCGCGCCGACCAAGCCCAAACCGGACGCTGAACTCGAAATCGAATAAGCCAGACTCTTGGCGCCCTTGGCGGAGTTCTTTGCGTCCTTTGCGGTTAAAGGTTTTTGACCTGATCCATAGCAGGGAACTACCGCACCAGGATGCCCGCGTATCCCACCACCCGCTCACGATCACCGGAAACATCTCCGGAAGTGGCGTACCTGACCAGCTCCGCCCTGCCGGCGTCCAGTCGCCGTGCCGCCGTAAGCATCGCGACGGTCGGTCCAAAGCCGCACATGCTGATGTCCTCATTCATGACTACGTCGAATAACCCGCGCGCGTCCATGACCAGGATGCGTTCAATGGCCTTCTGATCTTTCACCCGCGTGATGGTGTCATTCTCGTAGTGGTTCATGTCACTGGAGGCGATCAACAGCACGCGCTCTCCCGACGCCTGCACCACCTCCGCAATGGCCTCGCCCAGTCCCTGAAGCAATTCATATTGGCTGGTACCGAGGGCGATCGGAACAAAACTGCACCCGGGGTTTTTGACCTGCAGAAAGGGCAACTGCACCTCCGCGCCATGCTCGGCCCGATGCGCCTCAGTGTCTTCACCAAGCGGCGGAAATCGCTGTTTCAAATCGGATGCCAACCGGGAATCAATAGACACCGGTCCCAGCGGCGTCTGCCATGCCCCCTCACTCATGATGGAAAGAGGAATCCCCATGCCGGTATGGTTGGGACACATCACAATCGATCGCTGCGGCACATCAAGCCGGGCGTAAACGGCACCCGCCACATGTCCCGAGTACATGTAGCCAGCGTGCGGCACCACGCAGCCCAGCGCTGGGACAGTTTTCTGCGGAGGTAGTAAATACGACTCCACCTCGGCCCGCAGATCGTCGGGATCGCGCGGATAAAACCGTCCAGCCACAGCGGGAAGTCGGATCGGCGGGGCCATTGCACTCTCACCTTCACCAAGTTGTCATCCTGAGCGAAGCAACTGTTTCGCTTCCGCGAAGCAGTTGCGCAGTCGAAGGACCCCTATAGCTGGAACTGCAGCCGGTAGATTACTTGTTCTCGACCTGACGCTTCATGAATCACTCTCCCTTCAGATGAGGGCGCCGCCGTCTATAGGGGTCCTTCGACTCCGCAGAAAGTTCGCTTTGCGAACTTTCTGCTCCGCTCAGGATGACAGAGTACCCAAGGCGCGAAATAACGCCGCCGTCTTTTCCAGGCTCAGCGCCTCGGCGCGCACTGCCGGTTTCACTCCCGCCTCTGCGAAAGCCGCACGCAAGACCTTCGGCGCATATTGCGCTTTCAGATTGTTGGCTAGAGTTTTTCTCTTCTGTCCGAAAGCCAGTTTAAGAAAAGCAATGAACTCCGCTTCAGGCACGGCCAGGCTTTCGATCTTCGACACCATCCGGAGCCGCACCACGCTCGAGTCCACCTTAGGTGGCGGTGAAAACGCGCCGGGTGGAAGCGTGAACAATTTCTCCACTTCGGAGTAAAGCTGGGCGGTGGCCGAAAGCAGGCCGTACTCGCTCCGTCCCGGCGCGGCCGCCAGGCGGTCCGCCACCTCGCGTTGCACCATCAGCACGATGGTTTCGAAATATTGCCGATACTCAAACAGCCGCAACAGAATGTCCGAAGTAATGAAGTAGGGAAGATTGCCCACCACGCGAACCACTTCGGGTTGATGACTCAGCCCGGGACGAGTGCTTCCCGGCTTGGGTCCAAACAGGGTGTGGAAGTCGATGGCCAGAACGTCGCCCTCGATAATCTCCACGTTGGGCTCCTGGGAGAAATTCATGCGCAGCTGCGCCGCCAGCACGCGATCGATTTCGATTGCGATCAATCGCCGCGCCCGTCTTGCCAGGGCCGCAGTGAGGGCGCCGCGCCCCGGACCGATTTCGAGCACCGTGCTCTCGGAGATATCGCCCAGGGCGTCCACAATGCGCATGGTGGCTGAGGTATCAACCAGAAAGTGCTGGCCCAGTTTGGGCCTGCTACGACGCTTTTCCGCGGCCACAATTTTTGTCACGTTCACCACTTTCCTGTCGGCTTGCTGGCGTTTAGACTGACGGGTTCCTTCTGCCGTTGCCTGCTCGGCAGAGTATGCTGTGAACAGCCCCCTATGATAGCTTGTGCCGGCGTCTGCGGGGACCGGCACTCACAAGGAGTCGCTATGCACATCGTTTTTGCTGCGTCGGAGGGTGTGCCCTTCTCCAAGACGGGCGGACTGGCCGACGTAGTGGGCGCGCTGCCCCGGGCCCTGGTGGCGGCCGGACACCAGGTGAGCGTCTATCTTCCCCGCTACCACCAGACCCTCCTCAAGGACCCGCGGGCCATGGTCAATAGCATCACCATTCCTTTCGATGACCGCTACCGTTTCTGTTCTGTGGTCAGCGGCGGCGAGCGCGCCGGAGTGAACTTCTACTTTATCGAGTACCCGCCTTTTTTCGATCGCGAAGCCCTCTACGGGACCTCCGCCGGCGACTATCCCGACAATGCCGAGCGCTTCGCATTGTTCTCCCGCGCCGTGCTGGAGGCTTCGAAAATTCTCGGCGTGCCTCAGGTCTTTCACTGCCATGACTGGCAGTCGGCTCTGGTCCCGGTTCTGCTGCGCACGCAATACGCCGAAGACCCGGCTTTCCGCGACGTGGCCACTGTTTTCACCATCCACAACATGGGATACCAGGGCCTCTTTCCGGCCGATACTTTGCCTTTGCTCACCCTGCCCTGGGACCTGTTCACCATCTCCAGAATGGAGTTTTTCGGCAACGTAAACTTTTTGAAGGGCGCGCTGGTATTTTCCGATTTCATTACTACCGTGAGCAAAAAGTATAGCCAGGAAATCCAGACCACGGAGTTTGGCTTTGGCCTGGAAGGCGTCCTGCGGACGCGCTCTTCAACCGTGACCGGGATCCTGAACGGAGTGGATTACGACGAATGGAGTCCCGAGACTGACAAATTCATCGTGGCTCGCTACTCACCTCGGGAGCTTTCCGGCAAGGCCAATTGCAAACAGGACCTGCTCGCCACCTTTGGCGTGACCCAGGCCGACATGCGCCTGCCGGTGCTCGGCATCGTGTCGCGCTTCGCCGCCCAGAAAGGCTTTGACCTCATCGCCCAGATCATGGAACGCCTGGCGCGCGAGGAGATGATCATTGTCGCCCTGGGCAACGGCGACAAGACCTACGAAGACATGTTCCTGCGTCTGAGCAAACAATTTCCCCAGAAGATTGCGGTCAAGGTGGCCTATGACAACGCCCTGGCCCACAAGATCGAGGCCGGCAGCGACATGTTCCTCATGCCATCCCGATACGAGCCCTGCGGCCTTAACCAGATCTATAGCCTGAAGTACGGCACGGTCCCGATCGTCCGCGCCACCGGTGGCCTCGACGACACCATTGAACACTGGGACCCGCGCACGGGGAAGGGCACCGGTTTCAAGTTCACCGATTACAACGGAGAAGCCCTGCTGCTTACGATCAAAGAAGCTCTCCGCGCCTTCCGCGATCAGAATTCCTGGCAGCAACTGATGCGCAACGCAATGGGCAAGGACTTTTCCTGGGGTGCCTCCGCCAGGGAATACATACGGGTGTACGAACGCGCGCGCCATCTCCGCGGACTATCGATCGAACCTCGCACCACCAGCGGAAATCCCACCCTGGCCCTGGTCTAAATGGGTGCGTGTGGGTCGGACACTCTTGTCCGACGCTGTTGCGGTTGGTGTTGATGTTGATCTGCCGGTGTCTTCTAAGTCTGGGAAGGCTTAAGTCAGCAAGTCAGAATCAAAGGCAAACAGTCGAAGAGCCAACGGCCAAACGCCAACGGCCAACGGCGAAATCAAAAGTCAAAGGCGTCGGACAGGAGCGTCCGACCCACACAGGGATTCATGGCCCCTCGGGTAGGGTGGAGCCCTTCCGCACCAGATCAACTTCGATTACTTCCCCGGGTTTGAGTTTCACTTCGCGACCCTTTTGCAGCAGAAGGAACGTGGTGCTGGCGGCCAGCCCATACCAGCGCGCAGCGCCCGCGCTAGTGGCCAAAGCTTCTTCGGAGAGATCGTCAGCCAGCTTTGCCGCCAATGCGGTTCCGCCCAACTGGATGGCCAGGCGCTTCTTGCTCACCGTGGGATGGACCGTTCCTTCGCTGTCCGTCCTGGCAGCATTGCTTTCGGTTGAGGTCAGCTCGAAGCGGGCAGGCTGCACCGTGCCGTCGGGCAGCTTGAGGCGATCGAAAATCATGCGCAAGGCGCCGCGGCGCATCATGCGGCGCGCCGGCGTCGTTTCCAGGTGGCCTTCCACCAGCGTCCCCGGCGGCAGCACCGGCTTGCCGTCCACCGCGACCGCGTCCTCCAGCTTGGCCATAAACGAAGAGCCGCTGGGATATTTTGAGCTGATGGGCGAAAGCAGGGTCAACCGGGTCTTAGCACTCCCCACAGGGGCCTGGGCGAATGAACCGGCAGCCCACGCCACGCACCCGGCAAACAGGAAACACCGAAGCAGAGTCATCAAGATCCTCGTCCGGAAAGCAGTCAGAAGACTATAAACGATATCTGGCCGCCTAAATTCATCGACCACCAACAAGCTAGGGTCCCGAGGCTTTCCTTCGTGTACCTTAGTGTCCTTGGTGGTTGATGCCTTTCGGGCGCAACCACGCACTCCGGCGCCTTGGTAAAATCAGTTCGCATTGTCCCATGAGCACCTTCACCAGGACGATCTTCCACGTCGATATGGACGCCTTCTTCGTCTCCGTGGAAGAACTGTTCAATCCCGAACTGAAAGGAAAGGCCGTAGTCGTGGGAGGACAGCGCGACGAGCGCGGCGTGGTTTCGGCGGCATCGTACGAAGCCCGCAAGTTTGGCGTGCACTCGGCCATGCCGCTGCGCACCGCGGCCAAGCTCTGTCCCCAGGCTATCTTCGTCAACGGCCATCCCGACCGCTATCGCGAGTGTTCTGAAAAAGTGCACCGGGTGCTGACTTCGTTCTCGCCCCAGGTCGAAATGGCCTCGATCGATGAAGCCTATCTCGACATGACCGGTACCGAACGCCTGCACGGTCCGCCCTTGCGCGCCGCGCATCTGCTCCATCAGAAGATGAAGACCGAGACCTTGCTCAACTGCTCGATCGGGATCGGCATCTCGCGCCTCATCGCGAAAGTTTCGTCGGCCCGCGCCAAGCCCAACGGCGTGCTTTGGATTGTGCCTGGGCAGGAAGCCAACTTCCTGGCTCCGCTCGACGTGCGTGAGATTCCCGGCGTCGGCAAAGTCACCGAGCAGAATCTGCACGGACTGGGCATTCGGAAGGTCGGAGACCTCACTCGTTTCGACGAGACCTTCCTCGAAGAGCGCTTCGGAAAATGGGGGCTGGCGCTGGCGGGGAAAGCCCGCGGTGAAGATGCTGGCGGCTGGTTCGACAGCGAAGTCGGCGCTGATACTGATCCCAAGTCAGTCAGCCATGAACACACCTACAACCAGGATACCGCCAGCGTCGAACAGCTGGAATCCACGTTGATGCGTCTCTCTGAAATGGTAGGGCGCCGTCTGCGTGAAGGCGGGTTGCACGCCCGCACGCTTCAGCTGAAACTTCGTTACAAGGATTTCACTACCATTACCCGTGCGCACAGCTTGCCTGTTCCCACCCAACTCGACACCGAAATCTTCGAGCAAATCCGTCTGCTATTCCGCAAGAACTGGCGCCCCGGCGCCCAGGTGCGATTGCTGGGCGTGCAGGCATCATCATTCGACTCTCAAGGCGGGCAGGGAGACTTACTGGAAGACGGACGCCGCCAACGCTGGCAGCAGGCCCTGTCGGCCGCCGATCGCCTGCGTGACAAGTTCGGCGAATCCAGCGTGTCGCTGGCCAGCGGCCTGCGCGGCGGATTCCGCGAACGCACCCACGAGAGCCCAGTCGGCTTGCCAGGAAAGAGAAAGCCGCAAGAATAAGCTCACCCCAGTTGTCATCCTGAGCGAAGTGACTGCTTCGCTTCGCGAAGCAGTCACGCAGTCGAAGGACCCCTACAGTAAAGACGCAGCGTGCGTCAGGAGATTTGCCAAAAACTCATTGATTGGAACGCCCTGGAAATCCGGACGTCAGTTCGGTTAGGTAGGGGTCCTTCGACTGCGCTTTCCATTCGCAAGCGAATGGAAAGACTCCGCTCAGGATGACAACTGAAAATGCGCAGGGCGGAATCCGGAGTTCCTCCGGTCCGGCCTGCGCTTGCTTCAACCTGTTAGCTAGTTGGTGGGCGCCGCGTTCGCCGTTGTCGGCGATCCCGGATTCGCACCACTGCCGTAGCGGGTAAGCCGCGGAAAGAATGGCGTGACTTCAAAGGGCATCTTGTCCCGGGCTGACGTGATTGCCACCGGCGAAGTCTTGATCAGCTCAACATGATCATCCCAGGGATTCACCTTGACCCGTCCGCCCAACGGCAACGCAGGTATCTGGTCCAGTTTGCTCGGATCGAGCGCCGGCGCCGAAGTCATCAGCGCCGCCATCCGCTCCACACCGCCCTTGGGATCCGTCAGGCTGTTTCCCAGGTGGGGTGTCAGCAGCGCGGAAAGCGCCGGACCTCTTTCCGCCAGTTCTCGCAGGAACAAGCCGGCCGTATCCAGTTTCTGTGCATACGGCGAGTTCTTCAGCAGTTCGATCGCTTTCTTGTCGGCTGCGACCTCTTCGTCCGGAACATGCCTGAATCCCAGGTTCTGATAAGTCGATTCGTCTGAGAAGAGCATGCGGTCGTTAAAGGCGTAGCGGCTGCCCAGGTTATGTCCCAGGACGATGTGCGCCAGTTCATGTGAAAGCACCATGGCCAGGCTGGCCTCGTCGGGTAGCACGTCGATCAGGCCGCGGCTGACGATGATAGTGTTGCCCACGCTGAAAGTCTCCAGCGGCGAAGTCAGCATCACCCGGGTGCGGACCGGCCGGGGCAGGTCGATATTGTTCGTGACTTCTATGTTGGTGACCACCGTCATCAGGATCTTGTCCACTTCGCCTTGCGGGGCCAGTAAGCCGGCATTCTGCAGGCGTTCGACTACGTTGTCTTCTGCCTGCTGCTGCCACTCCCGCTGCGCCTGCAGTGGAGAAGCGTCCTGCGCCGTGGGACTTTCGTCCTTTACGCTCGAATCCACCAGCACCTGCGTGAGTTCGTCTTCCTTATTGTTCTTTTTCAGGTCGTAGCCCCAGATTCGGGTCTGCGCCTTGAAGGCCATCTTGTCCTTTGAACCAGAACTGAAGTCGCCTTCTTCGCTGTAGATGTAAGCCGGGACCCAGTAGCCGGGAATCAGGTTCAGCCGCCAGCTATCCATGTGGAAGAACTGCGCGTTGCGGGGACGGGGCGCGTACGTGCCATTGAGCCGGACGATGTTGTAATCCTGGTCTTCCACCCAGATGCGGCCCAGAAAGCGTCCTTTACCGGCATCTTTCTTGGGGGTCACGTCGAACACGATGCAGCGCACGTCACCCTGAAACTCGCGGTGCACATACTTGAAATCGTAATGGGCCCGGTCAAAATCGTCGCGGTCGGCGAAGATCATCCAGGAAAAACCGATGGGCTTGTATTCGAACTTGAACAGCTTGGTGACGCCGCCCAGCATACGGCTCTGGAAACTCGACTCGCCCGAAAGATAATCCTGCCGATCCACGGAATCGCTCAGATCCAGACGGCCGAAGAAGTAATGGTCCTGCTTGGGCGAAGGCCCCATCTGCGGATCCAGTTGCAGGTTTTGCAGGTAGGTCTCGACCAGCGGGGTACGGGTTTCGAGGAAAGTGATGAGCGCATGCTCGCGTTCAATGGCGCGGTCCACGACCTGGTCCATGGTGGTGGGCGCGGCCGCGGGCATCGGCGCCGGTGTACTGGTCGTCGGCTGCGGAGTGTTCTGCAACGCAGCCGGACTCGAGGAGGGTTGCGCCGGCGGCATCTCGGTCTGCGCGGGCGATGCCGGTGCTGCCGTCTGTGCCATCGCGCTGAACCCGAGGAGCAGGGAAGCGGTGAGCGTCCATTTCCAAGTACGCATGACTAAATCCTCTCTGTCGCGCCTAATACGCCAACTGGAAAACCACATGCACAACCGCCGTCGAATCGACCGGCTGGTTGTAATGTTGGGCGGGCTTGAAGCGAATCTTGTTGGCAGCAGAAACCGCAGCCTCGTCGAGGCCGTGTCCCAAACCCCGCACAACGCGATTCACGTGCAACTGCCCATTTGCTCCGAAAAGTACTTCCAATAATACTTCACCTTGCAACCTGAGTTGTCGAGCTTCCTCAGTGTAGACCGGATTGGGCTTGGAGATAATTTCCACAGGTGTAGTAGCTGGGCCCGCCTCCGCCTGCTGTGCCCGTTTTGGTGCCTGGCTGACCTGCTGCGCCGAGAAGCCCGCGGTCTCCACCGTCGCGCCCCGCCCGTTGCTGCGGCCATCTCCCTGTCCGGCTTGTGCAATCCCGTTGCCGAAACCGGCGCTTGCGATCGTTCCCTTAATACCTTTGGTCCCGCCCGCCCCGTTGCCGCTTCCCCCGCCGGGCGGCAGATCGAACGAACCGGTGCTCGCCGCCACCAGGTGCGCGTTGGGCTTGCCTTGTCCCGGAATGCCGTTGGGGTCTCCAAAACCGCCCGTCTGGACCTTCTGCACCGGCGCGTTTACCGTCGGCGTCGCTGAACTGCCGAACTCGCCGGTATGCACAATCAGCGTTGGCCGGGCTCCGCCCGTGATCAGCTTGGCCACCGCCGGGGTAAAATTGTTGACCTCGAGCTTGGGCGCCGCCACCTCCGGTTGCTGGGGACGCGGGGCACGAACCTCCCGCGGTACCGTCAGCTTGGGCGCATCAAAAACCGGGGCTTTTGGCAGCAGTTTGACCTTCAAGGGGTGCGCTGGAGCCTTCGCCTTTAGCGCTTCGGGCTGCAGGCTCGGCATCGGGATCAATTCGGTCACGTGATACTGCCGCGTGATATTCAGACTGTCGGGCCAGATCCAGCCGACATTGACCATCAAAATCAACAGGAATATCAGGAAGGCGTAACTGGCCGCCAGCGCACGCTTGTCCAGCTTGCGCTCCGGCAAAAGCCCTAATTGAAAATCTGCAGGCGTAGCCATGCCATGAACTCCAGAGTTGGGACCCGAGCCTGGGGAGAACTGCGCCGGGTGGAGCTTTTAACCTACGGGAGAAAGCGGAAGGGGTAAACGTGCCCTGCGGGGGTGTCCTTCAGTAACCCTCGTAATGCCCAAAAGAGGATTCACTCTAAACTCGCGGATTCAATGGCAGCACTTCAGCCATTTGCCCGTCGATTTCGTGCAAAGCCGTAAAAAACAGGTATGCCCGCCAGAATCACCAGCAACCCGATGCCGGAATTCGGGTAATTGTCCCGGAAAGTAAAGAAAAGCAGCAGCGCCGCAGCCAGCACAAACAGGATTGGGACCACAGGATACCCCCACACCCGGTATGGCCGGATGGCCTGAGGGTCGCGCCAGCGAAAGACAAACACTGTGCTCCCGGCGATCATGTAAAACAGCCATTCGGCGAATATCGCCAGGGTAAAGAACTGGCGGAAGCTGCCCCCCAATAGCAAAAGTATGATTGCCAGTACCGCCTGCACCACAATGGCTACCGAAGGTGTCCGGAAGCGGGGATGCACCTCCGCCAGCGCGGAAAAGAAATAGCGGTCGCGGGCCACGGCATAGGGCACGCGGGCGCCGCTCATCACGGTGCCATTCATGGCCACCAGCATGGAGAGCGCCATGCCGGCTGAAACCAGTCCCGCCCCCACGCTCCCGAGCACCACTGCCATGGCGTCTGACGCCGGCCTTGGCGAAGCCGCGATCGCTCCCGCCGGCAGCACATATTGCACTGCCGCATTCAGCAGCATGTACAGGATCCCGACCAGCGCCACCCCGAAAATCAACGCGCGGGGAATGTCGCGTTCGGGATTGCGGATTTCTCCCGAAACCATATTCAGATCATTCCAGCCATCGTAAGCCCACAACGCAGCCACCAAGGCCAGCATGAATCCGCTCATCCCACCTTTGGCGCCGGTAAAGCTGCCCGCAAAGTTTTGCCAGTTTCCACCGCTATAGCCCAGGCCGATCACCACGATGCTGAGAATGATGGCGACTTTCACGAAGGTGAACACCAGCTGAAAGTCGCCCGCTCGCTTGATCCCTATGTAGTTGAGGAGAGAAATCAAGCTGGCGGCCGCAACTGCCACCAGCTGTCCATAGGTAACTGAGAATGGAGTCGAAACAAATTTGTGGCTAAAAAAAGCGAAAGCCGGAAAATTTCCCAGCACCCGGACAAAGCCAGTGGCGAGCGTGGCAATCGACGCCGGCTTGGCAATCAGGAACCACGTCCAGGCGTAGAGAAACCCGGCCAGAGGTCCATAACCGTCGCGGATATAAACGTACTCGCCGCCGGCCTGCGGCTTCATGGCGCCGAGCTCGGCGTAAGTCAGCGCCCCAAAAAAAGACAGCAGCCCGCCCACCAGCCAGGCCAGATAAACCAGTTTGGCCGACCCGGCCGCCTGCATCATTTCTGCCGGAACCAGAAAAATTCCGCTGCCAATAATAGTGCCCACCACAATCGCAGTGGCATGGCTCAGGCGAAGATCGCGAAGCAGTTCGGGAGGACGGGCCATAACAGGATGGGAAAGTATATACGGGGGAAGAATAGAAGGTGGATGTTGAACCAGTGTGGGTCGGACACTCTTGTCCGACGCCTTTGATCTTGTTTTTGATCTTGCCTTTGATCTAGTTTTTGATTTTGTTTTGATCTTGTTTTTGATCTAGCTTTTCATCTTGCTTTTGATCCTGCTTGTGACCCTGTTTTTGATCTGGCTTGCCCCGCAGTCCGCGACGAGTATCCCAGGATTCGGAGGCCTGGAGAGACAAAGTCAAAGGCGTCGGACAAGAGTGTCCGACCCACACACTGCGGCTTACTTTGCGGTTAAAGGCTTTTCCGTCATGCTCAAACTCACCCCATACCCCACCGCGAACGTGACGACAGTCCCAATCGCCACATACCAGGTCCATGGCACCCTGGTGAAAAGCCAGATATACAACTCAGTCACAAATCCAAACAGCATTCCCACCATCGCACCATTCTGGCTCGCCCGCCGCGTCAGCACTCCCAGCAGAAAGACTCCGAGCAAGGCTCCGTAAGCCACGGATGCAATCTGCAATCCCACCTCGATGACTCGGCCGACCTTGTGCAACGAAAGCACTGCCAGCCCGAACAGCAGCAGTGCCCAACCCAGCGTCGCCAGACGCGACAGCCGAATCTTGCGGCGTTCGTCCGTCTGCGGATAACGTTGCAGGTAGAAATCAATGATCGAAGTGGACGAAAGCGAGTTGAGCGCCGCGCTGAGATTCGACATGGCGGCCGCGAGAATCGCCGCAATCAGCAATCCCGAAATGCCGTGCGGCATCTGGCTGACGATAAAAGTCGGGAAGATTTTATCCGCTCGCCCGAAGTTTGCCGAAGGCACGTGATAGAACGCGAACAGCATGACGCCAACGATAAGAAAAAGAGCAAACTGGAAAAGAATCGCCGCGCCGCTCGACAGCAGCGCGGTCACCGACTGGCGCTGGCTCCTCGCCGCCAGCAGGCGCTGCACGATTAGCTGATCCGTGCCGTGACTGGCGGTAGTCAGAAAAGCCCCGCCGATCAGCCCTGCCCAAAAGGTGTAGGGCTTCCAGAAGTCCGGCGTGAAGTCGAACACCTGCAACTTGCCGGCAGCCGCGGCCATGTGATGAATCGCAGGCCAGCCTCCAGGCACGAGATGGAGAATTGTGAACAGGCCCACCAGCGTCCCGCTGACGTAGATCACGGTCTGCACCACGTCGGTCCAGATCACCGCCGCCAATCCGCCCTCGAAGGTATAAACCAGCGTGAGCGCAGTAATGATCGCGATAGAAGCCACTTCGCCTGTCCCCAGCGCAATCGCCACTACGATGGAAACCGCGTAAACGCGCACCCCTTCGGCCGCCGCCCGCGTCACCAGAAAGAGCCCGGCGGTCAGCGAGCGCAGCCTCCTGCCGAAGCGTCGTTCGATCAGTTCGTAGGCGGTGTACAGATCGCCGCGGAAATAATGAGGCAGCAGGAGGAAACTGATGATGAACCGCCCCACCACGTATCCCAGTACCACCTGAAGAAACGTCAGATTGGTGTCGTACGCCAGGCCGGGAATGCTGATGATGGTCAGCGTGCTGGTTTCTGCCGCGACGATCGAAAGCGCAATCGCCCACCAGGGAATATTCCGGTCGGCCAGAAAATAATCGCGCAAGGTGCGCTGCTTCTTGCGAAAGCGCAACCCAAACAGCGTGATCCCCGCCAGATAAAGAGCGATGATGCCGAGATCAAGCCTGTCCAGAACCATAAATATCGCGTGGCAAAAGTAAGTGTGGCCGCGGGCGACTCGCCCGCGAGCGGTTAATCGTAGCGCCGGCGTCCCGCCGGCTGTCGCGAGGGCGTCTCGCCCTCGCATGCTGTTGCCACCCCAGAGTAGCGGCCTTTCAAGAGAAAGCTCCGCCGATCTGTAGCGAGGAACCTATCTCGTCAAGCGTAATTTCTTAGGGTTGTGTGGGTCGAACACTCCCGCCCGACGCCTTTGAATTTGAAAACGTAGTGAAGCTGGTACTTCGGTTTGGGATGCCGAAGTGAACTCTTATGGTAGAACTACGCTCGTGGCCATCTACCTCGGCATCGACGGAGGCGGCAGCAAAACTTCCTGCCTGATCGGCGACGAAACCAACGTTCTGGGCACGGGGACGGGCGGAGCCAGCAACCTGGTCCGGGTCGGCGAGGCCCAAGCGCGCGAGTCGCTGTCTGGTGCCATCCGTCAAGCCTGCGCGGTCGCCAATCTCAACCCGTCGCAGATCGGCAGCGTCTGCATCGGCCTCGCGGGCGCGGCCCGCTCTGAGATCAGTGAACTGGTAACCCGCATCGTCTCGGAAATAGTTCCCGGTAAAGTCAAAGTTGTGGGAGACAACGTCATCGCACTCGAAGCCGCTTTCGGCGGCGGCCCGGGCGTGATCGTGATCGCCGGGACCGGCTCGATCGCCTATGGACGCAACCGCGAAGGCCAGACAGCCCGCGCCGGGGGCTGGGGGTTCGTTATATCGGACGAAGGCTCCGGCCACTGGATCGGCCGTACCGCAGTCGCCGCCGCTCTCGGTTCCTGGGACGAGGACCCCGCACAGAACCTGCGCCTGATCGAAGTTCTGATGAAATCCTGGCGCGTGGAAACCATTGAACAACTGGTGCCCGCCGCGAACGCCACGCCGCCGCCGGATTTTGCCGCGCTTTTTCCCGCCGTACTTTCCCTGGCGGATTCCGGCGACCGCATCGCGCGTGATGTACTGACTCAAGCCGGCACTCAACTGGCGAACCTGGCGGGAATCCTGATCAGGCGCCTCTTCCCGCAAGCCGGCGCAGTCCCAGTGGCCATGTCCGGCGGTGTTTTCGGTAGTTCCGCGCTGGTGCGCCAGGTTTTTTACAATAGTCTTCATTCCGGTCGCCCCGATGTGGTCATCAATCCCAACGTGGTTGAGCCCGTCCGCGGTGCACTCGATCTGGCACGCAAGGGCGCAGCAGGATAGCAGCCGCGGTTCTGGTAAGAGCACAACTTCGGGCGTGCCTGGGCAGCGCGGGCTTGGTAAGGGCACGACTTTAGTCGTGCCACAAAGAATCGCAAAATGCATCGCGCTTTAGCGCCTGAGGTTCGCCGTCGGCGGGACAGACCTGATCTTTGCCACTCAGGCGGATCGCTCTCACGGGAGAAAAGCGTGGCACAAGCCGCTTTCGCTCCTTCGGAGCTGGGTAGATTCGCCCAACCACCCAGGGCTTGCGCCCTGGGCTACATTCCGCGGCTACGTACCAGCAAGTGCTTTTGGCTTACAAACTCATGTCTCACGACGACTCAGCAGCGGCCCGCAACGCACCCGACGACGCGACTCTTCCGCACCAGTCCGCTCACACCGCCGCCGCTGATGCATTCATCGCCACCGCATCCGATCCCGCGCTCACCGAAGACCTCGCTCTCTCCCTTCTGAAGCAGAGCGATTTGCCCACCCAGGCGCTCGATCGCTTGAGCCGCAACCGCGGCATCATGAAGAGCCGCAAGGTAAAGTTGGCGCTGGTCGAGCATCCCCGAACCCCGCGACACATCTCTGTCCCCATGGTGAGGCACCTGTTCACCTTCGATCTCATGCAGGTCGCTCTCACCCCCGTCGTTCCCGCCGACATCAAAATGGCCGCCGAAGAATCTCTCATCAATCGGCTGGAAAGACTTTCGCAAGGCGAACGCCTCACCCTGGCCCACCGGGCTTCGGGACGGGTTGCCGCCGCCCTCCTGCTCGATCCGGAGCCGCGCGTGATTCATGCCGCGCTGGAAAATTCCCGCCTGACCGAATCGGCAGTCATCAAGGCGCTGATTCGCCGCGACGCCCCCGCGGCATTCGTGAGCGCTGTTTGCCACCACGCGAAATGGTCACCGCGGCGTGAAATCCGCATTGCGTTGCTACGCAATGAAAAGACGCCACTGGCTCGAGCCGTGGAGTTTGCGCGGTCGCTGCCGCCGGCCCTGGTGCGCGAGATTTTGCAAGGTTCACGTTTGCCGACGGCTATGAAGTCAAGCCTGCTGAAAGATGTGTGCGGGAAAGATGTGTGTGGGTCGGACACTCCTGTCCGACGCCGTTGACTTTGAGTCCAAACCAGAGGGC
The DNA here is from genome assembly GCA_963757835.1 of Terriglobia bacterium. Classification (GTDB taxonomy): domain Bacteria; phylum Acidobacteriota; class Terriglobia; order Terriglobales; family Acidobacteriaceae; genus JAIQFF01. Next base: position 16,129 of record CAVWSP010000026.1, on the reverse strand, counting down.
AAAGGCAGAGTCAAAAGCAAACGCAAAGACAAAAGCAAGGCAAAGTCAAAGGCAGCGGACAGGAGTGTCCGCTCCACACTTGCGGCTGATGGCGTTAGCGGGCAGCCTGGGCGCTGGCCGCGGCTGACGGATTTTCCTGCCGCCCGTGCAGCAGTTCCACCAGGGCCTGGTACAAGCGAGTCTTCATCGCATGCCGCTCACCCGCGCGCGTGATGTAGCGCACGTGCACATCGATTCCAGAACTCGTAGGCCGCAGACTGACTGCCGGCGCCGCCGAGACTGGCTGGGCCCGGTAGTGACCCTTCGAACGCTGCCACTCCTGCTCGGCCGCCTGCACATTAGCCTGGGTCTGTTCTGTGACCATTTTCTGGATGGCATCGATCATCGGGTATGGATTCTCACTGGCAGGCACCAGGATTTCCACTTCGTCCCAGAGCCACTGCCCGGTGGTCGAGAAATTAAAGAAGTGTCCTTCAATCGCGTAGCTGTTCACGAACGCAACTTTGCGGCCGGTGGGATGTCCGCTGTCCGTCCAGTTTCCGGTTTCAAGCAGCACGGTGCGCAACAGGCCGATTTCTGCCACCTCGCCGACAACTCCGTCGATCTCCACCCAATCGCCAACCCGCAGCCCGTTGCGACCCATCAGCAGGAACCAGCCAATGAATCCCATGATGAAGTCTTTGCACGCTACAGTAAGCCCGGCGCCGGCCAACCCGAGAATCGTGGACAGCTGGTTGGGCACGCCAAACAGCATGATCAGAATGACGGTCAGGCCCAGCGCCTGCACCGCGAACCGAATTACCCCGCGCAAAGTATGCAGGCGAGTGCGCTCCACCGCCAGTCCGACGAAGAAATGATCCACCAGCCGGTTGGCCAGGTACACCGCAAACACCACCAGCAGCATCAGCATCGCGAACTGCAGAATGTCGTGCAAAACCGCGCTCTGACTGGTCTTGACCACATCCATCCAGTTGCCGTATGCGATCGCCAGATCGTCCTCGTCCTGGATGCGTTTGTCGAGATCGCTGAGGTCCTTCTGGTCCACGGAAATCTGGTGCAGGGTAGTGATCGCTCTGGCCGTGCTGTTCGAGGAGTTCGAATCGGTGCCCGCGGTCGCGGCGATCCCGCTTCTGGCCTGCTCCGTAATCGCCTCTTTGTTCGAGACCTCCATTTCGACCTGCGATTGCAGCGCATCATGGCTCTCTCGCAGCTTGGCTGCAACCTGCCTGGCGTCGTCCATCGCATGCTGCAACCGCACCGCGCGATCGCGCAAGCTTTTCCAGGCCGACAACTCGGCGATCGCTGAAGCCGAAGCCTCGGTCGTATTGCTCTTGTCCGTGGCCGCGGGAGGATTATTTGCTTCGTACTCCTTCTGGGTGGCCTCGTGCCGGTTGAACTGGCGCTGAATTCTGCTGAGGCGGTCAGCCCCGGAGCGGATCAGGTCTGTTTTGACGGTCTCCAGTTCATCCTGATCGAGCTCCAATTTTGCCTTGGTCAAATCGATGCGCTGCTGCAGAGCATCGCGTGCGCGCCCGTCTTTCTCGCTTGCGATCTGCTTCTGTAGCCGGTCGATTCGCTCCTGGTCTTCTGCCACCGCCGCCTGTGCCTGATCGGCCTGGGCAAATAACTTCTTGCTCGCCGGCGTCGGCACCGCCGGATGCTCCACGGCCTGGCGCATCTCGTAACTGAATGCAACATCTACGGAGTGGTCCGCCAGTTTCAGCGCCTGCCGCGAATATCGTTGTTCATCCCAGTCCGGGGCCAGGGCCGCCATGGCGCGTGCGGTCGCCAGGGGTTGCTCATCCACGATCGGAGTTCTGCGGGTGCGCGAGGCGGCGGAATTCGACCGCGCCGATTGCCGGGTCAGAATCAGCCCGACGGCAGCCGCCACCACCAGGGCCAGGAGCCCCAGCGTCACGATCCATTGATGAGCTCTCATCCACATAATTACTGTTTCGCTCTGTGGGGATTATATGGGCGGAAGCGCCGCGGCGAATCTACTCACTAGTGCATTACCGCGCCCTGACGCAGCAGCACCGCCGTAACCTGTTTCGCGGCGTGCGATCCCGTTACAATCCGCCGCATGGGCGACTACTTGCGGAGAATGTGGGCGCAGGAGTGGCGGCCCACCTCGCGCTACAGCGTCGCCGCCTGGCTCGTCTTCTATGTGGTGTTCCTGATCTACGCCTTCAGCAAGCACGGGGCTTTTCTCTTCATTGATCTGGCAAATCTGGTGGTGCACGAGGGCGGACACCTTCTGTTCGGCTGGTTTGGTCCCACCCTCGGACTCTGGGGAGGCACCATCCTGCAATGGCTGGTGCCGCTGCTGCTGGCGGCATATTTCTTCAGCCAGCGACAGGCCGCCGCCTTCGCGTTCTGCTCATTTTTCTTCTTCGAGAACTGGCTCTACACCGCCACTTACATGGCCGACGCCCGCGCCATGCTCCTTCCGCTGGTCACCGCCGGCGATTCCGACTACATCGAACACGACTGGCACACCATCTTCTCCAGCCTGGGCGTGCTGCAATACGACACTAAGATCGCGGCGGTGATCAGCTTTTTGGGCTGGTGCGGAATGATCGGAACGGTGGTGTGGCTGGTGAAGAAGAGCTTGGACGATGTCGTGAGCAGCACGATAAATCGCCGAGTGTCCTCCTGAGCGCAGGCCCGGCGTTCGCTTGCGAACGCCAGGCCGGAGTCGAAGGACCCCTATCATCAAGAGAATCCTAGCTACGATTGACTTTCAGAAACTCTAGATCTACCGGCCTCGGTTCGCTTATAGGGGTCCTTCGACTTCGCAAGATGTTTCGCAAGCGAAACATCCCGCTGCGCTCAGGATGACAGGGAAATTTGGTCGGCACGACCAGTCATTAACCGCCGAGACGCCGGGTGCGCCGAGGAGTCTTGAAAAAAGTTCTCAGCGTCCTCTGCGATCTCGGCGGTAAGTGTTTTTGCTATTGCACCGGCGCATCCTGCTTGCGGAAGTGATCCAGAATTGCCTCCGCCTGACCGCGCGTGACCACCGACGAAAGCGCTGCGGCGTCCGCCTGCTTGATGGCCTGCACGCTGCCGAAATGCTGCAGCAAACGCCGGGTTGTACTCTCTCCCACGCCCGGGATTTCCCGTAGTTCGGTAGCGCGGTCGCGCATCTGCCGCCGCTTGCGATGGAAAGTCACGGCAAAGCGGTGAGCTTCGTCGCGAATCAGTTGTACCAGGTGCAACACCGGTGAATGATGGTCCAGTGCCACCGGTTCGCTCTCCTGGCCATAGACATAGATAATTTCTTCCCGCTTGGCAATCGCCGCCAGCGGTTGGTTGATGATCTCCAGCGCTTCGAGTGCCTCAGCCGCGGCGTGTAACTGTCCCAGGCCGCCGTCGATCAGCACCAGGCTGGGCATTTTCTTTTTTTCTTCCTGAATGCGCTTGTAGCGCCGCGTGACCACCTCGCGCATGGAGGCGAAGTCGTCCACTCCAATCACATCGCGGATGATGAACTTGCGGTAATCCGACTTCTTCATCTGGCCGTCTTCCCACACCACCATCGAGGCCACAGTCTCCGCGCCCTGGATGTGCGAAATGTCGAAACACTCGATGCGCTTGGGCGACTCCGGCAGGCCGAGCGCGTCCTGCAACGCTTCCTGAATGGCCTTGGCATTCGGTTTCATCACCCGGAAGCGCTGGTCGTAAGACTGCTTGGCGTTGTTGCCGGCCAGGTCGAGAAGCCCTCGCTTGTCCCCACGCTGCGGAACCAGAATGTGAACCCGTGTGGGGCGGGAGCCCTCGCCCGCCACTTGCTCGGAGAGCAGGTCTTGCAACGCCTCGCGATCCTCGAAATCAACCGGCACATAAATGTTCCGCGGAACGTAAGGCTGACCAATGTAGAGCTGCTTGAGGAAAGCAGAAAAGAATTCGCCGGGAAGGAACGATTCGGTGGAGCGGCCGGCATCATCCTCCGGGAGCCCCAGGGAAGAGGCCGAGCTTTGCTCGGCTGGGCGGGCGAGGGCGCCCGCCCCTACGTGGTCGGTGGTGGCTTCCGGCAAGTCTTCCCAGAAAAATTCTCGGCGGTCGAGCACCCGGCCGCCGCGCATGTGAAACAGATTTACCGCCAGCATTCCGTTTTCGAAGTGATATCCGAAGACGTCCGCGTCGTCGCCTTCGACTGCCGCGATGCGCTGCTTCTCCTGCAATTGTTCCACGGTCGAGATCAAGTCGCGATATCTGGCGGCGCGCTCGTACTCTTCTGCTTCAGCCGTCTCTTCCATGCGCTGGCGCAGAGAGCGCAACAGGTCGGTGGGACGTCCTTCAAGGAACAGCTTCACGTCCCGCACTGCCTCCAGATAGATCTCCGGCGTGGTCAGTCCCTCCACGCACGGGCCCAGGCAGCGCTTGATGTAGTACTGCAGGCAAGGACGCGGATGAAAGCGCGTCAGGTCCACCTTGCACGATGGAACCATGAAGTGCCGGTGGATCAGGTCCACAATGCGATAGGCCAGATTGGCCGGAAAATATGGACCGTAATACGAACTGCCATCCTTCCGCAGCCGCCGCGTGACATATACCCGGGGAAAGCGTTCGCCCAGCGTGAGCTTCACGTACGGGTAGGTCTTGTCGTCGCGCAGCAGGATGTTGAAGCGCGGCTGCTTCTGCTTGATCAGATGGTTCTCGAGCGCCAGCGCCTCCTTGTTATTGGCTACAACGATGTAATCAACGTCCACCGCCTCCCGCACCAGCGAATCGGTTTTTGCGTCCTCCCAGCGCCCTTCGCGAAAGTAGGAAGAAACCCGGCTGCGCAGGTTGTTAGCTTTGCCCACATAAATGATTTCGCCCTCGGCGTTCTTGTAGAGATAAACGCCGGCAGACGCCGGCAAGCTGCGGCACCATTTTCGCCTGAAGGTCCATTCACTGGATGATCCATTTTAGATGAGTGGGAACTCTCACAAGACCGCGCGCAAAGATCGGCCACGGATCTCCGCTCATTCAAAGGATAATTTCGCGGATCCGGTTCATCGTCGCCTTCGGCAATCGTGGAGACAGGAGTTGTCTCTCCCCCGCATGCATAAATCTGCACCATATAAAATTTCCCCAGTTCGTATATCGCCTTTGCACGAAAGTCGGTGGCCGGTGGCGTCTGCCTGCCAGGTGTAGCATCGTAAGTCGCTAGTAATGAATGAGTTAGAGGACAGCCCCATCATTTCCACCGTTGGCACCCTCCGTGCTCTTGTACAATGCGAACGCGAGAAAAGCCCTCCCCGGCTAGACGCGTCGAAAGAATTTGGAATCAAAGAAGTTGAGTTTTGCGAGATGAGTGAGGAAGGAGCCCTCCTACAATGAATCGCACTTCGTTAATCGTGCTAATGGCGGCCAGCATGGCGGCTACGGTCGGATGCGCCAGCAAGAACTATGTCCGTCAAGAAACCACGCCGCTGATCAATAAGACCAACGAGCTTGATGACCTGACTGCCAAAAATACCAACGCCATCAAGGATGTGGATGCGCGCGCGCAAGCCGGCATTCAAGAGGTGACGGCCAAGGCAGCCGAGGTTGACCAGAAGGCGCAAGCCGCGGCCACCCAGGCGGGCGAAGCCCAGACCCAGGCCGACAACGCTGTTCATCGCGTCGATTCGCTGCAGAACACCGTGGCCAATCTGGATAACTACCGCGTGGTCACCGAGACCGCCGTGCATTTCGGTTTCGACAAAGACAACCTGAACAAGACCGCGCAGGAAGCCCTCGACCAGCTCGCCACCGACGTGGCCAGCGCCAAGGGTTACATCATCACGGTTGAAGGTGGAACGGATTCGGTCGGGCCCTCGGATTACAACTATGCACTCAGCGAGCGCCGCGCCGACTCCGTCATTCAATACCTGGCCTCGAAGCACGGCATCCCGGCGCACAAGATCTACCTGATCGGGCTGGGCAAGGACAAGCCGGTGGATTCGAACAAGACCCGGGATGGACGCGCCAAGAACCGTCGCGTCGATGTTCGTCTCATGACCAACTCGATGGATGCTACGGCGCCGGCGGCTTCCGCTCCGCCATCCATGTAAAAGATCCTCCTCTCCGAGGATTCGCAACTCGAACTGCTCCGCCTCCCCCGGTGGAGCAGTTTTTTTTTGGACCCAAGACCCCGGACGTCGGACCCCGGACGTCCGACGTCAGACGTCGAGCTTCATGAACCACCAAGGGGCCCGAAGTATCACCAAGGCTCGTAATTCAAGGGGTTTCCTTCGTGAACCTTCGTGCCCTTGGTGGTTCATGCTTTTGGGGTCTGCTTCGGATTCTGGCCGAGGTCAGACGCCCGAGCTCCGAGTTACAATAGAGCTATGCGGCGACTGATTTTTCCGCTAGCGGTGTGCCTGAGCCTGGTCATTCCCGGCGCAGCCCAGAGCCAGGAAGACAAAGATGCAAATCAGAACCAGCCTCCGCCGCGCTCCGAGCGCAGCCGGGAAGCCGGAGAGAGTTCCAGCCGCGATACCCGGATCGACCTGAGCCCGCCGCCGAATGACGCCAAGGACCATCCCAACAGCACCCTTCCCGCGGAGGATTCAGATGAGAATGCTTCGGGCGACGTCAAGGAATTTCATCCCTTCGACCCGCACCGGGCGCTGAAGGACATCGAGGTCGGAGACTTTTATTTCAAGAAGAAGAATTACTCCGCTGCGCTCGATCGCTACCGCGAAGCCCTGTTCTACAAGCCCGACGATGCGGTCTCGAACTTTCGCATGGCCCAGGCGCTCGACAAACTCGTCCGCCTCGACGAAGCCGCCGAACACTATCAGGAGTATTTAAGGATCCTGCCCAACGGACCGCTGGCGGAAGAAGCGAAGAAGGCGCTGGAAAAAATCAAAAGCGCGCCCTCAGGAAAAGCCCAAGCCAGGCAATAAAACTCTCTACTGTCATCCTGAGCGGAGCGACTGCTTCGCTTCGCGAAGCAGTCACGCAGTCGAAGGACCCCTATAGCTGGCAGTCAGGCAAGCACGCCCGGATTTTAAAGACGACGTCGCTTGCAGCGCCTACTTCTCCACTCGAATAAAATCCCCGCTGGATGCATTCACCGCCACCCGCAGCTTGTAATCGTCGCGGTTGTTGCCGTAAATCACGTGCCAGATCAGTTCATTGGTCGGCCGGCTCCAATCGAGTATGTACAGGACCGGAGTATCAGCTTCTTTGGCCAGCAGCTTTTCGCCGCCATGTTTCTGGGCGGTTTCCAGGGCCTGGTCAGAATCCACCTTGAGGAATGCGACGTCAAAAATCTGCGTGGAGGTGTTGGTGGGACTATAAGTATCTTCGGTGCCCGGATTGATGCCGCGATCGGACGAAACCTCTCCTGACCAGGTGTACGCCTTCACGCCGCGCTGCAGCGGAGAAGCAAAGGAAGCCCGCCACACCGCCGACTTTCCCTCTTTGCCCTTGGAGTCGTCCGTGATCATCGATTCGATCCGGTAGGGCTGGGCATCGCGCGCCCAGCCGCGCGCGGCAATGAAAAGCTTCTGAAAGGCGGCCCGTCCGGTGACGAATTCCGCCGGCTTGGGCTGTGGCTTTTCGACTTGCGCCGGTTTGGACGTTTCCGACGAACACCCAGCCATCATCACGAGCGCGAGCATCGCCATCAGCAACTTCTTCATAGCCACCTTCCTCTCATGCGTATGAAATTTTGCAACCGGAAACGCCGGGGTTATTCTACTAGACCAACCACTTCGAGGGGCCATGGATTCGTATCTGGAACGTTTGCAGCAGGCCATCGCGTCCGCGACTCGCGGCATGACCGCCGATGAGTTCACTCGCCACTCGGAAGGGAAGTGGTGCGCCGCAGAAATACTCGAGCATCTCTACCTGACCTATGCGGGAACCCAGAAAGCTTTTGAGCGCTGCCTGAAAGCCGGGAAGCCGCTGGGAGGAGTGCCGACGTTCAAACAGAAAGTGGCCGTGAGCGCGGTCACGGAGTTCGGATATTTCCCCAGGGGACGGAAGTCACCCGATCAGGTTCTTCCCCGCGGCATGTCCGCGGAAAAAGTTGTTGCCGAGATCGGTCCCCGCATTGCCGCCATGGATGCGGTCATCACGCAATGCGAAGAGCGCTATGGCGCGCGCACCAGGGTGCTCGACCATCCCGTCCTCGGACCTCTGACCGCACGCCAGTGGCGAAAGTTTCACCTCGCCCACGGACGCCATCACGTAAAGCAGATACGGGAACGAAGACAAATGAGCGAATAGAACTTCCGGAGTACTGGTTCTATGCCCTCGATTGCCGTTGACTTGCCCTTTGAGGGCCCATAGTATCCGCCCCAAAGGTAGGTGGCGTCGTGTCATTGCTGGGCCAAACCATCTCGCATTACCGCATCATCGAGAAGCTCGGCGGCGGCGGGATGGGCGTGGTGTACAAAGCCGAAGACACCTCGCTCGGTCGCTTCGTGGCCCTCAAACTCTTGCCTGACGATGTCGCCGAACATCCGCAGCCGCCCGCTAACGCTTCCGCCGGGAGGCCCGCGCCGCTTCCGCTCTGAACCATCCCAACATCTGCACTATTTATGAGATCGGAGAGCAGGATGGTAAGCGCTTTATCGCCATGGAATATCTGGAAGGCTTGACGCTAAAGCATCGCATCGCGGGCAGGCCCATGGAGATTGAAAACCTCCTGACGTCCGCTATCGAAATCGCGGACGGCCTTGATGCCGCCCACTCCGAAGGAATCCTGCATCGCGACATCAAGCCCGCGAATATCTTCATGACCAGGCGCGGCCACGCCAAGATTCTGGATTTTGGTCTGGCAAAAGTCACCGCGCCTCTCAGCTCCGCCAGCCAGGTGGCCGCCGAAAATACGCAGTCGTCTCCGACGGTGACCGAGGACAATCTCACCAGCCCCGGTGCGGCGTTGGGTACGGTAGCCTACATGTCGCCGGAACAGGTGCTGGGCAGGGTGTTGGACGCACGCACCGACTTGTTCTCTTTCGGCGTCGTGCTGTACGAAATGGCGACCGGGCTGCTTCCTTTCAAGGGAGATACAACCGGAGGCATCTTTGACGCGATTCTTCACCGGCCCCCAGTTTCAGTTCTCCGCTTGAACCCCGATGTGCCGCCGGAGCTCGAACACATCATCACTAAAGCTTTGGAGAAAGACCGCGAGGTAAGGTATCAGCACGCTTCCGAGATGAAGGCCGACCTGATCCGCGCCCGGCGCGATTCGAGTTCCGGACGAGTAGGGACACTGGATGCGCGCCCAGCCGCGACTAAGGCCGGGAAGGGTTATCGGCTGTTCGCTTGGCTCGGCGCCCTTCTGGCTGTGGCCCTTGTCGCCTTCATTGTTTCGCAGGTCAAGCATCGGACCGTTCGTGAGTTCAGCGAAATCCCACTACGGTCGCAGTTCTGCCCTTCCAGAACGCTGGGTCGGATAAAGACACGGATTTTCTCCGCCTGGCATTGCCCGATGAAATGACAACCACGCTCAGCTACTCGCCCGCTTTGTCCGTCCGTCCTTCCGCCACCACCAGCAAATATGTCGGTGAGGGTCTGGATGTACAAAAGGCAGGCCGCGAGATGCAAGTCACCGACGTTGTCACTGGGCATTATTTGAAGGAAGGAAATCAGTTGCAAGTCACTCTCGAAGCCGTGAACGTCGCGGACAACCGCATCATCTGGCGTGACACTGTCGCGGCCGCCAGCCCGGATATGATCGCCATGCGAGAGCAGATCACAGCCAAGGTTCGGCAGGGGCTATTGCCCGTGCTCGGGGCATCGACACCTATCGAGCAATGGTACTCGTCCCCGTAACGAAGAGGCTTACGACCTGTTTTTGCGCAGCGTGTCCATCTCCCACGATCCCGCGCCCAATCAGGGATGCGATCGCAATGTTAGAGCGCTCCGTCGCCGCAGATCCGACGTATGCGCCCGCTTGGCAGGCTTTGGGTGTGCGCTACTACTACGACGCGACCTACTCCAACGGAGGCGAAGAAATGGTGCAGCGTTCCTATGCTGCGCTGGAGCGGTCTTTGATCCTTGATCCTGATCTCATCTCCGCTGCCACCCAACTCGCCGTGAACCGCGTCGAGCGAAGCGAACCGGGGAAGGCTTATCAGGCGGCAAAAGCTCTGTCACTCGCTATCCGAAGAGCGCCCAGGCTCATTTCGCGCTGGCTTACGTCCTCCGTTATGCGGGCAAGTTGAAAGAATCCGGAGACGAGTGCGATGCAGCTTTGGCTCTGGATCCAGGAAATTTTCTATACCGTTCGTGCGCCCTCACTTTTATGCAAATAGGAAAGACTGAGAGGGCAAGAGACTTTGTGCGGCTTGACGCCGGCTCCGAGTGGGCCAGCTACACCACGCCTCAGGTGCTGCTGCGGGAAGGTAAATTGGCGGAGGCCCGGCGGTCACGGAAACTATGTCAACCAATCCGCGTTACGGCCGCGATCTTCTGGAAGCGTGTCTTACAGGTCAGACGTCGGAGCTGGACAGAATCGCCCACGACCTTGAAAGCCGTGCCCGGCGGCAGTGGATCCGGAGCCGGTCTATCGACAGGCTGCCATCTTGTCCTTCTGCGACAAAAAAGAAGCCTCGTTGTCTTTGCTCAGAACTGCTATCTCACACGACTATTGCGCTCTCGGTAGCTTGCAATCGGACCCGTTATTGTCGAAGTTGCGGGAACCCCTGAGTTCGGCCAGTTGCTGTCGGCTGCTAAAGAGTGCCAACGCAAGTACCTGATCGCGCAAAATTAGACAAAAAGCCTCCGGCCCGAACCGGAGGCTCTGGTGAATCCGAACCCAGCGCTCCGCGCTACTCCCGCATCTTGGCCGGTACTCCAGCCTTGCGCGCCTGTTCCTTCAGATCGTCCACCGCCTTCTTGGCATCGTCGAGGGCCTTTTGTTTCTGGGCGATCTGCTGTTTGTACTGGGCATCTTCCTTGTCCCATGTGGCGGAGCCGCGCAGCCGATTGCCGGCATCGGCATAGAAGGCGGCGGCGCGCAGGCGATACTCGCGCTGGCTCACATCCAGTTCACGCGTGAGCAGGTCAACTTTGCCCTGCTGCGCGGCAATCTTCTGCTTCCATTCGTCGTTCGCCTTCTGGCGTCGGAGGCCTCCGCCGGCTTGCTGGCGTCCTGCGCCGCGGGCGTGGTGCCGTCCTGGGATTGTGCCGAGTTGTCGCCCGACGCTGACCCCGCGTTGGCGTCCTCCGCGCCAGTCGATTCCGTGGCATTTCCCACCACGCTGATCTTGTCGGCTGTGGGCAGGTTGTCGTTGTCGTACTTCTTGGCTGACGCCGGCTTTTCGTCCTTGCGGACGCTGCGGGCATAGTCGCCCAGGGGCTCAGATTGCGCTCCGGCCAGGGACAACAGCAATCCCGCCAGAACGACTTCGGCCAGAACAACATATCCAATGCGCTTCATGAGGTGCTCCGTTTCTTTCGGTCGTGCCGCTTCAATCGACGCGGCATTCGACGTAGTTGATTCAAGCTTTCAAACCGGCCTTCGCTGCCTTTGCACTGGCCAGAAACCCGCCAATCGTGCGATCCAGGTGCGCCGCCTCCGCGGCAATGTCGGACGCCAGCTGTCGCGCCAGTCCCGGGTCGCGGCTGGCCGCCAGTTGTTGGGCATAGCCCGCGATGGTGGTCAGCGAGTTGCGCAGACCCAACGCCATTTCGGCGGACATTTCTCCGCGCAACTCCTGCTGGCGGCGAATCTCGGTCACTTCCGTGCGGTCATTAATCAGGCAGGCAACGCCCAGGCAAGCAATGCCCGGGCCGGCGACGCCCGGCCCAGCCGCGCCCGGAGCTTCGCTGTCCGGCGCGTGCACCGAGCTTACCGTAATGTCCAGCGTGCGCTCCTCGCCCGCGGGAGTTCGATAGCACGCCTCCAGCCGCTGAAGCCGCGTCTTCTCCCGCAAGCAGACGTTCACCGCCTCGGCCAGGTTCGCGTACGTGGTCTGGGACGAGGAAATCAATTCGGCTTCGCGAAATATCTCAGCCGCGCTCATCCCTGCCGGCGAAGCGAAGCCCAGGATCTGTTTAGCGGAAGCATTGGCCTGCCGCACCAGCCCGTTCGGTGTGAAGAAAAGTACCCCCGACGAAAGGTTTGCCAGCACCGCGGCACTGATGTTCTCCGATGTCTTGGCGCGCCGTCGCTCCACTACCTGCGAGCTTTGCAGTTCGTGCTTCTGCTGTTTCAGCTGTTGGATCACGGCATGGTAGGTGTGCAGCGGGAAACTCTCGGATGCCGAAGACGCCGAGGCTTCGGAAAAAGAAGCTTCTTGGCTGATGCTCCGCCGTATTCGCTTCATCAGCAGCAGGCCCAGAATGAAGGCGAAGCCGGCGGCCACGAACATGAGGGCCATGCGCAACACAATGGGATTGGTCAATAGTTTCACAGCAACCCCCAATACCACTTGAGGAAGCTGTTGCCGTAGAAGAGCGCAACCATCGCCATCCCGCCCAGGAAAACACCGAAAGGCATTTGATGGCGGCGCAGCGCAATCGCGGCCGATGCCCAGGCCCGCCGTCTGGCCTCTGCGCCGGATTCATGATTGAGCTTCATGCGCCGCCGGGTGCGCTTGATCCAAACCGCCAGCACAGTGGACACGCCAAACAGCGATCCCGCAATCGAGGCCGTGAACAGAGTGAAGATGGTCAACTTGGCGCCGAGAAACGCGCCCACCATAGCCATCAGTTTCACGTCGCCAAAGCCCATGCCCTCCACGCCTCGTGCCCGCAGATAGATGGCGCCCGCGCCATAAATAAAAGAAGCGCCGACGACGGCGCCGAGCACAGCGTCCAGCAGCGACAGCATGTGCCAGGAAACATCGGAACTCACCGGCAAAGACACCAGGCCAGGCAAGAGCTGCGAAGCCAGATCATTGACCGGAACCACCAGGCTCAAGCCCAGCCCCAGGGCCAGCCCGGGCAGCGTCATCTTGTCGGGCAGCAGCTGGGTTTCGGCATCCGTAAAGATCAGGCCCAGCAGCAGAAATCCGAAAGCGCAGTATTTCAGGGTGGCGAGGCTGGCGCCAAAATGCGCATAGCAGGCCAGAAAGATTCCCCCGGTCAGAAGTTCGACCACCAGGTAGCGCGGCGAAATGTGAGCTTTGCAATTCCGGCAGCGGCCGCGCAGGATCAGCCAGCTCAACACCGGAATATTGTCGTAAGCCCGAATAAAGTAATCACAACGGGGACAACTCGACCGTGGCCGCACCACGGACAACTCCCGCGGCAGGCGGTAGATACACACATTCAGGAAGCTGCCGAAAGCCAGCCCCAGAACGAAAATCGCCGATGCCAGAACAGGGTCCACCCTTATCCTTTGCGCAAATTCCTTCCGATTTACACTGATTATACGGTCATTATGCAGGCCACCTTGAGTACGAAGGTCACTGACCGTGAGGCCAGTGTAGGTGTAGCGCGGGCGCCCCCGCCCCGCGGCCTTTGACCTGACCTAACGAAGAACATCTGCAGCCGCCCGCTAACGACAAAAAGCCTCCGGCGTGAACCGGAGGGTTTTTCCCGTGAATCAGAAAACGCTCCGCGCTACTCCCGCATCTTGGCCGGTACTCCAGCCTTGCGCGCCTGTTCCTTCAGATTGTCCACCGCCTTCTTGGCATCGTCGAGGGCCTTTTGCTTCTGGGCGATCTGCTGTTTGTACTGGGCATCTTCCTTGTCCCACGTGGCGGAGCCGCGCAGGCGATTCCCGGCATCGGCATAGAAGGCGGCGGCGCGCAGGCGATACTCGCGCTGGCTCACATCCAGTTCACGCGTGAGCAGGTCAACTTTGCCCTGCTGCGCGGCAATCTTCTGCTTCCATTCGTCGTCTGCCTTCTTGGAGTCGGAGGCGTCCGCCGGCTTGCTGGCGTCCTGCGCCGCGGGCGTGGTGCCGTCCTGGGATTGTGCCGAGTTGTCGCCCGACGCTGACCCCGCGTTGGCGTCCTCCGCGCCAGTCGATTCCGTGGCATTTCCCACCACGCTGATCTTGTCGGCTGTGGGCAGGTTGTCGTTGTCGTACTTCTTGGCTGACGCCGGCTTTTCGTCCTTGCGGACGCTGCGGGCATAGTCGCCCAGGGGCTCAGATTGCGCTCCGGCCAGGGACAACAGCAATCCCGCCAGAACGACTTCGGCCAGAACAACATATCCAATGCGCTTCATGAGGTGCTCCGTTTCTTTCGGTCGTGCCGCTTCAATCGACGCGGCATTCGACGTAGTTGATTCAAGCTTTCAAACCGGCCTTCGCTGCCTTCGCACTGGCCAGAAACCCGCCAATCGTGCGATCCAGGTGCGCCGCCTCCGCGGCAATGTCGGACGCCAGCTGTCGCGCCAGTCCCGGTTGCGGCTGGCCGCCAGTTGTTGGGCATAGCCCGCGATGGTGGTCAGCGAGTTGCGCAGACCCAACGCCATTTCGGCGGACATTTCTCCGCGCAACTCCTGCTGGCGGCGAATCTCGGTCACTTCCGTGCGGTCATTAATCAGGCAGGCAACGCCCAGGCAAGCAATGCCCGGGCCGGCGACGCCCGGCCCAGCCGCGCCCGGAGCTTCGCTGTCCGGCGCGTGCACCGAGCTTACCGTAATGTCCAGCGTGCGCTCCTCGCCCGCGGGAGTTCGATAGCACGCCTCCAGCCGCTGAAGCCGCGTCTTCTCCCGCAAGCAGACGTTCACCGCCTCGGCCAGGTTCGCGTACGTGGTCTGGGACGAGGAAATGAATTCGGCTTCGCGAAATATCTCAGCCGCGCTCATCCCTGCCGGCGAAGCGAAGCCCAGGATCTGTTTAGCGGAAGCATTGGCCTGCCGCACCAGCCCGTTCGGTGTGAAAGAAAAGTACCCCCGACGAAAGGTTTGCCAGCACCGCGGCACTGATGTTCTCCGATGTCTTGGCGCGCCGTCGCTCCACTACCTGCGAGCTTTGCAGTTCGTGCTTCTGCTGTTTCAGCTGCTGGATCACGGCATGGTAGGTGTGCAGCGGGAAACTCTCGGATGCCGAAGACGCCGAGGCTTCGGAAAAAGAAGCTTCTTGGCTGATGCTCCGCCGTATTCGCTTCATCAGCAGCAGGCCCAGAATGAAGGCGAAGCCGGCCGCCACGAACATGAAGGGCCATGCGCAACACAATGGGATTGGTCAATAATTCTTCATAGCATCCGCGAATACCACTTGAGGAAGCTGTTGCCGTAGAAGAGCGCAACCATCGCCATCCCGCCCAGGAAAACACCGAAAGGCATTTGATGGCGGCGCAGCGCAATCGCGGCCGATGCCCAGGCCCGCCGTCTGGCCTCTGCGCCGGATTCATGATTGAGCTTCATGCGCCGCCGGGTGCGCTTGATCCAAACCGCCAGCACAGTGGACACGCCAAACAGCGATCCCGCAATCGAGGCCGTGAACAGAGTGAAGATGGTCAACTTGGCTCCGAAAACGCGCCCACCATAGCCATCAGTTTCACGTCGCCAAAGCCCATGCCCTCCACGCCTCGTGCCCGCAGATAGATGGCGCCCGCGCCATAAATAAAAGAAGCGCCGACGACGGCGCCGAGCACAGCGTCCAGCAGCGACAGCATGTGCCAGGAAACATCGGAACTCACCGGCAAAGACACCAGGCCAGGCAAGAGCTGCGAAGCCAGATCATTGACCGTAACCACCAGGCTCAAGCCCAGCCCCAGGGCCAGCCCGGGCAGCGTCATCTTGTCGGGCAGCAGCTGGGTTTCGGCATCCGTAAAGATCAGGCCCAGCAGCAGAAATCCGAAAGCGCAGTATTTCAGGGTGGCTAGGCTGGCGCCAAAATGCGCATAGCAGGCCAGAAAGATTCCCCCGGTCAGAAGTTCTACGACCAGGTAGCGCGGCGAAATGTGAGCTTTGCAATTCCGGCAGCGGCCGCGCAGGATCAGCCAGCTCAACACCGGAATATTGTCGTAAGCCCGAATAAAGTAATCGCAACTGGGACAACTCGACCGTGGCCGCACCACGGACAACTCCCGCGGCAGGCGGTAGATACACACATTCAGGAAGCTGCCGAAAGCCAGCCCCAGAACGAAAATCGCCGATGCCAGAACAGGGTCCACCCTTATCCTTTGCGCAAATTCCTTCCGATTTACACTGATTATACGGTCATTATGCAGGCCAACCTTGAATACGAAGGTCACTGACCGTGAGGCCAAGGTTACTAAGTGCCTGT
>CAVWSP010000025.1:0-25406 GCA_963757835.1 Terriglobia bacterium | reverse complement strand
GTATGAAGCCGGTCCGCCGGATATACTGGCGGTCGTTTCCCAATCATAGCGGGCAAATTCGATGGACTCGACCAGCCCGATGGACAAAGTGGTTACGCCTTACGAAATAAAGGCGGCATCGATTCTCTACGAACGCCGAACCGAAGATCTGCAGTTGGAACAACTCTGGATTCGTCTCCATAAGAAGATGCGCGAGGCAGAAGACCGGGCCGCGGAGCCGACCGCCGCGTAGTTTCTTCCTGTCAACTCATCAAAAGGCCACACCGAGCAGACGCACGCGCCCAGTAGCGGTTGGGTACCGTTGTCCGTCATTGCCCCCCCCGAGAACAGTCTCCCCAGTGCCTGACTCGTCGATACCGCCTTCTGGGAAGCTGTACAATATTCTTTTTTCGCCCCAAACAAACCTGTCGCTCCCTCTGGTGGCGGCTTGATCAGATCCTCACATTAGTTTTGAGGAAGATGTCATTGTGATTGTTGGCGTCCCGAGAGAAAGTTATCCCGGCGAACGGCGTGTGGGACTGGTTCCCATGGTTGTGCCGACTCTGGCCAAAGCGGGCTTTGAAGTTGTCGTCAGACTGGCGCCGGGGTTGAAGCCGGTTACCGGGACGCGCATTACGTCGAAAAGGGCGCAAAGATCCTTCCGGATCGGGCGGGCGTGTTTGGCGCGGCCGATATTATTGTCCAGGTTCTTTGCTATGGCTCTAACGATGCCACCGGCGCAGCCGACCTTCCTCTCTTGCGCCCGGGCCAGGTATTGGTTGGATTTCTGCGTCCGCTGGGATCGCTGGAAGTTATTCAACAGATCGCCTCCACCGGCGTTACTTCTTTCGCCATCGAACTGATACCGCGAACCACGCGCGCCCAGAGCATGGACGCGCTGTCCTCGATGGGAACGGTCTGCGGTTACAAGGCCGTGCTGATCGCGGCTGAGACTCTTCCCCGATTTTTCCCCATGCTGACTACCGCGGCCGGGACCATCACGCCGGCGCGCGTGTTTGTGATTGGCGCCGGGGTTGCCGGACTGCAAGCCATCTCCACCGCGCGCAGGCTGGGCGCGGTCGCCATGGCCTATGATCTGCGTCCCGCGGCCAAGGAACAGGTGCAGAGTCTCGGAGGCAGATTTATCGAGCTCCCCATCGAGGCCAAGGATGCCCAGGATGCGCGCGGCTATGGCACCCAGCAGGACGAATCTTTCTATCGGCGGCAGCGCGAGCTTCTGGGTCGTGTGGTGGCGGAAAGTGATGTCGTGATCGCCGCGGCCGTGATTCCCGGCAAGAAGCCCCCGGTGCTGGTGACGGAAGAAATGGTAAAAGGCATGGCGCCGGGTTCGGTGATTGTTGATCTGGCGGCGGAGCGCGGGGGGAATTGCGAACTGACTCGCGCCGGCGAAACCGTGGTCGCCCACGATGTCACCATCATCGGAAGGATCAACGTTTCCACCGGAGTGCCTTACCATGCCAGCCAGATGTACGCCCGCAATATCACCGCATTTCTGCTGCACCTGGTGAAAGATGGCAAGGTCCGGCTTGATCTGCAGGACGAAATCATTCGCGAAACCTTGCTGACCCGCGAAGGGGAAGTGGTCAACCAACGGGTACGGGAGTTCTTCTCTCAGCCCGCGCTGGTTTCTGCGGGCGGAAATTAGATTCAGGGAATTTCTTTGGGGTGGAGGAACAATGAGTTCCACGCTGATCAACGGCCTCTTCGTGTTCATGCTGGCGGCCTTCATCGGGTTTGAAGTCATCCGCCGGGTTTCACCTTTACTTCATACACCACTGATGTCGCTGACCAATGCCCTTGACGCCATCGCCGTGGTGGGCGCCATCGTGCTCGTGGGCCGGCACGAGAGCAGACTTTCTTACGTGCTCGGCATGCTGGCCATCATCGCCGCCACCAGCAATATCGTCGGCGGCTTCCTGATCACCGACCGCATGCTCAAGATGTTCCACAGCAGCCGCCCCACCAAACCATGAACACCCTGCCAGTCACCCAGCCCGAAATCGAAATCACCTATCTGGTTGCCAGCATCCTTTTCATTCTCTCGCTGAAATGGATGAGTTCGCCGAGCACGGCCCGGCGCGGTATCTGGGCGGGTGAAATCGGAATGCTGCTGGCCATCGGCGGGACTCTGTTGCAGCACGGCATCGTCGATTACCGCGGGATAGCAATCGCACTGGTGCTTGGCACCTGCATTGGAATTCCTCTCGGGCTGGTGCAGATGACCGCCGTGCCCCAGCGCACGGCTCTCAGCCACGCTTTCGGCGCGCTCTGCGTCACCCTGGTCGGCACCGCCGAGTTCTATCTTCGCAGTCCTGACATTTCCCGCTTCACCATGGCCGTGCTCTCCGCTGAGGTCATCCTCGGCTCGCTGACCTTCACCGGCAGCCTGATGGCCGCGGGAAAACTCCAGGAGATTCTTCCGCAGCGCCCCCTTACCTATAAGGGCCAAAATCTGGTCAACCTGTTGTTTCTCGCCGTCGCGGTGGCTGGCGCAAGCTACCTCGTGCTGCACCCCGGTGCGAGGCAAATATTTCCCCTCATGATGGGGATATCACTTCTGTTCGGTGTGCTCATGATCGTTCCCATCGGCGGGGCGGACATGCCGACCGTCATCTCCCTACTGAACTCGTACGCCGGACTGTCCGCAGCGGCGATGGGATTCGTTCTCGACAGCAAGCTCCTCATTATTGCGGGCGCGCTTGACGGTTCCTCGGGTTTTATTCTCTCCGTGATCATGTCGAAGGCCATGAATCGCTCCTTCGGCAACGTGCTGTTCGGGGCCTTCGGCCAGGTGCAACCCGCGGCTGTGGCCGGGCAGGAAGCCAAGACGGTGCGCAGCGCGACAGCGGAAGAAGCCGCCGCGATCCTGGCCGCCGCTAACAAAGTCGTGATCATTCCGGGGTACGGAATGGCGGTGGCCCAGGCGCAGCATAAGGTACGGGAACTATACGACGCTCTCAGCAAGCGCGGCGTGGACGTGCGCTTCGCCATCCATCCCGTCGCCGGCCGCATGCCGGGGCACATGAATGTGCTGCTGGCTGAGGCTGACATTCCCTACGACCGGCTGGTGGAGATGGACGATATCAACGGCGAGTTTGCGCAGACCGACGTTGCCCTGGTGATTGGCGCCAACGACGTCACCAATCCCGCCGCCCGCACCGATGCCTCCAGCCCGATCTTCGGCATGCCCATTCTCGACGTGGACAAGGCGCGCACGGTGATGGTGATCAAACGCAGCATGAGCCCGGGCTTCGCCGGAATTGATAATCCGCTCTATTATCTTGGCAAGACCCTGATGCTATTTGGAGACGCCAAATCGTTCGTCAATGATATCGTTCGCGAGCTGGCGGGCGGCAGCCACTGACTGACATTCACGAGTAGGACGAACGCATATTCGTTCACCTTGAAGCCCGGAGGTTTTCGTGCGCCGAAAACAAATCGTATGGTCGTCCCTTGTAACCGCGGTTGTCCTTCTATTTGCCAGTGAGGCAAACCAGTCGTGGGCGAAGCCCCCGGCCGCGCCGGTTGGAATATTCGAGGACCATGCCGATGTCGGTACGGTCCTGCATCCCGGCTCCGTCGAATATGACGCTTCGAAGCAAACCTACACCCTCACCGGCAGCGGCGAGAATATGTGGTTTGCCGCCGATGCCTTTCAGTTTGTCTGGAAGAAGATGTCGGGAGATGTCACTTTGACTGCCGACATTTCGTTTCCCACGACGACCGGAAATCCGCATAAGAAGGCGGTGCTCATGCTGCGGCAGAGCCTCGACGCCGATTCCGTATATGCCGACGTCGCGCTGCATGGTGTGGGAATGACGGCGCTGCAATATCGTGACGAAAAGGGAGTGGTCACGCGAGAGATCCAGTCGAACCTGTCCGGCCCGAAGAGATTGCGCATCGCAAAGCGCGGCGATTACGTTTACATGGCACTGGCCGCTGCTGAAGGCGAGCCCGAGGTTGCGGGCGGCTGGCTGCGCGTGCCTTTGCAGGGAGACTTTTACGTCGGAATCGGCGTCTGTTCCCACGATAAGGATGTCACTGAAAAGGCCGTATTTTCAAAAGTTGAATTGACCACGTCTGCATCCACCGCGACCAAGCCAACGCTGTACAGCACGCTGGAAACAGTAGCGGCTAATTCCGGCGACCGGAGTGTGGCGTATATCGCGCCTGAACACTTCGAAGCGCCCAACTGGAGCCGCGACGGTTCGTTTTTCATATTCAACAGCAATGGTCATATCCTGCGACTGCCGGTAGGCGGAAACAAACCGGAAGTCATCGATACCGGCTTCGCCACGGGCTGCAACAACGATCACGGAATCTCGCCGGACGCTACCCAGTTCGCCATTAGCGACCAGTCGCAGGAGGACCACAACTCACTCGTCTATATCGTGCCGATTGGCGGCGGAACTCCCCGGCGGGTCACGAAAAATTCGCCTTCTTACTGGCATGGCTGGTCGCCGGATGGAAAGACGCTGGCCTTCGTGGGCCAGCGCAACGACGAATTCGACATCTACACTATTCCTGCCAGCGGAGGAGAGGAGACGCGTCTCACCACCGCCAAGGGCCTGGACGATGGTCCAGAATATTCGCCTGACGGAAATTTCATTTACTTCAACTCCGAGCGTAGCGGCAGCATGCAGATATGGCGCATGCGCAGCGATGGCAGCCAGCAGGAGCAGGTCACGTCGGACGAATTCAACAACTGGTTTCCGCACATCTCGCCCGACGGAAAGTGGATGGTCTTTCTTTCCTACGACCACAGCGTGACCGGACATCCGGAGAACAAGGATGTGACCCTTCGCCTGATGTCGCTGAGCGACAAGAAAATCAAGCTGTTGGCTAAGCTCTTTGGCGGGCAGGGAACGATCAACGTTCCTTCCTGGTCACCCGACAGCAAGCATCTGGCCTTCGTGAGCTATCAGTTGATTCCGGAGGAAGCTAAATAGGTTCGGGCTGCATTCTGCTGTTATTTCCACTGAATGACGCCCGGCCTCCCGACAAGCGTCGAGATAATCGCTTACCAGATTCACTGGCAGAGGGCCGTACTCGGCTGATACCGCATCCCGGATCTCTCCCACGTTTCGTTTGCCATCGACGAAATTTACGATCTCATAGGCGTAGAGCTCCGAAAGGTCCTGCTCGTGAAGTAGTGGAGTCGCCTCGCTGTTGAGCAGTTTGACTTTCGCCAGGCGCTCGGGCCCAAGGCGCGCCTTGAGAACATCGTCGTTCTGATAAGTAAGCGGTCCAAACTCGCCGGTGCGAAGCGGGATCTTTTGCGCTGCCGCATCTCCCGCCCATGGTGCCTTCGGTTCCGCGCCTTGCGCTCCTCGAGTGTGAGCTTGACTGTCGATCCAGGAATTGAAAGTTGATACCTGATCGGCGAGCGCTTTCTCCTCGGCTGAATGGTTCGGGTTCAGCCCGGCAAACTTCAGCAGTGACGACAATGTCGTGAGTTCGCGGTGCAGGCCCTGGCCCAGCAGGTTGCGAGCCTCATACCAGGCCGCGCCGGCATCCAGTTTCGAGTCCTCCACTACTTGCTGTGCATGCTGGAACAATTGCGCCAGCCGTACTTCAGACTGCGATGCGTAGAAGGGAAGCAGCTCCTGCGATCGTTTCACATCCAGAGTGGCATATACATATCCGGCGGCTGCGCCCAGCAGTGCCACGCGGCGCAGCTTGGTGGGATCGATCTGCTGCAGCGTGTCATGGTCGGTGTGAATGTAAATGTCGGGCCAATCACGCAGGTAGAGCGACGGCACCGCGACGGTGGACGAATCATAGTCGTCATGGTCACTACCGGCAGCATAGGGCGTCACATCCGCCAGAAACTGGTTGCGTGTGCCTTGCTCTCCGGCACGAGTTTCGATGACCGCTGCCTCCGGGGCGTCGCCGCTTCCCGCGTAGTTGGCTGCTCCGGTGCGGATAACATCCGCCAGAGTTGCGCCCACGTCAGTCACAAAACTGGGCAGCGACCATGGTGTCTCGGTCACGTGCAGGATGGATTTGTTCTTGAAGGGATCGCCGCCGACCATGTCCATATGAATGTCGGCGCGCAGCCGTGCCCGGATCTCGGGATGGCGGCTGAGATAGGCCATGGTGCCTTCAACCTCCGGTCCCCAGACGAAACGCAGCGTGCGTTTGGGACGCGGCAAAGCTCCGCTGGCAATCAGTCGCGCCAGCACGCGGGCTGATTCCAGAATAGTCACGCAGCCGCTGCCGTTGTCGTTGGCTCCCGGCCGCTCATGATCCAGATGACAGCTGTAAACTACTTCGCCGGCAGTGGGATCGCTCCCGGGAATCACTCCGCTTACCACGGTCCAGTGTCCGGGCCCGACTTCAGCTTTCACTTTGGCATGCAGAACGAGCTGCTCGCCCGCGCGCAGGCGCGTCCGCAGTGACTCAGCAGTTTCCCGCGAAATCATGAAGGCGAAGCCCGCCGGCTGGCGCGCATCGAGATGGCCCCAACGCACCAGGGTACGATCCATGCCGGACCACGCCGTGCTCTGGTTCGGCATGTCGCTCACCATGCCGGCGGCGCCGTATTTGGCCACGGCCAGGGCTTGCACCCGGGCGAGAACGCCATCGGCCAGGACAATCTTTCCGCGCACATCCTTGCCAACGTAATCGGACTCATGGGAGCCGTCGCCCACATCCACCAGCGCGGCTTCCACATCGGCGCTGTGACTGTAGTCAGCCAGTCGGATCGGGTCGGTCGCCCAATCGCCCAGCAGCAAATGCTGCGGCCGCACCTCCCAGAGTTGTCCGGCTTCGACCGTCCAGCCGAGATAAGAACGCATCAGGCCGTATGAAGTCTTTCCGTCGATGGGGAACTGCTCGCTCTGGACTTCGGCGAGCCCGTACTCGTGCGCCCGCTGCAGGACAAACTGCGCAGCCTGATCAAATTCCGCGGTAGCGGGCACGCGATGCAAACGCGTCAGGTAGCGCAGATTTTCGTAGGGTGCAGCGCCGCTGGCCTCATCGCGCAGCTTGACCCACTGCTCCGACGAAAGGAACGGCTGCTGGGCCAAAGAAAAGGTAACGGTGGATAAGAAGAAGAGAGCAGCAAGAATTGTGCGAACCATGGAGGGAGAGCATACATTTTGCCCATCCCCCGACGCAATGCGGGCCGTTCGTAGCGCCGGCGTCCCGCCGGCTGTCGGGAGGGCATCCTGTCCTCCCATCTGCCAACACAACCAAACTGGTCACAACGATTCTCATGCCGCCCGCTCGAGTGCGGACGATCCTACGCGCTGAGCGCGGTCATCCTCGAACCATCGAACCTGACGCGATCCGATCGTCTTGCCTGGAGCGAGCAATGGCGGTCATACACCCGGTTCGCGATGCTCAATACGCTTTCGAAGCCGCGAGTCTCGGGGAGAATCGCTATCGCGAGTTCGCGAATCAATTGGTTGCGACGGTTGAGTCCGTCGATCTGCATTACAACTCTGGGATCCTCAATATTGCGGATCAGAGGCATGGCGCATACCTCCTTAAATTTTCACCTACACGAATAGATGATCACTCCCAGGCAAGAGAGGCGCAATCCGGTAAATTGGGGATTACTTTAGTACTAGACGCGAACAGGCAACCGTACAACGTCCTCTACTGGCCGGTTGCGTTCTGCGAACGCGAGTCAACCTTCACCGACGGCAGGCTGGCGGAACTCCATCCTCCACCCAGGGCCTTGATCAGGGCAACGCTGGCGGCCATGCGCCGCCGCAAAATATCCACTGCCGCTCGCTGGTCGGCCAGCGCTGTGCTTTGCGCCGTGGTCACTTCGAGATAGCTGACCACGCCGCCTTTGTAACGATTGGTGGAAAGCTCGAGCGAGTGCTCGGCCGCGGTCACGGCGGCCTGTTGGGCCTGGGCCTCATCGTTGAGAATACGCAACACGGCCAGATTGTCTTCCACCTCTTGAAAGGCGGTGAGGACGGTCTGGCGGTAATTTGCCACGGATCCGTCATAGGCGGCGCGGGCCTCTTCGGAGACGGCGCGGCGCCGGCCTCCGTCGAAAGCAGTCACAGCGGCGGCCGCTCCCGCAGTCAGGAACCCGCTCGGCCCCTGAATCAGCGTCGTGATCGCGGTGCTTTCAAAGCCGCCGGAACCAGTCAGAGTAAAGATCGGGAAGTAAGCCGCCCGGGCCACACCCACCTGGGCGTTGGCGGCACTCACGCGTCTTTCCGCTGCTGCGATGTCCGGCCGGCGCTCCAGCAGTTCTGAGGGAAGTCCGGGCGGGATAGCGGGCGGCGGCGAATTCCACGCCGCCACCGGAGCGGTGAAAGTTGGAGCAGGTTGTCCGATCAGAGTAGCAATCGCATGTTCGTTCTGCGCGCGCTGAATCTCGACATCAATGGCCTGAGTGCGAGTGTTTTCCAGCTGGGTCTGGGCCTGCGCTACATCGACCGCCGAGGCCACTCCGCCCTTGTACCGGTTTTGCGTAAGTTCCAGAGCCCGTTCGAAAGAAGTTACGTTCGACGTCAACAATTGCTCTTCTGCGTCCAGCGTGCGCATCTGGAAGTAGTCGAAGGCGAGTTCAGCATGCAGGCTCAGCCGCACCGATTCCAGATCGGCGGCGCTGGCCTGGGCATTCGAGCGCGCCGCTTCCACCGTGTGGCGCACTCGTCCAAATACGTCCGCTTCATAGGACACATCCACTGGAATCACCAGGTCCGTAGCATCGGTTCGTGTGGAGGTCGAAACCAGCGGACGATGTTCGGAAAGATGTTCGCGCGTAGCCGACGCGCCAGCCGTCACCGTGGGATAGTAAGCCGCCCGGTTGAAGCGCACCAGCGCCCGGGCTTGCTGGAATTGCGCCTCTGCGGCCTTGAGGTTCTGATTGGAAACATTGATCTGCTCTTCCAGCGCGTTCAGTTGCGGGTCCTGGAAAATCTCCCACCACCTGCCGCGTGCAATCTGATCGCTGGGCTGCGCAGTCTTCCAGTCTGGAGGTACTTCCTTGTAGGCAGGAGGCGCCGGTGGGGTGGGTTTTGCATAACGCGGGCCCACCGCGCACCCACTGAGCAGGAGCGTCAGAACCAGAAACCCGAAGGCGGGCGTCGGGCGTCGGACGTCAGACTTCAGACGTCGGACGAATGGCACGAGGTCCGAAGTCTGACGCCCGAGGTCCGACGCCCGACGCCCGAGGTCCGAAGCCTGGCGTCCGAGGTCCGACGCCCGACGCCTGACGCCCGCTTTCCTCACTGTGCCCCCTGTCCAATCCTGACCGTCTCACCTTCGACAACCGAATCTGGCGGATTGACGATTATGTTTTCATCTCCACTCAAGCCGGCTACCACTTCGACCTCGTTGCCGAAATCATGGCCCAGGGTGATCGACTTCAGTTCTACCTTCTGACCTTGGCCCACCGTCGCCACCCGTAATCCCTCGGAGCGGAAGAGCAACGCATTGACCGGCAATATCAGCGAGGACGTCGGAGTCGGCAACTTGAGATGCACTTCCGCATAAGAGCCGGTGAAAAGCTGCCCGGTCGGATTGTCCACGGCGATCTCGACCAGCAGGGTGCGCGATGCCGGGTCGATGGCATTCGCGGTGTGCACCAGTTTTCCGGCGAAGCGGCGTCCGGGGAACTCCGCCAGCGTCAGGTCGGCGGTAAGACCCGGTTTGGCCGCCTGAGAATAGGCTTGAGGCACGCTGACATAAACCCGCAGCTTGTCGGGTTGCGCGATGTGAAACAGTTCATTTCCATTGCCACCGCTGCTGCCGGAGTTGATCAAGGCTCCAATGTCAGTATTGCGGGCTGTGATGACACCGGAAAAAGGAGCGTAGATCTTCTGAAAAGATTGCAGCTCTTCCAGGCGCTTCACATTGGCTTGTGACGATTGCAGCGCGGCCTGCTTGGCCGCATAGTCCCCCGCGGCATTATCAGATTCCTGCTTCGAAACTGAATCAGTCTTTAACAACCCTTCATAGCGGTCGGCCGTGATCTTTGAAAGATTGAGATTGGCCTGGGCCGTGGCCAGGTCGGCGCGAGCTTGCCGAAGCTCCTGGTTCACTTCCGGAGTATCAATTTCCGCCAGCAGTTGGCCCTGCTTTACGCGACTCCCAATGTCCACATACCAGCGCTTCAGGTAACCGCTGGTGCGGGCGTAGATGGGAGCATCCGCAAAGGCCTGCACATTTGCGGGAAGAATGATTTCCTGCGCGGGAGCAGAACGCTTGGCCCGGACCACGGCCACCGTGGGCACAGCCATTTCCGCGGTCTCCCGGCGCAGGGCGGTCCGCGCCTGGATGCGGGGAAGAATGCCGGCAATCACCACGAGCACGGCCGTCACCACTGCAAGCACCAGAATCCACCAGTGAGAGCGTCGATTTTTCTCTGGACGTGCGCCTCCCGCGCCGGTCTGTCGATACATGCCGCTCTCATTTTCAACCTTCATTTTCAACCTTCATGCGCGCTCCCGGGATATGAATGCAACCGATGATTTCAACTAAACGCTCCCTTCAACACTTTTCTCCGCCGCGCCGCCGCGCCGTCCATGCAGCAAGCTGAAGAACACGGGAACAAAGAACAGGGTGGCAGTCGTGGCAAAAATCAAGCCGCCAATCACCGCCCGGCCCAGGGGCGCATTCTGTTCTCCGCCTTCGCCCAGACCAATGGCCATGGGCACCATGCCGATGATCATGGCCAGCGCCGTCATCAGGACGGGGCGGAAGCGGGTGAATCCCGCCGCCAGTGCGGCCGTCAGCGCGTCCTTGCCCTCCTCCATCTGCTCCTTGGCAAAACTGACTACCAGAATGCTGTTGGCGGTAGCCACGCCCATACACATGATAGATCCGATCAACGCCGGCACACTGATGCTGGTCCCGGTAACGAACAGCAACCACACGATCCCCGCCAGTGCCGCGGGCAGGGCCGAGATGATGATGAACGGGTCCAGCCAGGATTGAAAGTTCACCACGATCAGCAGATACACCAGCAGGATTGCAAATGCCAGGCCGGAAAACAGTCCCGAGTAAGAAGATTGCATGGTCAGGACTTGACCGCGCACCACCATTTCGGAGCCGTGCGGCAGCTCCTTGCGGCTGTCATCGATGATCTTCTTGATGTCATCGGCAACTCCGCCCAGATCACGCCGCTGCACCGATCCATAAATATCGATGACCGGCTGTATGTCGTAGTGCGAGACCAGGGCCATCCCCGTGCCCCGTTCGATGGACGCCAGCGAACCCAGGATTGCCGGACTTGCGCCGCTAGCGCCGGTAATCGGGATGTTCTCCAGCCCCTGCAGCGAATCCAGCCGGTATTGCGGAGTTTGGGTTGCAATGGAGTAGCTCACTCCATTCTTGGGATTGAGCCAGTAAGTCGGGGAGGTCTGAAAACTGCCGCTCAGCGAGATCAGCAGGTTGGTCGCAATGTCGCGCTGGGTAAACCCGGCCAGTTGCGCCTTGGTTCGATCCACATTAATGTGCAGATGCGGTTCATCGAAGGGCTGCTGGATGCGCAGGTCTGCCGTGCCCGGGACCATCTGGATGCGGCGCAGCAACTGGTTGGCAAAGCGCCGGTTGTCCTGCAAGTCATATCCGGTTACCTGGATGTCAATCGGTGAAGGCAGGCCAAAATTCAGAATCTGGCTCACGATGTCGGCGGGAAGAAACGAAAAATCAACGCCGGCAAATCGTGGCCCCAGCTTCAGGCGCAGATCGTGGACATATTGT
This sequence comes from Terriglobia bacterium, assembly GCA_963757835.1. Classification (GTDB taxonomy): domain Bacteria; phylum Acidobacteriota; class Terriglobia; order Terriglobales; family Acidobacteriaceae; genus JAIQFF01. Next base: position 13,727 of record CAVWSP010000025.1, on the reverse strand, counting down.
TCTGTCGGTCGATGGCCTTGAGTCAGCGTGACCAGAATGTCGGCATCCGCCGGCCCGGTCGGTGCTGAACTGCTATAGGAGAGGTTAATGCTGCTGTAAGGCAAACCGATGTTGTCGATGATGCTCGAAATTTCACTGGGTGGAATCTCTTCGCGTATGAAGCCTTCGATCCGGTCGCAGAGGCCCGCAGTCTCCTCGATTCGCGTGCCCGCCCGTGCCCGCAGGTGCAGCTTGAATTGTCCGGCGTCCACTTTCGGAAAAAAATCCCGCCCCAGCCAGGGAGCCAAAAGCACACACGAACCCACGCACACCGCGGCAAAGCCCCACAGGAACGCGCTCCGGTGATGCAGGCTGCTCTCCAGCATCTCGTGGTAGCGGTCCCGGAACCTTTCGAACGCCAGCTCAAACGCTACTTGCAGCCGGATCAGAGGATTACGACTGGTTGTGTTCAGGTGCCCAGCCTCCTGTTCATGGCCGCGTAGCAGGTATTTAGCCATGGTTGGGACCAGCGTCCGGGACAGCAGGTAAGAGGCGAGCATGGCAAACACCACCGCCTCGGCCAGCGGCACGAACAGGTAGCGGGCCACGCCGGTGAGAAAGAACATGGGCGCGAACACAATGCAGATGGCCAGCGTGGAAACAAAGGCCGGGACCGCAATCTGTTGCGCGCCGTCCAGGATCGCCTTTTGAATCTCCTTGCCTTGCGCAATATTCCGGTTGATGTTCTCAATTTCGACAGTGGCGTCGTCCACCAGAATGCCAACCGCAAGCGCCAGCCCTCCCAGGGTCATGATGTTGATGGTCTCGCCCAGCGCGCTCATGACGATGATGGAAGTGAGAATCGACAGCGGGATGGAAACCGCGATGATCACCGTGCTGCGCCAGCTGCCCAGGAAAATCAGAATCATCAGTCCGGTAAGGCAGGCGGCAATCAGGCCCTCCCGCAATACTCCGTTGATGGAGGCGCGCACGAAAACGGACTGGTCCGCCAGGGGCTTGATCTCGAGTTCCGGAGGAAGCTGAGCCTGGATTCGCGGCAGCAGCTTCTTGATTCCGGAAATGATGTCCAGGGTCGAGGCATTCCCGGTTTTCTGGATGGTAAGCAGCGATGCCCTCTTCCCGTCCACCCGCACAATGTTGGTTTGGGGCGGGAATCCATCGCGCACGTAGGCCACGTCGCGAATGTAGATGGTTGTGTTGCCTACGCGTTTGATGGGAAGGTCATTCAGTTCGGCCACGGTTTGAGGGCTGCCATTCAGGTCCACGTCATATTCGAACTGTCCGATTTTGGAGGTCCCGGAGGGCAAAATAAGGTTCTGCGCGCTGATGGCGTTCACCACATCGCTCGGCGACAGGCCTTTCGACTGCAAGGCGTTGGTGTCCAGATCGACTTGAATCTGCCGCAGCTTGCCGCCGTACGGGTAAGGAATGGCAGCACCCGAAATCGTGACCAGCCGGGTGCGGATAAAGTTCACTCCGTAGTCGAAGAGTTGCTGCTCGGAAAGTTTTTGTCCCGACAAGGCCAGCTGCAGAATTGGCACCGTCGAGGCGTTGTAGGTAATGATCAGCGGGGGCGTCGTACCCGGCGGCAACTGGCGCAACTGGGTTTGGCAGATTGCGGTGATCTGCGCGATCGCCTTTTCGATATTGGCGTGAGGCTGGAAGAATACCTTTACCACAGCAATCCCGTTCAGCGATTGCGATTCACTGTGCTCGACGTCGTCCACCGTCGTGGTCAGCACGCGCTCGTTCAGGGTCACGATCCGGCTGGACAAGTCCTGTGCGTTCAGGCCGGCGTAGTTCCACAGAATGCTCACCACTGGAATGTCAATGTTCGGAAAAATATCGGTAGGCGTGCGGAAGATAACGATCGGGCCAAGGATCAGCAGTAGCAGAGCGACAACCACGAAGGTGTAAGGCCGGCGCAACGCCAGCGCAACAATCCACATGAAGTCCCCTTGAAGTTACCCTTCCCGGAACCTTATATGGATGTGGCGAGGCGCGGTTTGGTCGGTAAATTTCATACTTATTCTGCAATGAAAAAGGCCGGCACGAGGCCGGCCTGCTGGAGGGATTTACAAAACTTTACTGATTAGGGTCCGCTTGGCTCGAATCGGACGTGTCATCCGGACGATTCAGTCGCGGCCGGTTCGGATCCGACTGATTGGTGTCGGAGCGATTGGGATCCATGCGGTGGCGTCCTTCGTTAGGCCCGCGGTTGGTGGCGATGACAGTCACAGGCGCCTGTAGGGTGAAGTTCAGCACCGTCTCGGAGGGCAGCTTGATTTGCTGACCCTTGGTGGCTGCTTGTACGCCGCCGCCCAGTCCGCCGCCCGCCGCCGCGCCTATCGCGGCTCCCTTGCCTCCGCCCGCAATGGCGCCAATGATGGCTCCAATGCCTGCGCCGGCGCCGACTTTGGCGGCTGTGTTCTTGCCTCGCGATGAGCCTTGTCGCCGGTATTGATCGGTCTGCAGACTGTAATACTTGCCTCCCGACGAAATGCGGTCCAGTTGCAGAGCTACTACCGATTGGCCGGCAAACTTGCCCGCGCTCTTCACCTCTACCAGGTGACCCTCAACGTCATAGCCGGAGGGAATGACCACGTCGCCATCCACCGCCAGCGGAGTATCGAGCGTGGCATGGAAGGTCTGGCCCTGCTGGCTGGTTTCCGAATCAATGGTATCCACCAGCCGCACTGCCAGCGTGGTGCCTGAAGGAATCGTAACCCTTTTCGGCGGCGGCGGAGGCGGCGGAGTCGATGGCACAGCAGCCACTGGCGCCGGAGGCGCCATCGCAGCCACGGGCGCAGCCGGGGTTGAGTCTGTGGACGAAGAGGGCAGGCTGCGTACGCGGGGCTCATGCCGTCGCGGCTTCGGCGCCGGGGCCGGCGAAGGCTTGGACTCCTCTACTGGCGGAGGCGTAGCTTCGGCCGTTTCCGGCGGAGGGGGAGCGGCCACTTGCAGATTATTTACGATCTGCTTGACCCCGGGTTCGGCAGAGGCGTAGCGGGCGGCGGCGTCGCGTTGTGCGTCATTGTCCACCGTGCCCGTCAAGGTTACAGTCCCGCCTTCTGCTTTCACGCCTAATTGCTTGCCCTGCAAACCTGAGTCTGAAGCCAGTTTGGTCTGGATGTCGCTGGTAAGTTGGGCGTCATTCGGGGCCTTGGTGCAGCCCACGCCAACCGTCAGGATCGCGAACAGCATGATCGCGGTGACGTAAATGGAAAGTTTCGCCTTCATAAGAAATGCTCCTGATTTAGGCTAACCGAGTATAGCTAGTTTAGATGCAGAAACGCCGCCGGTCTCGGGCAAAATTGTGTTGGGATAGCTGCGGACACCAAAGCCGTAACCGGGTGGCGGAGAGCTACTTGGGCCCCGATCCGGGGCCTGACCCGGAAGCAGACCGCGGCTTGCCCAGACCGCGTCAGTGCTGGCGCAGGAACTTGTAATCGAGAATGGATGCGGCCAGGCCGACCGATTCCGTGTCGCGGACGTCCTTCCGTCGGATAATCCGGCCCTGGCACAAAACGGTGCTGTTCTTTTGGCCGGAAATCTCCTCCGGCATCTCGAACACCATTTCCACCAGCGTGTTGTCCGGCAACTGTTGTGGCCCGAGCAGGAGTACGCCCGACTGGCTGAGGTTCTCAACCGTCCCCTCGTGCCATGTTCCCAGGCCCTTGGGGCGATAGCGGACCGGCGCCTGCAGCGCGAGGCGACGGGCGCGCGGAACCCAGGTTGGTTTCTTGTTGTTCTTGCCGCGCTGGGTCTCGGCGGTGGCCTCGGGCGCGCTGGCTACGCGCTTGATGCGCTTCATCGTCTTCCAGTCGTACTTGTACTCTGCCGCGCAAAGCAGGCACACCTGGTAATACTGACCGTCGGCAGCTCGCCGAGGCCAGGAAAATTCATGGGAGCAGCGGCCAAGCATGAGGACGTCCATTAACTTCTGGGGCATGGTCGTTTCTTCCGGAATGGTTCGCCGGGACGACCTATCATCCAACAGCGGTTGGCACTTGGGCTAGGTTACTTTCGTCTTATCAAAATCGGGTCCCGCAACTGGCTGGAAATATTGGCGGTTCTGTGATTTGACAATGGGTCATGCTGAGCTTGCGACGCATCTGGCGTGAAGCAGGTGCTCGGCGTGGGCAAGCGTGGGCCCCCTGCGCGCCAGATCCTCGGGACTGAAGTCCCGCAGGATCACCCCGGGTTTGGATTGTTCAAACTGACTCATTGATTGGGGCGTGTATCATCGCGGCGTGGATTCTATCAGTGGATTTGTCCTGGCCGGCGGCAAGAGCTCTCGCATGGGCCAGGACAAAACGTTGATGAACTTCGGAGGACGCACGCTGCTGACCCATGCGCTGCAGTCGGTAACCACTGCCGCCGGGAGCGCACAGATTGTCGGCAGCGCCGCAAAATTCGCAGCGTTCGGTCCGGTCATCGAAGACATTTATCCGGGACAGGGACCCCTGGCCGGAATTCATGCGGCGCTGGCCAACACACGCGCTGAACTGAATCTGATCGTCGCAGTCGATATGCCATTCCTGGAACCGGCGCTGTTAAGCTATCTGGTCGCCCAGGCGCGCCGCACCCCAGCGCTGGTTGTAGTGCCGGCAGCCGGCGGAGGCCTGCAGCCACTGTGTGCGGTTTACCGCCAGGCTTTTGCGGAAGTTGCGGAAGGTTCGCTGCGCACCGGAGAAAACAGAATCGACAGGTTGTTCTCTCAAGTCGAAACCCGAGTGATTGACCAGAGAGATCTGGAACAAAATGGCTTCACGGAAGAAATGTTTCGTAACCTGAACACCGAACAAGACTGGCAGGAAGCGAAGTTGAAATTGTCCACCCGGTGATTCAGATGCATTTACTATTGAGCGCATCGGTCAGCGGCGACCGACCAGGACAACCTTGCGCGCTTTGCAGTCAAAAGCATTAACCGCAAAGAACGCAAAGAAGGACCAACGACCAAGGACCAACGACCAAGGACCGAAGACTGACGACTGCCCCATGGCCACCAACGGCAAATTAGGACCCTATATCGAGTTCAAGGATGTCTCCAAGGCATTTGGCGACAATCGCGTGCTCGACCACGTCAGCTTCACCGTGATGGATGGAGAGACAATCTGCATTCTCGGCCGCAGCGGCGTGGGCAAGTCGGTTTCGTTAATGAACATCATGGGATTTCTCAAGCCAGACTCGGGCCGGGTGATCGTGGCCCATGAGGACATTACTGACTACGGACCGGAAGACCTGGAACGCATCCGCAAGAAGGTCACCATCGTCTTCCAGAATGGGGCGTTGTTCGATTCGCTCACTGTGGGCGAGAACGTGGCCTTTCCCTTGCGCGAACGGCGCCAGCTTTCGGAAGAGCAGATTTACCAGATCGTCGATGGCCTGCTGGACATGGTAGGTGTTAAAGAAATGCGCGACCAGTTGCCCTCGGATTTATCTACCGGCATGAAGCGCTCGGTTGCGATCGCCCGGGCACTGGCCGCTCAGCCGGAATGCGTCCTCTATGACGAACCTACCACCATGGTCGATCCCCTGATGGCGCAACTGCTCGGCGACCTGATCAAGCGCCTGAAAATTCAGTTGCACCTGACCAGCGTGGTCGTGACTCACGATATGCGCCTGGCCAAGAAACTGGCCGACCGGGTGATGTTTCTCCACGAAGGCAGAGCTATTTTTTTCGGGACCTACGACGAGATGGAGCGCTGCCAGGAACCGATCGTGCAGGAGTTCCTGAGACTCGATGAGCCGGGGATAGAGGCATCGATCGAAGTGAATTGATTGTGTGGGGCGGACACTCCCTTCGACTTCGCTCAGGGCAGGCTCTGTCCGCCGCCTTTGCCTTTGACCTCAGTTTGGCATGGGCCAAATGCCTGGTTCCCGTGGTGGGTCATTTTGGAGACCTTGAACCACGAAGGGCACGAAGGTACACGAAGGAAACCCTGAAAAACAAACCCTTCGTGAAACTTCGTGTCCTTCGTGGTCATGCACTTGGCGTGTCTTATCACGAAAATCCCAAGCTCCGAATTACAATGTGCCGGTTCGCTCAGGCCGCTAGAATCCCTCGCCAACCAGCCTCTCCACGGAGAGCGCTGAATTCGCAGATTCCCCCTTCATCATCTTTTCCACGTACTTCGCGACCATGTCCACCTCGAGGTTCACCGGAGCGCCGGGCCTGAGTGACTTCAGGTTGGTCATCGTCACCGTGTGCGGAATAATCGCCACCGTCACTCTCGTCGCTTCGACTTTGGCCACGGTCAGGCTGATGCCTTCAATGCACAACGAACCTTTGAAGATCACATAGCGTGCCAGTTCCGGTGGTATTTCAATGCGCAGCCAGTAATCATCCGCACGCTGGACTCGATCCAGGGCGAGAAACTTGCCGGTGCCGTCCACGTGACCCTGAACGATGTGGCCTCCAAAGCGACCGTCGGCACGCATGGGCAGCTCCAGATTGACCAGCGCGTCTTTCTTGATGCGCGAAAAAGAAGTGCGCTTCCAGGTTTCAGACGCCAAATCCGCGGCAAAAGATTGCGGCGTGATTTCGACCGCGGTGAGGCAGACGCCGCTGACGGCGATGCTGTCACCTTGTTTCAGTTCCTGGTTCAGCCGGGAAGCTGCAACCGTAAGACGGTGGTTGCCGTTCTCTTGAGCGATGCCGGTGACGCGCCCGACCTCTTCGATGATTCCGGTAAACATACGCTGCTATTGTAGCGCCGGCATCCGCGGGCTGGCCGGGTGGCGTCCCGCCCCCGATTCTGGCAAGTCACTTCGCTAGCGAGCAAGTTCAGAATGCAACTGGGTGGGCAGGGTGCCCACCCGACAGCCGGCGGGACGCCGGCGCTACTGGACTTCGCCGTAGGGATCGCGCAGGTATCCCTCAACCGCAAAGTCTTCGCCGAAGCGGTGCAACCGAATTTCCTTTACGTACGCCGCTTCGCTCATGCGGACAAAGCCTGGCCCGGTAGCAAAAGGAACAGAACCGGTCCCCGCCAGAATTTTGGGGGCATAGTATAGGAACACCTTGTCCACAATGCCCGAGGCCAGGGCCGCGCCGTTGATCATGGCTCCGCCCTCCACCAGCAAGCTGGTAATCTCCATCGTCCCCAGGCGGCGCGCGATTTGCGTCATGTCCGGACGGCCATCTCCCACTCCGACCGGGACCTGCTCCACCCGGATGCCCTGGTCCTGCAGTTCGCGCTTCCTCTTCTCCTCTGCGAAAGAGCACAGCACCAGCACATCTTCTTTTGCCGTCTTGACCACGCGCGACTCTGGTGGCAGCCGCAGCCGCGAATCCACAATCACCCGCAGCAAAGGCCGGCGCCGGGGAAGGCCGCTGCGATCGGTGAGCAGCGGATCGTCCGCGATGATCGTACCCACACCCACCATGATGGCATCGTGGCCATGACGCAGCTGTTGCACGTGGGCACGCGCCACATCGCTGCTGATCCATCCGCCGGTTGCGCCTCCTCCGCCAAGCGCCCCGGGGTGCTGCAACTCCCCCGGAGGTGGGGCGATCTTACCGTCCAGCGTCATCGCCGACTTGAGCGTGACCAGAGGCGTATGCTGGCGAATATATTTGGCGAAGGCTTCATTTAGCGGTTTAGCTTCTTCCTGCAAAATGCCTGAAGCCACCGAGATTCCCGCGTTGCGGAGGCGCTCAAAACCTTTGCCCGCAACCAGGGGGTTGGGATCCTGCATGCAGGCGACGACGCGGCGAATGCCAGCGGCGATGACGGCGTCGGCGCACGCTCCGGTTCGACCCTGATGCGAGCAAGGCTCAAGGTTGATGTAAACAGTTGCGCCCCGGGCCTGGTCGCCTGCCTGCTCCAGGGCCAGCACCTCGGCGTGCTTGACGCCCTCAAAGGTGTGCGAACCTTCCCCAACGACGCGGCCCGTATCATCGACAATTAACGCCCCCACGCAAGGGTTGGGCGAAGTTAAACCGATACCTTTACGAGCCAGCTCAAGTGCGCGATGGAGAAAGTATTCATCGCTTTCGCGACTCGACGAAAGCTGGCCGCTCGTGGAATTCCGCGGCGTTTTTCTGCTTTCGCGTTTGCTGGCTTTCTTGGAAGTCATCAGGAATCTTCGGCTCAGGTAAGGTTTGATGCCGACGCAGGCTAAACGAAAAGCGAATCCACAAAATCCCTGGGATCGAAGGGCAACAGGTCGCCGGCCTTTTCGCCCACCCCCACGTAGCGAACCGGGACACCCAGTTCACGCGATATGGCGACCACCACGCCGCCCTTGGCCGTGCCATCGAGCTTGGTCAGGACGATGCCGGTCACGCCCGCGGACTCCGTGAACATCTTCGCCTGTTGCAAACCATTCTGCCCGGTGGTCGCGTCCATCACCAGCAGCGTCTCGTGCGGCGCGCCGGGAATGATGCGCTGTGCCGTGCGCCGCATCTTTTCCAGCTCCGCCATCAGGTTGGTCTTGGTATGCAGGCGCCCGGCGGTATCGATGATCACATAATCGGTGTGGCGGGCCGTCGCCGCCTGCAGCGCATCGTAGAGCACGGCCGACGGATCCCCCCCCGCCTTGGTGCGAATGACTTCCGTCCCCGTACGCTGTCCCCAGACCTCGAGTTGCTCGATGGCCGCCGCGCGAAAAGTATCGGCCGCGCACAGCAGCACCGTTTTTCCCTCGGAGCGTAGCACCTGGGCCAGCTTGCCGATGGTCGTGGTCTTGCCCGTGCCGTTCACGCCCACCACCAGAATCACCTCGGGCGTTCCGTCCACGCGGGCCACCGGTAGAGAATCCGCCGTCTTCAGGATGGCGAGGATCTCTTCTTTCAGCAGCCGTTTGAGTTCATCCACGTTCCCGATTTGCTTGCGATCGGCCTTCTCCCGAAGTTTGTCCAGGACTTCGTGGGTGGTGGTCGCGCCCAGATCAGCTCCGAGAAGAGTGGCTTCCAGGTCGTCCAGCGTGTTGCGGTCGATCTCCTTGCCGAAGGAGACCACCTCCTCAATGCGTTCGCTGAGATTTTCCCGGGTGCGGGTCACCGCTTCCTTCATGCGATCAAGGAAGCTGGGTTTCTGCTGCTCGTCGAGGCTGCCAAAGAGAGTCTGAATCATGAAATTTCGGGAAACTGGGGTGCTGAACCAATTATAGCGGGCGAGGGTCTGGTTCGTTGCGGCGGGTAAGATCAAACGCGTTTAACCGCAGAGGTCGCAAAGATACCGCCAAGAGCGCAAAAGTTCACGGGTGCAGTTCTTTGCGCTCTTTGCGGTATCTTTGCGACCTTTGCGGTTAAAGGCTCTTGCCTGCAAAGTGGATAGCTATCGCCCTGAGGCTTCGGCTGCTGCCACAGCGGCCCGAACTTCGGGAGCAGAGGAAGGCGTGACCGAAGGTTGAGCGGCAGGCGCCTGCGCCGAAGCATTGGGGACGTTAACAATCGGCGCCTGAATACGGATTTCGCCGCGCTTGTAAATCGCAGTCAAGGCCGCGACCGCGGTGGGATCCAGCCGCTTGCCGGAAAGATTGTGGATGATACGCAATGCGGCTTCAGGGTCGTGCGCCTGCTGGTAAGGGCGGTTGGTGGTCAGCGCATCGAAGGTGTCGGCAACCGCAATAATGCGCGGCAGCAGGGGGATCTCCGCATCCTGCAGGCCCCGGGGATAGCCCCGTCCGTCAAGCGATTCATGGTGCAACTCGATTCCCGGGATCATGTCTTTCAGCTGGGCCACCGGGCGCAGGATGTTGGCACCCTTGGTGGTATGGGTCTTCATGATTTCAAATTCTTCCGGGGTCAACGCTCCCGGCTTTTTGAGAATGCGATCTTCAATGCCAATCTTGCCTACGTCGTGCAGCTGCGCGGAGACGCGCACGATTTCCAGAAATTCCTCGGGATGTCCCATCTCCCGCGCGATCAGCATGGAGTAGCGCGTGACCCGGTCGGAGTGTCCACGAGTGTAAGGGTCCTTTTCGTCAACCGCCCCGGCCAGCATCTGAATGGAACTCATGAACAGGTCGCGATTTTCCGTAGCGGCGCGTTTGAGGTCGAGCACGAAGTGTTCGAGCTCGTCGGACATGGTATTAAAAGTCGCCGCCAGTTCCCCAATCTCGGTGCGGCTTCTGAGTTTCACCCGTTGAGAGAAGTCGCCGCGGGCGATGGCCCGGCTCGAGGCCGTGAGAACTTCCAGCGGATTGGTGATGCGCCGCGCGGCAAAAATACTGATGCCCACGCTCAGCAAAATGGCCAGTAATGCCAGCATGCGGGCGCTGCGCTGCATCTCGTACACTCCGCGGTAAGCCTCGGCGCGCGGCTTCTGCACGATCACCGCCCAGTCCAGGTTACCCACCGGGCTGTAGGTGCCGAGCATCTTGGTGCTGGTTTTGCCCTGGGTGACGCTGAATTCCCGGGTGGCCGCCACCAGTTGGGACTGGCCGCCCTGTTCCAGGAAGTTGCGCACGATCTCCGAGTTGGTCAAGTCCTGCCCGGTAGCGTAGTCGGGAGTTGCGCCCGCGACCAGGCGACCCTCGCTATCCACCACGTAAGGCGTAAGCCCGCCGCGATTGACTTCCTGCAAACGGCGGATCAGGAACTGCAGGTCCTCCACCGCTCCAATCATTCCCAGAAAGCGTCCTCCATACATCACCGGCGTGCTGACCAGCATCACGGTGCGGGCAGACTTTCCGCTACCCACGACCAGGGCCTGGCCGCTATAGGCTCGGCCTTCGCGGGCGGCGTCATAGGCCCGTACCAGGTCGCGCTGCAGAAACGCATCGGGAGCGATGCGGCCCGCCGAAATTCCCTTGGACTCCGAGTTCACCAGGGTGGCGTAGGCCAGGTCTCCGGAGGAAGAAACAAAATGCTCCAGCAGGGCGCGCAGCTCGGGGGCTTCCACATGCTCGGCGGTAATGTCGCCGCCGCTGGCCACTTGCAGGGCAGACGAAAGGTTGGCCAGCATCATGCGCAGCGATTCCTGGTGCTGCGAGATGTCGTCAGCCAGGGAACGAGTCACTGTATTCTGCAGCAGCCGTTCGTTGGTGATCAGGCGTTCCCGGTTGATGGCCTCCACCTGCTCCGAATAAAAATACATCGGCACCACGCTGATGAGCGCGAGCACACCCAGGATGACGTACAAAATGGGAACGCGTGATGGAAGGGGTAATTTCAAGACAAAGTGGCCCAACCCGCCTCCTGCTCACTGCCGGCGGCTACAGCAACCTCTTGGAATTTTAAAGGCTGAGACCACTTACAAGGCGAAGCCCGAAGGCCAGTGTCTATTACCAAAGTGCCACTGAATTCCCGGACGAAGGACGTAAGTCTAACTTATTGTAAACAATATAGATGTTCCTCAAGCAGCCACCGACTGGCTGTCATAAGCAGGCGCCTGGCGGCCACAAGCTAGCAGCCAGAAGCCAGCAGCTGACAGCTGACAGCTAAGACCCCATCTCGCTCTTCACGCTGCGCGTCATCAGATCGTTGATCGCCTCCGCCGGAGGCTTGTCATGATGAAGAATCTGATCCATCTGCTCGGTGATTGGCATTTCGACGCCCTGAGCCCGGGCTAGCCCGACCGCGGCCTGGGTGGTGAAGACGCCTTCCGCGACCGCCCCATGCATGCCTGCGATGATCTCCGGCAGCTTGCGGCCGTGGCCCAACTCGACGCCCACGCTGCGGTTGCGGGAGAGACCGCCCGTACAGGTGAGGACCAGGTCGCCCAGTCCGGCCAGCCCGGACATGGTTTCCTGGCGGCCACCGCAGGCGACGGCCAGGCGCGTGATCTCGGCCAGGCCGCGAGTGATGAGAGCGGCAATGGAATTGTGGCCCAGGCCCAGCCCGTCGCACACCCCGGCTGCGATGGCGATAATGTTTTTCAGTGCTCCGCCGAGTTCAACTCCGACCACATCGTCATTCGTATAGAGCCGAACGCGCGGATCGCTGAATTCTCTCTGCACCGTTTCCGCCAGCTCAGAATCCTTCGAAGCCACCGTGATGGCCGTGGGATCCCCTCGTGCCACTTCCCTGGCGAACGACGGCCCGCTCAGCGCGGCGATCCGCGGCGCAAACCCACAGCTCAGTTCGATGACTTGCGCGGCCACTTCGGTCATCCGCAGGAGCGTCTTTTCCTCCAAACCTTTGGTTGCACTTACGAAGAGAAGCTCGGGCCGGATGTGAGGGAACATCTGCTGAAACAAATGACGGCAATGCTGCGAAGGCATGACGCTGACCACGATTTCAGCGCCGTCCAAAGCTTCCTGCAGACTGCCGGTGGGCGAAACCGTCGCCGGTATGGACACGCCGGGAAGAAAGAGTTCATTTTCGCGACGGTTCGAAATCGAATCGCGGACTTCCTTCTCGTGTGCCCAGAGCCGCACCTGATGACGGCTGCCCCGTCCCAGCACGATGGCCAGACCCGTGCCCCACGCACCCGCGCCGATGACCGCAATCCGGCTCATCCCCGCCTCCATTGAAAGCGAGGTTCAGTCCCGGCCAGAAGGCGGCGGATATTCTGATGGTGCCTGGCGATGATGAGTACTGATGCAGCCGCCATCAGGATGAGCACCTGCGGCGCCTCGCCGTAGTCGTGCAAAAGCCAGGCGAGAACGGGAAAGAGTGCAACCGCCAGCATGGAGCCGAGAGAGACATGACGAAACACAAGTACCACCGCGACAAAAATGGCTACCGCCAGGAGCAGGGCTTTGGGCGCCAGCAGCACGAACGATCCTAACGCCGTGGCCACACCTTTGCCGCCGCGGAATTTCAGCCAGACTGGAAACATATGCCCCATGATCGCGAAAAGCGCCGCCAGGCCGGACAGCAGGCTGTCGCCCGGAAAAAAAACGCGAGTTAGAGCCACTGCGGCCAATCCTTTGAACGCGTCCAGAACCAGAGTCAGCAGACCCAGGGCAGGCGAAGAACGAGCGACGTTAGTGGCGCCGATATTGCCGCTGCCGCTCAGCCGGACGTCCTGTCCGCGAAAAATGCGCACCAGAATGAAGCCGAAGGGTATCGATCCCAACAGATAGCTGAAAGCGGCGGTGAGAAGAATACTCATCGATTTTCGTAGCGCCGGCGTCTCGCCGGCTGTCGGGCGGGCGTCCCGCCCACCCCTCTGAGAGCAATTCGGAGCACAGGCCTTGCCGCAACTCGAGAGTCATTCGCGGCGGGCGAGGACGCCCGCCGGACAGCCGCCGGGGCGCCGGCGCTACTCCAAGTCAAAGCGTGCAATCTTGGTGTACCGCGCGCCGCCCCGCATCGGCTGGCTCTGGTACAGGAAGAATTCACGGGCGGTCATCGTACCAAAATCGAGGGTCTGCATCGCGGCCAATTTCTCCTGCAAGCGTAGAAACACCGGGTTTGGGCCGTCACCCTTGCGAAGGTGAGGCGAACCGGAGCTGTGACGCGCTCCTCCACGAGCCAAGGTAAGGTGCGGGCTGAACGCGTGTTCTTCCCTGGGAACGTCCACGGCGGCCGTGGCATCATCTACAGACTTTGCCAAAGCGGCCAGCGGCGGTTGGCAGCAATTCCAATCCAGAAAACACGCGGCGCCTTCGCAGTCGGAAAGAATCCATAACCGCGAAATGAAATCTCGACGCCGCCCGTCCGGATGGCGCTCAGAGCCTGCTTGATCCCGTCCACGGCCTCAGAAGATTTCTCCCCGATGAACTTGAGCGTCACATGCATCGACTCGGGACGCACCCACCGCGCCTCGGCGCAAACCCGCGCACCGCATCCAGAAACCGTTCCAGACACGCCCCAATGTCATCGT